>JBNGBT010000009.1:0-115923 GCA_049903315.1 Candidatus Cloacimonadota bacterium | reverse complement strand
TTACCATGGCATGTACTCCTTTCTGCAACAACATACTCTTCTCCCAATTTCTGTAAACAACGCTAAGTTTTCTTACATATAATACCTTTGCGAAAGTTTAGGCTTCTGCAAAATTCAGAAGGAAACAAAAATCGAATTTCAAATCCGCCCCTTTCTTCACTCTGATGCCCAGGTATGTTGGTCTCTTCGTACGGATGCGTTTAAGGAATTATTCGTAAAAGAAATCGGAGAAGATGCTGTACGGGCTGGCATCGAAGCATATTCTCCCGAGGATCTTATTCTTCTCGTAGAAAACAATCCACTCTTCGTTGCAGAAACTCACAATGAAATAGTTGGATTTATCGGCTCGAGGATTCATGATAAAAGTACGATTGAAATTCTGTTTCTGTATGTTAATTTGAATTTCGTGAACCAAGGAATTGGTTCTGAATTACTTCTTCATTTTGAGGAATATGCAAAAAATTATCTTCCGGATATTGAAACAATCATTGTTGATACGATCATTCCGAAATATAACCAGAAATTTTACGAAAAGATTGGATATAAGAAGGTTAGGGAATCTTTTTGTGACTATCCGTCAGGAAAGATAAGGGCTGTTAGGCTTGAGAAAGAGTTGAGTAGAAAATAATCTTTTTCATGCTACCCCTTCTTTGTGTCAAACCGGCATCCAACTCGAAATATATACCTAACATTTCCTAAACCAAGACCTTCACCCCATATAACATCAAAAAGTCGGAATTGCCCGATTATTTCTGCGTATAATTTTTCTTTGTATTCGATTCCCCATCCACCTCCAAAATAAATGAGCGCTAAGGTCATGGTAAGTTTTCCATTATCCTTGCCGAATGATGCTCCGGTCCCTATTTCGTTTACAAAATAAGGACGAATATTATCAAAGATTTTCAGTGGGGAAAATTTAAAAACACCATATCCGGTGAGTTGAAAAACATTGTTTAGAATCTTGTCTTCCTCTGCCTTTAATCTATCAATATATTGTAGGTTAATTCCAGCACCCAAATGATACCTTCCACGGTATGATCTCATTACTTCAAAGGTGACATCGGGAAACGGAATGGTCTTTTCGAGCTTATCATTATCTTCATTTGACATAATGGGTAAAATTCCTGCTCCTCCAAACAAAATTCCATAATCTTTTGGTTTAAATGTCTTTGCAGTAATATCAATAGTTATTGGTATTCCTGTTTTAAGATGTTCAAATCGAAGAGTGCGTTCATCAAAAGAACGCCCCGAACCGGCGAACCAATCTACTCCAAATCCAATAATTCCAAGATAGGGATCTACGAGTAAAAGCAGACCGTTATTAATGATGTCTTTATTGGGATGTGTTTTAAGCTGATGTTCTTGCTCCTGTCCATCAGGGAGAAAAAAAGTGGCTGTATGTTTCTTTATTTTCCACAAACTCTCCGATGTCGGTGTTTGTCCGATGTCCTTACCGTCCACATACACTGTTACGCTGTCTGTACTGCTGGTAAACTCAATTTCCTGAACCGGTCCTTTAGTTATCATTGCGCAAGCCAAAACTAATGTCACTAAAACGATAATGGTTAGATGTTTCACAAATTTCATCGGTATTTTCCCTTTCCGTTTTCTTAAAATAGATTTAACCTGTAACCAACACGAAAACCAAGAACGGGCGCAAAATTATCAGATAACATAGGCTTAATACCTTTCAATAATAGTTCTATATATATTTTCTCTCCAAACGATATACCAAATCCTGGCGCAATATAAAAGTTAATATTAAAACTCTCATTATCCTCTTTGCGATCTGTCCAGAAATAATTTGTCCCGAAGTGTCCAATAAAATAAAATCTCCTTGGGCTATTATCTATCCTCGGTGCAACCTTGAACAGTAAGTACATTGATACCATTAAAACCGATTCTTCTCTGGCCTTGAAATAACCGGGATTAAGCCCATAACCACAATGAATGATATCCGAGAAAGAATGCATCAATTCAAAATAGGTTTCTGCTATATAAATCCCGTTTATTTCTTGAGGAAAGAGGTAGCTCAACCCACCCGAACAAAGGATATAATTTCCTGAATATTTCCTGATTTTTTCAATGTTAACGTTCCATTCATTGTTTGTTTTACTGCCAGAAAATGATATTGTTCTGTCATAAAAAGTCCGTCCTGCACCACCAAATAAATCCACTCCTGCACCTAATGCAGCAAGAGGGGGATTGTATATATTAATAAGATTATACAATATTGTTGGGCTTATCTTTGTTTTTAGTTCATATGAGTAGGTCTGCCCTTCAGGAAAAACGAATGTTATAACATTTTTATGTTTTTTCCCTAGTTTTACTGATGTGGGAGTATATCCTATCTTATTACCGGAAATCCATACTTCAACACTATCTGTCTCGCTGGTGAAAGCTACCTCCTCTTTTGTTCCCATCATGATGGTTGCACAAGCAGAAAGTATAATAACCAAAAAACTTAACGCTATAATTTTCATAAACTGTTTATTTCAATATATTTGGAAGCCTGAATCCAACCTTCAAACCAATAGATTCGGTAGGCATTTTAGGACACTTATGTGAAATACCTTTTATTAATATTTCTGCATATATTTTCTTGCCCAAATCCATCCCAACTCCAAAGGCAAGATAAAAATACTGTCTTGAGCAAGACAATGGTTCTTCGATATTCGCAAAAATATCTCCACCCCCAAGATGTAATAATACATAACCCCTATTAATATTTTCTACTTTTGGAGCTCCCTTAAAAAGAAAATATAATGTATAATAGGTTACATTATCGTTTTTCTCATATTGTAGGAGTCCATAATTTCCCCCGATTCCAAAATGCAGAATATCTCTTAAAGATAAAATGGTTTCAAAGTAAAGATCCCCTGTAACAATATTTTTCCTGTCTCCACTTTCGCCAACTTTCCCATAACATCCGCCGCCGGATAATAATAAATATAGTTCTGGTTTAATCCTCAATGGTTCCGTCTGTATTTCTAATGTGCCTTCTATACCTTCTGTTTTCCGAACTGTGCTTTCTAATCTCTTATCTGTCTTCTTATCCACAAACGTCCAACCTCCACCAGAGATCATGTCGGTACCAAGTCCAATAAGACATAATTCTGGTGCAATGAGAAGAAGATTTAATAATATCGTAGGACTGATTGTCTTCTTAAGCACATATGTTTTTCTCTGCCCGTTTGGGTATATCAATGTGACTATTTTTTTTCCAAAGGTGCTAATTTCTGCCGATGTCGGTGTGTATCCTATTTTCTTTCCTGAAACCCACACTTCTGTACTATCGTGTTTGCTGGTAAACACAACTTCTTCCTTTGTTCCCTGAGTAATCGTTGCACAGCCGGCTACAATTATCAAAATGAGAAAATATGAAAGGTACTTCATTTTTCTCCTATGACCATTGTAGTAGTTTTTTCATATATCTTGTTGCTGAGCTTTCCTCCCCCTTCAAGGTGCACGATGTAAATTCCAATGGGAACAACATTTCCGTTTTCATTTTTGCAATCCCAGATAACTGTACCCTGGGATCCTACCCATTGCTGGTCTGTGAGCCAGCGGATCATGCGCCCTTTCATGTCAAAAATGCGGATGTTTATCTTGGAGATAGGTTCCGGCAAATTGTATTCTATGAGCACAGACTTCTTTTCTCTATAAGAGAGTGGATTTGGTGTGACGCTCAGCTCTACTTCAGGAATAATGTGTTCGACATATAAACTGTTCTGCGTGCCGGGAGTCGCGCCAAGACTGCTCACAGAGCTGTCCCAATTATCAGAATTCTCTGTAGGAAGATGCGGATTTATACGTTCGAGAGAATTATCTTCTATCTCTTTCCACTCGCTATAATAATGTATGCTGTCTATCAGGCAGCCGTTTGCGTCTCTAAGCACAAGGATGTCTTCGTCATTATTAAGAGAGGGCAGCTCCCATGCAAATATGAAATGTGGAAGTGTGTCGAGATATGCAAAGTGTGATTTCAATGCAAGAGAGTCGCCTGCTTCGGGAAGTATCACAAGATATTCATTTTGAGATATTGCGCTTCTTGAAGATTGTAAAATAAGTGTATCGCTCTGGTCTGCCAGTGTCCAGCCAGAAATATTGAGAGAAAAATCAAAGATATTGAGAAGCTCGATCCATTCCGGCTGTTCTCCGGACGGCGCTGCCTGGATTTCATTGATACATAGCGGATGAGAGCCGGACGTATTATGGGTCGTGAGCATGAGGTTGTTTGAAGTATCCAAATCCTGAACATCCTTTATATAAAACCCATATTGATAATAGCCAATTTCCGGCATGAAGGAATAGGAAAAAGCCGCGGAATCTCCAGTTGAAATATTGAAATAGCCCGTGTCCATTTCTTCTCCGGCATCATATTGTGCATTCCAGTTCAGGTCATCAAAGAAAATATACTCAGCATTTGTCAGTGGGTTGAAGCCGATATTTTTGCAGATCGCACTTAGTTCGAGGGTTTCTCCGTCCTCTTCTTTCGTGAGCGACGTAACCGCTATGTCGTATTCTTTTGGTGTGATACTGTTCACCTTGCCCGGTGTTGCCCCAAGACTGTCCACAGAAACGCCCCAATTGTTTGGAACATTTTCATAAGGATTGATGCGCTCCAGAGAATAATTGTACGGACAGGAAAATTCGGCAGGATCGTATCCCATCGAATCCAGTTGAGTGTAATATTTATCGGAAATATACACCTCGTCCAGGGTTGTGTTATTCAAAGATGCCCACCCATTTGTTTGGACAAGCATAATATCATACTCATAATATTCTTTCACTGCCATCGTGTCCTCAGTGATCACAATATATGAATGCGGTGCTATTTCTTTCTGAGTTGCAACCGCGATCCATCCTGAAGTTGCGTCCTTGATATGCCAATTTAGTGAAGAGAATGAGCTTTCAGAATTATTGAACAATTCGACCCATTCAACGTTCGGTGTGCCTGCCATGTACATGATCTCGTTGATGATTATTGGTGATTCTCCCACAAGAAAAGAAGATTCATATGAATTGTTTGAGGGTGTTGTGTCGGCTGAAAGAATGAGTTCTACATAATATTCATACAAGCCGTTATCAAAAATTCCCAATGAGGTTTCAATCAGGTATGTTTCATGACTGGGAATCTCAGTATCAATAGTACTCTCACAAACAAGAATCCCGGACACGAATATTTTATATGAACAGCCGTCTGCCTGAATTGAGATATCCGAATCATTGTATGCGTAAAAATGCAGAGAAACCATGTCGGTGCTGTCGGGATGTGGTGGTTGTATTACTACATTCTGCAAGACAACATCTTGCGGCATCTCATTTGGTGCGCCGGGTGTTGGGTATTCGCACTCAAAAAAATCTTCTTCGCAATTATCAGTATCGTGTCCATTTGGAAAACGGATGAGTGTATGCCCGGAAGAAACATCAACGGCAAAATAAATGCCCGGCTGGTGAGCATCTCCCGGAAGATTGTTCGAGTTCGGAGAGTCATACAGGATCGTATCGACCGTGTCTCCTTCTGCTGAAATAATACGCACTCCATCTGTTGCAGTACCTCCATTTTGGAACGCAAGATCCCCGATCAGGTCGGCGTTCGGCACTTGGGCTTCTCCAATTAATAGGTATTGTCCGGGGTAAATAGTATATTCCGGAAAGGTGAAACATTCCTCGAATGTTGTCCCGGCTTTCTGTATCTGCCAGCCCTCAAGCTGAACCGGCTGAGTGCCCGGGTTGTAGAGCTCGATCCATTCATTTCCGGTATCTCCCCCTGCGGGATCGTAGAGGATTTCGTTGATCTTAATTTCCTGCGCCTGCAAAGGGAGAATAAATATGCACAGGGCTATCGTGCTTGCAAATGAAACAAGAATGTGTTTTCTCATGGTACCCTCCTGTGAGTTTATTTTTTGTCTATAGTTTTAAAAGTATTGCTAATAATATCCAAACCTATCAATGCGCGGAGCTTTTCTCCTTCCGGGAAATACACGGCATTGTCTATCATATATGCCGTTTTCTGCTGTTCGTCATAGAAGCCCCAGCATGCAAAGGTGCCGCCGGTATAGCTTTTCATGTTCTGCCATCTGCCGGATAATTTGTATGCAGAATAACCAAGAAATTCTGCATTCTCTTTCCGTACATCGTCTTTTATGAGCGTGTCGCCGCTGTAGTATTTCTCTCCGATTTCAATCCGCTTCTGATAGAGCCATTCTTTTGAAACATTATTCTCTTCCATAAGCTCCCAATAGATGCCCAGAAATCTATCGGGATAATTTTTCACCCTGCAGAGATAGGACACAAAATCGTGAGTGTCATCTCTTTTGAAAACCGTGTATTGTGAGGGAAGTTCCATGTACCAGGGGTAATGCTCCTTCTCATACGCGATCTCTTCATTATTCAGCCCGAGTTTATACACCACATCTTCAATCCGCTCAAATTCTGCACTTTCATAGATATCAAAAATGAGATTCAGATTTTCAAAAGTATAGAGAAGCAATTGTTCGACATCTTTTCCCAACATAAAGATCACTCGCTGGTCCCGCGCCCAAAGGTCCTTTGCCGCAACCATTGTTGCCGGAAGCGAGTCCCCAATCATGGCAACTTGTTCGGGGATTATCTCCTTCACGTATTTGGAGACGGGTTGATTCGAGCTGACATCGCATAAGAGGAGCAGGTTGGCAAATTTGTAATACGTGTGTATATTTAAAATTTCGTGTCTTTCGACAGTAAAGAGCACTTCGTTGGTTGTAGTAAAAAATTGCCGTTCGAGTGATTTCTTTATCTCAAGCTGTCCGTAATCCCACGCTTTGTTATCTGCATAGGTGAAGATGCGGTGAGACTGCCCCCAGGAAAGAGGTTTCTTGTGATCTGTGCTGCTCTTGCGCACGGAAGGTCCATTATCACATCCCGCGACGAGCAATACGGCGCATACCGCCATTAACAAAACACATTTACGTCCCATGCCGCTCCTTCCGAACCTGAAATATATAGATGCCTGCTGACATCCATGCTAATGCTGCAATCAAAAAATACATAATAAGCAGGATGGTGTCAATGATTATGATCTTCGGCAGTATCACTCGATATGCAAGAGTTACAATGATAGTTACCATCTGCGCAGTGGTTTTCATTTTGCCGTATCTGTTCGCTGCAAGAAAAATTCCTCTCTTCTTCAATAACTCGCGATAGATCGTCATAAATATTTCCCGTAACAATATAATCGCCGTAAGCCACCAGAAAACTACTCCCCAGTATGAAAATATTATAAGTGCCGAGGCAACCAGCAACTTATCTGCAAGCGGATCGACAATTTTACCGAAGTTTGATACATATCCAAATTTTCGGGCAATTACACCATCAAAAAGGTCTGTCAGGGATGCAACAACAAATACAATAAAGGCGGGAATAAAAAAATCTTTGAGCGCACAATATATGAATATCGGTATCAGGATGATCCTGAAAATTGTGAGTGCGTTTGGGATCTGGTGTTTAAATTTTTCCACTTTTCTTGAATACCACCTTTGTTGTTACTTTGTCTTTAAATAAGAGATTTATAAGTGAGATCAGCATATAAAGCCCGAGTAGTGCACAAACGGAACGCCATCCATCATTGAACTTCAGAATATTAATATTGAACAGAAGCAGCAGGTCTTCTCCAAATAATAGAATGAGCACCTCGAACATTCCGCTCACAACCAGGATCGTGATAATAAACTCCAGAATGAGGTGTGGTAGTTTAAAGATGGGTTTGATATTCATACTTTTCCAGAGTTTCCACTTTTCTTTCTGTCTGCTGCGCATGAGCCGCCTGACGAGGAAAAGCACAAAACAGAAAAGTATCAAAACCAGAATTTGCGGCGCCCACCTGAACCTTGTAAAAAGCGAATTAATCGTTCCAAGTCTCGTGACTTCTACCGAGTTAAAATCAATTTGTTGGATACGCTCATCTGCCGAGAGTGTGTCGATCATTGCATTGAACTTTTTTAATGAAAATTCCAGAGGATTAAGATTCGCGTGCACAAAATCCGGGATTTTTCCTGGATTCACCCATTGGGGTAGTGTTGTCAAACCATAGGTTCTCTGCAGTTCATTAATGGTTTCCATGCTTGTAATAAGTTTGTGATTCTCGATTGTCGGATAAGACAGAATGCTCATCATCACATCTTCTGTTTGTGCCTGGGGGTTGATATACACAATAACCGATGATCTTACAACCTCCCTATGCAGTACTCCTTCAAAAAAATCTTCTGCATAGAACATGGCAAGGAGTACAAGTGCAGTGAGCAGGATCAGAAACCAGATAATAATGAGGTGTCCGATAAGATCAGAATAGAGTTTTCTAAAAAGAGTGAAAAAACCTTTCATGAATGCCTTTTAATCTCCGCAACAAATAATGTGCTCTTTTGCGCCCATTTAGATAAATCGGATTCATTTTGTGAAGATTTCCATATTCCGACAGTGTTTTTTATGTCTCTGAAAAACTTAATGCATGAGAGTTTCAAATGTTTTTGTGACCTTATCTTTTCCAGAAATTCTTCGAGTCGCTCCACGGGATAAATGATAAAGCCCAAGCCGCTCACTTTTAGTAGAAATTCAAAGGAGTTCAACACATCTTCCATAGTGCAGAGCAGTTCGTGGCGCGCATAAAGTTTCTCTTTTGACGGGCTTGCTTTTCCTGTTCCTCTTGGAAAAAAAGGTGGATTTGAAAAAGCACAATCAAATTTCTGCGGATTAAAATACTCTTTGATCTTTCTACCATCTGCTTTGACAAGAACTATTCTCTCTTCCAGTCTGGCATGAATAATATTCTCTTTTGCAAGTTTAAAAAGGGATTTCTGTATTTCTATTGCTGTTATCGTGATTTTTTTCAGTTTGGCGGCAAGGAGTAAAGAAATGATGCCTGACCCGGTTCCGAATTCAAAGGCATTTCCTTTGTAATCAAATCCCATTTTTTTTATTATCGTGTATAAAAGTATCAGTGAATCTTCTGTGCTGCGGTAACCTCTTTTATTCTGGCGCAGGTGCAGGTCTTCATATTGCAGGTCGTCCAGTGTGGTTTCCGGCATTTTGATTACCCCGTGTGACCAAATCCGCCATCGTCTCGTTCTGTCTCTTCTAAAGAAGTGCTTTCCTCTAATTCCGCATGCTCTACTTTTGCAAACACCACTTGAGCAATCCGCATGTCCCGTTTAACAACAAAGGACTTATTTCCAAAATTGAACAGTATCACCTTAATTTCTCCGCGATAATCTGCATCAATGGTTCCGGGTGAATTCAAAATCCCGATCTTGTGTTTGATAGCTAATCCGCTGCGGGGTCGAACTTGCGCTTCATAACCCGGAGGAATTTCCAGCGAAATACCTGTAGATATCAGCGCTACGTCCTTGGGTTGAATGCAAAGTTCTTTGACATCGGCATAGAGATCATAACCCGAGGAATGCTCGGTCATTTTTTGTGGTGTATGTGCTGATTGTGTGAGTTTTTTGAATTTTATCTTGATCATCAAAATTCACGAGTCGCAACATAGATACAGATCTTCTTCAGAAATTCTGCTTTTGGTCCGTAAAAGGAAATTATATTCTGAGCTTTGAGCATAAGCTCATCGCGTTTTTCCTTTGCTTTTGCCAGCCCGTAAACCTTCGGATAGGTTGCTTTTCCGACCTTGACATCCTTACCGGATTTCTTTCCCATCTTCTTGGTCGTTCCTTCTACATCGAGGATATCGTCCACAATCTGAAAGAGCAGTCCGAGAGTTTGTCCGAATTCTGTAATACGGATAAGATCGTCTTCGCTTGCTTCCCCCATAATTGCACCGAATCGGATTGCCATGCAGATCAGTTTGGCGGTTTTATTCATATGTATGTAGTCGAGAGTTTCGGCGGTTACTTTTTTTCCTTCACTCAGAATGTCCACAACTTGCCCTGCTATCAAGCCTTTGCTGCCGGTTATCTCGGTAAATTCTGAGATTATTTGGGCTTTAAATTTCGGTTTTACGTCCATCTGGACCATCAGCCGAAACGCTTCCATTATCAGGGCATCCCCTGCAAGGAGAGCAATATCCTGTCCGAATTCTACATGGTTTGATGATTTTCCTCTTCGCAAATCGTCATCGTCAATATCCGGAAGGTCGTCATGAATAAGTGAATAAGTATGAATCAGCTCTATCGCTGCTGCAACGGGTAATATCTTCTTGTCCATGTGCCCAAAGAGCTGGTATGTGGTGATGGTCAAATATGGCCTGATTCGCTTGCCACCTGCAAACAGAGTATAGCGCATCGCTTTATGAATTATCTTAGGATATTCATCTTTCCTTGGTAAAAAACGATCTATAACAATATTGACCAATTCCCGTTTCTCTTTTACATCCTTTTTCAGTCGCATCATTTTGGTCATTGGATTACTCCTTTACAACTCACCTTATTCATCTTGTACTTCCTCTTCCTCGTCTATCTCATTAAGCAAAGCGATCTTATTCTCGATCTTTTTCAATTTTGAGGAACATTGCTTTATCAGATTGATACCTTCCTCGTAATACTCAAGAGATTTTTCAATATCAATATTTCCATTTTCGAGAGTCTCCACGATTTCCTGAAGTCTCTCTAATGCTTTTTCAAATTTTATTTCTGCCATTTATCTTCCTCTTATTATCAATAAAATTCCCGATGAGATCTTCACAGAAAGCTTCTCGTTCTCTGCTACATTGCTGATTCCTCGCGTGTGACTTCTGTACAAGGTTTCTTTCTGCAGGGGATATTTAAATCCCTTTATAAATTCCATTTTAACCTGTTCTGTAAGAGGGATCAAAGAAATTTCTGCACCTTTCTTGCTACTCAACTCCATCTCATCCGGTCCATAAAGAACAAATATTTCGTTCTCTTTATTAATAAAATAAATTGAAATTCCTTTTTGCACAAAATATTCTATCAAGAAAATATTTGCAAGCGAATGCTCCAGTCTGCCGTTCACTGCATTGACCATTGTCACGAAATCATAATGTTCATTAATGCAATAATCAAGCGAAAGCTCGCTGTCTGTTTTATCCTTTTCTCTGGGAAACTGCACGATTTCCGATCTTGTTCTTATTTCCCCCAAAGAAGTCTCTGAAATAGAATCAAAATCTCCTATGAGCACATCAGGTATTATGTTGTGCTTAAGGAGAAAATTTGCTCCGCCATCAGCTGCTATGATCGTGCCATCCAAAGCAAAGTCCATTGCAAAATTAATATAATTATTATTACAGAAAATAAATGCTTTTTTCAAGATACGATAAAATCGTTATGAAAGATATCTTTTATCTACGTATATCGTAGATTTCTTTTTGTCGAAATAATTAATTGGGTTGGTGCTCTTGCCGTAGAATCGCACCTCGTAATGAAGATGAGATCCTGTTGAAGTGCCGGTCGAGCCCATCTCTCCGATTATTTGATATTTTGTTACTTCCTGTCCTATCTCTACAAATCTCTTCCTGAAATGACCATAGAATGTCTTATAACCATAACCGTGGTCGATCAGTAAATAGTATCCGTAATCTTCGTGATATCCTTTATCGGCAACTCGTCCGTCCGCTGCTGCGTAGATGACAGAACCCTCTTTGTTTGCAATGTCAACCCCATGATGGAAGTGCCTCACATCATAGATTGGGTGAACCCGGTATCCATATCCTTCCGAAATCCTTCCATATGTCGGTTTGATGGATGGAGTGTGGTTATAGATCGTATTCTTTACTGTAAGATATTTTGAGATCTCGGCAAAGCTAGTCTCTTCAAGGTCAATCTGTCGTGCGAAAGCATCAATTTTGTTCAGAACGGTGTTATGGACATTAAATAGCTCTTCGTCCATAGAGAAAAATGTGGAATCAAAATATTGAATACCACCAACACCCATTTGGCGAATGTCATCATCAATAGGGCGCAATCCCTCGAGTTCTCGCACTTCTTTGTCTCTATCCTGAACATTCTTAAGTTCAAATTGCATAGTGTCAAGCAAGGAATTTATTCTCGTCATCTCATTTTTGAGTTTGATGTTATGTGCCTGGAGTTCTCGCAGCTGGTGTCTGTCAACTTCGCTGGTAACAAAAAAATAAGTTATTACTCCGGTAGCAATAACAAAAATAGATACAAAAATCACGAGGAATAGAATCAATGGTTTGGATATGTGAAGGTCTTTCACTCCCGTCGCAGAATTGCTCGTAATGAGGATATGCCAGCTTTTTTTGTTACTCATTTTATTCAAAAATTATTAATATTTTTCTTATGTTAATTTGCTGTTTGTTCCTTACTAATGTCAAGTTTTACACACTTCATGAAGAGGTGTAAATAATATAATAATTTATACATTACCTTGTAGTAACTTATATGGAAATATTAAGAATCGTAAAAAGAATGGTTTAATATTAGCCGAGAGGGAACTTTTTGTTGACAGGAGTTATTTCAATCAGCCTTTTTTGAAAAAAAATTTCAGGATTCGAAATACACCAAAATGTGGATAAACAAAAATTCCAAATGCTTGTTTTTCTTGTATCCTCCTGAATAATTGGATATTACACGTATTTGCAAATTGTTGATAAGTCTGTGGATAACATTGCGTTGGATTTCGTATCTCCCTGATATTCAGTAATATAAAAGGTTGATAACTGTCTATGTCCGGATCATTAGGTTTGTGGAAACAGGTTCTTGATGAGATAAAAGATCAGGTGGATCCTCAAACCTTTTCTACCTGGTTTGATAAAACAAAAGAGTTCAGCTTTGTTGATAATACTCTCACAGTAAAAGCTCCAACAAAATTTTTTGCAGACTGGCTTGATCAACACTATAAATCTTTTATCGAGGAAATCGCTTATAATCTCACTGCCGAAAATATAGCTGTTGATTTCATCGGCTCAGCTTCAGAAGCTCCGAGCAATTACACCTTTTCGAAAAAGACTATACTCGATTCTTCAAGAGATAACGGTCTCAATCCAAGATATACCTTTGAGCGGTTTGTCGTGGGTGACAATAACCACTTCGCAATTTCTGCCGCTCAGGCAGTTGCTGATAAACCCGGTAAAATATATAATCCGCTTTTTATTTACGGCGGTGTCGGGCTTGGCAAGACTCATCTCATGCAGGCAGTTGGAAACTACTTAATTCAGAATAAGATCAACAAACGCGTTCTCTATACTCCGACTGAAGACTTCACGAACGAAATGATCTCGGCAATCCAGGCAAATACCACGATAAATTTCAGAAAGAAATTCAGAACCTTTGACATTCTTATGATTGACGATATCCAATTTCTTGCTGGTAAGGAAGGGAGTCAGGAGGAATTTTTCCACACATTCAATACGCTTTATAATGCAAAAAAACAGATCATTCTTACAAGTGACCGTCCTCCAAAAGAGATTAAAAAATTGCAGGACAGGCTTATATCAAGATTTGAGTGGGGGCTTCTTGCGGATATTAAACGTCCAAATTATGAAACACGCGTTGCAATACTACGACAAAAATGTGATGAAGAAAATATCACCTTAAAACCTGAAGTCCTCGAATTCATCGCAGAAAATTTTGACGATAACATTCGTCAGCTCGAAGGTTCTCTTATAAAGATTCTTGCATTCTCATCATATAAAAAAGTCAAACCCCACCAAATCGAAATGACTGATGTGAAGCAAATTCTCGAAGATATGATGGCAAATCGTAAAAGACCTGTCACGCTCGATATTATCCAGGAAGAAGTGGCGAAGTATTTTGAAATCGGGAAAAACCAGATAAAAGATCCCACGCGAAAAAAAGAGATCGCATTCCCTCGTCAGATAGCAATGTACCTTTCTGCAAAACTCATTCCGCATATATCTTTGCTTGAGATTGCCAATCATTATAACAAAAAGGACCACACGACTATTATACATGCGAAAAAAATCATTTCACAAAAATTAGATAAAGACAATAATCTCAAAAGAAAAATAAACGAAATCACAGAAAATATAATCCAATAAAATATGAAACGTAATTATTCAATAAACAATCCACATTGCATGTGCAATACTGTGCATAAGTCTCTGCTTTTCTTAAAAATTACTGGCACAGCAACATCAATTGTGGATATATCAAATTTATCAACAATTCTATCCTCAGAATATTATGACACTGTATATAATGTTATCAGGTAATGGGCTGTGTTATCCACAAATTCACTATACCTATGAAGACTACTCATTTGTTTATGTTATTTTAGATAAAAAAAGGTTTTAATATGAATAAGTTTATTTCCGTAATTTTGCTTGTCTTTTTGATCGGTATTCTGTCTTGTACTCAAAAAAATAATTATATGGGATACGATCAGGACGTTGTAATAGTATCTGATACTATTTCGCATGCAATCACTTTAGAAAGATCGTTTACAGATACGATTGGGATATACTCATCAAACTCGATCATGTTGGTGGGTAACTTTAATGGAGTGAAAACCAGATCGCTCATGAGATTTGGTACATTGCCGGATACAACGTGGCTGGATTCGACCTCTTTTGAAAGTTGTGAAATTCTCTTTGAACGTAAGTCACAGTTCCAACCCACTATTGATATCCATGTATACAAACTTCTTGTCGATTGGGCAGTTGGTTCTGCAACATGGGATACGATTGGAACAGAGTTTGAAGATTTCCCTATCCCTGTTGAATTTGTATCTGAAGCTGATTCATTCTATGTTCCAATTGATCCTTCAATAGTTGAGGATTGGATTACTAATGATTCTTTGAATTTCGGTATACTTCTCGATGCCCCGGATGCAATAGAGAATTTTGCAGAATTCTATACCTTCAATTCGAGTGATAGAGGTGCGAAACTCAAGATCGTTGCTGTTGGTAACGACACAGGAAAGAGAGATACTCTTCTTCTCGCTACAACAAAAGATACTTTTATCGGGTACGACGAAAACATGCAGAAGAACTATGATCCTGGCAAAATGACCTTTGCAAATCTACCACCTTCGCGGCTTATCCTGAAGGTGCATGTGGATTCTATATATTCTCAGCTTGGGATTACGCTTGACCAGCTTGAGCGGATCAGCATGAATTTAGCCGAAATCCAGATAGATTCCTTTATGGTCGAAAATGCATATGTGGATGATGATTACATTACAATAATTCCTTATTATGTTTCTGATACTCAAACAGATGAATGCACCTATATTTCATCAACTCCGACTTCCTATTTCAAAGATGGAGATTCTCTTTCAACCGTAAATATCACGCCGATCCTTGAAGGTATGATCAGGGGCGACCTGTCAAATCCTTTTATTGCTATCGTATCAAATCATGAAAATAAGGATTATTCATTCGTGGATCTCTTTGAAAACAGCACGCCACCACTGCACATTATTTATACAAAGCCAGTTTTAGAATAAATGAGGTACTATGTTTTTTAGAAAAATAATAATATGTCTTCTGTTTTGTTGCTTAATAACTCCCTTGTTCAGTGCGTCCATGTTTTCACCAAATGGATTTGTTGAAGAACATTTTGGCTCGGACAATTTTGGATCGGGTATGGGATTTACCGGAATCAGTTCGATATTCAGAAAGAATTTCTCAATAATAAATCCAGCTCTTCTCACCACTGTAAATAAAGCAAATTTTTCAACACAGACAGATTTTGGGTATACAGTTTTCAAAGATTCAAATGGATCATATACGAACAAAGTTTCAAGTGTGCCGTATGCTGCAATGTATGTCCCCGTTGCCAAAGGAACAATTCTTGGCATATCTTTTCTTGAGAAGTATTTTTTTGGGCTTAATACCGCATTACAAGACACAGCAAGCCTTGTAGGAGATTACCTTGTAACTGATAAAAAGTTTGGCTCTCTTAATCAACTTGGCTTTGCGCTTGCAAAGAGGATCGGAGTTTTTGGATTTGGTATCAATATGAACTATATCTTTGGTAACCGAACCGAGGACTTGCACATAGATTATTCTGATAATGACCTGATTGATACAAGAGAGATAAAACAAAATCTTATGGATGGAGTGAACTTCTCGGCAGGATTTACTTTCCCCTATAAAATTTTCTCCTTTGGCGGCTTCATTCAAACCAAAGCAAAATTACATTCAGTGGACACTTACAAGATCGAATATTATAACAATGCAAGCTATGATTATGTAAACAGTACTACTTCAAAATATGATATCCCTATGCAGATGGGTTTTGGAGTGGGTGGGGAAGTAACAGATTTTCTCTATGCAGAAACTGATTTACGTTATACTTTCTGGAAAAATACAAACGTTGAAACAATGAATGGCAGAAACACAAACATGGTTTCACTTGGAATTTCATATACACCAAAGAAGGATTTTTTCTGGAAGACACCCACAAGAATAGGGGGATATTACAGACAGCTTTCTTGCAAAGCCAAAGGTAATTACATTGATGAAATGGCACTAACAGCAGGATTCGATATACCTATAATGCTATTAAATCAGGGCAGACTGAGTGTGTCACTTGCATATGGAACACGCGGATCTGTGGATAAAAATATCTATCAAGATGAATTTTTCCGTATCTCCTTTGGATTCTCATCAACGGATTGGTGGAGAAACCCAAAAGAGTTTAAAAAGGATAAAGAAATACCAAAATTAGACCCGAAATATAAAGAATATTGGAACTAAGAAAAATTGAAAGAGAATTGGTTTCTCCGTAATCATCAGACAGAAGATATTGTCACTTCGATTGTCAGAGGTAGAGAGATTAAGAATGTTAATAAATTCTTGAATCCTACCCTGGACAAGTGCAATGACCCGAATCTTTTAAGCGGTTCACGAAAAGCTGCAAGAAAGATATTAGCAAATATTCATGATGGAGATAAGATCACGATTTTCGGGCATGATGATGTTGATGGAATCACAAGCACGGTTCTGCTGTATACTTTTTTATCAAAACTTGGTGCGAAGAATGTTTCCTATTATATACCCGACAGGGAATTTGAGAAATTTGGTCTACGAGAGAAGTTTATCCAGAAGGTTTTTGAAGACGGCACCAAAAGAGTAATTACTGTTGATATTGGTGTTTCAGAAGTTGGATCAATAGCCCGTCTCAAAAGGAACGGCATTAAAACGATCGTTATTGATCATCATAAAATAATGAAGGAACATCCACAGGCATCAGCTATCGTAGATCCACATAAAAAAAACGACCGATTTCCATTTAAATACCTTGCCGGAGTAGGCGTGGTGATGAATGTGGTTAAAGTGCTATCTCAAATGACAGACATTCCGACAGAGCCGGTGTATCCGCTGCTTGTGGGGCTTGGCACTGTTGCAGACAGAATGCGGCTCGTTGACGATAATAGAATATATGCGAAGCACCTTTTTTATAATTTTGAACAATCAGAAAATCCATTTTTTCAATTTTATGCAGATGAAACACGCGGGTTGCTCAGAGAAAAAGCAGTAAAGCAGCTCATTCCTTTGCTTACATTGGGCAGGGAAGAAAACGGAAGGCACCTTGGGGTAGACATCCTGCTTTCGAGAAAAATAAATGAAATCAAAGAAATTTACTCGATTCTTAAAAAACGTGTTCATGACAACAAAGAGGAAGCACAAAAGATCAGAGATATCATGGAAACCGAGTATAAGAAAAGAGGGAACCACTGTTTTGAATATTATGATTCCAAAGGAGAAATATCAGTAAAATATCTTGGAATTGCAACGTCCTACATAACGGACACATATCGAATACCAAGCCTGGTCCTCACAAAATGGGAAGATGATATTCTTACTGCTGAAGCACGCGCACCATCCGGCTTCAACTGGCTTGACTGCCTGAAAAAAATCGAACCCTATCTTATACAATACGGTGGTCATAAAGAAGCAGCAGGATTTACCTGCCACGCCAAATTTTATTCTAAGCTCCATGATAAACTGGCGGTGCTGGCAGAAGAACAATATAAAAATATTCAAAAACTTCAAAAGGAATCAAAGAAAATATACATCGATTATGTGCTTGACGAAGACCAGTTCGATGTCAATAGAATAAGAGAGACACACAGAATATTTGCACCTTTTGGAGAAAGAAACCCACCGATTGTTTATCTAATGATAGATGTTACCATCAAGGATCTTCGAGAAAAGGGCTTCTTGAATATTCCCGAAGAACCGGAGAATGCACGTATGAATATTGTCTTTTCAATTCATGAAAAAGAATTCACAATTATAGACTATGAACTAATAAATAAACGCGATGAAATTTTTTAAGGAGTACCAATGTTTTGGGATTTTATTTTAAATTGGTTAACAAACGATGTGGCGATTGATCTGGGTACAGCAAATACACTTGTATATCTGAAAGGGCATGGAGTTGTTGTCAACGAACCCTCAGTAGTTGCTGTGGAGACGGAATCCAAAAAGGTCATAGCAATTGGAAATAAAGCAAAAGAGATGCTGGGCAAGACACCTGAAGAGATCAGGGCGATCAAGCCCATGAAGGACGGGGTGATCGCTAATTTTGAGATCACGGAAACAATGCTACGCCATCTTATTCTTCAATCACAACAGAAGAAGTTCTTGATAAGACCCAGGGTGATCGTTGCAGTACCCTCAGGAATTACAGAAGTTGAAAAGCGAGCAGTTAAAGAATCGGCAGAACACGCAGGTGCAAGAACAGTATATCTTGTTTCGGAACCTCTTGCTTCAGCGATAGGCGTAGGTTTACCGGTTCATGAACCATATGGCAATATGATCATCGATATTGGCGGTGGAACCACAGAAATTGCGATTATATCTCTTTCTCATATTGTTGACCATAATTCTATTCGTATTGGCGGTGATGAGATGGACGAGGCAATCGTTGCATATCTGAGAAGGAAGCATAATCTTTATATCGGAGAATCAACCGCAGAAAGAATAAAAATGAAGATCGGCTCTGCATTTCCTCTTGAAGATGAACTGACCATGGAAGTACGCGGACGAGATCTGATCACAGGATATCCTGTTTCTATGAAAATATCCTCCGAAGAGATCAGGGAAGGGCTTGCCGACACCGTGAATAAAATTGTCGATGCAGTGAAACGCCTCTTCGAAGAAACAGCTCCAGAGCTTTCTGCCGATATTGCTGATAGAGGGGTGGTGCTGACAGGTGGCGCAGGGCAACTAAAAGGACTTGATAGGAGAATACAGGAGACAATAAATCTTCCGGTGACGCTCGTTGACGAACCCTTAACCAGTGTGGTCATGGGCTGTGGTAAGATATTAGATAATCTCGAAGAATACGAAAAAGTCCTTTTGCCAAAAGTATAATAGAACAGACGAAATCTAATACGAGTTCCTATGTTCACCAGAAGAAACATCGTTTTCGGCATCCTTCTTATTCTCTCAATTCTCTTTATAATTGGAAACAATCAGGAGAGAATTGAAAAAGCGCAATTCGTCGGCAATACAATCCTATTACCCTTTTCATCGAGTATCACCTATATAAAAAATCTCTCAAATGTATACCAAAGGAACAATTATCTGCAAAGAGAGCTTTTTCTTGCACAGAACGAATTGCGAATGCTCAAGGAAGGGCTCAGTAAAAGTAAAAGATTCGAAGAGTTGGTAGAAAATATTGATATTTCCGGCTATGAATTTTTAATAGCAGATGTCATAGGAACAGGATCATTTCTCAACTATGAGACGCTTATTATTGACGCAGGAAAAAATAAAAGCATTCTGGTCAATCAACCAGTTATTTCAGAAAAAGGGCTTGTGGGAAAAGTGATCACTGTTTACCAGAATTATGCAGTAGTGCAAACCTTTGGAAACAAGTATTTCCGGCTTGGTGCGATTGACAGCAGAAGCAGGATTCACGGAATAGTACAAACTGAACTGAACGGAAAGATATATTTTGAAAAGATCAAGGTCGGGAGTGATCTGAAAACAGGAGACCAGATCGTTTCCTCAAAACTAAGCTCGATTTACCCTCCCGAACTTCCATTTGGAAATATCGTTGAGATCGAGCAAAGCAGCGATGGACTTTTCACAAGGGCAGCTATAGAACCTTATGTAAATCTCGCGAATATCGAGGCAGTGGCGATAATTCAAAATTATGAAAAATAACATCACAGAAAGAACAGTAGAAACGAAAATCTATTTAAGGCAACCCATCAAAACAAAAATTTTAACGCCCGAAGACGACATTGTAAATATCGTACTTGAATATACAGAAGGAAAAAGAAAAGCGGGTGATATTATCGTCATGAGCGAAAGCCCTGTGGCGATCACTCAAGGAAGGGCTGTACTGGAAGACGAGATAAAGATCGGACTTCTCTCAAAACTTCTCTGGCGAGGAGTAAGCAAAGTACCATATGGAGTTGGCTTGCGCTCAAAAACAAGCATGCAGTGCGCAATAGACGAGTGCGGCCACCTTAGGATTATAATAGCGGCAATTGCCGGCGCTATCGGGAAATTATTTGGAATACACGGACTCTTTTACCGCATTGCTGGTAAGCAAGCGGCACTTGTCGATGCTGCACACACATCACCAGTAACGCCGTACAACAAGACTGTTATCAAAGGTCCTATTCATACGGACGAGATATGCCGGAAAATTCATGAAATAACTGGGAACGAAGCCGCAATCATGGATATCAATGACATAGGCGGATCGTGGGTTATTGGCAGATCAGCCGGAATTAATGCCCGGCTTCTCGAAGAGATCATGGGAGATAATCCACAGGGACAGCAAATGGAACTCACGCCATTGTGCCTTGTTTGGGAGAAGCTATGATCGTTCTCATTCTCGTCACCATATTCACAGTCTATTTTCAATATTTTTTTGCAGCATCATTTGGATTATGGGAAACGATACCGAATCTTTTTTTACCACTGATTATCTATTATAACCTCACGCGGGAGAATGTTTCCGGTTTTGTCTTAGCATTCATCCTCGGCATAATTATTGACCTTAATCAGCCCTCATCATTTGGAGTATCGCCCCTGCTTTTTCTCATTATAGCATTTAACCTCAGCAGACTCAAGAGATTACTGAGCAGACAGCTGATCGGGATAGGATTTGTACTGGTAATCCTCGCCAACCTGTTCTATTTTTTTCTTTCATCAGCGATATTCCTGATATTTAATACAGGCGATGCGCTTGCGCTTGGAAAGATCATCGTTCTCTCTCTCTATAATTCAGCATATTCTTTTATAATAATACTCCTTTTATACCTCGCAGACCATCTTAAACTAAGCTTTACTCAAAAATGAAATTGAAGCTGAAAAAAGCCGACCAGCTATTGATTCTCGTACTGGCTTTGTTTCTGATGTTTACCTATTTTTTGTTTCAGATACAGGTCGTAAAGGGAAATGAGTACAAAGAAATTGCCGAGAAAAATTATTTTCGCATTATAAAAAAACCCGCCCGCAGGGGCATCCTGTATGACCGCAATATGCAGCCGCTCACAGAAAATATACCATCCCTTTCAGTTTATATTGATATCAATGAAATTACAGATGCAGACAACGTCGCGGCTTTCCTGTCCGGAAATCTTGGGGTTCCTGTAGAGAAAATTTCTGAGCTCATCTATAAACACAGGTTTTTCAAATTTGCACCGGTTCTTGTACAGGATAAAGTTGATATGGAAATCGCGATCAAGCTTGAGGAACACAGCGAAGAATACCCGGCAGTCATTATTAAACCGGAAGCAATCAGATATTATGACCTAAACTCTCATTATATCGGATATGTAGGAAAGATGTCATCTGCGGAGTATCAAACGCTCCAAGATGGAGATTATTCAAAAACAGATTATATTGGCAAAGTTGGTTTGGAGAAATGTTTCGAGACGGAGCTCAAGGGTGAAAAAGGATACGATGTCATCCAGGTGGACGCAACGGGGCAACCACTGGGTCTCATGAAAGAAAATTCCGGAAAACAATCTTTACCAGGGAAAGATTTTGTGTTAACGGTCGACAAAAGTCTTCAAAAAAAAATTGCACAACTGCTCCCTAAAGATACTTCAGCTGTAGCCATTGTGATGAATTGTAAAACAGGCGGGATCGTGGCAATGGTAAGCACTCCGGAATATGATCCGAATAATTTCGTTACTGGTATGAATGAGGATTATTGGAAGCAAATAGTGGAGGATGAGAACAATCCGCTCTTGAATAAAGCTATGAGCGCAGCATACCCGCCTGGATCCGTTTTTAAGCTTGTTGTAGCAGCTTATGCACTAGAAAGAAACCTTGTCGAGCCGCATGAAAATCTCGTTGATTGCGAAGGAGGAGTAGAATATGGGGGTAGGTTTTTTGGATGTTGGAAAGAGGATGGGCACGGAAAAGTTAATCTTCTCGATGCAATAAGAGAGTCGTGTGATTCATATTTTTATAAAATTGCAGAAATGATGGACCTTAACGATTTTATGGAATTTGTAAAAGACTGCAATCTTCTGGAAAGCATTCCTGTTGACCAAATCCGAAGCAGAAAAGGTTTCTTTCCAACCTCAGAATGGTATGACAAAAATTATGGGAAATTGGGCTGGACAAGAGGTAACCTGCTGAACCTGACTATCGGACAGGGTGAAGTGCTTCTCACACCCCTATCAATGGCTTGTTTTTATGCTGGTATAGCAAACAATGGAATTGTGCATCGTCCGCATTTTGTAGATTATGCAATTCGGGATGAAATCACAGAACCCTATAAATATCCTCAAATGAGATTGCCAATTTCGCAAAACACCCTTGATCTCTTGAAACAATCTTTGTATGAAGCCGTCAATGCAAAGGGAAGAACAGGTGGAATGGCCCGGGTAAAAGATATTATGGTTGGTGGAAAAACAGGTTCCGCAGAAAATTATTATGGAGACACCCATGCATGGTTCGTTGCAGTAGCGCCAATGAATGATCCAGAGATAGCCGTTCTTATCTTTGTGGAACAGGGCGGATCCGGAGCGGACATTGCAGCAATACTCGCCGGTAAAATTTTAGGATATTATTTTGATAAAGAGCCGATATTAAGATATTAAGGATTTGCATGATCGGTATCTGGCAGAGAACGAATGATATAGACGTGCAAAATTCTTGACATGGGAAGCAGGACTAAAATTTTTTACTTCCTACTGCGGGAATAGCTCAGTGGTAGAGCTCTACCTTGCCAAGGTAGATGTCGCGGGTTCGAATCCCGTTTCCCGCTCCATTTTTTTCTGGCGACATAGCCAAGTGGTAAGGCAGGGGTCTGCAAAATCCTTATCCCCGGTTCGAATCCGGGTGTCGCCTCCAAATTTATTACGTGCCGGAGTGGTGGAATTGGTAGACACAAGGGACTTAAAATCCCTCGGGTTTTTACCCGTGCCGGTTCAAGTCCGGCCTCTGGTACCACTTTTTCCCGCACCTTGCGGGTTTTTTTAATAAAAAATTGACAAAAAATATCACAAACCAACACTCCATTTCAAAGGAAAAAAAATAGACGTGGAGCGAGTTATGAAAATTACTCTTTTTACGATTTTATTGATGTGTGTGATCGTCCTTCCGGCTGAAGGCGCATTCTTGCAGTATGCCCCGTCAGCAAAGATCGCAGCACTTTCCGGAATGTCTCTGCTTGACGGTTCAGCAGCCAGCATGTTCTTAAATCCGGCAAATATGCAGCAGCAGTTCTCTGCAGCTTCATCCTACACAATGCCATTTTCATTTAGGGAAATATCTTACAAAAATATTGCATTTTCGTATCGGTTTGGAAAAATAACTATCGGTTTTGGTTATCAGGATTTCGGAAACGATATTTATAAAGAACAAAGCTTCATTTCCGCAGCAAATATTAGAATCTTTTCGCACTATCGGCTTGGAGTAGGATTGCGCTATCTATGTGATAAAACACAGTCGTTTGAAGCCCAGAATTCATACCAGGTGGACATTGGGTTTAGGGCAGAATACAGAAACCTTACGTTCTCAACCTCATACTTGAATCTGAATTTTGGAGAGCTGGAAAACGATCCTCTTCCACAAGAGAATAGAACATTTATTGCATACGATATTGCAGAAAATCTTCAGGCAGGATTTGGTTTTGTGAAAGAATTCGATTACTCCTTTTCTTTCCGGGTAGGGATTTCATATTATCCCATGAAATATTTTGGCTTCTTCAGCGGATTTCATACAGAACCAAACCAGTTCACTGCAGGATGCGAATTTACCTTTTTAAATTTTAAGATACAATATGCAATTGAAACCCACGAATACTTGCAATCAACACATTATATCTCGCTACAATATGGGAAATAAATTTTTTTTCTTCGTTTTTCTTCTCGCTGTTGCTGTATGTCAGCTTCACGCAGAAGACACAGAAGAGCAGATGGAAAAGCTCTTTTCTTCGGAAGATGAAACCTATATTTCCACCGAATTACAGCAGCACCTGGAATATCTTGAAAAACACAAACTCGACATTAACAAGGCGGATTATGAAGAACTTGTTGCGCTTCCTTGGCTTTCACCACAGGACGTGGATGCAATTCTTCTTTATCGAAAAACACACGCAATTGTAAACAACACCGCATTACAGAAAGCAGGGATTTCACAAGGGATTATCGAGGAACTTCAACCCTATATTTCATTTCATTTGCCAACGCCAGTTCATGTGATCACGCGCCAAAGGATCCAGTACAAAGAAGATACAGAATATACCTCGCCACTGAAATTTTATCAGAGATATCAAGCGAACTGGAGGAATTTTTCATTATACTTCCTCTCACAAAAGGACGAGGGGGAGAAAGATTGGGTTGACTATTGGAGCGCAACGCTCTATGCAAAAGAAATGGGTTTTATAAAAAGTTTCGCAGCAGGGAACTATAGATTATCTTTCGGTCAGGGAATACTTTTTGCCCCCAAACTAGCGCTCTCGAAAGGCGGAAATGCAGCACACCAGCCACTCAAACACTATCAAGATATAAAACCCTACACCTCGACCAATGAGGCATATTCCCTATTTGGTTTTGCGGGAGATTTTTCTTTGTACGATTTTCATATCATACCCTTCTATTCTGACTATGCCCTTGATGGAATAGTTGAAAACGGCTGTATAAAAAGCATAGATATTACTGGATTTCATCGAAGTGAGAGCGACCTGGATAAAAAGGACGCAATTCGGGAAAAATTATATGGCACACATATCAGTTATGGAGCCCAGAACACGCTTGGTATTACTGCATACAGAGATTTTTATAACCATCCCTTTTGTGACTCGACAAAAAAACAGTTTCAGAATCTTTACAGCGCAGATTATTATCTTAACTACAAAAACATCACAATTTTCGGAGAAGGAGCACTTGCGAATGGAAAGCGTGCTTTTCTCACTGGGGTACTATGGCAGCAAGACACATTCGAAAATGTCATTTTATACAGGAATTATGAGAAGGATTTCCCCTCCTTTCATGGTAATCCGTTTCATGCTGGTGGAAATTTTGATAACGAGAGAGGATTATATTATGGCATTACATATCGTCCCCTTGCGAAATCCCGCCTGGACGTTTATTTTGATGTCTTCCGTTTTCCCGAGGAAAGCACTTACGGCAATCTTCCGATCTATGGCTTCGATTCTTTTGTTCAATTTGATCAGAAGTGGAATGCTTCTCGCATACGCCTGACCTATCATTACAAGCAGACAGAGCGATGGCGAAGCTTTGATGATGTGAGCAAGCTGTATCAGGTAAAAAGAAATACCTACAGATGTGATTTCATACAAAAGATCAACGATAAGATCGAACTTAAATTCCGGGGAGAATTCACCTATCATCATTATACCAATACCGACAAGTATGATGCCGGCACCCTACTCTACCAAGAAATTAAGTACTTTATAACGCCCAAGCTAAAAAACTATATTCGCTTCTGCCAATATCACACGGGCGATATTATTCTGTACATGTATGAAAACGACCTCGATGGGGTCATGCTCAACTCACAATTTAAGGGCGATGGTGTATTCGGGTATATTCTTCTCAAATATGACATAGGTTCCTACATATCATTGCAAGCAAAATATGCCGAGAAAATCTGGAAAGAGAAGAAGATTAAGCGATCAAGACAGATCAAATTTCAAGTAGAAACGAGTTTTTGATTTTGTAATCAGTTGTCCTCATAGCATGGAAATTTTTTATTCGAAAAACTTGCCGTAAATTTCTCGACAGCCTACTCTCCTCATATGTTAAGAGTACGAAAACCCCAAACATTAAAAACAAGAAAACAGAGAGTGCCGATGTTCATCTGGGTGCTCCTCCTCGCAGCAGCAATATTCGGTATGCTTCAAACAAAGTATTGCCACAAACAGCTTGATAAATACCTGGAAGTGCAGGAGATCAAGATCGAGACAGAAGCCCCAACCTTTTGCCAAGTCTATTTTGAGGTAGTGAACAAGGCGAGTTTTCAGATTAAAAGGCGCATTATTGTCCGGGTGTATCATAAAAATCTGGAGCTTGGCTCAAAGATGCTTTATGGTATTTTCGAAGCAGGAAGAACTAAGGGGTTTCTCACCACCGTCGAATTCCAGGAAAAAGTCCTCAAGGGTGACGAAAACATAGATGAAATATCAGTCAGATTTGATGATTAAAATTATATGATATATTCAGAGAAATTTTTTTCGTTCTCGAATTTCCTACAGTCACAATTTACGGAACAACAAACTCGAAATAGACTTACTTCAGAATCGTAATTTTTCTTACAAGTTCCTGTTCGTCATTTTTCAGAAGGACGAAGTAAGTTCCGGATGAAATGCCCTGACCACTGCTTATTTCTCTATCCCAATTCACGCAATGTGTGCCGGAAGGATAGCAATCATCAACAAGTTTGTGAACAAGGCGACCGCGGGAATCAAACAAAGAGAGAGAAACATTGGAGGATTTACGTAACGAGAACTGAAAGGTTGTAGAAGAATTGAAAGGATTGGGGAAATTTTGATTTAAACGAATCCCATCCTCGGGAGAAGGATCGACAGAATAAGGGCTCATCGACACGAAATCAACAACGTCAGTAAAAAAGTTTGAGATCGCAAGAATATTCTCTTCACGATTGTATTCTAAGCCTGAAGGGCCGCTATGACCGGAAGAAACTACTATCCTGTTTTCCAAATTGGAATCGTACCTGTACACCGAGCTCGTTCCATTGCAGGTAACATAAATGTTGCCATGTTGATCCTGGGCCAGGGCATCGAGATTATTCAATCCAGTCCACAGAGCATATGACGTCTGTCCTGTTTCAGGATCGATCGCAACGATGGGAGCACTATTCTGGAAAGAGCAGGACAGCAGCCTGTCATTTACTTCATCATAGATGAGTCCTTGTGGATAGTTACCAAGACCAGTGCTCGCCAACAATTCATGAGAGCTATCTGAAAGATCTATCTTATAGAGTTTCTGCCCGTGATTAATGAGATAAAGATAACCATCATGATATGCTATTCCGTCGAAGTAATTGTTTGCACTTATAGGCTTATAAAGAACCTGAACTCCAGTGTTAATATTAAACGCCTTCACTCCATACCTGTAGGAAA
This sequence comes from Candidatus Cloacimonadota bacterium, assembly GCA_049903315.1. Classification (GTDB taxonomy): domain Bacteria; phylum Cloacimonadota; class Cloacimonadia; order JGIOTU-2; family JGIOTU-2; genus Celaenobacter. The sequence goes on along the minus strand of JBNGBT010000009.1, from coordinate 88,450 downwards.
CATAGAGTATAGAGTCAACCAGCACATTATTTGCACAGGCATTTAGCCCGGATTTAAAAATACTCTGATTTCCCAAACTATCAATTTTTACAACACACGCAGGATTCCAGCACGAAACAAAATAACTTTTTGAGATGCTGTCATACGAGATACCCTCCGGCATATCTAGATAGTTTTGAGCGTGTAAAATAATAGGAAGGAAACATACACACAAGAGAATTACCCAATGTAATTTTTTCTTTTTTATCATTGAAGACCTCCGCCAGCCTTTATTTTTTTAGTCCCCTTAGAAACAACTCAAGAAAACTATAATAATATTCTTTTCCGGCATACCCTAAAACGACTTCATTTAAAACAGCGCGGGTGGTAATACATAAGTAGGGCATGACATATTCAATTTTAATGTCGTCTCGAATAGTCTTGTCGGCTATCCCCAGTTCAAAGGCATTCACAAGATCGAGACGTGCCGTATCCCTTGGTTGAATAAACGCATTTACAATGTCAGGATTTATTTTATCAAAAGGCAGCCCATAATGATCCCAGTACAGCATAAATTTCAGATATTCTGGATATTTGATTGCAAATTCATAATAGGTATCACCAAAAGCGTAGAGTTTGTCATAGCCCGTATCTTTTGTCGCCATTGCATCGTTGAGCAATTTCCAGCGGATCAGTGAAATTTTTGTAAATATAACCAAATAAAGTTCTGCTTTGTTGCTAAAATACGCGTAAAGTGTCGGTCTCGTGAATTCCGCTTTCCGGGCGATCTCTTCCATTGTGACATTCTGAAAGCCCTTGTCGAGAAATAATTCTTCAGCAGCAGCAACAATTGCTTCTCTGCGCGCATTCATTTCTTTTTCTTTTCTATTCATTTTTATGACCAATTTTACCTTACGTAAAAGCATTTTACATAGTGTAAAATTTGTAGCACATAAATATTTTTGTCAAGCTTGGCGTGCCTTGAGAAAAAAATATGATAGAAGCCGAAACAAAAATTGCAATAAAAAAAGGGGGGTTAAGTATTAAACCAAACCCCCGAATATATTTTAATGATAAATTATTCTTGTCTGTATAAGGCAGTACCACCACGATAGCCACCAAAAATGATATCAACATCACCATCATTGTCAATATCACCAAAGTCTGCCATGGATTGATTGGCATCAGGAAGATTAATCTCTGTTTCAACAAAGAGTCCTGAGCCGTCGTTTAAATAAAGAATAGTTTTGCCATTCTCGCCATCCCAACCACTTAAAAGCAGGTCAGGATCACCATCTAAATCTAGATCATGAAATTTAGCGGCACCGTTTTCTACATTTATAAGCCGTTGTCCGGAATCAGTAAAATTTCCTGTTCCATTATTCAAATAGATTCTGGTAATTTCATCTCCATCGGTAGAACCAATCAAAACAAGGTCGCTATCACCATCACTATCGATATCAGCAAAATCGCTATCACTTACAAGAAGTGCGGGGAAACCAGAAGGCTTTTCCGTAAACACCCCAGAACCATTATTAATGTAAAGTACAACAGATTTATTTCCGGTTAAAAGAATATCAAGGTCATTGTCACCATCAACATCTTCCATTTCTGCAGATCCTTTTGATACACCTTTAAAATCCTGGGATGATTCCGCAAATATTCCGTTTCCGTTATTAAAGTACAAATGAGTTTCTTTATCTAAACTGCCAGTTCTTCCACAGACTAAGAAATCAAGATCAAAATCACCGTCTACATCACCGATAGCCATTGCTGTACTATGCAATCCTTTAAAATTTCTGGAAGATTCGGTAAATGTTCCATCAGAATTATTCTTATATAAAACCGTATTACCCATGCTCGCTATGATGATATCTTTATAATTATCTCCATCAACATCACCCACCACAGCACAGCCGTATTGTACTGGTTGAAAATCATCTGGCAGCTTTTCAAAATTACCAGCACCATCATTTTCATACAAATCAGCACGATGTTTACCTGTAACTAAAAGATCCAGGTCATTATCATTATCAAAATCAAAAAGAGTGATAGAGCCATTATGAGCTTGATAAATTCTTACATCTTCATCCTCAACAAAATTTCCTGAATATTCAACTTGTGTAGGCATGGTTTGAGGGGAAGGAGTTTTCTCTATAACAGGTTCGTCTTGAATATCATTTACTTGATTTTCTACAACCTCAGGGAGGATATAGCATTCGATTCGTTCAAAACGATATCCTTTTTTGGTTGCATTATCCTTTTCTTTGCTATTTGTGGTATAAAAATGATTCTTTTGAGCGTCACTTCTCAGACGATATAGAGGAATAGAATTATCTACTTCCGTTTCATATACATATCCAACAATACCTTCATAAGTATAGGGATTATAGGAACGAGTAACTAATTTATCATAATTATCCCTGATAGTATAAAAATGGTTCTTTTCAGAGGGACAATACAGGCGGTGTAGGGGTACTGTATTTGGTTGTTGCTCTGTAAAAACGTCACCAATAATACTTTCAAACCGGTAGCCCTGATCGGTGAATGCGGGTATTTCTGCCTGATTGGATGTGTAGAAATGGTCTTGGTTCGAATCAGACCGTAGCCTGTAAAGTGGGGAAGTTAATTTTTTTTCATCACCAGGCGGCTTAACCGCAACGCCTGGATCACTTTGCACATTATTTTGTTCGGAAGGAAGTATATAACATTCGACACGTTCGAAACGATAACCTTTTTTGGTAGCAATATCCTTTTCTTTGCTATTTGTGGTATAAAAATGATTCTTTTGAGCATCGCTTCTTAAACGATAGAGAGGAATAGAGTTTTCCACTTCTGTTTCATAAACATATCCAACGACACCTTCATAAGTATATGGATTATATGATCGAGTGGTCAATTTTTCATAGTTATCTCTGATAGTGTAATAATGGTTTTTTTCTGATGGACAGTACAGACGATGCAAGGGCACCGTGTTTGGTTGTTGTTCTGTAAAAACCTCACCGATAATACTTTCAAACCTGTAACCATCATCAGTATATTCTGGTATCTCGAACTGATTGGAAGTATAAAAGTGATCCTGATTGGAATCGCTTCTGAGACGATAAACCGGTACAGTAGTTACTTTGAGGGTGTGTTGTTTGTGAGAATTTGGTTTTGAGTTTGTTGAGCTCCCAACAGACACATTAGCGATAAAAAGAAATAGAAGAAGGGATATAAAGACCTTAAATTTTTTATGCATAAAATACTCCTTTCTAACTTAAGATCCAAAGTTTATTTGTGATAAAGTTTATTAAGTCTCAATATTGGAAAAATAATATGAGACAAAGTAGCATTTGTCCTGATGCCGTCAAGGATTTTTTAGATTTTTGGACTTTTTTTCCTAATAAAAAAACCCCAAATAATGAAGATTTGGGATTTTATATGTGTTTCGGGGTTATGGAATATGAAGATAAATTTTTAAAATAAAATAATTGACAGAAAAATACTAAATTTTATAAAAAAAAGTGCGCATTCATCTTGCACTTCTACGAACATGTATTGTAACGAATACAGAAACAGAATCCGAGAACTAATTTCATAAAAAACTAAACAGGAGGAAAAAAATGAAATTAATGAAGCTTGTTTTATTTATCATTTTATTACTTACAACAACTGGATTATTTGCGATTGACTATTACTACGTGGACCCGCTGGGTACAGATGATGGAGTCCACGGCGCAGGACCAGGAACAGATGCCTGGCAGACGATTCAATACGCTTTAGATAATGTTACTGACCCAGATGATAATGATATTGTGATCTACATTTCTTCAGGAACATTTAATCTTTGGGATGGTTCTACAACCCAAACGATTATCGTTAACAGATCCTTCCAGGATCTTACATTACAAGGTGCAGGTGCAGAAGACACTATCATTCAAGGTCATTCAGTTCAGGGCCTTGCTGATGGCAGAGTTATCTCTACATCTGATACTTGGGGATATATTCGAATTCATGATGTTACTATTCGGTATGGGAATACTTCTAACGGAGGTGGAGGTATTTATAATAGGGAAGCTAATTTAATCCTGGAAAATTGTAATATAGTCTATAATCATGCAGATGATCGTGGAGGAGGAATATTTAATGGTTATAGGGGTGTTTTAAGTCTTTATTATTGCACAGTTCATCACAATACAACCGATGGAGATGGCGGAGGTATCAGCAATTACGAAAGCGTTCATGTAACTTACTCTCCGATCTTAGATGTTCGTAATTCAACAATTTCCCATAATACTGCTGCAGTTAAGGGTGGTGGGATATCAGCTCGTTCCATTGCCGTTACAAATCCTGGAAGCAGAGTATATATTTGCAATGCAACAATTAGCCAAAACGATTCAGGCGGTCAAGGTGGAGGAATCTATTACGGACCTAATTCATCAGCCCGTTTGAAGAATACAATTCTCGGAAATAATGATTCTGATTCTGATGAAGGTGATGATGTGTATTTCTACCCACCTGATGAAGATATGGACGATTATGGTTATAATATTATTGAAGATTATGATGGATACGATTTTAGTGGAGAAGCATCTAATCATACAGGCCCTCAACCATTTTTGAATCTTAGTTCTAATTTAGAGTCCAACTTTACTACAGAAGGAACCTATACGTTAAAAACGAGCTCAGGAAGTATAGCCATAGATAATGGTGATGATACTTCAATACCGGCTTGGGGGGTAGGTTATACAAGGGATCAGCGAAATGCTCCCATAAATGAAGAAGTCGATATCGGTGCTTATGAATGGTGGGCAGATTCTGGAGATTATCCCAGAGAACCATCGAATCATGTTTCAGGTTTTAGTGCAACTCCTTATGATGATGTTCAGATAGACCTTGCCTGGACGGAAAATGACGGCGATAATTCAGCCGACGGTTACTTAATAAAAGCATCAACAGGAGGAATTGTCCCACCTGATGATAACACAGATCCAGTCAATGATACTGACCTTACTGATGGTAGCGGAAATGTGAAAGTGTCACATGGAACAACATCCTACTCATTTGATAATTGTAGTCCTTCAACTACGTATAATTTTAAGATATATCCTTATACTAACGACTTTGGATATACGAATTACAAAACTGATGGAACTGTTCCCTATGATGACGCGACAACCTACAAATCCGAACCGAGTAATCATGTCACAGATTTTGATGCAGTAAAAGGCGGAACTGGCCTAGATCAGATAAACTGCTCATGGACAGATTCAGAAGGAGGGCAACTACCAGACGCATATTTGGTAAAAGCAAATAACACGGGATTTGGTGATATTGTATCTCCAGTTGACGGAACAGAAGAAGTAGATGATACAGATCTTTCTGATGGAGCAGGAATCGTAAATATAGCTCACAGCGGCAAGGGATCTTATAATTGGACATCTCTTTTGGAAGGGACTACATATTATTTCAAGATTTATCCCTATACTAATTCAAGCACAGCAATTAATTATAAAACAGACGGGGATGTGCCTTCTGCAAGCGAAATTACACTCACAACACCTGTAGCCGGAGATTTGATTATCACAGAAATCGTCGGAGATGGCGTCGATCTAATGGGTCAGCCAAATACAGGTTTTATTGAATTTCAAAATATTTCAAGTTCTGTTATTGACCTTAACAATGTTGTGGTTAGATACTATGATAATGGTGCCATTGCTCCAACAGCCACATTGGATCTTTTTGGTTGGATAGAACCTTCGCAATATAAAATCATTTGCCAAGAACATGGTGCATTCTCTATGACATATATGGGGATAGCAGCAGATTTTCAAGCTCCCTTCGACTGGGGAACTATGACATCAGAATTTCCACTTGATGGCGGAGAAGATATCGTCGAAATCATCATTCCGGATAAAAAAGCAATCATCGACCAGTTCAATGATCCTGCAGATCCGTGGTCTTGGAATGCAGGAATAGTGCTTGAAAGAACGTCCTTGAATTCTGGAACAAATCAAGAGTCGTGGACGGAAAATCCGACAGGAACGGGAACCCCAGGGAGTGAAAATTTAAACACACTACCCGTCGAACTGCAATACTTCAGTGCTGTGTACAGCACCGAAGGAGCAATTGAATTTGTGTCGCTGTCCTGGGCTACTGCATCAGAAACTGATGTCCTGGGATTCAATGTATATCGCTCCGAGCATGATGATGTTTCAACTGTGGGAAATAGGATAAACAAGTGCCTTATTTCTGCAGTAGGCACGTCGACACAAACCAATGAATATTACTTTTCCGATCTTGATGCGAATATCCTCGCACCACATTATTACTGGCTAGAAGTAGTGAACCTCAACGGAATTTCAGAATTCAATGGCTCTATAGAATACACCCCTGGAGATAGCAACGGAGATAATTCTCCGGATTTCTATCTTGAGAACGTTCTTGGGAATTCGTACCCTAATCCTACGAGGAGTTCTACAAAAATATTTTACAAAATTAGGGGGAGCACAAACGACCAAAACACAGAAATTAGCATCTATAACATTCTTGGAGAGCTGGTTAAAACGGTACAAGGTATCGAGGGAAAGGCGATTATAGATATCAACGATCTTTCGAATGGCATATATTTCTATGTACTTCAAACAGGTAGCTCATTTGACGTAAAAAGGTTCGTCGTTTTTAAATAAATCCCATTTCTCCTTAATAATAGAAAACCCCGGACAATTATAGTTCGGGGTTTTTATGTATTTTTGGGGTATTAAGTTTTATCTGTTGAATTCCTCGAATGTATCCATATACTTCTTAAGAATATTTGCCCTGCTATGATGACGTAGTTTTTCTTTTGCTTTTTCTTCGATCTGACGGACACGTTCTCGAGTAATATCAAAAATATGTCCGACCTCTTCAAGGGTACGGGGCGTTTGGTCTCCAATGCCGAATCGTAGTTTTATCACGCGGCGCTCCCGCTTGGTGAGTGTAGAAAGCACTGCTTCGACTTGTTTTCTGAGTAGTGTTCTCTCGGCTATTTTCTCAGGAGAGATCATGTTATCATCTTCGATAAAATCACTGAGGGTGGTGTCTCCGTCTTCATCACCAACTGGCTTGTCAAGGGACACTGGGCGTTTTGAGACATTGATAATGCTTTTTATTTTTTCTACCGGAAGGTCAAGCTCTTGTGCGATTTCTTCTGGATAGGGCTCACGACCGAGTGCTTGTACAAGTTTGTTATGAGCACGGTTCACCTTGTTGATTGCCTCTGCCATATGAACGGGCACACGAATAGTACGTGATTGGTCAGCAATCCCCTTTGTGATCGTCTGTCTGATCCACCATGTGGCATATGTTGAAAATTTATATCCTTTGTGATAATCGTATTTTTCTACGGCACGAATAAGCCCGATATTTCCTTCCTGGATAAGGTCGAGGAAGCTGAGCCCGCGATTGTTATATTTTTTTGCAATGCTGATCACAAGGCGGACATTGGCTTTTATAATATCATTTTTTGCCTGCTCTTTTTCGTCCTGAGCCTTACGGATATCATCCATAAGACGCTTAAGCTCATCGGCAGTCATACGGGTTTCGAGCTCAACCCTGCGGATCTTACGCCGGTTGTTCTTAATTTTACGAAGAGCATCCATAAAGATATGGGGATCGAGTCCGGTTAATTCTGCAACCTCATTAAAATCTTGTTTTCCCTTTTCTGCTTTTCTCCCCAGAGTACAAATCTTTGCAGTACTGTATCCCTTGATGTTGCTCACAGCATTTATGCGGTTAAGGCTGACATTAATACGGCCAAGCAAGCTGCTGATCCTGTAAATAAGGCGTTGGATCATCATATCTGTGAAGCACATCTCCTCAAAAAGCGCCATGATTTGATCGCGGTTCTCCTTGATCTTCTCGCCTACGGTTTGAGTTTTACTGAATCGTTTAGAGGGTTTTTTGTTGATAATCTTCTCGATCTCATCAGAGTAATCAAGGGATTTTTTTGTTCGTTCATCAAGCAGGGTTATGAGCCGTTCGTTATTTTCTTTATCAAACCAGCTGCCGAATTCTATTTTTAATATCTGGTCTATTTTGATCTTGCCTTCGCGGTAACGCTTGATTACATTTTGAAATTCACGGAGACTGCTCCCACAATTAAGGGTCATTTTATTGATGGTAGTTTGTGCGTCCTCTATCCTTTTTGAAATATGGGCTTCATCTTCAGGCGTGAGTAAGGGAACTTTTCCCATATCTTTCAGATACATTCGGACAGGATCGTCGTAAAAACTAATTTTGACAGAAGCTTTTTTGGGTTTCGGGGCACGCTTTCTCTTGCGGATGTCCCCCTTCATGGTTTCATCAAGAACTTCGAGCCCGGCGTCCTTTAGTTCATTAAAAATATCATCAATTTTATCTAAAAAGATCGGGTTATCGGGAAGTAACTGATTGATCTCATCATAGGTGATGAAACCTCTCTCGTTCCCGCGCTGTTTTAATTCTTCAATAAATTCACTTATTGTCTTCATAAAGTCTCCGGGCACACACTAAAACTTAGCTTAAAAGTTTCTTTACAGTACCACCTTTAAAGTCCTTCTTTAATTGATTTATTTTTTGCTTAATAGCTTTCTTTTCTTGAATTTTATCTTCATTATCCGGATGTTTTATAATATATTCATTAAGCATATTTAAGTCAACATTTAACTTTCTTAATTGCAAACCGAGGAGCATTTTTTCAAAATCATTTCTGGAAAAAGGCAATTCATTGAAGAGAAGGTCAGAAATAAAATCAGCATCTTTTGGATCAAAATAGTCCAACAAAGGGGCACCTTTCTCGGCAAGGATATCGGGATTTTCGTTGGTCTTGAAAAGCTTAAAAAGCTTTCTGATGAGGGGATGAGTAAAATAATCAACCTCTATATCATCAAAATAATCTGCACACTGTTCTGGATGAGAAAGGATGAGTTGGATAATATCTTTTTCTTCATGATAAGGGTCCACATGCAGGTTAAGCGGATCTCTGGGCTTCCATGATTTCTTCTGAAGCGCCTGCAATGCACGGAAGATGTTCGTTTCACTTACCCCGAACAGATTAGCACATTCCTGCACATAAAGCTCTTTTTGCACAGGGCTTACAATTTGATCGAGGAAGGAGATAACTTCGGACAGCGCTCTTTTTTTAGAATCAAGATTTTTCCCGGCATTTCTTATTTCATATATAAATCCGTAGAATGTCTTTGCATCATCGATGTAATCACGAAGCGCACCTGCACCATGTTCTTCGAGGAAATCATCCGGGTCAGTGTTGGAAGGAAGGGTGATGAGTTTTGGAAAAATAGACTGAGTTATGAATGTATTAACAGCGCGCGCAGCAGCTTCTTTTCCCGCACTGTCGCTGTCATAAAGGATGTAAATATTTTTAGTATATCGGGAAAGGAGTTTGACCTGTTCTTCTGTAAGCGCTGTCCCCAAACTTGCAACAACGTTTGTAAACCCATAGTGCCAGAGCGCAATCAGATCAATGTTGCCCTCAACTAAAATAGCAGAATCATTCTTGATGATCGAATCTTTTGTCTGGTACAGTCCATAGAGATGCTTTCTCTTTTGATAGATCGGGGTTTCGGGTGAGTTCAGGTATTTTGCACCGCGGTCATCACCTTCTTTATATATTCGGCTTCCAAACGCAATTACCTTACCGTCCGAACTATACACAGGAAACATGATCCTCTCAAAAAATTTATCACGAAGACCGCCATTCGAGCTTGTAAACAATCCGCATTTGGCAAGTGCATTTTTTGAAAATCCTTTTTTTGCCAGGTGTCCATGAAGCCCGGCTTGTGTTTTTAGAGCCAGACCAAGCCGAAAAGTTTTGATGTCATCTTCCGAGACGTTTCTTGCTTTCAGATACGCAAGCCCATCATTATCTTTTGTGGTAAGATTATTTTGATAATACCGCAGGGCTGATTCATAAATGCCATAAAGGGAGTTGTATAAACTCTTGTCTTCTTTGGACTGTTCCTTATATGCAGGGAGCTTTATTCCGACTCTGTCAGCGAGTTTTTTAACCGCCTCGTTAAAAGTGATCTTTTCATATTCCATGAGAAAGCTGAAGACGTTTCCGCCTTTTCCACACCCGAAGCATTTGAAAATCTGCAGGCGGGGCGAGACCATAAATGAAGGTTTTGTCTCATTATGGAAAGGGCAGGGCGCTGTATAATTCGCACCGCTTCTTTTCAGCGGCACATATTCCCCGACCACATCTACAATGCTGTTTGCAGAGCGTATATCTTCGAGAAGTGTTTGGTCGTATCGCATGACTTCAATTGAATGAAGGATTATTTTTATGCAAGTTTAATATGATAGCAGAAGAAGGAATTGATCCCTAAAACGGAAATATTAATTTACGATTCCTTTGTTTGAATCTTTGATAATTTGCCTTTCACCGATATAGACTACTTTGTAATGACCATTATATTTGTTGCGAGAGAAACGAGGATCCCAACCGTATTCAAGTTTTGTAAGCCCCGACCCATCATTATTCATTATTTTAACACCATTAAATAATATTTTTTCGCCATTAGAAGAAATCATTGGTGAACCACCATAACCTAAATCCATAATTTCAGAATCAACAGTATTCAATATATAGATATGAGAATTACACGAAAAAATAAGTTTACTCCCATCATCCGGCATAGAAAGAAAATCTGTTGCCAGATGGCCATCAAAAAGAAGAGAGTTATCTGTCCCATCGGTATTAATAGAATACAAACCTTTTAATTCACCAAGAAATTTATAATAGATTTTATCACCGGTTCTATTATAGCGAGGATAATAATAAACCTGAGCAAGCTTAGTTGAGGGGGTGTTGCTGATAAGTATCCTCGAAGATTCGCCATTTTTATCAATTATAGAGATAGTAATTAAGGTATCAGAATCTGTGGTATAAACAATAGAATCTCCGTCAGGAGAGAAGTGAGGATATCTGTCTCTTACATCAGGTGTATTTGTAAGATTCTGTAAATTTGTGCCATCGAGATTTATAGTATAAATATCACCTGACGCAAAAGCAATTTTGGTACAACCTAATGAATCCGTATAAATGGAAGGTAATGAAGAACCTCCGCTTATAGTATCTATTATTGCTTTATACTCAGTACCATCAGTATTCATGGACCAAATCCCACTTGCACCCCTATTAATAATTAATTTTAAATCATCGGGGGCAAATTGTATACTACCCGGATTCCCATCAGCTAGATATGTTACATTGCTGCCATCGTCATCCATAATAAAGATGGCGTCTACCCATTCGGGTTCATAGGGGGTTTCGGAACAAGCAAATAAGAGGCATAATAACGTAATAATTAAGAGTATATTTTTCATATGATCCTCCGTTTCTCCATCATAAGTAATGTTACCTCAGAAACACCACAGTCACTCCGTCTCCGCCTTCCTGGAGTGGAGCTGAGCCAAATTCTTTAATGCGCCGGTCATGCTTTAAATGCTCCCAGATCTTTCGCCTGAGCTGACCGGAGCCCTTTCCGTGCAAGATCCTTACTTTTGGATAATTCAGCAGTATCGCTTTGTCAAGATACTTATCTAATTCAAAACGGGCTTCATCAAAAGTCAAGCCCATAAGGTTGAGCTCAAATGCAAAATCGTGGTCGATATCCGCATGAATGGAGATGTCCGAATCTTCCTTATGATCGTGTGACTCCTTACCTTTGGGAACTTCATACAGGTCGGACTTCTTGACGTTGTAGGTAAGCCCCTCGGCAAGAACATGAGCAGTATTTTTCTCAACAGAATGCACTTTCCCAACCAGCTTGAGCGGCTTGATATAAATCTCTTTGCCGACAGAAATTTCTTTTATCGGAACGAATTCGACATCGGAGAGCTCATCCTGCTTTTTTTCAATCGAAATTCTTTCTTTTGAGATTCTGTTTTTAACGTCATGTACTTTATCATGATCTATAATTTTTTCTGCCCGGAATTGTTTTTTCAGTTCATCAATATCGCGATCGAACTCCCGTTGTAATTGTGAGAGATATTCCTCAGAATCCTTAAGCGCTTTCTGCGTTCGGTCTTTTTCGATCTGCTTCCAATTTTGCTCTTTTTTATTGAGAGATTCCAATTGCTGTTCGAGAAGCTTATTCTTCAAATCGAACTCGTATAGTTTTTGCGAAAGATGGATCCTCTGCTGCTCGGTTTTTTTCAGAAGCTCACTCAATTGCAGACTTTTCTGATCAATAAGTTCTCGCGCTCTCGATACAATATATTCGGGAGAATGATACTCTTTTGCAATATCGAGCGCATAGCTGTTGCCCGGAAAACCGAGATCGAGCAGATAGGTGGGTTGCAGCTTTTCCTGATCAAACCGCATCGAAGCATTTTCGCAAAGGGGGTGTTCAGATGCAAATATTTTCAGTTTATTCAAATGTGTGGTAATGATCACCTTTGATTTTTTTGCAATCAGTGCTTCCATGACGGATTGTGCAAACGCAGCGCCTTCTTCCGGATCAGTGCCAGTACCAAGTTCATCAATAAGGATGAGGGAAGATTCATCTGCGCCATCAAAAATTGCATTGAGTTTCTTAATATGAGAGGAAAACGTGCTGATCGAGTCCTCGATCGACTGTTCGTCATTGATATCAGTAAAAAATGAAGTGAACATTCCTATCTCAGACTCTTCGACCGGGATCATCAAACCTGAAAGAGCCATCATAGTAAGAAGTCCGGTTGCTTTCAGCGTGACGGTTTTCCCGCCGGTATTCACACCGGAAATGACGATCCCTCTGAATTCATCTCCAATATGCAGAGAGAAAGGGATGATGTTTTTGGGCTCTTTTATGCTGGTGAAAAGAAGGGGATGCCTGGCATTTTTCAAGCTCAGGCACGTGTCATCTATAATGGTCGGCATGTGCGCACCAATGCTTCTGCTATAGAGAGCGCAGGCATTTAGGAAATCGATTATTTGAAGAATGCCAAGATTTTGCCAAAGCCCATCTTTATTGTCTCTTAACTGGTTATAAAGCTCGGTAAGTATTCTGTGAATTTCCTGTTTTTCTTCTTCGGAGAGTGTGTTCAGAGAATTGTTGAGTTCCATAACAGAGAGGGGCTCCACATAAAAGGAAGCGCCGGTTTTTGAGCGTCCGTGCACGATGCCCTTCATCTGCGTAACACCACCTTCTCGGACGGGTATCACATAGCGCTCATCCCGGAAGGTCACAACTTTTTCCTGAATAACATTTTCGTAATCTTTTTTCTCAAGAATGCTTTCAAGTTCGGTATAAATGCGCTTTCTTGCCTTCAGCTTATTTTTTCGGATTGAAGATAACATCGGGCTTGCTGTATCTTTGATCTCACCTCCTGCATCGAAGATTTTATCAAACCTATTTTCCAGCTCCTTCATCTCGATAAGTGCAGATGTAATTGCGTGCAGTTCGGGAAAATTCTCAGGTAAAATATCTCTGTCTTTTTTAAGAGTGTTTGCAATACGGATATTGCTTCCAAACATGAGGAGCTGGTCGATATTGAACTGCTCGTATTTGCTAAAATAGTCAAACAGCATTTCTGTGTCTTCAAGACCGGAAAGCGCAAAATGATGGCTTTGTTCGAGGTAATTGAAGACGTCCTGCAGCTTGGATAGGTGTTTTTCTACGAGTTTTTTTTCTCGAAGCGGTGCGAGATTTTCCACAATCCGTTCTCCAAGTGGAGACATGCAATGTGAGGAAATCAACGCTTTTACTTTATTGAATTCCAGTTCTTCAAAAGCGTTTTTCATGAAAGGGGTGAAACGGTGTCCGTTACTTCCTTCTGAAGCTTATATTGTAATTTAAGAAGTTCCTGATAATAGGAGTTATTTCGAATTTGAGAATCAAGCTTGGTCGCTTCAAGAATTCGTGCGATCTTCTCGTTGCTCCATTCCACAAAAGTTGCGTTTGTTATGACTGTTTGTGCTTTTCCCTTCAGTGGGAGTATTTGTATGAAAAGAGAAAGCAGAAAGATCACGATCATTGCCTGGAAGCAGCCCAGAATAAGCCCGAGTAATTTGTCCAGGAAGCTCAAATGAAGTGCCTGAGCCAGCCGCTTCAAAATTTTTACAATAAAGGCAATGATAACCATCACAATAAGAAAAATAACAACACCACCCAGTATGTGAGATGTTTTTACCGAAAAATGAAAAGTATTCTGGAAGAATACTGAAAATGCAGGACCCAGCCGGATTGCAATGATCAGGGCAACGATCCACCCAATGAGCCGAGCGCTTCCTTTGATGAATCCTGATATAAAACCAAAACCCCCGAAAACAAGAATGATTCCGAGGGTAATGATATTAATAATATCCATTGAGGTTTACGTAAAATTATCGATACACATTAGCGCGAACGATATCTGAAACTATTTCGTTTAAGTTTACGTAAAGTCGCCTTGAGTTCTCTTCGATGTTTATCGCTGGGCTTTTCGTAATAACGGTTCTTTTTGATATCAGAAAGAACGCCCGAGCGCTGAACCTTTCGGTTGAAGCGGCGAAAAGCACCTTCAAAGCTCTCGTCTTTACCAACTACCACTTTGGTCACTAAGTATCACCTCCGGTAAATTTATATATCAAAAACAAAACCATGATTTTCTATGTCAATCTTTGCACTGAAATTTATGATAAAAAATACTACAGCATGGGCTTTCCCAAGGGAAAAATCGAGACACTTATTCCACAATTTCGATGCTTTCAATAACCACATCCTGAAGTGGTCTGTCAGCAGGATTTGTGTCAACAACCGATATCGCATCAACAACATCCAGTCCTTCGATTACTTCTCCAAATACAGTATATTCTCTATCAAGGAAGGGGTAGCCACCGAGAGTTTCATAGATTTCTTTCTGCTCGTCAGTATATTTAAAACCTAATCTTTCCTGGACCATTATCATTTCGTCTGCTGTCCAGGGACGTCCTACAACGATATAGAACTGTGACCCGGAAGAGCGTTTCTGCGGATTGACCTGGTCACCTTGCCTCGCTGCAGCAAGTGCGCCCTTTTTGTGGATTAGGTCTTTACGGAATTCTGCCGCTACTGTATAACCCGGACCACCGACGCCAAGCTGTTTTTTGGGCATCGCACCTTTTGAGTCTGGATCACCTGCCTGTATCATAAAGCCGGCAATAACTCTATGGAAAAGTGTGCTGTCATAGAAGCATTCTTCAACGAGTTTAAGAAAATTATCTCTATGCTGAGGTGTGTCGTTATAAAGTTTGAGTGTGATGTCACCATAATTCGTGTGCATTTTTACTATCGGGTCTTTCATGATCTCCTCTTCTGGTTGTGTATTATCCTGTGCAAAAAGGAATCCGCCGCAGGAAAGCAGAACGGTTAAGATGAGACCGATCAGTAACAATCGAATGATTTTCATAATTAATGAACTCCTTTTCATTATGATTGGGTTCTTTTTGGATGAGCGGTGAGGGCTGTCAATTTTTACGAAATGCATAGCGGAGAAGGAAAAAGTTGACAGATTCGATATGTAAAGATTCTCACATCTGAACGAAAAAGTTCGTTGAGTATCTATGAATGTAAATATTGAATGCAAGATTTTAGAGACCGAAGAAGAATTTTCCGCATGGAATACCTTCGTGGCTTCCACGCCGGAATGTCCGATCATCCAATCCTATGAATGGGGAGAGATAAAGAGAATTTCCGGCTGGGTGCCGATCAGAATTGCCGTTTTCGAGGACCGCAAAATAGTAGGCGGTATATCTATACAAAAACGGAAAATTCCATATATAGGAAAATGCCTGTTCTATGCACCGCGAGGCCCGGTTATCGATGTTACAAAACGCGAACATTTCTCTGCACTGATGGATAAAATTTCCCAGATTGCCAAACAATATAATGCAATTGTTCTGAAAATCGATCCTGAAATTGATGAAGATAATGAAACGGCACTCAGTATTTTGCAAGAGCATAATTTTCATTTTGTAAAAAAGCAGATACAACCAAGAGCAACATACTTTCTTGATCTCACGAAATCAGCCGAGGATATTCTTGCAGGATGCGAATCAAAAACACGGTACAATATCCGGCTTTCGATGAAAAAAGGAGTAGAAGTAAGAGAAGAAACTTCGCTGGAAGGCGCACAGAAATTTTATGATATTTATGAAACCACTGCAAGGCGCGATGCATTCATCATACATAATTTTGAGTACTATAAACGAGTAATCGAGCAAATGGCAGACAAAGGGATGGTGCGATTATTTATGGCATATTATAAGAACGTTCCTGTTGCTGGGGTGTATATCTTTGCATTTGGACAAAAAATTTGGTACATGTACGGCGCATCCTCGAATGAATATCGAAATGTCATGCCGAACCAGGCGCTGCACTGGCATGTGATACAGTGGGCTCAGAAGCAGGGATATAAAATATATGACCTCTGGGGTGTGCCTGCTCATCCCCACGAGGGACATCCGCTCTTTGGCGTGTATCGCTTCAAAAAGGGATTCGGTGGTGAGTTCAGGAAATTCATCGGCATGCAGGATCATGTATTCAAGCCATTCTGGTACAAGCTTATGAACGGCGGAATAAAAACCTATGTATCGCTCCGCAGCCTCATTAAAAAGGGCAAGATCTCTGATTCTTTGGAAGAGTAATGACGTTACAAAAACTCCTTGAAAATCTGAAAGATTATGTTTTATTGGGCAAAAAATCCATCCACGAAATTAATATATCCGGCATTTCTTTTGACACGCGAAATCTTGAGATGGGCAACCTGTTTGTGGCCATCAAAGGAGTTGATGCCGACGGGCATAATTATATACATAAAGCAATTGAAAAAGGAGCAGCAGCAGTTCTGTTTGAAGACGAAGCGTATTCTCCCAATGATAAGATTATACCTTTCATAAAAACAAAAAATACAAGAGACGCAATATCTCATCTTGCCGCAGCATTTTACGGATTTCCAGCAAGAAAGCTCGGGATCATTGGTGTGACCGGCACGGATGGAAAGACAACAACTTCGACGCTGATACATCATATTCTGAACGAAGCGGGACACAAAACAGGTTTGATAACTTCGATAAATGCTATAATCGGAGATACAGTATTCCAAACAGGATTTCATACCACAACACCCGACGCAGTATCAATCCAGAAATATCTGGCAGAAATGATTGAAGCCGGAACAGAATATGCAGTAATAGAAACCTCATCACACGGGCTCGCACAGTATCGTGTGGAAGCATGCGAATATGATTTTGCAGTACTCACGAATATTACTTCTGAACATCTCGATTTCCATAAATCCCGGGAGGAGTACATCAGCGCAAAAGCTCATTTATTCGAGCTTCTTTCTTTATCTAATAATAAGGAAGATATCCCTAAAATAAGTGTGCTCAATTATGATGATCCAATCTACGGCACTTTTAGCAAATATGATGCAGGTCAGCATTTTTCTTTTGGGTTGAGTAATAACGCAGATTTCTGGGCTGATGATATCTTTCAAAAAGAGGGATTGCTGAAATTTACGGTTCATACACCCAAAGAAAAGCTAAAAATTACAAGCCACCTTCTCGGAGAGTATAACGTCTATAATATTCTCGCAGCAATTGCAGTTGCATATTCTCAAAATATTCCCAAAGAGAAGATCATCTCGGCAATTGATTCATTAAAGCGCATAAAAGGCAGGATGGAACTTATCCCACATACGCTGGGAAATTTTAATGTGATCATTGATTTTGCACATACGGCAAATGCGCTTGAGCAAGCCCTTCGAGCGGCTAGGACATTCACAAAAGGTCAAATACATGTCGTTTTTGGAAGTGCCGGACTTCGTGATGTACAAAAGCGGAGAGAAATGGGCATTGTCGCAGGGCAGCTCGCAGACAAGATTTACATCACTGCAGAAGACCCACGTACGGAATCACCCGATGCGATCATAAAAGAGATCGCTGCTGGCTGCATGCAGGAAGGAAGAAGAGAAGGAATTGATTTTTTTAAGAGACCGGATCGCAAAAAAGCAATAGAAAAAGCGATACTTTCTGCACAGGATGGAGACACGGTTATTACATGTGGGAAAGCTCACGAAACAACAATGTGTTACGGCACTCAGGAAGTTCCCTGGAGTGAATATCTGGTTGTACAAAATGCCTTAAAAAAGCGCGAATTAATGTTGACAGAGAAACCAGCAGAAAAAAAAGAGTAGACTATGATATTTGGCATTGGCACAGACCTTGTAGAAGTTGAACGGATCAAAAAAGAGTTGGCTTCCCATGGTGAAAAGTTCATAGATATGCTCTTCACAAAGAGCGAGATAATCTATTGCACCAGAGCCGAAAATCTCGGCATACAGGCACAGTGTTTTGCGGCACGATTCGCTGCGAAAGAAGCATTCCTGAAAGCACTTGGTTCCGGTTTACGGGGTGGTTTGAAATGGAAGGATGTCGAGGTTGTCAATAATGAACTTGGCAAGCCGGAACTTCGCATGCAGAACTCTGCGAAGGAGATTTGTCAAAATGCAGGTATCGATAATGTCCATGTGTCGCTTTCTCACACGAAAGAATCTGCAATTGCAGTAGTAATTTTAGAAAAAATAAATTGAAATCGGAGGAATACATGCAAAAAATCCTTGTTACTGGAGCTGTAGGACAAATTGGCTCTGAACTCACTATGGAATTACGAAAGAGATATGGTAATGATAATGTGGTTGCCGGATTTCACAGAACAAAACCTGGAGAAACACTTAAAAACTCAGGTCCTTGTGAAATGGTTGATTGCACCAATATCGAGCAGGTAAGAGATGTTGTAAAAAAATACAATATCGACACAATTTATCATTTGGCAGCGATCCTGTCCGCAGTTGCGGAAGCAAAACCGAATCTTGCATGGAACGTGAACATAAATGCCCTGTACAATGTTCTGGAAGTAGCTCGCGAATATGGTTGTGCGGTATTTACTCCCAGCTCAATCGGCGCATTCGGAGAATCTACACCTCTTGACAACACACCACAGGATACGATCCAAAGACCAAGTACGATGTACGGCGTTACCAAAGTTGCAGGAGAATTACTTTGCGATTATTATTTTAAAAGATTCGGCGTGGATACCCGTGGTGTCCGCTATCCGGGAATTATCTCAAACGAAACACTCCCCGGCGGCGGCACAACAGACTATGCGGTCGAGATCTATTATGAAGCCATCAAGAATAAAAAATATACTTGCAATCTCGGCAAAGGAACATACCTGGATATGATGTATATGCCCGATGCGATCAAAGCCGCCATCGACCTCATGGAAGCCGATCCCGCAAAACTGAAACACAGAAATGCCTTTAATGTGACCGCAATGAGCTTTGATCCGGAAAAGATTGCTGCTTCGATCAAGAAAGTCATTCCCGAATTTGTGCTGGAGTATGATGTCGATCCTGTACGGCAGGCAATTGCCAATTCATGGCCCAACTCCATGGACGATTCTGCTGCCCGCGAAGAATGGGGCTGGAAACCCGATTATGATCTTGAAGCGATGACAAAAGACATGCTTGAAGTTTTATCGAAAAAATTAAAATAGTGAACAGAAAATATATTTGGAGGAATAAATGCCAGTAAACAGATTAAAAACTGCGCTTGAAAAGGAACTGAAAGAGTTAAGAGAAACAGGCAGAGACAAGGGTGCTGAAATGGTTATCACGGATGTGATAAAACCCGAAGGCAAATTCGGTCCCCGTTTTCGCATCAAAGGCGCTGGAGAAAAAAAGTTCATCAAGATGAATTCAAATTCCTATCTTGGAATGTCACTCAACCCCGAGGTGATTAAAGCTGAGGAAAAAGCTGCAGAAAAATATGGTGTTGGTCCCGGCGCGGTTCGGTTCATCAGCGGAACCTATACGCCGCATATCGAGCTGGAAAAGAAACTTGCGGAATTCCATGGAAGAGAAGCAGGCATGATATTCAGCTCTGCATATGTGACAAGCATGGGTGTGATATATCCACTCATGACGAAAGAAACCGTGGTGGTCAGCGACGAACTGAATCATAACTGTATCATTCAGGCGATCCGGCTGTCCCGCCCGGCGGCAAAGCTGATCTGGAAGCACAATAATATGGAAGACTTTGAGGTGCAACTGCAGGAAGCTGTTGGTAAAGGAAAGCGCTGCATGGTCATTACTGACGGAATTTTCAGCATGCGCGGAGATAATGCCCCGCTTGATAAGATCGTGGAATTGTGCAAAAAATATGATGATAAGTTCGAAGAAGGCATCATATGTATCGTTGATGATTCCCACGGCGTTGGCGCACTCGGTAAAACTGGACGAGGAACCGAAGAATATTTGAACACAAAGGTCGATGTGCTGGTCGGAACCATGGGTAAGGCTTTTGGCGTGAACGGCGGATATGTAGTTACCTCCAAAACGATTCTTGATTATCTTAGAGAGAAAGCCCCGATGTACATATACTCCAACCCGATCACAAATTCAGAAGCTGCCGCAGTACTGAAAGTTCTGGAAATCATAGATTCGCCGGAAGGACTTTTACGACTCGCACACCTCGCAGAAATGACTGCAAAATTTGAGAAAGGTTTGATCGATCTTGGGTATGAAACCATCAAAGGACCTCACCCGGTTGTTCCCCTCATGGTACGCGATACACCCAAAACAGCAGAACTTGTGAAATACCTGACAGAAAACGGCGTACTTGCAACAGGATTGAACTTCCCTGTTGTGCCAAAAGGTGATGAAGAGATTCGATTCCAGGTAAACGCTGACCATACTGAAGCTGATATTGATTATGTGCTCGGCGTTTTGAAAAAGTATAAAGAAACACACTAATACCACTTACTTAGATAAAAAGAAAAGCCCCGGCGAATGTTGGGGCTTAAATTTTTCCAATAAGATATCTAATAATTTTAAAAAGACACTATATGTGATACTTTGGATTAACCCAACTATCCGGACAGGTTATTTTTTCTCCATTTCTTAAAGCAATTTCTCTTTCAAATAGACTTGATATTAGATGAGTCTCTTTTATTTTCATGCTCCGATCAACAATCTGCTTAAGCTCCAAGGATGTTCTGTTCATTGGAAAAATTATATTAATCTTTTTATTTGGAAAAGTCTTTTGGACTGCTTGAATTGATGGAATCAAATCACTATCACCTGATATAATATATGCAATATCATAAACATTTTGATAGGCTAATGATAGAAGTTCAATTGCAATGTTTACGTCTGTCTGTTTTTCCTCGTGTGTTCTATATGTTTTCTTACAAATACGACAAGTTCTATCTTTTCTCTTAAATTTACCATAAACGATTTCTATATCAATAGATTGAAGTGCTTTTATTAATTGTTTATGTCTTAAAACTTTATCTTGATTCCAAACAGTAAGGGCTGTAAAAAATAAAATCTTCCTAATACAAATTGATTTTGAAATAAAAAGTTCACAAAGCTTCCGATAGTTTAACCACTTGTATTGGGAATAACGTTGTACATGCATTAATGGATCATCATCAATCAATGAATGATAGAAATTAAATCCATCAATAAAGAAAACAGCGTTAAACATAAGATATAAAAAACCCGAATCCTCTTTCGAATTCGGGGCTAAAGCAATACATGATTACCTTAGGATGATGACAATAAACTAATTTAAAAAAATTTTCCGTCAAGTAATTTCTCCAACACTATTAATTTAGAAAAAACATATTTAAATAATTAATGCTAATTTTATATTTTATTGTCAACATTATTATAAAAATTTTTATAACCTCCCTCAAAGACTTATTATATCCGAGAATGAGATAATTATTTTGCGAGCATTTTTAATTTCTTTTCAATCTCCCTCACATTCTCAAAAAACAATGTTGGCTGCAATTTTTTCAATGCTTCAGGATTCGTATATCCCCAGGCAACAGCCCCAATATCAAGCTTAACGTTCCGGGCAGAATCGAAATCTCGTAGTTCATCAGCAATGTAAATGGCTTCTGACAGGGAAATTTTACACTTGTGGGATATTTTCTTCAGCTTGGCTTCCTTGCTGAAAAGCGACACACCGCATTCATAATCTGTGATCAATGCACTCAAATCAGCACCGAGTACAGCTTTCACGTTTTCCCGGGAGTTTGTACTTACTACTGCGAGGGTAAGACCCGCATCATAAAGCTGGTGCAGCATTTCCGGCACACCATCAAAAAGCTTGATCTCATCTATCTCTGTTTTCATAAGTCCGCGCATATATGTAGCGATCAGCGGGAGTTTAAGTATGGGAAATTCTACGAATTTTAACATATGTTTCGCATCAAAATTTCTTAACTCCTCTACCTCCTCATCCTTTATATGTTTAAAGCCGTATTTATCCGCGACAGCCCTGATGTTCTTTACAAACCAGGGAAAAGTATCGGCAAGGGTGCCGTCGAAATCGAAGATGACCAGTTTATATTTCAATAGATATCCTTTTCTGTGAAAATATTCCTCAAAACGCCACACACAACCCGGCTCCAACTTCTTCTACCGGAGTAACCTTTGCCAGTGCGCATTTCGAAGCAAAATCAGTACAATGACAGGCATAAAGAGCATTCAAGTTAAGCTTATTAATATATTCCAAAGTTCCGGCAAGCTGTTCTTTGGTCGGATCTAGCAGATGCAATCCACCGATAATGGAAACAATCCGATCCTCGTTGCAGACTTTTTTGGCGTACTCGGTAATATTACAAATTCCTGCATGCGAACAGCCGGTGATGATCACCAAACCTTTCTCTGATTTGAAAGCAAGCGCAGTATCGTCGGGAACGAGATCATATTCTTTTTCGTCGGCTTTCCTACCTATTGGAGCCATAGCTTCAAATGGGAATACGCGCGGTATTTCACCAAGAAATATAAGGTTTTCTGTAAGATTAATTGGATATTTGCTCAGCTGTAATGAAAAATGTGCCTTAGTTTTGTTTTCGGAAAGTAGTGTGCCGATCTCACCCACTCCATCTACATAAGTGCTTACAAAGACACCGGGGTGTGCAACAAGGAGGGGTTTGTGAAAATCCAGCTTCTCAAGGCGGGCTTCTGTATATTCACGGATCAGTGTCTCAACGCCCCATGTATGGTCAAGATGGCAATGTGACAACACAAGATAATCAAGAAAGCGAAGATCAATTTCCATTTTTCGGGCATTCTCAAAAAATATATTACTGTATCCGCAATCAAAAAGAATTCTCTTTTCCCCATCTTCAATAAAGAAGGAAAGTGCCGGCTCGCCAAGGAAGTAGCGGTCGATATAAGTATTATTGTCCACAAGAACGGTAAGTTTCATAGAGAAGTTCCTATTCTGATATCCACTCTCGAGCCTGCTCTACCTGGTCTGTGCTGAATACCTTAAAAGCACCATGCACGGTGAATCCCCAGAATCTTACTCCATTTGCAATCCATTTGATATCCGTCACAACCGCAACTTTATCCCATATAGCAAGGTGGCTGAAGCCAGTTTTCATGTCATCAAACATCGCACCGATGGAGAAATCTTTATATTTTTTGCCAATGACATAAATCAGCCGGATCTTTTTATAGAGGTTAACTTTTTCCTCAACCGCAGGCATGACAACAGTTTTGTAATCCTCTGCAGTAAGTTCTCCAATTGCGATAAGTCCCAGCACATTGTCCGGAAGCCCGGTCATTAATTTTATCATGATGCATTCTCCTTTGATTTATTTGCATAGCATCAATAAAAACAACGTGATTGCAACAATTTATTGTCAATGAAAAATTTGAAGATCCCGCCCAATTACAACCCTGCCTTTATAATTCTGTGTGATCTCATTAAGCATGTCCCCATCATGTGCACCCCGGTAAAGCGTATGATAGGTTATGAGTAATTCCGGTTTACACTTATTTGCAATCTCAGCAAGCTGGTGTGCCGATGTGTGATGAGAAGGATGACTTTTGTTGACGGATTATTCTATTTCTTTTTCATTTTTATAGAAGCATCCCAACTCCAACCTGTATCCCTTGTGGCGAAAATTTAAAATCGACATTGCCACAAACCCGCAGTAGGAATTTTTTGAAAACCTTGCAGTCGAGCTTATATATAAGTCCATTATAATCGTCGTCCCAGTTTTCCTTATATGCATATCCGAGCATTATTCCTGAAATGTTATCATTGAACACGTAATGAATATTCGCATTTACACTACCAAAAAACATGTCTGATTTGAAATTAAAAGAGAGATAGAAATTTTCCATAAACCCATAGTTTATTTCGATCGCAGGCTGCCATGTCTTCAGTCCGGGTTCCTCTCCTTCACTGAGGATAAATACGTTCCAGCCGAGTTTTACAACGAGAGATTTATGGAGAAGATGAATAGATGGCTGGATTATGATCATACTTTCTTTAAATCCATAATATGAAGTGTGATCATCCTGAAGATACCATGCATTGAGACCGAATCCTTTATTTTTATGCATGGGATTATATCCAACCGATATGCTTTGATGTGAATTGATAGAATCAAAATAAAGTTGGCTCTTTCCATACATGACAATCAAATAATGTGATGGGATCTTATCCTTCTGTGCATGTCCGTATATAACGGAACAGAACAACACGATTATCATCAAAAGTACTGTTACAATTTTCATCATTCTCCTTTCCTCGACAAAAGTACGATTATATTATTTGGATATTTCCTTACTGCGTATTTTCCAGTTTTCCATAAACAGCAATCCGGGGTTTTCATCCATTTCCATGCATTCTGCTGTGGGCGCCTGGAGCACCATTCCGAATAATAAAGGTTCTTCAGGAGCAGGTTCCAGAGGGACATCAACATCCACTTGAATAAGGTAGCGGAACGGATCGATCTTGCTAAAGAAGTATTCGATAAAGTCTGTTTGCTGTTCTTTAGAAATGGTAATAATATATTTGGCTGCCTGACCAACCGAAGTGTCAACTGGTATCCATCCGTAATTCGGGATGTACATATGCGCCCAGAAGTGGTCGCCGCAATGTGCTGCACTCAGCGGAAAAAGCTGCATCCCGCCCGACGCACGTGCAGGAATACCAACCGAACGACAAAGTGCAGAAAAGTACATGCTTTGTGCGCCGCAATCACCGTAACCATGTTCGTGCACATAGACAGATTCTGGAATTTTCAGTGCTTCCAGGGCAACATGCGGCATATAGCTGTAATCCAGATCGTACACAATATGATCATAGAATTTCTTCGCGATCAAATAAGGATTGGTTTCATCTCCTGCTATTCTCAGCGCAGTCTCTCGGATTTCCGGTGTGATGGCAATGTTTTTGTCTGAAGCAGTATAGCGTTTATAGAGTGGGGAGTTCTTATCATACTCGCCAACCTTCCCGGGGTCTACGTCGAACCGGACCTCATACGCAGTGTATGAAAATTTTGCACCGATCCTTATACTGTCCTGTACTTGCTCAAGCGGGAATTCATAATACACATACCCGATATCTCCATCAAGCTGAGCGGGATATGGAATGTACTCTTCGGAACAGACCGACTCTATCACAATATCTGTCTGGGACGAATTTGAAAGCGGGAGCGGCATCCAGGCACGCAACATTCCTTCATCAGGGAATGAATCTCTTGGGATAGAAAGATGCGCGTCGAACTCAAATGTAATTGGACTCGAGATTGTCTGCCATGAAGGAAGATATTTATGTTCATAAATGTAGGGAGACATGATCTCGAAGATCGTTCCCATCTTTCCCAAGGCACCCTTTGCTTCTTCTGTCATAAAATCAGGATAGATATGATAGAGTGTATTCAAAAATTGGTCAAAATAATAGGTTTCCCCACCAATTTTAAGATGAGCAAGACGACCGTCTTTGAGCACTTCGTCTATGCGCCGGTCAGTTGTTTCCGGGTATTTTTCTTTGATGATCTTTCGGACATCCTCTGCAGTATGAGTATAGGTAAGAGTTATTTTCATCATCCGCGTGAATCCCTGGCGGCACAGATCTGCAAGAGCGATATCATTTTCCTTAAGAAGCTCTTTACGCGCTTGCCTGTAAAGGTTTTGAGCTTTGAGGTAATCTGCATTCTTTTCACTGGATTGTGCCTGCATGTACAGGGTTTTGCCTTTTAATAATTCTATTGCATGAAGAGAATTGCATACAAGGATGAGCATGGTTGCAAGTGAAAAAAATACAACGATTGTCTTTTTCATATAACTTCCTTTATGTAAATTATTTTTCCTTATTGTATATATTTTAACAAATTTTGATATGTGATTTATGTCAATAAAATGCGTATCATCCGTATCGGCAGGACATATTGTTAACAGGATGTCGTTGTAAGTGTGGATTTTTGAGATAAAAAAACCGCCCGAAAAATTGCAGGCGGTTCTTTATGCTTGAGCGAGAGAGAATTTATGAGTTCAGATATTTATGTAGTCTAAAGTACGTGACGAATAATATCTCTTCGCGAAACAATTCCTACTACTGTGCCGTCCTTAACTATTGGCACTCTACGAAACTGATATTTAGAAATTGCAACAGCAATTTTTTCTATTCTTGTCTCCGGGGCAAAATGAACAAAATTTTCTGTCATAACCTCACTAACTTTTGTATTATGGAGATAGCCACAGAACACAAAATTCAGAATATCCTTTTCGGAAATAACACCTAATATCTTTCCATTGTCGTCGACAACAGGCATACCGCTAATTTTGTTTTCTAGTAATCTTTGAATTGCTTTATCTAAAGTTACCTCAGGCCCAATAGTTATTACATTTTTTTCCATAATATCCATTGCTTTTAATATTTTTTGCATAAGGACTTCCTTTATATTAATTTTAGTGATTTTTTAAAAATCTATTAATACGTTCAGCTGCGTCCCTTCCATTTCCCATTGCATCGATAACTGTTGATCCACCGGAAAGTGCATCTCCACCTGCAAACACACCGGGAATATTCGTCATGAAATTATCATCGACCTTGATCCCGCCCCATGAGTGGGTGTCCAACTCGGGGACATTACTCAGAAAGAGTCTATTCGGGGTTGTACCAAGAGCATTTATGATGGTGTCCACTTCCATGATGAACTCGGAGCCTTCGATGTTTACCGGTCTTGGGCGACCGCTTTTGTCGGTACCCTTGAATTCGGTCTTTATCATTTCAATGCCTGTTACCCAGCCGTCCTCATCACCGAAGATACGGCACGGGGAGATCATTTCTTTGAAAATAATCCCTTCTTCTTCTGCATGGTTGATTTCTTCGGCACGTGCCGGAGCACACTGTTTTGTGCGCCTATAAAGTATATACACTTCTTTTGCACCGAGGCGTTTTGCGCAGCGAGCTGAATCCATTGCGACATTTCCGCATCCGATCACACCGACTTTATTGCCGCAAATTATCGGAGTATCCCAGTCTGGGAATTGATATGCATTCATCAAATTTACCCTGATCAGGAATTCATTTGCAGAATACACGCCCTTCAGTTTTTCCCCTTCACAGTTGAGGAATCTTGGCGCGCCCGCTCCTGTTGCGAGGTAGATCGCATCATATTCCTTTTTGAGTTCTTCGAAGTCCACATTCTGACCAACTACTTGATTGAGCTGGATGTCTACGCCGATTTTTTCAAGATAGGACAGTTCATAATCAACGACATCGCGGGGTAACCTGAATGCAGGAATTCCGTATTGGAGAACGCCGCCAGCCATGTGCAGCGCTTCAAATATTGTGACCTGATAACCAAGTTTGCGGAGATCGACCGCGCAGGTAATACTGGCTGGACCCGAACCCACAATTGCGACCTTTTTGCCGTTCTCTTTTGGTACTGTATCTTCCAGGAGATTATTTTCACGCGCCCAGTCAGCGACAAAGGCAAATAATTTTCCAATATTGATCGGTTGACCTGTTTTGTCTAACACGCACTTCCCTTCACATTGGTCTTCTTGTGGGCATACCCTACCGGTCATTGCGGGGACAGCATTGTCCTGCTTTGAAAGGAAAAACGCTTCTTCGAAATCTTCATCAACGATTAATTTTATGATATCTTTTACGCTCATGCGCACAGGACATCCTGTTTCGCACAAAGGCACTTTGCATTGTAGGCATCTTTTTGCCTCTTCAACTGCTTCCTCTGCGGAATAGCCAAGAGGAACCGAAAGGAAGTTTGTGATCCTGGTTTTGGGATCCTGCTCGCGCATAGGAATTCTTTTTTGAATAGCCATTATACCACCGCCTTCATTTTTTCGTTATAGCATTCCATCGCCACTGCTTCTTTTCCCTTGAACATAGCCAATCGGCTTATTGCGGCTTCCCAGTCAACTTTATGCCCATCAAACATAGGTCCGTCGATACAGGCGAGTTTCTGTTCCCCATCTATGAACACGCGGCAGGAGCCACACATACCGGTTGCATCGACCATGATCTGGCGGACGGTTGTATAAACCGGCACATTATATTTTTTTGTAAGAATGGAAAGTTTTTGCAAGGGGGGAATTCCTCCGCCTGCAAAGACCTGATCGATCTTTCTCTCTTCGAGTAGTTCCTGCATGATATCAAGATAGTGTCCTTTTCTTCCAACAGAACCATCTTCTGTGCATAAAATGAATTCATCAGCCACAGATTTTGCGAGCTCGTGTTCCGGATAAATTTGTGATTTATCAGGAAAGCTTTGGATGGAAATAATGTGGTTGCCCATAATTTTTGAAAGCTCCCGGCACATCGCATTATTTTCTGCGTGTCCGCATACAAGGTCTGACGCAAAAACGACAGTACCGTATTTCTTAAGCGGAGGAGGTGTTCCCATGGGTCCAATAACCTTGTAAAGCGCATCACCCACGTTCCATGTGTCCAGTTCGCGGGACGTTTTTCCAAGCCGCTTGATATACATGGTGATCTTATCTCCTTCAGCCCTCTCGATGGACATCGGTATCCTTTCACCATTTGGTACTGTGATCAGCACCGCGAAATTACCGGGCCGGAACTTCTTTGCCACTCGGGGTGCAACGACATCAATGACATAATCGGCAGCATTGAGGTCTTCCTTACGTGTAATGGTGTGTTTCATGTAATTCTCCTTACTATCTGTTTATTGTTATATTCGAATAATTGGATATACATAAGTAAAAAAATTTATCCTTCCATGACTTTGATAAGTTCAATCGCAAACTTATCAATCACTTTATAGCAAACCTGATTTCCCTTGCGCATGCTGATACAAATTCCTGCTTCACGGATCGTTCTCAGGTGCTGGGAAATGGTTGATTGCGGAAGATTCATCTTTTTCTGGCAGGCAGATACATTACATTCATCGTGATATAACCCGATCACGATCTTCAGCCTGTCCGGATGAGAGAGTGCTTTTAATATTTTGCACGTTTGGTCAATATCGTATTTCATAATTTTATTAATATGTGTTTTTTTGATAAAGAGGAACACGTGTTTTTGCTTGTCAAATTTTTATGGGTTATTTTTATCGAGTCATCATCAGTAAGATTCACCTTTTTAAGATTTAACTTCCGAAGCAACCCCACTACCTTCGAAGGGAGTATATCTCAATAAATGACAAGCAGGGGGAGACTGTGTTGTGTAGAAACTCCTGCTTCGTTAGGTTCTGGCAGGGGAATTTTACTTACTAAGGAACTCCATAATCAGGGCATTGGTCTCTTCCGGTTTTTCCATACCGATAAGATAACCGGAAGGCAGAATCTCAATATTCATATTGAGTACATTTTGAGCAAGCGGAGTTACTATTTCAGGATTTCCCACAAGCCCATCTTTGTCTCCAAGAACGAGGAGCATGGGAATTTTTATCTTTTTTAATTGCTCAGGTGTGAACGTATTTGGCGGTGATCCTTTTCTTGTGACACCATTCAGCACCAGCCAGAACCATTCCTCTGTTTCTGAAACAACATCAGGATCATATCCCAAAGCCCAGTGGAACATCATTTTATGGAATGGCTTAAGCGGGAATAGCTGGTATGCCATAAGTTTTGTATTCACGCTCGAAGTGGCTGGCGTCATTCCCATAGGACCGAGTAATATAACGGATTTGACATCAGTGGGGGCATGCATCGCACGATTAACTGCAACGAATCCACCAAAAGACGCTCCGATTACATCATAAGGTTGGTTGATGCCAAGTCCTGCTATGATGTCATCATACATTTTATTAAGACCATCAGTATCAAAAGGAATTGCCTTTTCGTCTGTTACAATGCTTTTACCGGGTTCCCCAATATAATCTATGGCATACACTCTATGATCTTGAGCGAGCTCTTCAACGTTATAAAGCCATGACCACGATCCCATACTTGCAGCATGGAACAGCAGAACGGGAGGAGTATCTTCAGGACCGCAGATAACCACAAATGCATTTCCCCCGGCACATTCAACAAATTGTGTCTCATAAGATACTGGCCATTTTTCCATCTTCTCATCATAGACGCGTTGCAGGTCTGCTTTGAGCTGATTGGTTTTGTATAAAGGATATTTTATCGCATCAATGAACGAGAGCATGACAAAACCAAAAAGAAATACAAGCACGAGAACTGTACGCACAATATACATGATGATTTTGACGTTTTTCGTTTTGAACAATTTTCCGAAAAGGGGTGAAACAAGGATACAGGTAAGAAGTAACGGTATAGCCGGAACGATTCTTCCTAGAGAAAGGGTTATGATCATTAAAGATGAAGAAGATACCACATAAAATCCATCCGATAATTGTAGCAGCAAGCGACATACAAAACCTCCTGATCGAATTTTTATTTAATTTTGAACTGATTTTAAAAGTTCTTAATTTCTATATAATTGAGAAAATTATACCTGTTTATTATGGAATATCCATCAGTTTTATCTAACAGCTTATCTGCGTGTATTCTTTTTCGTGCGTTGAAATCATTGAAGATCAACTCGTTTGTAGTTTCATTATATCCAACCAGTAAAATAAAGTGATCACAATCCCAAAAATAATGTTTATCCGGATATATTTTAACTCCTAAAATAATTGGATTTCCCTGTTTTACTTTCTCGATTATCTCATCATATAAAAAAGCTCTATATTTATTTGCATGTGATGAAAAAAGGTTTGCAGGATTAAAAAACGATACCACATAGTTAAAATATGATTTGTTCATATTATCCTCATATTGAATGTGATATTTATCTAAAGGTTTATGAAGCTCGTTTGCATGCAATCCTCTCCCGGGACTCCCTCCATCTGTGTTGATCTCTAACTGTGCAGAAATGAATTCTTTTGAATTAATGATACTCCACAAACAGGATTCACCACAGCTGCCTTCAGGAATTTCAAGTATAAAGCGGGGAGGTAGTAACCCAGGAATTATTTGATCTCCCTTGTATTCAATCCCATTAAACATATAGTCCACAGAATCATGAGGCATCACCTCTATGTTGGGCTGATATTTTTCTGCTTCTCTATGCCATTTCACAGCCCGATCAAGACTTTTTGTTACACCATAGCCATTTTCATACATGATTCCCAAAAATTGCCAAGCCATTGGGTAACCTTGTTCTGCCGCTTTTTTGAACCATTCAAATGCCTTATCATAATCTTTTTCATATCCCCATCCGTAATAGTACTTATAACCCACAATGAGTTGAGCTCTAGAGTATCCATTTACGGCAGCTCTTTCATACCAAATCAGTGCTTTTTGTAGATCGGGATCAACGCCATTACCAAGCTCGAGCATATATCCCAAATTCACCTGAGCCCTTTCGTCGCCCTGACTTGCCAATTCAAACATTGGCATATAGGCTTCTGCATATAGTTCATGAGCACGGACAGAATCTTTTGTAACGAAGATCCCATATTCATACAACACAGCTAAATTGCATGAACCGATTGGATTACCCTTGTCAGAAGATAATCGGGACAAATCATAGGCTTTTTTATAGTTTATTTCACCTGTTTCGCCACGACGATAAATTCCTCCCAGTACTCCCTGGTAATAAGCGTCTCCATTTTCTGCTTTTTGAATAATCAATTCGAGATCAGGAGATTCGCTATCCGCCCAAATAATTGGATGAACAAGAACAATGCAGATTGTGAACAATAGGCCGAAAATCTTATTCAGTAATTTAAAAAAATTTAACATAAATTCTATCTCATCAATATCATTCGTTTTATTGTGGTATGCCCTTTTTCTGTGGCAAGCCTGATGAAATATATTCCGCTCTCAACCGCTTGTTCTTTTTCATCTCTCCCATTCCAAACTATTGAGTATGTGCCGGATTCTTTTGGCTCCTTGAGCAGATTCTTTACTTTTTGCCCCTTAATATTATATATACTCACTTCTATTTTTCCCGGATCATGAATGCTGAATGAGATCGTCGTTGATGGATTGAAAGGATTTGGGTAGTTGGTAAGACATATGGATGGTGAAGCATGTTCATTGTCAGCCGCAACATTTTCCACAAGAACAGGGAAGGTTTCCCAGGGGGCATTTTCCGGGAGAGTTGTTTCGAAATTATAACTGCCGGAAACAGAAGAACCTTCAATATAGTAAGAGAAATTCTCTGACATCGCAGGCAAACTCGCAGTCCATACTCCTCCGTTCAGTTCTGCGATAACTTCAGTAAAAAAAATGCCTGAGTCTAATTTGTAAAAAACAGATCCTCCCGACACAGCAAATTTTGGATTAAGCCGGAATTTTATCTGCGGAGCTACACCCGCTATAAGAGTATCTATTGCATGATGAAGTACTATCAATGGATTGTTGCTGAAAAGCTCACTAGTAATACAATGAACTGCACCCCAGTACTGGATGATAAATTCAGAATCGATGCCGATTATTTCATGGTCGGGCATCAAATCTGCATAAACCTGTAATGCGGCTGCATCCATATCAAATCCATACACGGGCACAAGTACCTTGTTGTTAATAATAAGTGAATTTGTATAGGTGTAGTTTATTGTTCCTGCGGGACCGCCATAATAATAAGCAGGCATCGGGATTCTTTCCACCCTGAATTTTCTGCCGTCAATATTGGTAAGTGTGCCAAGATAAGCAGCCAGATTATTTAGAAGATCATAATCGCCGGGGTAACTTGCACTTGGAGTTTCATATTCTCCGACGATGAGAAGCGTATCATTCAATAATTTGCAGAACATATCCACATGCCCGGTGCCATCACCATTCATTGGTGCGAACACGACCATGGAGTCTATACCGAAGAAATCCTTGAATTCCTGCTTAATTTGAGTATGGGTGTAGGAAGTATTATGGTTGAAAATATTTGTAGAGAAAAAGCCCATGCCGTTGCCGTCTGATATATGATTGCCGCCATGATGGATAACAGGGCTGTGATAAAGAGGGAGGTCAAACGTGTCTGCAATAGTGTAGGGTATAAGATCGATGCCGTAATTGCCGCTCCAAACGAAATCATCAATTCCACGTTTGCCGTCATCATGTATACAGAAGGGTCCATAATCCCGAATCCACATACCGGAATTGTTCATCGTGGAATCATGAATAAAGGACACATTTGCCATGTTCACACCCACAGAAGTGAGATATGCAGCGGCAACTGTTTCATAATAATCATTGGCAACAACCATGAACACTTTATAGTCCTGAGCAACCTCAAAAGCGATATCTCCGATGATCTCATTCCCCCATCCTGGCCACGCAAGTATGACGCCATCGGATCTGCCGAATTCTGCAGGATTAACGATCTCAAGTCCCGAGGGAGGTTGCAGAGGGATATAACGAGGTTGTGTAATAGCGGATTCATCAAAAGGTTTGTGGATAACAGGGGGAGTAGTTTCATACGCTTTGAGAGGAGAAAAGAGAAATAAAATTACTATGAAAAGAACACCTTTTATCATAGGGTATTACTCCAGTTTATATTATTTATTTTTCCTGTTTCTGCTGTGAAAATAATTTGAGAACCTGCATTAATTACGATATATTCTGTGTGATAGAGAAAATTTGTTCAAAATTCTGTTTAGCGGTCAATAAATTTTTATAAAAGGGACTTTATTTTGAATTTTGAGTGCAATATCGCCTTTAGTTCGAACCTGGCGATATATGAACAGCACGTTCCAACCACCCCTTCAGTGGCTCGAGAACCTCGATATCATCCATTGTATCAGGATCGAGGGTGCGGTTTTCATATGCGACCGTAACAAGATCATTAAGAACAGCGGCTCTTCTTTCATCGGGGACTTTGTCCTGCAGATTGTAAGGATAATTATATTCGGGGGGAAGGATTCGCACGCTGTCCGCATCGCATCTGACTGAAATGAGCGCACTCAGTACTGCCTGGTGGAGGAAAACCTTGTGCCACACATCCTCACATGCAGCTTGCTGGTAATCAGCATCTTGTAGGAGTTTTTCAAATAATGAAAACCATTGTCTGAACAAACATGCAGCAGGAGTCACCGAGAGAGCATGAGTATTATAATATGCCCGAATAAGCTTTTTATCAACAAAGGTTTCGACTGTTCTGCCGATATCATTAACACCGCATATTTCATAGATCCTTTTCCAGAAAATATCGAGTGAGTCGTTTGCTTGAAGACCTACATTTTTGATATGCACAGGACGAACAGCGCAGTCATACTTTTTTTGTAGCTGGTATTCGAGTGGAGGATTCACTACCAGACATGCAGGATCGATCCAGATGATCGTCTCCATTTCGGGATAGAGTTCTTCGGCACGCGCACTTGCAAAAACTTTATCACCATAGAAATATCTCCTGAGATTCTCCGGAACATCAAGCATGATACTTTCAACATTCTTACCTTCTAATTCCTTGGTTGAGACCTCAATCGGATTCACATTAAAGATAATAATTGGAATGTCCGCCATAACTCCTCCCCAAGTACGAATGCTATCTATGAGCAGGCGCACGTGAGGGATTTCTTGAGGAGACCTGATAAGGGTAGTAAAGATCGTTTTGTCAGTTATGTTTTCCAATGGAAAGCTCCCTATTATTTTTCAGAAATATTTTTCCCAGCATTCTGTAGTAAAGATTTTTTTAAATCCAAGTTTCTGATAGAAAAACTGGTCCGAACCTACATACGCAACGGCTGCCCCTAATTCACAACAGCGTCGGATACCTTCGAGTACTGCTGCTTTTCCCAGCCCCCTTTTACGGAAATCGGGATCAGTGGCAACGGGTTCTACATATGCAAAATTATTTTTTGGAGCGAACCATGTTCCGGCAAAGGCAACAAAATCTCCGGATGTTGCCGCGACCACAATGGTCAGATCTTTTCTGAAGTTTGGGCTTGACTGCATTTTTCTCCTATCTTCAATATCCTCATCTTCTTCAGGCGGTTCTCCAGGGTGGTTAAAACCTCTCCAAAGTACACGATTGATCTTGTATAAGTCATTCTCATCAGCGAGACTTTTGATGATAAATCCATCCGGTACTGCAATTTCAGGAAATGGGCAGGGTATACGCATCATGGAAAGAGGACGATCTTCTGCTGCGGCTCGTATGTACCCTTTTGACCGGACAAGACTTTTGAAGTCATTATCAAAATCATTCACAAACACATGCAGATATGTTTTGCCTTCTTTTGTTGTACCCTTAAAAGAGTGCTCTGCATACTCGAGCATTTCCGATTTGAGATTACCATAGTCAGGATGAACCTGGAAAAACGCTTCCCCAAGCCGGGACTCATAATGAACCACAGCTACGATTTCTCTGTTGTCTTCCCATATCCTGATCTTATTCAAAGACTTCTCATCAAGTGCAGGATGCGTATGCATATACTCCCATGCCGGCTGCAGCCAGTTGCCATCACGGTTTTCCGGAAGATAATGTGCGATAAGGAAATCACTTACACGAGCGAAATCTTCCGGGTTGAATTGACGATGAGTAATAGGCATGAAGACCTCCGAAATTTAAAGAAACTATGTTATTTCATAATATTTAAATTATCTAATAATGACTAAAATATTTATTTAATAGATACCGTTAATCTTGTTTAAAGTATATCCATCTGTTTTTATTGTTAAATAAATCGATATATTTTTCAATCATTTTTGACATACCAGCCAAAGCACCACCTGCAGCACTAATTAAATGATTACCAGATGATAAGCCGAATGTAATAACCGGGATAGATATAATTGTAGAAATTTTTGACCAACGAGAGAAGGATGGGAACACCTTTCTCATCTGTTTTCTTAATTTTATTTTTACTTCAGAAAATTCCTTTTTTATATCGTTTGGGTTAAATTCGCCAGTTGTCCTTAGAATTATTTTGTTTATTACTTTTCTTAGCTGGTATAATTCATCGTATTCTCTGATTTTTGAATATTTCCCCAGATACTTTTCTACATTAAAAAGGTGCTCTGAATTGCATTTTTCAAAGTGCTTACATGTTATACAGTTTGATCTTATATCTGGAGGGTATAAGTTCATTTCAGGGATATATTGTGAAAATATTGTTTCAAACGCCTTTAACTTTGGTGATTTTCCATCTTTTATTTTTGATTTTAAATTATAACTGTAATCAAGATATAATTTCCATTTATTATTAAGAAGTATTTTTGCCCCCCAGAATTTTGATAAAGCCAAACTGGTGTAAAAAGCTAACACTCGCGGTTCACAGAAATGTTCATTTTTAATTGAAAAGATTGAGGGTGAATTCCTTTCTCCCTTTTCGGTTATCATCTCTGGATAGGAAGATACAAGTTCCTGAAATTCATTTTCAACACCCCGATTCATTATATAAACAAAAGCAGTTGAGAAAAGACCAGAGGGTTTTTTAACTTCAAGTAAACCGAGTTCATCTGCAACCTCGAAAAACATCTTTGCAACCTTACCACACAATTGCGAATTATGATAAGGACTTTTTTCTTCTTTGATGTATTTAAATATTGTGGGAGAGATGATTATCTTGTCAGCCCATATTAATGTGCTCGGATGATTAAACATCCACTCTAGATCATAATCACAAGCAAAGCATTGGCCGTCTGTGTCAGAAACAAAATCTTCTAGTAATGATAGCCCAGATACAATTATTTTGTTTTTAATCACAATTTTATTCCAGTATTAAGTTACATATTAATTTTTTCAAATTACTTAACAACTTCAACCAAGTGTCCTCATTCCAACTGCTGTTTGATCCACAAAGCCCCTTCAAGAAAGGCAATGGGGGCTGCGGACACATGCACGGTTCCAGCCCAGTTCGGCACAGGAGGAAACTCGACAAAGGTGATGTTCTGAGCTCCACCCTGGGCAAAGACGGCTTTCGCAGCTTCGTAATTACCGATGGGAACGCAGTCATCGTTCTGGCAGTGCCACATCAGCATAGTGGTTTCCGGGATCCAGTTTTGATAGGTGTCGTTTTCATACAGTTTTTGCCATGCTACACTTGTTGAGTCATTAAGAGAATCAACGAAAGCATCTTCGAATATTTCTTTAAGAATATGAGATGCAGGCATAATGCCATTCACGACATCTTCATCATAAAAACCTGTCGCATATTTGGGAACGTCTGTTCGGTATGGTTCCTTCAACATCTGATCATAGACATAGGTTTCAGGATATTGATTATTATATCCAACAAGCATGAGAGGGAGATAATATGGAACGGGAGCAGGTTCATCACCGATCATCATATCAAGCATTGTTCCAGAAAGATCATAGGGACCGTCCATACAAACAGAACCGGTCATAGCAATGTTGCGGTCTTCCAGTTCCTGGGTAACTGCCATGGTCACGAATCCACCTTCGGAATAGCCATACACGAAGAGATGACCGTCCCAGTTCACGAAATCGTGATTGTTGTCCTTTATCATATTGATGCCCTTCTCGACCATATCAGCGGTTGCCGCAGCCAGCTTTTCTCGTATACAATAGGGATGAGGTTCGTTCAGATCATAGCCCATACCCTGGTAGTCCGGCATAATGATGGACCAGCCAAAGAAAGAAGCCAGCACATGAGCAACGATCACTTCCATGAAATTCTTATACTCAGATATATCGAAGGGATCCCATTTGGAGGGAGCGTATTTTTTCATCAGTTCTGTGCCATGGTTATAAGAGACGAGTGGAGTTTGCAGGATTTCTCCATCCAACTTGAGGGGATAGATGAAGAGCCCGGACAGTTCGATATCATTTCCCTGGTCGTCCTTGGATGTATATTTCACAACTTCATGGGCAACAAGATGCGGACTCCCGGATGCGGTCTGAGAAATTTCGTAGTATAGATCGTGATAATCAAATCCATTCGGAGCATCCGGCAATTCCTGCACTTGATCCATAATATCTTCGGTATCCAGCTCATATCGTGCGATAACGGTCAAAACCTCATCATTATCACTAGGATTGGTTGTTTTGCAACATGAGCCAAGCATTGATGTAATAACGAGAGCAATAACCAAACCGAGGATATTTCGGAATTTTCTATGTTCCATTATATCTCCTGACTTCTGTCTTCTTTTTTATGGAATATACACTTTAAATGCCCGTGTATGAACACCATCTACGCCGGTTCCGACTATCCAGTGCCCATCCGGTGTGATTCCTGTGGCAGTAATAAGCCTCCAGTCCGCGAGTTCGGAAGCAAGTCCTTCATCTTCCAGCCACTCCTGGAGTGGGAACATTGCATCATTCTTGAATTTAATAAATGCGATTTCATAGGATGTACCCACGATCCTGTCACCGTTATCTGAAGCATCGTGTGCGATAGTTGCTGGTTGCAGGGGTCCGGGATAGGGGCAGTAGGTGCCGAGCAAATGTGCCTGACGATTCTCATCCCAGTACGCAGCATAGGGAGTGTCCTCATCATCATAAACATGTCCTACGATAGTACTGCCGTCATTAGAAATTCCTTCAGCAGCTCCAGCCGTGTATCCGGACGGAAGAGGAAGTATGGTTGGTAACGTGTCTTTTGCCATATTGAAATACATAGGTAGTTTGACAGAAATGCTATCAAATTTATTTGCACAATCCGAACCAACCAATAGAGTTCCATCACCGGATATATCGTATAAATTAGTTTGAGCTTTTGTGTAATCAGCACTATCTTTAAAAGAGGACTCAAGAATAGTGAATGTTCCAGTGGTAACATTGTAGTAATAGCCACCCGGGTCATCATTCCATCCTGTCATACCAACAATAATAGTGCCATCAGAAGAGATTCCTTCAGCTGTTTGGGCTATAGCAGAATTAGAAGGATTGATTATCCCATGCCATTGATTATTTGAATAGTAATATGCATCAGGGAAAAAATCTCCCAGGGTTTCATAACCAGCCAAAATCCCAGTATCTGAGATATCATACACAATACCTTCACGAGGGAAATCCTGAATTTTATCTCTCATAAAGGGAAGAACAGTTATTGTATTATCTGTCCAAATGACCGGGGCAATCTCAAAATATTTGCCGTCATCTGGTGTATTAACTGCACCGCCGCCAACCACGACAGTGCCATCACCGCTAATTCCTTCCGCAATACCAAGCGAATAGTCGTCACTGGCAAAAGGAAGCGCTGTGAAGACGACCTCTGTTGGTTCTGTGGATTTTGAACAGGAGTTGGTAATAATAATGATTGATATGGTGCAAAGGATTAATAATGCACTAGTTAAGGTAAAGGTTTTCTTTTTTTTCATGTTAACTCCTTTTTTTAGATCTACTTTTTTGCACTTTACATATTATCTGAGTATTACGTATTATACATAAGCAGTGACAAGGAGCGCTAAAGACAGGGCTGGTTCAAGTTCAGCACCGATACGAAAAAACTGTTGCCTATAAGGTGGCAAAAAGGCTTGTTTTTTGTCAATTTTTACATTGAGATGGATTATGTTCTAGAAAACAACCTTGTATCTACTGGGAAATCACGCCCTTTGAATGCGTCATATTATTGAACTTTTTCACCAGTTTTGGCTCAGCATATTCGGATAGCTCTTCGGTGAATTCTTCATACGTCATTGTCTTCCCGAGGTGGTCCACATATAAACTTCGAAGAAAGTTTACCCATTGTTCTTCACCAATTTCTCTTCTAAGTCGATCAAAAATAAGGGGACCTTTACCAGTTATAGCATATCCTTTTGCTTGGGAGTCCAGCATATCCACATCTACCACAGGCATATCGTCTTCAGCATCCGCATAAATTTGATACAGATCATAGGGTCCTATCAAACCGCGTGAAAAGGACTCATTCCCCTCGAATCTTTGTACTGCCATAAGTCGCAGATAGTGAGGAAGAGATAGAGAGAAGAACCAGAATCCCTCATCCTGAAATGTTGCAAATACTCCGGAACCAAACCACTGCATGGCAATCGGCAGATGAAGTCCCTGCGTGTATCCATGACGGAACTGTTCCATGAAATCCGAGCTGACAAGAACAAGACCGGACGCAATAAAACTCATGTCCTCAAAAGCGGTGGATTCGATAAAAGTTAATTTTTCATGAGGATACGTGCCGATGAGTGATTCGCAGTAGCCGAACATGGCACACGCTTCTCCAAGAAGCAAAGGATCTGTTTCAGGATTCTCGTCCAGCACATAGAAGATGATTTCGTTATCATTACACGGAGCAGAAATCTTAGTATACATGTCCGTTGCGATTAATACGACCGGAATCTTGAACACAGGAATCTGCGTCTCCCAGATATAGGTCAAATGAGTGCCAGCTTCTGTAACCCCAACGAGATCACCGCAGGAGAACATGCTGTATCTTGGAAACACTGTTGCAGAAATCCTGACATTTGCCACTTCGTCGATAATCATGGGATACCATCTAAAGCCGCGATCGATGTAGAAGAAATTTCCCAACTGCTGCTCCAATGGGAACAGGTAATCAAAACGAAGAATTTGATCTATTGACACTAAGCTGTCCGGTATAGAAAGCCCAACCTTGTCATCTTCCCGCTCATAAGCGACCTCTAACCATGCATCATTATTTTTGATGCTGACGGAATGGATTGAAACCATAGGATTCAACAGAAATTCAAATTGCTGCGAGTTTTCTTGATTTAAGCATGACATAGTAGCAGAAACAACCATTTCGCCGGGGGACGGGAAATCAATCGTAATGTTATAATCAGTTATGTCAATATGGGTTGTCTGCTCTTTCTCTGAGCAACCACAGAATAGGATTGTCATAAAAAGCACCACGAAAGGGAAGATTTTTTTTATCATTGTATTCTCACTTTATTTTATATTTTTTTCTCTTTCCCATTCTTCAATATCGCCAGGGATGATTTCAAAGAGGGGATGTAGGTCGATCTTTTTGATAGATTTGGTCCTTGTATATTTATCATGATCACGAACGGTAAGTTTATTAAGAAGATGAGTAAATTCGTATTTAATCTGTCCATCAGTGACGGGAATTTTATTTTCAGAGCGCGTGCTATCGATCTTGTTCCTATTAAAGCGATAATGTCTCTTATCAGCTTCATCTGCCACGCATTGCAGGTAACTGGCAATTGAACCGACAGGATTGTCTGACATTTCAAACCGCTTGAGCTGAGGATGATTCTTATAGCCCTTTGTCGCACCGAGAAGAACTTTCTGCGCAAGCAGTCCTTCTCTCCAGAGTGCGACTAAACCTTTTGCATCGAGATAATGGGGATGTATTGACCAGAGTCTCATGTGCGTACCTTTATAAAAGATTCCAATAATAAAGTGTCATAAATTAATATGCTAAATTGCAGATTGGGATTATCTCGAATAATCAAATACCTACTCGTAGTGTGTCCACATGCGGATAATTTTTACAGTTTTCTTTTCATCTATGATTTGATACACAAGCCGGTGTTGGATGTTTATACGACGAGAATATGCACCTTCCAAATCACCAACAAGTTTCTCAAAGGGTGGCTGTTTACAATACGGATCCTTACGGAGTAAATCGAGATGAGTCTCAACCTTACTTTTCAAACCCGAAAGAGTGATCTTTTTTGCATCCTTTTGTGCTTGTTTTGTAAAAACGATTCGCCAGTTCACCAATCGATTTCCTCATCGCACTCATCTATCGGTGTGGCTAACCCTTTTTTGATAGACTCTTTCATGCCAGGTATGTTTAGAAGGTACAGGGTTTCCTGAACAGCACGCCAGTCATCCTCGGAGATGAGAACCGCATTGCCCCGTTTTCCCGTGATCACGATCGGCTCGTGAGAGGAATGGGTTTGATCAATAAGGCGATACAGTTTTGCGCGCGCATCTGTTGCTGATAATGTTGGCATAGAGCACCCCGAAATATTTTTTACAAAAGTACGCAATGGCGTACGCCAGGTCAAGTTTTTTTAATATGGTTAAAAAATATAATAACAAATTCTGGCTTCAGTCTTATATATTAACAAAAATATTGCCAGAAATTTTGTGATTTGAAACACTTCTCTATCATGAAAAACGGAACGCTCTATATTGTGCCTACACCCATTGGCAATCTCGGTGATATTACTTATCGGGCAGTTGAAATCCTACAGAAAGTAGCCCTTATCGGCGCTGAGGACACACGCACATCGAGGATTTTGCTCGATCATTATAATATTTCTACACCTATGGTGAGCTATCATAAGTTCAATGAGAGAGGGCGTCTCGATGAGTTTATAGAAAAACTGCAAAAGGGAAAAGACATTGCGATCATTTCGGATGCAGGAACTCCGAGCATATCGGATCCGGCTGGCATCCTCATTCAGGAAGCGATTACAAGAGAACTAGAGATCGTTACTCTACCCGGCGCAACTGCACTGATCCCCGCACTGGTTTCTTCCGGTTTGTCAACCGAGAAGTTCTATTTTGTTGGATTTCTGCCGGAGAAACAATCAGAGCGCAGAGAGTTTTTGCAAAATCTTGAAAATATTCAGGACACGTTAATTTTTTACGAAGCGCCGCATCGTCTTCATGAAACACTGAAAGAATTACTCAAATACCTGAAAGACAGGCATATCTGCATTACCAGAGAAATATCAAAAAAATTTGAAACACATTATCGCGGAAAGCTCTCACATTTTGTTGAGAATTTTAACGAGATCACTTTGAAAGGCGAGTTTGTAATTATCCTGGAGGGCGCGCAGGAGCAAATTCTGTCTGATGAAGAACTTCGAGAACTTATCACAGAGGAATTTCATCATAATAAGTCTGTAAGCAGGACTGCCAGGGAGTTGGCTCAGGAGCATAAACTCTCGAGAAACCGGGTGTACAAATTGGCTTTACAAATCAATAAAGAAAGAATAGAGTTGAATCCATGAAGATACCGAATTCCTATATCAAGAAAATACCACGCTTTTTCACACCGGCACTTTCTACTATTCCGCAGACCGTTATTGATATTGTCAGAGAAATAGACGGACAGGGTGGCAAGGCATTTCTGGTCGGCGGCAGTGTGCGCGACATGCTTCTGGGGAAAAAGCCCACAAAGGACCTTGATATAGAAGTGTACGGCATGCAACCTGATACGATTCAGGAAATTGTAGAAAAGTACGGCAAGGTCATGGAGGTGGGCAAATCGTTTGGGGTGCTGAAATATTATGACGGCACATTGGAAATAGATTTCTCCCTTCCCAGAAAGGATTCAAAGGTTGGTGAAGGGCACAGGGGATTTGCAGTTGATACCGACCCTTTTATGGATATCAAAGAAGCGATACGCAGAAGGGACTTCACTATTAATGCAATGATGTATGATCCTGTTACAGAAGTACTCATCGACCCGTTCCACGGGCTTGCAGATCTTGAAAAGAGAGTACTGAGAGTGGTTGATAAAGATACTTTTACCGAAGATCCTCTGCGCGTGATGAGGGGAGTTCAATTTGTCGCACGCTTTGATCTCGCAGTCGAAATGAAGAGCTTTATTCTCATGCAAAAGGCAGTGCCATCACTCGAAGAATTACCCAAGGAGCGCATCCAGGAGGAGTGGAAAAAACTGCTGCTCAAAGCAAGGAAGCCCTCTCTTGGATTAAAAACCATGTTGGACCTTGGTATCATAGAAAGGTATTATCCCGCGCTTTTTAAGCTAACAGAAACAGAGCAGGATCCACTCTGGCATCCGGAAGGAAATGTGTGGATACATACGCTACAATGCATCAATGCAGGTGCACAGATCATACACAGAGAACCTCTCCGGGTTCGAGAAGCATTCGTGATCATGCTTGGTATCCTGTGCCACGATTTTGGCAAACCGGAAACGACCATAAAAGGTGAGGGGCGAATTTCTACGCCGGAGCACGAATCTGCTGGCGAAGAACCGACCCGGGCTTTTCTTAATCAAATTGGCGCGGATAACGAAACCAAAGAAAAGGTGATACCCCTTG
The DNA here is from genome assembly GCA_049903315.1 of Candidatus Cloacimonadota bacterium. Lineage (GTDB taxonomy): Bacteria > Cloacimonadota > Cloacimonadia > JGIOTU-2 > JGIOTU-2 > Celaenobacter. The sequence continues at coordinate 44,317 of JBNGBT010000009.1, read as the reverse complement.
TAAAAAATCACCTTGCGCCCTTTTCTTTATATAAAGCGGAGTTCCGCAAAGGTGAAAAGATCACTGACGGCGCTATACGACGGCTTGCACGACGGCTCTATCCAGCCACAATTTACGAGCTTACTCTCGTTGCTGAGGCAGATTATATGGGCAAAGGCACTCGCCTTCATGATCGGGATGAAGATTTCAAATCAGGGGCATGGCTCATCGAACGATCGCAGGCACTCAATGTTGACCGCGATAAACCAGAAAATATCATAGAAGGAAGAGACCTGATTTCGATTGGATTTACACCTGATAAAATTTTCGGCAAAATTATCAATGCCGCAAACCAGCTTCGAGATGACCACGAGTATTCAAAAAATACAATAATGGATTTAATAAAAAAACACATTTCAGCTGAAGATGCCCTGTTGCATTTGCGGCAGGAATTAGAGGAAGAATAGGCATGAAAATACGAACTATAACTCACGGCATATCGCCAGGATATCCCCTGGACGAACATGTGATCAAAGATGCAGCGGCATTCAACAATAATGCCAGAAAAATATATGAAGATCAAGGATTCGAGGTGCAGGAGCCGCGCATAACCACACATTCGTGGCCGGAATTTCTCGGACATCTGGATAAAAGCGAGCTCATCCGAACGCTGCAGAATTTCGAGACACTTTGTAAACAGGAAGGTGTGGAATTCACCAGTATTGGGACTGTGAAAGAGCCGGAATACATGGATGTGATACCCGAGATCATTCTATATACAGAAAGAATCTCCACAACAATAACTATTGTTGATGATATTTCGGGATTCAGCGCTGAAGCTTTGAAGAAAGCAGCACAAACGATCAAAAATATTTCTGAAATAACGGAAAAAGGGTATGGAAATTTCCGCTTTGCTGCGATCGCGAACTGTCCGCCGGACATTCCATTCTATCCTGCAAGCTACCATGTTGGGAAGAATTGCTTTACTCTCGGTCTGGAATGCAGCGATCTCATTAACAGGGCTTTTACTGACCAGGCTTCCTTTGGTACTGCGCGTGAAAACCTGAAAAAGATTTTCATACAGGAACTGCGCCCACTCGAAGATATCGGCATGATGATCGAGGATGATACAGGCGTATCCTTCAAAGGAATCGATGTTTCAATTGCACCTTCGCTGGAAAAAGAAGAAAGCATTGCGTTCGGATTTGAAAAACTCGGATTTAATAAATTTGGCGAACCGGGCACACTCGCAATTGCGGCGATGATCACAGGCGTTCTGAAATCACTCCCAATCAGAAAATGGGGTTATAATGGGCTCATGCTTCCTGTTCTGGAAGATGCAGGGCTTGCAGCACGTTGTGGAGACAGGCTGTTGGATGTCCAAAAATTACTGGCATATTCTGCAGTCTGCGGAACCGGCCTGGATTGTATCCCGCTTCCGGGAGATATAATCGCTCAGGAACTGGAGAATATTCTTTTTGATGTGGCGAGCTTAAGCTTGAAGCTGGATAAACCCCTTTCAGCAAGGTTGTTCCCTGTTCCCGGCAAAAAAGCAGGTGAGTTCACGGATTTTAACTCCCCCTTCCTGACGGAATGCAAAATTCTGGACGGTAAATAAATTAATTTAGAAAATTCCAAAAATTCGCAAGGAGAAATCATGGAAAAAATAATAGCTGCATGTGGAATAGTCTGCACGGCATGTCCGGCATTCATCGCGACCCTGAATGATGATGAAGAGCTGAGAATAAAGACAGCGCAAGAGTGGTCAAAAATGTATGGAGCGACAATCAATCCAGATGATGTGTATTGTGTGGGATGCCTCGAGGAAGAGGGCAGGCATATTGGGCACTGCGCCGAATGCGAGATACGAAAATGCGTCTTGGACAAAGAATTACTCAACTGTGCATATTGTGATGACTACGGATGTGAAAAAATAGCAAAATTTCACGAAATGGTGCCTGAAGCCAAAAAAGAATTGGATGCAATAAGGGATGCACTTTAAAGTTCGTTCATGAAGAATATTGAAGATTTTATAAAAGAGCGTGATGAATCCAACAAGGACGTGCTCGACTTCAGCGGAAAGATCGTTAAACGCTATTTTAACCTTGACTTTAACACCTATCAGGACGGCGCACTCCCAAAGAAAACAAAGGAACTTCTCGGGCTGGTTTCATCCTTTGTGCTTCGGTGTGATGACTGTATATCCTATCATCTCATTGAGTGCAAAAAACAGGGCGTTACTGACGAGGAGCTGGACGAAGCACTTTCTGTCGGGCTCATTGTTGGCGGGACGATCACAATTCCTCATTTGAGAAAAGCGATCAAAACCTGGCTTGAACTCAAAAACAGAAATGACCATGAAAAATAAGAATCTCATTGCAGAACTCGAGCAGCGGGTTGATGATATCCTTCATAAAAAGGCAAGTATGCTCAACAAGCTGCAGAATATATGTAAGCTGCTCAAAGAGGACACCGCGCATTATGATTGGGTTGGATTTTATTTTGTTGATAGGCAAAATCCCAATGAACTCATTCTCGGTCCCTTCGAAGGCGCACCTACAGAGCATACGCGTATCTCTTTCGGGCAGGGCGTGTGCGGACAGGTTGCAGAAGATGAACGCGCTCGTATTGTACAGGATATAGCACAAGAAGAGAATTATCTTTCCTGTAGCATCGATGTGAAGTCTGAAATTGTGGTGCCTATTTTCAAAAAAGGAAAATTCATCGGCGAGATCGACATCGATTCTCATACTATCGCAGCTTTTTCTGGTGAAGATGAGGTATTTCTAAAAATGATTGCAGAGAAAGTATCGGAGTTTTGTAACTATTATGGATAGCTATCAATCGAATAAAAGAATTGTTATGACCCTCGATGCAGGGGGAACAAACCTTCGTTTTTCTGCAGTGCAGGGTAAAAGTGAAATCGTATCTCCAGTTCGTCTTAATGCCTGCGGAAATGATCTCGAACAAAGCCTGAAGAATATTATTTCAGGTTTTTCTGCGGTTCAAGCGCAACTCAATGAACAACCCGTTGCGATAAGTTTCGGATTTCCCGGACCGACAGATTACAAGAACGGTATTATCGGTGATTTGATAAATCTGCCTGCATACAGGGGTGGTGTTGCGCTCAAAGCAATGTTGGAAGAGAAATTTGGATTGCCTGTTTTTATAAATAATGATGCAGATCTTTTTACGTATGGAGAAGCGATCGCGGGATTACTTCCTTATGTGAATTCTCTGCTTGAAAAAAGGGGAAGTTCAAAAAGATATCGTAACCTCATTGGCGGAACATTCGGTTCCGGTTTTGGCGGTGGAATTGTCATTGATGGAAAAATCTTTACCGGAGATAATTCTGCACAGGCAGAGATAAACCGCATGTGGAATCATCTCTATCCGGATTATTCTGTTGAGGAAAGTGTCAGCAGCAAAGGAGTACGAAGGGTGTATGCCCGGGAAACAGGTATTACTATTACTACCGAAGAAGTTCCTTCCGCACAGGAGATCTATGAGATCGGCATGGGCTTGAAAGAGGGGAATAAAATCGCAGCGCAAATAGCATATGAAGAACTTGGAAGAGCTGCAGGAAATGCCTTTGCACAGGCAGCAACCCTTATCGATGGACTCGTGGTTGTCGGCGGCGGGCTTTCCGGTGCATGGAAGCTCTTCATGCCTGCACTCGTCAGGGAAATAAATACCGCATTTAAATCTTTTAATAACGAAAAGATCGAACGGCTTGAAATGAAGGTCTACAATTTGATGGATGAAAAAGAATTTGATGAATTTCTGCAAGAGCGCTATACACTTATACACGTTCCCTTCAGTAATAAAAAAGTATACTACAACATACAGAAAAAAATAGGTGTAGGAATTTCACAACTCGGCACGAGCACAGCGACAGCCCTCGGCGCGTATGCCTTTGCACTGCAAGCTTTGGATAAATAGCTTCTCGCAAAGAACGCAAAGGCGCGCAAGGAGCGCGGAAGCGCAGAGAACGCAGAGGGGGGGGGGGATAAAAGAAATGGGATAATGAATGGCAGCTGCCACGCTATTTTTGCATTTCTACTTGCTTGGCAGTGGAATTGTTTGTTACACGAATTAATTTTCAAACAGAGCAGATTTATTGAACCAATATCTCAATTGCACATATGATAAAGCTACATTCCACCCCACCTGACAGGTGAACTGCCACCGATATTTTGAATATAGTAACCATTTTTACTTGCCCAAGATTTAGCAGCAATAACAAGTTCATTATTACCACAGTTTAGATATGCTTCAGCTGTAGTTTTTGTTCCACTTTTATTAAGTATACCAATTAACTCGGGAATAATTTCTTGCTTACCAATGCCAATGAATCCATACAAAGCATTTTCGACAGTGAGATAATTATTTGATATGATATCATTGAGCAAAATCATCTTAGCTTTATCCCACATCTGTAATAATTTAACCTTATCTCTTTCTGCTACTAAAACATGAATTGTGTCTGATAATGTTTGTTGATCCCACTTTAGCATTCTAAGAGCATTTAATGCATATATACCTGAATACCAACTTTTTAATAAATATTCTAATCTTGGAATGATATTTCTATTTCCCATTTTACCTAATGCTATACCAGCTTTACTTCTAACGAACCATTCATCATCATCCTTAAGTATTTTTAAAAGAGGATCATTAGCTCTTGTATCCCCTATAAGACCTAAAGATTCCACAGCACTTCCTCTCACATCTCCAATTTTATCATCAAGTGTTGCAATTAGTGGCTCTACGGCAAGTGAATCTCCTATCAATCCTAAAGCTTCAGCAGCACTCTGTCTTAAATATTCATTGCTGTCAGTTAGAGCACAAATAAGTGGAGATACTGATAGTTGGCCTATTTGCGATAAAGAATAGATCATTTTTTTTCTTTTATAATAATCATACTGTGAGCAATTTCTAATTGCTTTAATAAGAGGATCAACTGCATCTGCGCCAAAATTTGCACACTCTTGCCATTCTTGCATTACAATATGACATAAAATTTTTTGATAATTATCTTGGGGTGTCCACCTCAGATATTGTAGTGATTCAATTGTTTTTGAAATTACATTAAAATTATCATCGTAAAGAAGTGCGATAAGTTTATCTATTACTTTTGGATTTCCTATCTTTCCTAATGCTTCTGCAGCAGCGGCCCTTAAATCCGGATACTTATCTTTGAGAACTTCAATTAACGGCTCCATTGCTTTAAGATCACCAATATTCCCTAATGCAATTGCTGCTGCAACTTTTATATCTATATTGTTTAGAGATGTGTCATTTTCTTTGAGAACCTTAATTAATGGTTCTGTTGCCTTTGGATCACCAATTTTACCTAATGCTTCTGCATATTCTGGGCTAGTATTATATAGATAATCCATTTTTTCCATAGCAATAATGAGTGGCTCAACTGCACGCAAATCTCCAATTTCACCCAAAATCTCCGCTACCCTTTCTCTTATATAGGAATTATTGTTGTTAAGAGTTTTAATCAGTGTTTCTACTGATCCAATTCCTATATTTTTGCAATCCGTCCATCTTTCCGTTGCAATAAAATAGATAGATTTTTGATAATCTGTTTGCGGTTCCCAATTTAGTTTATCCAAAGCTTCAGCTGCATAATTTCTAACAAATCTAATTTCATCCTGTAGTAACTTGATTAGCGGATCCACTGCCTTAGGATCACCTATTTTCCCTAGTGATTCTGCAGCACCAGCTCTAATATAATCGTTACTATCTTCAAGAGCAGCAATGAGTGGTTCTATCGCAAATGATCCCATTCCGCTTAAAGTTATCGTTAAATTACTGTTATGTATATATTTAAATGAAGATATTAACGGTTCAACAGCATCTGTGCCTATCTTTACACATTCTTGCCATTTTCCTTTTGCTATCAGATAAATAGTTTTTTGCTTATTAGATTGTGGTTTCCACTTTAGTTTATCTAAAGCTTTCGCAGCAGATTCTCTGACTTTTGGATCATTATCCTTTAGAACAGCAGTAAGAGGTTCAATAGCTCGTTGGTCTCCAATATCCTCTAATGCCCAAACAGCATAAAGCCTGATACGGTAATTATCTTTATCATATTTAAGAGCATAAATTAATGGTTCCACAGCATCTTCACCTATCTCCACACATTCTTGCCAATTACCCTTTGCTATCAGATATATAGTCTTTTGGTAATTAGATTGTGGTTGCCAATTTAGATTATCTAAAGCTCTCGCAGCAGATTCTCTAACATTTCTTTCCATATCCTGGAGAGTACAAATAAGTGGATCAATAGCATTACTATCTCTTACCCTACCTAATACATTAGATATTGTTATTCTCACATCATTATCATTACTTCTAAGTGAAGAAATTAATGGATATATAGACAAATAATCAATTTTCACTAATGCATCTTCTACTTTTTCTTCATAATGGTACTTGGTTTTATTATCTATTATTGACTCAATAAGTGGTACTACTGCACGAGGATCTCCTATTTCTCCCAATATCCATGTTGCCCATATTGGAGTGTTATAATCATCAGATTTGAGCGCGATAATGAGTGGGAGTACAGCCTCATGTCCAAATTTTACTAATGCATTCGCTACTACTTCCCTTTCTTTCTCGTCCTTACATTTTAATGCCTCGATAAGTGGTCCAATTGTATTTGGATTTCCGATTTCACCTAATACCCAGACTGCGGAAACTCTTATTCGGCAACTATCATATTTGAGTGCATCAACTAATTGCTTTAAGAGGTTAGTAGATAAAATTATCCAATCTTGTTTATTATCCTTAGCAAAAAGATTAACAACCTTATCATAATCTGATTTTGGTTCCCAACTAAGATTTTCTAAAGCTTCCACCGTGTATTTTCTAACATATACATTTTCATCTAAAAGAAGTGTGACTAATGGTTCAATTGCTTGTGTGTTTTCTATTTTACCTAATGCTATTACGGCAGAATATCTAACATCTTCATCATCATTATTAAGAACAGTAATAAGGGGCTCGACAGCCTCATCACCAATATTAACTAATGTTTCTATTATTACTTGTCTAAATTTCCAATTATCATTATACTCAATAAGGGCATTGATTAATGGTAAAACTGCTTTTTTATCACTCAACTTTCTTAATTTTTTTGCTGCTTTATATCGTTCATTGTAATTTTGATGATCGAGTCTCTCAATCCAAAAATCAACATTCTGTCCTTTATTTGTTGCACAGGAACAAAATAAGAGAAGGAATGAGACCAATAATAAGGTGATTATTTTGAAGTAGTCAGAAGTTTTTATAATTAACCTGTTCATTATATTTTCTCCTTTATACGAGTATCTAAATTAAAACTTAATTTACTCTGATTTACATAATTTCGTGTAACGACTGTACCCCTTTAATTTTACGCGTAAAACTTCCAACGGGATGTATTACATAAATCTTTAGAAATTAGGATTTAGAAATTCCTACACAATCGTCTCTTCGGTTTCCTTATCAAAGAAATGAACCTTTTTCATGTCGAATACAAGGTCCATGGTTTCACCCATTTTTGGTTCTTCTTTGGGTTCGAGACGTCCTGTAAAGATCGTGTCACCAGTTTCAAAATTCACCACGAATTCCGAGCCAAGGGGTTCCACCACCTCGACCATTGCTTTCATTTCCGCAGGAATTTCCGCATTTGAGGAATACTTCTTGTGGTAGATATCTTCGGGACGCACTCCCATGATAATATCTTTACCCTCATAATCTTTTATAGAATCATCATATGTGTCAGGTATTTTTACTGAGAAGGTGCCGAAATCGAAATGGAGGTGGCTATCCTTTTTGCTTATCTTACCAGTAAAGAAGTTGATCGCCGGGCTTCCGATGAATCCTGCAACGAATTTATTGGTCGGATGGTTATACACATTGATTGGAGAATCGATCTGCTGAATGAGTCCGTCCTTCATAACGACTATTTTATCACCCATGGTCATGGCTTCGGTCTGGTCATGGGTTACATAAATAATAGTTGTTTCGAGCTTCTTATGCAGTTTGATGATCTCGGCTCTCATTTGCACGCGGAGTTTTGCATCGAGGTTGGAGAGGGGCTCATCAAAAAGGAACACTTTTGGCTGGCGCACAATTGCTCTACCCAAAGCCACGCGCTGGCGCTGACCGCCGGAAAGCTGCTTTGGTTTCCTGTCCAGGAGCTGCTCGATACCAAGAAGCCCTGCAGCGGTTTTTACGCGGCCCTCTATCTCGTCTTTTGGAGTTTTGCGCAACTTAAGAGCGAATTCCATATTCTGATACACGGTCATGTGTGGATAGAGTGCATAGTTCTGGAACACCATTGCGATGTCCCTGTCTTTGGGAAGCACATTATTCACGACTTTGTCCCCGATATAGATATCGCCGGACGTCACGTCTTCGAGTCCTGCGATCATGCGTAGTGTGGTTGTTTTTCCACAGCCGGATGGTCCGACCAGTACGACGAACTCTTTGTCTTCCGCAGTAATGTCCGCTTCTTTTACTGCCACAAAGCTGTTCTCGTAAATTTTTGTAACTTTATCTAATTGTACTTTTGCCATGTGATATTCCTGAGATTTTTGTAATTCTATGCATCATTGCACTTCTCCGTGTCAAGTTTTATAATGGTGAGTGTTGCATGCAATTAAAAAAAGCGGAACTCCGAAAAGCTCCGCTTTATATATGTAAGGATGCAATTGCTTTATTTATCAGTATTCATCTGTTCGGACTGCTGATTGATCTTCTCGAGAATATCTTCCTCACCGGTCAGAGCTTTCAGCATATAGCGTGCTGAGGGATGGAGTGTCGTATCTGTCTCTGTTCCTTCTTTCGGATAGGTAAGTACTTCTGTGAACATCTCGATCGCTTTTGCGTCATTCTTCAGGTATTCGGAGTAAATGAAACCCTTCATGAATTTTGCTTTATAATCATCCTGTCCGTTCTGATAGTCTTCGATTACTTTGTCATAGTAGTAGTTTGCACGGGCATAGTTTTTCTGTGTCATGGATTCTTCGGCAAGAGTGAAGAGAGAATCAACAGGAAGTTTTTCTTCAAGACGTTCAGGATAAACTACGAGATTATATTTCTGACGCATCTCTGTTTTCAGGTTTTCGAAGAGGTCTTGTTGAGTCTTTCTCGTGAGGTTGGTTTCAATTTCAGCGCGGACATCATCGATGTTGCGATATGATTTCGGAGTAAATTCTACGACCTTAAAGAAAACCCAGTTTCCTTTTGCGTCTTCAAACACATCGCTGAACGAACCTTCGGGAACTGAAAATACTTTTTCAAGATAGATTTCATCTCTTCCCACTCCGGGGATCATGCCGCCTTCATAAATGGGACCGATCACACCGTTATTCTTCGTTTTTACACAGTATTCTTTAATCAGTCCATTGAGTTCATCATCAGTTTGTGCTTCCTTGGCTTTAAAGAGTAAGAAATCGGCAGTAACCTGGTTTTCGCATGCAAATTCTTGCACTTTTACATGGGGCTTGTTCACATAGCGTTTTTCTTTATCTGCTTCATACGCTTTCACGATCTCTTCTTCAGGAATCACTGCTGCGTCGACCACAAATTGCTTATAATATTCTCGAAGAGCACCGATCATTTTAGCTCTGCGAAGCTCGTCTGCGATTTCAGGATGATTTTCATACCCCTTCTTTATCGCATCATGATACAGCACATTATTATTGGCTTTTTCGTTGACGAAATCGATCTTTGCATTTGCTTCCTGAAGGAGCTGCTTTCTTTCCATCGGGAACATGCTGACCTCATGGGCAAAATCTTTTGCTGTATACACAAGTTCGGGAACCGAAGATGCAATGAGTACAACACTTCCAGCGATGTCAGAGGAGTCGGCTTCTTGGAAATCTATGTCCTTAACAGCAAGTGTGTCTATTGAGATAGCGTATTTCAGGAATAATTTGTCGAGTATCTTTGTGCGGAGTTCCTGCTCCTTTTCGCTTGCATATCTGCTGCTCACATCTTTTTCGACTTCATCATAAGGGCGTATCGTGCTCATGTCGAGATCAGCAACTTTTACTATGTGATACGCATCATTAAACTGAATCGGCGGGATGATGTCATTTACTTCAGCAATAAAAATGAGGGAATCCAGTTCTTCTGATCTACCGATATTGGGAATATAACCGCCTTTTCTGATATTCGTGATCTTCCCACCTTTTTTCTTAAGATTTTCGTTTGTGGTATATACGTTCATTACCTCAACAAAATCTTTGCCGGAGACCAGCTCCTGGTATGCTGCGTCTGCATTTTCTTTCGTCTTGGTTTCTATATACAAAAGTGTGGCTGTTGGAGATTTTTTATAGAAGTCATCTTTATGCGCTTCATAGTATGCCATAAGCTCTGCATCAGTAGGTTTGATCTTGTCTTTGATCTGTTCCTGGTAGTACTTATCAAGAATGACTCTTTCAGCATTCTGACGATAGAATTCCTGAGCGCTTTGAGTGTTTTCCATTCCTTTGCTCAATGCTTCAATATAGAAGATCTCTTCGATTGAATAGTCATCGAGGTATTTTTGCTTTTGCTCGACAGTAAAGCCGCCGCGGGGACGATAAAATTGAGGTATTTGATCAAGGCGTGCGTTAAAGACCTTTTCCGTGATCGTGCCCCCATCCCATTGTGCGAGGACTTGAGATTTATCTTTTTGCTTTTCTCCAAGTTCGCACCCCGCTAATACCAAAATTGATAAAATCGAGACAATAATCAGAGAACGAGTTAATCGAATCATATAGAAACTCCTTATTCTTTTGTGTTTTGAACCACAGATATTTGAATGCTGTGATTTTCTGTCAAATTATTATCATAACTAATTATTCGCATACTCATAACCTAAGAAGAAGGTATAGTTTGACAAATAATTAAATGCACAGTCAGGAATTTTTCATTGAGAATGGAGCGTAGAGAGTAGAGCGACTAAGCGAGGAGTGAAGAGATAAGAGTAACTCAACACTCCGACCTGTCTCGGTGTAATGAAATGAAAACGGATGTTGAGTACTCAAGATCAGAATCTTGCGCTACTTGATCTTAACCAGCTCATATTCAGGTGAACCCATGCCAAGCTCTTCGGCATATGAAAACACATGTTCCAATTTAATATCAGGAAAGAGCTCTTCAAAAAGATTTTTCCCTGCCTTCTCATTGATTATGTCGATCGAAGCTCTGTCAACTGCGACAATATCCTTTGAAAAGAGAATGCCGATGTCCGGCAAAAGGTGCTCTCCGTGAATATTCATGCAGTCACAATGACTGGTGAGGTTATTAATGAAGTTTACATAAAACATTTTGTCTTTTTTATGAGACGTCACGGCATGAGAATATTCAGTGATCTTGGTGTTAAGGAAATCTGCAGAGGTATTCCACTTAATTCCAATTGCGCTGAACGGGCAAACAGAAATGCACATACTGCACCCGGTGCATAGATTTTCATCAATGTGTGCCTTGCCATCCTCCTTTATACTGATTGCCTGTACCTGGCACCACTGCACACAACGGGCGCACCCGATACATCTGTCCGCACTGATTACAGGTCTGGATGTACTATGCATCGCAAGTTTCCCTTTTCGAGATGCGCACCCCATGCCGATATTCTTGATCGCAGCACCAAAACCGGCTGCTTCATGCCCTGTCATATGAGTGAGTGCAAGTATTGCGTCTGCATGATGAATATCACTTCCAATAAATGCTTCCTTGGTTTCTTTTGTATTTACCCTAACCACCTCGTCACTTTGCCCGACAAGTCCGTCAGCAATAATGACCGGCGCATTTACCACAGACTCCGCATAACCATGTTGAATTGCCAAATTGGTATGATCAATACTGTTCACACGCTGTCCGGCATAGAGAGTATTCGTGTCAGTCAAAAAGGGCTTTGCATCGAGCGAGAGGATCCGGTTCACAAAATACCGCACATACCGAGGATTGATCACACCGAAATTTGTTTCTGCCCCAAAGTGCATTTTCACAGCAACTTTGTCATGTTCCCGAATGATATCTTTGAATCCTGCCTGCGAGAGTGCATCCCCGATCTTATCGAAGATCGAGCGCTGAAATGTCGTGTGAAAATCGATGAAGTACACCTTGCTTTTCATTGAACTCCTTTAAAACATATCTTTAATAAACACGATGTCCTTTGAGAACAAACGGTCTATATTTTCTATTATCTCTTTTGATATTTCTGCTTCACCATAGGTTATCAGGTCATAAATAGAATTTCTGCCGATGAACATGCGGGAGAATGAATCGATCGGGCATTTCAGAGTATGAGTTGATTTCTCTATGAGTTTGATCTTCCCCTTATCTATTTGAAATACAAGGGAGGACCGCTCGCCTGGTTGTATCGGGTCAGGAACTTGCAATTCAAAATCGAACGCAATATTCTTTGGAATGGGGTAGTGAAGCATTGCTTCTTTCACATTGACTACCTTGAACATCATAAATGATTTCCACATGACAGAATGAAGATTGCACGGTGCAAAATGATACAAATCAAAATTCTCGGGCAGAGAGATAACAACCTCACCGGCTTGATCTATGTGTTTTCTAAAAAGTGCAAAAAGCCCCTTTGCTCCAATGTAATCTACATATCCGTAATCACGCACAATCAGATCAACACCATATTCTTTTTTTGAATTCTGATATGAAAATATAAGATATGCAACATCCTTTCCTCCATGTCTGATCAGGTAATAATAAAGCTCTTTGGTTTGTCCCCAGCAGAACATGATATCTTCTGTCCAGAAATGGGAATCCCTGTAGGAGGAGCCGTTATAAAGTGAGGTGAAGACCTTTTCAATATCTGAAAAGTGTTTCGGTGATGGACTATCAATTCTAATAAACTCAAATTCTTCCTTTGTCTCTGCTATATCGCATACTTCGATTCTGCTTTCCAGTCTTTGCGATGCATTTGCCCAGCCGAATTTCTTTTGATAATAGGTCGGCTTGAAGGGTTGTAGACACGAGGTCAAATAACCCTGTTCCTGCATGTCTTTCTGCATGATCCCGAATTGCTCACGAACCATCCCGCGGTTACGGGTTTCCGGCATTGTTACGACTCCACCGATCCCGGCCATTTTGAATTTTTTCCCGTGAATATTCTGGTGAAAGGGATAGTAAAAGGATGCGGAAAACGCAGTACCATTTTCTTCTGCAACAAATCCTCGACAGAATTTTATGATCCCCTTTGCGTACTGCTCAGAATCTTTTTGAGACATATTAAAACAGTATCTCACCATTTGAGCATAACTGTTCACATCATCTTTTGTAAATGAGCGGACTTTCATGTTTTTCTCCCCATATTTTTTAGAATGACAATATTTTAGGGGCTTTGATTTTGTTGACAACAAATATATGGCATTTGATGTTGCTTACATTGCTAAGGATTTGAAGCCAATGAAAAAGAACTTTATTTTGTTATTGCTCATTACGTTTTTCTGCACCACTCTTTCTGCACAGGTCGTGCTGGTTCCTCTTGAAAATGATGTCTATGATTTTCTGGAGAGGATGCAGGTCAAGGGTATGACAGGACGCTACTATGATGGCATAAAGCCCATGCCGAGGACGGATATCCGCGAATATCTTGTCCGCATAGATGATTATGATGAGTATGTAAACCTTTCTCTTGCGGATATTGAGCAGCTTGAAAGATTTCTGGAAGAATTTTCCTATGAGAGTAAATATACCCCAAGCATGGAGGAACTTTCCAGCCAATTCATTGAAGATTTCATCAATGTGCTTTTTGATGAAGAAGCAGATACGACATATATTGAAGATGAAAAATGGAAGCTTCTGAAATTTCCCTACGAATTTTACTCCGGAGACAGCTATATCTCTTTTGAACCGAAATTCCAGGCGGAATATCATTATAACAGCAGCGACACATCGACCTTTACCGAAAATTACCAGCGGCTTACTGGCGGTGGTTATATCTTTGGCTATCTTGGCGATAATATAGGATTCTCATTTGATGGAGTAAACAATGCCGTTCGTGGAAATATCTTTGATGTAAAGAAAATTGATTGTCCCCAGCAGGGAATAGGCGTTGAGCACAAGCGCGATGGCAGTTACTACTATGAAGAAGTGGATGCAGCAGTTTCATTCTCTACAAAATATGCTGATATAACGATCGGAAGATTCTCGAATTTCTGGGGATGCGGACACACGGGCTCTGTCTCTCTCAGCAATAAAGCGCCATCTTACCCGCAAATTATGGTACGAGCAAAATTCAATGATTGGTTAAGATTCGTCTATTTTCACGGCTGGCTGGAAAGCAATATCATTGATGACAGCACTTCCTATTGGAGTAATTATGGTGGCGACCTGGTGTATGCAAGAGAATTCTATAAAAAGAAATATGTGGCAGCGCACCGGCTTGAGATTGCACCTTCTGACAAATTCAGCTTTGGGCTGAGCGAGCTTCTCTACTATGGCGAACGCGATGCCGAGTTTGTATATTTTATTCCCATTATGCTTTTCTGGTCAGCACAGCGTTATACCAATGACCAGGATAATGAAATGATCGGACTGGATTACGAGTGGATCCCCTTCTTCGGCATCAAGACATACGGCTCTCTGCTGATTGACGAGATCGCATTATCAAAAATTTTCAATAAAAATGAGTCCCATAATTATGTTGCATACCAGCTTGGCGCATACCTCGTCGAACCCTTTATGACAGGACTCGATTTTCGCATCGAATATACTCACCTGAATCCCTGGGTATACACACATAAATTCCCTATAAATTTTGCCACTTCAGATGATTACTGGATGGGCTACTGGACAGGACAGAATGCCGATAACCTATATTTCGGAGTTGATTATCAGCTCAATAGCAAATTAAAATTTTCTGCAGATTACTCTCTGTACAGGAAAGGAGCGCAGGACAGCATAAAATATCAATATCAGATCCCGCCAGTGGAGAAATTTCTCTATGGACATCAATATACAAAAAACACTTTTTCCTTGAAATGCTCCTATGAGATTCTTCCCGAACTTGAAGCAGAACTTGGCTTCCGATATACTGACTGCAATGTGAATGAAGAGAACATCGCACTTGCAGAGCAGGGAGAATATGTGAATCCTGTGTATTATAAGAGCGATTTCACCCAAACGACAATTTCCGTTTTACTTTCCTACAGATTTGATTAATGTATAGCTCATCATGAAACTTTTTCTCCGCATCCTATCCTATCTGAAATGGGTCTGGCCTCAAGCAATACTTGGTCTGCTTGTGCTCATTGTTTATGCGTCCTTCAGCGGCGTTTCGATTGGAATTGTCTATCCGGTCGTTGATGAGATCTTTGTGAAACAAACGGACGAAGAATGGAAGGCGGACGAAGCGAGCAGAAGCGCTTCGACACTCTCATACATATTCAAAGAAGCCGGATGGATTATTGACCAAAGTGTGCAAGCCATCAAAAACAATTGGAAAGAGAAGGATCGTTTTGATAAGATAAAAGAGGATATCAGTGTTTCTTTGAAAGAATTTTCAGAGAGAAATTCGAAAAGTATGATTCTCAAGCTGCTCCTTGTGCTTGCTGCGATACTTTTTTTTGTCCGAAGTCTCTCAATGTACTTTCAGCAGATCATTTTTAAACAGATCGAAGAGAAGGTCATCATGTTCATCAGAAATGATTTTTACGAAGCTCTTCTCAAAAAACCCCTCGAATTCTTTCATAGCCATAAGCTTGGTGAGATCATTTCCCGGGCAGTGAATGACGTGAAAATGATCCGCGGCATGACCCTAAATTCCGCAACTAATCTCTTAAGAAATCTCCTTCTTGTTTCTGTGTATGTTTTTATGATGGTCACGGTTAGTGTGCGGATGTCTCTTATGACACTTTTTGTTGTTATACCAATATCGGTCACGGTGAGTTTGATTTCCAGCGCGCTGAAGCGAAGGAGCAGGAAAGTACAGCAGAAATTTGCGGATATTACTTCTATTCTGCAGGAAACGATCATGAATATCCGCATTGTGTTGGCATTTGCAATGGGCAATTATGAAAAAGCCCGTTTTTTGAAAGAGAATAGGAAGTTCTATAAAAAATCCGTGCACATGGTAAGAGCAGGTCAATTGGTGACACCTTTTACGGAATTCATGTCGATCATGATCACACTCGTCATTATATGGTATGGCGGACTACTTGTGCTGAATCCTAATAATGCGATGAGTGCAGGAAAGTTTTCCCTCTTTCTTGTTGCCCTGCTTGCAAGTTTACATCCAATAAAGGAAATTGCGCGAGTTTATTCCGAGATCAACAAAGGGCTTGCTGCAGCAGAACGCGTTTTTGATGTTATAGATGAGCCCGTTTTACTTGTAGATAAGGATGATGCAAAATCTATAAGTGTTTTTGGCGATTCCATCGTATTCAATGATATGTCGTTTAAATACCCGACATCTGATATTGTACTGAAAGATATTAATCTTACAATAAAAAAAGGAGAGGCAGTTGCGTTTGTCGGCCCAAGCGGAGGGGGAAAGTCCACAATGATGGACTTACTGCTCAGATTTTATGATCCGACAAATGGTGCGATCAAGATAGATAATATAGACATGCGGGACTATAAGATGAACGATATCCGCAATCTCATGGGCATGGTAACTCAGGAAGTTATCCTTTTTGATGACACGGTCGCGCACAATATTTCCTATGGCAGACAGGATGCCTCACATGAAGATGTCGTTCAGGCAGCGAAAGCAGCAAATGCCCATGAATTTATTTTGGAACTTGAAGAGGGGTACGATACCATTATTGGAGAGCGTGGCGTGAAGCTTTCAGGCGGGCAGAAACAGCGCATTGCCATCGCAAGAGCCATTTTGAAAAATCCGCAGATACTCATCTTTGATGAAGCCACCTCTTCACTCGACGGAGAATCCGAATATCAGGTTCAGGAAGCGATATACAGACTGATGAAAAACAGGACAACACTCATCATTGCCCATAGACTTTCCACGATCAGAAATTGCAGTAAAATTGTTGTAATAGATAAAGGCATTATTGCGGAGCAGGGTTCACACGAAGAATTGATCGAGCAGGATAATCTTTATAAAAAATTATATAGCATCCAATTCAGAGATTTTTCCGAAAATAACGATAATTAAATGGACTGTATGCCGAGTTATTTGTGATAATCCCTCTCAAGAAATTCTTGACGTTACGGTGGCACTTCGAGCTTTTGTACACTACTTATGAGCATAATAATTAAAGAAATTCTATTGATTCTTGCTGCGTACCTTGTCGGGTCATTTTCCTTTGCACGATTATTTACGCGTTTTTATAGCAAAGTGAATATCTACAAGGCAGGAAATTTCACAGCCGATGCGGGGAATGTATACAGGAATGTCAGTAAAGCAATCGGTATTCTATGCTGGCTCATAGATTTCATGAGAGTGTACCTCATTCTTTTCGTAACCCAGTATTTTTTCTTGAGAGACAATCCGGTTTTGCTAATGCTTGTGGGACTTGCTGCGGTAGTTGCTCATTATTTTCCTGTGATGCACCGTTTTTTAGGAGGGCACAGCATCATTCCATATCTTGCACTGCTTGCGTATTTTGCTCCAGTTCCCACGCTTATCGTAGCGATGATTTCCGGAATAATTATTCTTGCCTATAAACAGATCCGTTTTTCAAAATATCTTATGGTCATTATGGTTCCTGTCGTGAGTTATTTTTATAATCCTCTGAAAAATGTGAAGGTGGATGTGAAATATCTGCTTCTTGCTTCGGTTGTAATGGGTGTGGTGAATTTTCTTATTTCAAGAAGACACAGTGGTGAGATATAGATGACAAAGACAAAAGAAATTACTGTTAAAAAAGTAGAATCAAAAACTGATCTTAAGACCTTTATTCATATTCCATGGACAGTTTATAAAAACGATAAGAACTGGGTGCCACCCCTTATAAGCATGGAGAAAGAGAGATTCTATCCAGAAAAGGGTGCATATTTCAAGAATGCTGAAGCTCAATTTTTTATCGTATATCGAGGAGACCGTCCCGTGGGAAGAATTGTTGCCCATATCAATCACACCCACAATGATTTTCATAAAGATAAAGTTGGATTTTTCGGCTTCTTTGAATGCATGCCGGATTATGAAGCTGCAGAAGCACTCTTTGTCTCGGCATCAGTTTGGTTGAAGGAGCGGGGTAGGGATATTATTCGCGGTCCTATGAATTATTCCACAAATGATGAATGCGGCCTGCTGGTAAAAGGATTTGGCTCGCCACCTGTCGTGATGATGACCTACAATCCCCAGTATTATGAAAGTTTTATCGAGAAGTTCGGTTTTCATAAAGCAAAAGATCTGGTCGCTTATTATATCAAAATAGACGGAATGCCCGAGCGTCTTGAAAGCATGATAGATAGGATAAAAGAGCGCAGAAATTTCACAATCAAGAAGCTCCGCAAGAAGCATTTTCTGGAAGATGTCGAGACTGTTTTTGAAATATACAACGATGCATGGCAATATAACTGGGGTTTCGTGCCCATGACTCGCGCAGAGATGATATATCTCGCAAAAGAACTAAAGGATATTATTGATTTTGACCTTGCGTATATTGTATATATCGAGGGTAAACCCATTGCATTTTCACTTACGCTTCCTGATGTGAACCAAGCTCTTATCAAGGTGAGAAACGGACGGCTCTTACCCTTTGGATGGCTCAAGCTCCTCCTCGGTATGAAGCATGTTGACCAGGTTCGGGTTGTTACTCTCGGGATTGTGAAGAATTTTAAAAATATCGGTATTGATACAGTGCTGTATTACGAAACGATAAAAACGAGTGTAGAAAAGGGAATGCCAAGAGGTGAGATGTCGTGGGTGCTCGAAGATAATCTCCGCATGTGCCGTCCTATCGAACGCATGGGTGGGAAGATATACAAAACCTACCGGGTGTACGATAAGGAACTTATCTAAATCACTGAGTTATCACAGATGTCATGAATTTATCTTTTCTTAACTCCCTTTTTCTTGTTGGGCTAGTCGCTGCAATTATCCCCATCCTCATCCACCTTTTCATCAAATACAAACCAAAAATTGTATATTTCAGCTCGTTGCGATTTCTTAAAGAAGTACAAAAGAAAAAATCCCGGCTTCTCAGATTGAGGGAGCTTTTGCTTCTCATTACAAGGATACTTATCATTATATTTTTCATCCTTGCACTTGCGCGACCTGTAATAAAAGCCCTGCTTCCGCAAAAAAGCACTTCACATGCACCAACCGCCGTAACACTCATTCTGGATAACAGTTTCAGTATGAATTACCTGGAAAAAGAAAATACTCTTTTCTCTAAAGCTCACGAGAATGCACAGGATATACTTGAGCTCTTGAACGAGAAAGACCGGGTAATGCTTGTGAGCCTGAATAGGGCATATAATACTGAGCATGATTATTTTACAGCTCCATCTCAGGCAATAAGAGAACTGCAGTCAGTCCCGATTTCCGATAATACAGTGCCCTTGCTTCAGGTTCTTGAGAGCATAAAGCCACAACTTGAAAAGACCGATATGATCAACAAGGAAATATACTTCATTACAGACGAGCAGAGGATGCCATGGAAGGACATTCAAAATGCAAGATTGAATGCAGATCTTTTTGTCATACCGATTGGAGAGGACAGCGTGAGGCAAAATGTAAGCTCTGTAAATGCGCGGCTCATTCCAAAAATCTTAAGCGAAACTAATGATCCTGTCATTCGTGCAGAGGTGAAAAATAATTCCTCAGAATCCCTTTCTGATGTTATTGTATCCCTGGTTTTGAATAATATTACCCGCGTGGAAACAGCGTTCAATTTGAATCCCTATCAATCAAAACAACTTACTTTTGAAGTTCCAGACCAGGGAGAACGGTTTCAGTTTGGTGAGGTTCGGGTACAAGATGAAATGCTTCCCGATGATAATGTATTTTATTTTAATTTTCCTGTGCAGAGCAGTCCAGAGATATGTGTGATCTCCTCCACAAAACTACCCGTGGCTCTTTCATCTATTCTTGATGTGATAACCCGGCAGCAATGGGAGCAAAAAACTCCACAGGAAATGAATGAACAGACCGTCGAGAACAATCAATTATTCATATTGTATGCAGTGAGTCCTTTTGATGAGAAAATGCGTTTTTATGCAGATGATATTTTGCAGAAGGGAAAGGCAATTTTTCTAATACCGGATGAGTATTTGCATCAACAGGAAGACTTAAGGGAATGGCTTATCGAGCACAATATACATTATAAGAATGTTGAAGAAGAGTATTCGGGTATGGATTTTGTGAACCGCGCACATCCGATCTGTGCCATGCTTTCTGATGAACATTTTCAAACTGCCGACATATCAAAAATGTGGAAAGTAGACGCGAAAGATTTTGTTCCTCTCCTTGGTGCGGATAATGGCAGTCCTCTGCTTCTGATCCAAGATAACCTGCTTCTTTCAGCAATCGATTTTACTAATGAATGGAGTAATATTATCTACCAGACAGTTTTCCCGGTTCTCTTTTATAATATTGGCTATTATCTAGGAGATGCAGCTTCAGAGATTACCCAGTATATGGTTGGCAGTATGCCTGCAGGAGGGCTTGAACTTGAGGGAGAATTTACCTGCCAGATGCCCGATGGAGATATCATTCCGCTGACTTTTACCGATAATAGAAACACATTTCCACATACGGATCAACAAGGGCATTATTTTATTTATGATGACTCCGGACTCGTAAAAGTTCTCTCCTTTAATGCACAGAGAGAGGAAAGTGACCTTTCGGAATTGAACAACGAACAGAAAGAACAGATTACAAAAGAAAAGAGCAATATACATTTTCTTACTCCCAAAAACTGGCATGATGAGATATTGACTTCACGCTACGGATACGATTTCTGGAAACAACTTTTATGGATTGTCTTGGCACTTTTGATTATTGAAATGATGCTCGCCTACTCAGGAAAGGACATCTTTAAAAAATGAACCCGCGAGATTATTTAGCCCCGGAAGTTGCAGCAAAACTCGACCGTTTCGAGCTTCGGGCACGATTGATCGTTGAGGGCTTTATTACCGGACTACACAAATCTCCGTATCATGGATTCAGCGTGGAATTTCTCGAACACCGCGAATATCTGCCCGGCGATTCTATCAAGCATATTGATTGGAAAGTGTTTGGAAAAACCGATAGGTACTACATCAAAAAATATGAAGAAGAAACGAATCTGAAGGCATATATCCTGCTGGATTGCAGTAACTCGATGAAGTTTAGTTCGCAAAAAATCTCAAAACTGGAATATGGAAAAACACTTGCTTCTGCACTTACGTATCTGATGATCAGGCAAAAAGACGGTGTCGGGCTTCTGACTTTTTCCGAGAAAATACATTCCTACATTCCTCCGCGTTCGACATCCGTACACCTTAACACAATCTTCAAAGAACTCGAAAAGACACAGCCGATTTCCACGACAAACACACCTGAAATACTGCACAATCTTGCAGATAGGATAAAAAAACGAGGATTGATAATTCTGATTACCGACCTGTTGGATGATCCCGAAAAAGTGATGCTTGGCTTACAGCATTTCCGCCACGAGAAGCACGAAGTGGTGCTTTTCCATCTTCTTGACCAGGAAGAAATTGAATTTTCCTATAATAAGAAGACGCGGTTCATCGATATGGAAACGGGTGAGGAAATTATTACTCAACCCTGGGAGATTAAGAAAACATATAAGGAAAAGATCGAGGAGATGAAGGCATATTTTTCTTCAAAATGCCATACGTCCTACATCGATTATGTGCCTGTGACCACATCCACTCCCTACGATAAGGTGCTGTTTGCCTATTTGATTAAAAGACAGAAGTTGTTGTAATTGTATGAGCCGTCATGGACCACTCCATGACATGAAACCGTGTGATTTACTGGTTACAAAGTTGCACTTTATAACCATTTTTTTAATGATAAATATATCTAGACATGAGTATATTCGTTCCCAAGTACAACTTCGGAACGAGAAAAAAAAATTATTCAGTAACCACCTCAAACCCATCTTCCTTCCACTCTTCAATTCCACTATCCAGATTATAGACATTTTCAAAACCCAGAGGTGTCAGCTTTTGCATTGCAGTCATGCTGCGCCCACCGAAAAGGCAGTAAAATAAATAAGTTTTTTCCTTACCATGCTGCTGCATTATCTCGGTAAAATCAGGAGAGGTATAGAGGATATTCACCGCATTTTTTAGATGCCCCTGTTTGTATTCGTCTTCTGAGCGCACATCGATGATCATAAAATTGGGATCACCTGCATTCTCCTCGATCAATTTATAGGCTTCATCTGCAGAAATGCTATAATTATCTTTTTGAGAGGAAAAATCTTCATTACAGCCAGCAAGAAAAATTATCAGTATAATTACGAATAGCAGGAGAGTTGTTGCGCGTGAAATCATATATTAAATTTCTTCGAATATGCCTGTTTTGCGGTTTTTCTGAACCTTATCCCACTCAAAGTATTTACCGTTCATAGAAATATAAACACCATGAGGGAGGGTTTGCACAAAGGCGAGTGCGCTCCCGAGATTGAAAAGTCCGTCCGAACTGCCGAATCTATACGGGATCATTGCGCCAGTGAGTACGATCGTTTTGTCTTTAATTGCTTCGCTGAGCACTTTTGCTGTGGCCACCATCATATCTGTACCATGAGTGATAACGATTTTATCTGCCTCAGAATCAATGCAATGATCAAGGATGATTTTTCTGTCTGCATTTGTAAGACTTAAGCTGTCCTCCAGCATAAGATTTCTGATCTTCAGATCTAATTTGCAACGCCCGAGAAGGAGCATTTCATGGATGTGAGTATCCTGGAAAAAGAGTTCGCCCGTAAGCTCATTGTATTCTTTATCAAAAGTGCCGCCGGTTACATAAATTCTTATTGTTGCCATGTTTTCCTTATTACATTGGGAACATTTGTTTTCCCATATCGAAGTGCCCTTTATTAAAGCGCTTCATCATTTTTTTCATTTGATCGAACTGCTTGAGAAGCTGGTTCACTCTTTGAAGCGAGGTGCCGCTGCCATGTGCAATTCTATGGCGCCTGCTCCCGTTTATAATGTCCGGATGCTCGCGCTCTTTTTGGGTCATGGAAAGGATTATTGCTTCGATATGTTTGATCTCGTGCTCATCGACATTGATGTTTTTCATGAGCTTGGAGTTGCTGCCCGGAAGCATTTTCAGGATTTCGTCCATCGGACCCATGCTTTGCATTTTTCTGAGTTGATCCAGAAAATCGTCGAGGGTGAAAAGATTTTTTCGAAGCTTTTGTTCCAGTTTTTCAGCTTCTTCTTTTTCGAAGACTGTTTCAGCTTTTTCTATAAGAGAGAGCATATCTCCCATGCCGAGAATGCGTGATGCAATTCTGTCCGGATGGAATGCTTCGAGATCGCTGAGCTTTTCTCCGATACTAACGAAGCGTATCGGTTTACCTGTGACTGCTCTAACAGAAAGTGCCGCACCGCCACGTGCATCGCCATCGAGTTTTGAGAGGATAATACCGGTGAGATCGAGCCGATCGTTGAATTCCTTTGCGCTGTTCACAGCATCCTGACCTGTCATTGCGTCAGCCACATAAAGGATTTGGTTGGGTTTGATAACTTTTGCAAGTTCCTCGACCTCTTCCATCATATTTTCATCCACATGCAGCCTGCCGGCTGTGTCGAAGATCACAAGGTTGCGGTATTCTTTCTCTGCAAATTTTATGGCACCTTTGGCAATTTTGGTTACGTGTGTTGTATCTTCGGAATAAACAGGTACTCCAATAGATTTTCCCAATGTTTCAAGCTGTTTGATCGCTGCGGGCCTGTACACATCGGTAGCGACAAGGAGTGAGTCATATCCGTTCTTTTTAAAGTGGAGTGCAAGTTTGCCGCATGCGGTTGTTTTTCCGGAACCCTGCAAACCCACGATCAATATTTTTGAAATTCTGTTTTTGGGAAGGATTTTCTCTTCAAGCTCTGAGGTCATCAAATAAACCAGTTCTTCATTGACGATCTTTACTATCTGTTGTCCTGGCGTGAGAGATTTTTGCACGCGTTCGCCAAGAGCTTTTTGCTCGACATTTTTTGTGAAATCTTTAACTATCTTATAATTTACATCTGCTTCGAGAAGAGCTAATCGTATCTCCCGCAAGCCTGTTTTTATGTCTTTTTCTGAAAGTTTTCCCCGGGATTTAAGTTTTGAAAAAACCGAGTTGAGTTTATCTGTGAGTGATTCAAACATTACGAAGTCCGGCTATTACTTTTTGATAATCATTGCTTTTAAAGATGAAGCTCCCTGCCACGAGGATGTTCACACCTGCTTCTTTCACGGGCTTTGCTGTTTCAAAATTTATCCCGCCGTCGATCTCAATCTCTATATGCCGTGACCCGATTATCCTTTTTGCTTCACGCACTTTTTCAGCCGAATCCTCAATAAATGCTTGACCTCCAAATCCGGGATGGACGGACATGATAAGCACGTAATCAATTTCATCGATTACACTCGGAAGTGCGGTGAGTGAGGTTTCGGGATTGATTGCAATACCCGCCTTGACGCCACGGGCTCTTATTTTTCGGAACAAACTCACATAATTTGCATCAGTTTCAATATGAAAGGATAGGTAATTGGCTCCGGCATCGATGAACTTGTCTGCGAAATCAGCAGGATTTGTAATCATGAGATGTGCATCTAAAGGAAGTGCTGTAATCTTGCGGATCTGTTTTACAAGTCCCGGACCAAAAGTCAAATTCGGCACAAAATGCCCATCCATAATATCGAGATGGAGCATATCTGCACCTGCATTCTCAACTGCCCGGATCTCATTTTCGAGATGAAGAAAATCCGAAGAAAGTATTGAGGGTGCAATCTTAAGTATCATAATATTGAGAATTTATGCGGAGATTCTTTTGTTTGAAAGAGAAAAAATAATATTCTTGATTTGATAAGGAGGATCGAGCTGGGAGTTAAGCTGATCCAGGATCTCGGTTTTTTTCAGCACAAGCTCCTGAAGCCAGATATTATTCTCGACCAGAATATGGAGTACGTTATTTTCGAGTTTGAGGATACGGGTTTTATTGTCGAGGATATCACCGACGATCCTTCTCCAGAGAAATGCGGTTTTTATTTCGCGAGAAAATCCCTTTTCAGAAAGGTTCTGAATGAGATTTTCTATTATCGAGTTAATTCTTACAAAAGATGACATTTACTCGATTTTCTTGGTAAAGACCATTGAAAGCCCTACCCAGGAGAAAATCGCGAGCAGCAGAACCAGGTAATAAACTGTACTCAGTGCGCCATAGCTCAGATCATAACCGGACATTGCAAGGGCTGGAAGAAAGGCAGCGATGAGGAGCAGGAGGTATCCAAGGACGGAAAAGAGTCCGCCGTATTTGTTAATGACAAGAATCGCAAAGCCGCCGATTGCAACCAATAATGCTGCAAAAATAAAAATTACAAGCAGGGTTACGAAAGGGAATCCAAAGTTGCCAAACACCTGAACTGGTAATAAGCATCCGATCAGTACTAAAAGAGCGCCGATAATTTTTTTAGTTATGAGATAGCCTTTTGTCGTAACGGTTCTGCGTTTTGAGTGCTTCTTAATAAAGAAGCCGACGCCGAAGATCACGATCGCAATAATTATCCAGATAATGCTTGTGCGATAAGGATCATCGCTGGCAAATCCGATAGCAGCAAATGCACACAGAATAGCTATCCACATGATTGCTTCTTTGATAATGCTGATAACTTTTCGCATATTTTACTCTTTCTCTTCTTTTTCAACCTTGATTCTCAAGGTTCCTTTTATATCACCTTTGAGCTCAATGGTCACTTCATGATCACCAAGCTCTTTAATATGTTGTTCCATTTTCACGTTGTGTTTGTCAATAATTAATTCTTTTTCTTTGAGTTTCTCCACAATATCATGCTCGTTTACAGAGCCGTAAAGATGCCCATTTTCGTCTGCAAGACGGGTGAAAAGCAGTGATGTCTTCTCAATCTGTTTGACGATCATCTCAGCCATTTTCAGTTCTTCAGCAAGGCGCTTTTCTTCTTCCTCTTTGAATTTCTCGATGAACTTTTTATTCTTATCTGTAGCCTGTATCGCGAAACCTTTCGGAAAAAGGAAGTTACGGGCATACCCGTCAGCCACCTTTACGACATCTCCGACAGTGCCAAGACTCTCAACATTTTTCTTTAAAATAATCTTCATTCTTTATCTCCTCTATGATATGCAAATTTTCGTAATGGTAACCAGTTGTCAAGAAGACCTGCAACTGTAATAACAAGTAATAATATATAACTAAATAGTGGAATTATCATCATAACAATTCCCAGGAATTTACTCCGCTTCATCATTGATTCTACATAACAATATAGAACCGAATAACCCTGAATCAGATACAGAAGCCCGAAAATAAATAACACATTATAGCTTATAATTCTAAATTTGAAAATGAATAAGATAAGCCCAAGTGCGATTCCAGCTTGAATATAATAGGGGAATTTGATCATGTTGAAATGCCATTTGATAGAGGTACGCTTAGAAAAAATTAGTGCCCCCGCAAAGATGCCCACAACAAGACTGATCATCCATAAGGATGCGTTACCGTATATCATAATATTTTTCATTGATTCAAGCGTCGGGTACATTGACTCGATCATTTCAGGTGAAAAAACACTCTCAATACTGCTCATAAAGAGTTGATTGCTTTCCTCAGCCAGGAGCTTAATGTAAGGAAAGAAAAGAAGGTTTTTTAGGCCAATGAAAAGCACTCCGGGAACAAGCGCAATAAGAAAAGCGGATTCGTACTTCTTAAAGCGGTGAAGTGCAGAAGCAAAAACAACAGGACTTGCACCGACACTAATCCATATTTCCAGTGCCTGTAATAATGGGAGCAGCTTAAAAAGAACAAGCAGCACGCAGATCACCGTAAATATTCCCAGGTAGTGCAGAAGAGCAGGAGATTTCGATATGCCCGGAACCTCCTGCCCATCTGTTTCCAAAATCAATTTTGTGACAAAAGGGACAGCAATAAGGAGCGCAAAGAACCTGGAAAAGAGCGCTACGACCGCTATAAGAATGCAGTAGAGGATCATCAGTATTAGGTATTCTTAGCCGATATAGGGTAGAAGAGACATTTGACGAGCTCTTTTAATTTCACGAGCAAGCTTTCTTTGGTGTTTACTGCATGTACCCGTGATCTTTCTCGGTATGATTTTTCCTGACTCAATGATGTATTTGCGTAAGACATCTGTGTTTTTGTAATCAATTTCAGTGTCGGGATATTTGCAGAATTTGCAATATCTTTTTCGCATGTTTTTTTTCTGGTATCTCATTTTCTGTTAGATCTCCAATCTTGTTTAGAAGGGAATATCGTCTTCGGCTTCCTTGTCTTCCGGAACACTTTTTTGCTCATGATCACCTTCCTGAGCTTCTCTCTCAAGGTTCTGGATCCTATTTGCAGTTATTTCTACAGTAGTGCGCGTATTCTCCTCTTTGTCCTGCCATGTTCGCGATTGAAGAGTACCTTCAATAATGACAGGAGAGCCCTTTGAGAGCATCTCGGAAGCACGTTCTGCAAGGCGAGCCCAGGCAACGATACGAAAGAAACTCGTTTCGGTTTGCCAGTTGTTGTCAGAATCACGATAGACCCTGTCAACAGCAATGCTCATCGAGGCAACTGGTGTCCCAGAGCCGGTATAACGAAGTTCGACATCCCGTGTTAATCGTCCGGAGACGATAACATTGTTAATTCTCGGCAGATTAAGTTTTTTTGCCATTTTGATCTCCTCCCTCCTCTAAATTGTTTGTTACAACAATTTAGAAAGCAAAGGGTTTTTTTAATCTTTTTCTTTTTTAATGACGTTGAATCTTATGATATTTTCGTTTAGACGATACAAATTTTCAAGAGCATCTATGTGATTTGGTTTAAGGGAGAAGTACAGAATTACATAATAGCCTTCGGATTGTTTTTCAATCTCATAGGCAAGTCTGCGTAATCCCCAGATGTTCACATTACCAATTTCAGCTTCGCGTTCTGTAAGAAAATTTTTGACTGTTTCGATTGTCTTGTTTGTTTCTTCTTCAGAAAGAGGTTTGATGACGATCATCGATTCGTAGGATTTTTTCATAGCATTCCTTTCGGTTTTATTTCCCGCTTAAGCGGAAGGCAATCCGTCATTCCACGGATAAGGAACAGAGTCTGCTATATGCAGCGCTCATTTTTTCATAATCTTGATATATAAAATATGATGCCAGTTCTACTGCTGCAGGAATGATTTCCTGAACACATTTGCTTTCTTCTTCCAGAAAATTCATCAGCACAAATTCTTCCAGAGGTATTGTAAGCCCGGAAGCTGATTCATATTTTTCCGGGAGAATACCCACACGCATTCGTGGAAAATTATCAGAGTCCAAAAACTTGATCACAGATTTCAGTCCGTTATGTCCGGCATCGGAACCCCTGCGGCGAATTCTTATCTTTCCCAGCGGTATATGCACATCATCTAATATTATTAAAAGATCACTTTTTTTTATATCGAATTCTTTCATGACAGAAGATACTGCTTGTCCGGAAAGATTCATATAGGTGAGAGCTTTAAGAAAAAGCCACTCGTCTTTTCGGGCGACAAGATATTTCTTGAATTTCTTGAATGGAGGAACCTTTAGTTTTTCACAAACAGCATCAAGGATCATAAATCCTATATTATGCCGCGTGGATTCATATTCAGGTCCCGGATTTCCAAGCCCGACAATTAATTTCACGTATATAGTTCTTTTTTATTCTGCCGATTCTTTCTCAGCAGCTTCATCACTTTTTTCTTCAGCGCTTTCTTCACCTTCAAGCTCTTCTTCGGTTTCTTCAACTTCTTCAACTTCCATCATAGGAGCCAATATTGAAACCAGGGTTGTATTTAACGGCTGGAGGAATTCAATATCAGGATATTTTTCTTGAATATCTTCTATATGAACTGAATCACCGATCTGAAGCTCGGACACATCGATCTCAATAACTTCCGGAAGATCTTTTGGCAAACAGCGGATTTGAAGGTCACGAATTCCAGCATCAAGCATGCCGCCTTCTTTGATTCCGGGTGCGTCCCCGATTGTTAAGACAGGTATTTCAACGTCAAGACTATGTCCTGCAGTAACTTCCTGAAAGTCGAGATGAACGATTTCTCTTGTGACCGGATCAATCTGCATATCGCGCACAAGGCACCGGTGCTCTTTTTTTCCTATTTGAAGGAAAATAAAGCTTTGGTGACCGATACTTTCTTTATAATAATGATAGAAATCCGCATAATCTATTTCAAGGGGTACGGTTTCCATACCACTTCCGTACAAAACGGATGGAATTTTATTTTCGCTGCGCACCAGTTTGGCAGCTTTTTTTCCAGTTTCTCTTTTTACAGCTTTAATTTT
Source organism: Candidatus Cloacimonadota bacterium (assembly GCA_049903315.1). Lineage (GTDB taxonomy): Bacteria > Cloacimonadota > Cloacimonadia > JGIOTU-2 > JGIOTU-2 > Celaenobacter. The sequence goes on along the minus strand of JBNGBT010000009.1, from coordinate 14,885 downwards.
CATAGTTTATATAACCTCATCTTCTATTTTGAATAAGACACTGACCGATTCCTCATTATGGATTCTCAAGATCGCTTGAGAAAGAAGAGATGCAATAGAAAGCTGCTTTATCTTTGAGCTTATATTTTTCTTTTCACCGAGAGGAATAGAATCAGTAACAACTAATTCATATATATTGGATTTATCAATTCTTTCTGCTGCATTGCCGCTCAAAACTGCATGAGTGCAGGCACAATATACTTTTTTTGCACCCTCATTTTTCAATGCATCAGCCATTTTGATGACAGAATTTCCGGAATCGATAATATCGTCAATGATTATGGTGTTTTTATTTTTCACTTCTCCGACCACGTTAAGAAGCTCCAGCTTGCCCTTATTTCCCAAGCGGCGTTTATCACCGATAGCAATAGTCGCGTTGAGGCCTTTCGCAAGCATCCGCGCCCTCTGTGTGCCTCCTGTATCAGGGGCAACCACAACGCAGTCTTTAAGGTTTAAGGGTTGGAAATAACTGAGAAATATCGGCAGCATTGAGAGGTGATCCACTGGAATATCAAAGAATCCCTGAATCTGCTCTGCATGAAGGTCAAAAGTAACCACACGGTTCGCACCCGCAACAGTAAGAAGGTTCGCCACAAGTTTTGCTGTTATTGGCACGCGGGGTTGGTCTTTCTTATCAGATCGGGCATATCCATAATAGGGTATTACGGCAGTAATCCTACCAGCAGAAGCTCTGTGCAGCGCATCGATCATGATAAGGAGTTCCATAAGATTGTCATTGACAGGCATGCAGGTAGGTTGAACGATAAAAACGTCCATACCCCTCACATTATCAAGCACTTTTACAAAAGTATTATCATTTGAGAACTTGAAAACCTCAGCCCTGCTAAGGGGCAATCCGGCATGTTCCGCCACTTTCTGAGCTAATTCCGGATTTGAATTTCCTGTAAAAATATGAATTTTTGATTTCATAATTTAATTCACTATTTGCCCTATTTTAGTTTCAAAAAGCCAGTATCGGTATTTTTCGAAGAATTTTTTTGCGAACATCAATTTTTCTCTTGAAGAAAAAATTCCAAAAACCGTTGAACCGCTTCCTGACATCAAACTTCCTATAGCACCTAATTCAATAAGCTGATCCTTAATATCCTGTAAAATTGGATAATGAGCAAAGACACCCTGTTCCAGCCCATTGTATAGGTTTTTACATATTGCATCAACGTCATTGTTATTGAGCGCAATTGCCATGGAGGACCCCATATCTTCATGAGGTTTATTTAGAACAGACCAAGAGTAGGCATTTCTGCTTGCGATCTCAATTCCGGGATTTACAAGGAGTATGTGCTCAATAAGCGGATTGGGAAAGGTATCCTTAATGATCTCACCTCTTCCGCCGAGAAGCGCTGTATTATTGTCCAAAAAGAAATTGATATCACTTCCAAAAAGCGAGACGATTCTGTGCAAATCGGCCGACTTCAGGTTGAGTTTCCATAGTGAATTCAGGACTTGAATTGTGACAGCAGCGTTAGAACTACCCCCACCCAAACCTGCAGACAGAGGGATGTTCTTCTTTAATTTTATTTCAACACCATGTTTCACATTATATGTATCTTTTAAAAAACAAGCAATTTTGTAGATGATATTCTCTGATTCTTGAAGTGTGTCAGAGGTGCAATAAATTTTTACCTCAGATTTATATGTCAATCTAAATATCAGTTGGTCTGCAAGGGAGATAGGCGCAATGATAGTCTCAACTTCGTGGAAGCCATCATCTCTTTTATGAAGGACATCAAGAAAGAGATTAAGCTTTGCGCGAGAGTCTTGTGTGACCTTGACTTTTTCTTTTTTTCTTTTTTGCACCTTTTTCGTCGTCGGCGTAGTAATAATAGTAGTAATAATAGTAATATTTATATCCGCTATAATATTTTTTCACTTCGATACCGTTTACCACAACACCGGCAGCTTTCACGTTAATATTCTGGAGAAGGCTTTTTGCCTGTTCAATGATTTCCCGCTCAGTAGAATTAACACGGATAACAAGCACAAGCTGATCAACTTTTTTGGAAAGGATCAAAGCGTCGGTCACTGCAATAATGGGAGAAGAGTCCACAATAATGTAATCATATTCTTCACGCAGCTTTGCAAAGAGGTCATCCATTTTTTTAGAGGAAAGCAGTTCAGATGGATTCGGGGGAACATGTCCTGCAGTAATAATATCAAGATTATCCATGCCCGAAGGTTTAATTATATCATGTATGTCGATATCATCGGTTGTTAAGTATCGGGAAAGTCCATTTTCTCGTGAAACCATAAATAGGTTATGAACCATCGGACGTCGCATATCGCAATCGATCAGGACAGTTTTTGAACGCATTTGAGAAAGCGTGATCGCCAGGTTGCTGCTGGAGGTTGACTTCCCTTCTTTAGGTCCTGAACTTGTGACAAGAAAAACTCTTCCGCCACCAGGAATTTTTGCCGGGAGTGATACTGCGTTCGTTCTGAAAGTTCTGTATGCTTCTGCAATAGGTGATTTAGGACTATAATGAGGAACAAGACGGGCAACCATTTGGCGTTGAGTGGTTGTCAGTTCCTGTAGTTTTTCTTTATCTTTCACCTTACTCATCATATCTTCAATATCGGCAAGCTGCTTTTCATCAAGAGGAATATCGGGAATGGTACCAAGAATGGGTAATTTAACGTATCGTTCGACATCAGAGAGATTATTTATCTTTGTATTAAGAGATTCAAGCAGGAATGCAGCTCCGATGCCGAGACCAAGACCGAGAAGCAGCCCGATGAGAATATTCATTTTAACTTTTGGAGAGACTGGTGAGTTTGGAAGTGTGGCACGGTTTATGATCCGGATATTGCTTAACTTTCCTTCTTCGGATATCTTCGCTTCTTCATAGCGCTGGATAAGCATACTGTATACTTCTTCATTGATTGCCTTGGATCTTTCCAGCCGCGCGAGCTCAAGTTCTGCGTCAGGAAGCCCGGACATTCTTACTGAATATTCTTCAACGACTGTTTCAAGACCTGCAACTTTTGCGGTGGCAGTTTGAAAGTTAACTTCCGTAGAGATGATATCAACGAATAATTCATGTCTCCTATCAAGAGGATTGAAAGAATATTTATTCACTTCAAGGATTTTATCTATTTCGGATTTCATCTGGCGCTTAATATTATCTATTTCGTTTTGCAGAGAGACAAGTTGTGGATGATTCTGAGTATATCCCTTTTTGGTCAGGAATATTGCAAGTTGACTTTCGCTTTCAATGAGTTTTTGGCGTAATTGTTCCAGAACAGGTGAAGATATCGAAACCATCTCGTCACCAAGGGTTTCATCAAGCTTTGTGAGCTCTCCTTTGAGATAATTAAGCTTTTTCTCGACAATCTGCAGTTCGGTTTGGGCGGAGCTCAATTGCGCTTCAAACTCAACCATATTGGTAATCATCTCTTTTGTCTCTTCAGAAAGAGCGAACACCTCATTTGCGATTTTGTATGAACGAAGGTCTTCTTCGGAGATTGCTAATTTTTTGGATGTCACGTCGAGTTGTTTTTCCAGGAATTCACGGACACTTGTTACTTCTGCGCGAGCATATTTCAGACTTTCATCCTGATAGCTGTCCATAACTGCATTTACTGCTGCTTGGGCTTCATAAGGATTGGTAGATTTATAGGCCACATCTACGATATCCACTTCTCGTTCAGCAGAAACCTCTATTTCTTTTGCCAGTACTCCTGATGGGTTATCGGAAGAGAGGATTGGGAAATTTTCAGCAACAGGATTTCTCTTGAGTTTTTCAACAGCGCTTTCCATAACAGAAGGACTTTTTATGACGACCATCTGATTGTTGACATCATTTCTTCCAAATCCGCCGGAGCTGAAAAAGAGGTCTGTCTGTTTGTTGAGCTCTAAAAGGATTTTTCCATTACTTTCATAGATGCGTGGGGCACGGGCTGTATAATATATTGTTGCAGCCATCACAACCACAAAAATTATGAGAATAAGTTTTATATGTCGGAGGATTATTCTGTAATAATCTCTTAGTTTGATTTCTTGTTCTTGTTCAGGAAATTGATCCATATGTCTCTCTCGATCTATTTGTTTTGAATTGTTAAATACAAGTTATAAATACTCAATACGGTTGCAAATTTAGCGAGGAAATCTGCGACACGCTCCATTCCATAGAAAACAGTCCCCGATACAACTACAGTATCACCCGGCTTAAGCACAGGAATTATGCCAAAATTACCTGTATCAAGATATTTTTTTACATTAACCCAAATTACTTCACCCTGTCCCGTTTCTTCACTGGGACGAACTATCCTGATTTTTGACAATTTTGCGTCTTCGGTGGGACCCCCGGCAAGCGATAAAAGAGTAAGCAGATCGGTGTCGTCGGGAACAAGATAGAACCCCGGTTTGCGAACCTGTCCCCATATCTGGGTGTAAATGCGCAGCTGTTCTTCATCACCCATTGTGCCGGAATAAGAATATGCCGAATTTCCCGTCGGTGAAGTTATCGAAGGACTATCCTGTGCGAAACAGGCAGTACTAAGTACTATAAAACTAATTATTATTACAAAAAGGTGTTTCATACTGAACTCCCTTTACTAGTGTGGGTGTAAATTTTCAATTGATAATTTTCCGTCAATTTATTTATCGAGTAAAGTTGATTATCCGCTCTTCTGATTCCGAGCCGACAGCTTCTCCTACAATGAAGAAAGCGTCAATCCTCCAGATGTAGCTGTAGCCGGGAATGGGAACAAAATCAATTTCGGAAAGATTAAAACTTGTGTCACCAACAGTTAAATTTTTTGAATATACAAGACTATGTGTTGTGTCATAAAAGAGTATTCTATAAGTATATCCCAATCCGTCCCATGAAAAATCTATTGACTCATTCACAGAAAAGGTGCCGTTGTTTGCCGGAGCCTGCAAGCCGGGCACTTCAATAAGTCTGTAGGAAACCGTATCGGAATTTGTTGAGTTTCCTACCTCGTCAAAAGGAATTATAAAGTAGGACCAGGTTTTCTGTATGACGGGCTTTTCATATCCTATAAATTTATCATAATATGTTGAAGAGTCCGGAATAAAAGGGATCTGCTCGACAAAAGCCGTGTCTCCGTATTCATTAAATCGCCAAACCTCGATATGATGGATATCACCATCCTTTTGCAGGGGGGTGTCATCCCACTGGATCTTCATCCAATTATAATTGAGACTCCCTGCAGGATAAGCATCGATGCCATTATTCCTATCCGTATAAGCGCACCCCGGATCACCGGGATCGCATTTATGGGGTGTCATCGTTACTTTGGAAGGAGGAATGATGTCATCATTCTCGGCTTTGTCATAACTGCACCCATATGCTATACCGACAATTATAAATATAAGAATTGCATATAACCATTTCATACTTTCTTTTATTGTGAATTATGATTTACTGTCAAATTTTTTAGATAGTATCGAAGATATATTTCAAAATGAAAAATGTTGACGAAATTTACTATACTTCGCAAACCAACATACACATAAATTGTTTTTTAGGAGCTTCTATGGAATATCCATTTAGAGAAATCGAAGCAAAGTGGCAAAAGATTTGGGAAAAGAATCGTACCTTTTATGTTGATATGGACGATCCGCGAGAGAAGTTTTATCTCTTATCAATGTTCCCATATCCTTCAGGAGTGCTTCATATGGGGCATGTGTCTAATTACTCAATTGCTGATGCCATCGCACGTTATAAGATAATGAATGGATATAAAGTGCTCCAGCCAATGGGCTATGACAGTTTTGGTATGCCTGCAGAGAATTGTGCGATCGAGCACCATTCTCATCCTGAAATAACCACTCATGAGAACATAGATAAAATGCGCTCTCAGTTCAAAATGGTCGGCTTTGGCTATGATTGGGATCGGGAGGTGATCACCTGCGATGCTGATTATTACAGGTGGAATCAGTGGTTTTTCTTGAAAATGTACGAGATGGGGCTTGTGTATAAGAAATCCTCTTATGTGAATTGGTGCCCAAGTTGCCAGACTGTATTGGCAAATGAACAAGCAGAAGGAGGTATCTGCTGGCGATGCGACTCTAAAGTCGAGCAGAAAGAGATAGAGCAATGGTTTATTAAGATAACGGATTATGCAGAAGAGCTTCTGGATCACTCGAAGTTGAATAACTGGCCTCAGCGCGTCATCACTATGCAGAAGAACTGGATCGGAAAAAGCTACGGCACGCAGATCATTTTCAAAATGGAAAAAGATAACACAGAAATTCCTGTCTTTACTACGCGTCCGGACACAATATTCGGCTGTACCTATATGGTTCTGGCTGCGGAACATCCTCTTGTCGAAACATTTTTAATTGATAATCCTCGAGCAATCGAAATTAAAAAATTTATTGAAAAGATCATCAATGAAGACAAAATCGAACGCACTGCAGAAGATACGGAAAAAATTGGAATGTTCTCGGGAAAATATGCGATCAATCCCGTCAATGGTGAGAAGATTCCCATCTGGATAGGAAACTATGTGGTCATGGATTATGGAACCGGCGCAGTGATGTGTGTGCCTGCTCACGATCAGCGTGATTTTGAATTTGCACATAAATATGAACTGCCGATCCGCATCGTGATACAAAATCCTGAAAAAACTCTCGAACTGAACTCGATGAAAGAAGCGTATGTTGACGAAGGTATTCTTGTGAATTCAAATCCATTTGATGATATGAAAAACCGCAAAGCGATAGAGAAAATCACAGAATGGATGGAAGAAAAAGGATATGGATACAAAACGGTAAATTATCGCTTGAGAGACTGGGGAATTTCCCGTCAGCGTTACTGGGGAACTCCCATACCGATTGTTTATTGTGATGAATGTGGTGCAGTTCCAGTTCCTGAAGAAGATCTTCCTGTGCGGCTTCCGAAAAATGTAGCAGTTGGGAAAACCCGCAAAAACCCACTCCTGTCCGTACCCGAGTTCCTGAATACAAGCTGTCCGAAATGCGGGGGACCAGCAATCCGTGAAACAGACACGATGGACACATTTTTTGATTCATCCTGGTATTATGCCCGATTCTGTGACGCGAATAATAATGATGTGCCCTTTGAAAAGGGAAAGGCAAATTATTGGCTGCCTGTCGACCAGTACATAGGTGGTATAGAGCACGCCTGTATGCATCTTCTTTATGCACGCTTCTTCCATAAATTTATGAGAGATATCGGGATGGTCTCCACTGACGAACCTTTCACAAACCTGCTTACTCAGGGCATGGTCACAAAAGACGGCGCGAAGATGTCCAAATCAAAAGGAAACACAGTTGACCCACAAGAATATATAGACAGATTTGGCTCTGATACACTGCGGGTTTTCATGCTGTTTGCATCTCCGCCGGAAAAGGATGTCGAGTGGAACGATGAGGGAGTGAAAGGTGCATTCCGTTTTCTGAACCGGATCTGGGTGCTCTTTTCAGAAAAGCAAACTTTCCTGAAAAGCCTTCCTCTCAGTTACGAAGAAGATACGGAGATGTCTTCTTATGCAAAAGACTTGCGCTATAGCACTCACTTCACCATCAAAAAAGTGACAGAGGATATTCACGAAAGAATGCAGTTCAATACGGCAATTGCCGCGATCATGGAGCACCTGAATAATATATCTGCATTCCAGTGCGATGAAAACAGTGAAACGATTGTGCAGGCAGTCTATTATGAGGCGATTGCAGCGCTGCCGAAACTACTTCAACCCTTTGCCCCGCACCTGTCAGAAGAGATTTGGGCAATGCTGGGTAACAACGACTCCATTCTGGATTCATCCTGGATAATTTATAATAAAAAATATCTTATTCAAGAACAGACAACGTATGTGATACAGATCAACGGGAAATTGCGGAGCAAAATCGTTGTAGGGCTTGATACTGCAAAAGAGGACGTTGAAAAAATAGCACTTGCTGACGAAAAGGTGTTGAAATATACTGAAGGAAAAAAGATTATAAAAGTAATTATAATTCCTAAGAAATTAGTGAATATTGTCATAAAAGATTAGTGTGATACTAAAAAAGAAATCACTCGGACAAAATTTTCTCATCGATGAAAATATTGCACGCAAAATTGTCCGAACTGCCGATGTTCAGAAAAGTGATATTGTATGGGAAATAGGACCGGGCAGCGGTGTTCTTACTAAGATACTTATCCCAAAATGCAAGCAATTATATGCATTCGAGATCGATAATGAATGGTTCGGCTTTCTTCAATCACAATATGAGAATACAAGCCTTATCCTTGTGAATGCTGATATCCTTGTTGTAGATTTCAGAGATTATTTTCAAGGCGAGAAAGTAAAGATCGTTGCTAACCTGCCCTACCAGATCACTTCACCGGTACTGTTTAAAATTCTTGCTCATAAAGAACTTTTCTCGAGCATCACGGTCATGATACAGGATGAAGTTGCTGACCGGCTTTGTGCGTCACCAAGGAATAAAGATTATGGAATTCTCAGCGTCAAACTGCAGCTCTATTTTAAGATACAAAAGAAGTTTATTGTCCCGCCGCACGTATTTCGCCCTCAACCGAAAGTACGATCGGCAGTAGTCCAGCTTTTACCAAGGAAAGATGTTCCTAATATTCTCGATCAAGTGCAATTGTGGTCTCTTCTCGATGCTGTTTTTAATCATAGAAGAAAGATGCTGCGCGTGAGCTTGAAATCATTTCTAACGAATAAAGAATACCAATTGTTATCAGAATCATCTATAGATCTTACACGGAGACCTGAAGAGTTATCAATTCAGGAATTTGTGGAGCTTTCCAATACATTAGAAACTATGGAAAAAGGAGCATAATATGAAAACGGTCTGGAAAGTCATACTATGGATTTTTGCAGTGATCGGCATGCTGATGGTGCTGCTCATCATTATCCTTGCGAACTCTTTACCGTCAAAACCAAAGGTGAGAATCCATGAAAATACCTATCTGGAACTTTCGCTTGATGGGCTTCACTATGATTATAATGAATATCAAGATATTTTCTTCATACAGGAATCAATGTCTATCGGGGATATATGTCGAAAGATCGAAGCGGCGATGGCGGACACGCGGATAAAGGGCATCATCATAAAACCCGGAATGTATATGGGCGGATGGGCGCTGACAAAAGAGCTTCACGACAAACTCCTCGAGTTCAAGGAAAGTGGTAAATCACTTTTTGCTTACATCGATTTCACGTATGACAAGGGCTATTATCTCGCTTCGACAGCAGAAGATATCTATTTCAATCCAAGCTCCACTGCCGGCATTGTGCTAAGTGGTATTGGTCTTGAAGTGAGTTACTATGAGGGTCTACTGGAGAAGATCGGTGTTGAAATGACGGTGCTCCATGCAGGCAAATATAAGGGAACAGGCGAGATGTACGACCGGAAAACAATGTCTCCTGAGCTAGAGGAAGACCTTGTTCGTATCGTTGACGGGCTTTATGATGTGTATATTGCCGACCTGCAAATAAGCAGGAATTTAACCAACGAAGACATTACTGCAATTTTTGATGAAAGGGACGAGTATTTTCTTTCAGGAAATCAGGCATTAGAAATGGGACTTGTTGATCATCTTAGTAATGAACAGGATTTCGATGCAATGGTAGTGAAGGATGATTATGTTCTGAAATTCGGTCTCTACGAGCCGCACAAAAGAAAATTTGCGTATAATAAGATTGCCGTTGTGTATGCGCAGGGCGGAATTACTTTTACAGAAGCTGGAGTGCTGGAAAGTAATTACAGGAAGATTACAAAAAAAATATTAAGATTGCTCGACCGAATAGAGAAAATGAATTCCGTCAAAGGGCTTGTGCTCCGCGTGGATAGCGGCGGGGGCAGCGCCCTGATTTCCGATATTATTTTGAATAAGCTGGAAGAATTAAACGAGAAAATCCCCATTGTGATCTCAATGGGAAGTGTTGCTGCATCGGGCGGATACTGGATTTCCAGTCTTGCAGATTATATTTTTGCACAACCCAATACGATCACAGGTTCCATCGGTGTGGTCAGCATGATACCGAATTGGCAGCAACTGCGCGAGTGGGCTGAGGTGAATACTTTCCAGATACAGCGAGGGAAGTATGCAAATTTCTTTTCGCTGAACTTTGCACCCTCTGCACAAGATATTTCGGCATTGCAGAAAGACATGCATGGAATTTATGTTGAGTTCAAAGACCTCGTCGCACGCGGAAGGCATCTTCCCCTGACTGAGGTTGAAGAGATTGCGCAAGGCAAGATATGGACAGGCGTGCAAGCGGTGGAGAATGGGCTTGTTGATGAACTAGGTGGAATGGATCAAGCAATCATAAAAGCTGCTGAGTTAGCTGAGATAGATGATTTTTCTGTGCTTATAATGCCTGAGAAGAAGACGCTGATGGATATTATCCTGAGTAGAGACATTTCGATTTCTGCCGGAACATTATTGAAATTGTACGGGAAAATGAACAGTAATCCCCTCACAGATAATATTTCCAAAACCCTGGAGTTGATAAGAGATGTTCAAAACGAACCGGTACAGTTGCGGGTGCCGTATAGATTAGAAATTCAATAAGCAAGATTTTGGTTCTTTGATAAGGACACGGAAGAAGCGATTATATAAGAAATTTCACTTAACAAATTTCTAATGTCTAAAGATTTATGAGTAGGTTAAGATCAATACATGTTGGTTACAAATAAGCAAATTGTTGTAACATATAACTATAAGTACTTTTAGTTATCATATGTAATCGAATAACCCGCAGCTCGTAATTCTTTTATGATAGAATAGGCTTGTGAATCAAGTGAGTCAGTAATGGGCTTATATATCAACCCATGAAGATCACTTGGCCACACAACATCTCCTTTGTAAAGACAACAAACACCTTTCCGCCCAAGCTTTCCAACAAAATAACCAAATTCAAAAATAACATTTTGACGAGCACGTTTTTCCTTTTTTCGTTCCGTATCTCCTTTTTTTTCTTGATCTATCGTATAAGCAATATCATCTGGGGTCAACAAAATGAAAGCATAGCCTACATCATTACTATTAGATTCAAATTTTTCAATAATAGTCTGGCCTTGGTCTGGCTGTCTATGCAAAATAATCGGTTTAAGACCAATTTCTTGGAGGAATCGTTCAATGTCTGTCTTAAGTGCTTGATCATGTCCATGTACAACGAATACTTTATTTGAGGGTTTAAGTAATTTTGCTGTAGCTTTAGTTTCCTTAAGTTCACCGTAACTATCTTTTTTAAGTGCTTCAAGTGTAAGATTGAGAGCTTGTAAAAAAGTAGATTTTGCACGATCGAACTGGTCTGATTCTGTGGCTATAGTGCGAATCTCAAATGCCTTATCTACAAGGCTATACGCGGATGTGTTATCATTCATATACTGATGAACAATTTTTTTTATTCTTGTCTTCCATGTTAACCATTCAGCTCTATCTTCTCCCCCAACCGTAGAACCAAGATTGTGATTATAACAGAAATTCTTGAATGTAAAATCTTTACCGCTTTCAATAAGTTGTTCGATGATTTTAATCCGACTATCCACTTCACACTCCTAAGTCTATATTTATTTTTTTTGTTTTTTTGTAATCATGCAACCAATCTTTTTCTTGGCATACCGTAAAATTAACATCACAATCGCTTTTATTATCTCGGTTCCTAATCAACATATAAATCTCATTATCTTTTTCCATGACTCTTTTGTCTAATTCTCACAATAAAACATTGGAGCTATCGAACTTGAAATTCGAATTATCTCTTCATCCACCGCCAGGATAAAATTAAATCATTCTGATTAAACATAACATATATCTTCAACCTAAAGTAAATTAATATAGTTATTTCTCATATAGCTTATCCATAAGTTTTTGAATTAGAGGAGAATCTGGTATCACTTTTTTCATTGCATCTATAGTTATAAGAAATCTTTTACTATTGTTTTGCTTAAGATATAACAAGCCGGCTTGATAAAAACTATCTGCCGCTGAAATATCTCCGCCCTTTTCATGGCAAGCAATACCTAAATTGTAATATGCATTTGCACAATCTGGATCAATCTTAATGGCTTTCTGATAGCATTCTATACATTTGTCATAGCTCAATTTATCATGATATACAGCTCCTATATTGCTGTATGCGATTGCAAGATCTGGATTGATTTCAATTGCTTTCTGATAACATTCTATTGCTTTGTCAAAATTTCCCATAATGTGAAAAGCAAGTCCCATATTGCCGTACGCTTTTTCATGTTCTGGATTTATCTCAACAGCCTTCTTATAATATTCTATAGCTTTATCGTAGTTCTCATTTTGATAATACAGAAGCCCAATGCCGTTGTATGAATCAGAGTAAACTGGATCTATTTCAATTGCTTTACGAAAATATTCTTTCGCATTCTCAAGTTCACCATTCATATAAGCATTTTTACCTCTTTGATACCAATCAGTAGCACTAAGAACATCAACTTCCGCTATATATTCTGTGGTTAATTCTAATTGCTTTTCAAAAGATTTCGCTTCTGCCAACTCTTTTTTTAATCTCTCAATCTCCTTCAGTGCATCATCTGCTCTTTTCTTTACATCTTCAAGTTCCTTCAATTTTTCTTTATTTTGTATAATAGTTACAATTTTATTGTTTATGTCATTTGGATCAAGTGTTATTTCTGCTTTAATCCAGTAATCAATACCAGTCCAATTTTCATCCAATATTATTGTCTCGGTAATCCCAGCAGTAATCGAAGTTATTTTCTTTTCAAAAAAATCATTCACCTCGTATTTGCCTTTAATCAACTCTTCAGTATTTGTCCAATCGGTTTCGGTCTTTATAAAGACTGATACTTCTTCCAAAAGCAACCGCTTTACTTGTTCAAGAGAATTTGCTCTTGCGGTTACTTTGCTGTCATAATCGCTTGCTTTATAGGTATACTCGCGGATGAAAGTTTTTTCTGTTCCAAATAAAAGTGTTGCTATTAGCAAAAATGAAATCAATAAAAAAGAAATTTTCTTCATTTTTCACCTCGTTACGTTGTCTAATGAAAAAACCTATCTAATTCGTGTCAATATAAAATTTTTATGGTCGTACTTATCACAAGCTCCATGACTTGTGACAAGTACCTTTGTGGGAAAAAAGAGATCCGGAAAGGTTCAGTTTTGTTATCTCATTAAAAGAATTTTTCGGGAATCTATGTATCTCTTTTCACTCATCAGGGTGCAGAAATAAATTCCATTTGCCACAGTATGAGCATTTTTGTCATTACCATCCCAATTGAAAGAATATTCTCCGCTACTTGTGCGTTCACATATTGATTCAACAACGACCTGCCCCTTGATATTTGTAATAACACAACGTATTCCTGAGGTATTGGATTTTGGTGATAAGGATATGTGTGCTGATGAATGGAAGGGATTGGGAAAAACAACAATCGGAGATTCCTGCAAAACAGGCTCATCAGTACCGGTAATATACACGAGGTTGGATAGCACTTCATATTCACCATCATTGAAAACTGCCTGTGCATGGGAGGTGATTTGCGATGAAGGAAGCGTAAGAGAAAACACACTACCGGTTTCATATGCGTGGTCTTGCGGAATCAACTCGAATTCTGAATCATATCTTTCATCCACTTTAAGAGAATGCACAGTAGGAAGATTGTTGTCAGTATCTGTATAGGTGATGGAGAAAGTTACTGAATCACTGCCGGAACTAAATACGAGATCAGAAAGTTGGGGTGGAGTATTTGAGCCAATAATTTTTTCTTCGTGTGTAGGATAGAATACAACAGCAGGAGTGGAATCATTGATCGTAAAAAGAGGGTTTATATTTATTGTAGCAGTGAGTGCATCCAGGGCAAGGCATCCATAGCTGTTAGGCCAGGGACCGAACTGAGGATCGGAAGTGAGATCATCTATATTGCATGCCATGTATAGTTTACCGTTGTATTTCTCCCATTGAATATCACCGATCCGCGCATATGAAGAATCGGTAATATCGCCTTTGTATAAGCCGGTCTGTACCCCCGGGAAACCTGCAAAAGAAGGAATAGCTGCATAAACCAGTGCATACCCGATCGAGTCAACGGTTTCCGGATTGATAAGCCCTACAAGATACACGTACCATGGCGGCAAAAAGGAGAAGGTTTCGTAAAGGGGCCACTGTGTGTTATTGTTATTGAGCGTGAAATAGAATTTGTCATCCGAGTAGGAGCCCCAGAATTCTGTGAGATCAAGAAATGAACTTCCAACCTGGTCGCCGGTCGCTTCCTGGCACAATTCGATCATATAATTGTCAGGTGCAGGGAAAAGATTAGATGAATTTTCGGGTGTCATGGAAAGATAGGCATTCAGATAATAGCCGCTTATCGATGCATGGATATTTGACTGCAATCCGTAGTGGAAGAAGCCAGAACCCGGGAGCAGTAATGTGTCTGAAAGTGTGTTCATATAACCGGGCAGGTAGAGGGGCTGCATGTCTTCATAGGACCAGTTCTGCTGATCGTCTGTCGAGTAGAAAAGCAGCGTAGCACAGGAATCAATGGCAATGGAATCGATGTCCACATTGACCTCGATATCGTTATTCGGCACCAGCGCCGAGGTGCATAAATTTTCCCACAAGCGGATATTCTGAGCCATGAGCAAAATCGGGAGAGAAAAAACGAGTAACACAAAAAAATATTTTTTCATACAACACCTTATTTAAGTAATATTAATTTATTTACGAAAGTCCCGTCCTTTGTGTCAAGCTTATAGAAATACACGCCGCTCCTTACGTCGTTTCCATTTTCATCCTTGCCATCCCAAACTGCTTCGATGGAGTGAAGAGGGGAAGAGGTGAGGGGGAGATTTCGAATCAGTTGTCCTTTTATATTATAGATTTTTATT
>JBNGBT010000008.1:0-126329 GCA_049903315.1 Candidatus Cloacimonadota bacterium | reverse complement strand
TGACGAGTTAACACCAATGGAGAAATTAATAGCATATTTCTTCCCTAAAAGTGTAAACAACGCGTGAAAATCTTACATATAATTTATAGAAATGGGAATGCCCCATGGGGCATTCCTTTTTAATAGAGATCTTTAGATAATTATTGACATGAATAGTAATACTTTTACACTATTTATGAAATATAACAATGGAAATGAAAACTTATTATGATTAAGAAAACACGTAAGCAAATAGCGCTTGAGAAATCGATCTTGACCCATCTTGAGGGGAAATCTACTGAGATAGCAAACTTTATTTTTAATGATGTAGAGGTGCTGACTCTTCAGGATTTTGCAAATACTGTTTCTATTAAGCGCCTTGGATATAATGACCATGGACCGGTTCATATGAGAACTGCAGCTCTGAATGCTCTCATCATGTTTGACCTCCTGCATAATGCAGGCATAAAGTTCAATCTTGAATCAGAACACATGGGCTCATATCAGGACAGTAAAGTATGCGTTCTGGCAGCATCTCTTCTTCATGACGTCGGCATGACTGCAACCCGCGACCATCATGAGATCATCGGAATTATTTTTGCAGAACCGATTATTCGGCGGATGCTCGATGCGATCTATAAAGACAATATCCCGAAAAAAACTATTCTGAAAGCAATGATCATCGAAGGCATTTTCGGACACATGGCTACAGAAAAAATTTATTCCCTTGAAGCAGGACTCGTACTTATCGGCGATGGGTGCGATATGGAAAAGGGGCGTTCCCGCATCACCACCCTACTCTCTCAACAGCCACGAGTAGGGGATATTCATAAGTATTCTGCAAGCTCTATCCAGAAAGTGAACATAATCCGGGGAGATAAAAAACCTATTAAAATTTTAATAGAAATGTCACAATCCGCTGGTTTCTTCCAGATCGAAGAAGTTCTTTTTCCGAAGATTATCTCAAGCCCGGTAAAGCCCTATATCGAGCTTTACGGTCAGGTGAAAGATAAAGAAATGATGCAGTATCTGTAATTACTGCTCTTTGAACTCCCACTGGAGAGTTGTCTCTGTTTTGAAGGTAAACTTATTGAGGAATGTGAGTATCCGGCTTATCGGATAGTTTTTCTCAATATAAAACACATCAAAATTATGAAGGATGGACCGAAGATTTTCGCATTCAATTTCATTGTCACAAAAGACAATGCCCTTTTCATATTTCATGAGCGAGTCCACATATTCTGAATTATTCTGCAAATAAATAATCTCGTGCATATTCCAGGCAGTAAAGGAATCTCTCAATGCGGAAAAATATGTGGCATTTTCATCCGAGGATATGATCAAAATCTGTTGATCAGGCGCAAAGACATCTACCAATCTTTCATTTTCTTCAAGCTGAACCTCTACGTGACTGCGCTGCTTTTTGAGAGTGGCTAACCCTCTAATTCCACTGAAGATAAACCATGCTGCAATGATCAGTGAAGCGATTTGCCCTATCTTTTTCATTATCTGAATCCGTGAAAGCTGCCCGAGAAATGCTATCGGAATAAGATAGAGGGTGGTACCTCCAAAAAATCCGAGGAAAAGCATCATTCCACTTACTACTCCCCCAAGATTTACTGCCTTGGAAAGTGCGATCAGAAATGCAGGACAGAAATTTATGCCCGTAAGAATGCCGAGAATAAATGCGCTTTTGGTTATTCTTGCAATTTTTGAAACATGGCATTTTTTATCATGTTGCCTTGCCCTCACTGCAGAAAGTACAAGATAAATTGAGAGTAAAATATATGCGATAGATGTGAAAAGTGTTCTGTTGATATTAGAAATATTTGCACCGACATATCCGGCAATTGCTCCAAAAGCGATATATGAAAAAAACCTGCCAGCAGAAATTTCTGCGACTATGCCCAAGCTTTTTGCTAGCTTACGTTCTTCAGATAAGAGATAAGGAAGATAGATCGGAGTGCATGTCACAAGACACACAGAACCTGTGGCCAATCCAAGCATGAATCCTTCTGCAAGCGTTTTCAGCATGATTTAAAAAAGCACATCAATCCCGCAGGAATGAGCATTTACTCCCGGAATTACCACATTGTCCTGATAGTGATAGCTATAGGACAGGCAAACATTTTGAAAAATCGGATATGCGATCTTGCCGATGAACTTATTATCATATGGCAAATTCCTGCCGATGTATCGTCCGTACGATAATGATAACATAAGTTTATTTATATAGAATTCCAGCTTGGTCTTCAAGAGAGTTTGATTGCTCAGATAATAGTGCGATGCAGACATCTGGAATTTACTCACTTCATTATTTGGCGTGAATGAAATATTCTTTTGAGTAAGAAATTCTGCGTAAGTATTGCCAAAATATATTCCATCTATATCATTATTTGTCCAGATATTGTAGCTTAATTTTGCAACTGCGATCCACTCATGAATGAACTTGCTTGTCACCCGTGCTTCAGTTCGAAATGTATAGGGAAATAGAGAATCAATATCAGAATATCCACCTGCGGCATCGATACTGAGGTAATGGATATAATTGAGTTTCTTATCAAAAGATAATCCTGCATAGAACCGGGTAAAATCGAACTTGCTGCTTTCATTCAAATCATTGTAATGATAAGCTTCGATGTATGCTTTCAGTGATTTTGATAATGACAATGATGTTTTGATCTTTCCTTGTAGATTTGCTTCGGTATGATGTCCTTCTTTACTGTCGAGTGTTACATAATTGTAATTTTTCGTGTCATAGTCCAGACGCATATCTGTTTCGAAGTTTGAGAATTTGTAATTTGCTCTCAATCCAGTTGTCAGTCCGTTTTCAAGTGTGTACTGATACGGCAAACCAGCAATATTAGTTTTGATATTTCTTCCAAAATCATATTCCCCAGAAAGATATGCTGAAATAAGGTAAGAATCTGAAAAATGAGTGGCTATAACCTTATTTCTGATATAGTTTAAAAGATAATATTGTGCATCATCTTTATTCTTCTTTTTATCATCTTCACTGTGCAGGGAGCTGTATGTTATGTTCTCGATGAGCCACTTCTGCGTAAGAGATGTCACATACGATGCGAACCTGTGGCTGATACCTTCATTTTCATCATAGGAAGCTTCATAAGAAAGCTGCCCCTCACCCAAAAGTATATTGGCGTTGAGTAATAATATGATAAAAAAGAAATATTTCTTCATAATACTTAATGGATCGCATCATTCGGGCAGACAGGCACGCACAATCCGCACTGCTTGCATTTGCTCTGAATAATAACTGCCTTTCCTTCGCTATAAAATATAGCATTATGAGGGCATGCGTCATAGCACCTTCCGCATCCTATGCAGCTCGATTCATCAATAGTGAATTTTATGCCTGCAAATTTTGTGCATCCCCAAAAAAGTATCAGCACACAAAAGATGAATAGTAAAATTCGAGTGAATTTTTTCATCCTACTTAAGGGCTCCAAAGGTGCAGGTGGTGACACACAACTTGCAATCTATACACTTTTCGTGATCGATGACTGCCTTCCCGTTTATTATCGTTATCGCATTCACGGGGCAATATTTTGCACAATCTCCACACCCGGTGCAGTTCTCTTTCCATACAATAGGTTTTGATTCGGTCGCAGCGATGAGCACAAGCATAATTATCAAAACTGCAATAATGACTATGTACGATGTTCTCTTTTTTTTCATTTAATAACTCACCACATACAAATGAATTGCATTTCTCGGACACCAACCGACACAGTCACCACATGCTTCACATTTATCAGGATCAATGGTTGCATATGATCCATGATCAGTGATCGCATTTTCCGGACAATGATTCACGCAGTTTCCACATCCGTTACAGGGACCGGTACTGATTTGATACACTATTTTTCCACCTGGAGAATTGGATGCGATCCCCGCATTATTATTATCGTCATATGCTTTGATGGCAAAGTAGTAAATTGTCGCATCATTTAAACCTGTAACATTACATGTTTGAATTGTTCCTGCAGTTTGCGGAGCGGGTGGATTGAAAAATACCTGCGCTAGATTCCAGTTGAGTTCACTGATCTGAAATGTTGCATAACGGATTTCATAATGATCAGCAGTTCCCAATGCGCCGTCATCACCCGGTGCTGTCCAATGGATTGATATTGTTGAATTATTAGAAGCGTATCCTGCCAAAACCATAAGATCGGTTATCTGTGATGGAGGCGTCGTATCTTCTTCGAGCATATCAAAAACAACATTTGATAATTCCGATACATTCATTACATCATCAAATGTTTTTATAGCAAAATAATACACTACACCACCTGTGAGACCGTTCACCTCATATGACTGTTGTGTTCCTGCAGGCTGAGGAGAAGGTGGATTCGTCAGAGGTGTTGCAGCAGACCAGTTTACTTCTGTGATGAGTTCTTCGGATCTGCGAATTTCATAATATGCAGCTGTTCCGGTATTTCCGTCGTCGCCCGGTGCAGTCCAGCTCAATGTAATCGTTGTTTCACTCGCATTGCTATCAAGATCGTTAATTGCATCAGGAGGTATAATATCCGGCTCTTCAGGAGTTACAGTGCTGGGAACATTCGAGATATCCGAGTAGTTTTGATTTTCGTCAAAAGCTTTGATCGCTGCAAAATATTCAGTTTCCGATAAGAGATTCTCTATCAGGATCATTTCCATTGAACCCGAGGGCTGAGGGATCATATTTTGAGCATATTCCGTAATCGAATTCCAGTTCTGCTCAGTAATTTCTTCGGTATGAATTTTTATTGTATAACCCGATGCAACACCAGAAAGCCCGTCATCGCCAACTGAAGTCCATGAGAGCATTAAGCTCTCAAAAGTAACATTTGATATAGTAAGATTATTGATGGCAGAAGGAGGTGTGATATCACCAAGGATCTGACCGGATGCTACGTTGGACAACCCGGATTCATTGCCATTTTCATCTAAAGCTTTGATAGCGAAGAAAAGCTCAAGTCCGACTGGTCCGCCAGTAAAAATATATGATTCGGTAGTGCCAGAAGGGGATGGTGCCGCTACATCGCTTATTGATAATGCATAATCCCAGTTATTTTCATTTATTTCTTCAAAATTATATCTCATATCATAGGATTCCGCAGTTCCAACCATGCCATCATCACCGGATGCTGTCCACTGCAGGACGATCTCAGTTTCGTAGGATCCCGCATGCAGGTCGGTTATATCTGACGGCGGCTCTGTGTCCTGCAGTAGAGTTGCCGACACAATATTTGAAAGACCGGATACATTTCCCATATCATCGAAAGTTTTTATGGCAAAATAATACACCGTTCCGGGCTCTGCTTCCGTAAAAGCACAGGACTGGATCGTGCCCGGGTCAGCAGGTTGTGGAATATCGGGCAAAAGTGGGGATGAATTCCAATTGGTAAGAGTTATCTCCACACTATTTCTCCTGATCTGATAATAGGAAGCCAATCCAAGATCACCATCATCACCGGAAGCAGTCCACTGAAGGATTATCTCTGTTTCGTATGATTCTGCAAGCAGGTCGGTTATATCTGAAGGAGGTTCCGTATCCTGCAGCAGAGTTCCTGACACAATATTTGAAAGATCTGAGACATTTTCCATATCATCGAAAGTCTTAATGCCAAAATAATATACCTCGTCTGGCACGGGTTCCGAAAAAGTGTATGACTGAAATGTGCCGGGGTCTTCAGGAATAGGAATGTCTGGTAACAGTTCGTAGGAATTCCAATTAGCAGAAGTTATCTCTGCATTATTTTTTCTGATCTCATAATATGATGCCAATCCCACATTTCCATCATCACCTGGTGCTGTCCATGAAAGTGTAATATCAATCTCTGTTGCTTCCGCAGACAGGTCTGCGATTTGCGAAGGAGGTGTTGTGTCCTGTAAAAGTAATGCTGAAGCACTATTTGAAATCACAGAAACATTGGATGCGTCATCATAGGTTTTAAGAGCAAAGAAATACTGTATTCCGGGCTCTGCATCATCTAAGATATAAGATTGTACTGTTCCGGATTCCGCAGGCAAAGGAATATTTGTCAATAGCTCAGAAGACTCCCAATTATCAGGAGTAATCATAACGCTATTTTCTCTTATTTCATAAAATGCAGCTAGCCCTTCATTCCCATCATCCCCCGGCGCTGTCCATGAGAGTGTAATATCGATCTCTGTTGCAAGTGCAGACAAATCAATTACTTGAGCCGGCGATACTGTGTCTGGGGTTGCAGTTGTGGTTGCATTCACAATGTTTGATAAGCCGGAAATATTCTGTGCATCGTCGAGTACTTTCAGTCCGACATAATACTCGGTTTCCGGCTGCAGTTGTGAGAGAAGCAGCATTTCTTGCATTCCGGATTGTTGCGGAGTTAAATTCTGGGTATATTCCGGAATGCTTGCCCAATTGCTTTCATTTATTTCCCCGTCATAGACCTTAATCACGTAAGAATCTGCAGTTCCCTCAAATTCATCATCACCAACTGCAGTCCAACGTATCTGGATCGAATGTGAAGAGAAATTATGAACTATAAGATCTGCAATCGCTACGGGTGGTGTTGTATCGGATAATAAAGAAGCAGAAATAATATTTGAAATGAGTGAATAATTATTATTCTCATCTGCACTTTTCATCCCAAAATAGTACACTTCACCCTGAAGCAATCCGCTGATTTCATATTGCTGTTCTGCACCCGCAGGCATTGGTACTGGCTCATTATCGCACTGATAGGAATCATTCCAATTTGTATCATCAATATGCTCCGTGTTATATCTGACATCATAAAATTCAGCTGTGCCGTTATCTCCATCATCGCCGGGTGCAGTCCACATGAGAGTTATCATTTCCTCTGTTGCAAATGATGCCAGATCCAGTACGGCTGAAGGCGGGGTAATATCTCCAAGAATTTGTCCTGAGGCAATATTGGATAATCCCGCTTCGTTGCCATTATCATCTTTAGCTTTTATTGAAAAGAAATAGTCTGTTCCAATGGAACCATAATCAAAAATGTATGATTGGAGTGTACCAGATATAAATGGATCGGCCACATCGCTGATCGCTGTAGCATTCTGCCAATTTCCCTGAGAAATGAACTCTGTTGAATATCGTAAATCATAGGAGTCCGCAGTTCCGATATTCCCATCATCGCCGGGAGCAGTCCACTGTAAGATGATCTCGGTTTCTGTTGATTGTGCGTCCAGATCTGATATATCAGAAGGTGGAATTATATCTTGCAAAAGAGAACCTGCTACTACATTTGACAGATTCGAAATATTCAATGCATCATCATATGAACGGATAGCAAAATAGTATTCTATGCCCGGTTCGACGTTACTCACTATATAATTCTGTGCTGTGCCGGATTCTTCTGGAATAGGAGCATTGGGAAGTGTTTGGGTTGAAGACCAGTTACCTGCCGTGATTAGATTCTCACTATATTTCAAAACGTAGAATGAAGCTATTCCCGTGGTCCCATCATCTCCAGGAGCAGTCCATGACAGTGTAATTTCTGTCTCTGTTTCTACCGTGGTGAGATCCGCGATAGGATTCGGGGGTGTGTTGTCTGGAACTTCTTGAGTCACAGCTTGCGCAACATTTGAAAGTCCTGAAACGTTTTCAACCTCATCAACTGCCTTAATTCCGATATAATATTCTGTATCTCCTGCAAGGTTGTCGAAGAGAAAGTTCTCTGTTCCGCCTGCTGATTGGGGAATGATGGTATTGTCGTACGGTTCAATTGAATTCCAGTTGTCATCCGTTATCTCATCTTCTGAAATCTTGATTATATAATATGAAGAAGCACCCTCTGCATTGTCATCGCCGGGAGCAGTCCATCGGATGTGAGCTGTTTGAAAACCGGTTGAAGTAACCTTGATATCAGTGATATTGGCTGGCGGGATCGTATCGCCGATTATTTCATTATACGCACAGTTTGAAATCTCTGATATATTCCCTGAATCATCAGTAGTTTTAATCGCAAAATAATATATTCTGTCCTGAACAAGACTATCTTCTACTACATAGGATTGAAGTGTGTATGGTTCTTCGGGGATTGGGGCATACTCTAAAACCTCAGCGTCATCCCAATTATCCTCGGTAATAGAAACTTCTGCTTTTCGCAGTTCATATGAATCCGCCATGCCCTCATGGCCATCATCACCCGGAGATGTCCATTGCAACTCTATTGTTGAAAGTTGCGGCACAGAAAACAGATCGGTTATCTGGGCAGGTGGGATTGTATCAATATTAGCGATGGTAAGAGTTGCCTGTATTATGCCGGACATATTCCCAACTTCATCGCTCGCATCAAGTTTTACTGTTATCATTTCATTAAGAGGAAGACCTTCAATCCGCCAATATTCCATTGTGTTCGCTTCTGAGGGGACTGGTACATCAAAATCATAAGTAATAGTATTTTTGTTAGACGTGAGGTGTAGTGAATAATTATATGCCCTGCCATCAGTTGAATCATCCCCTGGGGCAGTGAACTGTATCTCAAGCCGTCCGGCAGAATCCGAGCATGTATAAAAGTCTTTAATTGCACCTGGAGATATTATATCTTTTTGAACTGTGAGTGCATTATCTTTACAGGAAAAGACATCTATGCACTTCATACATTGAATACACTTATCAGGATCAATATATGCGGTGATATGCTTGTTGTCCTTTATTATCGCATTCTGCGGACATTCGAACTCATCAATGCATTCATAGCATCCTGTACACCGTGAATATTCAATCCGGACATCACCATCATAGATAAAAAGCTTTTTGGTCTTATCCGAGCAGTGTAAAAGAATGAATAACAAAGAAACAGCAGCAAGAAAGTAGAGTGTGTATTTTTTTCTTCTACTCATCCGCTTTGTGTATTGCCTTCACGGGGCATGCATTTGCACAAATTCCACAATTTATGCATTTCTCCGTATCTATTACTGCTTTGCTGTCCTTCATGCTGATCGCTCCAACAGGACATTTCCGAACGCAGATCGCACAGCCAATACAGCCCTCTGCATCAACAGTATATGACGACTGCTCAATCGCACTTGTATCTTCAGCTTCAACTACAATTTCTTCCACAACTATTGCGCTGCTATCTACATACTCAACTTCTTGAATCGCTGCAACAGGACACTGCATTGCGCATATACCGCAGTCTATGCATTTAGTCGGATCAATAACTGCTTTTCCATTCTTCATCTCTATTGCATCGGTTGGACATTTTCCATCTTTTACGCAAATAGTACAGCCGATACATTTTGATTTATCAACCTTATACACTTTGGTCGTGTCCTGCGCAAATACTATCTGGGGAACAGCAAGCAAAACAATAAGTATCATCAAATATATTTTTTTCATTTTTTTTCCTCAATCTCTATAAATACATTTACTTTTTTCTTTATCAGTTTTTGAGCATCGGCGCACGCAACTCAAACACTTAATACAATTAATGTCAGAAATTTTTTCATTATACCCGATGTCAATGTTCATCGGGCAGTAATTCAGGCAATTAAAACAGTTAATACTGGTGTGAATGTTCCGGAATATTTTATATCTTTTAATGCCTATCATATCGGCAATTTTCTGGATGATATTCATAAGCGCTGCATAAGGACATAGGTATCTGCACCAGAATCTTTCGATAAAAAAACCTGCAAATAGAATTATCGCAAGCACAAGAATTCCAACAATAGTAATATTTTGAATATGAGCGATTGCAAGAATTGGGCAGAATTTCATGTAGATAAATTGAGCTGCGAGAAACGCAGTTATTGCGGTGAAAAAAAATACAACATATTTAACAATATTCAAATGTTTATGGACTTTGTAAGGGATTAATTGCACAAATTTTTTCTTGGATTTCCTTGTTGAGAATACAAGCTCCTGAATCGTTCCAATGGGACAAATATATCCACAAAACCATCTTCCGAGAAATAGTGTGCTGAGTGCAATCGCAGCACCAATTACTATTGCTACTGGAAAAATAAACGGTGCGAATTTTGCTCCAATTTTCCATACACCGAAACACACCGATGCATAGGGGCAGAACTCATGCGCAACAGGAAGTGTACCTTCGATTAGTAGAACAAATAAAGACACTGATATTCCAAGCGAAACCAGTTGTAGTATTCTTCTTACTCTTAACTTATCCATGACAATATTTATTTTGGAATATCAATATTATATTCTTTGATTTTTCTTGATAACGTATTACGATGAATCCCAAGCATCTCCGCTGCCTTCACCTGGTTGAATTCGCATTCTTTTAATATTTTCGTGATGTGAGTTCGTTCAACATCGGCAATTGTTTTTGCGTTTTCTTCATTGTTGAAAAGATGATATTCTCGTATCTCCTCAGGAAGCTCTTCGATCTGGATTATGTTATTTCTGGCTAGGGCGATCGTTCTCTGTATCACATTTTTCAGCTGCCTGATATTCCCTTCCCAGGGATAATTCACCAGCTTCATAAGGGCATCGTGGGAAAAAGTTATGTCTTCATCAGCGGAATATATGCTCAAAAAATGTTCCACCAGCTTTTTTATATCCTGTTTTCTTTCACGCAATGGGGGAAGATGAATTGGTATGACATTCAGCCTGTAATACAGATCTTCCCGAAAATGTCCTAACTGCACTTCTGTTTGAATGTTCTTATTTGATGCAGCAATAATGCGCACATTCACTTTTTTGGTCATCGAGCTCCCCACGGGTTCAAACTCCATTGTTTGAAGCGTCCGGAGAAGTTTTACCTGTATTGACGGAGCAATATCCCCGATCTCATCGAGAAAAAGTGTACCTCCATTCGCTTCTTCAAAACGCCCTTTTCTGTCGCGTATCGAACCTGTAAAAGCCCCTTTCACGTGCCCGAAAAGCTCACTCTCGAGAAGTGTTTCGGGTATTGCTGAGCAGTTTACTTTTATCATTTTATATTTTTTCCTGGGGCTGAGGTGGTGAATTATATCTGCTATGACCTCTTTCCCGGTTCCGCTTTCTCCGGAGATGAGGACTGAAGCGTCCACATGTGCGACTCTTTTTACAATGCTGAGGATTTCATTTATCTTTGGGCTGTCTCCAATAAAAGTGACTGGAAGTTCTTCGTCGATAATAATATCTTGAACCTTTTTACTTTCCTTCTCAACCTGTATGTAATTCTGTGCATTTTTTATTTTACTCAAGAGCAATTCGAGATTGATCGGTTTTTCAATATAATCAAACGCGCCAAGTTTGAGCAACTCGACAGCATTATCTACCGAGCTGTATGCAGTGATGATAATGACTGCCGTGAATGGATTTATCTTTAATATCTTTTCCAGAACCTCTTTTCCACTCAGTCCCGGCATTCGATAATCAGATATCACCACATCAACTGGGTGTTTATAAAATATTTTTATTCCTTCTTCACCATTTGAAGCGGTGAAGATCTCGTGTTTTTGGGACTTGAGAAAATCTGCTAATATCTCTCTTTGAGATGCGTCGTCTTCAATAATTAATATTTTCACTCTAACTCCGATTTTGGCAGCTTTATTATTATCTCAGTTCCATTTTTTGAACTGCTCTTGATAAATACATCCCCCTGATGGGCTTTTATTATTTTCTTGGAAATAGGCAATCCCAATCCGTTTCCGCTCTCTTTTGTGCTGAAATATAGATCCCATACTTTATTGAGTTTATCTACGGAAATCCCGCTGCCGTTATCAACGATCTTGATTGTCATTTCTTTGTCTTTCTCAAAATATTCTATGCGGATGTTCCTGTGTTCTTGTTCGGGTGAAAATGATTCGACAGAATTCTTTATAACATTTATCATAACCTGAGTGAGTGCATCAATATCAAAATTCCAGACAATGCTTTTATTGCCATCCACCTGGATTTGCAGATTAGTATCCTTATATTCCTGTTGAAAAATATCAGCAATTTTCCCAATAAAATCACCGACATTAACTTTCTTAATTTTCAATGTGATCGAGCGCGAATAATCAAGGAATCTTTCTACAATGCCGTTGAGGCGTTCTATTTCATCAAACGATACGGAAAGCCATTTTTTCAACTCGCTGTCTTTTTCGGGAACAAACTCTGCCCGGATTCTCTGAAGTATCATTGAAATCGCATTGAGCGGGTTTTTGATTTCGTGAGCAACCTCTCTGCCAAGTTCTCCGATACCTGCCATATACTCGGCTTTTTGAAGGGATTCCATGATCCTGTGTATCTTAATATGATTACGATAAAAGAGGAATTCCAGAATTAAAACTCCCGCAAAGATTATCGAATAAATAATAAACAAGAGAACGCGATTTCTCTTCAAAGATTCTATTTTATCTATTGAAAGCCCAAGACGGAGAAGAACGGGCTCGGTTTCTTCGAGAGAGAATGGGCGTAAGATCTCGAGCACTTTTATATTTTCAAATGAAGTCTCGCGAGAAGCAATGGTTTCATTTGCCAGATGAGAGCTTAAAAATTCGTCTGAAGATATTCTCTGCATTCGACGCACATTCTCAGTAGCTGCAATTATACCCTTTGCATCCTGAATGACGAGATATCGAATCTGCGGTAGTGTTTCTATTGATTCACTCACAGATGATATTTGTTGGCTCAGTTGAGAAAAAATTGTAGAAAGCTGAATCGGCTTAAGAAGCGAGAAATAATCTCTCTTTTTTATTGATGCAACAAACCATTGCTCATTTCGAAAAGAGACAATATACACTGCATCAGGATTATCCTCAATTTCTAAAAGAACAAATTCTTCTGTTTTTGGAAGCTGGTCTATGGATACGTCTTTTGAGCAACCCTCCGGCAAAGAAAATACAAGATTCCCAAGCGTATCAATGACGCAGATATGATGTATGAGCATCTTCTGCCTGAGTGAATCACTAATCTGTGCTGTGTGGTCCTCCATAACAAGATGGATGAGCATTTCTGCGCGTTCAAAGAAAAGTGTTTCTATCACATCCTGAGAATAGAGATTGCTTTGAATGATATCATTTACAAGTTCGAGATACAGCCGCCCGTTCAATTCTATCGTTTTATAAACCGTTTTAATATTATTGTTCTGTACGTAATAGAGAGAAGCCCACAATAACACAATAATGATTGATATGATGACGAGCAGGTATTTGATGCTCTTTTCTTTTTTTTCTACCGGGCTTATATTCATATTATTTCTTAAATAGATATCGTATTCCAAGACTTGTGTCGTATGTAGATATACTTAATGCCGAATCAAACGAAACAAACATATTGCTGTTCGAATATAATAAAATATTATTACTGATTGGATAATCCGCATAAAAAGATAATCCCATTCCCGTTTCGGAATAAGAGCTTTCTGCGGAAGAATTATTGTATATCTTATGTTGTACTGAGATATCAGGTTTTACAAGTAGGTCATTTAAATATATCGTGCTCCCCAAATAAATTTTATATACATCATATGCAAAAGAATCGTACAGTTCCGAGTTCACATAGATGAGTGAATCCGTTGAAGTAATATTTTTACTGACATACATTCCGTACTTAAGTCCGATATTTCTCTTTATTCCGCGTGAGAAGTATACCTCTGCCGATGCTTTTGTCAGCCCAATTGAGTGATCAGACATATCATTGAAGTATCGATAGGTGAAATCAAAATATGTGTGCAATGCAAATGTTCTATAAAATCTTTTATACAAAAGGTAGAGGGCATTATCAATATGCGTGAAATTCCTGTAATCAGGATAATATGTAAAATCAAAAATATCCCCATATTCAACGATATACCGCTGTTTTTCTATCGTGCGATATAATTCTCCAGTTGCCTTGAATTGATCGTTCAGTGAATCTGCCGTATTTTGATAATAGATATGGGCACTTGTTCCTCCCCACGGAAAGAAAATTTCTCCAAGCGAAGAAATATTTCCTTCAATATCGGAACCGTCAAAGTGTACAGCTAACTGCGGAGCTATATCAAGATAATAGGAATCAGAAAAATACTTGAAGCTTCCGCCCAGTATTCCCTTATTTTCAGATAATCCATCAATGCCTTTTTGTGATGAGCCATGAAAATACATATCCCCTTCGGAGTTTTGTCCAAAGAGGAGTGATGGAAATACGATAAGAATCAGACCGAGCCAGACAGGCATCAACTATTGACCTCCATGATGTCCCGGGTTTCCTCCGTGTTGTCCGTTTCCACCGTCTCCTTTTTTTGATCCGCCTGATGAGCCGAACTCGCATCTGAACTGATAGTCATATTTATAAGAGATCATTCTGTAATGACGGATGTTCAGATGCTTGGAAAATGTTCCTTTATATCTCAGGGTTCTATTATCACAGATGCCATCACCGTCTTTATCTATAAAGAAGTCAAACTCAGCTCCTTCACTTTTCTCTTCGATGGTGATCTCATCGCCAGATGCCGGTGCTTCTGTTGAATCTGCTGCATGCAAAGACACAGCTAAAAAAAATACAAATAAACCGGCAAAAATTATTGATTTCATTATTACTCCTTATAGAGAAAATACGACGGGACCGAAATCCCGTCAATATTTCTCATGTGCGCAGCACTAAAAGTTGATGAGGTGTCTGATTTTGAGTTGCTTTGCTGAACCGCTACCACTGCATGGTTCAAGAGCAAAGTCGACGACTACGCCATTTTCATCAATAACTATCTCTTCAAGAAGAGAAGGCATATAGGTATGAGGTTTTAATGCGCGGGCTTCGTAGTTTCCTTCTGGAAGATCAACGATTGTATAATATCCGTCTGCATCGGTTACGGCATCATATATGTTAAGACCATGACCGCCATTACCGCCACCGTTATTGCCATTATTACCGTTTCCACCACCATTGCCACCGCCATTGCCGCCACCGTCAGGGCATTCACCATCAATAAAATGGAATTTTACGATTGCACTTTCGATTCCAACACCGGTTTCCATATCTGTTACATAACCACTTGCTGTGGCTGCTACCACGATACTTACGCTGAGTATCATCATACTTGCGAGTGCGATTAACTTTTTCATGTTAACTCCTTGTTTTCATTTCTATTCGCACTCCTTCTCTATGCGAAAATCGTGCCAAAAAAATGTTGATCTTCCCCACATTTACCATAATCTCCCTCTAATTCGTACGTTATGTGGTGTGATATTATTTCACGCTGTTTTAAAATTTATTTCTTCAGCTAATATATGCACAAAATTGGTGCAGTGGTTTTATCAAAATGAAGCATGACAATCTCACCTTTTTTTCTGTAAAGTCGGAGAATGAGTCTTGTGCTACACTGTGTATAAATACCTTTTGATCTTCTTTGTAGGAGTTTTTTCGAAAGGCTCGTGCTGCTCGATCATCTTAATGATTCTGGAGAAAGATGACATGCTGCTGTTGACTTCATTTCTCATCTTCTCAAGTATTTCTTCAATTCGCTTTGCGATCTGTGTTTCCGTCATTTTTTTATTCTTGAATTCCGAATCAAGCTCTTCATAATTAAGATGAACGCGCGCAATAAGTTGTCCGTTTTCCTGGTAAACCAAGGATTCGAGAACATCATCGTACTGATTTATTTTTGATTCTATCTCTTCTGGATATATATTCTCACCACTTGGACCAACGATTACATTCTTTAATCTTCCTATTATATATAAATACCCATCATTATCCATATAACCGAGATCCCCGGTTTTTAACCAACCGTCTTCAGAAAACATTTCTTTTGTTCTATCCGGATCTTTGTAGTATCCCTTCATCACATTGTCACCTTTTACCCAAATTTCGCCCTCGCCAGTTTTCTTATCCGGTTTATTTATTTTTACTTCTACTTCAGGAACAATAATTCCTGTAGACCGGAATTTGGTATTTTTTACTCCGCTTCCTGCGATCAAAGGTGATGTTTCTGTCAAGCCGTACCCAATCGCATAAGGAAATTTTCCTTCCCTCAAGAATTTTTCTACTTCGCTGTTCAATCCGGCTCCGCCGATGCCAAAGAATTTCATCTCTCCCCCGAAGAATTTCATCACTTTCTTCGCTGCTAATTTATGAAGTTTTTTTCTCACTGCGGGTACTTTCATTAATTGTCTGAGCAAATCGCTTTTTGATAATTGGGGAGCAATTCTCAGTTTATATATTTTCTCTATGACAAGAGGTACAGTAAGCATCATTGTAGGTCTTATTTTTTGTAAAACAGGAAGTAAAACACGGGCAACAGGTGGTTTGTCAATATAATAAATCGAGGCTCCGCGAATAAAGGGAATCAAAAAACCAATGGTGAATTCATAGGAATGTGATAGCGGTAGGATCGAGAGCAGCCTGTCTTCTTCTACTACATTTTGAACCTTCAGGGTCGCTTCAGCATCAAAAATGAAATTCTTATGTGTGAGTTCGACCCCTTTTGAATGACCTGTAGTGCCGGAGGTATAAATAATAGAAGCAACATCATCTTCTTTGAGAGTACCCTGGTCCGGATAAAGAAGCTTCAGAGCAGATTCTCTCAACTTTGCGAATTCTACCTCGCCTTCCTTTATCAAATCTTTAAGTTTATCAACTGTTGTGTCGGGAGGTATTATGCTGAAATCATCGATATGAAATATAGTACTCAGGCTTTCCATCTCAACATCTTCAAGTTTATTATATTGCTCCTGGGATATGAAAATTGCTTTTGCTTCGGAATGCATGAGGATATGACGGATCTCATTTGCATGAAAGTCCGGAAGGATTGGAACGGCTATTGCGCCAAAAGTCGTTATTGCAAAAAAAGCAATGCCCCACTGCGGTTTGTTTTCAGATAATATTGCTACCTTATCCCCTTTTACGATACCTCTTTTCTGTAATATTTTAGAAATCACTTCTACTTTTTTGCCAAATTTTTCATATGTGAAGGGAGTACCTCCCACCATTGAAACTACAATATTATTTCCGTAATGCAATATGCTGTTGTGCAGAACATTTTTTAAGGTTTTCTTTTCATTTTTTTTCATATTAATCCTTACTTGTCGTCATGTAGCGCTAAAATATTTACAGTCCGATCTGTCCGCTATCACAACATAGCTTGAAAAAGGGTATTTATCCTGTCAATTAATATGTAATTAATGATTTACTTGCTGTATTTGCGGACATTTGTATAATTTGATCATAAAGCAGAGCGTGAACAAAAAATGAATTTAAACTTTTTTCATGTAAAGACGTCTAACCAAATAAACGAAAATATTATATGGATTCGATTCGGCTCAATCAACTGATTGAAGAAAATTATCAAAAGGTCTTTTTGTTGGCATTAAAGATGTTAAAAAATTATGAAGATGCAGAAGATGCGACGCAGGATATTTTTTTGAAAGTGTATGAAAATATTAATTCCTTTCGAAATGAAGCAAAATTCACGACCTGGATTTACAGGATCGCATTGAATCATATCTATTATATGAATAATAAAAGAAGTAAAGAGATCAATAGGTTTCCTGGAGCACACGAAATGCGCACGGAAATGAATGCAAATCCATCATCCGTTCTTGATGAAAAGGAACTCTTTGTCTCACTCGAAAATCTAATCAATTCTCTTTCTCCTCGCCAGAAAGAAGTTTTTGTGATGCGTTACTATAATCAGCTTCCCTTTAAAAAGATCGCACAGATATTGGGGAAGAGTCTCGGAACCGTGAAAAGTAATTATTTCTTTGCTATGCAAAAGATAAAAAAAGATCTACAAGATCAAAACCTGATCGAATTTCAGGAGTAACTATGAAGTGTATTGATAAAAATATTTTACTCGATTATCTGAACGATGAACTTTCATCTCGAAAGAAAAGACGGATTGCTGCACATCTTTCTGAATGTGAATTTTGCAGAAATGAACTCAAAGAATGGGAAAATGTACTGCATATCACAAAGGAATTTGTTGATATAGATGTACAAGCTAATCCTGTGCCCCCACATGCTCACATCACGCAAAGATTTGAGAACCTTCCCCAAAAACAGGATAAACCCATTTGGGTAAGATCCTGGGCAAAACCCGCTCTTGCAACTGTCTCCATCCTATTTATTGCGCTGATGATCTTCTTCCTTTCTCCGAGAACAGTGCCTGTACTACAGGAAAACTATTATGTAATCGACAATGTCACTTATACTGAAACTGTGTCATTAAGCGGCGGATACCTAGATAATCTTGAGACAATGTATCTTCAGGAGATCTATGAAAATGATGAACTGACATATGATATTCTCTATGGTGATTGGCAATATTATGAAGATGTTCTGGATAATCTTGATCAGGATGAATTACAAGAATTAATAGATAAAATGTATGATAATAGTATAACATAATTTAGGAGTTACAATGAATAAAAAGTTAGTACTGCTTGTTATTGGATTGCTGATATTTACAGCAGCTGCAATTGCACAACCAGGATTCATGCATCCTATGGACGAGCATAAGAAGGTGATCATTCAGCTCAGGAACCTTGAACTTCTCAAAATTCTCGATCTATCCGATGAGCAGAGCATGAGAGTTCTTCCGATTATTAAAGACATTGATAATCTGATGAGTGCATCATATGAAGTCCACCATGTGATCATGAATGACCTGGAACTTGCATTAGATAAGAATGATAAAAAGGAAATCACCAAGAATATTGACCTTCTTCTTGCCCAGGAAAGTGAACTCGACAAAAATAAATCTGTGCTCTACGAAAAACTTCGAAATGAACTTGGTGAAGAAAAGTTTGGACGCTATCTTATCTTTATGCAAAGCTTTGGGAGAGACCTTCAGGACAAGATCAGGATGATGAAGGAAGGAGATAAATTCCAGGATCATCCTAAGAAGGATAAGAACAAATAGTCGTATTTATCTTTTATTTATATGAATGTCTGAAAACTGTGTGCTCTGAAATATACTGACTTTTTTTCGTTTCATGAGCTCGAGGATCGCAAGAAAGAATGCAATAAGTTCAATTCTGCTGCTGTTTTTTATGAGGTCGGAAAATAGGATTTTTTTATGTTTACGAAGGAGTTTTGTTAGCTCTTCTATTTTCACTTCTACCTTATATTCATCAAGAGAAATATCTTCAGATATCTCCTGTGGCTTTTGAATTATGTATTTTTGCAGCACTTTAATAAGGTCATAGAGGTCTACGTCTTTCTGCTCTAATTCATAACTCACCGCAGATTGCTGTATTTCTTTTCGTGCATCCTCATCCATTGACCTGTAAAAATAATATCTGTTCTCTTCTGCAAGCTCAGATAGTATCTCTGTCGTTTCTTTTACCTTCTGGTATGCAAGGAGATTATTCACTAGCTCGGTGCGAGGATCCTCCAGATCTTCTTCGACTGATCTCGGCAAAAGTGAACGGAGTTTTATCTGAATAAGAGTTGCTGCCATTTCCATGAATTCGCCTTCAATAGAAATATTTAAATCTTCCATCACAGCAAGATATTTGAGATATTCCTCCAGCATAAAGGCGATCGGGATGTCATAAATATCAATTTTATGTTTCCGTATAAGATAAAGAAGAAGATCGAGGGGACCTTCAAAGTTTGGTAATTTGATATTATACTTATCGTTTTGTTCTACCTGAACTGCTTGTTCTGCCATATTTTATATCGAAACTCCAGTCAACAATCTCACAAAGAATCTGATGGGAGGAAGAATAACTCCGCCAATAATATTTAAACCCGCAAAGTTGCTGATCAATATTATCGCGATAAAAAGGAACATACCTTTTCGTTCATACTTTTGATATTGGAAATATAATCTGTCAGGAAGTAGCGCACCGAATATTTTTGATCCATCAAGAGGTGGGATGGGAATAAGATTGAACAATCCTAATGCAATATTAATAAATATCGTATAAAATATGATCATGATAAAAACATTCTGCCCGGAAGCAGGTGAATAAAAGAGATTGAAGAGAATACTGAATGCGATCGCGCTGATGAAATTTGCCAGCGGTCCGGCAAAGGACACAATTGCAGTATCCCATTTGAAATTTTTAAAATTATATGGATTAATTGGAACAGGTTTTGCCCACCCGATCTTTGCGATAAAAAGCATTATTGTGCCGATGGGATCGAGATGTTTAAGAGGATTGAGTGTCAATCGTCCTGCTCTTTTTGCAGTGTCATCTCCA
The DNA here is from genome assembly GCA_049903315.1 of Candidatus Cloacimonadota bacterium. Classification (GTDB taxonomy): domain Bacteria; phylum Cloacimonadota; class Cloacimonadia; order JGIOTU-2; family JGIOTU-2; genus Celaenobacter. The sequence continues at coordinate 106,265 of JBNGBT010000008.1, read as the reverse complement.
AGTTTATATGCTGCATAGCCGTGGGAAAACTCGTGAATGGTCAATGCAAATAGCACAGGGAAAATCAAAATAAAGAATTGCTGTATAATATTCATATTAGAAATGTATGCTGGGCTATTGCAGTGTCAATTTTTTCGGTGCTCCATCTGACAGATGAAAACATTGACATTGCATATATCCTTACGGAATGTTGCTTTTCGCAATAAAATAATAGCCTGTAAGGAGACACTATGCAACTACAGCAAGCGTTTATTTCCACAGCGAAAAAATTCTCCAAAAAGATCGCTCTCTACGATCAAGCTACAGAAAAAGACATAACCTTTGATAAAATGCTCATCGCCTCTCTGATCCTCGCAAAGAAATTCTCCGCATATCATGGCCAATATATTGGAATAATGATACCTACCTCTGCTGGATGTATGCTTTCAATAATCAGCTCATTAATGTGTGGGAAGATACCCGTAATGATAAATTATTCCACAGGAGCAGCAAGTAACTGTGTATATGCTCAGGAAAAATGCAGCTTCAAGACTATTATTACGAGTAAAAAACTTTGTGAAAAACTTAATATTGAATTTGTGCCTGGTATGGTTTACCTTGAAGATATCATGGCATCCCTCACAACCGGAGATAAACTTAAGGCAGCACTCCGTTCCAAACTGCCAACCGGCATGCTTCAAAATTCAGTTCATCATGGAGATGAAGATGAGACTTCGGTCATACTTTTTACAAGCGGAAGCGAAAAAGACCCCAAAGCAGTACAACTCACTCACAAGAATATCTTTCACAACATTAAAGCTTGTACTGAAGTATTTGAATTTACCCACGAAGATATCTTTTTAGGAAACCTTCCCCTTTTCCACGTTTTTGGGCTTACAACCAATTTATGGATACCGATCACTGTCGGTTCTGCTGTAGTTACACACGCAAATCCACTTGAATATAAAAATATTGTAGACTCAATAAAAAAATATAAGATCACAATTATGATAGGAACTCCTGCATTCTTCTATGGCTATCTGAAGCGTTCGCGAGCAGGGGATTTCTCTACGGTAAGGATCGCGGTCGCCGGCGCGGATAAGCTGACTGCTCAGGTGCGTGAAGGATATAAAAAACTTCATGACATTGAACTTCTTGAGGGATACGGCACCACCGAAACGAGTCCTGTCGTGTCCGTCAATGTTAAAGAAGCGAATAAACCCGGCAGCATTGGAAAACCGGTCCCCGGGGTTCAGGTGAAAATTATTGATCGGGAAACTGACGAAGAACTCACCCGCGGTAAAGAGGGCAAGATCATGGTAAAGGGAGATCTTGTCATGAAGGGCTATTATGGAGATCTTGAAGAAACCTCTCTCCGTATTCATAATGGCTGGTACGACACAGGTGATATGGGTGTCTTCGACGAGGATGGCTTCCTCTGGCATCGTGGACGCCTGCGCAGATTTGTAAAGATCGGCGGCGAAATGGTCTCTCTTGTAAAAGTTGAAGATGTACTAAATAAATTGTTGCCCGACAATGTGATCTGCTGTGTCGTTGATGTCCCTAATCCCACAAAGGGCGCAGATATCGTTGCAGCTCTCACCACTGCTGAGGTAGATTTCAAAAAAATTAAAAAACAAATGGGAAAAGATCTCCCCTCCATAGCCATACCAAAAGAATTCCACGTTATCGAGGATATCCCAATGATGGGAACAGGGAAAGTAAACTTCAGAGAAGTTGAACATATCTGCCGTGAATACCAAGAAAACGGCAAAAAACACGAATCATAAAGCATATAATGGAGAAGAACTGAATGGCAAAATCTCAGGACCAAAAAGCTGATTTAAAAGTAAGAAAGAAAAAGAAATCCGTACTTCGTGAATGGATCGAGGCAATAATCTTTGCGGGTATTGCTGCAATAATCATCCGAACTTTTCTGATAGAAACCTTCCTTATACCCTCAGAATCTATGGAAAGTACCTTTCTAAAAGGTGATCAGCTTATAGCAAATAAATTTGTTTACTGGTTTCGAGAGCCCAAACAGTTCGAGCCCGTTATATTTAAATATCCTTATGATCCCTATCATCCAGAACCTGCAGAAAGATATGCAAAACTGATACGCCCAATCTATTGGGATAAGAAGAACTTCTTCTTCAAATTCTATAAGCGTAGAGATTTTATCAAACGTATCATCGGCGTGCCTGGTGACACATTGCAGATCATAGATAAAAACATTTATATAAACGGGAAGTATGTGAAAGAAAACTACGTGCAGCATACTGATTTCAGAATCATCCCACGCGAGCAGGGACGCCTGTACATTAATAATGAATTCATGGGAAGCAGGGATAATTTTGGTCCAATTGTCGTTCCGGACAGCTCGTATTTTGTCATGGGTGATAACCGGGATAACAGCAATGACTCCCGTTTCTGGGGATTTCTTGATCGGGAATATATAAAAGGTATTCCCATGATCATTTATTGGTCAATGGGGGATCATCATAAGATCAGATGGAACAGGATACTTAAAATCCCGAAATAACAGCATCGTTCTAAAAGCTTGTTTTTACCCGTGAAAGAAATTTCTCTATATATACACATTCCCTTCTGTACAAGGAAATGTAATTATTGTAATTTTTACTCTGCTGTATATGATGCGAAACCGGTTGAAAACTATATTCGAGCACTTACAAAAGAAATTTCACACTATAAAAATATAAACTACACATTAACATCTCTCTACATAGGTGGTGGAACACCTTCTCTTTTATCATTTCCGCTTCTCTTCTCACTCTTTTCTACCATCAATGACACTTTTACTATTTCTCCAGAGAGCGAAGTAACCATCGAAGCAAATCCAGCTTCTCTCACAAAAGACAAAGCCCAAAACTGGAAAACTCTCGGCATTAACCGTGTGAGTATTGGTGCGCAATCATTTAACGATGATGAGTTAAATATTTTGGGAAGACTTCATTCTTCCAAGGATATCCAATCTGTCGTTGAGCTTGTGAAAACCCATTGCACTGAAAATATTTCCCTCGATTTGATGTTCGGAACTCCCGAACAAACATATGAGACATGGTTGAAAAGCCTGCAAAAAGCTGTTGGGCTTAAGCCAATGCACATATCATCCTATTGCCTGTCTTTGGAAAAAGGAACACCGCTTTTTGATGCGCAGAATAGTTACACATTTCCTTCTGAGGATTTACAAAAAAATATGTATTATTCGATGTTGTCATTTCTTAAGGAGAATAGCTTTTATCAGTATGAAATATCTAATTTTTCAAAAAATGGATATGAGTCCCGGCATAATATTTCATATTGGAAGGGAAAAGAATATATTGGATGCGGAGCAGCAGCACATTCATTTTATGATATGACCCGAAAAGAAAATATTTCTGATGTTGAACGCTACATTACAAATATGCAAAATGCGCAATCTGCATGCAAAAACTCAAAAGTAATTTCGAAAAGAGAGTACATTTCGGATATGATCTTTCTCGGACTTCGCACGACAAAGGGTGTACCCCTGCATCATTTGAAAGGTGAGTTTGGTTTTGATGCCATTGCCGAATATTCTGATGTAATAACCAGGTTTTCAAAGCTCGGATATTTGACAGTTGAGAATGAACATCTGAAACTTACCAAAAAAGCACTGTTTGTATCTGACGAGATTTTAAGCGAGTTTGTATAAATGAAAAAAATAGCGATCTTTGTCCTGATTGTCTTCATTCCTTTTTTCGTGTATTCGGAAATTCTTATTCCAATGGATTTCTCCCAAACAGACCACCTCAAAGCATATGGCGTAGTCTATAAAACTCTAGAAAAGGGATATGACAGCAAATGGCTTCTCAATTACAGGGGGGGCTCTTTTTTATTACCGGGTGCCGATGATCTTGAAGCATTATGCCGTTTGAAAGGTGTTACTTATGAGCAGATTGCTCCCATGGATTATCTTTTAGTAGAACAAACAATCGAAAAATCAAACATGGACATTGTTCACCTTGAGAAAGCTCCGAAAATCGCAGTATACACACTGCCGGAGAGCAAAGCGGGACAATTGAAAGGTTTTGCAGGAGAACCCTGGGACGATGCTGTAACGCTCGCACTGACCTATGCTGAGATTCCGTATGATACGGTTTATGACACAGAGGTTCTGCAGGGCAAGCTCGAAGATTATGACTGGCTTCATCTCCATCATGAAGATTTCACAGGACAGTTTGGTAAATTTTATGCGGGATTCCACAGCACAAACTGGTACAAAGAAATTCAGCAGATTGATGAAGAGCTCGCTCACAATCTTGGATTCGACAAGGTGTGGCAGCTCAAACAGGCAGTTGTGCAGATGATCCGTGAATATGTCCGCAACGGGGGATTTCTCTTTGCAATGTGCGCAGCAACTGACACCTATGATATTGCACAGGCTGCATACGGGATTGATATATGCGATGTACCTTTTGACGGCGATCCGATGGACTCACAAGCTGAACAAAAACTCGATTTTGACAGGACTTTTGCTTTTGAGAATTTTTCTCTTGTGAAAAATCCGTATGAATATGAATTCTCAAGTATTGATGCGAGTAATTATGCCCAAATCCGTGGTGCTGAAGCAGACTATTTTACACTATTTCAATTTTCAGCAAAATACGACCCTGTACCCACGATGCTCACGCAAAGCCATGTCAATGTGGTGAATGGATTCCTCGGACAAACCACATCTTATCATAAGGAATATGTAAAAAACAGTGTGATAATACTTGGAGAAGTAGAAGGGGCAAGTGAGGTGAAATATCTTCATGGGAATTTTGGACGAGGAACATTTACTTTTTACGGCGGGCATGATCCCGAAGATTATCAGCACAGAATTGGTGATCCCCCGACACTTCTTGAGCTCCATAAGAATTCCCCGGGCTACAGATTGATCCTCAACAATATTCTCTTCCCTGCAGCAAAGAAGAAAAAACTAAAGACGTAGTAACTCGTTTGTCTTGTCTCTTTTAATAAGATTCTCTTTTATAAGATCATCAACAATTCCCAGGACTCTTTCAGAATTCTCGTCTAATATTTTAATTAATTCCTTTAGTGAAATCTCCTTTTCCTTCAGCAGAATGGCCAGTATTTTGCCCCTGATCTGTCTATCAGATCCTATGAATTTTGATTGCTTTCTGTAATGTGTGCTTTTATGATTGAGGTTACCAAGCTCTTTTTTTAGATATACTCCATAATCCATAAGCGCAGAATACCACTCGCGCGGATTTTCTTCATCTAAAACCTGCTCGCTTATTTTAAGAAGCTCTTCATCATCAACTTTATCTTTATCAGCAAAAAAATGATGTATCAAAACTGTTCGAATATTTGTTTCGAGAAATACTGTTGGTCTATCAAATGCAAAAGCCGAAATAGATCGTGCCGTTGCGTGTCCAATTCCGGGTAATTTCTCAAGCTCTTTAAGCGAATCCGGCATTTTCCCATCGTAATCTTTTACTATTATTTTTGAGATTTCATGTGTCCATTTTGCACGACGGTTATAACCGAGTCCTTTCCATTTTCCCAGAACTTCAGCAAATGATGCTTGTGCCAGTTCTTCAAATGATGGAAATGCGTGTATAAATTCTCTATACTTATCAACAGCTCTATCTGTTTGGGTTTGTTGCAGCATTATCTCAGACACGAAAATACAATAGGGATCTTCGGTTTTTCGCCAGGGAAAATCGCGTTTATGGTTGTTATAATAAGTATATACTTCTTTCTGGAACTCAGCTTTCTGCTTTGGTGTTATCTTCATCGCGTTGTTTCTTTCTTGCATGCCTTTTTACGAAAATCCCGATCCTGCAATAAGCCAAATAGACACCTGTTCCCAGCAGTATCCCAAACATTGCCCCCCCTAAAATATCAAGTGGATAATGAACGCCGACATATATGCGGGAAATTCCTATCAACATTGCAAAGCCAAAGTAATATCCTGAGTATTTATTGTAGAAACAAGAAAGTACTGTCGCAGCAGTAAACATATTCATCGCATGGTTTGAGGGAAATGAAAAAGAGGTTTTCATGCCAATAAGGAATCTGCCACCCCCAATAAAAAATTCCGGATGACATGGGCGCAACCGACCAAAAAGCGGTTTAAGTATTCTGTATGCAATAAGATCTGAAATGGCAACAGCTATGACAACGACAGCAATAACACCTATTGCTTTTTTTTTCTCTTTAATGATAAAGAATATCAGAGCGATCAGCATTACGATCAGCCAATTCCTTGGTTCTGTTATGATTGGAAATATTTTATCAAAAAAAGAATTTGATAAGGTTTTGTTAATAAAAAGGAAGACAGACTTATCAACCTGAACGAGAAAATGCAGCATGTGGGTGGAAGGAATTCTTTAGTTAATCTGGCACTCTTTAATCACTGTATACTTCGAAGATATCATCGCGCCTATCTTGAAATGTGAATTTTCGGTTCCGAATTTCTCGGATATGAGTTTTGCCTGTACTGATTTCCCTGCGAGTTCATCAAAATTATTGTGTGTTATCGTAAAGCCGCCGGTATCTACGCTATCCTGAGGAATCCCAACATTTACGATGCCGCTATCATCATCCTCAATATAACTAAACTCGATCCACATAGTATCACACGTAACGATCTCCTCCCATGACACATGAATACTATCCGTATGGCTGAAAGTAGCAGGTATATTGAAGGTATGTAGATCATGGAATTGAGTTCTAACCTCAGAATCATAGGTGTCTCCATTACTCATTTCTACGGTCATTGTATAAATCGTGTTCTGATATACCGGATAATTTCCCGTTGTTTCATAATAGGGACCGCCGGTGATCAAATATTCAAGTATCAGATCTGTGCCATTCACGGACACGCCGCCATCTTTGATCCTCACAAGGTTAAAATTTTTATCCCAGATAAAAGCTATAGCTTCTCCCTTAAGCGCTTTTGAATTATCATAAGTGCGCTCAATTGTAAGTGAAGGTGCAATCAACGCTGGATTATTCAGGGGCTCGTCAGAAAGGGGCGAATCACAGTTTGTGAGCATGAGGGAAAATGCTAATAAAATTATTCCGAATAAAATTTTTATGTACTTTTGCATAGGTAACTCCTGATTTCTTATTAATTTATGTTTATATGAAAAATATAAGTAAATCCGTCAAGAAAATAGTGATACTATATTATAGACTTGTTATTCTTTGACAATAATTCATTCATCAAAAAAAGAGACGGAAATATTGTTTCAGGATGGTTAAAGTATGGCACAGTCCATTGAGATTTATAAATATATGAATATAAATCGTATTATTGATATAGAATCTGACAATAAAAATGATGCCCTGAAAGAACTCTCCCAAGTAATAGGAACAAGTGATTTGATCTCGGATGAAGCTCTCTTTTTGAAGAAGATATATGAAAGGGAAAAATTGATGAGTACCGGCATTGGATATAGTATTGCAGTTCCTCATATTCGTGATGCGTCTGTTCAGGATTTTGTTATTGCACTTGGCAGAAAAATAGAAGGGTTGGATTACGAATCGATAGATAACAAACCCGTTAAACTCATATTCATGATAGGAGCATCAGATACGCAGGATAAGGATTATATCCGCCTTCTCTCACGGCTTGTGCTCAGATTGAAAAATAAATCCTTTATGAAAAATCTGCTTGAAGCGGCAACTCCCGAAGAAATGTATGCTCTTATAAAGGACCAGGATTAAATGGGGTCGACTCCTTATATATTTCTTTTTCTTGGTATATCTCTCATCGCAGCGCTTATATTCTCAAATGGAGCAAAACTCCTCAAATCACCCCTGATAGTCGGATATATAATTGCAGGAGCTCTTCTCGGTCCAAGTGTTTTTAATCTTATATCATACGACCAGATACAATCCCTCGAAATTATAAATGTACTCACACTTTCTCTTATTGGTTTTGGAATAGGCGGCGCATTAAGATGGAGTGAGATCAAGAAGCTGGGAAAAGTAATTATCTATACCCTGTTCTTTGAATCTTTCGGCGCTTTTATTTTTGTCGGTATCGCACTCAGTGTTTTGCTCAAGAGCATTCCTCTTGGTATAATATTTGGCGCACTTGCGGTAGCAACCGCCCCAGCGGCAACTGTCGAGGTCGTTCGGGAATACAAAGCAAAAGGCACACTCACTACTACTTTGTATGCTATTGTAGGACTGGATGATATCCTCGCACTCATCATTTTTATCATTGTTCTTCCTATTTCGCTGATCTTCCTTGGCACAACACATACAGGGGCTTCTGCATCGATACTTACTGCTCTTGGCACTGCCGGGCTTGAAATGTTTCTCTCTGTGGTCATCGGAACAGCTATGGGATTCGTTATGTTGTTTGTCACCAGACGAATTCATGATCGGGTAAAACTGCTCATATTCTCTTTGGGTATTATCTTGCTAAACTGCGGAATCGCGGAAGTTCTGATACTCTCACCCATACTTTTAAATATGGCAATGGGCATTGTTGTAATAAACTCAAAGCCAATTAATGCAAGAAAGATTTTCTCCGCTCTCGGAGACTGGTCACCCCCTGTTTATGTATGGTTCTTCGTTCTTGTCGGCGCTCGCTTGGATCTTTCACTATTGATAAAATACGGCTTGCTTGCCATCGTGTATATTCTCGCTCGTTCTTCCGGTAAATGGGTAGGTTCTTATATTGGCGGTTCACTCTCCCACGCCACAGAACCGGTGCGTAAGTATCTCGGTTTCTGCCTTCTGGACCAGGCAGGTGTGGCAATCGGGCTTGCACTCGCGGCATCAAAAACCCTAGAAAATCTTGGGATGACACTTTATGCCAAGCAAATAATCAGCACGGTGACTGCGACCACTTTTCTTGTCATGCTTGTTGGCCCCTTCTTTCTTAAATGGGCTTTGTTCAAATCCGGTGAAGCAATGTTAGACAAAGGTGAATAAGTTTAGGAGAAAATCATGTATATGATTTTACAGCTTTACAAGGCGAAATATTTAGATGATGTGATGATGGCTCTTGCAGAAGCAGGAGTCGAAGACACGATCGTGCTGAGTGGTGAATCTTTGAGTCACAAAATGACTTTCAGCATGCCGTTATTTGCGGGATTTCGTAATTCTTTTGGTTCTGAAACACAGTTCACAGAACTTATTATGGCAATTGCAGATGAAGCTCAGATCGATTTTATGCTCGATGAGCTGAAGCGTTCAGGCGTGAAGTTCGTTGATGATGGGATAGGAAATATCGTGCTGCTGCCAATACATAAGACCATATAACCTTTATGAAAAATATTTTAAAGAAAAACAAAACAGAATTACAAAAATATTGGAAAAATTACATTTTCCAAAGTGTTATTGCGACGATTTCGATCTTTTTTGTCCTCGTGATCCTGAAATTCAGCAATGCAATTGTGATCGCATCAATGGGTGCAACGGTGTTCGTTATTTTTGCTATGCCAAACAGTATCTCTGCTCGGCCAAGAAGCGTGATCGGTGGTCATCTAACCGGTTTAGTCGTTGGTTCTTTAATCTCCTTAATCTCTGTCTCTTCTTTTTATGTTGATATGCTCCTGCTTGCCACCTCGGTCGGTCTTTCAATGTTCATCATGGTCATGATAGACTGCGAACACCCCCCGGCATGCGGTACTGCTTTGGGTATAGCCCTTATAGGATTTTCCTGGAAGATCGCCTTCGCAGTTGTAATATTCTCAATACTTCTGGCTATCATACACGTTGCATTTAAAAATATTATCCACGATCTTGTATAAAATCACGTTTTATTTGACAAGCTCTAAACGCGCTGCAACTTCTCAACCATAGAGTGTAATATATAAGGTGCTTGTGTGCGTGCCAATGGCATAATACCAAGAGGGAATTCCGTGAAAATCGGAAGCGGTCCCCGCCACTGTAATCAGCATCTTTTGTAAGGAGACGTCACTGATCCCGAACATTCGGGAATGGGAAGGCATCCTTGTTCCGCTGTAAGCCAGGAAACCTGCCTTATATATTAGACAATTATTTTTCGGCGGAAAGAATAATTCTCATACAATGAGAACCCATTTTCCACCGAGATTGGGTTTTTTTTTATGAAAAAATGTTTCTTTCTGTTTTTACTGATCTTGATCATCGGCTGCAATTCTGCAATGGAAAAAGTAGACGCCCCCCATCCTCAGATAGTGGTGCTCTCGCCGGAGCTTGCAGAGATAGTTTGCTCTATCGGAGCTGAAAATCACATAATCGGTATTACACTGGAGTGCGACTATCCTCTCACGCTTCAACAGAAAGATATCATTGGCAGTTTCAGTGCTCCAAATATAGAAAAAATTCTTGCCCTCGAACCGGATGCAGTTTTTCTCACAGGCATGGAGCAGGAAATTTTCTCACAGAAATTGCGGGATCTCAATATTACTGTTCACCAATTCTATCCGAGATCAATTAACGGACTCTATCATACAATATCTGAGATAGGAACCTATCTGGAAAAAGAAGATAGCGCTGACTCACTTATAGTCTCAATGCAGAATGCAATCGACATAATACAAAAACCTCAAGAAGCCCCGACAATCTATGTTGAAATCTACAACAATCCTCTCATGACAGCATCTTCAGATTCCTTTGTTGGAGACATGATTCTCAAAGCAGGACTTAAGAACATCTTTCCTATACTCCCTCGAGAATATTGTTCTGTCTCAGCAGAAAAAGTTGTGGAACTCAATCCTGATATCATTCTTATTACGTACCCACATGTGAATAAGGCGGACATCAAAGACAGATTGGGGTGGGATAAAATTAACGCAAACAAAAACGACATGATCTTCACCACAGAAGATATCGATCCCGATCTCATTTTAAGGGCTGGTCCTCGAATCGTTCAGGGAATACAAAAATTATCGCAGCTTTCTTCTCAATAAATGAATAAGAAATTATACATTCTCCTCGGATTTATTGCATTACTTGCCGCAATATTTGTATCGCTTCAGATTGGTGGAAGCTCCATTAATCTTTTTTCTCTTTCGGAAACAAGCAAAAATATCTTATTTAACATTCGAATACCGCGCATCATGCTTGGGATCGCTGCCGGTCTTGTGCTTGCAACAAGTGGCGGTGTACTTCAGGGCATGCTTCATAATCCCCTTGCAGAACCTTATTTGCTCGGCATCTCTTCCGGCGCCGCACTTGGAAATATCATCGGTCTTCTTCTCAAGAAGATATATTTGATGCCGTTATTCGGATTTCTCGGCGCTCTTATTACAATGATACTTGTATGGAAAATTGCTCAAACAAAACGTCATATTGATAAAACCAGGCTTATTCTTGCAGGTGTTGTGGTGAATATGTTCTTCTCTGCGATCATTGCTTTTCTCATGAGCATCTTTCATAAAGACCTTGCTCAAATATTCTCAATTCTTATGGGAAATCTCGGGTTCATATTTTCTCAATCCACGTCATTTTTACTCTGGATGATTGCCGGTTTTTCGATTATTGGCGTGATTGTCCTGTGCCTTTTCTCGGCAAAGCTGAACATCCTTTCAACCGGGGAATATTCTGCAGAGACACTCGGGGTGAATGTTTACAAAACTCGAAAGTTCCTCTTTATTCTTACTTCATTTCTAGTTGGTATAATTGTGTCATTTGTTGGAATTATCGGGTTTGTTGGACTTATCATCCCTCATATTGCCCGTTTTCTTATTGGATCGGACAACCGCTACATGCTTCCGCTCTCAGCGCTTCTTGGTGCAAGCTTCCTCGTGATATGCGATGCCATAGCGCGCTCAGTGATGGTAATTGAAATTCCGGTCGGTGTTGTGACCGCACTTTTCGGTGCGCCATTTTTTGTGTATTTACTAAAAAGAAAATAAATCGTTCTTTATAAAATTATAGAGTGTAGATGAGCATGAGTTGCTTAATTCTCAATTCCTTTTACTGAATGTTTTAGCAATCAAATCCATAACGATTTCTGGGTGAATATCTAATATTTCACCCCTCTTGAATATAAATCAATTCACAGGGACAGGTACGGAATTTCCTATGAAACACACCTCCCGACTAAAGTCGTACTCCTCTTGTTAGAGGAGATTTTCTCTGTGTTCTCTGTGGTGAATTCTTTGTGGTTTCGGTTTATTTGATTTAGTCACTTAATTCTATAATTCTGTTACATTTTTGAAAAATATTTTCTGAATACGTGATGATCAGTATAATCTGCGTAATCAGCGTTCTATTCTTTCATTTTTCGTGGGATTTCGTGTCTTTCGTGGTTAAATCTTTCCCGACTTATCCGAGTTAGGCCCGCTAAACCAGTGAGATCTTAACAGAAGCTATGCCAGGAAATTTCTCCATGCGTTCATTAATCTCGTTTTTTAGATCTTCAATAAAAGGATCATCTTTTGAGACAGCGAGTTCAATCAACACATTCTTCTTCTCGTCGATGCCGATATATTTGAGCAGTTTCAAACTCACTATATCAACTCCCACCTTCCCGTAGATCACTTTTTGAAGCTCTTTTACGAGATTCTTTTTCGTGAGATTCTCCTCGACCTTTTTCCCAAGGTGCTTATGTTCCCAATCTTTGATCGCAGAGCGTAATGCGTCCACTGCAAGCACGGAGCAATGCATTTTCACTGGTGGAAGCCCTCCGAGTTCTTCAGCTGCCTGCTTCCAACTGATTGATTTTGCTTCTTCCAGTGTTTTACCGAGAGCAAGATCGGTGATTATCGAAGCTGTGGCAATATTGGATGCACATCCGTATGACTGGAATTTGATATCTTCAATGACCTGTGTGTCAGGATTAACTTTGAGATATACTGTGAGCTGATCTCCACACGCCGGGCTTCCTTCAGTTGCAAGAGCATCTGCTTTCTCAATCGTGCCGACATTATGCGGATTTTTAAAATGCTCGATCACCAGTTCCGAATATTTTATTGCCATTATTGCTCCTTCTTACCAAGCGGACTTCTTCGACGAAGTTCTTTTGCTGTTTTCTCCAGCGCATCGACCGTTTTGAGTATATCCTCTTTTGTGACAAATCTGTCCAGCGTAAAACGAACAGAGCCGTGTGATTCTTCGTGAGTTCTTCCTGTATTCATAAGGATATAGTTTGGCTGTAGATTTTGAGACGAGCATGCAGAGCCGGTTTCAACATGGATATTATCAAAGTCGAGCATCATCATTATTGCTTCACCTTCTATGAAGCGGAATGTCACATTTAGATGGGCAGGACTGCGTTCTCCAATCGGTGGACCATTCAGGACAGTATCTGGAATTCTTCTCATTATTTCATCATAAAGCAAAGTCTGAAGTTCTCTATATCGCTCGATCTGTTTATCAAAATCAGCAAATGACATCTCTATAGCTTTTGCGGTTCCCACGATTCCAGATACATTGATCGCTCCGGGTTTTAGTTTGTATAATCTTACTATCCCAAACTGTGTTGGAGCGATCTTCGTTTCTTTTTTAACATAGAGAATGCCCATGCCTTTCGGTCCGTTAAATTTGTGCACAGAAATTGAAAGAGAGTCAATTCCTAGTTCTTCAACATCTAACGGGATTTTCGTATAAGCCTCGCAGGAATCCATGAACAGGTATATCTTATGATCAGCTTGATCGAGTATCTCACGAATCGCTTTTGAGTCCTGAATAGTGCCGAGGATGTGATTAATATGCGTGAACGCAGCAAGAATTGTGTCCGGTCTGATCGCTGCTTTTAGTTCTTCCAAATCAAGATATCCATCCCGATTCGCAGAGATATATGTTCCTTCAAAACCCTGCTTTTCCAAACCCTGAAAGACCGCCAGAACCGATGGATGCGAGATGGTTGAGCATATAAAATGCCTGCCCTTCTCTTTGTTTGCCTGCAGGATTCCCTGTATCGCAATATTATTCGCATCAGTCCCCCCGGAAGTGAAAGTGATCTCTTCGGATTGCGCATTGAGTGAGTTGGCAACTGTTTCCTGCGCTTTTTCGATCACCTCTGCAATCTCTGTTCCGATACTGGTAAATGAGCCAGGATACCAGTATTTATCAGTTAAATACGGCATCATTGCATCAAGCACTCCAGGGGCAAGCCGGGATGTTTTGCAGCTATCGAGATATACTTCCTTGCCGCTCATCGAACACTCCGTTATTTTCTTTTCTCAAGAAAATCTTCAAGTGAATATGAATCAAGAAAGTCATTAATATGAGTATTAAAATCATTCCAGAAATCTTGGAAAGAGCATTCATCAGCAAATTCGCAGAGCTTCTCTGTTTTGCGATCATTGCAGTTATGAATGTTCGTCCTGCCGTCAACCGCCTTAATGATATCTTTTGTGGTTATCTTATCGGGATTGCGGGTGAGCATATAACCGCCCTTGCGCCCTTTTACCGACTTAACGATACCAGCTATTCTCAACCTTCTGAAAAGTTTCTCAAGATATTTATGAGGAATTTTTCTCTTGGTTGCAATCTTCAAAATAGAATAAGGATTGTCCCTATCCTGGTATGCAAGTTCCTGAAGAGCTCGCAAACTGTAGTCTGTATCAATCGATATTTTCATTATGACCTCCATGATCATATTTTGCTAAAACATACAAAACAAGTATATTAACGTCAACAAAAAAATGATAAAAGTTTCAAATTTATTTTATTCTTACACAGACAAGCCTGTTCTGGATGATATTTCATTTGTTATAGAACGGAATGATTTTGTGGGAGTGATCGGTCCGAACGGTGCAGGCAAATCGACACTCCTTAAATGCCTTTGCGGTTATATAAAAGATTACAGGGGTGATGTTTACTTAGATAATAACCCTCTCTCAAGCTACACTTCTCTTGAACGAGCACAGCACGTTTCGGTTGTTGTTCAGCAACCCCATTTCGAGTTTGATTTTACTGTCCTGGATGTCGTGTTGATGGGTAAATATCCTTATCTGGGTTTTTGGCAAAATTATACAAACGGGCAAATTGCTCAAACTGAACTTATATTAAAAGAACTTAATATTAGCCATCTTTCAAACAGGTACCTTGGTGAACTGAGCGGCGGTGAGTTTCAACTTGTTATGATCGCAAGAGCTCTCAATCAGGACACAGATATCCTATTTTTTGATGAACCGGCATCCCACCTTGATATTCACCATCAAATAAGAATTTTTTCTCTTCTTCAACATCAAAATCAAAAAAAGGGCAAAACTATTTTTGCTGTTTCTCATAATATCAATCTCGCTGCTGAATTTTGTAATAAAATTCTCATACTAGATAATGGCCGCATTGTTGCCTTTGGCAAAACAGAAGATGTATTAAAAAAAGAAATTCTGAGAAAAGTATTTCACGTACCGATCGAAGTTATTAAAAATCCATTTACCGGCAAACCTAATATACTTTATAATTACTCTCAGAATGGTGAGCCGGATGAATAAATTTGGATGTGTGCTTTTCATCGCCCTCATACTCCCAATGCTGTTATATGCAGAAATTGAAGGACGAATACTCAGCGGAAAAACAGGCAATCCAATACGATATGCCCTCATAAAAACAGTAAGTTCCGATCATATTACAATTACTGATGATAACGGCTGGTTCACGATGCCCGTGAGTGAATTACCATGCAAAATTTTCATTTCTTCTCAGGGATACGAAGATAAAGAATTTACTGTTATTGACCTAGGAAACAACCTCATTTATCTCTCAATTGAACCAATAAGAATTCAGGGATTAAGTGTAAGAAAAGAAAAGGGCACTACGCTTAAATTATCCTCAGCTGATATCGAAATACTGACTCCAGAAAATATTGAGAATAATAGCACAGCCGGATTGGTTGCCGCGCACCCTGGCTTACTCATAAGAGAAAGTGCCAGCGGCGAAAAACAGCTTCAGCTCCATGTCTATGAAGCGCGCCATTGCGTGTATCTCATCGACGGAATGAAAACAGACAATTCTATGGGCAACTCGATTTCTTCGATTCCCGTTGATATGATCGATCATGTGGAGGTTATTTCTCACAATGCAGGCAGCACGTCCGGAGAATCAGCAATCGGGGGCATTGTGAACATTGTACTGAAAAATTCCCGCTCCAGTTCTCATTCGCACGAAATTGTTTCGCATGCAGGAAGCTGGCAAAATTATTCTCTCAATTATCAAAATAATTTTTCCTTTGGAAGATATTCTGTGTTGTGTAATCTTTACGGTCACACCGCTCAAAATAATTTCAAATACTTTAATGAATATGATGAGAAAACGATCACCCGGACAAATAACGACATGAAAGAGGGCTCTCTATCGCTTCAATCTCGAATAGCGTTCAAAAATGATGCATTCTCAAAGTTGTCATTTCTCTACTACTCTGCTGAAAGAGGTATCCCGGGGCAGTCAAACGACTACATTTGGTTCGAGAAAGCGCGAGGAAAAGCACAGAGATTTTATATAAATACTGATGTTCGATTCCCTTTTGGAAAAAACACTTTATCGACCGATCTCTATTATCAATTTAATAAAAGTCAGTATGAGAACTCAACGACAAATCCATTTTATTCCGAAAACTCAACAAATAAAACCTCGACTTTTGAAGCTCGTGCAAAATTGAATTCAACCGGACCAGTTCTGTCTTCAATATCACAACTCGGTGTGCGACATGAAACCTATAAATTTGATGACCATCTACATCCTGAAAACTCGATCTTGCAAAAAAACAGAACCTTTGTATATCTGTCTAATGAAACCTCCATCCCGCTGTTAATAGGATTGCAGAAATTATCTTTAATTCCATCTGTGCGTGCAGACTATTTTGTTGATGAGGATGTGTATGTTTCCTCTCATCTTACGTTTGAATATCCAGCAAAATTAGACGTTTTTCAGATGAGCATTTCCGGAGGGAACTCCTATGCGATGCCGGAATTCAGTTCGCTTTTCTGGAAAGGTGACGCACAGGTACAGGGAAATCCAAATCTTCAAGCCGAACGCTCTTATGGCACGAGTAGTAACATAAAAGTAAAACTCAGCTCTTTCACTCTCTCGGGTGAGGTATACTTCAACCGGATCGAAAATCTTATATACTGGTACAGAACTGCGCTTGGAATTTGGAAGCCGGACAATCTTGCTGATGCGGAACTTTACGGGTTTTCTGGTTCTCTGAACTGGTACATCTTCGATAATCTTGAACTTGAACTGAGCGGGTCAAAGAACTACCCGATCAATAAAACATCTGCTGCCGATCATTATAATAAATATCTTACAAACAAACCCCTTCATAAAATGCAGGGAAAAATTAAATATTCTATAGCGGACATTTCACTTTTTGCATCAGTCCTGAACATTGGAAAACAGTTTGATAATTTCAGCAATACTGTAATGGTTGACGGCTATACCACCTACGATACCGGCATCCTTTATTCTATGCAGATCGGCACAAAACTCAAAACTTCAATTTCTATGAGAATAAATAACCTCTTTAACGCGCACTATGAAACTTCAAGAAATATTCCGTCTCCCGGAAGAAATCTGGAAATATCATTCTCTGTAAATTTTCTTTAGAAAGGTCTCAATGAGAAATTTCCTTATCCTGTCTATCTTCCTACTCATTTCAGCATTACTTTATAGCCACGATGTGTACATCGTCAACAGCAATGACGAAACGCTTTCCCATTATGACACTGAAACCGAAGTGCTTGAAAACCATATTTTGCAGCTCGGACAGTACGCCAACCAGATCGTCGTTCAGGAGGATAAAGCATACGTGGTCAACTCTGGAATACATTCTATCCAGGTCATAAATCTCGAAACAGAAACAACCTCGGGTCACATCCAATGCCCGAACGGCTCGAATCCATATTGGATGGTCATTCACCCAAATGGAGACAAGGCATATGTAACAGGACTTTTTACCAATTCAGTATATGTTCTCGATCTTATTAATAATGTTGTCTCGGGCTCTATTCCGGTGGGATCCACGCCGGAAGGAATGGTTCTTTATAATGATAATTTATACGTGATGAATTCCTCTTATGGCTCGAGTATGGGAACAGTTTCGGTTATCGACATTAATACAGAAACGGTAACGAATACGATTCCCGTTGGTAACAATCCGCAGTTTGGAGCAATCGATGCATTTGGTCGTTTGCATGTCGTTTGTACAGGTAATTATGGTTATGCCAATCCCGCTGTTTGGGGAAAGATCTATATTATTAATACTGCAAATTATAATGACATCACTATTCTTGATATTGGTGGTTCACCGACCAAGATTGCCATTCATCCAAACGGCACTACTTATCTCGCAGACGGATTCGGACTTGGTTATTTGGCGTACAATTCTCTGGATCTCTCAATTATACATTCCTCTACAGGTCTCTGGGCAAGCGGTGGCAGCTTCATTCAATTTGATAATGATGGCACAATCTATCTGGGTGATTCTATGGACTGGATCAATAATGGAAGGATGTACATTTACTCAGAATCGGAGGAGCTTCTTCACACACTCACTGTCGGTGTTAATCCCCAGGATGCCGGATTTTACTACACGGGAGTCAGCGTGGATATTCCCCATCCTGATGACATTTTTGTCAGCAATTACCCTAATCCATTTACGGATTCAACTATAATAAATTTTTTCACCACAGAGAGCACAGAGAACACAGAAGTGGAAATCTACAATATAAAAGGACAATTAATTAAAAAACTTACCTCATTCCCAAACCACTGTTTGGGAACGCTTCAAGCTGTTTGGGATGGGAAAGACGAGAATGGCAAAAAAGCGTCCGGCGGTGTTTATCTTTACAAGATGGTTTCTGAAAATGTAGAAACGTCTTTTCATAAAATGATATATCTAAAATAATATGAATTATAATAAATTCTTAGAAGAAATCTTCGCAAAGACTGCCACCGATCGAAAGATCGAGCTGACAAGAATAAAACAGTTTCTCGATGCGATCGGCAATCCCGAAAAGAATATACAGGGCATCCATGTCGCTGGAACGAACGGCAAGGGCTCGACCTGCGCAGCAATCGAGTCGATCCTGCATACTCACAATTTTTCGGTCGGACTTAATACATCCCCCCATCTTGTTGATTATAAAGAACGCTTCCGCATCAACAAAGAAGAGGTAAATCCAGAAGAACTACTTGCATTGTATCTCAAAAGAAAAGATACTCACGAAGAATTCGATACAACCTATTTTGAGATTTCAACTGCCATTGCTTTTGAACTTTTTTATAATCAAGGAGTTGATTTTTCTATTATGGAGGTCGGACTCGGAGGACGGCTCGATGCCAGTGTGCTGCTCAACGCTGTTATCACAGTTATTACAAATATCGAATACGATCATACAAAATCTCTCGGAAATACACTTGCCAAGATCGCCCTTGAAAAAGCGGGAATCCTAAAAAAAGGCATCCCACTAGTGCTTGGCAGAACGCGTCCAGCAGCACGAAAAGCAATTTTGCAAAGAGCAAAAGAACTCTCCTGCCCGGTTGTCGAATATGAAAAAACACTAACTCTTTCCAATGAACATTATGGCGAGAACGGCGTGTACTATGACATCTCAATCCCCTCGTATGATGTGAACTTCAATGGTATCTATTGCAATCTTGCAGGAGCACATCAGGTGGGTAATACTGCACTGTCTGTTCTCGTGTGTGCTGTACTTGCAAAATATTATGGATTCGTACTCGATGAAGAAAAGACAAAGCAAGCTCTTGCTTCTGTCATCTGGAATGGACGCCTGCAAAAAATCGGAGAAAATCCTACGATCATTCTTGACGGAGCACACAATCCCGCAGGCATGAGACAGCTTGTTCGCAATATTAAATCAATCTACAAATACAAGAAACTTATCGTTGTGCTTGGCATACTCTATGATAAGGAAATCAAAAAGATGGTGCGTTCCATTTCCGAGATCGCAGACATTATTGTGATCAGTAAATCGCAATCTCACAGAGCTGCAGCAATCGAAACACTTGAGAGGGAAGTGAAGAAAACAGGTATTGCATATTACAAATTTCCGAACAGCATCTCCGCATTTGAACATGCAAAGAAGATCGCTGACAAAAATGATCTTATATGTGTAAGTGGTTCGTTGTATACGATCGGGGAAGTGCTGGGGTATTGTAAAAATTTGTAACGCAAGATTTCGATCTTGCGTACTCAACATCGGAATGTTGAGTTACATGTTTTGGAGTAAAACATCCATGATGTCTTATCCGCCAGATGGGGGTTCACCCATCTTGATAAAGGGGATTCAGTTTTTATATTATTTCAAAATAATAACTTTATTTACCTCTATCTTTTTTCCATTGAAATCCATTTTAATAAAATAAATGCCAGTATTTAATTTATTTGCAGTATATCGTATCGTATATTCACCAATCCCTTTTTCCTCATTTAAAATTTCTTTTACTAATTGCCCCTTTAAATTATAAAGTCCTATATCGACTTTTCCATTTTTTTCCATTTTGAAATTTATATTTAAACATTCATTATTAATATTAGTTGGATTTGGACAGGTTTTAAGTGTATGATTATCAAAATTCTGTGGATCATCAATCGATACATTTTGATTAAAATAGTATGCTCCCATGTCTGCTATTGTTCCGTCAGGATTAAGTGGCGAACTCGGATCACCTGCATCAATACATGGAGATTTTGTATCATCTGGCATAGGATAATTAACCCAACTGAGATGATAATCTCCCTCACCCGGATCAACAAACATTGGATCTAAATCTATATTCCCAATTCCTGACCAACCACCATTAATGTCTGTATAATTCGCAACTATATCACAACTTCCATGAGTATATATCTCATTAGACAAATTATTCCATACTATACTATTAATCATATTCACATCTGTATATTCACAATAGATTGCGCCGCCATCATCTGTTGCTGTATTATTTGCTATTGTCACTTTATCGAAGCTAATTTCTGCATCCCATCCATATATTCCCCCACCGTTTTCATTTGCTGTATTATTTGTTATCTCCACATTCAGCAAAGTTGGTTTATTAAACTCAAAGAAAACACCCCCACCGGCATTTTCACAGTAATTTCCAGTTAATTTAACATTTTCTAAAATTGGATCAGGCATCGCAGATAAAACATTTCCAATATACATTCCTCCTCCATATTCGTATGATGTATTATCATAAACTGACACACCATTTAAATATATCTCGGAGTTTATTGAATAGATACCCCCTCCATCATAATCTGCTGTATTATCATTTATTTCTACATTTTCCATAACCGGATTAGAATCTCTAAAGGACATTCCTCCTCCTTCTCCGGTGCTAACATTATAATTAACATTTACATTCATAAAATGTGGATTTGAATTTCTACAATATACTCCCCCTCCATCCCCTGAATTTCCTTTTGTTATAGTAATATTACTTATTGTAGCTTCAGTAATATAATAGAAATCTAATAACCTATTTTCATTTTCTCCATCTAAAATTGTCTCGTTCTTTGAAAAACCCTCAAGTGATACATAGTTGCACCATTTTAAAGGAAATATCTCTCCATTTGTACTTTCACTATACACACCATCTGCAATATAAATTGTATTCTTATTTAGACTATCAGCATAAATCTTAGATAAAGCATTTCTAATTGTTTTTAAGGGCTCATCGGGACTAGTACCGGAATTTGAATTATCTCCATCTAAAGATACATATAAATCAGAATTTATTATGTTGTTCTGATATCCATGTAAAATATCAAAAGTGTAGTTAATTATTGGGGAAACATAGAAATCTGTTGGGTTTACTACTGTGAAAGTATCTAAAATTACATTAATTATATCACAATTTTGTGAAGATATATCCAAACCATATCCTTTATTAACAATATTGCTATTCATAAAAATATTACATCTATTGTATGAGCTGAACTCCACATCTGAATTATAACAATAAATACCACCTCCACTATTAGCAATATTATTAGAAATCGTAGTATTCTCTAAAACAATTTCAGATCCCTTACAATAAATACCTCCTCCTTTACCTGTTGCAGTATTCTCTGTAATAATCGAATTTTTAACAGTCATTATAGAACTATCACAATAGATACCTGCTCCATCTGTTGATGTATTTCCAATTATATTAGCGTTCTGTAAATTTGCATTACTGTTCATTGTACACATAATTCCGTTTGATGTATTATTTATTATATCTACATTTAAAATAGTTGGGCTACTTGAATTTTGACATCTAATTCCTTCAGGATTGTCGTAAACATATAGATTTTTAATTGTTGGACTAGCAATAAATATTAGCAACCCCGCAGGATCACCGTTAGTTATTGTAAATCCATCTAATACACCAGTACTATCAACTCCATTAAGAATTCTCACTGCAGGATTTTCTTGATTTCCATCAATTATCGTTTGCGCAATATATGATGTATCCTGTGTTGTTAAATATAGGGAAGCAATATAGATATTTTTACTTATTAATGCTATATTTTCAACATAATTTCCTGGCTGTACAAGAACAGTATCTCCATCAACTGAAGCATCAATACCTTCTTGTATTGTGGTATAATCAGCTGGGATATTAATAATCGTAGCATTAAGTACAAATGCTATAAGATTTAATAGCAATATAATAACAATTTTTTTCATACTCTTGTCCTTTCTTAATTTATTAATTTATATTCCAGTTTATCTTTTTTACATTAATATAATTATCCTCATCTATTTTCCACAATTTCTGCAGTAAATCCAATCATATTTTTTATTTCGAATTCTTTTTAAATCACTACCCTTCTTGTCAAATAGTTTATTCTTTCAAATCTTTATAAAAATCCTAATTCAGAACACATCTTTCCAGATCCGGCTTTTTACATTTATTCCTACTCCAAATTCTTTGCCTGGTTCTCCTTCAAGTTGGGATCGAGTATTTTCTTGAAATCTTTTCCGGTTATGCTTTTGTAAAAACCTTCAATTATAAATGACAAACCGAGCATAATAACAAGCACCCATATATTGCTTGGATTTGTTTTGGCGGTCTGCCAGACAAGCGCAAAGAGTGCAATAAAACACACGATCGCACCAATCATAGAGATGAATTTTTTGCTCTCTGTGCTTTTAGCCAGAATCACATTCGAGATATTCACAAAACCAAAGATCAGCAAAAATCCTGCACTTCCCATTGTGGAAATACTCGAGAGATTAAAGAAATTCGCCACGAGCAGCGTTATTGCAGTCGTAATGAAAAGTCCTTCAATATTCTGTTTATGCCACACCTGTTTTTCAAGTACTTTTGGCAGTTCGCCATCTTTTGCGATGATATAACTTACCCGAGAAGCACCATACAACGTGGCATTCACCGCAGAAGCCGTAGCAAGAAGCGCAGCAATTGTGATGAGTACAAATCCAAATTGCCCGAGAAATGGTTTAGCAACTTCAGCAAGAATGTAATCTCTATATTTCGCGACTTCAGCTAGACTCGTAATATTCCCGACCGTGATCAACGCAATAACAATATAGAGTATGATGACAAATATCACTGCGGTGAAATAAGCTCTCGGTATTGTTTTCTTTCTATGCTGAACCTGGTTCGCTGTGTTAGCAATGAGTTCAAATCCTTCATACGCAACAAAGATGATCATACCGCCTGCAATAAGCGGGATTGTGCTGACCCATTTTGCAGGCATGAAATTTGCAACTTTGATCGACCACACGCCTGCCCCGGTAAAAAATAACAGGATAAGAATCTTGATTCCCACGATCCATTTCTCTGCTCTGCCCACTGCGCGGGAACCGATCACATTAAGGAATGTAAAGATAATTATAACGCCGCTGATGCATACATGCTTCATCACGGGCTGTATCGCTTCGGGGAAAAAGGTGCTTCCGTAGCTGCCGAAAGCATAGGAATATAATGACAGCATGACCACATAACTGAGCCAGAGAAGGACGTTCATCCCGCCTGTGAAGAAACCCGGTTTGAATGCCTGGTTAATGAACTCAACAGTGCCCCCTTCACTTGGATAGGCAACAGAGAGTTTGGAGTATGAATAGGTTGTCAGAAGCGCTACGATACCTGCCAGACCAAATGCCACAGGTGTGCCGCCATGAGCAAGCTGTACTGCAAGACCAAGGACTGCAAATATTCCACCTCCGACCATTCCCCCGACGCCAAGCGCGACAATAGCCCAAAATCCCATATAGCCACTACCCTGTGTTTTAACTTTTTTTTCCATTGTCCTCCTTACATGTTATATCATTTTTCTTTTTACGAATTGATATACCAAAAACGAACTTATCATAGAAATAACAAATGCGATCAGCGTTCCCCAGAGAAGTCCGACACTTCCATAAAGATAGCGCACTGCAACTGCATATGTAACGACATTCACCGGTCCGCTTACCGTGAGTATTTTGAGTACTGCAACAGAAAAGCTGGTTCCATGAGCAAAATAAGTAATGATCATTGTGGACAGCATCACTGCGGGAAAAACAGAGAACATACCGCCGATAAGAGGTCCTGCAATCTTTGCCATAAGAACAGCAAATGCGATGATCGAGCCGCTGAGGATTCCTCGTATCAGTAGTACCGGCGCAGTATACTTTGCATATTTCTTTGACTCCGACGGGAATGAATTCCACTTTTCCAGGATGTGATATGAGAGTATAACAAGTACGACAAAGCCAATCATAGAGATCAGGAAACTGTCAAACTTAACCGATGCAAGAATGAACGCAGATCCACCCCAGAACAGAAGAGCTCCACCAAGTGCAATAGAGAAACTTTTCTTTCTGAGAAGCGCATACACGACGACGAAAAATGCGTCGATCCCCATGACAATAGGAATGACCGTTGTTGCCCTGTTGGCAATTATTGGCGATTGAGTCCAGCCGATAAAAAAAAGCGAGATGATGATCGTGCTCGGAAGTCCCGCGATAACGCCGCCGAGTTTTGACCCGAATCTTTCTGCAATGATCGTCGAGAATGTGATCCAGATCCCTCCAAGTAAAAAACTCAGAAGGAGCTTAAGCAGAAATGCATGATCCATTATCTATAAATTATATCGCCTCGAGCTTATTGAATATTATAGAGGAATCGCTTGATCTTCTTGGTCGGTGTCTTTTCAAATTCCTCGGGATACAGTTCAAATTTGGATATAAAGCTGTACGAAGGCAATATCTTGTTGATATCTTTCCTGTTCTGCTCCATGATATCTTCGATCTGTGTTTCCGAGATCTTTTCAGAGTCTATTTTCTCAAAATCTGCGTAAACCAATGCAACGAGCTTTCCACTTTTCTCAATTACAAGAGACTCTTGAATATAGGGAAGATTATCAATTTTAGCTTCCAGTTCTTCGGGATAGATATTTTGACCTGATGAACTGAGTATCATACTCTTCCTTCGCCCTTTGATAAATATGAAACCGTCTTTATCAATCAATCCCAGATCGCCAGTATGAAGCCAGCCATCTTCGTCAATAGCAGCAGCAGTAGCCTCTTTGTTTTTGAAATAGCCATCCATGACCACTTCTCCCCGCACCATAATTTCTCCCACAATAGTTTGAGGATCATCTGAATCAATTTTCGCTTCGAGAAAATTTATGGTTTGTCCACATGAAGCCGGTTTATGCTTATCCCAACTTGCATAGCTGATGAGTGGTCCGCACTCCGTCATACCGTAGCCGATTGTGATAGGGAATTTTATACATTGGAAAAACGCTTCAGCCTCTTCATTTAATGCGGCTCCTCCGACCACAAGTTCGTAGAAATTGCTGCCAAATGCCGCAACCAGCTTTTTCTTGATCTTATTCTTTATCACCGATTTCAAGCCCGGCAGTGCAATGAGTACCTTCATGCTCCCTTTATCAAGTACGGGTTTGACCTGTTTACGGTATATCTTCTCAATAATAAGGGGAACAGAGAGAATAAGATGCGGCTGAACATCTGCAAATGCCTTAAGGATTATCTTGGGTGATGGTAATTTTGTGAGGAATGTAATATGACACCCGAGTGTAAAAGGAAAGAGAAATTCAAATGCGCAACCGTATGCATGGGCAAGCGGAAGGAATGAGAGGATTCTTTCGCCTGCTTTCAGTGGCATGTGCTCATGAGCATACACAATATTTCCGATTAGACTATTGTGTGAAAGCATCACGCCTTTAGAAAATCCGGTCGTTCCAGATGTATAGACAATCGCTGCGAGTTTATCATTCTTGATCTTTTCGAAAGTGAAAGAACTTGGTGTGAGATTTTTTTCAAATTCCTTATCCCAGTGAACTTTTGCTTTTGTGATATCTTCTTTGATAGAATTGTGTTTGTTGTAGAGTATCGAAAAATCTTCCAAAGCAAAAATTACATTGATATTTGGAATCATCTTCTCATCAATATCTTCATATAATCCGTCTCCGACAAAAAGCATTTCCGCTTCCGAGTGATTGAGTATATGATGAATGTCATCTGCCTTGAAATCCGCAAGGATCGGGACAATGACCGCACCGTATGTCACGGTTGCAAGATATGTAATTGCCCAATTCGTAGAATTTTTTCCAAGCACAGCGATCTTTGCACCTTTCTTTACATCGAGTGCTTTGAATATATGATGAAGTTTCAGGATTTCGCTTGCGGTCTGCCCATAATTAAGTGTGTCGCCGCGGTAGTTTGTGAATGCCTGAAGGTCCCAGTTTTCTTTGATCCCTTTCTCGATATAATCAATAAAGTTTTCTTTTACCATAGTTACTCCTTGTTATAAATACTTTTACCACGAAAATCACACGTCTTCATTACATTGCGCCGCTGCAGGCGAAAAGCACCAAAACAGATTTTAAGAGAAAATATTGTTCTAAATATCATTTTATTAATTTCGTGCCTGCCTTGGCGTATCCGCCAGTTGATTGTGCCATGGCACAATAATAGGTGGAGAAGACTGGTGTTTCGTGGTTCTGCATTTTTTTTCTTTTTGCTTTTTTAAAATCATACTGATAATTCCCTTTCGTGCGCCTTGACTACGTAGTCAAAAAGCTCCTTTCCAAAATCTGAGACAACAGTCACTTTCTCAAAGTCTATATCAACATTGTTGAGATATTGTAATCTGAGTACATCTCCGTCAAACATTTCAGGAATAATGCCTGCGAAGAAAAATCCAAGCATTTCGAGTGGCGCACATATCTGCTGTGTCATAGGATGGCTTAACGGCAGATCTATATAGATGCAGTCGATCTTTTGCAGGCAAAGTTCATGTAATCTAAATCCAATAAGTTCGACAACATCCTTCCCGAATTGCGAGACTCTCATAAATGCTCTGCCCGGTTCTGTTTGCACCCTCACATCGATTTGTGATTTTTCAGGTATATCATCTAAAATATTGTGCGCCGCTTTCTCTATCTTTCTCTTCAACCCGCTCATCTCATATATCTTCTTTATCATTGCTTTATGATGGAATGGAGGGTATATCTTTTCCTCTTCATCTTTCAGTGTAAGATAGAAAAGAACGGTGGTTTGCCGTTTCGTTCTCTGCTGCGTTTCGATCTTTTTGAAGAACATTGTTGAGGGAGTGAAACCGATAAGAAATCCTGTCTCATGAGCACCGAGTGAGATATTCCCTTTTTGGGTATAGGGATGCACTGCTACGGCTTCGCTGTAGATCCCTGCCATATTTCTTTTTTTCGCATAATCAATTAAAAATAATTTAGTTTTCTTGAATATGCCGTGACCTCTGTAGCGCGGATCGACGACAGCCATTCCCGTTTCTCCGATCTTAGCATCAGGAGATTCCAGCATCATTGCAAGGTGCCCGATCAGCTCTCCTTCGGGATTTAATACAACGCATGAGTGAAGCAGCTTGCTTTTAATGAGTTCTTGTACTTTTTCCGGATAATACACAAAATCGTTGCCATAGGAATAGCCATAAGACCGATACATGCATCGTGCCATGGGAACTGCATCCTGCTCGGTCATCAATCGGTAGGTAAGTTCGACATCCTTTTTTTCTACGGGGATGGCTTCCTTTGTTTCCGGCAATTCTTCTAATTCAGTAATGTTTTTATAAGGAAGATTTTTTATAAATAAGACCTCTTTGCCCTCTCTTCCAAGATTGACAAAATGTATTTCGTCTGCCAATGCTTTCATGAGAACCATGCCCAATCCTGAATTCTCGCCGGGTTTTATTTTTTGAAAATCAAAAGGAAGTCCTTTATCTCTAATCGAGATGACAAGCTGTCCGGGTTTTCTCATGATAATGATCTCAAAATTTCCTTTTTCATCCTCATCAAAGGCATGTTCTATAACATTGAGGCTTGCTTCTTCCACGATCAGTTCGAGTTTTTGCGCATCGGATTTTTCTAATCCTACAACAACTGCCACATCCTGAATAAAGTCCATTGCAAGCGGCAGGTATTTCTTGTCTGCAATGAGTGATAATTGTGCCAGTCGTGTTTCGTGAGACAGTTCTTCCATATACTTCCTTACGAGATTTTTTAAATGCGTGTAAATTATTGCCTAAGAGGGAAATAGTGCGTCAAGAAAATTTATAATTATAATTTTCCTCAAGTAAATATTTATTTCTTTTTCTTCCTGTTTGTTTGAAATCCGACTGCTGTGCCGATAACTGCCCCGATAACTGCAGGGCTGGCAAATGCATCCTGCCAGTCTGGTTCAAGTAATAATTTACTGATAATGATGCCGACAATAAGCCCTGAGGTCAAACAAATAAAAATATTAAAAGCTCTTTTCATCACTCACTCTTTTAATTTTGAATGTTCAACATTTTTTTCATCTCATCTGCTGCCTTGTAAAATTGCTTCGGTAACTTGCTGCGGGTATCATTCATCCCATCCAGAAGAATAATATCGACTCTTTTTGCAGAGATCAATTTAATAAAATCACCGTATTCGATCTGACTTGTGTATCTTACATAACTGTTATTATCCTCAGAAGCAAGAGATTCTATCATAGACGGTGCTACGGCAGTAGTGTCATTAAGCACAAAATAAAGCACCAGTTCATCATTAAATGGGTCGTTCTTTTCGAGAGTATAGCTGAAATTTACAGGATCATTGGGTTGTGGTTTCCTACTGGTTCGAACAGTAAAATCTAAACTGAATGTAATTCCCTTTTCTTTCCATTCGATCGGGTGGATGAAATACTGGTTTGTAGTTTCGGAAAGAAAGAAAACCTCGATATATTTTCCGCTTGCTGCTCCGGGAATCAAACCTGTTTTTGAAGCGCAACAGGTGAGGAGAAATATGATAATGGTGTAGAGAAGTATGAGAGGAATTTGAATGAATTTTATTTTCATATAATTTATTCATGAATGCGGATTCTGAGCGTCAAGAAAATAATGAGGTATTATTCTATAAACTCCTCAAGCGCTTTCCAGGTTGACTCATAATTTGCTCCGGCATTCCAGAAAAGAAATCCACCTTTCAATCCCGCATCTTTTACTGCCTGTATCTGAGCAGAGATCGTGTAAGGATCAATATAATTATTATACAACGAGAAAGATTCAAGATAAGGTATGATCTTTTGATCATCTTCGATTTCTTCTTTCAGCACCCTGCACATTCGATAAATAAAATAATAGGGTTCCTTACCGGGATATGCTTTTCCCCAGAATTCTCCATAAAAATGTGAGGGATATATCATTGGATGAATTCTATCCAGATACGGCATGATTCTGCCGATATCCTGTCCCGTGTTCTGCACATCATCATGATGCTGAAATGCAACGATCCCGAAAATATCAGCAGAGAGATTTACCCCTTTCTGCTGAGTTACCTCATATACTTTTGAAATAAAATCTGTTATCACATCCTGCTTCGTGATTGAGTCTGGAATGCCAAAATCCGCATCAAGGAGATGACCCTCGGTCGGAAAACGTACATAATCAAGCTGTATCTCATCAACTCCGAGAGAAATTATTTCTTTGATAATATCAAGTTTATATTTCTGTACTTCCTGGTTATTCGGATTAAGCCAGTGCTCCGCATATTTCTTCTTAGATGCAAGAGTATCAGTTGAATCAGGAATAAGAACAGGTCGCCATTCTGGATAGTTATGCGCAAGTGTCGTGTCTTTGAACATTGTGACACGGGCTATAAGTTCGATATCATTCATATGCAGCATGTTAGCGAGTTTTTGAGGATCCCGAATAATTGGAGTTGATAGGTTGTTCTGCTGAGCAATATTGTTTCTAGAAGAGTAAAAAAGGGTACCCCTCACATTTGAAAAATCAACAACAAGCGCATTGCATTTAAGTGAATCATATCTGTTTATAATGCGCTGCATGTTATTTTCGGTTAGAGAATAGGTGTTAAGATAAATCCCGCACAATGAATCATGTCGTACTTTTTCCTTATTGATAAGATTCGTTGCTTCAGTCGGTATCAATATTATTTGACCTACATGTATTACATTAGAATCAGAGATGTTATTTACACTTCTGATCTGCTCTACAAATTCCCCAAGAAAAAGAGTCGGGGATCGGTCAATATATTTCCTGGCAATCGTATACAGATTCTCTCCTGAAAGAACTTTGTGCTCAACGAATGGAGAATCTTCTTGTTCTGCTTGTAAAGTAGTGAAGCAGAGCATTGAAAGAAATGCCAATGAGATTATCAATATCTTTTTTTGTCTTTTCAAATGTATCACCTATATAAAAAAATAGCTATACTCACATATAGCTATCGATTTATTCTACGTCAAAGAAATCAATTAGTGAAATCCCTCTTCGCTTATCTGAATACGGGCAATAGCTCTTCTCAGCGCACCTTCAGCGCGACGAAGATCCGTATGTTCCTTTTTCTCCTGCAGGCGTTTTTCAGCTCGTTGTTTTGCACGCTCTGCTCTGTTTTTATCGATATCTTCCGGTTTTTCTATTATTTCTGTGAAAATTCTCACCTTATCGACATCCACCATCACAAAACCATTGATTAGAGAATAGAGCTCTGGTTTGTCGTTTTTATAGATTTTCAAAATGCCGGGTCTCACTGAAGATATAAATGGCGTATGCCCGGTCTGGACTCCAAAATCACCATCTTTGCCGGGAGCAACGAGCTCACCCACGTCATCTTCAAAGAATACTCCCCTAGGTGTGACTATTTTTAAATGAAGCAATTGTGAATTATTGGCCATTATTTCGATTTTTTATTTGTCATTTTTTTCTTGTCTTCATTCTTTTTTTCGGGTTTTTCTTCGGATTTTGGTTTTAAAGTTTCTTTATCCTCAGATATTTCTTCTTCTACTATATCTTCTGTTTTATGTGCTTTCATTTTCTTGGAACGCTCTTTTACTTCCTCAATTGTTCCAGCCATGAGGAATGCGCGTTCAGGAATATGATCACATTCACCTGCAAGTATTTGCTGGAAACCTGCGATCGTATCTTCAAGTTTTACATACTGTCCTTTATAATTGGTGAATTCTTCTGCTACATGGAAGGGTTGTGAGAGGAATCTCTGAATTCTGCGTGCACGGTTGACCGCGAGCTTGTCTTCTTCAGAAAGTTCTTCCATGCCGAGAATGGCAATAATATCCTGTAGTTCCCGGTATTTCTGTAGCACCTGCTGAACTTCTCTTGCAACAGAATAATGTTCTGTTCCCACAATGCGTGGATCGAGAATTCGTGAGTTTGAATCGAGCGGATCAACAGCGGGATAGATGCCGAGTTCCACGATTTTTCTAGAAAGCACGGTTGTTGCATCGAGATGAGCAAATGCCGTTGCAGGAGCGGGATCTGTTAAATCGTCTGCGGGCACATAAATTGCTTGAACTGATGTGATTGAACCGTCTTTTGTGGAGGTTATTCTTTCCTGCAATTCACCCATTTCCGTTGCAAGTGTCGGCTGGTAACCAACCGCGGAAGGCATCCTTCCCAAAAGTGCAGAAACCTCTGAACCGGCCTGGGTAAACCTGAAAATATTATCGATGAACAGAAGCACATCCTTATGAGCTTCGTCACGGAAATATTCTGCAACTGCCAGCGCGGAAAGCCCCACACGAAGTCGTGCTCCGGGAGGTTCGTTCATCTGCCCGAAAACCATTGCAGTTTTATCAATAACTCCGGATTCTTTCATTTCAAGCCAGAGATCATTTCCTTCTCTTGTTCGTTCGCCCACACCTGCAAAAACAGAATAGCCGCCATGTTCGGTTGCGATATTTCTGATAAGCTCTTGGATGAGCACAGTCTTGCCGACGCCGGCACCACCAAAGAGACCAGTTTTACCGCCTTTTGAATAGGGGCAGAGAAGATCAATGACCTTTATTCCAGTTTCTAATATCTCGTCTTTAATATCAAGCTGTGTATATGCCGGAGTTTCTCTATGGATCGGGTAATAGGTTTTGGCTTTGATCTCACCGAGATTATCAATGGGCTCACCAACAATATTAATCAACCGTCCGAGTGTGCCTTCACCTACAGGAACCGAGATGGGTTTACCTGTATTTATCACCTCATCACCTCTTTGCAGCCCGTCAGTTGAATCCATTGCGATTGCACGAACTCTGTTTTCTCCCAGATGTTGCTGTACTTCGAGCACAAGAACTGTTTCGTCTTTTCTCTTCACGTGCAGTGCTGTATAAATTTCAGGTAAATTTTCTTCTGAAAATTCTACATCAACCACCGGACCGATAATTTGAACTATTTTGCCTTTTTTCAAAACTCCTCCTGTGCTGTTTTTACTGTAATCCTTCTGCACCGGAACATACCTCTATGATTTCTGTGGTTATCTTACTTTGACGCAAATGATGATATTCGAGCGTCAGATCTTTTATCATTTCATCTGCATTATCCGTCGCTGCATCCATTGCAGCCATTCGAGCTCCCTGTTCTGCGGATGATGACTCCAGAAGTACTCGCCATATCTGAATATCAAGGTTCTTTTTGATGAGTTCATCCAGCAATTCTTCTGGAGAGGGTTCAATCAAATATGCGGCATATCTGTCTTCTTTTTCTTCTTTCAATTCTTTGATAGGAAGAAGTTGCTTGAGAACGATATTTTGCTGTATCGCAGACTTAAATTCATTATAAACTATAAGTACTTCATCATATTTTCTTGAAACGAATTTCTCCGTCACGATGTGCATGATATCCATGCTGTACTCGAATTCTAATTTATTAAAGAGCTCAACATAATAAGCTTCAATCTTCAGATTTAATCTACGAAAATAATCAAATCCTTTTTTACCGACACATATCAAGTCTATCTTCTTGTTTTTGTGTTCATGAAGATACTCTTCCGCTCTCTTTATGATGTTCATATTAAAAGCACCGCAGAGTCCTTTGTCCGCTGTGACAACGATAAGTCCGACATTTTTCACTGCACTTTCATCTATTTCATGTAGAAGGGGATGGAGCTGTCTGCGGTTTCTTGAAGCAAGTGAACGCAAGAAAATATCTAACTCATCAGAATAGGGGCGTGCTTTTAAAATAAGCTGCTGTGCCTTTTGTAATTTCGCAGCAGAAACCATCTTCATCGCACTTGTAACCTGCCGCGTGCTAATGACCGATTCGATTCTTTCTTTAAGTTCTTTTAGACTTGCCATACTATTTCGCTGATGCTTCTTCTTCGATTATTTCTTCTACGATGACCTGATGCTCGAAAACTTTTTTTACTTTTTTTGATAACTCGTGCAATTGCTTTTCGACTTCTTCTGTCACTCCATCTGGTTTAACTAGTTCTTTTTGTAGTTTCTGATAATCTTCATCCATTAATTCGAAAAGCTCTGCCTGAACATCCTGTATAATATCGACCGGAAGGTCATCAAGATATCCTTCATAACCCATGAAAATTATTGCAATCTGCTTGGCAACGGGAATTGGTTTGTACTGACCCTGTTTGAGTATTTCTACATACCTGTACCCGCGATTAAGTTGATCCTGAGTATCCTTATCAAGCTCTGCGCCGAATTTCGCAAACGCTTCCAGCTCTCTGAACTGAGCAAGTTCAATACGCAATCTTCCTGCAACCTGTCTCATTGCCTTTATCTGTGCTTTGCCCCCAACTCGTGAAACCGATAATCCTGCATTGATCGCAGGTCGCACACCGGAATAAAAGAGCTTTGATTCGAGATATATCTGACCGTCCGTAATTGAGATCACGTTCGTGGGAATGTATGCAGAAATGTCACTTGCCTGGGTTTCGATTATTGGTAGAGCAGTGAGTGAACCGCCTGTTTCCGGCAGCTTATAGAACTTGAATTTATCATTTCCTAATTCCTTAAGATCTTTTTTGAGTTCTTCATCGCTTGATTTAATATGCCTTCGATATTCTTTTTTATTCACACCTTCTTCTGCTTTTTCCATTTCTTTTGGTATGATGATATAAATTTCTTCGAGTTTTGACGCTCTTTCAAGAAGTCGTGAATGGAGATAGAAAACATCGCCGGGATATGCTTCACGACCGGGAGGTCTGCGGAGCAGAAGTGAAATCTGGCGATATGCAACAGCATGTTTGGAAAGGTCATCATAAATTACCAGTACATGCTTACCTCTGTCGCGGAAATATTCGCCCATTGTGACACCGGAATAAGGAGCGATATACTGTATTGCAGCAGGATCGGAAGCGGTTGCTGATACGATAATTGTATAATCCAGCGCTCCATGCTCTCTCAATGCCTCAACGACCTTTGCTACTGACGATCTTTTCTGTCCAATCGCCACATAAATACAATAGACGTCTGTATCTTTCTGGTTTATGATCGTATCAACCGCGAGGGCTGTTTTTCCGGTTTGTCTATCACCAATTA
Source organism: Candidatus Cloacimonadota bacterium (assembly GCA_049903315.1). Classification (GTDB taxonomy): domain Bacteria; phylum Cloacimonadota; class Cloacimonadia; order JGIOTU-2; family JGIOTU-2; genus Celaenobacter. The sequence continues at coordinate 71,613 of JBNGBT010000008.1, read as the reverse complement.
TGAGTTCACGTTGTCCTCTTCCGATGGGGATCATGGAGTCGATAGCTTTCAGCCCGGATTGCAGGGGTTCTATCACTGGTTGTCGTGCAATAACGCCAAGTGCTTTTCTCTCAATAGGCATACTCAGTTTGGATTTTATCGGCTCTTTTCCATCAAGAGGCATTCCGAGGGGATCCACCACACGTCCCAGCGTTGCTTCGCCGACCGGTACTTGTACGATCTTCTTTGTCCTTTTGACAATATCACCCTCTTTGATTTTATCACTTTCGCCAAGGATGATACAGCCGACATTATCCTCTTCCAGATTTAGTGCCATACCGTAGATTTCATTATTGAAAAGGACAAGTTCCGATGCCATGACATCCTGCAGGCCATACACACGTGCGATACCGTCACCGACCTCGATAACTCTGCCGACTTCGTCTATATCAACTTTATAGTTATACTTTTCAATTTTTTCTTTGATTATTCTACTGATTTCATCAGGTTGTATTTTCATCATACTCCTAAAATAATCTGCTTCATATATTAAAACTCTCTTTTCAGAGCATCAAGATTGTTTCTGATCGATGCATTTACCGCCAGTTCATCATTAAATGCGAGAAAGCCACCTCTAATATGCCGATCAATCGTATGTTTAAATATTATTTTTCCATCAACATATTTTGAGATGAATTTTTTTATATTTTCACTTGTTTCTTCATCGAGTTCATGTGCTGTCTTAAGCTCAAAATCAAAGATGCCGATTTCCTTGTGTATTCTTCTGATCAATTCCTTAAGAATGTCTGCAATATAGAATATCCTTTCTTTATCAACGAGTACATTCAGGAAATTGTGCAGCACCTCTGATGCATTAAATTCTTTTACGAGAAGCCCAATAATTTCGGTTTTATGCTCATCCTCGACAATGGGCGAGACAAGAAATTCCTCAATTTCTGGCTCATCTTTCAGGATTGTCTGCAATGCTGAGATCTCATTCTCAAAATGTACGAGATCATCCCTCTTGATAATCTCAAGAAGCGCTGATGAGTATCTTCTTGCAATGATATTTCTAATCAACAGACGACTCCTTTTTTTTGCTCTCTTCTTTTATCATATCGTTAATGAGTTTCACATCATCATCTTCGGTGAGTTTCTTGCCGATGATTTTATCGGTCAGTTCTATGACAAAATCTCCAATCTGAGACTGAATGCTTTCTTTTGCTTTGTTTACTTCTACATCGATAATTTCCTGAGCTTCCTGTATTATCACATCCCGTTGTTTTTCGGAATCATGAAGAATTTGCTCGCTCTGTATTTTCGCACTTTTTGTTGCTTCATCACGTATACTTCTGGCTTCTTCTTTTGCTTTTCGAAGCAATTCTTTCTGCTTCTCAAGAATCTTGGTAGATTCTTCTTTAAGCTCTTTTGCGCCCTGGAGGTCATCTCTTATCTGAGATTCTCTTTTGTTGATAAAGTCCATGAGCGGCTTATACAAGAGCTTTTTCAGGATGAATAGCAAAACAATGAAATTTACGATCACCAGAATAAGCGTATAATCAATATTAACCATACTTGATACTCCTCCCCGAAATTTCGGGGTTCCTTCCCGATTTGACGGGAGTTCTTACACTGCGAAAATAAGTAATAGAGAAATGACCAGTGAATAGATACCGGTTGATTCTGATACTGCTTGACCGACAAGCATTGTTCTGGTGAGTAGTCCGGCGTTTTCGGGTGAACGTGCGATGCCTTCACATGCCTTTCCGGCGGTAAAACCTTCGCCGATTCCAGGTCCGATAGCACCGAAGCCCATACAAATGCCAGCACCCAATAATGCTGCCGCTCTAATGATTTCACTTTCCATGTATCCTCCTAAGGATTATAATCATGCTACAAATAATAATAAAAATGCAATAACTAATGCATATATTGAAGTTGACTCCGACACAGCGGCGCCTACGAACATCGTTCTCACAAGTACTGCAGACTGCTTTGGAAACCTGCTGATACCGTCAACGGTTTTTCCCGCCACAATACCGATGCCAAATCCGGGACCGAACGTTCCGAATCCCATTGCAAATGCTGCACCAATAAAAGCGAAAGATTTCACGATGCTGTTTCCGTCAGGTGTAGAATAAAGAAGAAGCATCGCAATGACCAAGGCAAAAATAGCCGATGTTTCGGACAGCGCTTGCCCAATAAGCATGTTTGCTGTAAGAACTTTTGATTCTCGTGGCTGCCTGCCTATTCCCTTGCACGCCTGTCCGCCAGCATACCCGATTCCAAGACCGGTTCCGAGACAACCCGCTCCCATAACAAGTCCCGCACCAAATAATGAAGCGATCCTCTGCCAGTTAGCTTCGGGTATAATAGAACCACCAAAAAGGAGAAGCATTGCGATCACGAGTGCAAAGATAGCTCCGGTTTCTGTAATTGCCTGTGCGATAAGCATAGTGCGAAGAAGAATATCGTTTGATTTCGGCTGCTTCATCATTGCAATGTTCGCATTGCCTGCAATATAGCCCTCTCCAATGCCTGCTCCGATCGACGAAATGCCGACTGCAAGACCTGCACCGAGGTATGCTGCAACGTGTACTAAACTAAAGGTATCAAACATATTATTTTATTGCCACTGCGGTATATGACAGCACAAGCATGGTGAACACAAATGCCTGCACCGTTCCGATGAACAAACCAAAAAACAGATTAAGACCAACCGGGATAAGAATAAAACGGGTGAGATTCGAAACTACGAGAATAATGATAGCTCCTCCAAGAATATTCCCGAAAAGACGAAAGGAGAGAGAAATCCCTTTTGCAATTTCGCCGACAATGTTTATGGGGAGCATGAAAGAAATCGGTTCGGCATATTCTTTCAGGTAGAGCTTCATTCCTTTTTCTTTTATTGCGGAATAATGAACAATTACCAGCGCCATGAGTCCTAGTCCAAGAGGAACATTTAAATTCCTGGTTGGCTCAAGATTTCCCGGAATGGGGATCATTCCGATTATATTGCATATCCAGATAAACACAAATATTGTAAAAATATAGGGCGTGAAATATTTCTTCTTCTCACCGACTGTTTCAATCACAAGACTGGAAAAAAACGAATATATCATCTCTGCAATAATTTGTAATTTCCCTGGGATAAGATGCATCTTTCGTCTGACAAGCGCTGCAAATAATATCAAAAAAAGATCTACAAAAAGAATAACGCGCAACACGCTCCAATTGATAGTAAATTTTCCGAAAAGCTTTACTATATGATAGTTTTGGAATTCATGATTGATCTGATCCTGAATGGATTTTTCACTCTCAATATTTCTGATAACGAATCTGCCATCATCAATTCCAACCTGAAGTTCATGATTAAGTCCGACAGAAAGTATCCCCTCAATAACTATTATTATAAGAACTATTATCAATGCTTTCTTGGACTTTTTTTTCATATCAACTTATATCTTATTAGGATTCCTGATTATTTTTTCCGGCATGAATACCATCGATTAGAACAATAGCTGGAGCAATGAGTAAGCCGACAAGAAGAGAAAAAATATTTACTTCTAAGAACTTCACAGAAACAACTACGAATACAACCAAAACCAAATAGCGTATATAAAAATTCCTGAATACGCTTAATTTTGCTCCTGTGGGGCTTAGTCCCACTCTGCTCTCTGCGCCCTTTGCCTGAAAATAAAAATTCACACTTGAGAGAATTGAGCCAAGAAAATAACCTAGCCAAAGCTTCAAGTTTTGTGTGATAAGCAAAAGAGCCGGTATCTCTGTCAAGAAAATCAGCCCGAGAATATGATATACGTACTTGCGAAAACTATTTGTCAGAATTTTCATTTTTTTTTATGAGTTGGTAACATGAAAATGCACCTGAAACAACTCCGCAAAAAACTCCGATGATTATTGGAATACCTTTGAGATGCCATTTTTTTTCAATGAATAATCCTACGAAAAAAAATATTAAAATGTTAATAATCATTGTGAGACCGAGCTGTGCCACAAGCCCGAGTCCCTCAAAAACCTCTTTGTAATACCCTTTGTTCTTCACAGGCATTGTGGTTATTTTTCTTTGCTCTTTTTTGTGCTTTTCTGGGTATCAACCTGTTTTATGCTGCAATTTCCGCTGATCTGTGTTCCAGATTCCATAGAAAGCACCTTTGCTATAATATCGCCATTGATCAGCGCGGAACTCTTAAGTTCCAATTTTTTCTCAATAGTGATATTCCCCTCGACTTTGCCAGAAATAATCGCTTCGTCGGATTGGATATTGGCTTTGATGTTTGCCTTTTCTCCAATAAGTAAAAAACCTTCACAATGAATTTTTCCCTCAACTTCACCATCGATGCGAACACCACCTTCAGAATGAATTTCTCCATTGAATTTCGTATGTTCTCCAATAATGGTATCCAAATTATTTTCTCCGTTTTTCACTTAAAACCTCCATCTCATTTTATTTTTGTCTCCGGATCGATATTTTGGTCATGTAATAAAATTTCGAAGTGCAGGTGCGGGGCAGAACTAATACCTGTGTTGCCGACTTCTGCAATCTGTTCTCCTTTGCGCACAAAGGTCCCGACCTGTACATTTATGTGGGAGTTATGACCGTAACTTGTTTTATATCCATTAAGATGATCGAGTACAAGAATTTTTCCATAGATCTCGTCATCAAGATTGATTGATTCCACGACTCCTGAAGCTGCAGCATAAACCGGTTCGCCAATCTTTCCTGCAAGGTCTATGCCGTAGTGGCTTCGCTTTGGCAAATATGGCTTTGTAAGGATCAATTCAGCAAGAGGGCAAAAATTCGGTATATACTGCTGATAGTTTATAAAATCATCTGTCGCTGCTTCGAGCTCTTTCTCATGCACCTGAATATTTTCTACTGCTTTTGATTGAATAACCGGGCTTTTTGTATCTTTGGGCAATGAGGCAATCACATCTTCGAGTTGTTTGACCTTGAGGTCCAAACCCTGCTTTTCCTGTTTTAAAATATCATTCTTTGTTGTCAGATCGCTGATAAGATATAAAGAAACAACAATATATGATCCGACCAAAATTATTATTATTATTGAAAGAAATACAACTAATCTTCTATGTTTCATTTTTGTGAAGTATCATATTGAGGATTTTTTCAAATTCATCCTCGGTATGGTAATAGATCTCGAATTTACCTTTTTTATATCCTTTAATTTTTACTCTTGTTCCAAATCTCTTTTCAAGATCCTGTTCAAGTGCGACTAAATGGATATCCCGTTTTGCAGGCTTTTTTTCTTTTCTAATATTTTCAAACTTTTTAGAAATCGCTTCTGCAGCATGCACTGACATTTCGTTTTTCACAATGTAATTTGCAAAATCTATTTGCAGAGAAGGATCAACCTGGAGAATTGCTCGTGCATGACCGGCAGACAGTATATCATTTTTTATCATTTCAATAATTGGCTCGGGTAATTTCAAAATCCTCAGAGCATTTGTGATCGCGACACGGCTTTTACCAACGATATCAGCAATTTTTTCATGTGTATATTTGAATTCATCCACAAACATCTGATACGCCATTGCTTCATCAACTGCATTCAGATTTTCTCTTTGAATATTTTCAACAAGTGCGAGAGCAAGCATTTCCTGGTCTTTTGCGGTGCGTACTATCGCAGGTACTTTTGCGAATCCTGCGATCTGGGCAGCAGTTAATCTTCGCTGACCTGCAATGAGTTCGTATTTGTTATTATCTGCTTTTCTTACAATAATAGGCTGAATAATGCCATTTTCTGCGATGGAGTCTGCTAGTTCCTGTAACTGGTTTTTATTGATGGATTTTCTCGGCTGATATGGATTGAAAGATATATCTTTAATTGCGATCAGCTTTACGCCGGTTTTTTCATCTGCATCAATTTGAACAAGTGCTTCCAAACCTTTTCCAAGTTTGCTCATACGTCATCCTTTCCATCTTTTTTTAATACTTCCTGTGCAAGGCGCAAGTAATTTTGCGCTCCTCGCGAACTGATATCATACGTCAGGATCGGTTTGCCATAGCTCGGGGCTTCACTCAATTTTACATTTCGGTCAATTATTGTGTTGAAAACTATGTCTTTAAAATATCTTCGAACCTCTTTTGCGACCTGTTCTGCCAAAATTGTTCTTCTGTCATACATCGTGATAACAATGCCAAAAATGGAAAGATCAGGATTAAGTTTTCGCTTGATAAGCTGAATTGTTTTAAGCAGTTGCGCAATACCTTCCAATGCATAATATTCTGACTGTATCGGAATAAGCAGATCGTTAGAGGCGACCATCGCATTTATTGTAAGGATGTTGAGAGACGGTGGGCAGTCTATAATGATATAATCAAATTTCCCATCAATAGCAGAAAGCACTTTCTTCAAGCGCTGTTCTTTGTCATCGACGGTGAGAAGCTCCACCTCGCAACCGATAAGATCTATCGAAGATGGGATTATGCGCAAATTAGCTATGCTTGTCTCAAGAATTGCATCATAAATGTGTAAATCTCCAAGTAACAGATCGTATATTTGCCCATCCACATAATTTTTATCTATTCCTATTCCGCTCGTACAATTCGCCTGAGGATCGAGATCTATAAGCAATACCTTTTGCCCATAAGATGCGAGCGAAGCAGCAAGATTAATCGCTGTTGTGGTCTTGCCGACCCCACCTTTCTGGTTTGTGATCGCGAGTGCTTTAGCCATGCTTTTTTACAATGATAAAGGCTCTTTTACCGAGCCCGGAATACTCTTTTCTTATTATTTCTGTTTTCTCACAATCCGCATACTGCTTAATCTTGTCAACTTCATCAATATTAACTTCTGATTTATACAATATGAGTTTCCCCGAAGGTTTCAGGAGTGAAAATGCCTTCCGGAAATAATCATCGTTCATTTTTACTGCACGCACCGTGATGTAATCAAGACTATTTTCCAAGCTTTGCTCCACGTCTTCAAAGCGCGATTGAATTATTGTTGTATCCTTTAGATTCAGTTCCTGTTTTAAGAATTTTAGAAAGAGCACTTTTTTTCTGACTGATTCAACACAAAATAATTTTATAGAAGGATAGATTATTTTCAATGGTAATCCGGGAAAACCCCCGCCGCTTCCAAAATCGAGAAGGCTCGCATTGCTAATATCAAGAAAATCGGCAATAAGAACAGAATCAAAGAAATGAGTGAACCATATTTTTTCTAGTGATGTATTTGAAACGAGGTTGAATTTTTTGTTTTTTTCTGTGAGGATCTTCTCGTATAATTCAAATAAATTAAATGCTAGTTCTGAAATGTTATGCTGTTTCAGAAAATTTTGAAAGTCTAATTTATCATGCATCAAGGGTTTTTAATTTCACCAGTAGTGCCGATACATCGGCAAAAGTTACTCCGGGTATTCGCGCAGCTTGTCCGACTGAAAGAGGTTTAACTTTTGTGAGTTTTTCTCTTGCTTCATAAGAAATAGTGGCGAATTCCATATAATTGAAATCCGCTGGAATAGACTTGCTTTCAAGATAATTAAACCGTTCGATCTCCTGATGCTGCCTCTTTATATAACCCTCATATTTTACTTCGAGAGATATTTTCTCTTTGATTGCATTGGTCACATCATCTGCAATCTTGTACCCAAATTTTGCAAGATCGCCGTAAGCAATTTCTGGTCTTCGGAGAATATCTATCATTTTATATGATTTTTCTGAGTCAGATATTGCATTTTCCTTCAACAATTTCTTGATCTCTCTATTTTTGATTTTTAGAGCATCGGTAAATTGTTTGTACCTATATTTATCGATTAGTCCCAACTCATATCCCAGTGGCATGAGCCTCTCATCTGCATTATCCTGCCGCAAATGAAGACGATACTCTGCTCGTGCAGTGAACATTCGATAGGGCTCATCGACTCCTTTGGTTACAAGGTCATCGATTAAAACTCCGATATATGAATTATCACGATGCATAATAATTGGGTCTTTTTTCTGCACATATTTCACCGCGTTGATTCCTGCGATAATTCCTTGCGCAGCAGCTTCCTCATAACCGGAAGTGCCATTGATCTGCCCTGCAAAGAACAGTCCTTTTACCAACTTTGTTTCTAAGCTGTATTGGATATATTCTGTTGGGATGCAGTCATATTCGATCGCATATCCGTAGCGCATCAACTTTGCCTTTTCAAGTCCTTCGACAGAGTGAATCATATCAAGCTGCACCTGCGGAGGAAAGCTTGTGGGCAGTCCGTTTGCATACATTTCAAAGGTATTGATACCTTCCGGTTCTATAAAAACCTGATGCCTGTCTTTTTCAGGAAATTTTTTTATTTTATCTTCTATAGAAGGACAATACCGCGCACCAATTCCTGTAATATTTCCACTGAACAATGAAGATTCGGTAATGTTATCAGCAATTATTTTGTGTGTGCTTTTGTTCGTATAAGTGAGAAAACAACTTACATAATTTTTCGGATGAATATCGGTATAATAAGAAAATTTGGGGGGTGGTTCATCCGGTTTTTGTTCTTCCAGCTTTGAATAATCAAGTGTTCGGGAATCGAGTCGCGCAGGTGTGCCTGTTTTAAATCTTACAAGTGGGAATCCGCACTTTTTCAGAGAATCCGACAGCTTTATAGATGCAAATTCGCCTGCTCTGCCTGCAGAATAATTATTCTTTCCTATATGAATCGTACCATTAAGAAATGTACCAGCTGCAATAATGACAGTTTTAGCATAATAGGTCTGTCCGTATTGTGTTAAGACTCCCTTTATATGATCCTCTTCAACAATGAGTTCTTCGACCAATGCTTCTTTTATTTCAAGATTCTCCTGGTGCTCGACTACAGACCGCATCTCGATCTGGTATGCGATCCTGTCTGCCTGAGCACGTGGAGCCCAGACTGCCGGTCCCTTACTCCTGTTCAGCATCCTGAAGTGAATACCCGTTTTATCAATGACCTGCCCGATGGCACCTCCAAGAGCATCAACCTCTCTTGTAAGATGACCTTTTGCAAGTCCTCCAACTGCGGGATTGCAGGACATCCTGCCGATCGTCTCCAGCTTGATGACGAACATGAGGGTATCGGCACCCATCTTTGCAGATGCAAGTGCTGCTTCGCAGCCAGCATGTCCTGCACCGATTACGATCACATCATAGATTTTTGAATGCATGAGTATATTTCTACCTGTTATTCTGTGTAACGCAGTTTTTTTCAGACCGTTTTTTCGTCAACTATTATCAACACTGAATTCATTTAACTTCTAATTAATGAATGAACTGAGTGGTCAGGGACCATTTCCTGACGTTATGAGATTTCAAAAAATGTTTCATTGTGTATTTAATAATATCTGAACTCATTTATTCCATCTAAACAAGATTGGAATCTTATTTTACTTTGTTTGTTTCCTATCTGCACCCATCTGCTCGATCTGCGTTTTCTGCCTGCTATTTCTTTACAGAACATTTTTATCTCTCGCTCACAAAAAGCAAAAAACTTGACGTAACAAAAATATTACACGCTAAGTCCATTTATTAATAATTTGGTAAAAATTATGCCAGAAAAAATAGACACTGCTCAATCGGATGCGATCCTCAAGATCATACAGACAATTAACTCTCATCTTGATCTTGATAAGGTCCTGAAATCCGTCATGGACGTCACCACCCAGGCGATGCAAGTGGAGGCATCTTCCCTTGTACTTATCGATGAAGAAACGAATGAGCTTCTCTTCCACGTGACTGAAGGTGAAAAAGCTAAGATTATTAAAACCATACGGATGAAAGCGGGTGAAGGCATTGTCGGTTGGGTAATCAAAGAAGGTAAGCCGGTACTCGTAAATGATGTATCCAAAGACAGGCGCTTCTACAAAGCTGCGGATAAGAAAAGTGGCTTCATTACAAAATCAATCCTCTGTGTGCCGATGAGCACTCCTGATAAATGCCTCGGTGCTGTCGAAGTTATCAATAAAATGAACGACGAAAAATTTGATGATGCGGACCGGATCTTTCTCGATGCAATTGCTTCACAAGCTGCAATTGCCATCGAAAACGCAAAACTCCACGAGCATATTGTAAAAAATGAGCGTCTTGCTGCAGTAGGACAAACTGTTTCGGGACTTGCTCATTGCATAAAAAACGTACTTAATGGAATCCAGGGCGGATCTTATATTCTTGACCTCGGGCTGAAGAAAGAGAATTTCTCAAATGTTGATAAGGGCTGGAATATCGTAAAAAAGAATAACATCTTCATGAAAGAACTTGTTCTTGACATGCTTTCATATTCCAAAGAGCGTGAACCTGAATATGTAACTGCCGATGTAAATGAACTGGTGAAAAGCGTGTGCGATCTCATGGAGCAAAAGGGGAAAGAGAAAAATGTTTCAATGAAATTCTTACCGGAAGAATCGCTTGACGAAGTTGAGATCGATGCAAAAGGAGTGAAGCGCTGTGTGCTTAATCTTGTTTCCAATGCCATTGATGCGTGCGAAGAATCTGCCAAGGGCAATGTCGAAGTTTCTGTACAATCAACAAAGGGAAAGACTTTCAAAATCCATGTTGTGGATTCAGGCATAGGCATGTCGCCGGAAACTCAAGCAAAACTATTCCAGGTTTTTTTCAGCACAAAGGGATCAAAGGGGACGGGGCTTGGTCTTGCAGTTTCTTACAAGATCATAAAAGAGCATGGGGGAAACATTTCTGTTGACTCAGAAAAGGGGAAAGGCACAAAATTCACAATTACGTTGCCAAAGAAAAGAAAAAAATAATTACCGCCGGAGGTATATAATGGCAGAAAATAAAAAGATACTCATTATTGATGACGAACCAGACGCGACTGCGTTTTCAGAAGCAATGCTTTCCGAGCTTGGAGATTTTGAGATTGAGACAGCAAAAAATGGTCTTGAAGGATTACAAAAAGCCGAAGCGATCATACCTGATCTCATCATACTGGATGTACAGATGCCGGTCATGAACGGCTTTCAGGTTTTTAAAGAGCTTAAAAGAAAAGATGTTACTGAAAATATTCCCGTCATCATGCTTACAGGTATCGCAACAACTACCGGACTGAGATATGACGCAAAAGACATGGGTATCACACTTGGATCAGAACCCGATGCTTTTATTGATAAACCTGTTGAACCCGAAGAATTTCATAAAACCGTAAGCCAAATACTCGGTTTGTAATTCAAACCGTTATTGGTTTGCATTTATTATTTTTGGACGAGTAAGAATTCTGTCATAATTTGATGAAAAAGAAAAAAAGAGGACTACAAAAACAGATATTAGCCCTCTATTTCATATTTACATTTTCACTTGTATTCCTTTTGATATTCAGCATTTGGCAGCTTACAAAATTTGGCATTTCAGAATTTGAATATGAGAGAATTTCCCGCATGCTTACCGGGCTGAAAACCCTTCAGCTCGATTACACCAACAACCTGAATAATTTTACTTCTGAAATATCAAATGATCCTGTGCTTACTTCTGCTGTAGAAAGTCGCGATTTTGCAGAGATCCAAACAATACTCAAATCATATGATGATCGTTCTTTTGCAACATATATGGCTCTCTTCGATGCTCAAGGCAATGTGCTCTATGGCGAGCAATGGGAACTCGTTGAATCCTTTCTCCCCAAAATGCTTTTACTGGCAAAACAGAATTCAACACAGGGCTTCTCTGCAAATTTTTCAAACAAAATATATTACTTCTCTTACTTCCCACTTTATTCTGAAAATGACCAAAAGAAAAAATTTCTCGGCTTTCTTCTCAATGTCAACCAGATAACTTCTTCCGATATAGGAATTGCTCAAAATCCCCAAATATTCCTTTTGCCATTCTCTAAACCACTCAATCCCGAGCAGGATGTTCTTAAAAAAATTCTTCCCGAGTTCGAAAAGAAACTTCCCGCTGTGTTAAAAACTAAAAATAATGAGTCGGTGATTCGTATAAGTGGGGAAATTGCCGTTGGTCTTCTCATTAATTATAATATCTTCGATGATCCTGCATCGCTCACTGTTTATCTTTATGAGAGAGAGTTTAATAAATTCTATAAACAGAGCATGTTCTTCTTCTTTCTTATTCTTGCTGCTTCGACCTTAGTTATAGTTAGTTTTTTGAGTAATTGGTTCTCCAAAAAAATAATGCAACCCGTCAAACAGATAAGCGAAAAAATGCAGAGGATTGAGAAGAACCCCCTTGGTATAGAACATATTGAAGACGAATATGGGGGCGAGCTCAGCAATATGGTTTCGGCTTTCAGCTCGATGAATAAATCCCTTGTAGAATATCACAAATCTTTGCTTGAATATAAAGTCCTTACTGACAATATTGATATTGGTGTGCTGTGGATGGATTCGAAGATGAACATCCTGATTTGCAATCCAAGTGCGATGGATATTTTTGAACTGATCTCTCCTGATAAAATTATCGGTAAGAACCTTTCAGAATTTATCCGGTTGGATGAGAACCTCATATCAAAAGCCCATGAGGACAGCTTGACCCTTCCCCGTCTCGAAATAAATCTTCCAGGAATAAAGAAGTTCGTAAAATTTGTTATCCTCAATATTAAAGCGGTTGATGACACTATCGGCTTGCGCATGGTCGCAACCATGACAGATATCACACGCGAGATTAATGAAAAAAAGGCGCGTGAAGCGCTTGAGATGGAGATCATAAAGAGCAATAAGTTAGCTGAGATCGGAAGACGGGTAGAAGGCGTCGTACATAATATGAATTCTCCACTCAATTCAATTCTCGGTTATGCACAACTTGTGAAAAAAGATTATAAAGATAATGAAGATGTCGATAAAATTATTAATGCTGCCAAGAATATTTCTCATGCAGTCAAAACACTTTTACGAAAGGTTCAACAGGATAATATTTCGATGATGCGGCCGATTGATATAAACCTGCTCATCGAACAAGAACTCGAACTTCTTAAACATAATCTCTTCTTTAAACATTATGTTGTGTTACAAACTGATCTTTCTGCTGATCTTCCCTCAGTTAAAGCTGTATATAGCGATATAAGCCAAAGTTTTACTAACCTTGTTAATAATGCGATAGAATCTTTGCATGATAGTAAAGAACGTAATATCTGGGTGCGCACATATCAAACCTCGGATATGGTAGCAATAGAAGTGCGGGACAGCGGAGAGGGAATTGAAGAGAGATACCTTACTGCTATATTTGAACCTTATTACACATCAAAAAAGGAAAAAGAACAGGGCGGATTCGGACTTGGGCTTGCGATCTGTAAAAACGTAGCCGAACGCTATGGCGGATATATAACCGTGCATTCAGAACGCGATAAAGGGAGCACTTTTACAATATTTCTTCCTTTAAACAACAGGAAAAATTAATACATGGAAAATGAAATACTTCAGACAGAATTTTTTAAACAAAATGCCAAAATACTGATCGTCGATGATGAGCAGGATACCTTGGATATTTTCCGCCGCCACCTTGAAGATGAATATAACATTGACATCGCCCATTCGGCAGATGAAGCACTTGAAAAGCTGGGAAATAACAAATTTCATATTGCGATGACTGATATGGTAATGCCGGGTACTGACGGGATCGAGCTTCTCACTCAAATAAAGAAACGCTGGCCCCATGTTGCAGTGATCGTCATAAGCGGGAAGGCTTCAATAGGTATGGCTGTCGAAGCAATGAAAATCGGCGCTGAAGAGTTTATAGAAAAGCCTGTAGAAGACCTTGATCTGCTCAAGATCATCATAAAAAAAATACTCAAAACTAAATGGCAGCAAGAAGAAATTAAGCGCTTAAGAAGTATCCTCGCACATGAATTTGACAGGACACAGATCATCGGAAATAGCCTTTCGATCCAGAAGGTCATGGAAAAAGTCAAAAGGATCGCCCCTCTTGATACAACTATTCTTATAACCGGTGAAACGGGGGTCGGTAAAGATCTTTTTGCTGATCTTATCTATCGAAATAGCAAAAGAAAAAACCAAAAATTCGTCGCAGTCAATTGTGGCGGTCTGCCGGAGAATCTTCTTGAAAGTATGCTTTTTGGTCACAAAAAAGGGTCTTTTACTGATGCAATAAGAGATAAAGTCGGTTATTTTCAGGAGGCAGATGGCGGAACTCTTTTCCTGGATGAAATAACAGAAACCACCAAAACTTTTCAGGTTAAACTCCTGCGTGTCCTGGAAAAAAGTGCCATACGTCAGGTTGGTGGAGATATGGACATTGAGGTTGATGTGCGTGTTATAGCTTCAACAAACAAAAATATTGAAGAAGAGGTTAAAGAAGGCAATTTCCGCAGAGATCTATACTACCGTCTCAATGTCATCCGCCTTGACATCCCACCTCTTCGTGAAAGGTCGGAGGATATTCTGCTTCTTACGAATGCATTTGTTCGAGAATTTGGTGAAAAATATGATAAACCAAACCTCGAGATCTCTGATACGGTGATGTCTGTACTCCTTTCTTGTGAATGGGAAGGAAATATTCGTGAACTCAAAAATACTATTGAGCATGCGGTTGCGATGGCAACTCATAATAAGATAGTGCTCGAAGATCTTCCCGGTACGGTATACAAGAAAAAAGATGAAAACGGAGATAAGGCTTTGCACAATCATACAGATATTCCTTTTGCAGATGCTAAAGATGCCTTCGAAAAGAATTACGTCGAGAAGCTGCTGGTAAAATGTGGTGGGGATGTGTCAAAAGCAGCAGAGCTGTCAGGTATAAAACGTCCAAATCTCTATGAAAAATTCAATAAACACAAAATAGATGTGAATACTTTCCGAAACAATTCATAATCTCTTTTCTATGAAAAAAGGTGCATTAGATACAAAGAGAACTTCTGTTGCACTTCTTGTGCTCCTGCTGATCATTTTTACATCTATCATCTACGGACAAACTCTCACTTATGATTTTGTATGGGATGACAACGGACCTCATCTTGTACAGAATCCCTATCTAGAAAAACTTTCATTTCAGAATCTTCTCCACTTCTGGACCGAGCCATATCAGGGTATGTACATTCCAATCTCATACACTGCAATTTTTGTTATAACATTAATCAGTAAATTTTTAACAGGATTTCCTTTTAATACTTCTTTTTTCCATTTTTTTAATGTGCTTTTTCACTGTATAAATTGCATTCTTGTTTTTTATTTTCTACGAAAAATTCTCAAAAATACTTCTGCTGCGTTCATTGGAACACTTATTTTCCTTGCTCACCCCATCCAGGCTGAAGCGGTTTCGATGGTGACAGAGTTCCGCGGTCTCTTTTCGACATTTTGGGGTTTACTGTTTTTTCTTGCAGCAGACAAATCGCTGTCTCAAATCAAGAAAAATGTTTTTGATACACTTCTTTGCATTGTCCTATTTTTATTTTCTGTTTTATCGAAACCAATCGGAGTTGTTTTCTTTCCAATCTTTTTCATTTATGCACTTATGTTCAAGGGACTTCGTTTGGAACAGATCATCAAGCGATCAATTCCGTATATTTTCATATCGCTTTTTGTCGTGTACATCACAAAATTATTCCAGCCTGCTTTTATTCTAAAGAATGAAGTCCCTCTGTTTTCGCGTTTTTTTATCTGGATGGACTCCCTTGTTTTCTATCTTAAGAAAATTTTTATTCCTCTTAACTTTTCTCCCTCTTATGCACGTACAACACAGCGCGTTCTTTCTTCCTGGATGCCTTACGTCATCTGGATAATTCCTTTGATTTTTTTGATATTACTTATTGCGTATCGTAAAAGAATAAAGAATGTAAGTTTTGCATATTTCGTTTTTATAATAGGATTCTTGCCGGTTTCCGGACTTGTCCCCTTTATCTTTCAAAATTGGTCAACAGTTGCAGATAGATATATATACATATCAATGATAGGAATGGCACTACTTGTTGGTGCAGTGTATAGATATTTTTCTTATAAACCTTTGAAATTTTTGATAATCGCTCTTATTGCGCTTCTTGCTGCAGACACAGCATTGATCCAGGTGCCAGTTTGGAAAAATAATCTTACTCTGTGGAGCCATTGTATTGAGAAAACTCCTATTGAGGCAAATGCATATTATAATAGGGGTAACGCTTTCATGCGTTTAAAAATGTATGATGCGGCAAATGCGGACTTTGAAAATGCTGTAACTTATGATACTGGCTTTACAAAAGCTTTGTATAAAAAAGGATATCTCTTGCTCGGACAGAAAAATTTTGATGAAGCCCTTGAATATTTTAATTCTGTCCTCAAAATCGACTCAGAGTTTGCAATTGCTTATATTAGTAAGGCGGTTGTGTATTATTACCTTAAAGAATATGATAAAGCGTGGGATGAAATTCGTAAAGCGCAGATCCGTGGCATAGAGGTCAATAGCCATTTCATGAAAACGTTAGCAAAAGCATCACAGGAAAAATAGTATGAAAGAGTCGAAATCCCGATTACTCATTTACCTGCTGCTTATTTTGATCCCTCTTGCTGTCTACTGGCAGTGCACATCTTATGAATTTGTGTGGGATGATAAGGATCCTAATCTTATCGAGAATCGGTATCTTCAATATACTTCTTTCAAGAATGTTCTTCATTTCTGGACAAAGCCATATGCACAAATGTACATTCCGATGCCTTATACAGCATGGGCATTAATAAAAGAGATAGGCACACTTATTCCTTGGGGACAAAGAGTTGATGGATTTAATCCCTTTGCTTTTCATTTGTTTAGCATTCTTTTTCATATTTTCAATGGACTTTTCGTTTTCAGAATCCTGAAATTGCTTATTAATAATGAATGGTCCGCTTTCTTTGGGACACTGATTTTTATCCTTCACCCTCTACAGGTTGAGCCAGTTGTATGGATCACAGAATTCCGGGGTTTGCTTGCTGCCTTCTTTGGATTTTCTTCACTTTACATATTAATAAAAAATGAATTCTTAAAGAAGAGTATTTCTAAGAGATGCTGCACGATTCGGTATATTAATTCACTTATCCTATTTGTTTTGGGCATGCTCTCCAAACCCTCAGTTGTTGTGATTCCAGCTTTTGCATTCCTTATCTATTTTTTATATTTTAAAGAAAATTTATGGCATTCCCTCAAAAAGATTATTCCGTTCATCATCGCTACCATCCCTTTTGTTTTAATACTCCGATTTGTTCAACCAGCTTCCTATCATACAGAAATTGCTCCGCTCTGGTCTCGCTTTTTTATCTGGATGGATACGATTAATTTCTATTTCTTGAAGACGCTCATTCCCTATCCTTTAGTTGTTACTTATACAAGGACATTCCAGACTCTTATATCGAAATTCTTGTTTTACCTCGAATGGGTAATACCTGTCTTGCTTGTGTTCTTTGCAGTAAAATTATATAAAAAGAATTCATTTATACTTCTCTCACTGATTATATTTATCGTAGGATTTATGCCTGTTTTCGGTTTAGTATCCTTTAACTTTCAAAAATGGTCGAATGTCGCCGATAGGTATATGTACTTCTCCTTGTTCGGCATTGCCTTAGTGGTGGGCTGGTTGCTTAGCACGTATAAAACTCAAAAAGTGTGGGTCCCGACAATTTGCTTAATTCTATGCTTTACGATCCTCACCGGTTTTGTTCAAATTCCAGTGTGGAAAAATTCTCTTTCACTTTGGACACATGCTTTGAACTATGGCAAACCCAACACTTTTGCATATAATAATCGAGGTGCTGCATATAATAAGCTGCAGCAATATGATAAGGCTATCATTGATTTTAATCGTGCACTTGAAATAAATCCCCAGGATGCGTCTTCGTATAATAACAGGGGATTTTCTTTTTTGCAATCGGATCAAAACGAAGAAGCGCTTAATGATTTTAATAAAGCTCTCGAATTTAACCCATCTTACTATGAAGTTTATATCAATCGGGGTAATGCACTCAAAGGAAAAGGGGATGTTGTAAGTGCGTTGGAAGATTATAAGAAATCACTATTACTGAAC
Organism: Candidatus Cloacimonadota bacterium; assembly: GCA_049903315.1. Lineage (GTDB taxonomy): Bacteria > Cloacimonadota > Cloacimonadia > JGIOTU-2 > JGIOTU-2 > Celaenobacter. The sequence continues at coordinate 53,697 of JBNGBT010000008.1, read as the reverse complement.
TCCTCCCAACCTAAATCCTATTATAACATTGGTCTCACATATGCAGAAAATGATAATCCTGATTCTGCTATCGTATATTACAATAAGGCTATTGCGCAATTACCAAATTACACAGCAGCCTATCTTAATCGCGGCATTGCGTACGCTGGAATGAAACGGTATGACATAGCTCTTGAAAATTATAACCTGGTTCTCCAAATTGATCCATATGATGAAATGGCTTATAGTAATCGGGGCATCTTATATTTTGATACTGGGAACTTTTCTCAAGCTATAGATGACTTTTCAAAAGCCATAGAACTGAATCCTCAAAGATCGCAAACCTATTATTTGCGAGGTAAAGTTAACTTTGTTGAAAAGAATTATGCTGCTGCTCTTGAAGACTACAATCAAGCCCTGTTGCTTGATGATACTTTTGTGAATGCTTATATTAAGAGAGCTCTTCTTTACTCTGAAATAGGGCACTTTGAGCAGGCAATAAATGACATTAACACAGCCATCTCTCTCGCAGAGAATAATATAGAAATTCTTATCACCAAAGGTGATATTTTAAGCAAAGAGAAATTATTTTCAGAATCAGCACAATCGTATACCGAAGCGATCAATATTGAGCCTGACTGCGGTATTTTGTATCAGAAAAGGGCAGTGTCTTTTTATTTTCTCGGAAAATATGATAATGCAAGAGAGGATATTCAAAAAGCAGAAAAATTAGGCATTACAATCCCAAAATCCTTCTTAAAAGCTCTTGAAAACAAATAGTATCCGTGTCATTTTTTTATTACGCCGATGGCGGTTCTGTTATCTTTTTGTTACGCGTTCTGTGTTTTTGAAATAGGCTATTATTTTTCAATTATAATAATTCTCGCACACAACTATCGGTCACTTGGTAAGTTCTGAATATTATATTTCAGCTTTTAGAACTTTGGCACGAAACTTGTTCTATAAAATTATGAATTGTTTTATAGACGTGAAGTTTGTAAGTTACGAACAATAAAAAACCCAGGAGGATCCCATGGGAACTCAACAAATTCTGCTCATCGTATTGAGCGTTATTATCGTAGGTATTGCCGTTGCAGTAGGTATTACAATGTTTAATACCCAGGCACAAAATGCTAACCGTCAAGCTTTGGTTGCAGATGCAAACAACTTTGCATCTCAAATGATCGCTTATTACAAAACCCCTACATCACATGGTGGTGGCGGAAGAACATTCGAAGCTTCTATGGACACACTTGTTGTATGGATTGGATTTAATGGTGACAATACATACACCAATGACAACGGCACCTATACACTCACCCGTACGAACGCGAGTACAATCACAATTGTTGGAACTGGTACTGAACCGGGTAATAGCTCTGCTACTAACACAAAAATTACTGCCACTGTTGTTGCCACTTCCACGGACCCTGTTGCGATGGTTATCGATAACTAATCGTATTTCTATTTAATGTAATATCTGGGAGGTATAGTTTTATAACGTATACCTCCCTGATTTTTCATAATCCCCTATCATGTTAAAAGAATTTCGCTATACAGGAATTAACCAATCAGGTAATTCTGTTCAGGGCGTTGTTCTTGCAAGCTCCAAATCAAACGCCAAAAAGCTCATTCATGATACTGAAATAAAGCAGAATATTTCTGTAAATCAAATTGACCAAAAAACAAACTTCATCTATAAAATAAAACTACCAAGCGGTAAAAAGGTTAAGGGAAAACAAGTTGCTTTTTCTAAGCTAGAACTCGCACAAGCGCTTGCAAGAATTGGATATACTAATGCGAAGATCGAGCCCGTAATTTTTGACTTTCAATCCAAACCATCCTTTGCAAATATCCTTATGTTCGTCAATCTCAGCTCCTTCCTGCTCAAGGAACAAATGAGCTATGATAAAATTCTACGTATGCTTGCTGAAGAAGAAACAAACCCGACACTAAGATCCACGCTGAAAAAAATTGAAAGTGAACTTAAAAAGGGTAAAGAAGGAACAGAGGTTTTTAACCGATATGCTGATGTCTTTGGTAAATTCCCCGCTTATATGCTTGGTCTTGCTACCAAAAGTGGTAACATGGCAGAAGTGTATGATGCAACTGCGAAGTTCATGGAACGGGATATGGAATATAAAAAGAGCTTGAAACAGGCATTGATGACACCGATGTTCACTGTTCTGGCAATGATCGCAGCTGTGCTTTATTATATTATTTCTATCTTTCCCACTACTGCGGAATTATTTATAAAATCCGGTGTTGAGGTGCCAAAGCTTACTGCTGCCACACTTCAGATGAGTGATTTCTTTGCAGCCAATTGGTGGTGGATGGCATTCATGGTAATTATACCAATCATTGGTTTAGGTATTTGGTGGCGGACACCTGATGGCCGCGTTTGGCGTGATGCTATGATTATCAAGCTTCCTGTTATTGGCAAACTCCTACATAAATCCAGCATAGAAATTTTCTGTCGTGTATTCGCAGCAATATATTCTGGCGCTGAAAACAACATTGAAACAATTCAAGCGTCTGCTGAGGCGTGTAGAAATGCACACATGGAAAAAAATATTAAAGAAATAACAATACCGCTGATGCTTAAGGAAGGGATGTCCCTTGTGCCTGCACTTGCCGCAGCAAAGGTGTTTAATCAAACAACCTTAAGTAGATTCAAAACAGGTTCGGAAACCGGTAATGTGCTGACTGCGGCTCAACAGATCGCAAAATTTTATGAAAAAGAAACAACCTACAAAATGCAAAATCTGATTTCATCTATTCAAACACTTATAGGAGCATTTATTGGTATTGTTATAACAGCATTAACTGTTGTTTCTGCAGAAATCGCAACAGTTTCGCCCAAAACACCCGGTATGTAATAGTTAAGGAAAATATATGTTAGGAAAATCACGCTTAGGCAAACTATTAGTTGATAAAGGCGTTATTGATAAAGATGTCTTAAATAAAGCTCTTATCATTCAGGCAGATGAAGATCCATCCAATCCCAGAAGATTGGAGGACATTCTGGTTGCTGACCTTAAGGTCAAACATGATGATGTCTATGGACTTCTTGCCGATCTTTATGCTTTTAGAAAAGTAGAAATCAATGTAGATAAGCTGGATCAAACTCAAATAAAACATACGAGAGATATACTTTCAAAGTTTCCTGATGATCTGAAACGTGAATTGCTGTATAGGAAGGTGCTTCCTTATCAAATCGCACAAGGAAGACGCACTACTTTAGTGATTCTTGCTGCTGATCCGACTGATAAAATTGTGGAAAAAATCCCGCTGAATACTGAGTTTAAAAAATACGAGGTAGCCTACTGCCCTTTATCTACTGTCGAGGAACTCATAAAGATAATCGCTCCTCAAAAAAACGAATTTTTGGAAATTCTCAGTGAAGCCGGCGAGCAGATCGAGGAAGTTCCGGAAGAAGGAAAAGAAGAGGGGCTAGACGAATATGCTCTTGATGATGAGATCAACAAAAGCTTACTCGTCAACCTTTTTGAAGGAAGCCTTATCGAGGCAGTTCGAAAAGGGGCAAGTGATATTCATATCATACCTTATCAACGTTCCAATGTTGATTTTCTGTTCCGTGTTGATGGCAAACTGATTCAATGGCACCGCCAGGAAAAAACCTCTCCTGAAGCTATTGCCGCAGTTGTGAAAGACCGAACAAGCGGAATCGATAGGTTTGAAAGAGACAATGCTCAGGATGGTTTTGCGCAGCGAATTGTTGACGGTTATTTGATCCGTTTTCGTGTGTCTGTGCTTCCAATTATTTCTTCTGAGTATGAACGCCGGTTTGAAAGTATTGTGATCCGTGTTATTGATGACCGAAATGTAATTACTGATCTTCAAAAATTGGGTCTACAAAAACAGGCGGAATCAGATTTCCTCAAGGCTGTTAATAAATCCAAAGGGATTATTTTACTCACTGGTCCTACCGGCAGTGGTAAAAGTACGACTCTTATGGCTGCCCTTCATCATGTGATTGATCCCTCCAAAAATGTGCTCACCTGTGAAGACCCGGTTGAGTATGTTATCAAAGGAGCACGACAATTAAAGATCGGCGCAAAAATGACCTTTGATCAGGCGATTCGTTCAATTCTCCGTCATGACCCTGATATTGTAATGGTGGGTGAGATCCGCGATAAGATCACTGCTGATGTAGCCGTAAAATTGGCAAACACGGGTCATTTAACATTCTCTACACTTCATACAAATGATGCACCAAGTGCAATATCACGGCTTTATAAAATGGGGGTCGAAACCTTCCTTCTTGCCTATGCAATGAACATAATTATCGCCCAGCGTCTGGTAAGAAAACTCTGTCCAGAGTGTAGACGCCCTCTTTCCCGAGACAAGTATAAAGGAGCTCTTGAACTTGGACTGACAGAAGAAGATCTAAAAAAGGGCTTAGTGTATGAAGCCGGTAATGGCTGCAAAAAATGCATGAACGGTTATAAAGGCCGTGTAAATATCTGCGAGGCACTCTACTTCACAGATGAAATACGAAAAGCTATCATGGAATCCGGCGATGATATCGATGAAGACAAAATACGCAAAATTGCAGAAACACAGGGCATGCTTTCTCTTCTTGATTCAGGATTGGATAGGATACGCAAAGGGCTGACATCAGTTTCTGAAGTGTCCTATGCGACATCTGAGGGTTAATAATGACCTACGGACAGATATTCCTTATCCTTCTTGCAATGGTACTGTTTTCCACCATATATCTGACAACATATAATAGCCTTTTCGACCAGGCTGATCTTGCATATAAAGGAATGTATCTTTTAAACGGACAAAAAATACTTGATAAATACTTTCAAGAGATAGAGGCAAAGATTTTGGGTAACATTTTACCATTTGATGGACTTCAGACCTCATATAATGGTCGCTCCGATTCTCTAACTGTGTCTGATTTGGTTTATCATCTTAACATTACTACAACTCCCTGCACAGTAACCGGAGCTGACACGGCTACAGTAACTCCCGAATTTATTCGGGTTGATATGAGCATGTGGGCTCTCCATCCGGATGGTGATACTCTCTGGATCGGTATGCCGCAATATCCAATAAGCAAAGTGTTTGTGGATTTATATTATTAATTATGGCTGCGATATTAGAAGCAATTGGTGCAACAATAATTGGTGGAATTTTCATTCTTACTATGATCACATCAATTATTAATCTTCATGCAGCCGGTGTTAATATAAATGAACAGATTGAGTTGGTCGAAATCTCTGAAGATGTTGTATCAGTAATAGAGAGTTATCTTTCTCTCGTGGGAGCTGGTGTTGCAGATTCTGCTGTCATCTCTACACAGGATACGCTCTTTACCTTTTCCTATGCTGATAGTGTGGGCGGCGCCAGGCATATTGTGAATATGGCACAGGAAGATCTTGCCGATAATAAACAACTCGCTGTTTATGTTGACGGAAGTGTCACACCTGTTCTTGGTCCATTTGAGCTCTCGGATTTTGGTATTCAGTTCACTTATTATGATGTCAATGATAATCCTAATCCAGCTGATTCTCTTGTTCGCTATGTTCAAATGATTATGGAATTTCAATATGATACCTTTCGTGAAGATATTGATAAAAGATTTATCCTGCATCGTATCCAAATTTGGAAATATTTTAAGAATCTATATATATAGTATTTATAATAATTATTAAAAGTATTGACAAAAAGGCAAAATAAGTTGTTTTTTGCTGGAAGAAAAAAATTTTTGGTCAGGAGGTGCCCATGGGCAAAGCAGTTTTAATAATGGCATTACTTCTTGCTGTTATCGTCGTTATTGCGTCTGTTACTCTCTCTGTTGAACGAAAAGCTGATGTGATTCCTGAAAAGATCTCACAAAAAGAAGTGCGGTCAGATCTTATAAATCTCGGGGCATATGCACTCAAGTGGGCTATTAAACAGGTCCGTAACGAAGTTATCACCGAGTCAAACTCATCTATTTTTGATGACGAAAGTGGCTCGTACCATTATGCATTTTTTGATGTTCCTGCTCTTGACGGAAGTATAGATATGATCACCTATGATTTTGGAGACCCCGTAACAACAGAAGGAGGAGGTGAAGAAGGAGAGGAAGAAGAGGAGGAAGAGGAAGGGGAATCTGTTACCATACCAGCTCTAGATATGATCTTTTCAAACGGTGCTATTACTCTTAGTGGCAGTGCAAGCATCGACGGAACGACAGGAACGAATTCCACTGCCACAAACAGTGTCAATTTTGCATGGAGTACTCAGGTGGATGGAGATTTTTATGTCGGTCCTGGTGCTGACTATAATGACGTGATAAACTCAGCCGGCTGGGGGCGCACCCCTGAAGATAATATTACCGGAACCATTTCGAATCTTCCTGCAGCCCGCACATATCCACTTCCCACATATCCGGACTTCCCCGAGCTTACTGACCGGGGTGCCTTCAGTACGCCATGGTCTTCTTCTGGTGTTTATCTTATTGATGATGATGGATATTATTCCTCTATCAGCGCTACGAGTGGACGAACAATTACTATAGATGTCGGCTCCGGAACGAGAAGGATCGTTGTTGGCACCTTGAGTGTTGGACAGGGTTTTATTGAACTCCAGGGAACCGGCAATTTGATATTTTATGTTGAAAACTCATTTTCCCTCACAGGAAGCAGCATCATAAATACCGGTGGAGACGCAAGCAAGGTTCACATGTACTATTCCGGTGCAACAGATATTAATCTTGCTGGCGCCACGACGTACAATGGCTCTATGTATATCGAATCTGCTAATCTTCGTATCGGCGGCTCTGGAGGTATTACGGGTCACATCATATGCGGAGGTTCTACGCTTGATGTGAACGGAGCGGCAAATGCATATGTTCGAGCTCTGTATGCACCAAATGCAGCAGCTTCAATTACCGGATCCGGAAGTATCAGCGGCATACTTGTAGCAAACACTCTTAGTATTACCGGAAGTGGAAATATAACTGCAAGTACCAGCTGGACAGATCCTGTTCCCGACATCGAGGACACTGAAGAAGAAACCCCTGTTGTGACTGGTGCATATACTGTACAGGTTGATATCACAGCTCTTGTCAGTGAAGATGAATATGGGAACGAAAATGATCATACAAGCTTTGCAACAATTCTCGTCAGCTATTCCGGTGGCGGTGATGAAGTAGATGGTGGCGGAGAACCTGAAGATGAAGAAGAAACTCCAGCACTCTCAATGGAAGCTGATCTTAATATCAATCCTACAAACAACTCCTCACGAAGTTTCAGAATGCAAACACCAAGCGGTCAGATTGATAGAGCAACACTTCTATCAGGTGGTTCATCGTATACCTATGCTGGAGCAGCTACTGAAATTCGATTGCGTGCTAAATCCGGTGGAAATACTATTATTGTGAATGAAACAGTAATTTCTATGGCAACAGGGACTACCTATACTATAACCTCAGATGATATGACAGTTAATTTGAGAAATGTCGGAGGACCCGGCAACGCAATGGGTCATTGGTGGATTGAGATAATCTGTAATGAACCGACAGTTTCACCCGATCCGGGACTTCCCGAACCTGAACCAGAGCCAGAGTCCGAACCTGAACCAATGGACGAGGAATCAGCAGAAGCAGGTGAGCTCGAGGATATAGAGATACTTTACTGGATGCCGTAATATCATGGGAAAAGCTATCCTTATCATTTCGCTTCTACTACTCGCTATAGTAGTAGTAATCGTTGTCTCAAGCAGCAAGGGTAGCGATAAAGTGCCGGTGATTGTCACCGATGATGTTGCAAACAGTCAAGCACGATCTCTTTCGAATTATGCTCTTCAGTATGGTATGAGCGAACTTCTCAAAGGAAATGTCACATTTACGGACAGTACTCACGGTTCGATTGATAACTTCGTGCCAATGAATGTTTTTGACGGCTCGATTGATAGTATCACCTATTCCAGAATGTCCGGTGGTACGGTACGTTTGGATTCTTATGTAAGCTATCAAGAGCTTGAATCTCATGCAACTCATCACGCATTTGCACGATTTGGATTTTATACCGACGAAGGAACTGTTTCTAATATAACTGCTGCAATTGTCACTGGCGGCTCAATAACGATTAAAGCTCATGCTGTAGTAAATGGAACTGTTGTTGAAGATTCCATATTCAATTTTGAAGAGGTTTTCGGTTTTACAGAACAAGAAATTATGGATGAGTGTGTGTCCTTGGGCTCATACATAGAAACTCCTGCGAATAATGAACCAATGCCCGATAGCCTGACCTGGATGGACAACAATTTACGTGTTCAATCTTTCTGGTCTGGTGCAGGGATCCTCATTATTAATGGAGATCTTAATGCAACAGCTCAAATTGATTTTAGTGGCATTTTAGTTGTTTTTGGTGATGTGAATTTTGGTGCGCATTCCAATATAACCGGCGCAGTGTATGTGATTGGTGATTCATCATTGGGGGCTCATGCCGAGGTATCCTTCGACGCAGATGTCGTGAGAGATGCCTTTAATGCTTTTCCAATAGATATATCAATTGAAATATTTGAATGGAATGAAGGATAAAAAAAAACATATAAGGATAGACATATGGAGCAAATAAGATTATTAGACTCGGAAAAACTCATGTTTTCCTGGTGGTTGAAGATTCGCTGGTTTATTGTACTCATACTTTTTGCGATCGGTCTCCTTCGCATAGGTATGGTACATCAAACCGTTCCTATAATCGCTTTTGTCGGGGCATTTCTCGGCATCAGTGTGCTGAATATACTGTTTCATCTTCAAATAATTACATCGAGCAACCTGGTTGGGGCAGCGCAAATAATACTTGATATTATTTTTGGCACGATCGTTGTTCATCTTACCGGTGGTCTCGAAAGCTCTTTCGTTTGGATATACCTTGTGGCGGTTGTCACTGCAAGTTTATCAATCGAAAAAGCAGGTGGATTTATAGCTGCAATGATAGGAAGCATGAGCTTATTGCTTCTTATACTTTGTTATAACTTTGGTTTGCTGAGCCCTGTTAACGGGCTAGCCTATGATCCTGATGTGGCAACCCAAACGATCTTTCTTATTTCTTACACCGGGCTGTTTACTGTGATTGCTTTCATTTCGAGCTACATTAGTGGTATGGTCAGACAGCTCTCACTCAAGGTACTCGAGGCGAATGACAAACTTAAAAACCAGGAAGATTTCCTTAAAGATAAGGAAAGCAGGATCGTTTCGGATGAAAAAATGTTGAAGGACTATCAGGAAGTTGTTGCAGTATCAGCATCTCTTGCAGGTATAGATCATGATATCAATAATCCTCTGAGTATTATTTCGCTTTCACTCAGCAGAGTAAAAAAAGCAGCGAGTGAATACAATGATGAAAAACTTCACAAGTCTAGCAATCAGATTTCGGAAGCTATAAATAAGATCAATGGCATCCTCGCCCGTTTGCAAGAATTAAAACGTCTTACTCTTATAAAGAACGCGAGAAATAAATAAATATAGCAGGTTAGTATATGCAAAAACACATTTTAATCATTGATGACGAGGAAAGCATCAGAGAGCTGTGCAAAGAGTTCTTAGAAGAAGAGGGCTACAAGGTCACTCTTGCTGTGGACGGACAGGACGGCCTTGATAAGATGAACTATGATGACTTTGACCTCTACATGGTTGATATGGTCATGCCGAGATTGGACGGGCTTGAAACCATGAAACGCATCAAGAAAAAACAACCCCTTGCCGTAATCATCATCACTACGGGATTTTCCAGCATTGAGGGTGCGGTCAAGGCGGTTCACGCAGGAGCCTTCCAGTATCTTTCTAAACCCATCAATGCAGAAGAGCTTCTCGAGGCAGTGAAAAAAGGATTGCAGTATGGAGAAGATCTGTATGGTCCTCTCCAAAAAGCTTTTGAGCCAGGTACGGAAGGCACAAAAAATGAACCGGCAATACTTCACGGCTTCACGAAAGAAGAAAAAGATGATTTCATGGCTCTTGGAAGGATACGCAAATTCGAAGCAGGACAAAATATTACTCTTGATAATGAAAACGCCAACTCGATCGTATTGGTAGAAGATGGCGAAGTCTCTATCTGGTTGAGCAATACTACTGTCGACTACCTTCGAAAGAACGATAGCTGGGCTGAAGAAAACTTCATACTTGCAAGTTCAACATTCACGACCCTTCGGTCCGAAACTACGTGTAAAATCCGCTTTTTCGAACGGAAGAAGCTTCTCGACTTTTTCGCCTACAAAGGTGAACGTCTTATGAAACGCTTCATGATCAACCTCATTAATTGTCTCTTTTCAAAATGGAGAAAATCTATTCAGCGTATTGTCATGCTCAAACTCGTAACCGGCGAGAAATAGTATTTTTCAACAAGATTTTTATAGTGATCATGATCATCAACAATAAAAAAGCATAGGCAGGACAGCTATGGGCTTATCATTTACTCCGGAAATGCTTGTTGGTTTACCAGAATATTTAACTGGAACAAGCCGTTTTCAGAACATTAATAAAATCATAACTTACAATGCAGCATGGCGGGAAGAGGCATATGAACACCTTCGCAAGCTCCTGAAGTACATGCGGGAAATAGATGCTTCTGACCTTGATATCGGCGGACCCGGCTCGAACAACAATGTCTGGTACAGGATTTACGGAAATAAATCCCCGAATGCTGAGATGCCACATTATAATAATGATGAGGTTACCGCTATTCTTCTCAGCGTGTTATCGGATGATCAGAAAGTTCTTCTTTTTAAAGATAAAAATGTTGACCTTTCTGTCGGAATGGTTCTTGAAGAAGGTGAGCGTCCCAGCAGATTTCGTAGTGATATCTATTATGAAAGCAATGTGCTTGTAGGTAATTTCCGCAGAATCAATCAGAATCTCTTGAAAATTGAAGTCCTCGGATTTCCTGAACCGATCATTCAAAGAATGGATCTGCAATATGAGAAATCAGGTCTAATTCTCATTACCGGTATTACGGGTTCGGGAAAGAGTAGCACTTTGGATTCGATTATAGATATGAACAATCATAATAATGATGCACATATTATTATCATCGGTGCACCTATTGAATATGTTCATAAATCTGACAGGTGTATACTCCGCCACAGAGAGGTTGGGGAAGATGTGCTTTCTTTTAAAAATGGTGTTGTGCAGGCGTTGCGTCAGGATCCTGATGTGATAATAGTTGGCGAGATGAGAGATCCCGATACTATCGCGAGAGTCCTGGAAGCAACAGACAGCGGACATAAAGCGTTCTCTACTCTTCACACAAGCTCAGCTGTCGACAGTCTTCACAGAATAGTCGGCGAATTCCCAACCCGGGAACAAGAACGAATTCGTCTCCGTCTTGCTGATACACTCTCTGTAATACTTTCACAAAAATTAGTTCCAAATAAAGAAGGTAAACGAAGTCTCGCAAAAGAAATTCTTTCTGTAACCCCTTCTGTTAAAGCTGCGATTCGAAATCAAAACATTAGTGAAATCTACCAGATGATCACTGAAGGTAAGAAATATGGGATGATAACCCTGGAACAAGACCTTTTCAATCTCTACAAGAAAGGTGAAATCACAAAAGAAGTGGCTCTAAACTACTCCAATAATAGAAAGAGAATGGAGCAGCTTCTTACATATTCATAATTGCTCAATAAATAATGAAATTAATTAAAAACGGAAAAACTGCACTTGGTATTTACCAGGATGGCTTGACCATTAAAGCCGCCCAGCTATCGGTTATTAATGGGAAGATAAGTCTCACAGAGCTTACAGAAACGACTCTTTCTTTTCCTCTATACCCCCATGAGGAAAAACATGATGAACCCGAAACTGAATTACATATCGAATCTGAAGATGAAGAACCAATTCCAGATCTCGCAGACTTTTCTGAGGATTTTAAGATCCCTGACCTTGCAGAGCTAGAAGAAGCTGATTATGGATCTGCCGAAGAAGCAGAACCCATAATGACGGGTAAGCAGGAATTTCAAAAACTTATCTCACAATTTCCTCTTGATACATGCAGAATATCAATGAATGCTCTTGAAGAAGACATCTCATTTACTCAGTTTGATGAAACCTTTTCCCAGTCGCATTCCCGGTCCAAAATCAAAAAGAAACTAAAGGACGAGCTCCTCTCAAAAGAAGAGCAGAAAAATAAAGATAATACCTTTGATTTTATAAAAAATAAAGATAACTCTATTCTCTCCTTTACAGAAACAGGCAGTAATGATATACTTCATGCCTTACAGGATATAAATCCGCTCATTTCCAAGAAGAGATTCTTCTACAGCTTTATCGAACCAATTGAAGTTTCTCTCATGAATCTTGTTCGCAATAATTACGATTTTTCGGCTGATGAATATGTATTGTTGATCTATATCGGCATCGACACCAAATTCGGTATTGTAATGAAGGGGAACGATTTCGTAAAGAACTTCCCTCTTATCGTCCCTGAGTCCGACCTCGAGCACATGAGACAAGTGATCTACTCAAAGATAATTCTTGAGCAAGATACTTCAAATGTAAATATCACAAGCAATATCATTCTGACTGGTGAAATGGCAAAAGATGACGATGTTGAATTTTTCCGCAACAGGATCAATTCCGGTGCTCAAATTTCTCGCATCTCCCTTGAAAAGTTGCACATTCCTCAGGCAAAAGAAGAAACTTTTCCGCCAGAGCGCATTGCAGATTACTGTATTCCGATTGCCCTCGCCTGGAAATCTCTTGAGGGACGAAACAGAAATTTCTATCCCTGTAATCTTCTTCCGTCCAAAATAATTGAAAACCAAAAACCCTTTAAAATTGCCTGGCACGGTTTTATTGTACTTACTGCTATCTTCTATGTTGCCTTCTCTGCAACTTTTAAAAATCTTAATGTTGGAAAAGAAATTATCGAGATTAACCGAGAAAATAGTCAGGTCGAACTTGAATTGAGGAAGAACCGCGCCATCGTTATCAAACTTCAACAAGTTAAGGGTGATATCGAAGTCCTTCAGGAAAATCTAAAAAAAGTTGATAAACTAATTGGTAATAAAAATCAGTGGTACTATATATTAAATGTTATTTCAAATTCATTTAAAGACCACAAGATTAGCTGGCTCACCTCTCTGAATAGCCAGGATAAAACGTTCAAGGTGAGTGGTTTTACTACACGAAAAAGGAATGTGATCCCGTTTTCGAATCTTTTCCCAAATGGCAATGTTGAGAAGGTTACTGAAAACACTATACAAAATGTACAGATTTGGCAATACGATATCACTTTTGGATATCCTGATCCCATTGAAATAGCAAAGCAAAAAAAGGAAGGTGGCCCAGGTATTGAATTCATAAAAAATAAAGAGCACCTTAAATCGCCCCAGGTTCAAATAGAAAATTTCACTCCAGCTGAAGAGAATCAAGAAGAGCCTGTGAAGAAACCTCAGACTTTTTCAAATAATGATAAAACCCGGTATAATCAGATAATTGAGCTCTATTTTTCCGGAAATTTCCAGAAAGCATATGACCAATTCAAGGAATTCCTTTCTGACTTCCCGGAGAGCAAGTATTCTCACAGTGCAAGCTATCTTTTGGGTGAGTGTTTGTATCAAATGGATGATATCGATCAGGCAATTCTCGTTTTTGATAAAGTTGTTACTCAGAATGGTATTAAAACTCCGGATGCTCTTATGATGCTCGGAAATGCCTATGCAAAAAACAACAATGTTGAGCAGGCAAAATTTTATTGGAATCGGATAATTCATGAATATCCCAATAATCGTTTGGCGTCAATTGCAAATGAAAAAATGAACCAATATTCTCAAACTGAATCTCAACTTGAACAAACAAAGAAAATCCAAGTTCAGGAAAATCAGCTTGAGACACAATATGAGCTTCAATTGTATGCTGATGGCAACTATGCTACTGTTCTTGACGAACAGAAAAAACTCAAATTAGCTGGATTTGATACTAAAATTATTCCAGTATCTACCAGTCAGGGTGTTATTTACAGACTTCGGATTGATAATCTACTTTCCGGAAATGAAGCACTTGACCTTGGACAGAAGATCAGCATGCAGCAGAATGCCTATCATGATTTTTGGATCACGAAGGTTGATGTCGCACATGAATCGGTTGATAAAACTGTAGAAGAGCCAAAGGTGAACAATCAGGAAGAAATTCAAAATACGTACTCCGCCATTCTAGATAAATATTTTGCGAATGATCTTCGGGGCGCATATGATGATTTTTGTTCATTTCTAAGGAAATATCCAGACAGTGAACTCGCATCACATGCCGAATATTTTACCGGAGAAGCTCAGTACCAAATGGGCAATATTCCGGAAGCAATTACAATTTTCAGCGCTGTTGTTGAAAACAATTCTGTTAAATCGCCTGATGCCCTGATGATGCTTGGCAATTCATATTATCGGCTCGATGATAAGGACAAAGCTCTTTATTACTGGAACGAGCTGATATCCCGTTATCCCCACAATCGTCTCGCTGATATTGCTCAGCTCAAAGCAATAGAAGTAAAGGATTGATGCAATGCCCTATGCAATAAGAAACTCTATCATCCTTGGTGTACTACTCATCCTCGTTTTCTTCGTGGGTATGCTCTCAAATTCTCAATCCGTAAAGCGGCTTGACAAGAGCGAAAGGGTTTTTCAGGAAAACCAACAAACACTCAATCAGCTCAAAAAGACCAATCCCGATCTTGATAAAACAGATGAAATAATCGCCTCTCTTGAAGAAATGAAGAAAAAAGCTCTGGAAAATAATAAAATAATACTGAAAACAGACAATCCCAGTCAAACATACCAATACCTTATTGATATCACTGAGACTTTTACTCCGGGTCTTAATTTTGATTTCAAGGTCGCTCAGGGTGGCAAAAAAGGAGACCTTCCTTTTAATTCGTATACCTTGAACGGGGCGGGAAATATTGAATTACTTCATTTCTTTCTCTATCAGGTTGAATATCAAGCCCCTCTCTATGTAATCGAAACTATACGAATTTCAGAAACCTCAGCTGCCCTCAAAGATACCGTTGATTTCTCTCTTAAGCTGAATGTGTATTATGACAAGAAAACCGGTACTCAAATCTCTGAGATACCATTCCGGAGTTTTAGTTATTCAAATCTTACATATAATCCTTTCTATTCACAAATCCATGCACCGTTCGACAGAACTGAAGAAGAAAAATACATCAATATAAATGCTTCTGTTATCATAGGTCTTACTCCGGATAAGGTCTTCCTCAGGGATATGAACGGACAAATTGTGACTCTTGTGCCCGGCTCACGGGTTGCATACGGTTATCTCAACTATATAAACTGGAAACAGCAATGCGCTGTATTTAATATTAATCGAATTGGTATTAACCAAGAAGTTAAAATGTATTTACAGGGAAATGAATTATGAAAAAAATAATTCTATTACTTTTAATTTTTTCATTCACCACAGTTTCCTTATTCGCCCAATGGGTCTATGACGAATTTTCATATAAGGAACTGGTCTCAATGACCCGTGACACACCTTTCCCGGAAGCGGTTCGTGCGCTCGAAGTAATGTCTATCCAATTTGAAGGAAAAAAGATCATTAATATGAGCTCATTTACCGGAACGATCGGTGTACCCGTTAAAGAAGTATATTGGAAAAATGCTCTCTTTCTTATCATTAATTTTAATGATCTTGTGCTTGAAGACCTTCCCGGATCCTATGTGATCAAAGATGCCGCTGAAGAACTCCAAGAAGAATTGGGAGAGGAGGCAGATATCACACCCGACACAAAGCAGGTTAAGATATCTTCCATATTTTTCAAAGCGGATAAATCTGTTCTTAACAGTATCGGGATCGACTGGTCAACCCTTTTCAACGGAAAAGTTGTTGCATCGATAAATTTCAAGGGAGCTGGTGTCGGACAGGATATCTTTAATGCATCTGCTGCGACAAAGCTTGAGTCCGGAGATGTCTCCATCGATATTAATACCCTTTTCACTATTCTTGAATCACACCAGAAGGGCACTATTATCGCACGCCCTTCTGTAATAGTTATCTCCGGTAAAACAGGTGAAATACAGGTCGGACAAGATTTCTCTGTGAAAAAGAAAGATGATGCCGGCAATGTTACTGACGAGTTTTTCCAGACGGGTGTGATCATGACTGTGACCCCGACAGTTGTTGAGGACGAAAATATCGAAGCTATTCATCTTGTTGCAAGCGTACAAAAAAGCTCGGCAACTCCAGGTGAACTCAGCACCATCATTAATAAAAGCGAATCTTCGACAGAAGTTTTGCTCTATGATGGAGAGGAAACAGTTATCGGTGGCTTATACGATACAGACGAAACTGTGACGCGGGTTGGCATCCCAATCTTGAAAGATCTTCCCTGGTGGGTGCTTGGCATACGTTATCTTACTGGATCAAACAGGTATGAGACGAATGTGCGAGAAATGATTGTTATTATTAAAGCGGAAATCTCTAAACCTATCAACGACCGTAAGAAAGAAGCCTTATCCACGCAGCAACAGATCGAGGAACATCGTATAAAGAACCAAGATGCGTCAAACCTTTTTAATAATGATGAGGATAATGATGATAAAAAGAACAAATAAATCCGCCCTCCTGCTCGTGCTGCTTCTCTTTGCGGGTATTTTCTTATTCCTTGCAAGCTGTGACCTCACTTTGACCGATCCCGATCTCTCTGATGCACCTTCAAACCTCAAGATCAAAAAAACAGATGAGGGTAGAGTCGAAATTACTTGGACATATCAAATTCCTGATCATGCAGATTCTGATACGCTCTATTTTGTGATCGGTAAAAGAGTCGGTACAGGAAGCTGGAACGATAGTTATCAAAATATTTCAACTCAATTTTTCACTTATCTTGATAACATTCCCACAAACGACAGTCTTGTGTACGCATATAAGATAAAATTTCTCAATAAATCAACTGATGAATCCTCTCCCTATTCAAAAGTCGTTGCTTACATGTCCACCTATTGTGATCCTACCGATCTCATCATCGAACAGAAAACGCAATCGCGTGTTGAAGTAAGCTGGAAAGACCATTGTATTGGTGATGAGGGTTTTTATATTGATAAAAAAATAGGCACAGGCAACTGGACAAGCAAATACAGAACTCTCAATGCGAGCGCTACTTCTTTTATAGATGACGTTAATCTTTTTGAGGAGGTCTTCTATCGTGTTTCAGCATTTGTCGGCACAACGACATCTTCATCAATCGAAAATTCTATCGTGCCTACGCTTTTAGCCCCATCGAATCTTGCATTGCAGAAACTCGATCAAAACAAGATAAAACTCACATGGCAGGATAACAGTGAAGGAGAGGTCGGTTTTAATATTGATAAAAAGATCGGCGGTACAGATTGGGTGACCAATTATGCAACGGTCGATAGCAACACAATTTCCTTTATTGACAACATCACAGAACCATGCGGCACATTCTCTTATCGTGTGAATGCATATTCCGGCATTTATACTTCTGCAAACAGCGAAGAAGCTCAGACCAATGTCCTTCTTGATCTCATCGGTTTTGTAAACACCCCAGGTATTGCTCAGGATATTATCACGTCCGGCTGGTATGCCTATGTTCCGGACAATTATGAAGGCTTGCAGATTATATATTTTGGGAATCCTGAAAATCCTGATATTGTGCATACGATGTTTGATTTTGAGGACCGCGTTCTTTCTTCTGACGTAGAGGACAATTTTTTATATGTAACAAGTCATAGCGGCAGTACTGCTCCGGGTATCATATCAACGGTTGATATCACAAACCCATTGAATCCTCAATTATCAGGAAGCAGCTCTACTTCCGGCATCCCATACGATATTGAAGTAGTCGGAGATTTTGCGTACATAGCTGATGGTGACAATGGTTTGACCGTTTTCTTCATTTCAAATTCAACACCTGATTCCGTGACAAATATTACAACAGGCGGTCACGCTCAAAGTATTTATGTTGATGGAACTCACGCGTATGTTGCACAGGGCTTAGATGGAATAGCAATTTTTGATATCTCAGATCCCTATAATCCTACCCTGAGTTCCACGTATACAACTTCGGGTGCGAAAGATATTTTTGTTCAAAATAACTACGCTTTTATTGCAAACAGCGAGGATGGTCTCTTGATTCTTGATGTCTCAAATCCTTCATCTCCTGCATACACAGCAGAGGTAGAAACTGATGGATTTGTTAATGGAGTTCACGTAACTAACTCCTATGCATATGTTTCTGATTCCGAAATTGGCTTGATCACAATTGATATTTCTTCAATTATAGATCCATTTATTCTCGGTTATTATGTAATGACCACAGAACCTTCTTCACTAACTCATTTTGGCAGTTATGAACTGCTTATCGATAATGAGGGTATGAAGATCGTACAAATTAGCCCTTAAATGTTTATAAAAAATATCCTGGAGGATGCGATGAAAAAATTAATTTTATTCGTTAGTATGACCTTCCTTTTGGTCTCATTTCTTGCAGCTCAAACCCATATACCTGCCGGTAATGTAAGCGGCACATGGAATGTAGCAGGAAGTCCATACATTATTGATGGAGAGATACAGATCATATCCGGTGATCAATTAACGATCGATCCTGGTGTGGCTGTTGGATTTTCCGGACACTATAAGTTCATTATTTATGGGCGTCTGCTCGCAGAAGGTTCAGTCGGAAACATGATTACTTTCGCTGCCCAAACACCCGCAACTGGTTGGCATGGATTGCGATTCATTGACACGAACACAAATGGGCAGGATAGTTCAAAAGTTGTTTTTTGCACAATAGAAGACGGAAAAGCAACGGGAACGTCCCCTGATTATCGTGGTGGCGCGGTCTATTGCTTAAACTCATCTGATGTCCTCATTCAGAGCTCGATATTATTCGATAATTCGGCACTCAGCAATGGCGGTGGTATCTATCTATCAGGTTCCGATGTTGTCATAGATGGCGTAATTATTTCAGACAATACTGCAAGTGGTGCTGGTGGAGGTATTTATCTCTACAACTCCGATCCTGTGCTTAATGAAGTGATCATCTCGAATAATACTGCAACTTATGATGGCGGTGGTATAAATTGCTTCAACTCCAGCCCTACGCTCTCATGGTCTCAAATCTACAGCAACACAACGCAGTGGAATGGTGCTGGAATTTCCTGTTATAACAATTCTGCTCCCTTTATTCAAAATACAACTTTCAGCAACAACCTTGCATTCCAGAGCGGGTCTGCACTCGCAGTCCTCTACAATTCTGACGTTACCATTCTTAATTGTATAATATGGAATAATGCAACAAATGGAATCAGTGTTGAATCTGGCAGTAGCCTATCGGCTACTTATTCAGACATTATGAACGGAACAGGACAGACATATTTTGGGACTGGATGTATTGCGATTGATCCTCTGTTTGCAGATCCTGCAAATGATGACTACCAAATAACGTGGGCGAATTTTCCTGTTCAGGATGTAACAAAATCTCCTTGTATCAATACTGGCGATCCCGCTTCTCCACCTGACCCTGACGGCACTCGTGCTGATATGGGTGCGTTGCCTTACCTCCAATCTGGTATTAGCGGAACAATTACTCTTCAGGGTGGAACTGGAAATGTACAAAACGTTGACGTAAGCGCAGGTGGAATCACTGTTAATCCTGATGCGGCTGGTGAATATCTTATCAATCTGGCACCTGGTACATATACAGTAACAGCAATCTTAGAGGGCTACTCTGCGGATCCTGTCACAGGAGTTATTGTGAATCTTGGTCAGGTAACTACAGGTACAGACATTACATTGAATGAAATCTTGCCGGGTGAAATTGTTGGACAAGTTGATCTTGAGGGATTGGGAGATCCGGCAGAAGTATTAGTAAGTGCCGGTGGCGAAAGCACACATCCTTATCCGGTCTATGACCCTTATTCTGGACTTGTTATGTACTATGAATACTTGCTAGAGTTACCTCAAGGTACCTATGACGTTGCGGCTACGAAAGCCGGATATCAAGATTCAACAATTACTGATGTGGTTGTGGTGTCCGGAAACCAGACGACCAATATAAATTTCTTCCTTCTTCTCATTAAATATGATGGGTGGATTTCTGGTACTATTACTCTTAAAGATGGTGCAGGTGTTGTCACAGACGTTCAAGTTGTCTCAGATACTGCGTCTGTTAATCCCGATCCAACAGGATATTATGAGATACTTCTCGAAAATGGAACATATGATGTTACTGCATCTCTAGATGATTATACGACCGTCACGATCTATGATGTAGAGGTAATTGCAAATGACACCACGACTGTTTATATAACTCTTTTAAACTGGGAAGTGATCCCGGGTACGCAATACACAATGATTGCATATGCCACGACATCATTGGATGGTGAATATCTAATAAAAACCGGAAGCAATCAGGTTGGCGCATTTGGATCTGGAGGAACATCAGATTGCCGTGGAATTGCTACCTGGCAAGAAGGCAATCATCCTCTTTGGGAAGGCTATTATGATCTTGACGGATACTGGTATCTTACAATGGTAAGTAATAATAACTCTGGAACAGATACTATCAGCTTCATGATGTATGATACTGTTACCGACAGTATATATGATTGTTATGAGACTATTATCTTTGAGGATTGCACGATTGTACCGCTTGATGTAGTGGCACAGAATGATGTGGATCAAGATTTCTCTCTTAATGCTGAATGGAATTGGATTTCTTTTAATGTTCATCCTGCAGATGTTTCTATTGATGCGGTTCTTGCCCCTCTTGGAA
Source organism: Candidatus Cloacimonadota bacterium (assembly GCA_049903315.1). Taxonomy (GTDB): domain Bacteria; phylum Cloacimonadota; class Cloacimonadia; order JGIOTU-2; family JGIOTU-2; genus Celaenobacter. The sequence continues at coordinate 32,944 of JBNGBT010000008.1, read as the reverse complement.
GCGATGGTTTCCAGATAAAAGATCAGACAGAATCTGCTACTTACACCGATCCTCCCGGTATCTGGGTGGGTACCCTCTCCGATATTACTGATGGGGACGGATATCTTCTTAATATGTTGAATCCTCTTGATCCTTTTACTGTGACAGGATATCTGATAAATCCTGAAACACACTATCTCCCGTTGGAATACGACTCAACTCTGGCTTACAACTGGAACTGGGTCGGGTATTATCCAAATGCAGAACTGACTCTTGATGAAGCGCTTGCGAGTCTCGGCAGTAGTGTTATTGCTGTGAAAACGCAGTCAAAGTCCGCAATATATGTCAATGGTATCTGGACTGGAGATCTTCTGGCTATGCAGCCGGGAGTGAGTTACAAGATAAACATGGGAGCTGCCGATACACTTACCTATCCAATTGCAGCTGTTACAAAGAATGATTTGCCAACTTCTAACGAATCAAATCCTCTCGCCTGGAAAGTTCTTACTGGATTTGACAAGAATATGATCGTAATCGTTGATGTTGTCGGCATCGATAATCCTTCATCACTATCAATCGGAGTTTTTGACGAACAGGGTAAATGCCATTCAATTGGATCTTATCAAAACGATAGCTGGTACTTTACGGTTGTAGGCGGTGAAGCTCAGACACTTCATTTTGAAGCAATCAACAGTGATACCGGTGAATATTTAATCGGAAGTCAAAATATTAGCTTCCAAAATGATGTCATTCTTGGAAAAATTGGCGATCCTATTGATATTACCCTAGAGCAAATTCAGCATCCAGATAATATGATGCAACTGTATCGAAACCAGCCTAATCCGTTCAATCATTCCACATCAATTCGATATTATATTCCTGAATCTTCACATGTTGAACTCACTATCTATAACATCCTTGGTCAGAAAATCAAAACTCTTGTTTCTACCAATCAGAATCCGGGTGAATATACGCTTATCTGGGATGGTTTATCCGACACGGGCAATCGTCTTTCAAACGGAATTTATTTCTATAAACTAACGACCGGCACATCTTCTGTTGTAAGAAAGATGCTTATGGTGCAATAAATATTAATAGGGAAGGAAGCTCATACTTCCTTCCCTCTTTTTTTAATGGACAATCATGAAAAGAAAAGTCCTTATTATTCTCATACTCCTCACTCTTGATGTATCAATACTTTTAGCCACACCCCCAGACTGGCATCCAGTTCAAGGCACTCAATACTCAATGGTTGTTTTGGGTGATATTTATTTGTATGATGAACCTTTTACAGGTATAGATTCGATTAATATTGCTGCGGCATTCGGTCCTGGTGGAGAATCAGATTGTAGATCATTGGCAATGTGGCAGCCGGACAATCCCCCTTATTGGGATGGCTATTGGTATTTCACTATTGTGGGAAACACAAATGGTGATGAGATTCATTTCAAAATATATGATTCCGTAACTGATACTGTATATAACTGCAATGAAGAGCTTGTCTTTCAGGATGGTCAAACGTATGGTTCTCCTGAAAATCCATACTTAATAACAGCAGAAATGGGGTCTATTGCCGGTAAAGTAACTCTGATCACTAACACACCTCCTGTGGGTAATATTGAAGAAGTACAGATTTCATTTGGCGCAATTTCTACGTCTCCAGACGCTGATGGATATTATCAGCTTATGCTTCCTCCGGGGGTCTATGATTTGGCTTTCACACTTGCTGGACATACAACTGTCATATTGTATGATATCATTGTCCATGAAAACCTGGTTACAGATAGTACTAACGCAACATTAATTGATTGGGAACAGATCACGGGCACCCAATACAGTATGGTCGTAATGGGTGAAGTTGATGTTAATGGAAATGAACTCTCCGGGATGAGCAATAATTTGATCGCAGCATTTGGTCCGGGTGGAAATGATGATTGCCGCGCAATCGGCTCCTGGGAAATTCCTAATCCGCCATACTGGGATGGCTATTGGTATCTTAATATCTTGGGTGACATAAATGGTGAAGAGATATTTTTCAACGTTTATGACGAGAATACTGCTTCAATTTACACGTGCCTCCCGACAGTTGTTTTTCAAAATAATGAAACGATTGGGAGCCCTGACAATCCTTTTCAACTCTCTGTAGGATATGAGCAGATTTTTCAATTAACTGAAAACTGGAACTGGATTTCTTTTAATATTTATCCGAAAAACTCTTCATTAGACTCGGTTTTCTCCCAATTAGGTGCAGATATCTATCAAATCAAGAATCAAACTCAGTCTGCAACATACTATGAACCTCCCGGCACATGGGTGGGAAATCTCACAAATATTACTGTTGATAGTGCCTATCTTCTTTCTATGAACAATACTGTTGATTCATTCTCTGTTTCAGGTATGCCGGTTGAGACTTTTACACCTATTCCTTTAACTGAGAATTGGAATTGGATTGCATATTATCCTCAAGAAGCTTTACCTGTAGAATATGCCCTTCAAGGAATCACCCCTCATGTTTTTCAGATCAAGAATCAAACTCAGTCTGCAACATACTATGAGCCACCTAGTGCATGGGTTGGTAATCTTACTCTCATGGAGCCTAATGTGGGCTATAAGATTAAAATGACCTCTTCTGACGAGCTTATATATCCATCAAGTTCAGAGATCAAATCGCAAAATAAAGCAATCTATAGAGCTAATCCGCCAGATTGGCAAATCATTCCCGGCACTCAGTATTCCATGATAGTAATGGCGCGCATAACCTATAACGGAATCTCTTTTGAAGGTGGGGTGGATCAAAATGCTGCTGGTGCTTTTGGTCCGGGCGGAGAATCAGACTGTCGCTCAATCGCATTATGGCAAGCTGCGAATCCACCATATTGGGATGGTTATTGGTACTTTACTATTGTCGGCAACGATAATGGTGAAATAATCTCTTTTAAAATTTATCACGAGACATCAGATTCTTTATATAATTGCATAGAAACAATTACTTTTGAAGACAACACCACACTTGGTGATCCTTTTAATCCTCATGATCTTACAGCTTTTCCTACGGGAGTTAACACGCCTGATATCAACCTGCTATTGCTCTCGCCATACCCCAATCCATTTAATGATAAAATTACATTTGATTTCTCATCACTACATGATAAAATTGAGCATCTTGAAATTTATGATGTCCGGGGTCATTTGATAAGAAAATTTACATATAACGATTTCAACAACTCAAATATTTTAAGCTGGACAGGAAAATATCTAAATGGGACATCAATTCCGGCAGGAATATATTTCTATAAAATTGAGACAAAAGGCTTGAGCTCGTTTGGAAAAATTATATACTTCAAATAGTATAACTTTTGTTCTTTTTTTCAAAATTATAATTTAAAGGTTATCAATGAGTGAAATTAATCAACCTCCATTTGTCAGTACGGATGATGAATATCTCCAGTTAAAAAAAGCTATAGAGACCATGAAGCTTGGGGTTACTATCTCCAATACAAAGGGTGAGATAATATATACAAATCCGGCTGATGCACATATGCATGGATGGGAACCCAATGAATTACTTGGTAAAGATGTACGCATTTTTGCCACAACAAAGAAATTGCAGCCATGGGTAATTGATCAGGTAATGAAATGGAAAGGAATGATTCGCGAAAGTACTAACATTAAACAAAATGGAGATTCTTTTCCTGTACGTCTTGTTTCTGATATCGTTAGAAATGCTGAGGGTCTGCCAATTGCAGTTGTGACCATATGTGAAGACATTACTGAATCCAAAAAACTCGAGCAGGAATTGAAGGACAGTGAAGAAAAGCTTCGGCAAACACAAAAGATGGACACTATTGGGCGTCTTGCAGGTGGAATTGCACATGATTTCAACAATCTTCTTACAGCGATCAATGGTCGTTGTGACCTTCTTCTTCGCAAGTTAGATGAATCAAATCCTATATATAATGATCTCAAAGAAATACGTAAAGCCGGCGGCAGGGCTGCATCTTTGACAGGGCAGCTTCTTACTTTCAGCAGGCAGCAAATAATTGAACCAAAGATACTCAATCTCAACAAAGCAATTGATGATGTTCGAGATATGCTGCAACGCTTGATTGGTGAAGACATAGTTCTAAATACCGAATTTGCTGACGATATATTTATCAAAGCTGACAGTAATCAGATCGACCAAATTCTTATGAACATGGCAGTGAATGCAAGAGATGCCATACAAAATGGCGGCAAACTTACGATAAGAACTCTATCTTCAGAAATTCATGAGAATGATGTTATAGGGGAAATCGAACCGCTTAGCCCTGGAGAATATGCAATAATTGAAGTATGTGATACCGGAACTGGAATGAGTAAAGAAACGATTTCTAGGATATTTGAGCCTTTCTTTACAACAAAAGAGGTGGGTAAAGGAACCGGGCTTGGCCTCGCCACTGTTTATGGTATCATCAAGCAGGGAGATGGCGGGATTGAGGTTGAAAGCGAACTTGGTGAAGGTACAACTTTCAAAATATATTTCCCTCGATGTGAACATGTCGAAGAACAGATTATTGAACCCCAAAAACCTGAGGCTGAACCAGTTAAACAAACTTCAATTGACAAGCAATACACCATACTCCTTGTCGAAGATCAAGAGATGGTTCAAGACCTTGTTACGGAAATATTAGAAGATGAAGGATTCAAGGTTATTACTGCAAATAATGGGTTAAATGCACTTGAGGTTTCAAAAGAGTATACAGATCAGATCGACCTTATGCTGACAGATGTCATCATGCCTGAGATGAATGGGAGAGAATTAGCTGAAAGAATCATGGTTGAAAAACCACAGCTTAAAATTCTTTTCATGTCTGGCTATACTGGTGAGGAGATGCGAAATAGAGGAGTTCTGGAACCGGGTACTAACTTTATTCAAAAACCATTCTCGCCTGATTCTCTCGTGGAAAAGGTGAGAGAAGTTCTTCAATTATAAATTCTTCACTTTCCTACGCAGAAGCGATCAAATATTGAATTTATAATATCCTCATTGCTGATTTTCCCTATTATTTCCTCTAGATATTCACTTGCTTCATGAAGATCAAAAGCAATGAACTCGAGACCTCTTTTCGATTTTGTAGTTTCAACTGCCTGAGTTAATGCGCTCAGACTTTTTTCTGCAGCACCAAGCTGTCGTGAGTTAGTAATCAATCCATCAGCGAGATCTTCTCCGCTTACATCAATATTATCTACAATCATTTTCTTTAACTCTTCAATTCCGCTTCCTGTTTTAGCTGAAACAAAAATTGAATCTGAGCTTACTGCATTGCCTTTTCTTATCAGATCTGACTTATTAAGCACAGATATTGTTTCTATTCCCTCAAAATTGGGCAGAGATGTTTCTCGTGAAACAGAACAATCCTCGATCCACAAAATAAGATGTGCGTCTTTCAAAATCTTATATGCCTTCTCTATACCGAATTGCTCTATTTTTTCTGGTTTTTCTCTTAATCCGGCAGTATCAAAAAGCTTCACTAAATATCCTTCAAGTGCAATGTCCTCTTCAATGTAATCTCTCGTTGTGCCAGGAACATCCGTCACGATTGCTCTTTCGTTTTCAATAATTCTATTGAATACGCTTGATTTGCCTGCATTTGGTGGTCCAGCAATAACTACCCGAAACCCATCATGAAGTATAAGCCCCTCTTTTGCTGATGTGATCAGCTTTTCGATTCTTGATTTAATTTCCAATAAAATAGAGAGATAATCCTGGTATTTCTTATGTTCCAATCCTTGATCTGAAAAATCAATATCCAATTCTATTTCTGATCGCACTGAAGTTATATCCTTCAAGATCTGATTGATTGAATTATACAATTTTCCTTCAAGTTGATATATCGCGGATTCTAAAGAGTGTTTCGTTGATGCGTGAATTAGATCTATGACAGCCTCTGCTTCTGTGAGGTCCATCTTACCATTGAGAAATGCCCTTTTTGTAAATTCTCCCTTTTCTGCATGTCTCGCACCGTTTTTCAAGATGGTCTGGAGAACACTCTGTGTCACAAATGCTCCCCCATGGCAGCTTATTTCAACAACATCTTCACCCGTGAAGCTGTTTGGATTTTTGAAAACTGAAACAAGTACTTCATCTATTAATAGATTTTCACTATAAATCTTGCCATAATAAATATGATGAGATTTCAACTCTGTAACAGAGATCTGAGAAATAAATACCTTTTCAAGAATTGCAAAACATTCTGCCCCGCTTATTCTTATAACAGATATACCGCCAATGCCCGGAGGGGTAGAAACTGCTACAATAGTGTCATTGTGATGGGTCATAGATTAAGTATTAATGAATAAATATCTTTAACTGTCAACCCAATCTTTTTTCTTAAAATATCTGCATTGCCATAAGTGACAAATTCATCGGGGAGCCCAAAACGGTTAATGTTAAAATTAGTTTTCAATTCATTGCATTTTTCCAGAATTGCAGTACCGAAACCCCCATAAAGGGCATTTTCCTCGATTGTGATGATATTCTTTATTTTCTTTTTGTATAGTTCTTTTAATACATCCTCATCAATTGGTTTGATAAATCGAGCATTTATCAGGAATGGATTAATATTTTTCATCTTTAGCTTTTGATAAACTTCATATCCAATTTTGAAACTTGTGCCTGCACATATGATAGCTGTTTTTTGTCCCTCATATACTACTTCAAATTTACCCAATCGAATTCTCTCTTTTTTTAGATCGTAATCGTCAATTACGCCCCGAGGATATCGGACTGTAATCGGACCTTTGTCATATTTATTCATAAATAAAAGCATTCTTTTAAGTTCATCTCCATCTTTTGGAGCCATGATAACCATATTGGGAATGCACCTTAAGTAAGAAAGGTCGAAGGCACCGTGGTGAGTTGGACCATCTTCTCCCACAAGTCCACCTCTATCGATTGCGAATCTAACAGGTAATTTTTGAAGAGCTACATCATGGATGATCTGGTCAAAAGCGCGCTGAAGAAAAGTGGAATATATTGCCACATAAGGTTTCAACCCCTCTGAGGCTATTCCTGCAGCAAATGTCACAGCATGCTGCTCTGCGATTCCGACATCATAGAATCTATCAGAAAATTTGTTCCTGAATTCATTAAGTCCTGTCCCGTCACACATAGCAGCAGTAATTGCAACCACATCTTTGTCATTCTGGGCAATTTCTGTGAGCGTGTCTCCAAAAAGCTTTGAATATGAAGGTTTCGGGTATTTTGCCCTTTTCTTATTTATTTCACCCGTAATATTATTAAAAGATGAAATACCGTGAAATTTTGTCGCATCTTTTTCTGCAAACTCGTAGCCCTTTCCCTTTTTAGTGATGACGTGCAAAAGTACAGGTTCACTAATATTATTCCGAACTTGTTTGAGTATTTTAATAGCAGTCGGGAGATCATGACCGTTAATTGGGCCTATATATCTGAATCCAAGATCTTCAAAAAGACTATTGGGTATGATCATATTCAGGATGCTTTCTTCAAATCTTCGAGCACCAGTAATAATTTTATTTTTTACACCCCTTGGCAACGTCTGCACCATGTCCCAAACGTCATTTTTGATACGGTTATAATGCCTTCCTGAAAGCACATTTGCGAGATAGTGATGCATCCCACCTACATTTTTTGATATAGACATCGAATTATCATTAAGAATTACAATAATATCTTTTTTAAGACCACCAATATTATTCAATCCTTCGTATGCTTCACCTGCAGTGAGTGCTCCGTCTCCAATAACGACAATTGTCTTATCGGGTTTTTGTTTGTGCTCTTTTGCTATTGAAATCCCAAGAGCAGCAGAGAGTGATGTGCTGCTATGTCCCACGCCGAAGGCGTCATACTTGCTCTCTGAAATGGAATTAAAACCACTTATTCCCCTGTATTGTCGTAAATCATCAAATTTTTCATTTCTTTCGGTTAAAATTTTGTATGCATATGATTGGTGCCCAACATCCCATATAATTCTATTCTTTAATGGGTCAAATACATTGAGCAGTGCCACTGTGAGTTCCACTACACCAAGACTTGGGGCAAGATGTCCGCCAGTTTTTGAGGTTACTTCAATTATTCTATGCCGTACATCTTTGCATAATTGTTTCAATTCTAACAGATCCAATTTTTTAATTGCTTCTGGATTCTGTACTTTTTCTAACATATATCATCTCCGTTCTTAACAGACGAAATGAGCTGTTCAATCCATTCCAAAATTTTTTCTCTTCCAAACCTTGTTTTCGAAGAGAATCCAATAATATCTTGATTTGGCGACAATAAAAATTGATCCTTTAACATCCTTATCTTTATGGCTGCTTGTGACTTGCTTAATTTATCAGCTTTTGTGGGAACTACCAACATTTCTATCATATGAGAAGTAATCCAGTCCTTTGCATCAATATCCTTTTTATCTGCATTGTGCCTTATATCCACAATCAATATTAAACCACAAAGATTTCTCCTCTTTGAAATGTAATCTTCGATAAGTACTTTCCATGCCTGCTGGGTTTTCTCTGATATTTTTGCATATCCGTATCCAGGAAGATCCGCAAAATTCATTTTCTCTTTTTGATCATTACATTTACACGACACCTCAAAAATGTTTATCGTGCGGGTTTTCCCCGGTTTCTTGCTAATTTGAGCAATATTTTTTCTTTGAAGCAACGTGTTTATCAAGGATGATTTACCCACATTGGAACGACCAATAAAGGCAATTTCAGGAAATTCACTATTCGAGAGATCTGTGAATTTATAAGCGCTTTGGACAAATTTTGAATCGCTAATTTTCATCTGGTCTATATATTACAGAATATTTTTCTGATTCACTTACTTCTATTTCAAACACAGATGTGCTTTCATTATTAAAAACCAATTGAGCTTTCTCGTATAGTTTTTGTGCAATTGATTCAGAAGTGGGATTGCAATTATCGAAGCATTCAAGCGTATTCAAATTTTCATGATCAAATTCTTCCAATAATTTATTGAAATCATTTTTCAGTATTTTGAAATCTATGGTCATTCCAACTTCATCAATTTTATTACATCTCAATGCAAGACGCACGTTCCAGTTGTGTCCATGCACTTTTGCGCAGTCGCCTTTATAGCCCACAAGATTGTGTGCGGCGCTGAAATTACTTTTAATATTAATAATAAACATAGCTACCTCAACATATGAGCTTATTTATTATTGAAATTTGTTGTCAAAATTTTCTACACTTTCTTGACATCACTGAACATATTTTAAGCCTGAGTAACGTCATGGAGGTCACATGATTAAAGATTCAATAATTGAACGCGTTCTTCAAAAAGCGCTTTCAAATGGTGCTGATTTTTCCGAACTGTTCTTCGAAGATTCTACAAGTTCGACGATGCAACTGCTTGATAGTATGATAGTAAAATCTATTACCGGAAATGATTGTGGTGCTGGCATAAGAGTTTTTTATGGACACAAGGCGATCTATGCTTATACAAATGATGTCTCAGAAAAAGGTCTTCTCAAAGCAGCAGAAGTCGTGAGTAAAGCTGAAATCGGTGATAAATCCCTTCAAGTAGTTAACCTTATTAAAACAGTATTTGATTCCCCACATAAGATTATCACGCAATTCAACTCTATACCCAATAATGATAAAGTCGCTTTTGTTCATTTAATTGATGCTGCTTCCAGAAATTTCTCAGAGTATATCTCTCAAGTGAGTATCACTTATATGGAAAAAGTTCAGAATGTCCTGATAGCGAATAGTGAAGGTTTATCAACTCCTGATCAGAGAACGTATGCTCGCGTATATGTCAGCTCTATTGCTCACAAGGATAACCAGATGCAAACTGGTTCAGAAGGTCCCGGAGCTCTCATGGGTTATGAATTCTTCAAGAACCTAGATCCTGAAGAACTTGGGAGAACGACTGCAGAAAGAGCTGTAAAAATGCTTCTCGCTGAGTATGCTCCAAGCGGTAAATTTCCTGTTATTATCGGAAATGCATTTGGCGGTGTCATATTCCACGAGGCATGCGGACATTCTCTTGAAACAACATCTGTTGCAAAGGGTGCTTCAGTGTTTGCGGATAAGCTGAATACTCAAATTGCAAATCCGTGTGTTACCGCAATTGATGATGGGACAATGCCAAACAGATGGGGATCCACAACTATTGATGACGAGGGTAATACAACACAAAGGACAGTTCTCATAGATAAGGGTATACTCAAGTCATTTATGATCGACAAACTTGGTGGTATGAAAATTGGTATTCCTTCAACTGGAAGTGGGAGAAGGCAATCTTACAAATTCGCGCCAACCTCTCGCATGAGAAATACGTACATTGATATTGGATCAGATACAATTGATGATATGATATCTTCAATAGAGTATGGATTATACGCTAAAAAGATGGGGGGTGGTTCTGTTCAGCCGGGAACAGGTGATTTCAATTTCTCGGTGGGAGAAGGTTATATTATTGAAGGTGGTAAGATTACAAAACCCGTTCGTGGCGCTACATTGATAGGTAATGGCAAAGACATTCTTAATAAAATCAGTATGGTCAGCGACGATCTTGAGCTTGCTGAGGGTATGTGCGGCTCTCAAAGTGGAAGTATACCAACTTGTGTGGGGCAGCCGACAATCAAAGTTGATGAGATTGTTGTCGGTGGACGAAAGGAGAAATGATGTTTAAAAAAGAATTTCAGAACATACATGATCTCGCTAAAACTCATGATATCAAAGATTATGATGTGTATCTTTCTAAATCTAAGTCCTTTTCGGTGAAGATATTCCGTCAGGATATTGATGCGTATAATTACTCGGATTCAATTGGTCTTGGAATAAGAGTGATCATTGATGGCAGTACCGGTTATTCATATTCAGAAAAATTAGATAAAGAATCTCTCAGTTTGGCTCTATTAAGCGCTAAGGATAATGCAAGAAACGTTGATTATAAAGAAAAAGTGATCTTGAAGAACTATCCTTCTATCAACCAAAACCTCGATATTTACAACGATAAAATAGAGCAAATTCCGGTTGAGAACAAGATAAAAAAAGCGAAAGAAATTGAGAAGATTGCATTGGGCTTAGATAAAAGAATCATTAATGTACCTCATGCACTTATCGGTGATAACGAATCTTTTTTCAAAATTGCGAATTCAAACGGTTTGAACAAAGAATATTCAACCAATGCGTGCTATGGTCTTTCGTTTTGCCTTGCAAAAGATGATAATGAAACAAAATCCGGTTTGTCTGATACTATGTCCCGAAACTTTGATGACATTAATCCCATTAAAATAAGTAATGAGGCTGTGCAAAAAGCGCTTGAACTAATAGGTGCTCGAGAGATAGATTCTGGTAATTATCCAATCCTGTTTAGCAATGAAATGTCGGCAACACTTTTAAGTACATTCTGGAATATCTTTTCGGCAAAGAATGTGCAGGAAGGTCAATCTCTTCTGAAGGGTCAGCTTGATCAGAATATTGCAAACCCGATCGTAAGTATTATCGACGACGCATTGCTCTCTGGTGGCTATAATACACGCCCCTTTGATGATGAAGGATATTCTTCTCAAAAAACAGTTTTGGTTTCTGACGGGAAATTGCAGTCCTTTCTTCACAACACAATGACCGCTTTAAAAGATAGCACTACTTCGACCGGTAACGCAAGCCGATCGTTTAAAACTTCTATCAACATTTCACCTTCAAATTTATTCATCAAATCCGGTTCGACATCTAAAAAAGCACTTTATTCCATGTTTCCAGAGTGTGTGGAAATTGTTCAGTTGTCGGGCATGCACAGCGGTTGTAATACGATTTCCGGAGATTTTTCAATGGGTGCTCAGGGCTTTTACTGCAAGGATGGACAAAGAAAATATCCAATTCACAATTTTACTGTATCCGGCAACTTCTTTCAGCTGATGAAGCGCATAGTTGGGGTTGCAGATGATCTCAAATTTAAACTTTCTGCAACCGGCTCTCCCTCTATTCTTGTTGATAATCTCTCAATCAGCGGATAAAGATGCGTGTAGGGTTTCTCCAGTGTAAGCCAGAATTGTTTCACGAGAAACAGAACCTCGAGAAAATTTCTAGGATGGTGAATAATTGCTGTACTGATCTTTTAGTTCTTCCTGAACTTTGCACAAGCGGATATTTATTCACATCCAAACATGAAATGGAACCCATTTCTTCGACATCCAGCGGGAGAATTCCAGATTTCTTTAAACATATTGCAAAGCGAGAAGATACTGCTATAGTTGCAGGTTTTCTTGAAAAAGACGGAGAGCGATATTACAATTCCCAAATTTGTGTTGATCCTTCCGGCACTCAAACAATCTATCGGAAAATCCATCTTTTCTTAAACGAAAAGGATCTTTTCTCGGCAGGAGATTCTGGTTTTAAAATTACAAAGTATGGTGAGACTTTTCTCGGACTGATGGTTTGCTTCGACTGGATATTCCCGGAATCAGCCCGCACGCTGTCAGTTATGGGTGCAGATATTATTTGTCACTCTGCAAATCTTGTATTGCCTTTCTGTCAAAAAGCTATGATAACCCGATCCATTGAAAATCATGTATATTCAATAACATGCAATCGGATCGGAACTGAAAGAAATGCTCATCAAGCACTTACTTTTACAGGAATGAGTCAGATAATTGACCCACATGGAAATATTTTAGTCCAAGCAAACGAAACGGATGAAATACTTATGGCTGTCGATATAGATCCTACAACTGCAAAAAATAAAATGATCACCGAGAAGAATCACTTGTTCCGGGACAGAAGAAAAGAATTTTACGAATAATATTAATTTCTTACATTACTAATACATGTAATTCGAGACGTCAAAAACTTGACACCAAATCAGGGCTCTCAGAATTGCACATTCTAAAGTACATCTGGAGGTTTAGCTGTGAAAAGAACGTTTCAGCCGCATAATAAACCAAAGAAAAGTTCTCATGGTTTTCGTAAAAGAATGAAAACCAAAGATGGTCGAGCAATATTTAAACGACGTCGTGCAAAACGCCGCAAAAGACTGTCTATATAATGACGCGTGAAGAGAATTACATCTCAAGCAGAATTTAATGAGCTCAAGAAGCATGGTACACGAACACGTACTCAGTATTTTGACCTTATCTCATGCGCAGTTAATAAAGGAAACGATTTCGGGCTTGCCGTTATTGTTTCAAAGAAAGTCGCAAATGCCGTGAAAAGAAATAAGATCAAGCGCTGGATTAAGAATTATGCTCATACTCATATTGATTTTTTTCGTATTAATCATATCTATCTCATAATAACCAAACAGGGTATTTATGAGCATGGCCGCGATAAAATTTATCATGATCTAGAAAGAATTCTTGGAAATCATGAATAAGACTATAAATCAATTTTTCATACTTTTAATAACTATTTATCAAAAAATCATTTCCCCGATTTTCCCTGATTCCTGCCGCTTTTACCCATCCTGTTCCACTTATGCAAAGAATGCATTTCTGAAATATGGTTTTTTAAAAGCAGTATATTTATCTTCCTGGCGAATTCTCAGGTGTAATCCCTGGTCAAGAGGAGGATTTGATCCACTACCTTAAAGGATAAGTAAATTATGGATAAAAAAACAATCATTGCCCTTATTTTGATATTTGTTGTATTTTATTTGAGCAGCAAATTCTTTTGGAAACAACCTGTACCACCTCAGGCACAGCAATCTCCTGTAGAAAATGTGCAACAGGCGGCAAAAACACCAAGAACTCCTGCGCCTAAAGATGAAGAAACTGAAATTGGTTCTGCTTTATTAGATATCCCGTCAGACATCCCCTTGAACAATGATATTGTCCTTGAAAATAATGATATCAAAGTAATTCTCACAAACCGTGGCGGCAATATAAAACAGGTTGTACTGAAAAATATCAAAAACGAAACTCAGGAAGAGGCAGTAAATCTCTTTATCAAAGAAAAAGGCATGTTCAATACCGTATTTTATACAAGCAGTGATACAATTAATTTCAGAAAACAGAACCTTGACTATAAACATGATGAGTTCACAGTAACTTTCTTTATTGAGAAAGACAATATAAGGATTTTCGAGAAGCAATATTCCATTTATAATGACTACACCGTGAATATAACAATTAAAGCTGAAGATATGGGTTTTATCGATGTATACGACATTCAGCTTGATGCAGGCATATACTATGATCAGGCTGGAGACAAGCGTTTCAATACCTACATTGATGTTGTTTCCTATGTTGATAATAACATCAATAAGATCTCTCTGAAAAAAGCCTCAACCGGTGCTGCTCAATATGGCAATATTGCATGGACAACAATAAAATCAAAATACTTTATGGTTGCATTAATTCCGGAGAGAACTGTCAAATTAAGAGAAATTCTTTTAGCGACAGACAATAATTCAATTCTTGAAAATGCACAAATTGAAGTTGGAAGAAATTCCATTGATCATTCGTTCCAATTTTACTGCGGTCCCGTCGATTATGATGAACTGCGTGCTTTTAATATCGGACTGGAAGATGCCATGAATTTTGGATGGAAGCTTCTTCGTCCTATCAGTAAATTGATCCTCAAATTATTGAAATTCATCTATTCTCTCATTCCAAATTACGGCATAGCGATCATTATCCTTTCTATCATCATTAAGTTTGTTTTCTATCCTTTGACCCATAAGAGCTTCAGTTCCGCACAGAAGATGCAGCAGGTACAACCGCTCTTAAAAGAAGTACAGGCAAAGTATAAAGGCAATCCACAGAAAGTTCAGCAAGAAACAATGAAGCTTTATAAAGAACATGGTGTGAGCCCCCTGGGCGGGTGTCTGCCCCTGCTCATACAGTTCCCATTCCTTTTTGCTCTTTATCCTGTTCTTCAATCCACCATTGAACTCCGGCACGCGGGTTTTATCTTTTGGTTGAAGGATCTCTCTATTCCTGATCCTCTTTACATCTTACCTATCCTTATGGGTATCACGATGTTCTTTCAACAAAAACTGATGTCCCAGAAACCAAGTCCGAACATGGATGAAAAGCAGCTTGCGCAGCTTAAAACTCAGAAATTCATGATGTATGGAATGCCAATTTTCTTTGTGTTTATCTTCAAATCTCTCCCCGCCGGACTAGTTCTTTACTGGTTTACTTATAATATACTTTCTGTGCTTGAGCAGCTTTCAATCCGTAAAAAGACCCAGTCGCTTTCACAGGAAAACATAGTAGATAAAAAGAAATAAATAAAATATAGGGTGTGCTAGGCGGGAAGCCAGCGGTGTCCTGTAACCTGCAATCCGCTATAGCAGGGCTGAATTCCAATCTGCGAGATTTGATGTCTGTCTGTGTGGTATGCAAGTGGTGTTGAGAGTCAAGTCTGACGCAATCGGGCTCTGCGAATCTTGTCAGGACCGGAAGGTAGCAGCAATAAGCAGTTCGTCTGATGTGCCGTGAGTAATCTTGGCTTGAGCTAACTACAAATCACCTCTCAGAATAGAATTTCAATGTGCGGTGCACACCCACTCTTATTATGATAAAAGAAAATAAATCAACTAAAAAAAAGCATACTCGTCTTCCTATAGCCGTGAGGATAATTCTCGGCTTTCTTTTTGGTCTGCTTGCAGGTTTCATCTGGTATAAAGTTGTCGGATGCCGTTCCGGAGCATGCCCGATCGCATCAAACTACCTGTACTCACTCGGGTTTGGCGGAATTGCCGGAATTCTTATTTCCATCGTGTAAAATGAAATACAAACATCTCTTTGGACCAGTTCCATCCCGACGGCTTGGATTGTCACTCGGAATTGACCCTATACCCTTTAAAACCTGCTCATTCGATTGTGTGTATTGTGAATGCGGAGCAACCACACAACTTACAAAAACCCGCAAAGAATATATTCCTGTTTCTGAAATCATTTCAGAACTCGACTCCTTTCTCTTAACCAATCCAACGCTTGATTATATAACTTTTTCCGGTTCGGGTGAGCCTACTTTGAATATCGGATTAGGAAAAATTATTTCCTTCCTCAAACAAAAATATCCACAGTATAAGATCGCTGTACTCACAAACAGCTCTCTGTTCTCTGATGCTGAGGTTCGTAAAGAACTTTTGCTAGCAGACGTAATTATGCCCTCGTTAGATGCAGTTACAGAGAACATATACAAAAAAATAAACAGACCCGCACCAGGGATCAACATAAAAGATGTATTGCAGGGATTAATGGATTTCCGCAAAGAATATACGGGAAAAATATGGCTGGAAATATTTATTATACCCGGCATCAATGATACTGATGATGAGATGAAAAAATTCCATGCTGTGCTTAAAAAGAGCAGGCCAGATCTCATACAACTAAATTCACTTGATAGACCCGGCACAGAAAATTGGGTCATTCCGGCTGATAAGGAAACTCTTATAAAAATCAAAAACAAATTCGAAGACTTACCGATTGTCACAATTAGTAATTATCAAAAAAGAGAGAAGGTCAAATCGTACAATCTTAAGATCGAGGATGCCATTCTTTCTACCATATCCCGGCGTCCATGCACCGCTGATGATCTTTCAGAAATTCTGGATATCCACATTGCCGAACTGAACAAATACCTTGATACATTGCATGAAAAAGGGCGTATTAAGGCAGTGAAGAAACTCCGCGGTATATTCTTTAAATCAAAGGTATAGTTCTACTGTGTCCCCCATTTTTATTTGGCTTGGATTTTTCTTTTCGCTTTTTGTAATGATTCTTGTCGCGAAAAAAAACTTGTGGCTCGGTTTCATTGCAGGAGCGCTCATATTAGGAATTATAAATCTTAAACCAATTGTTATCTTTCATCAGATTAAAGGCACTGTGCTTGATCCTGCAATACTTTTACTTGGACTTGCAGTCGGGATTATCTCTCTCATAGGTGGTGTTTTAGAACGATCCGGTCTAATGGAGGGCTTATTTAAGAACCTTCGTTTGAAGCGTAAATTGTTCTTAATTTTCGGACCTGCATTTCTGGGAATGTTGCCCATGCCCGGGGGTGCTCTTCTTTCCGCTCCACTCTTGCTGAGAGCAGGAGAAGATATTTCAGACAAACAATACACGGCCATCAACGTGTGGTTCCGCCATGCGCTGATACTTATATATCCCCTTGGAGCTTTGCTTGTTACAAGTAAGATGGCGGGTTTATACTTGTATAAGGCATTATTGTTTCTTATTCCGGGATTCCTGCTTATGATTGTACTCGGCTGGATATTCTTACTGAAGGGGATCGGGGGTAATCTTCCCACACAAAAATACCTTAATTATAAAGCTCTCTTTACTCCTATTGGGATTATTCTTGCAGCTCCGCTGATCCATCTATTATTGATGATCCTCTTTCCAAACATTCTTACAGAAATCCCTCTTATTATTGGTGTTTCTGTTAGTCTTATTCTTGCAATGCTGCTTGGAAAGATGAAATTTCTCGATCTGTTCCCAGTTATAAAAAAAATGAAACCCCTTAAATACTTTTTAATTATCATCGGGATGTTTCTCTTTCTTAACATATTTGTAGCTTCGAATATATCTGCAATCATTGCCCAAATAGCTATTTCAAAGACTTTCACAATAGTGTTCATTGCAGCATTCCTTGGTTTTGTGACAGGAAGAGTCCAAATGCCTTTTGCAATAGTCCTCCCCATTTTCTACTCGCGTTTCGGCACTGATGCAATGTCCTATCTCCTGTTTGCAATTATGTTCTTCTCGACTTACATGGGATATATTGTTTCTCCCATACATCCTTGCGTATCCGTATCGCTTGAATTTTTCGGTTCAAATCTCAAGGGCTTTTATAAGAAATTATTTTGGCCTGCATTTATTTCTCTGACAACTGCGTTTCTGGTTTCTCTAGTGTTTGTATAATATGAATCATAAGCTTATTGCTGTAATCGGCGGAAATTCAATTGATAATAATTTTTATGATTTCGCGTATCGGATTGGAAAGCTCATCGCTCAATATAAGTGCATTCTTGTATGCGGAGGACTCAGCGGAGTTATGGAAGCAGTTGCAAAAGGTGCTTTCGAAAATGGTGGTACAACGATTGGAATTCTACCAGGTTTTGAGAAAAAGGATGCTAATCCCTACATTTCCATACCTATTATCACAGGAATATCAACTGCAAGGAATTCGATCATTGCACGAACATGTGATCTTGCCATTGCGATAGACGGCAAATATGGAACGCTTTCTGAAATTGCATACTGCCTCGATTTTGGAAAGACTATCCTGGGATTTAAGACTCATAATATTGATGGAATAATTCAAATTCATAAACCAGAAGATATTATTCAATATTTGTAATAGAGAATTAGTAAAACTTTGATTAGAAATTAGGATTTAGAAATTCGCTGTAATCCCTATCCTGTGAGAATTTCCCAGATCAGTATGTGTAATCAGAGCATAATTTATCATGAACTGTCTGTAACGAAATCCCAGTCCTGCAGTAAAATGCTGCTCATATAATCCAGATCGTACCGATAAAATATTTTTATATGTAAATTCCAACCCAAGATTTTTCGAATATTCATACACATCACTCCAGTCAAAAGCAAGGATCATTCTCGAATCAATAAAGGAAAGCGGTTGATCAAGCGCAAGACCAAATCTTGGCGTGGTAACGATCTCATCAACATGCTTGGAACGCGTATCCCATGTGATCTTTGTGCCTCCAATATCCTGCAGATTGAAAGCAACTTTGATCTTCCCGAGCCAGGGAACTTCTGTCAGCATACCAAAATCAGTACGCACCATGAATGAGAAGTCTCCCCCCATGCCTGTACCGATATTTTCATACACATCGCGCTTGATATATTTAAATACCCCGCCGATATAATAATCAATCGGGAGATCAAATAATTCCCAGCCAAGATTTATAATTTTTGAGAAATTCTTTGCAAAAGCAAATTCAAATAATTGGTCTGAGCTCGTAAAATATCCGTCTGGAATGCCTGTAAGTTGTAGATCCACATTGGATGAGCGAATAAAAACATTCGAGTTCTTGATCCATTTCTCATCATAAAATGGAATATTGTCTACAGAGAGCTGTGTGAAGCTGATGCCAATAGTGGTACTCGCTGGCAGTGGAATACAGAAAGAAAAGAAATCATATGCGGCTAAATTATCAAAAAGAAACGCGTGCATGAACTGTGCTTCTATATCAGTGATCTGGGCAATTCCCGATGCATTCCAATAAATAGCGCTCCCATTATCTGCAACTGCGGAGAAAGCACCTCCCATTCCAAGAGGTCGCACACCGCTTCCTAGCAAAATAAAATCTCCTGCGTATCGTCCAGCAAACAAGGACAACGGCAACAAAATGAGCAGAAGTAATATTATAGTTTTTTTCATCATCGCAGGATCGCCATTTTTTTAATATGTTCTATTTTCTTGTTTCCTTTTTGAGCAATTATCTTATAGAAATACACGCCGTTTGCTAGCTTACGTCCATCCCGGTCAACACATTCCCAGCCCTTGAGCGCATGAGGATATTCGTGGTAGCCAACGGTTGTGCGCATATCTTTTATCACATTCACCAGTCGTCCTGAAACTGTGTATATCTCGATCTTTACTTCATCAGCATCATCAGTAAGAGTGTAGGTAAAACGGGTTCTTCCTTCGTTATTTGGATCGGTTGTTTCGAGAGAAACCGGATTGGGATAATTGCCGATATGTATAATATTGAATTCTTTTTGAACAGTGAAATTCACTACCTTCTCATGATAATTTCCATTCACGTCAGTTGCGGATACAATAAGTGTATAAGAACCGGCATCAACATCGATCTGGTATTTTACTGGGATGGAGTTTATATTATTCGTCGATAAAGTATAGTTGGCAACTGCTTCGCCATTTAAGAATATTCTTATCTTATCGGTATCAACACCGTTTTTGTCCTGAATAATAAATGAGAACTGGGCATTATTATCTACATAGCCGCCGTTCGTGAATTCCTGCCCTTCGACATTGACATCGATAGATGGCACAGTTGTATCATTGTTGTTGAACAAACTATATAAACCGGGTTTTGATATATAAGCATAGGAAACATTCTTTTCATCAAGATTCGTATCACCACCGATCATGAACCAGCATTTAATGTCCTCATTATATCGGTAGAGCTTGAAATTACCCAGTTTTGCGAGTTCCTGCACTGTCGTATCTGTACGCGAATAATTGAACAATAAAGAAATATCCTTCTTGAATTTTTTCTCCTCGGTCGGGCAAGTAGAATCAAATGGAGCAATTGTGTAACTCATTACCGAACCAGAAAATAATGGAATTGCCTCTACGTCTGACGGCAGAGTTGTTATATCCAGAACTGAGGGCTGGATGTAAAACATTGCATCCTGATCAACCACACCTGATGTAAAGGAAGCAACAAAGTTGGAGTCGAGACTGGTGTGGACTTGGGGAGTATCATGTAATACAGCAAAGGCATTGATCTCGAAATTTTTCGTAGAATAATTATTATAATAATTCAGCTCAAGGTAGGCAGTATCCGGATTGGCATGAACGGTTAAACTATACAAAGATGGGGATAAAGCACAGCTAAAGGTCACTTTTCCCTTGGCGAGCGCTTCTATTGTATTTGTCGTCAGAGTATCAAGAATTGATGTACTATCCTTGAGAATAATTTTCGTTGGAGGTGTGGGCAACTTACCAACATTGAAAAGCTCAACTTCAAAAACCGGTCCGGCAGAAGTAAATTTCATAGAATAGGTTTCAATAGAAATGTCTGGACCCGATATCTCAAAAGATTCTTCGTTGGAAGTTGTCACGTCACCATCGGAAGCAATCACTTCGATATGATACTCAATAGTTGTTTCAGCATCAAAGACACCAATTGGTTCAGTTGTGATGTATCCCAGCGTATCTCCTGCAGATTTTTCCATTGGTGAAGTATAATGATATTGTGGAGAATTATATTTCCACCAGATACAATTAACGGAATCTATTCCTGCTTTATCATATACTTTTGCTGATATATAAATTGAGTCTCCAATTGCTGGAATTCCCGGCAAAGGCTTCATGTGAAATATTGCAGCTTTTCCAACACTAAACTCAGTATGTCCCACATAGTCTGAATATGAATCGTAACCATATGTTCTCACTATGCGTGAAAACTCGGAAGCTGTTTCCAAAGTATCAATAATATACTCATAACCTGCTGGAGTATATGACTTTCTCTGAATATTATTCAATTCTACCTGTATCATCTCACTCTGATTGTAGGGATTTCTTAAAAGATCTTCTTCATCCGTTATATAATAGGAAACTCGATTAAGTGTAGAACTTTCATTATTAATAAATATTGAGATCGTGTCCCCTTTGACGAATTGATAGCTGTCAAGGCTCGTAGCAAGCTCCTGTGATGGCAGAACAATATCAATTGCAGGATCACCCAAATAATTAAATGAACGTAAGAAAACAAGGTGCGCACTATCCCACGGATATTTGAGTGCGTATTCTGCTTTTGCAATATTGCAAATTGTGGCAATATTTCTTTCGCCGAACGTGAAAATGCTCTGTAGGAAATATGCCCCGAGATATTCATCCTGGTCAAGAAATCCCTTGCCTGCTCCTCCGAAGAAACCGATCGCTCCCTTACCGGCTTCCAGTACAAACGCTTCACCGAGGCAGCTTGTGCCAGGATATTCAAAGTTTGAAGTGTAACAGGTCAAGCTGCTGATTATGGGATAATTATCATTAAAAAGCGTAGAAATATCTCCAAGATTCATAAGATTAAGATCCGACCAGATCTGTCCCCCGCCGTGCCCCATGAACTGCATGAACGCAGTTCCATCGTCAATATAGTCTTTTATGTTCGTCGTGCTGCCCCAATATGGATCATCATGATCGGATTGTGCATAAATGCGCGACACACGATAGTTTTTGGGAATGTACTTCTCGTTTAAGCGTTGACTCTGATCTTCAAACACACCGGAACCGCCAGCGATAAGCATCACATGATTACGCCAGTTATCATTGAAGTTTGGCTGTGTATTATACTGGATAGTTTTTGCAAAAGCCGGTAATATCTGCCCTGTTTCCCAGATGGGAATCCTGCCTATTGCGAGATCCGGAATCTCATCATCCCCGATTATGGAAACAAACCAGTTATCATCAACTGTAGCGCCGACATGGTATGACCAGCTCATATGTGAAGGTACAATACTATATTTTTTGTTTGGTGAAATCGGTCTTTCGTCATAACATGCATCACCGAGTAAAAGAACATACTGTGGCGCGGGTTCCTGCCAATTATTATACGCATAAGAAATAAAATCTTTGATTGCCTGATCAGAACGCAGTCCATAATTAAACTCATCATAAATAGCTTCTGTGGAGATGGTTTTTACAACCAGTTCTTTTTCATCATACCAGTGCGCAGCAAAATCATAAAAGATATCCTCCTCAAGAAATTCCCGCTTTGATATCACAAGATAATCCGCTTGCTCATTTGGTGTTCTGATATTACTTGGATAATCCGGGAAAACTTCTTTGGGTATAAGCTTCTGAGAATCGCTTACCGCAATATATTGGGTTTTGTCGTCCAAAACCTGATCCTGAAATGTGAGTATATAAGGCGCACCACCTTCAGGCAATCCTGACTCAATACTGAGATTCTCAAATTTACTCACTCCCAGTTTATATACATCTATATCCGGAATAGTGAATTCATTGATTTCGAATTGCATAAGACCTGGCGAGAATGATGTGGGCTTATTGAATTCCAGCATATCATTATGAGCAATGCATTCACGCCAATAATTTATATTGATGTAATCCAAGAGAATTCTATCATACGATGCGTCTGTATCTCCCGGAAGTGAAATATAAATTTGATTGCTGCCATTATTGAGCTTGTCATTGCTCATCGTGCCGGTCATGATTTTCTCATTCTGCCCATACCAAAACTCAGAACCAATCTGCGAAGAATTGATGTAGGATAATGAGTGGTGCTCTCCGGTATTATTCTCGCTCGCATAGGTTTCCCCGAAGAAACAAATCTCTACTTCCGCACTTCTTGCATTGCTTTGAAGAGGATTATATAATTTAATTGAAAAATTCGTCATATTGGGTGCACTGATCTGCTGCCAGAACCAGAGGTCTTCGCGCACTTGCGTCACCTGACTTAGTTTTGAGTAAATACTTTGATTTTCAAAATGAACATCTGTGTCAAAATTATACACTTTCCGATAGCTGTAAGGATTTGTTTCGTACAAGCCGCCATCTTCTACTGCAAGACGTGTGCCGAGTACTCCCTCTTCATAACTCAGAAAATACACATTTTCCCAGGAAAAAGGATTATAAAAGCAGTCTTCACCATGAGATATATCTGCATAAAATTCGAAATAATCATCCTCGTCAAACGACTCATCGTCCTGCCCATAAAAATATACCGGAATGCGTTCGCCCATATTATAAAGCTGGAGATATTTCGGGTTGATCTCATCGATCTTCAGAAGCACATCATATTCTGTTTCAAGTGAATCTATCCAGGTTTGCAAAGTGTCTTTAAGATACTTATATTTTATCTTGTATATTCCTTTTTCATTTATAACAAATTTGAATTTCGATATTTCTGTCTCGCTCTCTCTTTTGTATGATGTTGCTTCGGGTTCTTTTTCTTTGCGCCAGTTTTTTGAGAACTCGTTATTGATAATCATCTTATCTGCAAAACCGTCTATATAACTGGGGTGCCGGCTGTAATTCTTTGTCTTATCACCTGCGATATTGATCTGCACTACCAAGTCGGTATAGAGCTTCGCTGTTTTTTGTGAGTGATTATATTGAATAGGAAAGATTCGGAACGATCCGAGATGTCTATTTCCCATATATCCAATTGCCTGAGTTTCTACGATTTGTTCAGGAAAATATGTTTTTACAGGAAATTCAATGATCTGCCGTGATTGATCGGGAACAAGTATGCCCTCATCTTTATAGGGATGGTTGATCGGCACAGATACTCCTTGTAGAAGAATAAATTGCTGGGAAATTATACTTGCACTCGCTTTTCCTTCTGGTGGAACTCCAATATTTTCTGAAATGAATGGTAGCTTAGGTAAGCCCTCTGTGTTTAGGAAATATGTTTCAATATCTGGTAAAGAAAGGCTTTCGGTGGTTCTGTCCGATGTTTGAGGAATATTGTATTCATCTATCTTGAGATGAACCTGGATATAATCTTCGGTCACCTTCTCTATCTCAAAGCTGTTTGTTCCCCATAACGCAGATGATAAAAAACAGAAAAGAATTGCCGTTAAAAATTTCTTCATCAATGAACTACTTCTTTCATAATTTGAGTATTCCCTTTTGTGCAATGTCTGTTCTGTAATAGCTGTGTGCGAAGGAGATTTTTTTTGCTTCTTTATACACCTTTTCCTTTGCATCTTGAAGATCATTTCCCAGTGCTGTCAGGGATAACACTCTCCCCCCATCGGTAAGTAAAGAATCTTTCTCTTTTTTTACTCCGGAAAAAAATATGAGCGTGTCGTTAGAAACTTTATCGAGTCCTGTGATAGGATACCCTTTTTCATAAACGGACGGGTACCCACCTGAGGCAATAACCACATTTACTGCACTTTTATTTTTCCATTTCAAAACGACCTCGTCGATGCATTCATTTAGGATAGCTTCACACACATCAATGAGATCGTTGTCAAGAAGCGGAAGAATTACTTGTGTTTCAGGATCGCCTAACCGGCAATTAAATTCAAGTACTTTGGGACCGTTTTCTGTGAGCATGACACCTGTATAAAGCACTCCCCTGAAGGTTCTACCTTCTTTTCGCATACCCTTCAAGGTAGGGGCAATGATCATATCATCGATCTGTTTCTTCAGATCGGGCGTGAAACGTGCAGGTGCATATGCTCCCATGCCTCCGGTATTGGGTCCTTTATCTCCGTCCAGGAGCTGTTTATGATCCTGGGAAAGGATTGTCGAGACAAAATGCTTTCCATCCGTAAATGCAAAGAGGGAGGCTTCCTCACCCCGAAGGCAATCTTCGATAACAACTTGTGACCCAGAGTTACCAAAAATATTGTGGTGCATAATGTGATTGAGACTCGTTTCTGCTTCGGTATAATTATTGCAGATGAACACTCCCTTACCTGCAGCAAGCCCGTCTGCTTTGATGACAAGAGGAAATTCTTTTTCCCGAATATGGGTCAATGCAAATACAATGTCATCAAAAACCTGAAAATCTGCAGTTGGGATTCGATATTTTTTCATGAAGGTTTTGGCAAACACTTTACTGCCTTCGATCTCTGCAGCCAGTTTTGAAGGTCCAATTACCGCAAGATCTTCTTTTATAAATTCGTCAACAATTCCTTCTGCAAGTGGTTGTTCGGGTCCAATAATTGTGAGCTGAATTCCTTCTGATTCCACAAATCGGATCAGTTCTCCGGTATCCTGCAACTGGATACATTGAGCAATGTCATCCATGCCTGGATTTCCAGGCGCAACAAAGATAGCGTCCACCTTTTTGCTCTGTGCACATTTCCATGCGATGGCATGCTCTCTGCCGCCACTCCCAATAATTAAAACCTTCATATATTTATATTTTTATCTGCACCCCGAAACTATATGTCTTTTTTGTTTCAAGCTCTCCGCCATTATCAATATAGTAAACTTTATAATCCCAAACAAGGAGGGTCACGGGAGTGATCTTATAGCCTATCTGTGCTTCTATAACTGCATTCGGGCTTTTCCATGTCGTAAATTTTTCTACCTGTGTTTGGGAATAACGGGCATAGGCATAATCCAAGCCGGGAATAAATGTTTTATTCAATCGGACTTCACCAAGAATTGACTTACCCATATTATAGTCTTTTCCATGAATATCTTCGTAGGCAACAGTTAAATCAATAATATTGAAGAGATGAGAAACAAGTTCTCCGCGCCATCCCTGAGATTTATTAATGCCTTTAAGCGTGCTTCGCTTGGTCACAATAGAATCTCCAACAACGAGTGCTCGTTCATTATTATAGAGATAATTGAAGAAATTCGGCTCGAAATCCTCACCAAAGAAACGGTAATCAAGTGTTGCATCAAAGATGAGGAATTTAGCACCAAATCCTGGGAATACTGCCCCCGTGCCGTAATCAAGAATTTGTGCCAGTTCGCCATAATGATACAGCTTGAAAAGTTTTGTATTTACGAGCGGAAGTGTGTAATCAGCACCAATGATCGTGACACTTTCTTTTTTGCCTAATTTATACACATTTTTTAGATAATCAGCCAGGTTATTCCATCCAGGTATTATTTGGTTAACATCGATCTCGTTATTATTATCAGCATCGAGGTCAATTGTAACACTGCCGACAGAATCTACGTTTGCAGGATCTGGCCAGCCGTCTCCGTCTGTATCTGCCCAATAGTGGGGATCGTCAGGATAATCATCAAAGGTGTTCGGATAACCGTCCTTATCGTTGTCCTTCAAGCCGCCGAGTTCGTTAAGGTCGGTAACTGCTGTTACCCCTACTTCGAGGTTATTTAGGAACGGAATTCCTGTTGTTGCAAAAGGAACGCCTTTCACACGCGCAGCAAAGATATTATGCTCGTCAACATTGGGGCAGAATACATCCACGCCTAAGCCAAAGGTCTTTGTGTTGACTGCGACCTCTGCACCAAGTTGTTTTTTTGCCGGATAGTCCAGCATATTTGTATAATCACGCATGATGAGTCCGTGCCCGAATTTCACGCTTGGAAATGCACCGAGTCGGAAATAAAGCGGGTCATGCCTGTTTGCAAATTCCAGATACATTATTTTATTAAGATATGCATTGAAATTATCCCAATCCTTCTTTCTAATACCGCCATCGCCGTCTATAAGAATATCAAAATCAAATCCGATTTTAAACTTCCAGATCGGCACTTCCGGCATTAACCGAATCCTTGTATATGTCACACCATCAATAGTAACTGTACCAATGCCGAGGGATCCAGGCATGATGGATTTTCTGGGAGCTTTTGGTTTATCCGGTTTGGTTTCTTCTTTTGGCTCGTCCACAGATTGAAGTTCTACTTCCGGTTTTTCCTGCTGCTGATATTGCTGTTCCGGAGATTCTATTCTTGGCTCTTCGGGTATTATTGTTTCCATAAGCGATTCAGGCGCTTGAACATTTTCCATCATCTGGAAGGATGGGGGATCTATACCGTTTGAGAAACCCTGATTTCCTGCGGGCACTTCAATACTGCCGAATTCGTTACTGAATGCGACTGTGCCTTCGAAGACCTGCAGTGTGGTAAAACCTGTCTGGGCATCCACATTTGTCATAAAGCCAGTTCCCTTGATCGCTGCAACAGAGGTTGGTGTTTGAATATAATAATCACCTTTACCCTTTGTCACTTCAGACCACACCTTACCGACATCCAGGGTGAGTGTCTTCATAAAGCTCTGCTCGCGCTGGCTCAAATTTATTGTGAGAGTGCTGTTTGAAAATACTTTTGAGATTGCACCGTTGTCAGAAAATTTAACGATCGCAAAAGAGTTTTCTTTGGTAAGTATCATATCTCCATCATAAAGCAATGAACCTTTTGCTGCGGGTGAAAGCTGGTGGTCATGATTTAATATGACTTCTCCCTGCAGATTCATAACTTCTGCATGGGGCTTCGTCTCTTGTGCATGAAGGAAGACAACAAACAGGAGTGAAAAAATAATGAAGGGCAATAAAATTTTTCTCTTAGTTATCATAGTTGCTCCTTTCAAAGAAAGCATTTATTTCATTTTTTTTACTGAAAACTAATATTGATGAAAGAAATCATTGACGAATCTCTCGATGTCAAGTAATTTGAACGATGTTCTCTTTAGCTTCGGACAATACAAAATAATGGATTTATGGAGCAAAAAATGGCAAAGATCATATATGTCGCAATTGGCAATGAAATATTGATAGGTAAAACAATAAACACAAATGAGAGCTTTATTGGGGAACACCTCTCAACTGCAGGCCTGCCGCTCGAAACCTCTTTAACCATCAAAGATGAGAATAAGATGATACTGGAAACTATCGGAAAATGTTGGGACAACTTTGATGTGGTTATCATGAGCGGCGGTCTTGGACCCACACATGATGATGTCACAAAATACGCCATTGCTGAATTCTTCAAAAAGGAACTCATATTTAATAACTCAACATGGGCTGATATTAAAAAAATGTATAAGGTGAAAAATGTTCCCATCCCCGAAATTGTGAGAACTCAATCTGAAATCCCGCAAGGATTTACGCCACTCCCTAACAAAATTGGAACCGCCCCCGGATTATATTATTCAGAAAACAATAAACACTTTTTTGCTCTCCCGGGCGTGCCTTCTGAGATGAAAAGCATCTTCATCTCCTACGTGATGCCAAACTTGCTGAAAAACATCATAAGGCACCCAATATATCAGAAAACAATACGCACTATTGGAATTCCAGAATCAATACTCTTTACAAAGACTAAAAATGTTCAAGAAACCGCAGAGACGAACATTGCATTTTTGCCGAAATCCGGCAAGGTGGATATTCGCGTGTATGGGACGTCTAAGCACGAAATTGAAAAACTCACACAAAAATTTATTGAAATAATCCCTTCACAAAATATTTATGGCTTTGATGATGAAACCATTGAGGGAAATTTTCATAAGAAAATGTTATCTTCCGGAAAAACAGTCTCTGCCGCAGAATCCTGTACGGGCGGTCTTATACAAAGTCTCATCACAGACAATGCAGGAAGTTCTGAATATTTCTTGGGTGGCGTGGTTTCTTATAGCAACGAAGCGAAAATGAGACTATTACACGTACTGGCATCTACGCTTGAAAAATTTGGTGCAGTGAGTGAAGAAACAGTCAGAGAAATGGTTTGCGGGGTTCAGAAATTTATGGGAAGCGACTATGCAATAGCCGTATCCGGTATCGCTGGACCCGATGGCGGAACAACGGAAAAACCTGTTGGACTTGTGTATATTGCCACAATAGGAAAATCCGGTCTTATCATCACCAAAAACAACTTCTTCGGTTCCCGTATTGAAGTTAAAAATAAAACTGCAGTTACAGCCTTGAAACAACTTGATGTATAAGCTCAAGATTTATAACTACCTTATTGAATTTAAGTATTTTACAAAAACTTGACAAATAAAAAAATCGTTTTTCTAAATAGTATACTGATGTTGTATTTATATTTCTTAAACTGGTTTTTATATATTAACTATAATTATGTAAGGGTACAATGCGAAAAAGAATGAAATTAATTTTACATTTCAATCTTGTTGATTTATATGACCAATGTAACACTTTTTTTGAATTTGAAAAAGCAAAAAATAAAAACAAACAAACAAAAAGAAAATGTCTCAATTAGGTTTTATTTATATTATTATGTTAATGTCTCAAGTAGGGAATTTATTAAATTTATATTAATTTCTAAATGAAAATAATCATAATGAATTTTTGAAAGGAGAAAATATATTATGAAAATTAAAATTACAATCTTACTTATCGCACTATTCGTACTTGCATTCTCAGCTCAAGCACTCGCTGACGAAAAGGCTGTCGCCTATATAATCGGCTCTGAAACCCAAGGATACGATAGTGTGGATAGTATACTCGTTCAACTGAACAGCGATCTCGATCTCCCCCTTGGATGGGATTGGAATAACGTGATCGGCGACTTTAAAATTCTCGATGGTATCACCAATATACCTGTCACAAGTATCAATACCATCGGCGTTCCCGCTGCCAACTATTTCAATCTTTTCTTTAATACGGCAGCCTACCCATTTGGTCCTTCTAAAAATGATCTAAAATTGCATTATGTCAGACTCTCCGCATTTCCGATCGTAACTGAAAATGGAAATTTACAGAACACCTCAACGGCAATAAATATTGACGATGGTGTCGATCCTATACTGGACACATACACAATTACTTCTAATAATGCAAATCCTTTCCTCGGTGAAGCCGGTGATGTGATCACCTTTGCCTTTGTCGCGGATGAAGCACTTGCTGCAATTCCCGTGGAACCGCAGGTAACATTCACAATACCTGAGATGAAGGTTACAGAAACCGTTACTGCAGTCCAAGGTATAGACAACCTTCACTGGTCTGCTCAATACACCATTCCTGCTCCCGGTTCAAACCTGAATGGAAAAGTAACGGTCAGCGCTACTTTCTGGGATGTACATGCAAACTCGGGAAGCCTTGCTGCTACAGATACTGGCACGGATGGATCATTCGTTACTGTGAAAAACTATGATCCTACCTATACCTACGTCGGAGCAAGTTTCGATGAAACAACACTTCCCACACCGTATCCTGGCGATACAGACGATCAAATATATCTGTGGAACGTGTTCAACACCATTAACGAATGTGTCGATGCGGTTGTTGTTGATGGATATGTTATCGTATGTAGTGATATTACTGAAGATCCAACAATCGATAAGGGGCTTGTGATTATTTCTAAAGATCAGCCCGCAAAGGATGGATATACTGTATACGGTGATTTTGATGTAACTGCTGATAATGTCTGGTTCGAAAACCTTACTTTAGATCCTGATGCTATTGCTATTACAATCAACTCATCCGCTGGGGTAATTGATAACATTGATGTCTTCGAATGTTACTTTGATCTTGCTGATGGTGGGGCAATTGGTATCCTTGTCGGTGGTTACACTACACCAAATGCGGTGAGTGATATTGATATTATTGATAATACCTTCCAAGGGCCTGCTGGTAAAGCAGCAAATCCATGGAAAATCGGTGGTTACTTCGGAACACCCGTGGGCTGTGCCGTTGATGATCTCCTGTTCGAGGGTAATGTTGTTGACAAAGCTTCAATTCCTATCAATCTTCATGATGAAAATATTACTAATATAGAAGTTACCTATAATAATTTTACAGATACTGACGGTGTGCTGTACGTGTGGGATGATGCTGGTGAAACGCCGACAGGTGTTCTTTCCAACTTCGAATTTACCCACAACCAGGTTGACGGCAATAATTCCTATGGTATAGGAATCGATACTGCCACACCTCCGGTTTATGGTGATGTTAACTTTGGTTCCGGTATTGCGATTAATTATAACTTCTTTGACGATAGCATTGCTGGCGCTTATGACTTTGGCGTTGTGAGTATTCGCTCACAATTAGCAGGCTTTGTACTCGATGCTTCCATGAACTACTGGGGTGCAAGCGGCAATGGTCCTGATCATGTAGATAATACTTATCTTGAAACTCCTGCTAGTCATCATGGCGGTTCGGTCAGCGATCATGTTGACTATGTCAGCTGGTATGATTCTGGCACATGGAATGCCGGTGGTGTCGGTTGGGATCCAACAGGGGCACTCTTCGCTCCTATCGAAAAAGATGATGCGGTAAAAGCAACTACCTACTTCTCATCCTTCCAAACCGCGATAGATGCTGCTGCAGCTGGAGATATGATTTACGCCCATGTAGGTTATTTCGATGAGCAGTTCACTGTTGATGTGGAAAATCTTACCTTCCAGAGTTATATTGGTGAGACCGCAACTATCCAACCTACTGCAGCTCCAGCGGCAGGCATATATGATGTGCAAATCTACGCTTCAAATACCACATTCACAGACCTTGTGTTTGACTTTGGTGATCGTGAAAGTGTCTTTACCGGTATTGCTGTTGGTGAATATGACGAAGTATTATGTCCGGCAGAAGTTTCCGGTGTAGAAATTTCCCTTAACGAATTCTACGGTGATGGTACTATGATACAAACCGGTTACACCATTGATATTACTGGGCTTAACATCGAAGATAACTACTTCTACCTCGACATGGATGAAGGAAGCACTGATGGTGCAGAAGGTATCTATGTCAGCCCATTCTCGGTTCCTGGTAAATTTATCAGCGGTGTCACCATTGATGGAAACATTTTCGAGGGTTATATCGACTATGGTATCGCTATCGATGCAAGCAATGTAACAGTTCAATATAATGAAATTGATGGTGATGACGCAACCGTAGAACGAGCCTTCATACGCTATATAGACTGGTATGGTAATGATAATGTTAACGTTGTAATAGAATATAATGAAATGTATGCTATCTCCAGAGGTATCTGGGTAGAATCCCATGAGACCACTGGTACGCTGGCTGGAACGATACAATACAACCTCTTTGAAAATTGTGATGAAGGTATCTTGCTGGCTACCGGTTTAACAACCGATCTCGAGATAACACAAAACGACTTTGTGATCTCATTAATTAAGGGCATCAATTCAGCTGTTACTAATACCACTACCGTCCTTGCTGACTGTGAATCTAACTGATGGAATAGCGTAAATGGTCCTGACCATGACGGCAACACCTTCAACGTAGATGCACAGGGTATGCCTGTTACAGACTATGTTGATTATGTTCCATGGTTAAATGCTGGATATGCAACTGGTGTTGATTTTGCTCCTGTGAAATTGCATCAAATGTTTAAGGATGACCCTTATTTATACTTCTCATCCATACAGGCTGCAATCGATGCTGCGGTCCTCTATGATGAGATATTCTGTTACGCTGGTACGTTCACAGAAGATTTCGTAGTTGATGTTGGCGTCTCCCTTGAAGGTGAAAACGTCAAGCAAGCAGTAACACTTCTTGGTGAACAGGAAGTCACTGCAAGCGACGTGTCTTTCCACCTATTCGAGTTTGACCCCGACGGTGCAGGTACTGCACTGCTGGTAAATTCCTCAGGTGGTCCTATTGATAACCTGGACATCACTTACTGTGAATTCACGCTTACGACCAGTCCATCAGTTGGTGTATACATTGGTGGAGGAAGTTCTCCTCAAGCTATCTCTGATGTATATATGTTTGCCAACAAATTCTTTGGACCTGATGACAAGATCTGTAATCCATGGAAGATCGGTGGATCGTTTGGTAACAACGTTGGCTGTGAGGTTACTGATCTAGAATTCTCCAACAACGAAGTGAATAAAGGTTCAATCCCGGTTAATCTT
>JBNGBT010000007.1:359-142159 GCA_049903315.1 Candidatus Cloacimonadota bacterium | reverse complement strand
TTCGCCGTTTTTTTTATTACCTACTCGTTCCTAAGCCCAAGCTTGGGCACGCAATTATGGTATCCGAGCCGTCATGGACCATTCCGTAACGGAGGGTATGAAGGAATCTTATGAACGGTCGATTTGTCCGCCCACTGGCGGATGACCTTCGCAACGGTTTTATGCAGAATTGTATAAACCATTGAAATGGTTCTCACGTACTTCCTCATCTAATACTCATAATTGAAATTATGGGCTGTTTTTCCTCCCATGAATTGCAATTAAAACCCACAAATTTATTTGTGGGAAAAATGAACATTAAATCCACAACCGTTTTAACGGTTTTGACATTATACAAAAAAATAATTACAGGATGATTAAGAATTTAGAAAAATCACATCGTGATTGGGGATGGTTTTTAATTTAGCTGCATATGAATAGATAAGTGACAGGAAAGATTCGTTTTTTGCGAAATATATTGAACCGGAGTGGTGTTTGGAAGTATTGAAGATGTTGATTTCAGATAGATATGAAAGGAAATATATTTTATGTTAGTATCTTTAACAATGTTAAATGGGAGTAAAAATGAAAGATTGTGTCTTATGTAATATAAATAAAGATGATATTATCCATGAAACGAAGTATTCTGTAAGTTTTATATATATAAATAATATTAAACTTGGTCATATTGCGGTAGCAACGAAAAGGCATATTAATAAACTTTCTGGTTTAACAGATGCTGAGGTAATAGATTTATTTTTGCATATACAAAAGCTAACAAAAATAATAGAGTTAAAAACTAATTGTGAAAAGGTTTATTTAATGTATATCGGAGATAAAATTGATCATTATCATATTCATTTAATACCTAGAAATAAGGATGAAGCTATATTAGGACCTTATATATTCGGAGACGATGGTTGGAAAAATAGAGTTTACAATAAGTTAATCGTTAAAGAGAAGAAGAAATTAATAAAATTTTTTCAAAAAAAGATACGAGAAAACAATGAAGAGAAAAAAATCTAATATTGATACAGGAGTAATCATTTGTGGTGGAAAAGGAACAAGGATGGGGAATGATTTTTCATATACACAGAAATGTCTATTACCAATAGCAGGTTTACCTATTTTGAAATATATAATTGAAATTTTCAGAATTAATAATATAAAAAAAATATACTTTGTTCTTAACCATCACAAGGAAGATGTTGAATATTATTTAGACTCTTTAAAATATAATGAAACCGAATTTAATATAATACATTCAAATTCAAAAGGAACAATTGGTGTTTTAAAAAAGGTATCTAAATATATAAATGAACCTTTTGTATACTGTCATGGTAATATTATATTTCCCACGTTTTGGCTTTCTGATTTATTAAAAAAGTACAAAGAAAATATGATGGCTTTATTTACAGTTTCAAGTGTTGATTTAATTAATACACATCCTCATATTATTGGTAAAAATAATATTGTAAATAAAATTTTCTATCCTAATGGTAATAGAATATGTGAAAAATCATTTTGTGCCTTAGAACTTACTATATTTTCACCTGATATTTTCAATATATTAAAAAATAAGGATGATGCAAAACGATTATGTGAATTTTTTTCTGAAGAAATCTTACAAAAAAATAAATTCTGTTATTATCAAACAGAAGGTATGTGGATTCATATAGAAATACCCAATGATTTAAAAAAAGCAAGCTCATATGTGAAGACAATAACTGAAGAGAAAAATGAATGATAAGATAATTGCTTATACTCATGGTAGATATCAACCATTCCATAATGGTCATTTAAATACTATAAAGACAATGTTAAGACATTATAAAAATGTATGGATAGGAATTGCAAATCCATTAAGGGATAAACCTAAATTACTTGATAAAACTAATACAGAATTAGTTAAGAGTCTTTCAAAATCACGAAAAAAAGAAAATAATCCTTTTAGTTATGCAGAGAGAAGTATCATGATTTATGATACACTTAAATATTTACAAGTTGATATTAGAAGAATTAGAATACTACCTCATTTTGGATTCTATGATAGGGCAGATTGGTTAGAGTATATTCCATTACCAAAAACTACAAGAATAATAATGGTTTTAAAAGAATATCATCATTATCAAAAAAAAGAGAAATATTTTAATTCTGGATATGATGTAAAATTCTATAAACCGCTAGAAGGGATATCGGGAAATAGTTTTAGAAAAAAATTTCCAAATGGAGGTTGGAGAAGTATAGTTCCTAAAGGTACTATTGAATTAATAGAGAAGAATATAAACACTATACAATTATAAAATACGAAAATTGTTTTGGAGAATATACTATGAATGAAAATAAAATTAAAAACATAATTTTATGGCCTTCTTTTGTTATATTTGTACAAGTACTATGTTATGTTAGTGGAGTAATTAAGATCAGAACTTTGTTATATATAATACCGATAGTATTATCAGTAAGTTCATTAGTTTCAGTTGCATTACTAATATACTATTTTGAAGTCAAATCATCTAATGAAATTAGGGAAGAAAATAATGAAATTAGAAAAAAACACATTGAGCATATGGAATCATTAAAAATTGTTGCTAGATCAATTCCAATGCTATCACATAGAGGAGGCCACGCTCAACTAGGTATTCCAGAAAAATCAGTTAATATAATGGGCGCAGTGCCTAAGGTTAATACAACAGAAAGAGCGAAAATATTCATTGATTATTTAGTTAATAATGTGAAATATAAAATTATATATCTATATTCTAGTTCGAATAATGATAAAATTTCTAATTACTGTAAAGAAATATATGAATCAGATTTAATAGAAAAAGGAATAGACATTATTAATAGATTTCAAATACAAATTGTACCAGAATCTGAAGTCCAAATGTCATTTGATATTTTTGATGACCATTCAAAAAATTCAAGAATGTTGATACATTTTCCAAACACTGATCCATTTTTAAGTGAAAAATATAATGTCGCATGGTATATAAAAGATAACGATGTTATAAATCACTTTACAAGTATATTCTATGATGTATGGGGACAAAATATAAAAAATTGCCAAGTAGATGTTGAGGAAACAGCAAAACAAGATTGTATAGTGTTTAAAAAAGATTTATTTCATCTAAAAAAAATATAAA
This sequence comes from Candidatus Cloacimonadota bacterium, assembly GCA_049903315.1. GTDB lineage: Bacteria > Cloacimonadota > Cloacimonadia > JGIOTU-2 > JGIOTU-2 > Celaenobacter. The sequence continues at coordinate 139,034 of JBNGBT010000007.1, read as the reverse complement.
TTTATCAAAGAATGATTATACATAAAAGAAACAAAAGAATTTGATATATTAAGTTTTGAGATAATTACTAATATTGGATTTAAGAAATTTTTTATTTACATTTAAATAAGATAAATTTTGACTAAAGAAAAATTTATTGTGTTAATTATGATCGTGAAGTTGAGATTGTACTTCAGATGGTTCGAGAGTGAATCTGTATATAGAGGATTATAAGTAAAAACGTTAAAGTTGACAAGAAAGACTTTAGTATATAATAAATTTATGAAATAATTTAAATTAAGTGATAATGAATAATTAGTATATTTATTAAGAAATTGGATTATATTTGTAGATATAGAGATTTTTATAAAAAAGGAGAAATATGGAAAATCATAAACCCAAAACTGCTAGTATTAATGATTTTAGGGAATGGGATGATAGAGGAGAATTAGTTTTATCACCGGAGTTTCAGAGAAGAGAGGTATGGTCTACAAAAGCAAAATCGTATTTAATTGATACGATTTTAAATGGATTTCCAATACCTGCAGTATATTTAAGACAAAAAATTGACCTAAATATAAAAAAAACAATAAGAGAAGTTGTTGATGGACAACAAAGGATAAAAGCTATTTTAGAGTATTTAGATAATAAATTTATGGTTATGAAGGTCCATAATAAAAAATATGGTGGACTAAAATTTAATGAATTACCAAAAGATATAAAAGAAAGAATTTTAGACTATGATTTATTAGTTGATGTCTTAGTCGGGGCTGACGATACAGACACTCTTGAAGTGTTTGAAAGGATTAACTCATACACAATAACATTAAATCCGCAAGAAAAATTAAATGCAGAATTTTCCGGGGAATTCAAACAGACAGTATTTAAATTAGGAAGAGAACATCTAGAATTCTGGAGAAAGAATGGAATATTAACAAATTATAATATTATGAGAATGAAAGAAGCTGAACTTGCTACAGATTTAGTAATTGCAATGATTGATGGAATACAAGATAGAAAAAAAATCAAATCCTATTACAAAGATTATGATGATGATTTTCCTCAGCAAGAAAAAATAGTCGATAGATTTCAAAGATGTATTGATTTAATTGCAGAAATATTTAATAATAATTTAGTGGAAACACAATATAAAAAAACGACACTATTTTATAGTGTTTTTTGTGCAATTTATAATATAAACTATGGAATGAAAAACTCAGAAATAAAAAATTTTATAATTAAAAAGGATATGATAAAGCATATTAGAAATGCATTATTAAAATTAGAAGGAGAAATTAAAGAACCTTCAAAAGAATATTATGAATTTGCTGATGCTTCAAAGAGACATACAACTGATAAAACAAAAAGGATGATTAGACATAATACGATTGTTAAAGAAATTATAAACGAAATAAGAAAATAATAATATAATAAATAATGACTGCAAAACTTATCCATGTTTTAAATAGGTTGCAAAATCAAATAGATAGTAGTATTAAATTAGTAAAAAAAATTGAGAGTATTGGTATACCTCAGATACAGTTGGAAATAATAAATGAGTTGTCATTTCTAAGAATCTTTATTGCATGGGAGAACTTTTTAGAAGAATCATTCATTAGATATATGGTTGGGGCAATATCGCCGAATGGTTATGAACCAAATAGACTTATAAATTTTAAAAATATGGATCATGCATTAAGGGTTATTAGTGCTGAAAAAGAATTTCCAAAATGGAATTCTGCAAATATGGTGATTTCAAGATCAGAGTTATATTTCAAAGATGGCGAACCATATAAAAATGTATTACAAAGTACGATGACTGACTTTAATGACATGAATACTGTAAGAAATAGAATTGCTCATAAATCTAAAGTAGCTAAAGATAAGTTTAATAAACTTGTAAGAAGGAAATTTGGATATGGGATAAGAGGAATGACACCAGGTCGTTTTTTGTTTAAACAATTTAATAATATAAAATACATAGAATATTACATCGATATAATAAAAACAACAAGTAATATAATACTTCACTAGAAATGTAATATACATCGATTCCTCAGAGATATTGATATATATAAAATTAATTAAATATTATAAATTTCTGAAACATTTTATTTGACAATCCTTTTCACAACATTAAATAGTAGTTCTAAATAGAAACACTAAAATGGAGTGTACATGAATGCATCAGAATTACTCGGGCTTCTTGTAGGAATCGGGTTTACCCGCATCGAAGCAGAAGTGTACCTGTCATTGGTGCAAAGTGAGGCACAGTCGGGATATACCATATCGAACAGCATTGGCAAATCCCGCTCAAATGTGTATCAGGCGTTAAAGACACTGGAGCAAAAAGGGGCAATCGTCGAGCTTCAGGCAGGCAGGACCAAGCAGTTCCAGGCAGTGCCCATCGAGCAGGTCCTGGGGCAAAAGGAAAAAGAATTTTTTACAAAAAAGGAAGCGATCACCGAAGCGTTCAGTTCCATCCAAAATTCGGAACAGGACGACCAGATCTATGCGCTTAACACGGTCAGTCAGGTTTATACAAAAGCAGAGGAAATGATACAATCGGCTGAGGAGGTCATATTTATAGATGTTCAGCCCGTGCAGCTTGAACGGATCAAATCGGTTCTCGAAGAAACTGCAGCGCGGGGTATAAAAGTCGTCATACTTGGTGATGATACTTATAAGGTCAAAGGGTGCGAGATCGTGAAGTATTCTAATTATGTCGCGCCTGGTAAAACGTATGAACCATGGGGGATTAACTGGTTCTGCGTTGCCGTGGACGGCGGTAAATTTCTGATATCGACCTTTAAGCAACAGGAAGAGGAACTGATCTATGCGCTGTGGAGCAGCAGCACATTCCTTGCCGGCTGGATCTACAGTGATATGCTGTACGAGATTGCATTCAGCAATATTATCAATATGTTCAAAAACGGGCTTTCACGGGAGCAGATATGGGACGGCATCAATGCGTATGCAGCCAAATATTTCGATATTGCACCTGCAATCTTGCGCCTTAAAGCCCTTTATAAAGACGCACCTTAATCTCAGAAAAAATAAAATCAATAAGGGGAGCATACATGAAAAAAAGAATAGGAGTGGCTCTATTCTTCATAATAGTAATAGGGCTTGTACAATTATCTCTGCTTTACGCAGACACATTGCTGGAAGAGCACACACTTTTCGAAAACACGAACGGCGCATGTGCAATTGCAGCTGCGGATTTCAACCTGGATGGATATCCCGATCTTGTATACACGTGTTTTCAGAGCGGTCATATCACATGGCTGGAAAATGACGGCAATCTCAACTTTACAGAGCATCTTGTGATCAATGGATACACAAATGCCAAAGCGATCGATGTGGGAGACATCAATAAGGATGGATATCCCGATCTTGTGGCAACTGCAAATGCGGCAAACAGGATCACGTGGTTTGAGAATAACCATGATGAAACCTTCACTGCTCATGATGTAGCTACAACCTGGGATGAGCCGGGATTTGTGCTCGTAACAGATCGTCCAAGCGGAGATCTGATCGACATCAACTCCGACGGCGAGGTCGATATCCTTGCCACAGCATGCCAGATGGGAAGGATCGGCTGGTTCGAGAATGATGGAAATGAAAACTTCGAAGAGCATATCATTAAAGATGACTGGACCGTGGTAAGCGGAGCAGCAGCACTGGATGTGGATGGAGACACTGATATCGATATTATCGCAGCAGCACAAGGTGGGGGAGTCGTTTGGTTCGAAAATATCGGTGATGATGAGATATTTACGGAACATCTTCTCTTTGATGATTGGGATAAATCCAACTGGATACAAGCAGGATTTATAAATGATGATGCATATGTGGACTTTGCACTCACTTCATGCGGTGTCAGCGATAATGTGGGCTGGTTTGAGAATGACGGCAGCCAGAATTTTACACTTCACATGCTCAATGACAGCTATGCAGGAGGTCGAAGCCCGGTTTTGTCAGATATCGATGAAGACGGAGATATGGATATTTTTGCCATCGCCTGGCAGGACGCAATCGCATCATTCTTTGAGAACGACGGGGAAGCAAATTTTACGGAAACCCTTATCAGTACTGATGCACTGGATCTGCTTAAACTATTTGTAGTAGATCTGGATTCTGATGATGATCTTGATATTGTCGGATGTACTGCAGTGTACGGTGTTCATCATATTCGTTGGTGGGAGAATGTTAACGAATTCCTGGTTGCGGATTTCACAGTAGATGTGATGACAGGAAACCTGCCTTTGACAGTGAATTTCAGTGAAACAACCTTCAGCAAACCCGATGTCGTCTATTGGCATTGGGATTTTGATAATGACGGCATAATAGATTCGTATGAGCAAAATCCCGAATGGATCTATAATGAAGTTGGTTCATATATGCCTACAGTGGAAATATCAAATGGCATAATGACAGAAACTGTGACACTTGATGATAGTATCAAGGTTTTTGATGGAGAGAGTGCATTATATTTTGAGTCGGGGAACTGTGTTGCGATTTCACCTTCTCCAACGCTGAATATTGTGGATGATCTTACGCTGGAAGCTTGGATCAAGCCCGTTGGGTGGGGTTTGCATCCCTCTCTTGGATTTGGCAGGATCATCGATAAAAATGCTTATGTACTGATGCTGATAAAAGAATATGCAGTTACAAATAATTATTGCCTTGCGTTATGGCTTTATAATGCTTCAGGAAGCAACTCGATAATAACCACACCGGATAATTCAATCTCATTACATGCATGGCAGCACGTTGCGACCAGTTATTGCAGTACTTCGGGCGAAGTGAAAATGTATATTGACGGTGTTGAACAATTGCTTTCATCAACAAATACTCCATCGGGTGCTCTGGCAGACAACGGCGATTATCAATTTGCAATCGGCAGTACATCGTATAATTGCTTCACCTTTAACGGGACATTGGACGAAGTGCGAGCATGGAATACAGTAAGAAGTCATAATGAAATTGAATACTATATGAATTATTATCTAAATGGTTCTGAAAGTGGTCTTTCGGGCTATTGGCAAATGAACGAGGGAAGCGGTCTTTTTGCTCACGATTCCAGCCCGAATTACAATGATGGAGTTATATTAGATCCAATTTGGACGCATGGAAAAGGGCTTTCTCCAATAAGTGTAGATGAAATTGAGTGTGATGTATATAATTTAAATTTGATGCCAAATCCTTGTAAAAATAACTTAAAAATCTCCTTTTCAAGTAAAAAATCTGAAAGAATTGAAATAAATGTCTATAATATTCGAGGTCAGAGAGTGAAAAAGCTGACGGATAAAAACTATCAATGCGGAAATCATGATATATTTTGGGATTTGAAAGCTGAAGATGGAGATAAAATTTCTACTGGTTTGTATTTCTACTCAATAGAATCTGGAATAGGATCTTCAAAATATGGAAAATTCGTAATAATTGATTAGATAAAAATATATTACACAATATTTTTTCAGAAAATTATGTAAACTTTTCAAATAAAATAAAAATATACGAGAAAGATTAATAATAATTGAGACATATATGACTCAGAAAAAATAATTCGTGGCGTATAACCAAAAAATTCAATTCAAAAAAAAATAAAAATTTAAAATTAAATTAATTAACGAATTTTAGAAGAATCAAAATTTATCTGATATTTACATAATATACATTATCAAATGCAATTTAAATTAGAAAAAGGCGTTATTTTAAAACAATATCCAATGTCTGATAATATACCTTATGTAAACTTGAAGATGTTTTTGGAATTGTTTTGATGGTCGGGATTTATGGGCACTCCTTCCCTACACGTAATTTCTTGACATATTAATCATAGAAGTCTCGGTTCAATCAAACTTGATCATAAAGGAACGTCTATGAATAGTATGACTGGATTTGGTGTGGCGGAATATAATAAGGATGATATCTATCTCAGAGTGAGTGTAAAATCATTGAATGATAAATATCTCAATGTTCGTACAAGATTACCCTATGAATTCCCGGAATATTTATCCTACAAAATTGAGCAAACGATTCCTGAATTTGTAAACAGAGGTGGGATCAATGTTATTGTCTCGTTAAAAGACTCAAGATATGACATAGCAAACATTGATTTTGATGATGAACATATAAAAAAAATATTAGATATTTTACAAAAATTCAAATCTGAGCATGGTTTTAATACAAATATTTCAATAGCAGACCTGATATCACTGCAAAAAATGGACAACTCCCCTATTGACCAGTACTATTTATCAGAAGATTTTCAAAAAATACTATCTGATACACTCAAAAAAGCATTAAAATTCCTTGTTGAAGAAAGAAAATCTGAGGGAAATCACTTAGAAGAATTTTTTATAAGATCAATAAACCAAATTGAAGTGTCTCTCAATACAATTGAACATTCAATTCCAGAATTTTTGGAAGAATTGAAAATCAAAGTTCAGAATATCTGTAAAGAGATCACACATGATGAAGATATTAATCTATCGAAATTCAATGAAGAGAAACTCCTCTCAGAAGTCAACTATTATATTGATAAGTCGGACATAACAGAAGAAATTGTGAGATTAAAAAGTCATCTGAATAAATTACGTAATGTAATTAACGTAAAAGACAAACCCATAGGACTTTCCATGATATTTGTCCTCCAGGAAATGCAGAGAGAAATCAGTACAATTTCAGCAAAATATCATAATGTGTCAATTTTTGCAGATATAGTAAATATAAAAGAAGAAATCGAAAAATGCAAGGAGCAGGCACTCAATGTCGAATAACAAACCGATCTATAAATGGATTTCATTTCCGTTTGTTGAATTTCCCCTATCAGGAGCTCTTGTTCTTGCTTTTTTTGTGTTAGCAGCAGTGTTTGTCTATACAATTACATTGAATTTTTTCTGGGTTTTGCTTTCTATGGTTTTCCTTTTTTCATCGCTTTTTTCATTTTTTGTTCCAACATATTATGAATTTTATGACGATCATATATTTTTGAAAGTACTCGTGTTCAAAAGAGAAAGAAAGTATAATGAATTCAAATGCTTTTATGCAGATAAAAAAGGAGTCATGCTCAGTACTTTTAACCGTCCTCGGGGACTGGACAGATTCAGAGGTCAATCAATACGTTTTACAAAAGAGCAGAAAGAGAAAAAGCAGATCATGGAATTTTTGAGTGAGAAGATAGGAAACAAATTTTAATGTCTCAAAAAAACCTCTTCCAGGAGATAAAAGATTACATTAACAGGCATCCTGAAAGACAATTAACAGTTCCTAAGATCGCAAAAATATTTAATATTAAGAAAAAAAATTTCAAACAAATAAAAAATATTTTGAGAGAACTAGAATCCGAAGGTGTCTTGATAAGGAATAAGAAAACGTACTCCCCTCCTTCTCCTAAAAAAACACATGTCGGCACATTTGATGCGACAGCTCTCTCAAAGAAATATCCTTTTGGATTTGTAGAAACAGAAAATACGGACGTGAAAATATATGAAGAAAACTGTCTGAATGCTTATCATCACGATATGGTTGAATTTATTGTAATAAAAGAAGCTCGGCAAGGCCCAGTAGGTAAAATACTCAAAGTTATTGAAAGGAAGAACAGTACTTTGGTTGGCTCTGCGTTTAAACAGGACAGCCATGTCTATTTTGTTTCTGATAATCCTAAATTTGATACTGAAGTTGAACTTTTTGAAGTGGGAGATTTCCCCAAGATTTCAGGGAAAAAAATAGTTATACAAATAACAGATTGGGGTAATAGGGATCGGCAAATTTTACCTTCCGGAAAAATAATAGAGATATTGGGCGAACTTGATGATCCAAATGTGGATTATCTTGCAATAGTCAAAGAATATGGGCTTCCAGCTACTTTTCCTGAAGGAGTTGTTAAGGAAGTTGAGTCTTTACCAAACTCGATTTCTGTTGATGAGATTTCACGAAGGAAGGATTTCAGAAATCTTGTCACATTTACAATCGACCCAAGAACTGCAAAAGATTTTGATGATGCACTTTCATTTGAAGAAATAGATAATGGCACCTTCAAATTATACATTCATATAGCAGATGTATCTCACTATGTGAAAGTACCTTCCGCACTATTTTCAGATGCATTGGAACGTGGAACAAGCATCTATCTTCTGCAAAATGTCATTCCTATGCTTCCCTTTAAATTGAGTAATGAATTATGTAGCTTACAGCCGGAAGTAGATCGTCTTACCATGACGGTTATTATAGATTATGATGCTCAGTTTAAAGCACTTGGCTCGAGTGTTTATCCCTCTATTATAAAAAGCGATCAAAGACTGAGTTACGAGCAGGTGGATGTCTTATTCTCAAAGGGTGAGAATGAAGATATCAAACCGGAAGTTAAAGATCTCATATTGCAGATGCGACCGCTTGCTCAACATCTTACTAAAACTCGTTATGCAAGAGGAAGTCTTGATTTTGATCTTCCTGATTCAGAATTCATTTTTGATGATCATGGCAGTCCGATAGATATCCTGCGTACACACCAGACAGAAAGCCATTTACTTATTGAAGAATTCATGCTCGCAGCAAACGAGTTTGTGGCAAAACTGATCGCAAGAAAATGCAGCGCTGCAATATTTCGTATTCACGAACCTCCAAGCATGGAAAAAATTACTGAATTTGCCCGTACCATTAAAGCGTATGGATTTCCTTTTAATATCAATCATAAAGATATAAATATCTCGATAAAGCAATTCCTCCAGTCGATCAAAGACGAAAAACAGCACCGCGTGTATGATTATTTGCTACTCAGAAGCTTGATGAAGGCAAAGTATTCGTATCGGAATATCGGGCATTTCGGGCTAGCGCTCAAGTCTTATACACATTTCACCTCCCCTATTCGCCGGTTTCCCGACCTTATTGTTCATCATCTGATCAAGCAATATGTTTTTGAATGGACAACAAAACGGTTTTCTTTGAATGAAATAAAAACTTTTGCAGCGCATTCCTCAGAGATGGAAGTACGTGCTATGAACGCAGAACGAAGTCTTGGAGAGCTGAAAAAGAACCGCTTTATGCGTGAAAATTTGGATAAAACTTTTGATGCCCTGATCGTGAATTTTAATAAACGAAATATATATGTAGAATTAGATTCATACCCTATTGAAGGATATATTCCTCTCGCAACTATCGGAAGAGACTTCTATGAGTTCGATCCAAAGCAATATGCAGTGATCGGAAAACGAAGCAAACAGAGGTTTGTGCTCTGTCAAAAGCTGAAAGTTAAAGTGAAGAGAATAATTCATGATATAGAATTCGAGATAGTAGATGAATGATATGAAGATAGCGGATTTAGATAATACTGACGAAATAGTCGAGTTGTGTAAAGCACACAATACTTTGCAGTTCGAGGCAATTGCTGAGGTTTTGGAAGAAAATGCTATACCTTTTACCTATAGCCGAAAAGGTCTTTCGCTCGGTACATTTTTCGAGTATTCAAGTAAGAAGAGCTATATTCAGGTGTTGGTATATAAAGAGGATAAGGAGAGAGCATTCGAACTCATTGAGCCGATACTGATGACGCTATAAAGCATAAATTCTCCTAAACCCTCCTAAACTCTCGTTCCTAAGTTGAACTTGGAAATGAGAAGAATATACTCACTCATGAATACAAATATCTTTTGGGGATGGTGTCTCAGTGATTTCCCCGAGTTTTTCGAGAACATCCAGGTAACCTTTCAAGTTATTATAATCGATTTGTGCTGAGAGTGAAAGAGGCATTATATTCATTTCGTTTGCGATATTTTCATCCAGGTCTGTTGCTTTTGCCAGGATCTTTCTTGCTTCAATTGGATTGTTCTCTATAAACTCTACTGCTCTGTCAATCGCTTTAAAAAATATTTTTGCAGTTTCCGGATTTTCTGTCAACCATTTATCATTAACTGCTCCCACACCGATTGGATTCGGTGAGTATTGGATTGCGTAAATAGAGCTGGATATCTCTTGAAAGCTATTCTCTACGATACCAAGAGTCAAAGTCGGTTCATATGCAAAGAGGGCATCAATATCACCGTTTTCTAAAGATTGTATATGAACTACCGGGTCCAGTTCAACAAAAATTGGGAGTTCAAGATTTGGAAACTGTGTTTTGAAAATATCTGAAAGGGAATTCTTCGCAGTTGTACCGGGGAAGACGCCAATTTTCTTACCTGCAATGTCTTCGAGCTTCACAAGTGGCGAATTTGATTGTACAAGAACTCCGTCAAAACCATTTTCGCTCGTAATGCTGCTGATGGAAAAGATCTTTGCAGCATTTGGCGATTGTGCCAGCTGCTTGAGGAGTGGAATTATTGAAAGTTCAATAGCCGCATCTATGTTTCCTGCAACAAGCTCTTGTGCGATAAGATTGCTTGTCATTATCTGCTGAGCTTGAACGTCGAGCCCTTCATCTTTGTAATATCCGTTCTCAACAGCAACAAAATGGGTCAAACTGGAAACCATTGGTAAATAACCCACTTTTATTGCGTTTTTATGAGGTGTCGTAGTGCAGCTCGACAGGACAATTGCGAAGAGTGCCAGAGCGAGTAATGATATTTTGGTTTTCATACTTTAAGTCTCCTATCTCATTTATATGTACTACACAAATACGTGATATGAATTATTATATTGTCAAATATATGAGTGTCATTCAACTCGTTCCTAAGTTGAACTTGGGAACGAGATTTTTTTTATAAATAGCTCAAGCCCAGCGTGGGATGAGGAAAATATCCAAAAATCTATTTCTCTTTCTTCTTCAAGAGTTCTTCTTCCAGGTTCTTGGGAAGAGGTTTATATTTACTGAATTCCATAGTAAAATCTGCTTTACCCTGTGTGACGGAACGAAATTGTGTCACAAGACCAAAAGTTTCGGAGAGGGGCATTTCCGAATCGATGCGGGTAAAATGTTCATCAATAACTGTATCTAATACATTTCCTCGATTTTGATTGATGATCGCCATAATATTCGCGCGAAATTCCGAAGGAGTTTCCACCGAAACTTTCATCACCGGTTCAAGGATGATCGGCTTGGCTTTATGATAATTTTCTTTAAAAGCTGATCTGGTCGCTATTTCAAAGGCAAGTGGTGAGGAATCGACTTCATGAAAATCACCATCATCCAAAGTCATCTTCACCCCCACTACAGGGAATTCAGCAAGTGCTCCTTTGTCGAGTGAAGAAAGAAATCCTTTTTCGCAACCCGGCATGAATTGGCTGGGAATATTACCGCCCCGCACTTTATCCATGAAGATATTTTCATCTTTTCCGGAATGCGTTAAAATTCCCTTTATACGTGCATATTGGCCGTGTCCGCCAGTTTGCTTCTTATGAATATAATCAAATTCGACAGCCTTCGTAAGAGTTTCCCGATAGGAAACCTGTGGCGCATTAACTTCCAGGTTCACACCATATTCTCTTCTAATTCTTTCGATATAGATATTGAGATGCAATTCGCCCATTCCGTGCACAATCGTTTCATTGGTTTCTTCATCCACATTTGCCTTGAAGGTAGGATCTTCTTTAGTAAATCTGGATAATGCTTTCGCAAGTTTCTCCTGATCCGTATTGTCTTTAATTCCCAAAGCAAAGGATATTATTGGCTTGGGAACGAATGACTGGCGCATTGTAAAATTATTATTTCCGCTATTGAACGTATCTCCCAAAGCGCAGTCTACACCAAACAATGCTACTATATCACCAGCGCTGGCACTGGTAATATCTTCCATATTATCAGCATGCATTTTCACCAGACGACCTACTTTGATTTTATTGCCGGTTCGGGCATTATGCAGATTTGAGCCTTTTGCTATTCTACCCTGATAAATCCTTATATAGGTAAGTTGTCCATATTGTTGATTTTCCAATTTAAAAGCCAGTGCAACAACCGGGAGATCGGGATCAGATTGAAGGGTTATGTCCCTCATGTCATCGTCCTTATCATGAGCGATGTTTATTCTTTCGGTTGGATTGGGAAGATATCGTACAACGGCATCGAGCAGCAATTGAACTCCTTTGTTTTTATAAGCGGAGCCGATAAATACAGGAGTCAATTCCAAAGCAATGGTAGCTTTTCTTACTGCCGCATAGATCATTTCTTCAGTTTCATTTCCATCGAGAAAAGCTTCTGCCAGTTTGTTGCTGAACATTGAAGCAGCGTCGATCAGGATTTCGCGCATTTCTTCAGTTTTTGCTTTATATTCTGCAGGGATTTCTGTCTCTTTAACCTCTTCGCCATGAGGACCGGTAAAGTACCTGGCTTTGCGGGAAACGAGATCAATGATGCCTTCAAAGTTTTCTTCTAAACCGATCGGAATCTGCATGAGAACTGCATTATGATCCAGTTTCTCACATAGTTGATCTTTAATTTTTTCAGGATCGGCACCGGCTCTGTCTAACTTGTTAATAAAAGCGATGTGAGGTACCCTGTAGCGTTTCAATTGTCTATCCACTGTGATGGATTGCGACTGAACTCCACTCACGCCACAGAGAACAAGTATCGCTCCGTCCAGCACTCGCAGGGCATTTTCAACTTCTATCGTAAAGTCAACATGTCCCGGAGTATCGATCACATTAAGATCGTAGCCTTGCCATCTCACGTTTGTTGCAGCAGACGCGATCGTGATGCCGCGTTCTTTTTCGAGTTCCATGGAATCCATGGTGGCTCCAACGCCGTCTTTCCCGTGTACTTCACCGATTCTGTATATTTTATTACAGTAATATAGAATTCGTTCTGTTAATGTTGTTTTGCCCGAATCGATATGGGCACTAATACCGATATTTCTAAGTTTTTTAATATTCATTCTTTTCCTTAAGATTTATAATTATAGGGAGTGCTAATCTAACACAGTCGGAAAGGTACCTTAGCTTTGATTTATACCTAAATCTTTTACCCCATTTAAGTTAACAACCCTATTCTTTTTCCAGTAAGTTTAGGGATCGTAGACCCATCGCGACAAGTTGTTGTATATGATGTCCAGTTTTTCAAAGTTATCGGTTATATATACTTGAAATTTCCGGAAGTTATCTAAAAAAATCTCTTTGATAAAATATTTATTCTCGTTCCCAAGTTCAACTTAGGAACGAGGAATGATCTATAACTTGAGAACGGGGTGTGGTGTAGAATCTGAGAACGAGGTGTGAATTATATTGTTCTACATGCTATTGATCGACATCTTCTCGAGATCTTCAATAGATTCTGCGACTACTTCCGAGAGTGTGGGATGCGCAAAAACGATTTTGAGCGCTTCATTGATAGTCATTTCGGATTGAATGAAAATACCGCCCTCTGCAATGAGTTCTGTAGCTTGTGGTCCTATTATATGCATGCCCACCAGCTTCTTGCTTTGTGCATTGGCAAGGGTTTTCACAAAACCAAAAGTTTGCCCTAATCCAAGCGCTTTCCCATTCGCAGAGAAAGGGAATTTCCCGATCAATATCTCTTTGTATTTCTCTTTCGCCTGTACTTCTGTGAGACCGACAGAGCCGATTTCAGGATGTGTAAAAGTGCATCTTGGGATGTTTTGATAACAAAGTGCATCGGTTTTTACGTCAATTCCCTCGATCTTGTTTTTTAGGATTTCGGCAGTAAGAAGTCCCTGCTTGCTGGCTGTATGTGCGAGCATCATTTTCGCAGTGACATCCCCTATTGCAAACAGATTTTGATTATTCGTTTCAAAATTATCATTGATAGACAGTGCATTCCTTTCCATTTTCACATCAAAATTTTTACATTTAATATCAAACACAGGATCTCTTCCTACACTGAGAAGTACTTTATCGGTTATTATTTCTTTGCCATTTGAGAGTGAGAGCTGCAACTCGCTGTTTATAGATTTCCAGCTTTCAACCGCAGTGTTCAGGTGAATTTTAATGCCGGTTTTCTTCAAAGCCATTGCCAGGCGTTTGGATATTTCCTCATCTTCTGTGCTGATAAGTCGTGGAAGGAATTCAACGATCTCTACTTCCACACCAAGTTGAGCAAAAATAGAGGCAAACTCACAGCCAATCACACCACCGCCGACAATACATAAACACTTCGGAAGTTGCTGCAGTTTCAATACATCTTTTGATGAGAGTATATTTGTTCCATCGATTTTGAACGTTGGTAGGTCTTTTGGTTTTGAACCTGTTGCAATAATCACATAAGATGCCTGTATTGATTCGTTTTCTGATGAGATGAGATAGGATCCCCCACTCTTCTCAATAACCTTCACAGATCCTTTTATGACGGGTATCTGGCGTTTTTTGAATAAGAACTCCAATCCTGAAACCAGCTTTTCCACGACCTGGTTCTTTCGCTCGAATATCTTTGCATAATCAAATGACGGATTTTCAAGTGCGAGTCCGAATTCTTCTACATGATGGAGCTCGGAGAAAAGGTCGGCAACTTTTACCAGAGCTTTGGTGGGAATGCATCCCCAGTTAAGGCATACACCGCCCAACCGCTCTTTTTCGAAAACGATACAATCTATCCCATATTGCTGTAGCCGTATCGCAGCAGCGTATCCACCAGGTCCCCCGCCAATTATTGCAACTGTATGTTTTTCCATTTATCTTATCGATCTTTCATATAATTTTGTGCATATTGTGAATAATGCTCTGCCAAGACAATGAGTTGGTTGTACTGTTCCTCGGGAATTTCTTTTTTTAGCTTTGCAGGAGTGCCAAGTACAAGTGAGTGTGGAGGTGCTTTAAAGTTTGCAAGCACTACTGCCCCTGCACCAACGATCGATCCTTCACCTATGACTGCGCCATCCCAGATGATCGCACCACTCCCGATCATGCAATTGTCCTCAATTGTGCAGCCGTGAAGTATAACATTATGTCCGACAGTGACATTTTTTCCGATATTAAGGGGTGCAATGTCTGTGGTAACATGAAGAACCGAATTATCCTGAATATTGGTATTCTCACCAATTTTAATGTAGTTCACATCTCCTCGTACGACCGCATTGAACCACACACTTGCATGGTTTCCAAGTGTCACATCCCCGATTACTTTTGCCCCTTCGGCAATAAATACTTCTTTTCCAATTTTTGGCTCTTTTCCTAAATATTTGAGAATCATATATACTCCCTTAATTTTTTATAAATCCGAAGGCATAACTGCCCTTATGAATTAGCATATTAAATCTGTCATCATTTACAGGAATGGACAAAAGCTGTTCAAGATTTTCATCATCATTTTGCCAAGAATACTTCACTTCACCAACAAAGATCGTGTGATCTCCACTGCGTATCTGCGTGATAGTTTTGCATTCAAAATTTGCTACAGCATCAGCAAGAATCGGAATATTAGTCAGTTTCCCTTGCCTTGTTTTTATTCCAAATTCTGAAATTTTATCAATATTTCTTCCGGATTGCAAACCACATTGCATGGTCTGTTCAGCCATTTTTATAGATGGAACTGCGAGTACAAAGTTTCGATTCTCAGACAAAATTTCATGTGAATATCGCGTCAAACCAACTGAAATTGTAAACATAGGCGGCTTGATCGAAGTCCTCATAAACCATCCCAAAGTGATAATATTCGCAGGTCCGTCTTTTGGTTTTGAGACCGCAAGTGCAAGTCTGGAAGGTCTGTTCATACGTTTTACTGCATCGGAATTATTACATTGTCTCATAGTAGTCCTTTCTTTTTTCTGAGGAATAGTTCGGTTGCGATCAGAAGTATCGCAATCACTGCAAGATACCACTTTTTCCACAACTCAATATCTCGTGTTGATTGAATTATTATTGGCTCTCGCTGAACTGTCAGAATTTTTTCAAAATCATCTGAAGATGTCAGTATTTCACCTTTTGTCTTTGAAGCAATATACTGCAAATATGCTTTCTGTATTCCTTGTGTGCTTTGTTCTAAAGTAAGAAACTCAATCAGAAATTGTCCATCGTCCTTATACAAATTTTTCCCGGATGTGGTTTCTGCAGAATAGATATATTTACCAGGTTTTAGATTTTCAATGTCTACTTCATAGGAATTATCTTTCTCCAAAAGGAATTTTTCGGTAACTAATGAATCATTTTGCGAGATGAGCAATTTAATGTTTTGTCCGCTTATCGTATTCATTTTTTCATCAAAAAGATGTGCAGAGAATTTGATTGGTTCCCCCTCGAGGTAACTCATTTTATCGGAGGAACACAAAAATCTTTGTGATATATCGGTATTCAGCAGCCATTGACCAATATTCATGATAAAGGAGTCAAACCACGGCTCATCGGGCTTTTCCCACATTTTCCATTTGAAGAAATCATATCCTGACCATTGCAAGATGTGTCCTTGAAGATATGATGAAAATGCAATAATGGGATTTTCTGAAACGATATCTGCGTTCAAAATTACTTCAGTATTCGGCTTCCTTTCATAGAAAAATGTGGTGACAGGGGGAAGTGCATTCCAGAATGATGCAAGATCTTCGTGACGATTTACGAGAAAAGTCTGATAATTTTCCATTTCGGAAGTCGGGATAACAGTCGTTTGAACTGTTTCCCGGAATCTCGTGGTTTGTAAAGGAAGGATACTGTGTAATTCAGGATCGATCTTACCAATATAAAAAATATTACCGCCACGGGAAACGAAATTTTTAATGGCTTCTATGGTTGCAATATCAAAATTAAATGTATTCGAATTGTGCAAAATAAGTACATCTGTATCACGAAGATTTTCAGGAAGAGAAATTTTTTCGTTGTCTTTGAAATAACCTTCTTTTCTTTGTACAAGCAGTGATGTCTTAAAACGTTCATTCTTCATCAAAGCCCTGTGAATAAAGGTTATATCCCAATTTAAAGAGGATGTTATCAAGGTGAATTGTGCTTTATCCTTGACCACACTGATGAGAAATTCTCTGCTATTATTATTTAGAGAATATTCTTGTTCATTTTGCAATCGCACTTGTGCAAAAAGTGTTTGATAACCAAGTTTTGACGGAGTAAATGAAAGTGTAAATTGCCGTTCATTATTGCTGCTGGAGATCAGGTTTTCTTCAAGTATTCGGTCATTCTCATCAAGAATAGATAACATAAATTGGACTGAATCAGTAAGTCCTGAAATTCGACATGAAATTTGTGTTTCAGTATTCAAAAAAACCGGATTATTCACCAGCACTTCATCAAGAGAAACGTCAGTCAGTTCTATATCTTTGCCCAAAATGATAGGGAAAACAGGGAATTGAAGTTCATCAACGTAGGGATATGAATTGTTGTTGTGCTGCAATCCGTCAGAGATAAGGATTACATCAGATATATTCGTTTGTTTGGAATTATTCTGCAGTTCTTTTAAAGCTAAAAATATGTCAGTAGTTGTGGAATCCTGCTGCAAACCGTTGCTAAAATAAACGGTTTTATAGTCAATGCTGTGTTCATTCAAAAAATCATAAAGTTCGAGTTCCCAGCGCTGTGCTGCATTTGATTTTATTTCATTTGAATTTAGTGGCTGAAGCATACTCGCACTGGAATCAACCAATATGATTGTCGTTGGATCAACTTTTTTTGTGTGGGAAAACTGGAGAGTTGGATTGAATATAAGAAGGATTACTATTGAAAAGAAGAGGAATCTCAATACTCCAAGAATAATTTTCAGATTATTGTTTATTGGTGGATTTGTAATTCTATAATAAAAAAATATAAGAATTCCACAGAGAATAATGAGAAGTAATGCCAGCACGTTCATTTATTTAGCTTGTTTTGAAATTTTTTAAGAAGATTGCGCGCAGCTTTTTGTTCAGCAGCTTTTTTTGATTTTCCGCTCCCTCTTGAAGAGTACTTATTCCCAATGAAGACTTTTGTATAGAACTTTTTTTGATGTTCCGGACCAGCTTCTTTTATTATTTCATACACAGGATTTTCTGCAAATTCAGTATGACAGAATTCCTGGAGAATACTCTTATAATTTTGAAGATCAGTATGAGCGATCAATTCATCAAAATTTGAAAGAATAAGATTCTGTAATACGTATTTTGCTTCACGATATGAACTATCCAGAAATATAGCCCCAAAGATAGATTCCATTGTATCCGCGGTAAGTGAAGAACGTTTCTGGCGCGTGAGTTTTATCTCATCTTCCTTTACAAGTATGTATTTTACCAGCCCGATCTCAAGGGCTTTTTTGTTCAAATAAACTTTGCTGATCACTTTCGAGCGTTTTTTTGTGAGAAAGCCTTCATCTTTATCATGATACATTTTGAAAAGGTATTCTGTAATGGCAAGTTCCAGAACCGAGTCACCGAGAAATTCCAATCGTTCTGCAATCGAATGTTCACTTTCTTGATCGTAAATTGATTTATGGATGAGAGCAGCTTCTAAAAGAGCGGAGTTTTTGAAAAAATAGTTTAGTTTTTCTTCTAACTGCGGTAGTGATTTCCTCCACTTTTCGATTTTTTGGGGATCCGCTTGAGGATTAAGAACAATGTTATCATACTCATTCATCATATCGCTTGAAAACCAGTGTCGCATTGTGACCACCGAATCCAAAAGAGTTTGAGATGGCATATTCGATTTGTAAAGGAATTGTCCCTTTCGGGTTATAATCCAGGTCGCATTCCGGGTCAGGATGTGTGAGATTTATGGTGGGATGTATTTTTTGATCCTGAATGGATTTTACAACTATGATAGATTCCAGGGCACCTGCAGCACCAAGTCCATGACCAAGCATTGATTTGCTCGAATTTACTTTCAGCTCGTATGCGTAGTCGCCAAACACTGTTTTGATCGCCTTAGTTTCACCCTTATCATTAAGAGGAGTGGATGTACCGTGAGCATTAATATATTGGACATCTTCGGGAGTAATACCAGCATCAGAGAGTGCATTGCTCATCGAGTGAGCTCCGCCTTCTCCACCAGGAGCTGGCATTGTGATATGAAACGCATCACAAGTTGCTCCATAACCGACCATTTCTCCGTATATAGTTGCTCCTCGAGCTTTAGCATGCTCATATTCTTCCAATATCAGCGATGCAGCGCCTTCTGCAAGGACAAATCCGTCCCGCTCTTGATCAAAAGGTCGGCTGGCTTGTTCTGGTGCATCATTACGAGTGGATAATGCACGCATAACAGAAAATCCAGAAAGAGTGAACCTTGTCACTGCTGCTTCCGAGCCAACCGCAATTACTGCATCTGCAGCTCCATATTTGATCGCTCTGTATGCTTCACCGATTGCATTTGCGCTGGATGTGCATGCTGAAGTAACATTGAAATTAATGCAACGTGCATTATATTTGATTGCAATCCTTCCCGCTGCAATATTCGATATCATCATAGGTATGAAGAAAGGACTTATCCTTTTAGGCCCACGTTCAAGAAAGACTTGCATTTGATGCTCAAAAGTTTGTATTCCGCCAATACCTGTTCCTGAAATAACGCCTAATTTATCTGGATCAACCTGTCCTTCAATACCCGAACTTTCCATTGCTTGAGTCGCAGAAGCTATAGAAAGATGGCAGTAACGGTCCATTCTTCTTGCTTCCTTGGGATCGATATAATCCAAAGGATCGAAATTATTGACCTGACCTGCGATCTTCGATGGAACATCTTCAACGTCAATACCTTCTGCAAGTGCAATGCCGGATTTTCCTTCGCAGAGTTTTTCCCACGTATCATTAACGTTTAAACCAAGGGGATTAATTGTACCAATACCAGTGACAACCACTCTTTTTAACTTCATGCGATAGTGTCCTTTCTGAAATGGATGGAATGTACCCCACACACAGTTTTACCCGTATGTGGGGTTATGGATTATTCGTTTAATTTTTTGTCGAGAAATTCGATAGCAGTGCCTACGG
Source organism: Candidatus Cloacimonadota bacterium (assembly GCA_049903315.1). Taxonomy (GTDB): domain Bacteria; phylum Cloacimonadota; class Cloacimonadia; order JGIOTU-2; family JGIOTU-2; genus Celaenobacter. The sequence continues at coordinate 119,271 of JBNGBT010000007.1, read as the reverse complement.
TTGTAAGCTTTTCTGCATCTTCATCGGGAATTTCAATGTCAAATTCTTCCTCGAATTGCATAATTAACTCGACTGTATCAAGAGAATCTGCACCGAGGTCTTCAATAAAGCGTGCCTCTAATGTTATTTCATCTTCGGTTGCACCCAGTTGTGTTGCGATGATTCCTTTGACTTTTTCTTTGATGCTTTCGTCCATTGTTTTCTCCTTTGATTTAAGGTTTCTTTTATATCATTCCACCATCTATTATTATCGTCTGACCTGTTATATAATCAGCATCCTCACTACTGAGGAAGAGAACAAGTTTGCCCACATCTTCGGGAGTACCAAAACGTTTGAGTGAGATATTCTCAAGATATTTCTGCTGGATCTCTTCAGGAAGAGCATCTGTCATTGCTGTTCGAATAAAGCCAGGAGCTACTGCATTGACATTGATATTTCTGGAAGCAAGCTCCTTTGATACGGATTTTGTAAAAGCGATAATTCCACCCTTTGATGCAGCATAGTTTGCCTGACCAAAATTTCCGATAAAGCCAATAACAGAGGATATATTCACGATCTTACCATGACGTTGTTTCATCATATATTTGGTTGCTTTTTGTGTGCAGATAAAGGTACCTGTGAGGTTCACATTTATCACTTTATCCCAATCAATCTTTTTCATGCGGATGAGTAATGTGTCCGCAGTAATGCCTGCGTTATTAATAAGAATATCAATTGAGTTGAATTGTTGATAAACATCCTTCATCATATTTTCGACTTCTTCTTCAGAAGTGATGTTACATTGATATCCAGCACCTTTCAAGCCTTCAGAAGTAAATTCCTGAACAGTTGCATCAATATCTTCCTGAAGAATATCAGCGATTACTACCTGTGCTCCCTGTTTAGCAAACAATCGTGCAATACTTTTCCCGATGCCACGAGCGCTGCCGGTTATGAGTGCTATTTTTCCATCAAATCTATTCACAGATTCATCCTATAAATTTTTGAATGCAGTGATGACCTTTTCTGCATCCTCAAGGGTATTGATCGTATATCTGTTCGTGTCTGCATTTATAGCTTTTATCATGCCGGACACCACACGTCCCGGACCAAATTCAATAAAAGTATCAATACCGTTTTCACACATATATTCAACTGATCTCACCCATTGAACAGGAGAAATAATTTGCTGTGCTAAATTGTCAATAATTTCATCTTTATGTTTTTCCGGTTGTGCAGCATAGTTAGAAATGACTGGTATGACTGCATCAGAAAAATTGCATTTTTTCATTTCTTCATTCAGCCACTCGGATGACTTATATATTAATGGTGAATGAAATGCGCCACCGACAATGAGTTCTACTACACGTCTTGCACCGGCTTCTGTGCATTTATCCATGACTTCGGCTACTGCTTTGCTCTCTCCACTGATCACAGTTTGAACAGGAGTATTAAAATTTGCTGCAACGACAATTCCTGAACTCTCTTTGCAGAAAGTAATGATCGTTTCAGCTTCAAGCCCAAGGATTGCTGCCATTTTAAATGGCACACCTCTACCTGCTTCGATCATGAACTCGCCGCGTTTATGGACAAGATAGAGTGCATCGAGCCAATCAAGTGAGCCGGCAGCAATGAGTGCGGAGAATTCTCCCAGGGAATGTCCCGCAGTACAAGCAGGAGTAATATCTATATGATCTTTGAAATAATTGTAGGCAACAACACTATGGAGTAGAATTGCAGGCTGGGTATTATGGGTTTTCTTTAATTCATCTTCGGGACCTTCAAACATAATGTGTGTGAGGTTATATCCAAGTTTTTCGTTAGCTTCTTCAAAAAAATGTTTATATTCAGGAAGCTCATAGAATTCTTTGGCCATTCCAACATATTGAGCACCTTGACCGGGAAAGACAAAAGCAATATTTTTCTTTATCATTTAATACCTCAAAAGTACACTTCCCCAAGTCAGTCCAGCGCCAAAGGCATCGAGTACAATCAGATCGCCACGTCGAATGCGCCCGTCTTCTACTGCTTCGGCAAAAGCAAGTGGGATACTGGCAGAGGATGTGTTACCATATTTTTCAATGTTTATTATGACTTTCTGGGGAAGAAGATGGATCCGTTTGGCTGTTGCATCAATAATGCGAAGGTTTGCTTGGTGAGGAATAAGCCAATCGAGATCATCGCCTGTAAATCCATTCTTTTCAAGGATTTTCACTGCTGCTTCCCCCATGGATTTTACGGCTATCTTGAATATTTTATTTCCTTCCATATACAAAGTGTGCATATTTTTTTCTACTGTTTCTTTGGATGTCGGATTGCGAGAACCACCACCTTTTAAAATGAGCAGATCGCCATAACGTCCATCTGAAGAAATATACGTATCGATGATCTCCGAGATTTCGCCTTTATTTGCTTTAGTAACAATCGCAGCACCGGCACCATCGCCAAAAAGTACACAAGTGTTTCTGTCTGTCCAATTAGTGATCTTTGTGAGGATTTCTACTCCTACAACAAGTGCATTTTTTGCAGATCCATTCTGTATAAACTGTTTGGCAACTGTCAGGGCATAAATAAATCCAGTACATCCTGCAGAAATATCAAAAGCAGGACAATGAGGAATTCCTAATTTTGATTGCAATATGCATGCAGTTGATGGAAAGGCATGATCCCCGGTTACGGTAGCAACAATTATAAGATCTATATCTCTTGTTCTTAAAGAAGATTTTTTAAAAAGTTTTTCACAAGCCTTAAGAACAAGATCAGATGCTGCAGTATGCTCATCAGATTTTCTCCGCTCAACCATACCAGTTCGCGTACGGATCCATTCATCGGATGTATCGACTATTTTTTCTAAATCCTTATTAGTAAGGACATTCTCCGGAACAGCCATTGCAATTTCGTCGATTTTTACTCTGATATCACTCACGTTAGTTCTCCAATTTTTGCTTGTAGTATTCTTTAATATGACTTAAAAATTGTGATTTTTTAGAAAAACTGGCAAACTTGATCGCATTTGAGATTGCTTTTGCATTGGAGCAACCATGAGCAATAATGGAGATTTCGTTTACACCAAGTAAGAATCCTCCCCCATATTCGGTGTAATCTAATTTCTTTTTAAGATGTCGGTATGCAGGATAAGATAATATTGCGCCGATCTTCGCGATCCAATCATGTTCAAACTCCTGCTTCAGGATTTCAAAAAGGGAAAATGCGACACCTTCAACCGTCTTGAGCATAATATTTCCGATGAAACCATCTGAAATAATGACGTCCGCAGTTCCTTTAAGAATATCTTTTCCTTCGATATTACCGACGAAATTTATAGATTTAAGTTGTTGAAGTTTTGCATACGCTTCAATAGTGACTTCATTACCTTTTTTACTTTCTTCACCAATATTTATGAGAGCGACTCGTGGTTGTTTTTTTTTCTGAAAATATGCAGAGTAAATGCTTCCCATTTCTGCGAATTGGACAAGATTCTCAGCAGTGCAGTCTACATTTGCGCCAACATCCAGGAGTATCTCCGGTTCTTCAATGGTGGGAAGAGAGATTGCAAGAGCTGGTCTGAGAACTCCTTTTATCCTGCCAAAATAAAGCAATGACGCAGCCATGACAGCACCTGTCGAACCAGCGCTTACGAGAGCATCAGCTTTTCCTTCTTTCACGAGATTCAATGCTTTCATTAATGAAGAGTCAGCTTTTTTTCTGAGCTCTGACACAGGTTTTTCAGAGATATCAATAACTTCTTGAGCATCAATAATTTTTATTGTATGTTTAGGATAATAATATTTCTCCAGGGCTTTCGCTAGTATATCTTCCTTCCCAACCAGGAAAACCTTGGAGCAGCATTTATTGTGGATTGCTGAAACTGCACCTTCAACTTCTGGGAATGGAGCTTTATCGCTCCCGAATGCATCGACTGCAATTCTCATATAATTTATTCAGAAACAGTTATAACTTTTTTGCCTCTGTAAAATCCGCAGTGAGGGCATGCATGATGAGGACGCATGGTTTCGCCGCAATTATTGCACTTAACTACCGGTTCGGCTTTTGCTTTGTAATGCGTTCTCCGCTTTCGACCACTTGCCTTTGATCTCTTTTGCTTTGGTACTGGCATTTATACCTCCGAGAATAATTATAAATACACTTTCATAACTATCTTTAATTTTTATTGAATAAACGAATTTTTAGGGGTGGAATATTGTGTCAAGTTTAATAGAGATTACTTCATAATGATAATAAATCTGTATTTTGGATTCATAATAATCGTTTAGAACTTTCAATATTATTTCATTATCTTCAATATTTCACCTAAAAAATTCTAAAATAGAAACCAAGTTCAGCCTTAATCATAATTTTATTTTTTTCTTCTTCAGCAGGATGTTGAAGAGGGTAGGAAATGCCTAATCCACAATTAAAGCTTATAGAACTGGAAAAAGGTGTACAAAAATCAAGTGCAGGTGCAATCCCCACATACCATTTCGTTTCGTCTAAATAATTGAGATGATAGCTTGTACCGCTCATGACGTAGAATCTTGTATAAGGTAAATAAGCGATGTCGTATGAACAAGCAAGACCAAAATAATAGTTGTTACCGCGTGAACCTCCAATAATCATTATATCAGGAATTACTGCAAAAGAACCTTGTACGGAAACTTTATCTATTTTCACACGAACAGTCCATCCTTTTCCAAAAACTAATCCTGAAGACCATCCAATTGCAGCTTTCTCATCTTTGATGGTTCTTTTTATCTTATGTTGAATTGATAAACTGGAATCAGCAACATAAAGACTATCCCCAACAGCATAAAGGAGACTTGTGAATAATACAATGAAAATACCTAAAATATATAGTTTTTTCATGTCACACCTCACTTCACCTAATTACTTAAGTGTGCCTAATAACCTGCCAGTTGTAGTAATTTTATCCTTAGAATATTCAAAGCAATTCTCAATGTCTTTTGCTGCTTTATTCCCTTGATCATTATCATAATAGAGCTCAGCAATCTTCTCATTTTTCGAAACCTTATCCCCTATTCGGTTCAATAATTTTAACCCTGCTGCATGATCGATTTTGTCATCAACATGCTTTCTTCCTGCATTCACTTCAATAAGCGCATACCCGATACTTTTGCTGTTAATATTTTTGATATAACCAGTACTATGTGCATAGATATCTTTTTTATGTTTTGGTTGAGGTAATAACGAGTAATCATCTATTACAGCGGGATTTCCGTTTTGTAATTCAATGCCTTTTCTGAAGCGTTCAAGAGCTTTTCCGTTCTCAATTGCTCGCTCAATCATTATCTCTGCCTGTCCAAAACTTTTCGAAATTCCCGCTAAGATAAGCATATCCGCAACTAATTTATAGGTCACTTCCTTAAGGTCGGGTTCTATATTCCCTTTTAAGAATTCTATAGCTTCAATCACCTCAACCGCATTACCGATATATCTTCCAAGAGGGGCATTCATATCAGTGAAATTAATGGTGATCTTCTTATTGAAATCCTTTGCGATCTTGCTCATAGATTCTGCAAGCTGATGCGCATGTTCCATCGTACCGATGAAAGCGCCATTTCCGACTTTCAGGTCAATAACCAAGCCATCTATACCGGATGCAATTTTTTTGCTCATAATACTGGCAGTAATAAGCGGAATGCTCTCCACAGTGCCTGTCACATCACGCAGTGCATAGATCTTTCTGTCAGCAGGAACCATGTTATTTGATTGTCCGATGATGGCATAATTGTTTTTACGAACGATTTTTTGAAATCTCTCTAATGAAATTTGTGTCTGGTAACCGGGAATTGACTCAAGTTTGTCCAATGTACCTCCAGTATGACCAAGTCCCCGTCCCGAGATCATTGGTACCATGACACCGCATTCTGCTGCAACTGGGCCGATCATAAGCGATAATTTATCCCCTACTCCGCCAGTACTGTGTTTATCAATACATCTTCCCTTTGATTCGCGGAAAGTAAGAGTGACACCGGAATCTATATATTCTTTTGTAAGCCAGTATATCTCATCTTTGCTCATGCCATTAAGAAGAATTGCCATAAGCATCGCAGACATCTGGTAATTTTCCACATCACCTTTCACATAGGAAGAAATAAAATATTTGATTTCTTTGTGTGAAAGTGGTTCTCGATCGCGCTTTTTGATAATTATTTGAGCTGGATTCATACGCTATTTTGAGATAACAAATTCCATGACGTCATCGTTGTAGTAAATCTTGAAAAGTGCTTGTTTCTTAAATTCTAGCCGCTCAAAGAAAAGATAGCCGCTTTGTTGTGCTTGGGGACGAATCGGCTCAAACTGAAATGATTTCATCATGATATTCCGGATTCCATCCAAACGGGCTTCGTATTCCTCTTTCAATTGATCATGATCCTGATCATCAAAATTCATAAAATAATTAAGATCAAAGTACTGGTTATCTCCGTACATGATCTTCACCATTTGTTGAGGACCAAAGACTGAATACTGTTCACCCTTCTCATCGATCATGACAAAAGCATCTTTATCAACGGACATTATTTGATTGGTTTTATTCCGTAGTATCACATAGAAAACCATAAAATAATTTTCCAGGTTTGATGGCGGATCGTTCCAGCTTGACGGCTCTATCGCAATATCATAATCCTTGTGAGTGATCACTGCATAGTTTTCCTGGATTTTTACATTATGAGAACGCACGGGAAGGATCTTGGGAGCACAGGAAAGCAGCAAGAACATTAAAACCATCAAGACTAAGAGACTCTTTTTCATGCTCTATTCTTCTGTATCTTCTTCGTTATCTTCATCTGCTTTAGCTATTTCATCAATATCTTCTTCAGTATCTTCCTGGATTTCCTCTTCAATATCATCGATCTCGATCAATTCTTCATCGAGTTCGTCATTTTCAATGCCGTTTCCATTATCTTCATCTTCAGGAATTTCTTCTTCTTCGTGAGCTACGCGCGCAACGTCCGTGACTTTGTCACCTGCATTCAGAGTTATTAACCGCATACCTTGAGTATTTCTGCTTATCACAGAAATGCTGCCTACATGCTGGCGTATCACTTTACCGGAGTTTGTGATGATAATAAGGTCATCGTCATCGACAACTTCCTGAACGCTTACAAGGTTGCCATTTCGCTTGGTGGTTTTCATAGTGATAACTCCCATGCTGCCGCGTTTTGTCACACGATAGTCAGCAATCGGAGTGCGCTTGCCGTAACCATTTTCACTTATGGATAGGAGGGTTCCTTCCCGTTTAACGATTACCATAGAAACAGCTTCATCACCATTTCTCAGTCGAATGCCTATCACACCCTGAGAATTTCTCCCCTGAGGTCGAACGTCTGTTTCATGGAAACGGTTGCCGAAACCATTTTTCGTAGCAAGAATAATATCATTATCGCCTTCTGTGATCCGCGCATCGATAAGCTCGTCTCCCTCTATGAGTTTTATCGCAATAATACCACCTGTACGAGGATGAGAGAATGCTGCCAGTTCTGTCTTCTTTATAATTCCATTCTTCGTGACAATCGTGACAAAGTTTGGAAGTTCAAAATCACGGACAGTGACATACGCTTCGATCCGCTCATTTCTTTCGAGCTGAAGAAGGTTCACGATTGCTTTTCCGCGTGCCAATCTTCCTACTTTTGGAATCCTGTGCACTTTCAACCAGTGACATTGTCCAAGGTCTGTAAAGAAAAGTATAAAGGCATGTGTCGAGGCAACAAACACACTTTCAATAAAATCTTCCTCTTTCAAATTCGATCCGGAAAGACCTTTACCGCCACGTTGCTGTTTTCTGTAAGTTCTTATAGGAAGGCGCTTTATGTATCCTTCGCGAGAAATAGTTACAACCATTTCTTCGTCGGCGATCATGTCCTCAGTTTCGATATCTGCGGAGCCATCCAAAATGGTTGTTCTTCGATCATCAGAATATTTTTCTTTCATCTCAAGAACTTCATCTTTGATGATCTGCATACGTTTTCCACGAATCTCGAGAATGCTTTTCAGCTCTTCGACTCTCTTCACAAGGTCGCGATATTCCTGTTCTATTTTTTCACGCTCCAGGCCAGTGAGTCTCTGAAGTCTCATTTCGAGGATTGCTTTTGCCTGTATTTCTGTGAATCCGAATTTCTTTTGCAAATTCTCACTTGCATCCTGAGTACTGTCCGATGCTTTGATAATCGCGATTATCTCATCAATATTATCCAAAGCGATTCGGAAACCCTCGAGAATATGAAGGCGTTTTTCTGCGTTATCCAGCTCAAATTGAGTTCTGCGCACCACGACTTCATGTCGGAAATTAATATAACTCTGAAGCAGGTCTTTCATATTGAGAACCTGGGGAATTCCACCTACGAGAGCTCTGTTATTGATCACATAACTTACCTGCAACTGAGAATATTTATACAGTTTTTTCAGGACAGAGTCTGCATCTGCATTTCTTTTTATGGTGATGACCAAACGCATTCCCTGGCGCCCGGATTCATCACGAATATCGCTGATGCCGTCAATCCTCTTGTCTTTTACCAGGGCTACAATTTTATCAATAAGCAGTGTTTTGTTGAGTTGGTACGGAAGTTCTGTTACAATGATCGCTTCCTGCCCGTTATTTTTTGTTTCTATAGATGCTTTGCCGCGATTAATGATCTTGCCATAACCAGTCTGGAAATAATCTCTTATCCCCTGCTTCCCGATGATGTAGCCACCGGTTGGAAAGTCCGGACCCTTTATATAGTCCATCAATCTGAGGTGCTCGAGTTCAGGATCATCAATAAGTGCACAGAGTGCATCGCAGGTTTCAGAAACACTATGAGGTGCCATATTTGTTGCCATTCCAACCGCAATACCAGATGAACCATTTACAATCAAATTTGGAAATTTTGAAGGAAATACTTTTGGTTCTTTCCGTGTATCATCGTAGTTTGACTGAAAATCAACAGTATCTTTATCAAGGTCAGCCATAAGATCGACCGCTGCTTTATGCAAGCGTGCTTCTGTATAACGCATAGCTGCAGGTGGATCGCCATCCTGTGAGCCGAAGTTGCCTTGTCCCTGTACGAGAAGATACCTCAGACTCCACTCCTGAGCCATTCTCACAAGGGTGGGATAGATGACCTGCTCGCCATGTGGATGGTAGTTTCCGGACGTGTCACCTGCGATTTTTGCACATTTTCGGAATCCTTTTCCCGGCTCGAGTTTTAGTTCGTGCATTGCATAGAGAATTCTTCGCTGGGAAGGTTTCAATCCATCTCTCACATCAGGTAGAGCTCGTGATACGATCACACTCATGGAGTATTCCAGGTAAGCTTTTTTCAGTACATCGTCAATTTCAATTTGTTCAATTCTTGATCTGTCGTGAATCATGTATCCTCCAGTTACACATCTACTTCAATGTATTTGGCATTTTTCTCAATAAAATCTCTTCGGGGCTCGACGTCACCACCCATAAGAATCGTGAAGATGCGGTCTGCTTCGATCGCATCATCCATTCGAACTGCAGTGAGAATTCGCTTTTCAGGATCAAGTGTTGTTTCCCAAAGTTGATCTGCATTCATCTCGCCCAATCCTTTATAGCGCTGAATACTTACGCCTGTTGAATCGAATTCTTTCAGAATCTCATCACGTTCTTCATCAGAATACACATATCGTGCCATTCTCCCTTTCTTTATCTGATATAAAGGAGGACGTGCAATATAAATATTTCCATCTTCAACAAGTGGGCGCATATATCTGAAAAAGAAAGTGAGTAACAACGTCGCAATATGCTGTCCGTCAACATCAGCGTCAGCCATTATAATGACTTTATTATAACGCAGTTTTGTTTTATCAAATTCATCCCCAATACCTGCACCAAGGGCAAGGATAATGGGTTGTATCTTCTCATTATTAAGCACTTTATCGATTCGTGCTTTCTCTGTATTAAGCATCTTTCCCCATAAAGGCAGGATCGCCTGGAACGTTCTGTCCCTTCCCATTTTAGCAGATCCACCAGCAGAATCACCCTCGACGAGAAATATCTCAGTCTGTGTTGGGTCTTCGATCGAGCAATCTGCAAGTTTACCAGGCAAACTACCACTCTCAAGGACAGATTTTCTTCGCGTGAGCTCTCTTGCTTTTCTTGCAGCTTCTCTTGATCGAGCACCGAGAATCGCCTTGTTTGAGATCGATTTTGCCTCAGTTGGATGTTCTTCAAAATATTCCATCAGCTTTTCGTATACGACTGAATTTACAATACCTTCAATGTCAAAATTCTGCAATTTTGTCTTTGTCTGTCCCTCGAACTGAGGATCTTTCAGTTTCACACTAATAACCGCAGTCATTCCCTCTCTGATATCTCCACCCTGCGGAGTACTTTTTTCATTTTTTGCGAGATTGGAATTTTTAATATAGGTATTCACCACACGAGTAAGAGCAGATTTAAAACCACTGAGATGTGTGCCGCCTTCTATTGTATTGATATTGTTGGCAAAACTCAGAATTGATTCCTGGTAACCATCATTATATTGTATGGCGACTTCGAATTCTGTATGATCTCTTTCACCAGAAATATAAACAGGTCTATTAAAAAGAACTCTTTTATTTTCATTCAGATATTTAACAAAGGAAACGATTCCCCCGTCGTACTTAAAATCATGCTTTTCGTCGTTGCGTTTATCTTCAAGGATTATCCTTACACCTTTATTCAGGAATGCAAGTTCTCGAAGTCGAACTGAAAGGTAATCAAAGCTAAAAGTGATATCTTCAAAAATTTCCTCATCAGGCATGAACGTTACTTCGGTGCCTGTTTTTTTAGTTTTTCCAACGATCTCCACTGGAGATTTTACAATTCCTCGCTCATAATATTGCCTATAGATATTGTTATTTTTATAGACTTTTACCTCGAGCCATTTTGAGAGGGCGTTCACCACTGAAACACCAACTCCATGCAATCCGCCGGATACTTTATAGGATTTATCGTCAAACTTTCCGCCTGCATGAAGCATGGTCATAACCACCTGCAGTGCAGGGACTTTCTGTTCTTTGTGCTTATCTACCGGAATACCGCGACCATTATCGATGACCGTTGCAGATCCGTCGGTGTTGATGATTATTTCGATTCTATTACAATGTCCGCCCATCGCTTCGTCAATACTGTTATCAACAACTTCATACACCAGGTGATGAAGGCCTCGTTCGCTGGTTCCGCCAATATACATAGTCGGACGCTTGCGTACTGCTTCCAGCCCCTTCATTACTTTTATTCGTGTTGCATCATATTTTGCTACCATGTTACCTCAATTTGCTAATTTTCATTCAGATTTTCCAGTAAGGAGTTATATTCGTCTTGTTTTGAATTTATTGTGGAAGGAATTTTACCCAAGCTCATGACAAGAGCAATTTTAGAATTTCTGGGAACATCCATTCCATACACAGGCTGGCAATAGATGACCTTTCCTTTTTGAATTTCATTTGAATATGAATAATTCACATTACCTACTTCCAGTCCGCTATTTATAAGCCGTATTCTAGCTTCATCAAGCGTCAGGTTGTCCAATGTCGGAATCTTAATAAGTTCCGGTCCTTTACTCACGATCACATCGATCGTATATCCCTTTTTCACGACTGTATTTGCCTGCGGTTCCTGGGAAATGATGCTCCCATCAAGAACTTCCATGCTATTGCGTTCGCCTATTTTATCAATATAAAGTCCTAATTTATACAGGTCATGTTTGGCTTTTTTGTAATCTTTATTAACGAGTTCAGGCACTTCAACCTCATTCCTGTGATGTGTGTAAAAATAGAGTACAGTGCGGGAAATCACAAAGCCAAGTAAGAATATAATAATAAAACTTATGACAACAAAACCAATCGTTTTTAACGTTTTCATGCGATTTTCCTTAAGGCAGAAGCGAAGCTTCCATCCATATTATGCTTAAAAGGATAAGTTTTTATATATTTGCCAGATACAAAATCATTCTCAACAAATTGATCAGGTTTTTCAAGGATATAATTTGGATGATTATTCATAAATTTTTCGATCTGTTTCTCATTTTCATCCGGATTGATCGTACAGGTTGAATACACAATAATGCCATTTTTTTTGAGAAGAGAATCTGCTTTTTCCAAAAATTTTTGCTGCAAAGGTATCAAGCTTTTTAACCGATTTTCCGATTGCAAGCGTATATCCGGCTTTCTCTGCATCACTCCCCATCCTGTGCAGGGTGCATCAATAATGATTTTATCAAACTTACTTGGGGATTTTAAATACAATACATCTTTCATGACAATATCAATTGAGGAGTGCTTCATGCGTTTTGTATTTTCTTTGAATTGCATCACACGTCCGGCATCATTATCAACTGCAGTTATTTTTGCAGTATCTTTCGTTAATGAAGCAAGATAGAGCGCTTTCCCGCCTGGTGCTGCGCACATGTCGAGTATCTTGTCTCCTTTTTGAGGATCAAGAAGAAGCACTGGAAGCAGCGCACTTTCATTCTGGATATAAAAAAATCCTTTTTTAAAATACTCATCTTCAAGAAAATTGAAGGATGATTCAATAACTACCATATTATCAAAATAGTTAATCTTTCTGAACAGGACTCCTTTTCTATTGAGATATTCAGCAAATTTGTCGTATGAAATTTTATCTGTCTCGATTCGGAGAGTAAGCTGTGGAGTGCTATTGAAATATTTACACAAAGCGATCGTATCATCTTTACCGAAAAGAGATACCCATTTCTTGATTAAATATGCTGGAAAGGAGTATGTAACAGAGATTTTCTGCACGATATCTCTCGGAAGCTGGATTTTTTTATCTTTTCTGATATAAGAACGGAGCACCGCATTGATAAAACTGCTTACTCCTTTTTTGAATTCTTTATTGCTGATATTGATCGTCTCATTCACGCATGCATACGCTGGAATTGAGTCCAGAAAAGTTAATTGGAACAATCCCAGTAAAAGGAGATTTAGCACTTTTGGATCAGTTTTCTCAAAATCTATATAATTTTTCAAAAGGAATTCCAGATGTATCTTTTGTTTGATAGTACCTTTTACAAGAGTAAAGTAGAGATTGTGATCCTGCTTGGATTCGATCTTTGCAGAGTAATGAGCCATGATCTTTTCGGAGTTATTCCGTTCAAGAAGAATTTCATTTAAAGAGTAAAAGGCTGCTAATCTGGTGTTCATAATTTTGAGTAAAAATTTCTTATTATTGCTTTTACAATATCCTCGGCAGAGCTGGGAGTGTTTTCAGACATATATTTCTGAATTTTCTTTATCACGTTTGCTTTGGAATATCCAAGTGAAATCAGCGCATCTTCAGCATCATTCACAAAACTCTGTGCTTCAGGTGTGACTGTATATTCGACATAGTCTTTCGGAAGGAGATCATCAAATTTATCTTTTAGTTCAACAATGATACGTTCGGAACTCTTTTTACCAATACCCGGTACAGTGGAGAGAAGCTTTACATCCTGTCGTGAAATAACATCAAATAAATCCTTAATAGTGATTCCGGATAGGATTGAAATGGCGATTTTTGGACCTATTCCTGCAACTTTTAAAAGTGAATCAAACACAACCCTCTCTTCCTTCGTGGCAAAACCGAAAAGCCGTTGTTCGTTCTCTCTCACGTGAAAACGAATATACAGTTTTCCAAATGTGCCAACCTCACCAAGTTTGTCATATGTACTTATTGGAATGGTTATATTAAAGCCGATTCCATTGGCTTCTATAACAATATACGTTGTCTTTTTCTCGACGATCTTTCCGCTTATATATTCATACATATTGCAATTTATTAACATGACAAAGAGCTATTGCAAGTGCGTCTGTGATATCGAATTGCAGTTCTTCGTCTTTGATATTTATAATGTTTTTAACCATGTATTGAACCTGTTGTTTTGATGCGTTGCCATTTCCTACAACTGCTTTTTTTACCTCTCTGGCAGAGTACTCATATATGGGAATCTGTGCCTGTTCCAAAGCAAGCAGCAGTACCCCTCGCGCTTCGCCGAGTGATACAAGAGATCGAACATTTTTTGCATAGAATATTTTCTCGATGCTCGCAATTGTCGGTTTGAATTCTACGATGAGCTGATTAAGCTCTTTGTACAGCAGAGTAATCCTTTTCGCTAGTGTCATCCTTGGATTATTCTTGATAACCCCATATGCCAGCGGTTTCACTTTTTTATGTTCCACAGAGAGAAATGCATAACCCGTTGCTTGAGAGCCGGGGTCAATGCCTACAATTATTTCTTGTTTACTCACCTGCGACTTGTTCTAATATTTCGTCGTCGATCTGGAAGTTTGCATAGACATTCTGCACGTCTTCGAGCTCTTCAAGGGCTTCAATGATCTTTATGATCTGTGCAGCATTATCATTGGCAGGAACTGTGTTTTGAGGGATATATTCGAGTTCTGCTTTTTCTATCTTAATATCCTTTTCTTCCAAACCGCGAACGACATTATATAATTCTTTTGAATCAGTAGTTATGATAAAAAACTCATCTTCTTCTGAGAAATCTTCAGCGCCTGCATCAAGAGCGATCATCATGAGTTCATCTTCATCAAGCTCTTCTTTCAGCACGAGAATACTACCGGATTGACTAAAATTCCAGGAGACCGAGCCCTTTTCTGCCAGACTGCCATTGTGTTTGGTAAGGACGTGGCGGATTTCTGCAACAGTTCTCTGTTTGTTATCTGTGACTGCTTCAATGATCATTGCCACACCGCCCGGAGCATATCCTTCGTACATGATAGTTTCGTAATTGACGCCCTCAAGGTCGCCAGTTCCCTTTTTGATAGCGCGCTCGATATTATCTTTTGGCATGTTTTCGGAAGTTGCTTTATTAATTGCGTTCCGAAGTGCAGGATTCAACTCCGGATCTCCCCCGCCGTCCCGCGCTGCAACAATGATTTCACGTATGATCTTCGTGAAGACCTTACCTCGTTTGGCATCTTCCTTTGCCTTCTTATGCTTTATCGAACTCCATTTATTATGTCCGGACATTATACCTCCGTCAAATTACTGATAATATTATTCTTCATCCTTTTTGCTCTCATCAATAACTTTTTGAGCCTGGTCATTAGGAAGTTTTTGATAATATGCAAATTGCTGTGTGAAATATCCGCGACCCTGAGTAATTGATTTTAATGACGTATAATAGGAATACAATTCCGAAAGCGGAATTTCCGCATTAAGAATCTGCTTGTTGTCTTCTTGCGACATACCGAGGATTTTACCTCTTCTGCTGCTGATATCACCCATGACATCACCCATGTATTCTGTAGGAACCACGATCTGCACCTTGTGAATGGGCTCGAGCAGTATTGGATTTGCCTGAGCAAAACCATCTTTGAGTGCATGAGAAGCAGCTATTTTAAATGCCATTTCTGAGGAATCAACATCGTGGTACGAGCCGTAATAAAGTTCAACTTGAATATCAACTACCGGATAACCTGCGAGAATACCATCTCTCATGGTTTCTACAAGTCCTTTTTCGACAGCAGGGATATATTTGCTTGGAATGACGCCCCCGACAATTGCATTGACAAATTCAAATCCTTCACCAAGTTCTTTTGGTGAAACCTTTATATATACTTCACCATATTGCCCGTGCCCACCACTCTGTTTTTTATGGCGGTATTTCACGTCTGATTTGCCGGTTACGGTTTCTTTGTAAGGTATTTTCGGATCAGTGAGATTTGCTTCGACATTGTATTTATCTTTCAATCGTTTCTGCACAAGACCGATCTGTATTTCACCCTGTCCGGAAAGAATATTCTGGTTGGTTTCAATATTGATCTCTGTTTTTATCGTAGGATCTTCATCCGTGATTTTTGTGAGTGCAGGACCGATCCTGTCTTCATCGGATTGGCTGGCTGCCCGGATAGACTTCCAATAAACCGGTTCGGGATAATGCAGAGGTTTGATTATGAGATTTTCTCCCTTTTCTGCAATAGTATTCGATGTTTTGGTATTTTTCAATTTGACCAAACCGCCTATATCTCCAGCGCATAATTCATCGACTTCATCACGTTTTTTGCCGCATACGGAAAATATCTGTCCGATCTTTTCCTTGGCAGCTTTCTCGGGAAGTTCAACCTCATCTCCTGTATTTAACACGCCTGAATACATTCTTACGAGAGCGATTTCCCCAAAGTTTAATTCTGTAACAGATTTGATGACATAGCCGAGTTTCTTTTTATAATTGGCGAGATCGAGATTTTCTATTACATCACTTTTCTGTACTGGGATTTCTTTGATGTCATGTGGTGATGGGAAGAACATATTTACAAGATTAAGGATTTCCTGAATGCCGATGTTTTCTGATGCTGAGCATGCAAAAACAGGTATCGCAGTACCCTGCATGATTGAATTTTTTAGTCCGAGACTAATCTCTTCTGCAGAGAGAGCACCTTCTTCAAAAAACTTCTCCATAAGTTTATCATCAGATTCTGCTGCAGCTTCAATAACTTTTTCGTGCCACTCTTCAACTTCATCAGTAAGGTCAGAAGGTACTTCAATTTCTTTTCCCTGAGCATAAGCTTTTTTATTAATGGTGTTCACCACACCTTTGAAGTGTTCTGCGGTTCCGATCGGGATAAGAACCGGCACCACGATCTGGTCGGAAAAGCTGCTCAACTCATCGATTATCTCGGTAAATTTTGCATGTTCCCTATCGAGTTTATTTATAATAATTGCCTTACTGTTATTCACTTCATCCGCATATTTCATTGCCTGATCGGTCATCACTTCTATTCCTGCTACTGCACTGATCGTAATAAGAGCAGTATCAACAGCGCGGAATGCAGTGATCATATCACCTTTAAAGTCGCTATATCCTGGGGTATCGAGTATGTTATGTTTAATTTTTTTCCACTCTAAGTTGCCTAATGCAAGGTTGATAGACATTTTCTTGGAAACTTCATCAGGATCGTAATCCATAAGTGTATTTCCATCGTCAACACGTCCAAGTCGATTGATCACTCCTGCGTTGAAAAACATCGCTTCAGCAATGGAAGTTTTACCTGATCCACTGGCACCAACAAAGGCATAATTTCGAATACTATCCATTGAGTATTTCTTCATTCAGATCCTCCTGAAATACATATTATTTATAGCTAAAATATCGGGGTACTGGAAATGGTGTCAAACTTTTTAGAAGTATATTTAACTATTTATTTTAACGTTAGTTATGGAGTAAATTTGGAGTGAAATATTGTAGTTTTTTTGTGAACATAAAAGCATAATATTTTACAAAATTATAACTCATTCTATTAACAGAAACCAAGAAGAATTTAATAAAAGGGAATGCTGAGAAAATATCATACTATAAAAAGATAATTAACAAAGTACTCGATTAATAAATTTGAGAAAAGGAATAGATTCATTTTTTCTCATAGAATAGTATAATCGAGTCCTCATGGACCACTCCATTACGAGGTTTTTGAATGACGATTGAAGAATACTGATTTGAGATTTTAGATGTACAACCGAATCGTTGCGAAGGTTTCCCTTGTCAAACGTTCGCAAGGTTTTATTGTGTAATCCGTATTTTCTCGACCATATCCTTCCTGAAAAAGAGGTAGTACAGAAGCGTAGAAACAAGATACAATCCACTTGTAAGCCCGAAGCACAAAGTAAAACCAAACTTCTCAATGATATGTCCACCGATGAGTGCACTTATTGCCCACGAACTGGTCCAGCTCAGCATGAGAATGCTGTTTGTGATCGCATGTTCCTTATCCGTAACTTTTTCCATTGAAAAGGTGCTTGAAATCGGAATACTCATGTTCATCATTGCGCCACGGATCAGAAATGCGAGGATAACTATCGGTATGAAGCGAACATAACCGAGTATCAGCATAAATGGGATCGAGATCATTTGTGTGATAAGAATTGCTCTGACCTTCCCTATTCTCGATGCGATGAGAGGACTGGTCAGCATACCGAGGAGCACAGCTCCCTGCCCCATTGCAAAGATTATCCCGATCATATTTGCTTTAAGATGAAAGACATCTCTGAAATAGAGATTGATAAACGGAATTGTCAGCCCTGCTCCCATGCCCACAATAAAACCGGGTAAAGCCAGCTTGAAGATAACATTCCAATTTGTGTCCTTCATCATTCGCTTGAAATATTTACAACCTGTATGCTCCCGCTTCGGGATTGGTTTTTCTCTGAGTTTCAGATACGGTATCACTCCAAGCAAGGCAATGATAACAGCAGAAATCAGCGCAAAGCGGTACGAAATTACTTCGGAATGAGTGAATGAATAGAAAACGGTTTTTACAACTCCGCCAAGTATCGAGCCGAAAATGCCGGCTCCCATGCCAAGCGCTGAGTTTATACTGAAAAGATAAACACGCTCGCGTTCTGTGCTGTTCCTCATAAAGAAAGGCGCTGATGCAACCATGTAGAATGTCGTAGTCATCCCAGTATAAAATCCCGCAAGGATGAGACCTGATTTTGTTGTGATGACCGACTGGAGAAAAAATCCCACTGCAGAAAAAAGTGCGCCGCCGATCACCACATAACGAATATGAACTCTATTAATAAGCGCTGCTGCGGGAAGTGCGATGAGGACTGAGCCGACAGAGCGGAGTGAAAGAACATTCCCGATAAATCCTTCCTGAAAACCGAGTTCCTTCAAATAGAGGTTGTACAGAAGCCAGAAAATATTTATCCCAATACTTAAACAGAAATTTCCTATTAAAAACAGTTTTGCATTTCGCGAGAAGAGCTTGATATTGCTGATGTAACTTTTTATCATCGGGGAAAAAGTGCTATTCGATACGGGTGATTTCCTGTACTGTGAGTGTGCTGTCCGATAATTCAATTTCCACAATGAGGAAATGCTCCTTTTTTCTGCTCCAGTTTATCAGGCGCGGATGCGTGATCTCCTTCATATAATGATGGGTATTATCCAATGAAAAGTAATCGATCACGAGGTCTAGTTCCGGACACTTCTGCAGCATTTCTTTGCTGAGAAAATCGCCAAGATAATTAATCGCAATGATATAATCAATACCAAATTTTTTAAATACTGCGCAGAGTTCAGTCACTCTTTTAAAAACCTCGATTTGAACAGTAAGCTCATGAGAATGTTTCTTATAGAGGATCGGAAAATCCGGCGTTGTGATGCTGATAAAAACAACAGAATGCGTATCGAGCATAACTGGCTGATAAGGTATGAGATCATAAAAAAGAGAATCTGTGCTTTGAATATTTGATGAAAGCACTTTTTGATTTGAGTTTATGACTTTCTCAGAAAATATTGCCGGATTAAAAAAGCATATCTGCTGTTCATTTTGCTCAACAAATGGAAAGGGTGAAATTTCAAAAAAATTGCTGTACTGCTGCAACAAGGAATCGGTCATGTCTTTGCTCTGTTCCCGAACTGAATCCTTTGGAGAAAAATTATTACAGAGAATTGTCAGTTGTTCTGCATGTAGAGAACAATGAATACAAACAGCGAGAAAGCCGAGGATGAGTATTAAAAAGTGCTTCATATTTGATTCTAATCTCGTGAACCGCGAAGAATAAGCAGTCTGAGGAACTGCATGAGTGCCATGAGTGTGGAAGCAACATATGTGAGTGTTGCTGAATTGAGCACTTTTTTTGCACCTGTCATTTCATCAGCATTTGCAATATAATTATTTTCAAGATGTATAAGCGCACGTTTGGATGCATTGAATTCCACAGGAAGAGTGACCACATGAAAGAAAAGCGCTCCTGCAAATAGAATAATGCCGATATCCATAAGCAGGGGTGTTCGCAGAATAAGCCCAATGATGAACATTGGAAAAGCAAGCATGGAACCGAAATTAGCAATGGGAAAGATACCCGTTCTGATGCCGAGAGGTGCATAATTCTCAGCGTGTTGAACCGCGTGACCAGCTTCATGGGCAGCAATACTTATCGCAGCTATGGAATTTCCATGATATACATCGTGAGAGAGATTAAGCTCTTTTTTCTTTGAATTATAATTGTCTGACAGTGTTCCTTCAATCTCTTTGATGGTTACGTCATTAATGCCGTTTGACTGTAAAATATTCCTTGCAACTTCCGCTCCAGTGCTGCCGGAAGAATTTCTTACTTTGCTGTATTTTATATAATTCCCTTTGACCTTACTCTGTGCATAAAATGCAAGAAGCAATACTGGAATAAGGAGGAAAAATGTAGAATCATAAAACATTGTAGACCTCGTTTTTATGAATAAAATATATGCATCTTCTCAATTGTCAATACTCTCAAATATCAAATGTTACTTTTGCAAAATATATCTTTTGAGTCTCAATCAATTTATCGTTGATGCTGCATTCATGATACGTAACTGCTTTGATCTCATTTTTGATATCTTCTTGTTTGAGTTGAGAATAAAAACATATTATCGAGAGTGCAGTTTCTGATAAAAAAGTAGCTTCACATGCATAAAAGTAATAGTAGTTTTGATTAATTTGAAATAAAATTTCTCGTAAAAAATCAATATAATTTATTTCTATATTATCACTTGAGAAAATAAGTTCTAATGAAGACCCATCCTTGATTTCTATTTTTCGGTTAAAAATTATTTCAGAAAGTGACACTGCACTGTTCTCAAAAAGTTCTGTAACAGACTTACCGTGAAATTCTACAGCAAGGTCAGCGGTATGATCAATTATTCTGTATTTCATCTAACCTTTGAGTACACCCAGTGGTCTTGTGCGTAAGATCTTTTTTGCAAGACCTGCTATTTCGACTGCTTCGACAACATCTGAAACATTTTTATAGGTATGAGGTGATTCTTCCACAAGTGTATTCTTCTGAACCGAGAAAACAACAATTCCCTTTTTTTGCATTTCATCTTTCACCTGTTGGAAGGAATATGTCCGCTTTGCCTGGTTCCTGCTCATCACTCTCCCTGCACCATGGCAACAAGAGCCAAAACTCTCTTGCATTGCTTTTTCTGTTCCAAGCAGCAGAAATGAATTTGTTCCCATATCTCCGGGAATAATAACCGGCTGCCCTATTTCTCTGTACACTTCAGAAAGTTCCTCGCGTCCCGGACCGAAAGCGCGAGTTGCACCTTTTCTATGAACACACAGGTTCATTTCTTTGTCGCCCACAGTATGTGTTTCTTTTTTTGCGATATTATGGCATACATCATATATGAGCTGAAAACCGAGTTGATCCTCAGAGATTGCAAGTGTCTTCATGAGCGCTTTTTCTGCAAGGCTCATCAATACCTGCCTGTTTGCCCATGCATAATTTGCAGCACAGCACATTGCCTGATAATATTTCTGTCCAAGTTCGGAGGTGAACTGCGCACATGCAAGCTGTTTGTCGGGAATTTTATAGGGTAAAGAGGGCAAATCCCTCACCATTTGATGAAGAAAATCGTCACAAACCTGGTATCCGAATCCACGTGAGCCGCTATGCACAATGACGATAACCTGATCCTTTTCAAGCGATAATTTTTGAGTAAGGTGTTCATTATATATTTTATCAATCATACCGATTTCAAGAAAGTGATTTCCCGAGCCCAATGTGCCAACCTGGTCAAGCCCTCTTCGTCGTGCGCGGTCGCTTACCGTGTCTGGATTTGCCTCTTCCATGCAGCCGTAATTTTCTATATGTTTGAGATCATTCTCGTTACCAAATCCTTGCTCGATCGCCCATTTTGCACCCTTGAGCATTACTTCGGTTTCTTCTTTTTGATTAAGCGTCTTGATGGCACCACTCGAACCGAGTCCGCTTGGAACATATCTGTAAAAACCTTCTACAATTTTAGGGATCATATCTTTGATGTCATTATATGAAAGATTTGTCCTGCAAAATCTCACTCCGCAGTTAATATCGTATCCGACACCGCCCGGTGATATTATTCCGTTCTCAACATCAAATGCTGCTACTCCGCCAATAGGAAATCCATAACCATAATGAATATCCGGCATTGCCATTGCGTAATTTTGGATTCCCGGAAGATGTGCCACATTGAGAAGCTGAGAGAGAGCATTATCTTTGAAAATTTGAGGAAGCATCTTTTCGGTCGCATAAAATCTTGCAGGAACCGTCATTTTGCCTGAACTGGGAATTTCCCAGATAGCTTCGGAAATTTTATTGATTGGATATCCGCTATACTGCATTGTGCGTGATTAATTATACGGGACTCTTTACAACTGACTGCAGTGCTTGCCTAAGAATATCAATATTTACATGAGTATTGATACAGGGTCCGTTCGGACGGAGGTTGAAAACTCCAAGCGTCATAATAGGATACGCATCCCGAATTCCCGAAACCAGGTCACGATAACATGCGACGGCAATGATAACTTTTGGTCTTTTATCAATGATTATCCTTCGTGCAAGAGTACCACCGGTGGCAATCGAGACATTGACCCCGAACTCATCGCAAAGTTCCAGAACTTTCCCTATATCGCAGCGCATGCACCTTTTGCAATTTGAGGGGTCAATCGTTATTCTGACTGTGCAGGAAGTATCCTGCAGGCAGTGAGGTAAGAGAACGAGTGTTTCTTTTGGATCGAACTTTTTTCGTAAAGATCTTATAAACGTGTCATTAACCCGTACAAAGGATTCTCCGATACGCTCCTCCGGAATGCCTATGAGTGAACCGAAAAATACACATACGGGGTACATTATTCTAATAAAGAGATGAGCAGCAAATCTGGCAATGATGAAATTTCTCTCAAAGATCGCAGTGAGGAGCACAAGTATCGAACCGATCACAAGAAGAAAGAAAAATATTCTCAATCCAGTGAGAAGGATAAAAGGGAATGCTTCGTTGAACTCATGAAGTCGCGGAGAAATGAAATACCACAGTGCGGTCACTCCAACCATCAGAAGAATAAGGCTGATCGTTGAAAGCCAGAGAAAAAGAGCTTTGCCGACAGGTTTAGGGTTGGTCTTCGAATTTTTCATCGAGTATATCAGCTCCCAGACTGTATGCATATGCGGACATTGCAGGTTTTCCCTGAGGTTTTATTTCTCTCACAAGAAGTAGTCTGTATCCTGTGGACACAAGAAATCCTTCGAGTTTCTCAATTTCTACTATCTTCCCAAAAGATGAATGCTCTCTGTACGTTGGCGTTGCTTTCAAAATTTTTATCTCTTTTCCTTTGAGATAACTGAATGCTCCCGGTTGTGGTGCGAGACTCCGTATCTGATTATTTATCTCATCAGCAGTTTGATGCCAGTTGATTTGGCGGTTTTCACGGGTTATCAGATGCGAATAGGTTGCATACCGGTCGTTTTGAGGAACTGGTGAGTCCTTTCCCTGCTCAATGAGAGAAATCGCTTTTAACAAGTCATTTGCACCCTTTTCACTTAATTTTTTAGAGAGTGTGCTGAAGTTATCATCATGTTGAATGGTCAATCTGCTTTGAACAATGATATCACCTGCATCCATTTTACTGATCATATAGAAGATTGAAGTGCCTGTGACCGTATCTCCGTGGAGAAGTGCCCATGTGATAGGAGAAGGTCCCCTATACTTTGGTAAGAGAGATGGATGAAGATTGATGCAGCCGAATTTGGGGATATTCAGTAGTTTGTTTTTCAAGATCTTCCCGAACGCAGCAGTGATGATCAGATCCGGTTTATATGCTTGTATTTTTTCGATGGATGACGGAATGTTTACAGATTGAGGTTGATATACTTCCAAATTATGTTCAAGTGCAATTTCTTTAACTGGAGAGTATGTCAGCTTTTGTCCTCTTCCCCTTTTCCTGTCCGGCTGAGTTATAACTAATTGTGGTGTTCTGTGTTCTTGTATAAGTTTTTTGAGTGTGGGAACTGCAAATTCCGGAGTTCCCATAAAGATTATTTTTTCAATCCGTCTCACCCAACATTAACTCCGTTTTTGGTTGTTGATGCCATAGTTTTAAGTTTTCCATGTAACAATCTCCTTCTGATTGGAGAGATCTTATCTATAAATAGAATACCATCCAGATGATCGTTTTCATGCTGCACTGCTCTGGCAAAAAGCTCTTGTCCTGTATATTTTTTCCATTTACCTGAAAGGTCTTGAGCACGGAGTTTTACAGTTTGTGCCCGTTTGACTTTCTCATAGATTTCGGGCACACTCAAACACCCTTCAGGTACGAATTGATCTCCTTCAAATTCCAACAATTCAGGATTAATAAATATCATTGGACGGCGCTTTTCCACATCTTCGATCCAGATAGGATTTATCACAAAAATGCGGAAAGAGTGTCCAACCTGTGGTGCAGCTAATGCAAATTCTTCGTTGGCACCAAGTGTGTCTATCAAATCCTGAACGACTTGCGCTGCTTTCTGATCTTCAGGGGAGATCGGTTCTGCTGTTTTTCGCAGAACCTCATCCCCGAATAAACGAATTTTTTGTATCATAACTAATTAGTGAATTTTGTGGCAATTGCACTCTTAGTGATTTCGATTTTGACATTTTCGTCGACTTTAAGCACCACAACATCACCTTTGATGCTGTAAATAGTGCCGATTATGCCGCCGCTTGTGATGACTTTTTCATTTTTCTGAAGTTCATCACGCATCTTGACCATGTCTTTTTGCTTTTTCTGCTGAGGTCTTATAAGAAGGAAATAGAGAATGACGAACATGATAATAATGGGTAAAAATCCCATTATGCCGCCACCCTGTGCAGTCTGCTGTGCTGCTCCTTCAGTCGCTTCCTGGGCATATAATAAAGATGTGAACATGTGTTCTCCTTTAATTATGATTTCTTGTTTATTTATTGGTTAAAATCTTGAAATTGACTTTGCGCTGTCAAACTATATTACAATTATTTAAAGAGTGGGAGTTTCTCCATTATTGACATGATCTCGCGGTTCTTTTTTTGAATTTTTATAAGAGCAACGATCTCATTAGTACGGGATTTTTTATTCCAGTAATGCTTAAGATTTTCTTCTGAAGTTTTTGGTATGAATCTCTGACAATCTCCCAGTACTTTTGATTCTGCTTTATAGAATTTGCTCAGTCGCTTCAGATGTTCTTTGGATTCTTCAAAAATGCTGATTATATCTGCAAACAATTCTGAAGCAAGCTGACAATTGTAGCTGTATCGGTCAAAAAGCTGGCAGTTGATCTTGCAGATGACATCATATTCATGATTTGAGAGTTTATCAAAGAAATCATGATTGTCCAAAGCTTCCTGCCATTTCTGAAGAGCCATGTTCCCGAGAAAATAACCATTTGCGTCGTCAGTGTTGAGAAGTTCTTCAGCTACATGCAGCGCTGCTACGATCTGGTCCGTGAGATCTTTAATATCTCCTGAGTCACCAGGTAAAGAGGGTGCTTCTTTAAATATTATTACTTTTGAAGGAATGTTCGGGGCAATGGAATAATCCAGGGTTTTATCGCTGAAACTTCTGCAGAAAAGTTCCTCACCATTATTTTGATAACCAGTAATGATCCCCCATTCATCTTTTCCATACAGATTTCGTGCGAGAACCGGGATGCCACTATCGATGCTTTTAAAAATAATTTTTTTTATTTTTTTCTCTGTCTCATTTTTATGAGTTTCCCATTTAAGACCAAGATTTTTGAAGAGGAACGAAGCACAGTCATATCCTTCGGTTGGATCAAAGGTTTCCAGAGAAAAATCTTCCCGGAATTGTAATCTGAAGGGGTAACCGGAAAGACAGAGGAGCACATGGTAGTCTATATCGATCTCATAATGATTAAAAATTTCCTTCACTGAAGTAAAGAAAGTGTTCTCAAGCCCTGTTTTCTTTTCCATACGCTTGATGCTGTCAATACGGACTGCGTCTTTTTTTATTACCGGACTTTTCTCAACTTCAGCAAGATACACACCCAGTTCACCGGGCCATATCTGGAAGTACTCATCATTATCGTTACGTTTGATTCGTATTATGATGTTCGTGATTCCCTGAAAGCGCAATTTCAGTTCAGTGAGTTGTTCTTTGCTTTGTATCAACTCGCCATTATATTCTATGAGCCAGTCCCCGACCTCGACACCACTTTCGAGGAGTTGACTGTTTTCATAGAAACCAATAATTTGCAAACCTTCGAGCTTTTGATGTATCATAATACGTGATTAAAATAAATGAGATAATTTATAATTCTGTCAAGAAACCTATTAAATTTTATATATAAAGGTAGTTAATAACTTTTTTTATTGACACGATTTATTGCTCAAGCCATGAAAAATTTATGCATATCTCATTACTTTGAGTTAGCTCAAATGTGATATAAAAAAGTAAATATTTTAAGGAAATCATGGAAAGAATTATTGAAGTTGATCAACTTAGAAAAAAGGCAGAAGAGATTCGGCTCGATATTGTGAGTATGATTGCTGAAGCTGGCTCAGGTCATCCCGGAGGTTCACTTTCCGGTGCAGATTTAGGATCAGTTTTGTTTTTCAACGAAATGAAATATGATCCTCAAAATCCAAAATGGCAAAACAGGGACAGATTTATTCTCTCAAAAGGTCATGCTGCTCCCCTGCTCTATGCACTGCTTGCCAATGCCGGTTATTTTAATAAATGCGAATTGAAAACACTCAGAAAATATAAATCCAGGTTGCAGGGACATCCTGCTTCATATATGCTTCCGGGAGTAGAAGTATCTACCGGTTCTCTTGGTCAGGGACTTTCGATCTCATGTGGCATTGCCCTGGCAGGAAAAATGGATAAAAAAGATTTTCGAGTGTATACTTTGCTTGGAGACGGAGAACTCAATGAAGGGCAAGTCTGGGAAGCAGCAATGTTTGCGGCTCATAAAAAGCTGGATAATCTCTGCGCGATTGTGGACAGAAACAGATTGCAGATAGATGGCGATACAGAAAAAGTCATGGCGCTCGAGCCACTGAGAGCAAAATGGGATGCTTTTGGTTGGCACACATTACTTATTGATGGTCATAATATTTCTGAGATATTACATGCTTTCAAAGAATTCCATATTGTAAAAGATAAACCAACCGTGATTCATGCAAAAACGATCAAAGGCAAAGGTGTTTCATTTATGGAAAACAAAGCCGGATGGCATGGCAAAGCACCGAATAAAGAAGAGCTAGCACTGGCACTGAAAGAGATAAAAGAAAGGATGGATGCATGAGTATAAAAGATATTCGACCGATACGTGACGGCTATGGAAATGCGTTGATAGAACTTGGCAAAACGAATCCTAATGTGCTTGTACTCGATGCTGATCTTTCAACATCAACGAGAACGAACTGGTTTGCAGAGAAATTCCCGGAACGCTTTATCGATGTGGGAATTGCAGAGCAAAACATGGTAGGTATTGCAGCAGGATTAAGCTTGGAAGGAAAGATTCCTTTTGTAACCACCTATGGCGTTTTTGTCTGCGGACGTGCCTTTGACCAGCTTCGAAATACAGTTTGTTATTCTCAACTCAATGTAAAGGTTGTCGGTTCACACGGAGGAATTTCAGTTGGACCTGACGGTGGCAGCCACCAGGCAATCGAGGATATTGCATTGATGAGGATACTCCCCCACATGACTGTGGTCGTTCCCTGTGATCATTTTCAGGCATACAAAGCAACCATGAAAATTTCAGAGTTACAAGGACCCGCATTCCTCCGATTAGCGCGAGAAGCAACTGCTGCACTTACTGACGAGAAATCGGATTTTAAAATTGGGAAAGCACAAATTCTTGTTGAAGGTAATGATTGTGCGGTTTTCTTTGCGGGGACAATTGGAGTGGAAGTAATGAAAGCAGTTGAGTTACTCCATAAAAAAGGAATTTTTCCAACTATCATAAACATGCACACGATAAAGCCAATTGATAAAGAATGTATGATAAAATATGCAAAGAAATTTGGGAAACTCATGACCATCGAAGAGCATTTGCAGGCAGGCGGATTGGGCTCTGCCATTGCAGAAGTGCTTGCGGAGAATTATCCTACAAAAATGAAAATGCTGGCGATTTATGATAGATTTGGTGAGTCCGGAAAGCCGGATGTATTGCTCGATGCTTTCGGATTATCAGCGAAGAAGATTTGTGCACAGATCGAGGAGTTTGTAAAAGAATAGTTTTACGACTGAAATCCATTCAACTTGGTTGTATGAAGTCCATTCTCATATAATTTATTTTATAAGTTTATACTCAGCATTACTGTCACCGTTGTCCCGTATCCGCTGACTTTCTGGAATTTACAATATTCAGTGTAATTATCGATGCCTGGCCAGACACTTCCCCCATTTTCTTTGAATGTCTGCATAATGACCTCTCCGGCAGATTTATATTCATTCTCAATAATTTCCTGATTAATAAGAAGTTTAATTCCGTATTTTCCAAAATCATATTCTATTCCGCAGACAATCTCTATACTGAAATCACTGATGCCAGACAAGTCATTACTTTCAAAACTCTCACCCGCTTGAGTGAACTGGTAATCTCCCCATAATAGAAAGTCGAATGAAGGACCGAAAATGAAATTAAAATTTTGTGGTGAATTAATAATGAAATTTGCTTTAAGGAGAATCGGGATTTCCAGATAAAATAATTGATAATGCCCATTTGCTTCGAATTCGAGTTCCTGTCTGTCCTCATCCACCAATCCGTCTCCATCATTATCAATAAGGTCATATTCATCTTCGTTGAACAAGCCATCCAAATCATTATCGAGCATCAATCTTTCTTTCCCGTCTTTATAGACAATTTTAGAGGTCAGGTGCAGCTCGGGCTGAATAACAAGGTAATTATTGATCCTTTTATTCACGAAACCACCAATCGTGAATCCCGGAGTAAAATCAGAGCTTTCCTTCACATTACCATATAATTTTGTATAGTTCAGCCCAAATGTAATCCCTTTGTCATCAATGTCGATCGCATTGAGGGATGAATAAAGAGAGCTGATGATTAAAATTACGATAAATACTTTTATTACTTTCATAATAATACCTTCAATATGTCTTAACCTCTGAATGTTCGCTTGCGAACTTCCGAGTGTTGAGAAGATCTCTAACATCTGAGAGTTTATATTCATTTATTTCATTCTTTGAAGACATTCGGATGTTCACCGGATGGCGAACAATCAGAAGTTTTCATGATTTATTAACCCATCTACATTTTACTTCTCTAACAATGCTTCCAAATACCTATCAATCTTTTTATAATTCTCATCATTTTTGATGTCTTTCGGATCAGACAATGTCGTAAAATTACTTTCCATAAACGTTTTTATAATTCCATCAGAATCTATGATAACAATCTTTGGAAACGAAGGTCCAAAAACGTCCATGAGTTTTGGATTCCCATCATAAAAAGGAAATCGAATATCCAATTCTTTTATGTCCTGATCAGTTACAAATTCCGGCACGAATGAAATAAACCGGAAACCATCGATATAGTCATAATTTTCATATAATTTACTCATTATTGGAATATGCATTTGCGCACCACCACATCCGGGTGACCAATAGAAAATCAATGTTACATCACCAGTATTTTTGTAGGCATCATACAATCCTGTTTCCGAATCGTAATAACTAAATGATGGCATCATAAATCCAGCGGCAAATTTGCTTTCCGAATCGAATTTTGATATTTCTACAGTATATCCATTGACGGAAATAGAATCTACTTTATATGCCTGGTGGTCAATTATGAATGAATCGATTGCATGTAATGTTTCTTTTGTGGAATTTCCATGCACATCTATCGAATCTTTATCAGAAACATACCCATTATTATTGAGATCTATGTAAAGAACGGTATTCTCCAAATCACTATAATCGAAAGTGTTATTAGCTAATCCGAAAAAATATTCATTACTGTCGATTTCTAAAAAGCCATACCGGAAATCTGCAGAGCTAAAAAGCATAGTTTTAGCACTCAACCCGAACAGTTTGAGTGCCGAATTTTTAAAATGAGTATTTTTCTGAAGTAATGAAATATAACAATTTACTAATAATGGATCTTTTATACTTGTTATTTCTTCAGCTATTATATGTTGCGTACTGTCGTTAAAGCTATTGTACACATATATCTCATCTTCACCATTCGTTATATTCCTTGCTATGATCAATCTTTCATTACCGATAGGAATTTCACCGTAGAGGAAACCATCATCTCGCGGAAAATCTTCTGGGAAGCACTCAGGTATTTCTTCTTTTAAATGCAAGAAAATATAATTTCTTGCGTTTTTATCAATATATGGACTCTCATCGAGAATACCGTATGATAAATCAAGAGAGTGAAGGTTTGGGAGAAGAGATATAAATATAAAAAGTAGAATAAGGTTAGGTTTACCTGATATATAAGATTTACAGTACGGAGATTTATTATTCAATGCTTTTCTTTATCTTATTATCACACACTTCTCAACGGCAACAATTTCTCCATCGCATTCCATTTTGTAGAAATAAACACCTGGGCTTACCTTTTCTCCATTCTCATCTCGTCCATCCCAGAATATTGTATATTCACCTTTTGCATATTTCTGATGCGTAATTGTTGTAATCTTCTGTCCTTTTAGATTATAAATAGAAAAGTCGACAGTACCATTATCCGAAACTGAAAAGAAAATGTTGGTCGAAGATGTGAAAGGATTTGGTGAACTTACAATATTTGAATTATCGGTTTGTATAGACGGTTCGTTCGTTCCGGTTGGTGCATATTCAATATCTACGGAAAGTGGAAGATTATTATACGTTGCCAAAAATCCTGTAACTTCATAATCTCCATAAAGAATTTGGTTTCCATAATTATTTGTCATATTCCATGAATAAACTGCTTCAAACGATTCTTCAGGATCTAAATCAACAAGTATTACAATACAAAAAAAAGGTTTTCCCCAGGACCATAACCATATACCGATTGTATCCCTTACTACATAAAAATCAAATTCTTGTGTTGAGGGAAAAGTTAATAAAATCGGTGAAGACTTGTAATTAGTAACACTGTAACACATATGAACAGAATCTCCAGGGATGTACGTACATTTATCCGTTGCCATATAGTATTTTACACTATCATACACAACAGAATATTCATTGTCATAATCAGCATGTAAAAGAACTGGTAATACTATTAAAATAATAAATATTACTTTTTTCATGACATACTCCTTTTATTTAGATTGTAATTCAACCTCGACCATCTCCTCAACACAGTCAGGTGGCCAATCTTCATCTATGATGCAATAGTTTCTCGTCAAAGAATCATAATAATTGATAAGTACATATCTGCAAGGATGAGACCAATTTGCCATAGGACAATCATTGATAAAGAAAAACCAACTCTTTCTATTAATCGTGTATTGGTTTAGCGCACTTTTTATCGTGGTAAATCTTTCCAGTGGTTCAGTTAGTTCATATACTTTTACATCAAATGGGATTGAGTCTTGAAATACTTCTGTAAAGAGTATCTGTTCAGCTTCTTCGAGGGTAATAATATAGTCGGAATTCGAGGTTTGATTATTTGTGCATTGTACAAATAGCAATGCTATGGCTGAGATCAAGATAAAAAAACTTATCTTTCTCATGACAACTCCTTTTAATTTTCCCAACGATAAAAATTACGTGCTTACAAAAGAATAAATGTGTTTTGTTTTTGTCAAATTTATTTTCATATGATAATGGTTTGTAATAACCTTACCTTCATTTCCTCATTTTTTGTTCCTCATTTAGAACTCGTTCCCAAGTTCAACTTGTGGAACGAGAAGTTGTTGAGAAAATTAACACATCATCTATTTTTCAATCACCGGTAAATAAATATCAAGTTCAGAATCATCCTGATCCGGCTTAAAGAGTTTCTTCTCACCATCATAGAATTCGAAATCATACGGATACAGCATTTCTTACCCGGAAGAAGGAAGCCATTCATGATAGATTTTCTGGAAGGTCTCCATGATCTTTTTGGGATCAAGTTTGCCAATTATAGTAAAAACTGCATACGTACTTGCCGGCAATGTTACACCGAACATATTGAAAGGCACATCCTCGATTTTCGAAACTTCAAATGCAGCCATGTAGGAGAATTGCTTTGTATCCATGAAATTATCAGGATAGAGTTCAAGTCCATAGCAATTCTGGTTCACCACATGTTTGATCTCACGTGCCCGTGGAAGAAATTCGTTATCCCACAAGCCGGGAATTCCTTCAGCAGTTTGCATCTTCGTATGATAAAGAGGACCAACAAGTTTGATCCCTTTTCTTTCTATTATTTTGTGTTTCATAAAATTCCTTATTTTAATTTAGTATTAGAATTTCAGTTTATCAGCGATGCCAATCAAATCATCTTTTGCCATCCCGGACATCGAATTGATGGTGATCATCAAATTTTGTGTAGGATAAAGCACGACAAGTATGGAGATCGAATTCCCACCTTCAGCAATGTTGCCATATTTCATGCTCTTCCCCTTGTGAGTAAATGACTCAAAACCAGCATCAAGATCTTCAGATGAATATCCAGAACCTATGATCATGAGCATTGAGCCCATACCACTCATATACATTGCCATATACTGCCCATCTTCCTGCATGACCATTGTTTGAGTATAGCCAGCGCTTCCTAAACCATTCAAGCCGTTCTTGAATTCATCATAAGTAATGGGAACCGGCAGATCTGCTTCTTCTTCATCCTCATAATATGTGTCTTCATCATCTTCATCGCTAAACATATCACCATAGCTGGGCATGTCTTCATATGTGATGCCTTGTAGAGGTTCAAATTTTGTTGCGGGTATTTTAACATTCTCTTCAAATTTTGTTGCGGTCTCATTTGCAACCATGCCCATCATATTCGCTTCGGTTTTCAGAGTAATCCCGTTATAAATCCATGATTTCACACCCATAATTTCTATGACTTCACAGGTTTTACCAAGAAAGGTTTCCGTGCCTAATTTCTGACCTTCTAAGGATTCCATGATATCATCAGCCAGTTGTTTTTGTTCTGCTTCGTTCATATTTTTCGATAAATCCATCATTTCATCCATGCTTGG
The DNA here is from genome assembly GCA_049903315.1 of Candidatus Cloacimonadota bacterium. Classification (GTDB taxonomy): domain Bacteria; phylum Cloacimonadota; class Cloacimonadia; order JGIOTU-2; family JGIOTU-2; genus Celaenobacter. The sequence goes on along the minus strand of JBNGBT010000007.1, from coordinate 86,376 downwards.
CATTGTGCCTTTGTAACCGGTCTTTGTGAGCATATCTATATCATATATAGTCTGCCCGTCATGGATAACGAGAGTGTGTTCATTTTGTTCGCTTGTAATGCCCATTATTTTGATGGTTGTAGTCTCGTTTGTTTCCTCGAAGTATTTCATGCCATAATCATCAAACCAGACCTCTTTTTCACCGGTTATATTTCCAGTAAGTTCATACACGATATGAGCTGATTTGAGTGCATATCTTTTTGCTTGTTCAGCGTGAGCCATAGAAAAGCTAATGATTATAATAACCAGAATTAATATAATATGTTTTTTCATTAATACCTCTTTAGTCTTTTTTTATAATTTATTAAATTTTTACAAGTTGATTGAATTGTCAAAGAAAATTGAATTTACTTCTTAATTAGTATTGAACTTTTCCATGAAAATTCTGGGTGAAATTATTTTTGTTGAAAGATGCTCTTTTAGGATAAGTAGATCTTCATCACCGGTAATAATTATCTCTGCTTTTACTGTCTCTGCAATATGGAGAATATTATTATCATCTTGATCTCTAAATTGCGTCGGTATATTTCCCTCAGGTTTAATGAACACACAAGTTGATAACAGGAAATTTTTAGTTCGTGTTATTTTTTCATGCTCAACTATAAATTTTGTGCGTAAGATGCGCGTTACTTCATCAAGAATCCATGCAGAAATAAAAATGACATGTTTATCAATACAAATATCAAATAATCTGGATGAAAGACCTTGAGTAATGAGTGCAGAAATGATTACATTTGAATCCAGAACAACTTTCATGATATTTCTTTGAACACATCTTCGTCGGTATAATAACCAGCTTTCTCGGCATACGGAATGAGCATGTCTCTGAGCTCTTGAAATTCTTGATGAATGATATATTTTTGTATCGCTCTTTTTACAAGTTCACTCTGTGTTGTATTGAGTTCTATCGCTTTCTGAGCAATTGATTTTTTTAAATCTTTATCAATACTTATTGTTAAAATTTCTCTCATGCTGACTCCAATAATAATTTGTAATAAAATGTATTACAGGTTGATTTGAGGTCAAGTTTTATAAATAAATATTTTGATTGCTTTCTTAAAATTTTATTATCTGATTACCACTGGAATCAAGGCTGGTTCAAGCAATTGATTGAATTGTATGCATGCATTCTCGAATTCTCTTTTCAGAGATTCTATCAATTCCTTTACGGAAATTATATTCTCAATCCTGTATGCATTTGAACCTGCAAAGCTGAATCCGTGCGTCAAATCACCGATCTTGGCATTCATTAGAGCTTTTGCAATACAATATAAGGATGTTTTAAAATCACAGGTTTTTAAGCACTTCCACGGACATTTGAAGGGTTTTTTTATGCCGGCACTTACATCGCGCAGGAAATTATTGATTATTGCTCTCCCGGGCAGTCCAACCGGGCTTTTTATGATGACAATGTCTTCTTTTTTGCAATAGATGTACTGCTCCTTGAATTTAATATCTGCATCGCATTCATTTGTGGCGACAAATCTTGTTCCCATCTGAACTCCGGATGCACCAAGCTGGAGAAAACGCAAGATATCTTCACCTGTGAATATTCCACCTGCAGCAATGACGGGCAGATCTTTTCCATATTTTTCTCTGAAAGGGATTATTTGCTCTACAACTTGAGGAACAATCTTTTCAAGTTCAAATTCCACATCGTCTATCTGCTCTGTTTTGAAACCGAGATGTCCCCCTGCTTTTGGACCTTCAACCACTACGCCATCCGGCACATGATCAAATTTTTTATCCCATGTTTGAAAGATAAGTTTTGCAGCCCGAGCAGAAGAAACGATTGGGAATATCTTGGTTTTTATAGAACGCAACTGTTCGATTGAAACTTTTTGAGGTAATTTAAGTGGCAAGCCGGCACCCAAAAATAATATATCGATCTCTTCTTCAATTGCAGTAGTAACAAGATCATCATAGTCCGACACTGCAACCATAACATTCAATCCAATAACGCCTTTGGACATTTGCTTTGCTTTACGTATTTCTTCTCTGAGCGCTACAAGGTTTCCCTGCCTGTAATTATCTAAATTTTTATCCTGCAGCAATCCAAGTCCTACAGATGACATGACCCCTATGCATCCTTCGTCCGCGACTGCAGAAGCAAGACCCGACATGGAAATTCCAACTCCCATCCCTCCCTGAATTATTGAATTTTTGATAACCAGATCATCAATTTTTAATTCAGGTAACTCTGATGATAAATATTGTTTCAACATTTTTTGATTCCTTTTGTAATAAATTGATTGCTTAACATATTCACCTTATCTCCTTTTAATTCCATTAAAGATGATATCGAGCATTTTTGTACTCTCTCCAATGATATCATAGTTCTCTTTATTTTGCAGCATTGGATATTCGAGACCTTTAATTGCGATAGCGAGCATTCGGGCTGTGCATTCGACATCATCAACAAAAAATGAATTTTGATCAATTCCATCCTGAAGAAGAGTGCTCAGTATTGTATTTTCGTAATCATAAAACTCTTTGCGGATTTTCTCAACAAAGAAATAGTGATCCAGGTATTCCTGTGTGAGAGTTGGATAAAATTTACTCATATCCTCAAGATGGATCATTCGGGCAGCCACGTATGCACGGATCTTCGCTTCCGGTGTATCGGCTGTTGCAGCAGCTTCATTAAGCTTTGACCTGAACTGCTCCGAATCTTTGCGGATCACTTCACCAAATATAACTTCTTTACTTGGAAAATAATAATACAGTGTTGCTTTTCCAATATGTGCTTGTGCTGCGATGTCTTCCATTGTTGATTTTTTGTAACCAAAACGGGCAAAAACTTCTTCGGCAGAATCAATTATCAACTCTTCTTTATTATTCATCCACGCCCCATTTATATTTTTCGACTAATTTGGTTGAATGGTCGAATTTGTCAAATTATTTATTATTTATTTTGTATAAACACCCAAATGAAAATTGCATCTGTACATTTAGGTATCGTTCAAGTTGACAAAATAAATTGAAATTCAGTTTTTCAATAGTAAGTAAAGATTCAATGACGGATTTTAAAATTATGAAAAATATTATATTATTACTTTTCGGGGTACTGATGACGATGAATATCCATGCAACAACACTCTTTTCACCAGATAAAAACATCGAACTTAACTTCACCCTCGACGTGAATGGAATTCCCCTATATAGTGTTTATTACAAAGGTAAACCTGTTATCGAACCGAGCATTCTTGGTTTCGAGATCAAGAACTCTCCTGCAATGGATTCGCAATTTAGTATTATATCTACAGACACTTGCTCGTATGATGAAACCTGGGAGCCGGTTTGGGGAGAATACAAATCAATACGAGATCATTATAACGGACTTACAGTTATTCTTGAGCAGAAAAAATTGAGCAACAGGACATTGAAGATCTATTTCCGAGCATACAATGACGGAGTTGCATTTCGCTATGAATTTCCCGAGCAAAAAAATCTGTCCTATTTCATTATTCAAAAAGAAAAAACTCAATTCAATCTTGCAGGTGATCATAAAGCTTTCTGGATTTCAGGGGATTATGATACGAATGAGTACGCATATACAACCTCAAAATTAAGTGAAGTCCATGCACAAAAAGGACTGACTGCAAGCGAGATCGGCACACGAACTATTATAGCAGATAATGCAGTGCAGACTCCTCTTATGATGAAAACAGATAACGGATTATACATCAATATCCACGAAGCAGAATTGGTAAATTATCCTGTTATGCATCTTCTCATAGATAGGTATAACAGCATTCTTTCAGCCGAACTCGTTCCTGATGCAGTGGGAAATTTAGCCTATATTCAAACTCCATTCAAAACGCCATGGAGAACCATTATCATAAGCGATAAAGCAGAGGATATACTTGCATCAAATCTGATATTGAATGTGAATGAACCATGCAAACTCGAAGACACAAGCTGGATTCATCCTCAGAAATACATCGGGATCTGGTGGTGCCTACATGTGGGAAAAAACTCATGGAACTATGCTGATGTAGGAAATGTAAAATTAGAGGGAACGGATTGGCAATCACTCACTCCCAATGGGAGGCATGGCGCTACAACTGAAAATACAAAACGATATATAGATTTTGCTGAAGAACATGGTTTTGATGGTGTACTGGTCGAAGGATGGGATATTGGATGGGAGGACTGGTATGGTAAATGGAAAGAAGAAGTTTTCGATTTTGTAACACCCTACCCAGATTTCGATGTTGAAGAATTGCAGCATTATGCAGAAGAAAAAGGTGTAAAACTCATTATGCATCATGAGACTTCGAGCTCTGTCACAAATTACGAACGCAGAATGCACGATGCCTATGAGTTCATGAAAAAGCATGGCTACGATACGGTCAAAACAGGCTATGTAGGCAGGATCATTCCGCGGGGCGAGTATCATGACGGACAGTGGATGGTGAATCATTATGTGCACGTCGCGCAGCAAACAGCGGAAAATAATATTATGGTCAACTCCCATGAATCCTGCCGTCCGACCGGACTTCATCGAACCTATCCCAACTGGCTTGCCTGCGAATCTGCACGGGGGAATGAGTACAATGCATGGAGTTCTGGCAATGCTCCCGAACATGAAACAATACTTCCTTTCACACGTTTGATGGGTGGTCCCATGGATTATACTCCGGGAATTTTCCAGATAAAATTGGATTATTACAATCCTAAGAAAAGGGAACAGGTTCACACGACGCTTGCTAAGCAGCTGGCACTATATGTCACAATGTACAGTCCCCTGCAAATGGCTGCTGACCTTCCTGAAAATTATAAGCGATTCCTCGATGCATTTCGATTCATAGAAGATGTTCCGGTCGACTGGGATGATATGAAAATTATCGAAGCTGAACCGGGAGATTATATTACGATTGCTCGGAAAGCAAAAGAAAAAGATGAATGGTATATTGGCGCAATAACTGATGAACAAGCAAGAACATCAGAGATTTCCCTTCATTTCCTCACACCTAATCAACGGTATATTGCCACTCTTTACATGGATGATTTGGATGCTCACTGGAAGGATAATCCAATGTCTTATAGAATTGAAAATGTGATCGTTAGTAACAAGACAATTCTCAAGCTCCCTTTAGTTGAAGGTGGCGGTGCAGCTGTAAGTATTACTCCAGCTTATTATCAGGATCTGAAGAAATATCGGATGTACTAGTCTCCACAATAATTTTCGAAGACAGGGATCCTGCAGGACAGGTCTTTTTTGTTACACAATCGGGACATATAATATTCAAGAATAACTCTCCATAAGCAATAAATATCAAACAATAGAGGAGTGTAAAGAGTATGCCCAGAGCTTGAAGGAAGAATAAAGGTAAAATGATAATTCCCAACGCTGATATTGATGCAATTACTGTTGATAAATTGAAAAGGGATTTTGAGGTCGCTTTACTCTTAAATAATCGCGCTATTCGACTGGCTGGTACAATAAAGCCGCCTATTCCGGAACAGAATCCATGCATATAAGGGCAGTGTTGATAGGCACAGCAGTAACTCTGAAACATATTAGTGAGGATGAACAAAGCAAGATATATCCAGAAGAAGATATTGGCAAAATTCCAGAGATAATAACCAATCGCTATGTATAAAAGGATAACGGGTATTGTGATTAAAAGATATGTTCCTTTATTTATAAAAGTAGGACATTGTTTTTTCATAGTAATTTCTTATTACTTTAACATTTCTCGTGTCAAGAAATAAAATGTAAATGCTTTGACAAATCATACACTATCAAAAAATTACTCATAAAACCGGAGAGCAAAAGCTTATGAAAAAAAGAAGCGTGGAACTTTCAAAGGAAGTAAAGGATAAAATGATTGAGAAGATAAAGATATTCTTCCTGAATGAACGAGATGAAGAGATTGGAGAACTCGCTGCGATCCTCCTACTGGATTTCTTCACAGAAAACCTGGCAAAGGAGTTTTATAATAAAGGAATCGAGGATTGTATGTCACAGTTGAGTATAAATGTCGAAGATCTGAAAGGGTTGGAATTATAATAAAACATTGCAAACGGTTTCTTTCAAACTTTTCAACGGTTTGAAAGGTTGGAATCTTACGCTATGAACAGTTGATTATTTCAGTTTTACTTTTTCTCCAAGATCGTTTACTTTGTAAAAATGATTATTCTCTATAAGAAGTGCTTGAGCATTTCCTGTATGCTTTTCTTCAGGTTGATGAACATCAATTCTTATGATTTTTCCATTATAATCCGCACTGACACTATCCACAATTGTGTGCCCTATGACCACAGTATTTGCATCGTACTGCGCAAGAAGCGAATCGACTTGCACCTCTGTTATTTTAGTATAATAATCTTTATAATCCATGATCATTCCTCTAAACCAGAGAGGACCAAAACTACGGAAGAGAAACTGACTATCCTCATTTTCTATATCTCCTGTTTGATAATCGAGATATTTCCGAATTGAATCATTGATCTGTTGAAAAGTAAAATCGTACTCAATAAGTTCCGGACTCAAACCAGCGTGAACAAAAATGATATTCCCTATTTTTTCAATAGAATTCTTAGTCCTAAGCCATGCTCCGAGTTCGGAATCTTTTGAAAATAAAAACTTAAGTGATTCAGATGGATCCTCATTATGACAGATTCTCTGTGCAGCTGCGATGTACTTATTCTGTGCATAGTCTGTTCGTCCTTTGATATCCATGTTCTCATGATTTCCCAGAATAACGTGCACCATCCCATTTTGTGCCTGCGCCTCTTGTTCGAGTTTGTAGATAAGCCAGAGAATTGGTGTGACGAATTCTCCCCTATCAACCAGATCTCCATTCACCACGAGATGTCCATCACTAAAAGCCCAGTTAAAATTTTTATCAATAATTCCATTTTCTTGGAGAAGACTCACAAGTGCATTAAAATTTCCTTCGATATCCGAAACGGCAAATATCCTTTCGATATTCGGATAACATGCCGGATAGATTTTCAATCTTTCCTGAAGGGTAAAATAAAAGGTGTCATTTGTTTCGTTAGGTACAACGACTTTGAAGGTATCTGAACGAGTTGCATTATAAGAACTAAGTTCATTATCCTCATTTATTTCATATACAAGCACGGAATCCCCTGCACTGAAAATGTATGGTCCATCAATGCCGTCCAAAGAATATTCACTTTCATTTTCATCAGCACCTAAAAATAAGAAACTGAAGAAAAATATTAATAATATGATCTTATATTTTTTATACATGGCAGACCTTTTCGAAGATTTCTTAAAGAGAGTTATGAAGATGGTAAATTTCTGTCAAAATATTTATTTAATTGTTCATACTCCTATAATAATCTAGGAGACGAGTGATCGTGAGTTAAAGTGCTTTTTGTTACTACACAGCCCAATCCGCAAGCTAGCAATATTTTACTAATAATTCTCTGTGATCTCTGTATTCTCTTTGGTAGAATACACAATAGTTAGATTACATGAATTCCAGCCGATACACTCTCAATTCCTTTCTGCGCTCCATGTAATCCGGGCAATAATGCGCCAGTTCCTGCCAGAAAGTTTTACTATGATTTTTCACCTTGAGATGAACAAGCTCGTGCAGAATTATATACTCTCGAAGTGGCTCGGGTAGAAGTATAAGCTTTATATTGAGATTGATATTATTTTTGTGTGAACAGCTTCCCCACAGCGTTTTCTGGTTTTTTATGAACGCACGATTGTAGGTAAATCCATGCTTCTGTGCGAGGGTTTCCAACTTGTGTATGAGTACAGCTTTTGTATGTGTGCGATTAATATTCTGTGGAGCTATAGGTGCTTGATAGTTCTTTTGAAGCTCCTTGAGTCTTTGCACATGTTTATATATCCAATCACTTTTTGACTCTACAAATTTCTGTGCTTTTTTCATGGAAACACCTACCGGCACAGAGACTCGGACTCTCTCCACTTTCACGGAAATACTGATACGCATAGCGCGAGAGCTGTATTCGAAATAGATCTGACCTATATCTGGGAGAATTTTTTTCATATTATTCGAAATCTTGAGTTCATCATCCTTGTCGTGTGTTGTTATCTCACTAAGTATGATCATTTCTTCTTTGCTCATACCTGAAATTTATAAATTTTTCGTTCATGGTTTTATTCCCCTCTCTCAGAGGAGTGTCCGCCAGCCGGTGGACGGGGTTTTCTCTTTTTTTCACAATCATTCATATTATTCAATAATTTTATACAATTTTTATGGAAAATATTTGGAATTCAACACGTGGCAAGATTCCATCTGCGAGTATTTGCTGCATAATTTCTTTTTGTGAAAAATCTTTTATTGGTTTAAGCTTTTTCGGAATACTACCACTGTTTCTTTCTTTTACTTCTTCTATTCCAAAAATTATTTGACCACCATAGGAATTAGCAATTGCAGAAACATCTTTGCAAATCTCTTTTTTTTCTCCTTTTGAAGAAATGTTGATCTGTTCTTTATATTCTCTAAAAATCGATTCACCCAAATTTCGTTCAATAAGTTCTTGTAAATCTTTTTCTTCCCATTGATTTACTGGATTATTAATCATAAATTATCTCCTGTGTTAAATCTTAATTATATATACTTAATTAGGAAAACACAAGCGGAATATTAAGATCCGGGAAAGCTTCATTGAATTTGGACAGCTTATCGAGGGTTGGATTCGCAGTTTTTTCAAATCGCTGGTAACTCCAGATGTTTTTCCAGCCCATTTTTTTTGCAACGTCCTGTTGCGAAAGTTTATTGACTAACCTATATCTTCGAAGTAAAAAAGCAAAAGCTACGTGAGGATCGACTTTAACACTCACAATATCCTTTGCTTCCTTAATTGTCTCATCAGGAATTGGAAAGACAACTGTTGAATCTTCAGGTTCGGAGAGGTAAAGGTTAAGCACTTCAGACATATTCTTTTCAAGCCGTTGCAGTGTATCTGCCTGAGTGTTGCATCCTTCAAGCTCGATACATTCTGCCCAGAAACCCTTATTTTCTTTGTGTATCTTAAAATGAAAACGCATTATTTATGCTCCTCTAAAAATTTTAATAATTTTCTTTCAAGACCTTTTTTCAATTCCTTTTGCATGGAAATTGTTTGTCTCAAATCATCTTTTCCAACTTTCACATGACTACCTTTTTGTTTCAATTTTATCCAGCCTGCTTTTAGATATCTCGTGAGCAACTCTTTACCGCTTATTGGCATGGACAACTCCTCACCAAATTTATTTGGTAATCGTTTTATGTCAAATTTATTAACTTTTATTAGGCATTAGACATTAGGATTTAGAAATTTTCCTCACTTTTCCATGCCTTTATACTGAAGTTCATACAATTTGTAGTAAATCCCTCGAAGTTTGAGTAGCTCATTGTGTGAGCCTTCTTCCGCAATTTTACCTTTATGAATAACAACAATGCGGTCAACATTCTGAATGGTCGAGAGCCGGTGTGCAATAATGATCGAGGTGCGATTCTCCATGATCTTTTTCAGAGCATCCTGGATAAGCATTTCAGTTTCCGTATCGATATTCGAGGTTGCTTCATCAAGAACAAAAATGCTCGGATCCCCTACCAATACACGGGCAAAGGCAAGGAGCTGACGCTGACCGGCAGAAAGCACTGAACCACGCTCTTTTGCATCATCATCATAGCCCTTTGGAAGCCGTGAAATGAACCTGTCCGCATTCACATATTTTGCTGCCTGCACGATTTGCTCTTTGGATATATTCTTCCTGAATAAAGAAATATTATCACTTATTTTGCCTGAAAAAATAAAGACATCCTGATGCACTACGCCGATATTGTACCGCAATTCTTCGAGATTATAATTCTTAATAGATTTTCCATCAATGATAATATCCCCTTTCTGGAAGGGGTAGAACGAACTGATCAATTTTACAAGCGTGGTCTTACCTCCACCTGTAGAGCCCACAAGTGCAACTTTTTCACCTTTTGCTATTTTAAGATTAATATCCTTGAGGACCCAATCTTCGTTCTTATATGCCATCCACACATTTTTAAATTCGATCTCTCCTTGTAATCGTTCGGGATATGAATGCAATGCAGGATAGTCCTCTTCTTTCTCATCCATCAGCTTGAAAATGCGCTCCAAAGCAGCCATTGCAGATTGCAACACATTATATTTCTGACTCAGGTCATGTAGCGGGTCGAAAAAGCGGTGGACATAGCTGATGAATACAACCAATACACCAAGGGACATCTTGTTCTGAATAATACTCCCACCTCCAAACCAGAGAATAAGTGCAATCGCGAGATGGACCATGACATCGATAAGTGGTCTGAACACTGCGAAGACATGCATCTGTTTTTTCTCAGCTTCAAAATATTCCTGGGTTACGGTTTCGAATTCTGCCTGTTTTTTCTTCTCCTGATGGAAAAGCTGGATGGTCTGAATGCCTGATATGTTCTCACTTAAGCTGACATTAATCTTCGCGAGACGTATACGCACCATTCGATATACCTTGCGAATATCAGCCTTAAATTTCAGCATGAAGAAAACCACTAAAGGAAGGACTACAAATGTGATGAGTGCCAGTTTCCAGTTGATCAGCAACATGACTACAAGTATTGCCGCCATCATAAAAATATCCTGTATGAGGGTAATCAAACCTTCGCCGAGCATTTCCGAAAGAGCATTCACATCATTTGTGACTCTCGTCACCAACCGTCCAATGGGATTTTTGTCGAAAAAAGACATGGGCAGTTTTTGAAGGTGATTAAAGAGTTTCATGCGCAAATCATACATTGAATGCATGGCGGCGTACTGGGTCAGGAATATCTGCACGTAGCTGAATACGAAGCGCAGTACCAGGAAAACAAAAAATATGACCGCAAGTGTTTTTAGTCCGCTAATGTCCCGTGACCGCAGGATTTTAGTATCATCGACACTGAGTTCAGGCAGGTTTTTTTGTGGAATGATATAGAAGTTTCCAAAGCGTGTAATGAATTGGGGATATTTCTCGGCAATGCTCGTGTTTTTTTCATTAATAGGATAGGATGCATAAATGTCTTTGCTGATCAGCTCATTGGAAACAAGCATGTGAAAATGCTTTGGTATCAATTTATCAATATTATAGCTGTGAATAAGTATCTTGCCGTCCTGCTGGCTGACCACATATTTTTTATATCGTGTGCTGAAGTGTTCCTGGATTTCAGGATGATCTTTCACTGTGAGGATCTTCAAAGACGGATTGATATATTCATCAATAGCATATTTTGTTAAGTAAGGAATTGCTATAGCGAAAAATGCGATAGTAATGAGTAGGAAGAATGAGATAATGAAATATATCTTATAGGGTATGAGGTATTTCAGCAAGCGCTTCATCAGCTTGGAGTCGAGTACCTTGCCGCTGTCTTTTTCTTCTTCGAATGCTGATGAGAATTTCCGCATATTACATTTCCAGTTCTTCTCTTAGCTTTTGACGATTATAGATGTCTGTATAAATGCCATTGAGCTTGAGAAGCGATTCATGGGTTCCGTGCTCTGCCACTTTTCCGTCAGACAGCACGATGATCTTATCTGCATGCTGCATGGTAGAAATTCTGTGTGCGATCATGAGAACGGTTTTACTTTTCTGGCTAATTCGAATATTCTTGAGTATGATCTCCTCAGTTTCAGTATCTACTGAAGAAAATGCATCATCGAGGATCAGGATCGGGGCATTCTTGATAAGAGCTCGGGAAAGTGCGAGGCGTTGCTTCTGACCTCCTGAAAGCGACACTCCTCTTTCTCCGACTATGGAATCAAATTCCATCTCAAAATCTTTTACATCGTTATAAAATTGTGATATCTGCGCGATTTCTATGACATCATCCTTTGTTACATTTTCGTTTCCGAACTGTATGTTCTCCTGTACTGATGATGCAAAAAGAAAGATGTCCTGAGTGACAACAGCGATTGACTGACGGAGTGTTTTCAGGGGAATTTGATAAATTTCATGATCATCGATATATATTTCATTTCTAGCCGGATTGAACATACGAGTAAGAAGTTTGACGATCGTGCTTTTACCTTCGCCTGTTCTTCCGACGATTGCAAGAGTTTCGCCTGCTTTAATGTCGACAGTGATATCACTGAGTACTTGCAGGTCTGTCTCGGGATAGGCATAGCTGAGATGTTTGAAACTGATGTTTCCTTCTAAAGAAGTTATTGCATTATCTACGCACGGCTCATCGATGATCTCCGGCTTCTGGTTCATAATATCCTGAATTCTGTTGAGTGATGCTGTTCCTCGCTGATACAGATTTACAATCCAGCCCACGGCGATCACTGGCCAGATGATGAGGTGAAGATAGCTGTTGAATGCCACGAACTCTCCGATCGTGATCTCCCGGAGGATCGTCTTTGTACCTCCAATATAGAGGGTTAAGAGCATACTGATTCCTATAATAGCGAACATCAAAGGGAAAAACATACCCCATATTTTTACCAGTTTGATATTTTGACCAACAAGATCTTCTGCAACACTTCCGATACGGTCCTCGTATGCTTTTTCGCGTACAAAAGATTTGATTATACGAACGCCGGAAATCGTTTCCTGAACCCTGTCCGAAAGATGCGCAAAAGTCGTTTGAACTCTCTTGAAGAGTCGATGTACTTTTTTCCCGAAATAGATCATGACAAAAGTCACAATAGGAAGCGGAATTATGACAAAAAGTGTCATTTTAACGTTGATGTTACCCATAAGAAGTAATGAAGCAATCGTCACAAAAACTACATCGAAAATGAGGACTACACCAATGCCAAAAAGCATACGCACTGCATTCAGATCATTAGTGGCATACGCCATGAGATCACCGGTATTATGATCCTGAAAGAAGCGCGGTGAAAGCTTTTGCAGATGTTCATAATAATCATTGCGGATTTTCTTTTCTATTTTAAAAGAATTTGTGATTAGAAATATTCTCCAGAGGTAGCGCAGAACAGCCATAAGGATCGCAAGCCCGAAAATTATCCCTGAAAACATGAGGATTGTATTCATAGTGAAGTCGGGTTTGTGGAGATAGTCGATCACATGCTGGATAATCTTTGGCACGACCATCTGGATGGCATCAACTAAGATCAGACACAATACTCCAACAGCAATGCTTTTCTTATATTGCTTAAGATATGAGATTATCAGCTTGAGATTTTTCATAGTTTAAGATGCATTTTTGAGGAAGATCAGGGAAGTGCGTCCAGCAATTTTTTTGCCTCAGCCCCCCAATTGGAGTTTGTGCCGTAGCGTTCAATGACATTTTTGTAGAATAAACGGGCTTTGTCGAATTTCTGAAGCTTTTCGTATGCGATTGCGATTTTGATATTTGCATTCACATACCACTGATCCAGATAACTATAGTCATACACAATTTTGAGAAGTGTTTCTATTGCCTGGTCATATTCCTTAAGTCCATAATATGATTCCCCTATCCAGTAGATTATCTCAGCTTTTACCTCGCTGTCTGTGAATTTATCCTGAATTGATTTGAAAAGTTGTATGGCTTTTCTGTATTCTTTATCCATATAATAGCAATATGAAATCTCAAAAATTGTCTGGGGGGTCATTTCCGGTGAACCAAACCGGTCGATCAGCATCTGGTATGCTTCGATCGCAAGCATCCATTCACCCATGGATTTGCAGGTCAAAGCAAAATTCTCGATCGCCTGCATCGCATAAGTGCCTTCTGTGTCACGCTGAATTACTTTCTGATAATACTCCAGCGCTTCCTGAAAATTTCCTTCACTGAAGTTCATAGAACCCAACTTAAGATACACATTGTTGGTCAGATCGGAATCAGGAAATTTATCAAGCAAAGTTGTTAGATATGTTTCCGCTTCTTCAAATTCCTTATTCTCCAGCGCCATGATCGCCAGTTCAAGATACGCATCGTCAGCGTACTCTGAGGTGCTGTAATCCTTAATCACTTCTTCAAATAATTTTCGGGCTTTCTTTTGGTCGAGTTGGGCATAGTAGATACCTCTTTCAAGTGCAATGTGAGCTTCGACATCTATCTTATCTTTAATAACGGATTTATAATATTTCTCGTAAAGTTCAGCTTTTGTGCGGTTTTTAAGTTTATATTGAGCAACGATGGTGTTCTCCGCGATCTCCGACCAATTTAAGTATGGAAAACTCTCAAAAGGATCTTTATAACTCTCGGTAAGATTGTAGATTTTTGCATAGTTAGCAAGTGCACTGGTTACATCTCCCACCAGCATATGAAGGCCTGCAAGATGCTGAGTATCTATGAGCATTGTGTCTTCTGCGGTCACCTGACTGATAATCCGTCCATATTGCAGGATCGCATAACTCAGATTACCCTGAGCTTCATAGATGCCTGCAAGGATACGCCTGTCCTTACTTGTAAGTGCTTCAATTTTCATGGAAATTTCAATCGCTTCTTCAAACTGACCCTCGTCAATATAAAGATTCCGAAGTGTGCGGAGGAGCCTGTCGTTCGGTGCTTTTTCTGCGAGAACTGCATAATATTTCATTGCCTTAAGCGGCTCATTCATAGATAGATAGATAGAAGCGAGGAGGTTGAGTACGTCGATATAATTTTCTTGAGCTGTGTAATTTTGGACATAATACTCGAAATAAACGACACTCTGAGAATATGATTTGAGTTGGTAATATACATTTCCTACATTATAGAGCAGTTCAGGATCATCATAAATTTTTGTTTCATCAATTTTCAGATATTGATTTCTGGCTGCAATGTATCCTTCATTTTCAAAGTAAAGATCACCAAGGTAGCGATATGCTTCATTTCTGATCTCTGCATCCTGTGTAAGTGTGGCAGCTTTCTGGAGATACGTGATTGTCTGCTCATCAGATTTATCATATTGTAAAAGTGCTTTTCCCAGACTAAAATATATTTTACCGATATAAGGAAATGTAGTATAGGTATCGATGAAGGAGAGTGTGAGTTGTCGCAAGCTCGTGATGTAAAGCTCGCTTCCCGGCTCGTAGATTCTAGTTTTTAAGGTGATAAGATAGAATTCTGCATATGCTTTCTCTGGAATGTCAGAATAATCGGTTACAATAGATTCGAAAATTTGTTGTGCATTAGTATAATATGTTTCAACAGCAGTATCTTCTTCAATCATTGCTTTTTGTGCAAGTTTGAGAAAAATTTCTCCCTTCAATAATAAGAGTCTTGGTTCACTGCCGGATAAAGGATCACTCTCAAGAAGTTGCAGTGCTTTATTAAATTCCTTAAGATCATCTGTATAGATCTTTGCTAGGGAATATATCGTTGCAATATAATCATTATTTCGCACAAAATGGGCAAAAGTCTGAACCAGATCCTCAAGCGCTCGACTCTCATTTTTCTCCATAAATTGTTCTATATATTCCAATTTGCCGGAAATGTTATTTCGTTCTTCTATGGTGAGAGAACGTGAAGAAAGCGCTTGTTTGTAATACTCCAAAGCACTCTGATATTGACCGAGTTGTTCACTGCAAAATGCCATATTCAAATATGTCTGCCCACGAAGTTCACTCTCCGGATAGGTCGTGACAATAATACTGTAGTAATTTATTGCAGCAGAGAAATTTTGCAGATAATTCTGGTAGAGCTGACCAATTTCATAATAAACGGAATCAACTGCAGAAATGTGAGAATAGTTTTTTATAATGCCAAGATAAGAGGAGATCGCTGGTTCGTACTCCTTTTGTTTTATAAAGATTTGAGCATGTAACTGATGAATGTCTTTTTGAATTTCGAGTGAAGCTTTTTTGAGATCAATATTATTTAGAATTGATAATGCTCGAGTATAATCTATAAGGTGATATTGTGCAAATGCAAGCAGGTATTGGATTTGCGGAGTAACCTCGTCCATAGGGAAATTTTGCTCAAATTCATTGCAGGTGAGGATTGTATTCTTATATTCTTCAAGTGCAAATTGGAGAGAAGCAATCTTATAAGCGATTTTATTCCGTTGTGGGTATGTGTCGAATTTTCGATAAAATTCCATATATTGTTCCAGAGATTTATGCTTTTCCCCGCTCCGCTCAAGGAGTTCTGCATAGAGTAATAGCAGCGATTGTTCAAATTCTCGAGGAATAGTATCAGTAAGCCCATTTTTGAGTAATTGTAGGGCTTGATCGGGCATTTCATTATTGTAATAATACTGTGATAATTCCTGTATTGCTTCCCATTTTTCATCAGATTGAGGATACATTTCAACAATTTCCAGAAGGGTTTGTTCATATTCGACCGGCATATTATGGAGTTGATACACAGATGCGAGTGAGAGCAAGATAGTCGGGATCTGGGCTTTGCCTGTAAAGCTTTCTACGATATCCATTGATATGAGAATCGCTTCATTATACATACCGGCATTTTTCAATGCAGTAATGATCTTGTTAAGAGATTGCAGTGCAAAAGGACTTTGAGGATAGTTATAAATCAGGTCCTGGTAATACTGTGCTGCTTCAAAATAATTTTTACTTTCAAAAAGACTTTCTGCGAGCTTGAAAACAGTTTGTGGGTAGAGTGTTGTCTCAGGATAATCATCCAGAAGACGTTTATAAGTAAAGGATGCATTCACATATTGCTCGAGCTCCATATAGGAATTACCTAAATAAAATTGAGCTTCCTCTGCAAGAGTTGAAGCCGGATATTTCTGAATAATATTCTGGAATTTTCCTATTGCTTCTTCGTAAAGAGTATCATCATACATCTTTTTTGCGAAATCAAATTCTTCCTGTACACCTGCATTAAGCACTGAACTCAAAAAAAGTATCATTAATAATATAAGTAGTTTTTTCATAACAAACCTCATGTATGTCTTGAATTAATAGGAATACTCGTATTAGCAACAGCATCATACAAATCCGGATATTTGGTAAGGATCAGTATTCCTTTATTGTTGGTTGATTTTATGAGATCGAATAATTTATTGCGAAGTTTATCCTCGAGATGATCTCCAGGTTCATCAACAATCAAATATTCTGTATTCGCAGAAAAGGAAAAAATGATCTGAAGCAATCGGAGTTCACCCATAGAGAGTTCATATATATCATTATTAAAAAGATCTCCAATTTTTACATTGAATATTTCGCATAACTCTCTGATATTTTGTGTGATATTTATATTCTCATTTTGATTTGTTAAAAAATCATATTCATCTTTTATCGACGGGAAAACAAATTGTCTTTCCGAATCCTGAAACAGAAATGCAACTTTGTCGGATAGTTTTTTTTCTTTATGCAATGACATAGTATCAATGAGAATTTTTCCTTTTACTGGTTCTAATATTCTAAAGAATAAATTGAATAGAGTTGTTTTTCCTGAACCGGTTCCGCCGTAAAGACATAGTGTATCTTGTTTTTTCAACTCTAAATCGAAATTTTCAATAAGTCGAGGATTGGATGTTTTCTTTGAGTAACTAAAGGTGAGGTTTTGACAGATGATACTCATGCACTGTTTTATCTAAAGATTGTCTGGCTGCGTTTTGCACCAACAGAAATGATCTTAATTGGAATACCGAGCAGTTCTTCTATAGTCTGGACAAAATTCCGGGCATTTTCAGGTAGTTCTTCAAATATTTTCACTGATGAAATATCTTCTTTCCACCCTGGAAGAGAAATATATGTGGGTTGAACCTTTTGTAATAGCCGTGTTTCAACGGGATATTCCTCGAGCTTGAGACCATCTAATGTATAACTTGTGCAGATCTCGATCGTATCTAAGCCGGAATAGACATCAAGTAAAGTAAGTGCAATTTCGTCAAAACCATTGAGCATTACAGAGAAACTTGCGGCAACTGCATCAAACCACCCGCATCTGCGCGGACGCCCGGTCGTCGTGCCGTATTCATGCCCTTTTTCACGAATGTATTCCCCAATCTTATCATGCAGTTCAGTTGGGAAAGGTCCGTTTCCTACACGGGTAAAATATGCCTTCATAACGCCAATTATTTTATTAATACTTCTTGGATTAATACCGGCACCAGTCAAAGCTCCGCCAATGGTTGAGTTTGAAGATGTGACGAATGGATATGTCCCGAAATCAATATCAAGGAGTGTTCCCTGAGCACCCTCGAAAAGAATATTTTTATTTTCTTTGATCATATTGTTGATCATATACGGAGTGTTGCTGATATAAGGTTTGAGCTGAATTCCAACCTCATATAGCATATCAACAGAATCTTCCAAGCTGATATTCTCGAGCCATGAACCGAGTATGTCTCTTTTATTATTGATAAGATTTGATAATCTGTAGGCAAGGTATTCCTTGTCGAGCAAATCACTCATGCGCAGTCCAAGCCGTGCAGCTTTATCAGAATAGGTTGGTCCAATACCTGATTTCGTCGTTCCGATTGCTTGTTTTCCGCTCAGTTTTTCACCCAGCTCATCGAGATAGGTCTGAACAGGGAGTGTGAGGTGCGCCTGCGAACTTATGAAAAATCTTTCAGCAAGATGAATCCCTTTTGACTCAATATTCTGAATTTCTTCTAATAATCTTTCAAGATTTATCACAACGCCATTTCCAATAATACATATCATATCCGGATCAAGGATACCAACGGGGATTATGTGAAATTTATATGTTATATCGCCGTGAACGACTGTATGACCTGCATTGCATCCACCCTGGAAGCGCACAATTGCATCCATGTTTTCTGCAAGCGCATCGACTATCTTTGCCTTTGCCTCATCTCCCCATATTGCCCCCAGGACGACAGTTACTGGCATTTGAAACCTCTTTTTAAATATTCTTGAATATTTATCATAGGCACATCACTCTGTGTCAACAAAATCGTGGTGAGACATGAAAGTCTTGACACAAACATAAGCTGCGATGAAAAAACATTCGATTAATAAATTCAGGAGTTCATATGAGACAGAATAATATCGCAGAGATGCGGGAATTAGCCCAGAAAATTTGTTCTCTTTCCCGAGAAGTTGAAACTGAGGTCATGATCTTTAAAAATAAAAGTGCGCTTACAAGATATGCTGATAATTATATACATCAAAATGTAAGCGATACATCCTATCATATCAGGATACGAACGATCATAGGTAAAAAAACTGCAACTGCGACCACGAATAAATTAGATGATGATTCCCTTAAACAAACACTTCAAGCGGCTATTGATGCGACAAGAATGCAAAGAGATAATGATAAACTTCTTCCACTTCCGAAACAGCAGAAATATCAAAAGGTTGATAATTTCTGCAAATCTACTGATGAATTTTCACCACAGCAGCGTGCAGAAAGTATTACAAAAGCAGTCAATATATGCAAGAAAAACAATCTTGAGGGAGCAGGAATATTTTCAAACTCAACCTCTGAGATTGCACTTGCAAACAGCAAAGGACTTTTTGCTTATGATATCTCTACGAACGCAGAATTTAGTATTACCGCAATGGATGGCGCTGCTTCCGGTTGGCATGAGATCATCAAAAAGGATGTTCGTCAGATCGATGTGGAAAAAGCGGGAAATATAGCGGTCGAAAAAGCGCTGAAGAGCAAATATCCTGAGAATTTGAAGCCCGGAAAATATACTGTCATAATGGAGCCGGCAGCAGTAGCTGAATTTGTTCTTTTCCTTCTGTGGAGAGGATTCAACGGCATGGACTATATCGAAGGAACATCTTTCCTCAAAGATGGATTGAATAAAAAAGTGTTTTCAGAAAAACTCAATGTTTTTGAAGATCCCTATAGTCCTATTATCGGCTCGCAGCCCTTTGATTTTGAGGGAATGCCCGTGAAGCCAATGACGCTCATTCACAAAGGTATTCCTAAAGGTTTTGCAACGAATAGGTGGATTGCAAAAGAGACAGGTGTCGAGAATAACGGACATGCAATCCCACTACCCACACAAGCAGCATATCCTTTTGCAATGAGGTTTGAAACAGGAAAGAGTTCGGTCGAAAAAATGATCAAGAATACCGAAAAAGGTGTGCTGGTCACTCATTTCCACTATTCAAATATTATCGATCCTATTGCATTGTTAGTAACTGGTATGACGCGAGACGGATTCTTTATGGTAGAGAATGGCAAGATAACTAAACCTCTGAAGAACATGCGTTTTACGGATAGTGTTATTAATATTTTCTCAAATATAGAAGAGATTGGAGATACTGCTGAGATCGCAGGTGCTTTCTTTGGCGGTGGTTTCCTTGTTCCTGCAATGAAAATCAGTAATTTTAATTTCTCAAGCGGAACAGAGTTTTAGTTAAACAATTTCAAGTAATAAAAAAGGGCACTCGACGGTGCCCTTTAATATTTTATACTAATATCAATTAATCTTCAATAGCTTCAACATTTGCACGTGGAACTGTAACTTCAATGCCATCGTCCATTTTTGCCTTGAGTACACGCACTTTTGTTTCAGATTCAACTACAACAAGTTCTTCGGGAAGTGCCGTCACTTCACAGATCTCTCCGAAATGAGGTTCTCGGATAATTCGAATTATACTACCAATTTTCAGTCCTGAGATTTCTTTCTCTTTGGCTTTCAACTCTTCTTCTTTAAATGGAATTGGAATAATTATCTCTGGTCTCATCACACCGGCTCTGATCTGGGTTTTGCCGTGCATGGAAGTCTTATAACCCTCGAATTCTTTTAATATTTCATACGTTTTTGCAGCCATTTTAATTGGGCCAAAACCTTCTGTGAGAACGAGAGTCAACCCAATCTCCTCATGTCCGGTTATTGCAACACCGATATCATAGCCAAGCAGGTCTTTAAGATCCTGGTCATCAATACCGCCTATAACAATGCCTTTTGCATTAACTTGAATTGCTTTCTTAATAGCCGGCAGGCGCACCATAGAACCGCCCACTATGATCTTATCCTTACATGAATTATCAATCTGTTCAGGCAGGAGTTCGGCATCTGGTCCATCAACAAGAACTTTGATTTCACCAGTAATCTCACCACCAATGCCGAAGATTCCCTGTATATAGGCAGATTTATTCTCTATCTGGACGCCTTCATTTTCATAAACCTTGCTGACGACGCCATCAATAAATGCTTTCACGGTTATTGGGACCGGAGGTTCTCGAAGAAGAACTTGTCCTGTGATACTCGAAATATTCTCGACTGTGCCGGTAATCGGTGATTTCACAATAGATTTAAAAAGACCGAACATACTCTGGCTCATTGCGAGAGGTTCATCTTTTTTTATTTTTTCACCTTCTTTTTTCTGCATTTTTGACAAAACATCAGAGGGCGGGACTCCGAGTTTATTGCCGATATTGATTGCGATAACGTCACCTGGTAAATCGGTTTTTGCGACATTGTCATCTGCAGTGACCTTGTCCCCTACTTTTACCACAACTTCACCTTTGAGAGGAAGGATTCTATCTTTTCTCAGAATAATACTTTTTGTTATTGTCAATCCGGGAGTATATGCTTGTGCCATGTGAACCTCCTATGATAACCATTCTTGGGGATAGACTTCGAGAGCTTTCATCCACTTTTTCAACGATTCGACTCGTGCTGCATTATCCGATGGAATATGAGCGCTCATTGTTTCTTTGTTCAGCTTTTCATCAAAATACAATTCTCTTCCGCGAGTATCAATAATAATACCAACAACACCACCAGAAATCGTAGTTTCAACTTCAGTATTCTTCCCTGTACCAAGATCGCATCCACTTGATGGTTTTAAAATTGCTTTTGCATTTTCACCAACACCAAGATTCAATCTGACGATCTCTCCAAACGGGATACTCTCTTCGTAGATCTCTCCATTTGGCAGTTCGATCCTCGCATTAAGCGCTGTTTTACCTTGTTTATACTTACCTTTTGGCGCGATGCAGGTTCCTAGATGGATAAGACAATCTCTTTCAAATACTTCTTGTGCTGCCTTTTCACTGATCGTTGACAGTACACCAAGCTGCGGCATCATGAATATACTATCAACCGCAAGGCGTGTGATGCCTTCGGGAAGAAATGCATCGATCATCATCATCGCAGACTGGTTTCTTCGAGGTGCGTGAGAAAGTACACCACCGCTGCCAACCAATATATCAAGAGTCATCATATTTACAATTGTTTCACCTGATGTTGATTGCGAGAATGCTTCAGAAATTTCTCTTTCTCTCTGTGTGCCTTTCAGAGTAACGGCAAATTCTTTATGCTGTTCAAAAGCAAGACGAAGCGCTTCTTTTGCGATTGCCTGTTCCAGCATAAGTTCTTCTGCAAGGAAAGGAATCGTGGTAGGCCTGATCATTTTATTTTTGATCATATTACGCAGTTGAGTTTCCGGAATATCGAAAGGCACCCAGCGTAAAATATTTTTTATACCTGTCGAAGCGAGCACGTTTGAAATACTATAACTCATTCCCAGGTTTGCACTTACTGTTCTGTTGAATACTTTATCCTCAGAGAACACCGAAAAGACATCAGTTGTAGCTCCGCCGATATCCACACCCACGACCTCGATGTTTTCCAGCCGCGCAATTGTCTGCATGATGTTTCCGACAGCTCCAGGTGTAGGCATGATAGGCACTTCTTCGATTTTTCCGTTTTCTGTTTCTGCCCTCGCCCAAGCCATAAGCTTTTTGTATCCTGGCGCTTGAGCCATCACATGCTCCATAAAAAGATCGTGTATTTTATCACGCGCAGGTCCGAGATTTTCTCTTTCAAGCACAGGTCGGATATTATCTGTTATGATAAGATCGACCTTGCTCCCCAGTGTCTCTTTCACTGCATCACGAGCGTCCTTGTTTCCCGCATAGATGACTGGTAATTTGTATTCTGATCCAAGACGGGGTTTGGGATCTGCAGCAGCAATAATCTCTGCGAGTTCGACCACATGCTTGGTCGTTCCCCCATCGATACCTCCTGACAGAAGTATCATATCGGGACGCAGATGCCGTATTCTTTCGATCCTTTGGTGAGGAAGGCGCTTGTCATTGCTTGCAAGCACATCCATAACAATAGCTCCTGCACCGAGTGCTGCACGTTCTGCACTTTCACCAGTCATGCTTTTTACGACGCCGGCAACCATCATTTGAAGTCCCCCACCG
The DNA here is from genome assembly GCA_049903315.1 of Candidatus Cloacimonadota bacterium. GTDB lineage: Bacteria > Cloacimonadota > Cloacimonadia > JGIOTU-2 > JGIOTU-2 > Celaenobacter. The sequence goes on along the minus strand of JBNGBT010000007.1, from coordinate 63,358 downwards.
GCGCTGCTCGTAGACACATATGCATCAACACCTTTATCGCCATCCTGAGGTACTTCTATTGTTTCATCTTTGATGATAGACCTATCTTTTTCTCCTCGAATATGAACGAGGTCCTGAACTTCTTCGACCGCATTCAGAACACCTTTTGTCACATCATCAAAGGGAGCTTCCACTGTTGTTGGTGCTTCACCTCGTACGATCAAACGATATACATCATCGATTTTCTTAATTAATATGGCTTTCGTTGTTGTGCTACCACAGTCGGTAGCCAATATTGAACGTAGCTCTTTTGCCATATTTCCTCCGATTTATTTCACTTTATTTTTTAATAATTTTTTCTTCTTTTTCAATTCTTTTGCTTTTTTCTTTTCAGCTTTCAACTCTCTATGGAAATTTGCATCCTCTTCGTCAATCTTATTGATAAGATATTTTACATTATCTCTATTTTCAAGGGAACATGCAAATTTTTGATATTCTTCCGGCTTAAATATGAGCTCTGCAAAAGGAGCGATCATATAGAGGATCTGGCTCGCAATAAAATTCAACGGCTTTAGTGATTCTATTAATAAAATCGCAGCAGAACCCATGCGTCTTTCAGCAATGAATTTTGCCGTTCTGTCCATTAATTCATGGGCATCATCTTTTGAAACTTCTACTATAACATCTGCCATGCTTTACGCTCTCGCTAATGTGCATACGTAAATATGCTTCGCAAAATTTTTCTTTAATAAAAGTGCGATTGATTTCATAGTTGATCCAGTTGTCAAAACATCGTCAACTAATAAAAGAGATTTATTTTTAATAGTGCCAATATTTTTTACATGAAATGCGTTCGCAACATTTTTCTCACGTTCATGTTTTTTTAATTGTGTTTGTGTTTGTGTAAATTTTTTTCTACTCAGCACATTTTTTAAAATAGGGATATCCAATTTCACAGATAATGCTTTTGCTATTATTTCAGCTTGATTGAATCCGCGGAATCTTCTCTTTGTTTTATGAAGTGGAACAGGGATGATATAATCCGTCTCAGTTATGAATGAATAAGATGAAATAAGTTCGGCAAGCTCAGCTCCAAGATACGCTCCAATCTTTTTGAATTCATTATATTTGAAATGATGTATCATTCGTTGGATAGGCAGGTTAAATGTATACGCACACACCACTTCATCAAAAGGATATTCCTTTTTGCATTCTTCGCAAATGAGACTATGTATTGTATCATTATTACAGAAAGTGCATGTGTTATTTGGCATCTGAATGAGATCTTCCAGGCATTGTTCGCAGAGCAAAGATGAATTCTCGATTCGTTTATTACAGGAAAAACATTGATTGGGAAAGAAAAGATTGGATAGAGAGTTCAGTATGTTCATTTCTCAATAAATTTCTTAATAGAGAGGAAAATCTGCTGACCATCTGTAACACCGCAAATCGGATCGGAGGTGCGTTCGGGATGCGGCATCATACCGAGGACATTGCCTTTCCTATTCACTATGCCTGCAATATTAAGAAGAGAACCATTGGGATTTGAAGTATCATTTACATCACCTTTTTTGTTGCAGTACTGGAACACGATTTGCTGGTTATCCTGCAATGATTTCAGCCCGTCTGGATCAATAAAATAATTTCCTTCATTATGAGCAATGGGAATATCCAGAATGGTATCTACTTTCATTGCATTCGTAAAAGGTGTTGAGGTATTCATTACTTGTACAAATTGATGTTTACAAATAAAAAGAAGTGATTTGTTTTGTAGGAGTGCTCCCGGTAGTAGTTGCGTCTCTGTTAAAACTTGGAATCCATTACAAATACCGATAACCAAACCACCTTTTTTTGCAAAGGATATAACTTCTTTCATAATAGGACTGAACTTTGCAATGGCACCGGCGCGAAGATAATCTCCATAAGAAAATCCACCGGGTATGATTATGCAGTCCGGATTTTTGAGGGCTGTGTTCTTATGCCAGACATATTCCACTTCATCGCTCATAAGATTTTTCGTCACAAAATATGCATCATAGTCGCAGTTTGAGCCGGGGAAAATAATTATATTATACTTCATATTTTAACTCTAAATTGCCGATTTCGATTGAGTTACATTATTCGTCATGTATATCGTATCGATAAGTCTCAATATTTGGATTTGCCAGGACTTTATCGCAGATCTCATCAATTTCTTTTGCGATGTCAGCACCTTTTTTAGTTTTTACTGTCAATTCGAACATTTTACTTGCACGAACTTCAGTAACATTATTATATCCAAGTGTATGCAGGGCATTCATAATAACCTTACCCTGCGGATCGAGCACTTCCGGTTTTAGTGTGACATATATGGTTGCTTTTCGCACATTTACTCCTACATATTAATAAATTTAACCACGAAAAACACCCGTCTCCATTGCATTACGCCGAGGCAGGCGAAAATCTCGGAAAATTGGATTTATTAATTTTTTATTTATTTCATAATTCATAATATTTCTCCTACATATCAAATACTCTGGAAAATATCGCATCGACATTATCGGAAAATTTATCCATACTGAATATTGAGTTAATCTCATCTTTGCTCATAGAGGAGTTAAATTCATTATTTCTCATCAAAATATCTTTAAAATCTTCATTTGTCTTCCAGCATTCCATTGCAGCTTTCTGCACGATTTCATAAGCTTTTTCTCGCGAGATACCTTTTTGAGCAAGTGCAAGGAGCACCGACTGACTATAAATCAATCCATGTGTGAGTTCTATATTTTCAGCCATCTTTTCGGGAAACACTACAAGATTTTCAATAAGCGCAATTGTTTTAAATAGTAAGTAATGAATCAGCGAAGTTGAGTCAGGAATTATTATTCTTTCAGCAGAGGAATGGCTGATATCACGTTCATGCCAGAGTGCATTATTCTCGAAAGCCGTCATTGCATTACTTCGCAGAATACGTGCAAGACCGCAGATACGTTCAGCAATTATCGGATTTTTCTTATGCGGCATTGCAGAAGAACCTTTTTGTCCTTTTGAGAAATTTTCCTCTACTTCATGCACCTCAGTACGCTGGAGATGCCGTATTTCAAGTGCGATCTTCTCGAGTGTGCTTCCTATGATTGCTATAGATGACAAATATTCAGAATAACGGTCTCTTTGTATGACTTGTGTGGAAATATTTACCGGTTTCAGTCCAAGTTTTTTACATACATACGTTTCCACTTCCATAGAAAGGTGGGCATAATTACCAACAGCACCCGAAATTTGCCCAACTGAAATTGTTTCAATTGCTCTTTCCCAGCGAATCAGATTTCTGTGCATTTCATCATACCACAGTGCAAATTTCAGTCCGAAAGTTGTTGGCTCAGCATGGATGCCGTGTGAACGCCCTATGCAGAGGGTATCTTTATACTTATAAGCGCTCTGTTTGAGCACATTCATACAAGATTTGATTGAGGCCAGTATTATTTCTCCTGCTTGTTTCATCAAGAGTGAATTTGCTGTATCGATTACGTCTGAAGATGTCATGCCAAGATGAATATAGCGTGCGGAAGGACCTACATACTCAGCCACATTTGTCAGAAAGGCAATGACATCATGATGAACTTCATTCTCAATTTCGTTAATTTCAGAAACCTTGAACCGTGCTTTCTGTTGAATGTTTTTCAGATCAGTTTCGGGAACTAATCCCAGTTTGTTCATGGCTTCAGCAGCTGCGATCTCGACATTCAGCCAGGTTTGAAACTTGTTTTCAAGACTCCACAATTGAGTCATTTCCGGTAATGTATATCGTGAAATCATAGATCCTCTATTCGTCTTCTATTACTTCTATCGGTATAGTCAGATCGATCTCATTTGCTTCGATCTGAACATCTTTAGGCACTTCGAAATCAAAGATGCTATCCGGATAATGAGAAAAATCCCATTTATCAATCTCAAGCGAGATTATTTCGATTTTATCCTGAAGCACTGTGATGTGATATGGAAGATTTTTTTTATAGTTTGAGAACTGGATACGAATTTCACGAATCTGCACAACTTCAAGATGAAATTTTTTATCAAAGATGTAATACACTCCATTGAAAGGGGAGGTCATGTAATATCCGAAATTCTCAACGACATCATGACTGGCAGCAATGCTTTGCACATTAAGAAGCGAATCTACTGGAATTAAGCGGGTTATGGTAAGCCGTTTCTGGTCAGGAATAAACACATTCACGAAATTATTCTGAAGAACGATCTGGGCTTTGGGAGCTGGTGAAAGACCTAAAATACCACCTGAGAAGACATCTACTCTCACATTTGAATCCTTTTTCCGCAATAGGAAATTTGTCTTTATTTCAAAACCCTCATAGTTGATATTTGCTAAACCTTCAGCTTTGCATTCCTTTAAATAATTCAGGTTTTCAATGATCTTATTTTGAATTTCAAATGTGCTGTATCTGCCTGATTTCACGGAACTGCAGCCAACAAGAAAAAATATAACAGCTACTCCTGTAATGACTTTATTCATTGTTTTGATCCTCTTGTATAACAGGCACCTGTTTTTTCCTAAAAATAGAGATATAGCCGATTATTCCCGCGATCATCATGAGTGAACTCAGAATCTGCCCCATTGTCATGAAGCCAATGAGATGCCCGAGGTGTGCATCCGGTTCGCGAACAAATTCCACCAGGAATCTAAATAATCCATACAAAAAGATGAAGCTCCAGAATACAAATCCTTTTCGTACATTCTTTTTAATCAATATAAATAATATGATGAAAAGTAAAATGCCTTCAAGGGATAATTCATAGAGTTGAGAAGGATGTCGCGGAACCTCTTCTCCGGGGAAAAGCATACCCCACGGAAGACTGGTCGCTCTTCCGTAAAGCTCTCCATTGATGAAATTTCCAAGTCTTCCAAGCGCAAGCCCGATCGGTGCGACTACGACGGTTGGATCAGCTAATTTATAAAAATCATAATGATATTTTCTGCAAAATAAGTACCCGAAAATTATTGCTGCGATCAATCCTCCATGGAATGACATCCCCCCATGCCACACAGCAAAGATTTCAAGAGGATGTCGAAATATTTCCTGGAAATTGTAGAAAAGCATATAACCAAGTCTGCCTCCAATAATGACTCCGAGCATAAGGTAGAAAAAAAGGTTTTCAAAATCAGTTCTTTTGATGTGAATATCCCGTTTCTTGTAGAGTTTTCTCAAAAGGAAATAGCCAATAGCAAATGAAATTAGGTACATAAGCGCATACCATCGTATTTCGAAAGGTCCGATGGTAAGAGACCAAACCGAGAATTCGGGAATGGTTGCGAGTGATGGATTTATTTCCGGAAAAGGTATCATGTAACTGACTCCATTTTTAGTCGAATGGCATTGTGCCATAGCTCATATAACTCATTGGTATCAGACGATATAAGGTCATTTATTTGAAATTTCTTATCAGTAACTTTTCCTAGGAGTTTATAAGGAGCATCATGTTTTTTAATTATTCGAACAAAGGAAGGAATATCTTTTTCTTCGACAGACACGATAATTCGCGAGTGAGATTCGCCAAAAAGTCCGAAATCGGTGCGATTCACGAATTCCATATTGATATGAGCTCCAAGTAATCCATCCGGATTAAAACAGGATTCGGCTAAAGCAACTGCAAGTCCACCTTCAGAACAATCATGCGCAGATTTTACGATTCCTTCTCGAATAGCTTCATAACAAATATCCTGGATTTTTTGTTCCAATTCGAAATCTACTTTAGGTGCATGTCCGACGATCATATGATGCTCAACTTCCAGATATTCTGATCCGCTAATAATATCACAGGATTTTCCCAAGAGAAAGATCACATCTCCCGTATCCTTAAAATATTGAGATGTCGCGTATTTTACATCATCAAGAAGTCCGATCATGCCAATAACCGGTGTTGGATACACGGCGCTCTTCACAGTTTCATTGTAGAAACTGACATTACCACCTGTTACCGGCGTTTTGAAAAATCTGCATGCATCCCCCATGCCGCGGATACATTCTGAAAAATACCAATAAACATCCTTTTTATAGGGGTTTCCAAAATTCAGGCAATTCGTAATGGCAAGAGGTTTTCCACCTGAGCATACAATATTCCGTGCTGCTTCTGCAACAGCTCCCTTTGTTCCTTCATAAGGATCGAGATAACAATATTTTCCATTGCAATCTGTGGTCATTGCAAGTGCTTTGTTTGTAACTTTTATTCTTACAACTGCCGCATCTGAACCAGGTTCGATCACTGAATTTATCCTCACCATATGATCGTACTGTGTGTAAACATAATTTTTGCTTGCAATATTCGGTGATGAAATAAGTCGTTTTAAAACTTCGTTATAATCCGATGGTTCCTTGATTTTTGCTTGATCAAAGGAATGGAGAGAATCCAGATATGATGGATATTGCACTTCTCGGTTATAAACCGGAGCTTCACCACCGAGTACAAGTGTTTGGGCTGGTATATCAGCAACAATAATGCCATTTTCGCGCACACGCAGATTTCCATTCTCAGTCACTTCGCCGATCTTCACGACATGCAGATCCCATTTCTCATATATTTCTTGAACTTTCTTGAAGTTTTGAGGTTCGATAACCAACAGCATGCGCTCCTGTGATTCCGAGAGCATGATCTCATAAGGTGTCATTCCCTTTTCTCTTTTGGGCACGAGTGAGACATCGATATCCACTCCGGTTCCTGCTTTGGCAGCCATTTCCGATGACGAACAGGTCAATCCGGCAGCTCCCATATCCTGTATGCCCACAACGAGGTTTTGCTTGATCACATCGAGGGTGGCTTCGAGGAGAAGTTTTTCCATGAACGGATCCCCTACCTGCACGGAAGTTCGCTTTTCTGCAGATTCCTCAGTCAGTTCGACCGATGCAAACGTTGCGCCATGAATGCCGTCTCTTCCTGTTGATGATCCGACATACAGGACGTAATTTCCCACACCGTACGCAGCAGCTGTCGCAATATGTTCATGCTTGATAGTCCCGACTGTCATCGCATTTACAAGCGGATTTCCTTCATAGCTGTCGTCGAAATAAATTTCTCCGGCAACCGTTGGAATGCCCATGCAGTTGCCATAATCTGCAATACCTTTTACCACACCTTTGAGAAGATGCTTTACATGAGGATTATCCAGCGAACCGAAGCGAAGTGAATTCAACGATGCAATTGGACGCGCACCCATGGTAAAAACATCCCTGAGAATACCTCCAACTCCCGTTGCTGCACCCTGGTATGGCTCCAGTGCAGAAGGATGATTATGACTCTCGATCTTGAACGCAACGGCAAGCCCGTCTCCAATATCGACCACACCGGCATTCTCTTCACCTGCATCTTTAAGAAGACACTCACCGGATCGCGGAAGAGTTTTCAGTTGTAGAATTGAATTCTTGTAACTGGCGTGTTCAGACCACATAACAGAGAAAATTCCGAGTTCAGTTATTGTGGGATCTCGTCCTAAAATCGATAGGATGCGTGTGTGCTCTTCTTTTGAAAGACCATGTTCTTTTACGAGTTTATCTGTGATTTCCAGATTCATGTATCCTCAGCAGCTATTATTAGCATAAAACGCTATATTCACTAAAAATTTAGTAGCCTTTTACTCGTCAAGAAAACTGATGAGAAGTGAATTTTTCCAAAAAATTTGACACCTATAAATTATTTTCAACAATTCAATCCAAAGGAAAAAATATGATGGCAACGAAAGAAAATTGGAAGAATATTTTGGGAGGACTTACCCCCCCCCCATTTGAATTTAGTAACTGACATATATTATGCAAGTTACTACAATTTGGCATATTTTAATAAGGCAAAATACAACACAAATACAACATTATCAATTCTCGGGAAAAATAAATTCCTTAATTCCTACCTTACTATTCCGTTTCCCGGGAATAGTGAGGTTATCGGAATATGAGAGTTGCTTTCGCAGACTGGGCTGATTATGATGTTAGGGATAATAATTATGGGCTTCTCTTTTGAGAGTTAATGTGTTCACAGAAAATAAGGAGAATAATGAAAAAAATAATTGTGATAGCAGTATTTATACTGTTAATATCAGCATTAGGATTTACTGATACAATAGTAGTAGATTGCAATGGCGGTGGAGATTATCTCACAATACAAGCTGGTATAAATGCAGCAGATGATGGTGACATCGTTCTTGTTAAGGACGGAATATATACTGGTGCTAATAACATAAACCTATACTGGGATGGAACAGAGAAAAATATTACAGTTACATCTCAGAATGGAGCTGATAGTTGTATAATACAAGGTACCGGAACCGAAACTGCTTTTGATCTAGATGAAGCTGAGACTGAATATCCTCAGGATAAGATAATTGGTTTTACTTTAAATAACTTTAATATTGGAATATTATGTACAGAAAGTTCAGGTTTATTGATTTATAATAATGTAATAAAAAACTGTAATAGTCACGGTATATTTATCAATGACTGCGATTACTGTCTTATCACATATAATGATATTGATAGTTGTTATTGTACTGAACAATATCGCAATGGAGGAGGTATATCAATCGATTCCCCCGGATTAATTTCACACAACACTATCGAGCATTGCACATCAACCCAAAATAATTACTTTGGGAAAGGTGGCGGTATTTGGGCTACACATGAGGATATGACCATAAGCTATAATACAATTTCTGATTGTTCTGCCAATGAAGGTGGGGGGATATATGCAGTTCAAGCCATTGTGTATGAAAATACTATAGAAGATTGTGAAACAGAAGGTTGGGGAGGTGCTGGAATATACGGTGGTTCGTCAATCGAGTGTAACACAGTAAGACGATGTTCATCTACTGCAGTAGATGATGAAATAGATTGGGGAGGTTATAGCGGAGCAATATTAGATGGTGGATACATTCACAGCAATCTATTTGAAGATAACTCATCGGAAACTGGTGGAGCTGTAACAATTAGATGGTATGAAGGAGCAGAAATAATAGGAAATGAATTTATTGGTAATACAATGGGAGCCGGATCATCTACTTTTTCTTATGCAAGTGCCATTGGAGTAGAATGCGATGAAGTAGTAATTAGTAATAATATTATTATGGATGGTTCAGGAGATGATGGTGGTGCTATTTGTTTAGGTTATAATGTTACTGATATTGAAGTAATAAACAACACAATAGTGAATAATGAAAATGAATCTGGAATTTATATTTGCTCAACTTCTGGGAATAATAATGATATTATCTTTAATAATATTGTAGCTAATAATGAAACGGGAATTGTAAGTGAAACGCAAATTGAAGTAATATATTGTAATTCCCATGGAAATGATTCTAATAACTATTCTGGAGTTATTGAAGGTGATGGATGTCTAGAAGTGAATCCTAAATTCAACAAACCAGACAGTAGTGACTATTCATTGAAATGGGATGTGAACGGTTTTTCTCCGTGCATAGATACCGGCAATCCTGATTCCTTATACAACGATACCGATGGAACCCCCTCTGACATGGGCGCTCTTCCTGCAATTACACACCAATGGAATGATTGGGATCTGCCAATATATGGCTATGAATGGCGGTGGATGTGTTATCCTGTACTCGACACACTGACCGATGCAAAAGATTATGTTGGGGATATGGCTCAATATTTATTGTATGATATAATAAATCCTGCTCAAACAAATCTTGATACCTGTTTTTGGCGAACCGTTGGAGATCCTGAGGATTTAAATATGATTTATTATTATCAGGGAGATTGGGAAAATAAAGAACATATTTTCACCAGCAGACAGGGTTACAAATTCAAGATGCTGAATGAAGAGCCAGTCACGATCGATGTGCCCGGATTTCTGGCAGATCCTGATACTGAAATACCTTTAGTGGCAGACAATCTCGAAAATTGGATCGGGTATTTCATCGACGAAACACAGGATGTCAATGACGCTTTTGAGAACTCAATAGATAATATGTACTTCATACAGACGCAAAATTGGACATACCAGAGAGAAGAACCTGAACCGGAAAGCCCCTGGGTGAGACCTCAAGATAGAAGAGTTCTGAATTATGGAGATTGTGTTGTAGTAAAATGCTTTGAAGATGAAGATTTTGTATGGAGTTATACGGGTGGAGGCGAACCTCCTGAAGAGAGAGGAAAAGCACAGAATTTCGATTTTGAAGAGAAAGCGGACTATATACCCATCTACGTTGAACTCGATCCTGAAGAGCTACCTCTTGAAGTAGCGGTATATATAGATGATGTATGCAAGGGAGCGGAAATTGTAACCAATGATGAGATGGATATCCGTGCATACATGAATGACGGCACTTCAGGAGATATGACATTCGAAATGTATTATGGTGGTAAAGCAGGAAATATAAAAGTAGTGGATTACTACACCTACGATCCGGTCTCAATGGAGTTACATCAAGGAACTGTTCATATAGACGGAGTAAAAGATTATTATATGGTTTCTCTTACAAATGGAGAACATTCATTTACTCCCCCTGATTACAAAATTATGAATTTTCCCAATCCCGTATGTAATAACGTTACGATAAAGTATTCATTACCGGATCAGGTCAAGATTAATCTATCGATCTATAACTGTAAAGGTCAATACGTTACCTCACTTAAGGATGGCGAGCAATCAAGCGGAATTCATTCAGTTACATGGAATGGAACAGACGAACAGGGAAAACTCGTACCAAATGGAGTATATTTCTACAAATTATCTACTTCCGAAAAAGATATTGTTAAAAAGCTGCTGTTGATGAGATAGCACAAACAGTGAGGGTGCATCACTTGTGTGGTGCACCCTTTATAAAAAAGGATCGTAATGAAAAAAATAATATTACTACAAATATTACTTATAATTCTTATACTCTCAGATATATATTCAGATACAATAACCGTCGATATTGACGGTACAGGGGATTATTTAACTATTCAGGATGGAATAGACAATTCTGTAGATGGAGATGTTGTTTTAGTATATCCCGGGAGATATATCGAGAATGTAAATTTTAACGGGCATAGTATTACATTAGCGAGTTTAGAACTCACAACTAGAAATAAGGTATTTATTGATTCGACAATAATCGATGGAGACCGATCAGGGAGTTGTGTAACAGTATTAAACAATGAGAATGCAGTAATACAAGGATTTACTATTACTAATGGTAAAGGAACAGTATGGCCAATATATTTCTCAAGAGGAGGGGGTATACTGGTATCAAATTGGTATGCGGATGATACTGAACTGAATGTAATTAATTGTATAATAAAAGAAAATATTGCATGTGAAGGAGGTGGGATATTTGCTGGCGGTGTTCCTCACAACATATTTCCAATCTATTTATCTGGCGTAACAATGAGGCAAAATTATGCAAACGTTGGGGGGGGAATATTTGATTTTTCTGCTAAACCTATTTTTGATCCTAATAACTTATGCAATTTCTATAATAATCATGCTGGTTTAGGACAGGATATGTATGCGTATGATTCATGTAAAGTGCATGTTTTTGTAGATACATTTACTGTATTTAATCCAGATGGATATTTTGCAGAATACATTTGTAATTATGGATATTCGGGTGAATTTTTATTTGATATTCAAAACGTATGGATGGAAGAGATAAACCACGATTTGTATGTTGCCCCAGACGGTGATGACAATAACAGCGGATTGTCACCAGATGATCCTTTAAAAACTATTGCATTGGCGACCTATCGAATTGCAAATGACAGCTTAAGTCCGAAGGTGGTTCATGTGGCAGAAGGGATTTATTCAAAAATTATTAATGACCAGTTATTTCCGATATCTATGAAAAGCAATACATCACTCATTGGTGAGAATATCGATACGAAGATTATACATGACGATGATTTTTTTTCGACAACGGTCTTTTCTACAAATATGAAAAAAAATATAAGTATTATAAATTTTACTTTTTGGGCAGAATGTACTATCAATAATGTAATTTATTCCTCAAAGGGAAAAAATAAAAATTATAAGTTTGAGAATTTAAAGTTTAATGATATAATATGCGAAAATGGAAGCATTTTTTATATAAATTACTCTGATTCAGTATTATATAAAAATTTGTTGTTTAATAATATTCAAACCAATTGGGTAAATAGTATATTACATTGGAAATATAATGCGAAGATAGAAAATTGTGTTTTTTCGAATAACTATTCGCATGGTGTTTTTTCATTTATCTTAAAGATAAATGCACATGAATATGGAAAAATAAAAAATTGTATTTTCGATAATAATAGTAATAATAATGCAGATATTACTTTGTTTATACTCAGTTATGACCAATTCTGCAATCCTACATTAGAAGTAAGAAATTCAGTTATTTCTAATAATTCAACACCGTCGGTGTCTATTATGTCGTGTTCATCGACCGATCCAATGGGAGATGTTTTCATCACCAATAATACTTTTTCTGGGAATGAGGCACAAAGAGCAGCTTTAACTGTAGGAGGAAATGTCGAGATATCTAATAATATTATGTGGAACGACAATACACCTGCTGAGATATTTGTGTGGGATTTATCCAATTATGGGATCATATCAACACTCAATCTTCAATACAATGATATTAAAAATGGAGAAGATGGTGTTTGGAATGAGCACAATGCTAATATCGTAAACTGGCTGGACGGAAATATCGATGATTATCCACAGTTTACAGGTACGGGAGATTATCCTTATTATTTATCGAGCACTTCTCCCTGTATCGATGCAGGCACACCGGATACAACCGGATTGCATCTTCCCTGGGTGGATGTTGCAGGAAATCCTCGTATTTATGGAGGAAGAATCGACATGGGAGCTCTGGAATGGCAGGGATACAGTGTAGATCCAGATACGAATGTGGTAAATAACCTGTATTTCTTTAAGAACACCCCAAATCCTTTCAAAGATCAAACAACAATTTCTTTTACATCATTGGATTATGACAGAGTGAGAGAATACCAGGTTTCAATCTACAATTCTCGAGGACAGCTTGTACGAAGGTTTTACGGACCAGATGAGCATTTCTGGGCAATAAATGAAATAGTGTGGTATGGCAAGGATATGGATGGGAACATCACTGCACCAGGAGTGTATTTTTGTTCACTTGAGTTTGAAGATACTGCGGTTGTGAGGAAGATAGTGAAACTAACCTCACCATAAACCTCTCTTTGGCAAGGAGAGGAAATGAAAGCAAGAGGATTGAAAATGTTTTTCATTAGACTTTCTCTGTGATTCTCTGTGTTCTCGGTGGTTTAAATTGGCTCAGTATTAATAGTTAACGGTGTGCCATCTTTCATTTCCTTGACAACGAAAACCACTCATTCTGATTTCTTCATAACCTAGGTTTTGGTAGGTCAATATGATAAAAGTATTTAAAACTGTAGATGGAAAATTTACTGAGAAAGAACAGTACGATCTTCTCGAAGAAAATATCTGGGTATATCTTGTCTCCCCTACACAGGAAGAGATCGAGATGATAACTACAACTTTTGATATTCCTAAAGATTTCATCGAAGATCCTCTCGACGAAAATGAGAGTCCCCGTATGGAGCTTGAAGATGGAAAAAGACTGCTTATTATCCAGACCCCCTATTTCCAGGATGATGAAGAAGCTGCGATCCAATTTATTACCTTTCCTTTAGGGATAATACTCACGGAAAAATGCATCATTACAGTTTCTTCAAAGGATGATGATGTACTTCAAAACTTTGTCAAAGGAAGGGTGAAAAATTTTTCCATTGCGAAGAGAAACCGCTTGATACTTCAGATCTTGTCGCGAACTGCAACGGTTTATTTAAACTATCTCAAAAGAATCAACAAAATATCCAATGCTATTGAAGATCAACTCGAGGATTCAATGAATAATGAACGCCTCATGGATCTGCTGGACTTGCAGAAAAGTTTGGTGTATTTTGCCACATCTTTAAGATCAAACGAATCTGTCATGGAGAAGCTGTCACGCGTAGGTACTTTCACCAAATTTGAAGAAGATGCTGATCTTCTCGAAGATATGATCATTGATAATAAGCAGGCGCTGGAAATGACCTCGATCCATGCAAATATTCTGCGAAGTACCATGGATGCATTTGCTTCGATGATTTCCAATAACCTGAATAAAGTAATGAAGTTCCTTACTTCAGTCACAATTATACTCATGCTTCCCACTCTCATATCAAGCATTTATGGAATGAATATTGCCCTTCCTTTTGCCCGATCTGCACACGCATTTGCGATCTTAATGGTAGCATCGGTATTGCTTGCATTGGTGGGTGTGATAATTTTTATAAAACGGAAATGGTTTTAAAAATAAGGATAATCATGAAAAAATATTTAATTTTTGGTATTATAACTTTTATCATATTATGCTCATTTCCCTCATTTGTCATTGCAGAAGATGATGGTTTCAATGAGAAAGAAAGTCTCACTGCTGCATTGTGGCAGCAAACGTCATCCGAATACCGAGCGCTGTGTTACCAGGCATTCAATGTCGCATATGACAGAATCCATATTGATCTGATGAAAGAATGGCCTAAACCACGTGCTGTCATTATTGATCTAGATGAGACGGTCTTATTCAATGCAAAATATAATGCTACCGGTGTGATAAGAGAGCAAGAATATCCTAAGGAATTCTATGAATGGATTGCGTCCGGTGACGCAACACTCATTCCGGGAGCGGGTGAGTTCTTAGAGTATCTTGATAAAGAAGGTTACAGTATTTTCTATGTAACGAACAGAAGGGATAATTCTACTGACATCACACTTCAGCAGATTGTAGATCTGGAACTTCCCCAAGCTGATAATAATCACCTACTTATGCGGGACTCAGATGATACTAAACAACAGAGACGCGACAAGGTAAGTGAAGATTATGTTGTCATTCTATTTATAGGTGATAATTGTGTTGATTTTCTTGGTGATTATTATAATGAATCCATTGATGAACGAAAAAATATTACAGATTCACTTCGTACAGAATGGGGACGAAAATTCATCATTTTACCAAATCCGATGCATGGTTCATGGAAAAAAGCATTGTATCATGGGTTGGATAAATGGTTGTCCGGTGATGAAAATTTACACTACAAAGCTTCCCTTTTAGAAATTATTGAATAAAAAAAAGAACCTCTCAGGCTGAGAGGTTCATTTAATATATAAATAGGAATATCTTTAACTTTTTAATGGATGTCCTGTTTCTCCGAAATCGATCTTTTCTTTACTTTCAGATTCAGGATCAACCTCGTGTATTGTTACCCTGTCAGAAATATCTTCAGATATTGTGACAAAAGCAATGGTTTCTCCCCGCATATTTTTCACAACATCAGTAATAAGGCGTACTGCGAATAATGTGCCATCCTTGCGGATATTTATACTCTCACGAACTTTGCCCTTCCATTTAGTGATTTCACCCTTTGTGGTGTATTTATGAAGATCAGGCGGGGAAAATAGCCGCACGTCCTTGCCAAGGAGTTCAGCGACTTCGTATCCATGCATAAGTGCGTCTGCGGGATTTGTGTATATAATTCTTCTGTCGGTATCTGTAAGGGTGACACCAAGGCGCATAGTTTCGAAAGCTTTTTTTGCATGTTCTGCACTCATACGCTCAGTGAGATCTTCTGAGATTGTTACAAATCCAACAGTCTCACCTTCATTATCTTTCACTACATCAGAGACAAGCCTTACCGGGAAAGAAGAACCATCTTTACGTAAATTGACGCTTTCCCGCGTCATTCCTTTCCACTTATCGATTTCATCTACAGGAGAGATGTTTTCCTTTGGAGAGAAAAGGCGCACATCCTTTCCAATCAATTCCTCAACAGTATATCCATGCATCTTTGCATCTGCAGGATTCGTATAGACAATATTTCTATCCTGATCAGTAATAGTAACTCCAAGGCGCATGGTTTGTATTGCTTTCTGCAATCTGATCAAACCCTGTTCGGCTTGTTTTTGTTCGATGATCCGACCAAGCTGCTTTGCAATAGAGTTGAGGAGTTCCCTCTCATCTTTTGTAAAGGGACCTTCAAAACTCGTCGGTTTCTTCTCAAGATAACCAACCTCGATTGTTGCGACGGATTCTCCGTAAACTTTAATTTCAGCTTTGAGATAAGAAATCGGTGTATGGTAATTCTCGGTTTGAAATTCCTTTTCACCCCAAGTAACTTTTGCACAAGTTATTTCTGGAAATTGCCATGCTTTTGGTACTTGTTCGATTGTTCCCTTTAAAACACCTTCAATTGTGATGTTCGGTTTTTCTACGAGACTTGTTATATTATAAAGACATTTGACTTCACTGATTCTTTGATTAAGATTTCGAGCAATTTGGAGCAAATTCTCACGTGTTTGTTGATATTTACTCTCCATTATTTCGAGTTCTCGAATACGCTTATTCTTCTGCTCGAGCTCTTCCATGACCTTTTTCTTTGAAGGACCGCCAATCATTGTATCTCCTAAATGTGAATAATCAACATTTATAAATAGAAAATTTTTCTGTCAATAATGTGTCAAAAATTATACCTCACATGGAATATCAATGAATTTCATCTGAATGTTGAACTTCTCTGACACAAGTTTCCCCAGGTTTTGTATGCCGAGTTTTTCGGTATTATAGTGTCCTGCATTAATAAAATTCATTCCTGTTTCTTCAACTTCACGCACGATATTCTCTTTTATTTCTCCAGTAATGAATGTATCTGCGCCTTGTGCAAATGCTTCAGAATATTCAATAGCACTTCCACCGGATATGATGCCAACCTTTTTTACCCATTCATGACCTGCCGCAATGATAAATGATTGTGTATGAAGCATTTTATTAACATATGAGATAAAATCAATGAATTTCATTTCAACCTTCATGTCTCCAATATATCCAATCTCACCATAATATGGGGAAATCAGATGTTCGAGGTTTATGAGTTTTAAAAGTCGCGCAAGACTGATATTATTACCTATTTCAGGATGCGCATCAAGGGGGAGATGATAGCCACAGAGGTTTATGTCGTGTTGCATCAGTAATTTAATTCTATTCTTAAAAATGCCGATTATTCGAGGTGGATCGCCAAGCTGATTCTTAAATAAACCGTGATGGACCACTATCATATCAGCTTTTTCCTCAATTGCTTTTTCAATAAACTGTCTGGAAAGACTCACACCGGTCACAATCTTAGAAATATCTTCTTTCCCCTCAATCTGCAGTCCATTATAACAATAATCTTTAAAAGTATCTACCTTCAAATATTCATTACAAAATTTTACGATTTTTTCTCTTTTAATCATAATTTTTCCTTATGAGTTTGTGATCATAGCAAAAGCATTATGATTATGGATTGACTCAATGCTTTCAGCTTCAACGGTAAAATTGGAAATTCGTACATCCTTCTTAAGCGCAAGAGCTATATCCCGCGCTATATCTTCGACAAATTTTGGATTATCATAGCTTTTCTCTGTGACATATTTCTCATCTGGTCTTTTCAACAATGAATACACTTCACAGCTTGCGGATTTTTCGATGAGCTCTATAAGTTCTTCAAGCCACACAAAATCTTTGTATAAAATACTCACCGTCACATATGCTCTCTGATTATGAGCGCTATTCGTGCTGATTTCTTTCGAACAAGGGCATAAAGAAAGGACCGGCACTTTTGCATACATTTCAAAAATAAATTTTTTGCCCAGACTTGCTTTGAAGCCGCATTGATAAGATGAAAGAGATTCTGCTTTTGTCACAGGTGCTGCTTTTTTTATAAAATAAGGAAATTCCATTTCGAGATATGCAACATCAGCATCAAGTTTCGTTTTCATCTCTTGAAGCAGCTTTTCAAGATTATCAATGATCGTTTCCTGATGATAATGGTGAAGTATCTCTATAAACCTGCTCATATGAGTACCACGGAAATCGTGAGGAAGTTCAACATACATATTGATATCAGCAACGGAATTCTGGGTGCCATTTGATTTGTCCTGAAGCACTACAGGATATTTGAGTCCTTTGACGCCAACTTTATTAATCGGAATTTTTCTTGTGTCTTTCTGGTTTTGAATATCATTCAATTTCATTGCAAATCCTTTATAAAAAGTGCAGTTGAGTCTAACAAAGTGAAGTTAAATTTGTCAAAATTATCTGAAATAACATAGCAAAGTTCCCCATCTTGTTCAAAAATAATAAGCGCTTCGATATCAACTTTCTGATCCACAAGTTTGATGCCCAGATTTGGTCCTATCACAAAAAGTGCTGTACATAATGCATCTGCAATTGTAGCATTTCGTGCTATAACAGTAACACTCACAGAATTATAGGAAGGAAGTCCGGTCTTGGGATCGATAATGTGATGAATACGCTTTCCCTCTTTTATAAAAAATTGTTCATAATCTCCGGAAGTTACTACAGCCCTATCTTTGACTTCGATCGAACCAAATAATGCTGATTGATTTCGGGGATGTTGAATGCCAATCTTCCAGGTTTCTGTCTCTGGATTACTCAACACAAAGAGGTCGCCCCCTGCATTTATTGCCGCATAATTTATGCCATTTTCTATTATATATCGAATAGCTTTATCAACGATAAATCCCTTTGCTATTCCTCCGAGATCAATGAAAATTTCTGGATCATCCTTGATGAAATTATCATTGTTACAGACAATTTTCTCATGTCCAACAAAAAAAAGAGCAGAATCTATCTCTTCGGCTGTGGGCATGATTTCATCAACAAAATCATACATGTATATTATCTTGCCTACTGTCACATCAAATGCACCTTCGGTCTCCTTGCTTGTCTGGTGTGCAATTTGCAGCAAGTCCTGCATATCTTCTGAGATGTGTATTGAATCTTTACAAATATTTATTTTGTTGGTCTCACTTCTAAGATACGTAAGTGAGAACTGCTTTTCTAAGGTTTGAATAAGCGTAAATGCGGAATCAATAATTGCATTGTTATGCCTATTTCTTTCTTGAATATCTATGGTTACAAAAGTACCGAGTGCAAAACGCGTTTCCTTAATTGGTTTGCTTTTCTCGTGTGAGATCCTCACATAAATTACGACGAGAAGTATTATGAGAAATCCGATTTGAATTATTTTTCTTTTCATGTTCAAAGAAGAAAAAGCACAAAGCCATGACATCCTATCATAATCTTTGTGCTTTTATATAATGAGAATTTTTACTTTATCAATCCTAACCAATCACCAAGAAGGAATTGCACTCGTCCAATGAGTAGCGAGATACGAGCCATCACAGTGTAACCGAAGGATGCTCCGAATCCGACCATCATGAACCAGATACCAATGGACGTGAACTTTCCGTACACCCCTTTATGGGCTTTGGAGAAGAAGAAATACAATAAGATGCTGATCGTTCCGACAAAAATCAATATGATGTTGATATTATTGAGGGGGAGCATCATAGTCCTCATTTGTACCAGCACATTTGCATGCATACCCATTGGAACACCCATACCAACTATACCCATGCCAAACGCAATGGGATAGCGGCTGATCCAGCTATATTTTGAAGAAAACCTGAACCAATACATGATACCAATGATAAAGGGTATGATAAGAATGTATTCCTTTTTTAGGAACAAAGGTTCGTATGCGTACGGTATGAAGGCATTATAAAATGTATAAGGAATATAATAACCCATCGAAACGCCTACGAAGAGATGCTCTGCAAATTTGTAGAAAGGATTATCCTTGTACAGGAAAGAAAACATGCAGAGTGTCAAAAATGCAGCAATCCAGATTCCAATTGTTTCAGTCATTTTTTACTCCTTATTTACCAAACTTTTTTTTCTGTGCACGTCGATCAAGAAAGTAGCCAATATTACCAAGAATAATGAAGAGAATGATAAGAACGTGAACAATTGCCTGTGCATCCATGCCGATACGAGCTTTATTATACTTATAGAGTTTTGCTAATTCCGGCAACTCTTCATATTGTGCTTCGACCCACGCCATATTACGTGCATTTTTCTTGCTGAACTCAGTACCATTCATCGCAAAGATATCTACAAGCTGCTCATACTCTGCGGCACCTTTCAACCCGCCAAGACTACCAACAAATTGACCAGTCTGCAGGAAAGGATACACGTCTGCAGCCATAACCGCTGTAAGACCAACTGCAACATCAACACCAAATTTTGCGCGTGCATACGTAACCCAGAACTGCCCCATTGAAGAACCTGAAATCTCTACAACAACTTGTATGTTATCATAATTTTTCAGATTCTGCATAATAGGAAGATTCTCAAGCGAGAGTCCCTCACTGTTTGTTTCAACCGCTTCTGCAATATCATCACCCATACCAAGCATAATAGGAAGTTTCAAACTCCATGGCTTAAAACCGAAGTTGCAATAATCAACATTAGCTTCAATGTTCGGGTAGTCTTCTTTTACTTCAGAAAGTGCCAATTGAATAATTGCTGCTCCCTGCGGAAGGAATGAGATCGTGAATACTTTGATATTCCTTTGAAAACAATGTCTGAGGATTGCCAGGTCCATAGGATATAACTCTGGAAGGACGCCCGGGTCATGTGTGAAATCCATAAGGATTGCCATGTCATCTTTACCGGCAGCAGCGTCAATGTGACGATATAAGTCTTCAACAGGTGTGGTTGTATAGGTCTTTAATCCAAGACGGAAAACCAGAGGGAGAATGACTGCAATGGCAAGGATTCCATAGATTATTCTTCTATCTACTTTTTGAATACTATCTGCGAATTTCATTATACCCCCTTAATCCCTTCCACCAAGATATGATCGCTCAATCCCAAGCATGATCTTAAGGGACGTTGCAGTCATACCAAGTCCTACACCAAGCGCAATACCGCGCTTAGCTGCGAGATTAGGAACATTAAGGATCCATTCTGTAATGTCCGGAATCCAATGAGTAATTGCCTGTCCGATGGAAACACGACCAAGCATGACAATTATAGCTGCGATAAGCAGCACAGTTGCTTCGACAGATCGAGCACGGAACGCTTTGTATGCTGCAGATGCTATATAAAAAGCCAGCAATGAGAACATAGTCGCCCCGAGTGGAACATTGAAGTTTTCAAAAATCCACATATATGGAGTACCCTCCTGGATACCCCAGATGAAGCCAACCGATGTTGTTATCACCAACGCTGCAAGTGTCACAATACTATATCCCCAGTTTGGAGCTTTACGTTTTATTTTATTATAGTGTACAAGTACAAGACTGAATACACCAAGTACGATTGCGAAAGGACCAATGACTTTCGTCCATTTCATGAACCAGTCAAGGTAGTCAGAAGAGAGCTTGCTTGGAATAAATACATGAGCTACGAAAAGTAAACCAAGTATCAAAACTATAAATAAAGGTATTTGTCTTTTCATTATGATACTCCTTTCTATTTGGTCGGGAACCAGTTCATAAAGAACGTAAGGTGAACAGTTGAGAGGATAGTGCCAAGGATCACGGTAAGAACAATAATCAGTTTCATATAGTCTTGAGCTTTGAGAGTACCAAGAATCAGCGGTTGATTTGAGAGATAAGCGCTTGCTGCATAGAGTTCTTCGCCAATAAGAGTATAGTCACATGTTGTGATGAAGAAAGGCAGCTGATTGACTGCATCAGTTCCAGCAATCTGAATTGCACCTGTCATACTTCCGGTTTCTGTCATAAGAAGAGATTCAGCCCAGAACATTCCCATATAGAAGTTCGTTGCTGTTTTTTCACGAATCATTATGCCGTTCACACCAGCTACAAAAGCGAACTGTGCTTGTGTGATGAAGAATACGCTGTTTTTATCATACGTATCAGGACGACCAGCTTCATAGTGTGCTTCTTTTACAGTTTCCTGAGCAATAGGAAGTACGATGAAATCGCGGCATGGAACGAGTATTTTTGTGTCGTATTCAGCAGCTTTCTTCGCAACTTTGCTAAGAATCGCTAATCCTGCAAGTGTTGCCACGTCACTGATGCCGCTTAAACCTGGAACGAAGAGGATTGGTCTTCCCATTTCTGTAGCTCGTCCAATCGCATTATCAATCTCCTGAATACCTGCGATAGGTCTGATATATAACCTCTTTCCTTTGCGCGCTGCTTTGATCATAAAGTACACGAGCGCTCCAAATAAAAGCACTGCAATGAAAGTGATTATTTCATCAGTGTTGAACCAATTCTGTTTGGGAGAGATATACTGTTCGCCATTAGGATCTGTATATACAGGAGTATCGATAAAGTGCCCTCGTCCGTCAGTCTTTCTGATATAATATTTGAAAGAACGAATATTTTTGCAATGAACATCATAGAGCATTTTCATTCTTTCTTTATCAGTATTTAAGAGATTTGCTTCTTTGACGATCGCTGGTTTTTCATTAAGATAATCAGTGAAAAGATCTATACGATCTTCAATTTTCTCTATCTCTACTTTATCAGTTTCGGTTTCTAACTCTGCTTGTAGTTTTGCGATTTCTTCTTTAATTTCTTCATCCTGTTGTTTGAGTTGATCGAGATAGAGCGCTTGAGTGTAGAAGGGATACTGATCTTTATAATTTTCAATGCTTAAATATGTACTGAAATAAAGTCGCTTTTCTTCGAGAGAGAAACGGGGTCTTCCACGAAATTGAACGGTTTCATATGACACTTTATCTATATATTCCCGCTCTCTAAAAGACATCTGTTTTGCATATCTATACACATCACTTGTATGATTTATCTTGTAAACTTGGAAGTAATAATCTTCAAATTCCTTCATCTGCTCATTAGGAGGAGTGTCAACGAGGACCACCTGCATTTCCTGATCAAAAATAAAGGTATGAGTTATTGTATAATCTTCCGGTAAGGGTGCTTGTCCTTTATGTTTACAGACAAAACTTCCTGTGATCTTCATTGGCTTACTATAATCCCAATTGACCTTGAAATCGAGTTTATTATCAAGCACATATTCAGTTTTCGTTATTCCATTGATTGAAAGGATAAGTCGGTCTACTTCGTACATGGAATTTTCAGTAATGAAATAATTAACCGTCAGTTTTGTAAAAGCATCATTATAGGATAATTTTGAAAGACCATAATATGGATATCCAAAGAAAACCTGCAATTGATCACCTTTATCATTTGGCTGATCTTTTACGGTGAAATGAATAGGAGGTTTGGGCAGCATAGAAGAAGTGATGATTTCAGCTGGGATAGGTTCATCTTTTGCAAGGGTTTCCTGATCCTGTCTATCCTGTTCTCCGATATTGAATTTATACCACTTCATATTTGCGGAATTAAATGCTTCAAAACGTGCTGCGATAGAATCGAAAGGAACAATAGCATTGGTCTGGGGAGTGTATGGATATGCATCCGGACGGGTAAATATAAGATGCTGATCATCGAATTCATCATAAAGGTAAATATTAAATTGTTTTTGGTCGGAAGTAAATACTGGCAACGACCATTCGAACTGAAGCTGCTCCTTATCGGTCACAGCAACTGCATAGAATTCTTTTAATTTTTCTGGAGGATCATCGACCGTTTGTCCAGTTGCTATTTCAGAAAGAGGTGATGCACTACGGTTCATATTGAGTGCTTGAATTGCATAATAATAGTCTTTACCAACTGTCAGTTTAGTAAGAATATACTTGACCTGCTCAAGTTTCATTCCTGCAAGAATCGTAGATGTCGTATCAATAGTGCCATCCTCAGTTGTATCAATATCAGTGAACTCTCTCATCTTCGTGTGATAAACATATTCTTTATCAGGGATAACGGCAAGCATGCGATAATGATCCATCATAGGACCATAGATTTTCATGTCACGAGGAACGGTACGAAAGAGCACTTCTGCTCCTATTGTTCCTTTTTTCTGCCCCTTTTCATGTTTCAGCTTGGCATGTGAGGTTGCATCGACAAAAAATGTCCAACCCTGATCAATATATCTCATTGTATCAGCTGCAACACCTGTTTTGGCATCTACCGGGATCTTTCCGATATAGAATAAACTATCGGGAGTATAGCCGCGGTAAATACGGTATTCAATGATGCGCTTTTCTTTTGGGAGAGGCTTCCAGCTCAGCATGAGCCCTCCACCATCATCATGAGGAACATCTTCAACTCTCAGCCCTTCAACAGGTTCATTATTGGGAAGCAATATCCCAAATGCAGAACTCACCAGTAGCAGCATGAACATCAAAAGTAATAGTCCAAATTTACTACAAACTTTCACTTTTGTTGCTCCTTTCTTTATGTTTTTTTATTTCTCTAATTTCTTTTGCCAAAAGCAAACAAATTGCCTGCTTGATAAATATCAAGTTGTACTTTAGAAAATGGTTCAATCCGAATGTGTGGATTTGAAACAGTTCCCTTTTTAAGGTCAATAGTGATCTCTTCCCGTTGTGATAGTTTTGAAAGATCAATATCTGTAATAGTTAAGATTGGTAATCCTGAGTTAATAGCATTCCTTTTATAGATTGCTCCAAAGGATTCTGCGAGAATGGCTTGAATACCAAGAGATGCAAAGCAATCTACAGCTTGCTGCCGTGAGGATCCTGCACCAAAATTTTTCCCAACTACAACGATATCACCTTTCTGAGCTTTATGTGAAAAATCTTTCCAACCATCGAGATTATCAAAAGTATATTGCCCCATTTTATTGATATCCGTGATTGCAAGATACTGATTATGAAATATCATATCAGTGTCAATGTCATTAATAAGAGTATTTTGATAGTCAATAATGAGCCAAATCTTACCAGTTATTTTACAATTCTTTTGCATTATAGATAAAACGTGCTCCTCTTGATAAACTGTCAAATTTTTTGCTTATTAAATCCCTAAGATGCTCTATTTTTCCAAACATGTTCATTTTATCCAAAAATTGATTGCAGAAACGTTTTTCTCGATTCTTTGAAGAGTGTGTCAATATGATGTACAGAATCCATGAATTCATCCAAATATTCTTTTGGGATGGGAGGACCCGAAACATTATTTAGTGAGAGAGGATCAATTGGGCTATCATGCTGATAGATCGTGTAATGCAAGTGTGGACCTGTGGACCAACCGGTTGAGCCAACATACCCTATCACTTCTCCCTGAAGCACCCGTTTGCCGACGTAGAGATTTCTGGCATACGCATTCAAGTGGCCATAGAGTGTTTTAAAACCGTTAGTATGGCGGATCATCACAGTGTTGCCATAACCTCCGGTGTTTCCTTTTGGCGTGGGATGTCCACCCTTCCAGCCTTTATGAATTACTGTTCCATCTGCGGAACTGACAACAGGAGTTCCAAGAGGTGCAGCATAATCTACACCGCTGTGTAACCATACCTGTTTTGTTATCGGATGAAGCCGCATTCCAAAATATGAGCTGATGTATGAGTAATTTAATGGAGATCGCAGGAATGCTTTTTGGAAGGATTCACCATCACGGGCGTAATATCCGTGCTCTTTCCCGCCGTTATCATAGTAATAAGCAGTGAGATCAAAGAGTTTACCTTGGTAAGATGCTCCCAAAATATTTCCATATTTCAGGATTTCCCCATCATGACTGAAAGCTTCATATATTATAGAGCAGGTGTCACCTTCGCGGGGATCAATAAAAAAATCAATATCCCACTGAAAAATATCACTGAACTTCATAACCAATTGCGGATCTAATCCTCCATCAACTAATGTTTCATAGAGAGATGATTTCAGAATAGTCGTATGTAACAGGATATCTTTTTCAAGCACAAGCTTCTCCTGAAATACGTCAAATTCATCAGTCGAATCCCGGGCAACAATATATTTATCAATTTTATTTGGAGAATATTCAATGATTTGTACAACTCCGAGACTATCAATCTTCAGATGAAAACTATCATTTGGATGTGAATATCTCAAATCATAAAGGGTATTTAACTCTTTTGTGATTTTGTATGCATCCTGATAGGAGATATCATTATCAAGAAGGATAGAATAAAGTGATTTACCGGTTTTGAGTTTTCCATACACATGATCGTAGGGATCTGGAGTTTCAATTTCGGTAACCTGGTCTTTGTGTGTGCACGAAAACAAAACGATGACCAGTGGCAGTAATAAAAACAGGTTCTTCATATGTTTATTTATAACTCCCCTTTTATTGCGGCAAATGCTGCAGTGACAGGACTTGCCAGATAGGTTTCACCATCACCTTGTTTGCCTTTGAAATTTCTATTTGATGTAGAGATTTGAACTTCACCTTTACCAGTCATACCAATCTGTCCTGATGCACAGCCGCCACATCCCGGATTCGATACAATAGCACCGGCGTTGAAAAGAATATCTATCAGACCTTCTTTGAGCATTTGCCCATAAACCTCTCGTGTGGCAGGAACGACTCGAAGCATTATACCTTCTGCAACATGATTATCTTTCAGAATATCGGCAAGATAACGCATATCCTCAATACGACCATTCGTACAAGAGCCCACAAAAATTGAGCCGACTTTTAATCCTTTAAGTTCAGAAACATCTTTAACATTATCCGGTTTTGGCGGGCATGCGATTTGAGGTTGTAATCCCGAAACATCGATTTCAATTTCTTCAGTATATTGAGCATCATTATCAGCAATAATGAATTGAAGATTTTCGCCTGTTCGTTCTTTCAGCCATTGACTGACTTGAGCATTTTGCTCGGGAAATGCAACGATACCACCCATTTCAGTCATCATGCTGCACAAAGTTATATAATCGGAAAAAGTCAAATCCTGCAAGCACTCACCATAATATTCAATACATTTGCCAAGTGCCCCTTTACTGCCGATCCTTTTAAGAATGTAGAGAACAAGGTCCTTCCCTGTGGCAGGATACGAGAATGTGCCTTTAAGATTTACTTTTATGGTTTCCGGAACTTCAAACCATGTTCTCCCTGTACTGAATCCGAATGCAATATCCTGATCACCCATGCCTTGTCCAAAAGCATTAACTGCTCCAAGAATGTTAAAATGGCTGTCGGTTCCGACCAGAGTTCTGCCGGGTCGTGCAAATCCTTTTTCCATAAGAATATGTGTGCCGATACCTGCATCCACATCATAAACTTTGAGCCCGTTCTTGTTCGCAAACTCACGGCAAATTTGCTGATTATTTGCATAAGGAATTGTTTTGGCAGGTGCGACAGTATCGAAAGTAAAAAATACGTTTTCTTTGTCCGGCAATTCTGCGTCAGGATAGTGTTTTTCTAAATTTTTAACCACATTTGGTCCGCCAAAATCACGGGCAGTACGAACATCGAGTTTCATCCATACTATCTTACCAGCTACGGCTTCTTCTTCAGAATGGAGCTGAATTATTTTTTCTACAATTGTTTTACCCATTTTTTGTCCTATGAAATTTCTTCTAACTCAACAGTAAAATGTCTGAGTAATTTTGGTTGATAAGTTATACGTAATCCCTTCAGGTGATGTCTGTTATCCATGACTTTCTTCACAGTTTTAACAACACAATCGAGATGCGCTCTCGTATATACACGGCGCGGTATTGCAAGGCGCACAAGTTCTAGTTTGGGATAGATGGTTTCTCCAGTTTTTTCATCATTATATGCAAACATGATACTGCCAATCTCAACTCCGCGTATTCCACCTTCAATGTACAATGCTATAGCAAGGGCTTGTGCAGGGAAATATTTCTGAGGGATATCTGGAAGTACAGAGAGTGCGTCGATATAAATCGCATGACCCCCGGGAGGGCGTACAATTGGGATGCCCTTCTCCAATAGACTTTCACCGAGATATGCAGTTTGCTCGATCCTATATCTCAAGTAATCTTCGTTCAATCCTTCCTGTAAACCGATTGCAACAGCCTCGAGATCGCGTCCGGATAATCCTCCATAGGTTTTAAAACCTTCTGTGATAATGAGTTTGCTTATGAGTCTTTGAGCAAGCTCACTGTCTTTCAATGTGATAAAGCCGCCAATATTCACCAATGCATCCTTTTTTGCTGACATAGTCGCACCATCAGCGTGCGCAAATATTTCTTTTGCAATTTCTTCAATTGATGAATTTTCGTATTCCTTTTCTCTCATCTTTATGAAATACGCATTCTCTGCATAACGGCACGCATCAATAAAGAACGGGACGTTCAGTTTTTTCCAAAAATGATAAACCTGTTTGATATTTTCCAACGAAACCGGCTGACCACCCCCACTGTTATTGGTAATTGTGATCATAGCAATTGGGATATTCTCAACGCCAACTTCATCTACCAGCTTTTGTAATTTATTAAGATCGATATTTCCTTTGAATGGATAAATACTTGCTGGATCCAATCCTTCATCAATCACACACGCCACTGGAATTCCACCATTATTGCGTATGTTTCCCTCAGTGGTATCAAAATGAATATTGCTTGGCACATAATCACCGGGCTTGAGAATAGTCGAAAATAAAATTGCTTCTGCAGCTCTTCCCTGATGGGTTGGAATGATATTTTCATAACCGAAGATATTTTTGACTGATCGCTCGAAATGCAAATAACTCCTGCTTCCTGCATAGGATTCATCACCCCGCATGATACCAGCCCATTGTGAGTCGCTCATAGCAGAAGTTCCGCTGTCGGTAAGAAGATCGATAAAAATATCCTCAGCTTTTAGATTGAAAAGATTATATTTTGCCTGCTTGATCTTTTTGATCCTTTGTTCTCTATCCAATATTTTAATGGGTTCGACCATCTTTATTTTAAACGGTTCAACAGGATATTTAACCATAAGATCTCCTATAATTTATTACTCTTTTGATGCATTGTTTTCAATAAATTCAATTATTTTTTTCGAAGAGGTTCCGGGCGTGAAAATTTCTTTGATACCCAGCGATTTCAAATACGGTATATCATCCTCAGGTATAACGCCCCCGGCAAACACAATTATATCATCCGTATTTTCATTTCGGAGGATATCCATAACTTTTTTGAAGAGCACATTATGTGCACCGGACAGGATACTCATTCCAAGAAAATCTACGTCCTCTTGTATCGCAGAAGTGACTATTTGTTCTGGTGTTTGACGAATGCCTGTATATATGACTTCATAACCGGCATTCCTGAGGACTTGAGAAACAAATTTCGCTCCCCTGTCATGTCCATCAAGGCCAGGTTTTGCAATTAATATTTTTATTTTTTTCATATTATTACGATTCTCTTAAAAAACAATTTGTTCGCTATATTCACCAAATTCCTCACGTAACACATTACAAATTTCACCAAGAGTGGCATAGGTCTTCACAGCTTCGAGAATTGACGGAATGAGGTTCTCTTCAGTTCGAGAAATTTTACGTATTTTTTCTAGATTTTCATGCACTTTTTTCTCATCTCTTTGAGCTTTTATCTTGTGCAATTTTTTAACTTGTAGTTGTTCAACTTTTTCATCAACTCGAAGTAAGTTTTTTGGTGATTCCTTTTCAGTAGTAAATTTATTAACTCCGACAATTATTCGTTCATTTTTCTCGATCTGCTTCTGATACTTGTAAGCGCTATCCTGGATTTGTTTTTGTACATATCCCTTTTCAATAGCTTCAACCATTCCACCAAGTTCATCAATTCGCCGAATGTGTTTTTTTGCTTTTTTTTCGATTTCTTCAGTCATTTTTTCTACAAAATATGAACCCGCGAGTGGATCGATAGTATTTGTAACACCACTTTCAAATCCAAGTATTTGCTGTGTCCGAAGTGCGATCCGAACAGATTCCTCAGTAGGAAGCGCGAGTGCTTCGTCCCGTGAGTTTGTATGAAGGGATTGTGTGCCTCCAAGAACCGCTGCAAGAGCTTGAATCGTGATCCTTACGATATTATTGTCGGATTGTTGAGCAGTAAGCGTAGAGCCGCCTGTTTGTGTATGAAAGCGTAACATTTGAGATTTAGGATTATTCGAATGAAATCTGTCTTTCATGATTTGCGCCCATAACCGCCTTGCAGCACGGAATTTAGCAACCTCTTCAAAGAGATCGTTCTGAGCATTGAAAAAGAACGAGATTCGGGGAGCGAAGTCATCAACTTCCAATCCTGCATCTATAGCTGCCTGTACATATGCAATACCATCAGCAAGAGTAAATGCAATTTCCTCTGCTGCAGTTGAACCAGCTTCTCTGATATGATAGCCAGATACGGAGATCGTGTTCCAATTTGGCACATGTTTCGAGCAATACTCAAAAATATTCGTGATGAGCCTCATTGAAGGTTTTATAGGAAATATATAGGTGCCACGAGCGATGTATTCTTTGAGAATATCATTCTGGATCGTACCTGTTAATTGATCCAGTGCGACGCCTTGTTTTTCTGCAACAGCTATATACATTGCAAGAACGATCGCAGCAGGAGCGTTGATGGTCATAGAAGTTGATACTTTATCAAGTGGGATACCGTCAAAAAGAATTTCCATATCTGCGAGAGAGTCAATTGCCACTCCTACCTTCCCCACTTCCCCAACACATATCGGATCATCAGAATCATACCCAATTTGTGTACAAAGGTCAAAAGCAATGGATAAACCGGTCTGACCTTGTGAGAGGAGAAATTTATATCGTTGGTTCGATTCTTCTGCTGTACCGAATCCAGCATACTGGCGCATTGTCCACAACCTTCCTCTGTACATTGTTGGCTGGACACCGCGCGTGAAAGGATAGAGTCCGGGATATCCAATATCCCTGTCATAATCTATTTCTTTTGTATCTTCTGGTGTATATAGACGTTGTACTTCTTCTGAGGAGCCTGTAATAAATTCTTTCTGGCGCTCAGGATATTTCTCTCTTAACTTCTTTACAAGATCTTCATATTTCTTTTTATGCATTATCTCTAAGTTCCTTAAAAATACCTATTTAAAAAGGGCACCTCTAGGATAGTAAAGAAAATTAAAGAGTTTTTCGTTAATTACTGTTTTCAGCAAAAAAATACTGTCTCAAATAATCAATTCTGTCAATCATAGATTGATTGCCTTCGTAATATTTAGCCAGATTATCAAGTGCAAATTTCAGATTCCTACCCTCTTCTTTCATAATCCTGTCTTTATCTTTTATAAGATGCCGTTCCGTTTTCTGCTTGATTTTTTCTGCAAAGATCAGGAAATTCATCATCGAATTACTCTCATCGGCAAGATAATGGTATGCAATTGCCAAATTGAAATAAACCTTCGGGTATTCGTTATACCTTATTTCTTTTTTATATTCTTTCACTGAGAGTGTCCACGCACCAGAAAGAGAGAGTAAATAGCCTTTCCAGAAATGGAGTTGCGGATAGTTTGGAGAAATTCGCTCCAGCATTTTATATGTTTGAAGTGCACTTGAATGATTCTCACTTATTGTATAGAGCAATCCTTGATGATAGAGCAAGTCTGTATTATTTGGAATAAATTTTTGTGCGATTTCAGCTTCAAGAATTGCATTTGGGAGCAACTTATTGTCTTTTGATGCGTAATAACTCTCTGATTTAGAGAAATGATCAAGTCCCCGGATAGTTCGATATTGGTTAACCGCACAGATTACCAAACCAAAAATAAATACTAACAAAATATATTTAGATATGGAGTAGGTTTCCTTTTCTGTTTCTTTGGAATAATCAGCTGAGAGAAAACCTGCAAGAATAAAAAAATAGATGAGAATTGGCGGAATCCGCATCGTGATGGAGAATAAATTATGTATCAATAAAAGTACGAGAGAGAATGCAGTAACATAGATAAAATATTTATCCTTTGAATGTATTTTTCTTTTATATTGTCTTATTAACGCAAAGAGGAAGGCAATAAATAAAGCAAGCCCGAGAATACCTGTTTCCACCCATATCTCAACGAATTCATTATGGGCATGAGAAAT
Source organism: Candidatus Cloacimonadota bacterium (assembly GCA_049903315.1). GTDB lineage: Bacteria > Cloacimonadota > Cloacimonadia > JGIOTU-2 > JGIOTU-2 > Celaenobacter. The sequence goes on along the minus strand of JBNGBT010000007.1, from coordinate 31,593 downwards.
GATGTCCTCCTGTCCAAGGAGTTTATAATCCTTGAGTCTATATCGGGGGAATTCATTTATGAATGTGCCTAATCCGCTTCCAAATAACCAGTTATGTTTAATATATTCTACATTTGCCTTATAGACACGCTCACGAAATGTAATTGTCTGAGGACGTATTGTTCTGAAAACATAGTTAAAACTTAATAGTAAAAGTATCAAAATTGTAAATGAAATAAATATATGTAATTTTTTTTGTTTTTTTATCGCATAAATGATGTATACAATAAGAAGCACTAAAATGAGACTGAGCATTCCCCCTCTGGATTGTGTCCAGAACAAAAATGCGAGTGCGGCTATCAGACTTATCAATGCTGTGATATGAATCCATTTCTTTTTTGTGCTTTTCCATGTATAGAGAATAAATCCAATTGTGACGAGTAGATAGCTTGCGAGATAGTTTGCATTTGCCCATGACAATTGCAGTCGGGAAAAATTTGAAAAAGTGGAATACTTGTTCTGTAAAAATACACCAAATGCGATCGAAATAATGAAACTTAAAAGGAAGCTATTACTTAAGAATATCTTTTCATTATCGTTGATATGAAGCTGCAATATTATAATAAAAAGTAATGTATAAGGGAAGAGATAATACAACTGCTGAAATCCAAACGCTGAAACCGGTTGTAACAATGTTCGTACAAAAAGATACAATATATAGGTAGAAATTATAATTACCGGAAAAGAAAGTTTGAGCTTTTTGTAATCCTTTGCTATTAAATATACGAAAAGTATAGTTATGATAAATATCTGCTGTATTAATATTTTTGTTGAGAAAATAAGATATTTTTGAACAGAAATGAATAATGGATTAATTAAAATTAGAAGCGCAATTAAATAAATCAGAGGTTGAATTTTATATGAATTATTAGTGGGAGTTTTTTCCATGGATCTTATAAAAAAAAAGCCCCACTCCGAATAAACGAAGTAGGGCTATATTTGTAATCTATTATCTCATAAGGATCATTTTCTTCACTGAAGTGAAGTCGTCGGATGATACTTTGTAGAAATAGACACCATTAGGTGCATCACCAGGATTCCAGGTAGCGATACCATTCTCGCCCTGGACTGTATCAACAAGCTGACCAAGTACGTTATATATCTTGATCTCTGCATTGTTCATTGGAGAGCCCTTTATATGGTAACTAATAGTAGCATTATTTGTGACAGGATTTGGCACGTTCTGGTTGAGATAACTCACATCACCAGGAACATCAGGACCTGTAGCATAATCTACGCGACCATAGATGTTGACGAAACGGTCACCTGAGGAATGTCCCCAAGTTGCAGGATCGCCTTCTGTACCGTACACACTGTGTCCATAGTATGCACCGACACCCAGGTAGTTTCTGACCATGCTATCAAATGCAGGGAAGTAGCTGGCATCAACACCAGGAGACCCGCCAACCCAAACACCACCGATCATAACTATGACATTACCGGTAATGTGTAATGGAGTAGGAAGAACGAATTCAACCCAGCCAAAGTCATCACCGTCAATACCGGTACAATCAAATGAACCGTAGTATAGGCTTGCTCCGGGAGTAAGGTCATCGACAGCTTCGAATATCTCAACTGTCCATGTATCGACATCACCAGTCGAACCATAGTTAATAACCTGAGTCCAAACTGAATAGATATCAAATGATGTCATACGAGCACCATCGAAGATATCAAACCAGTTTCCACAGTATCCAGAAGTATAAAAGTCTTCACTCCATACTCTGGAGTTATTACCGAATTCTGCCCATCCTGCGGGATATACTTCGACACCCCAGAAATAGGTAGAGTCATTTGTGGGATCTTCATCGCCACCAACCTCTGTCCAACCACAGAAATCATACCAGCCAGCGCCAGGAAGTGCTGTCAGTTGAGTGAGCCATGCGAGATCAAATTCACCATAGCCAATAGCTGGAGGATTGTTATTGTAATAATCGAATGGAGTTGTACCATAATCAAGGTTATCCATTCTAAGCTGTGGACCTTCGATTGTTGTTCCGTAATTTCCATAAACGATACCGGGACTATAATCCCATCCTTCGGTCGCACCATACGGCATTACATTGAACATTGCTGCCATATCATGAACAGGAAGATTGGCTCCGGTTATCTGGATGTCATCGAACCAGAAACCTTCTCCGGAACCAGCATCGTCTGCAAGGGTAGCTTTCATCTTAAGAATTACTTCCTCGCCAGCGTACATTGAAATGTCATATTTATCAGTAACATACCAATCTTCATCAGTATAAGTATCCAGGTATTCGAGCTCTTCAAGAACAACAACTGGAGGGGCAGGAATTAAGTTGGTCTCATCATAATCTGAGAATATGACTGAGCCATCTGCGGTAATATCAAGATTATCAACCCAGAATCCCTGAGCTACAGTATACGGATCTGATGCAAGAGCAAAACGGATCTGAACTGTTTCACCAAGGTATGCAGCAAGATCGAAAGTAGCTGCGAACCAGCCGGCAGGACTTGGACCACCCCAACCGGGATAGCTCAATGTGTCTGCAGGAAGTGAAGTGTTTGCCCAACCGGCAAAAGCAATAGTTACATTATAAGGATTTGAAGGATCTTCAAGGAATCCTTTAGTTGCCCAGCCATCTGTTGATATCTGAACATTTGCAACATCCCAACCGTTGAATGGTGGGTCTTCTCCGCCTGGTGCTTCTGTATCATAATCAAGCATACAGGTTAATGTAGCTTCACAAGCAGTGGTAAGATCGATATCTGGTGTGTACAAATAATAAATTGCGCTTGTACCGTATTCATGAGTTACTTCATCGCCGCCATACCAAGATGTGCCAGCGTTATAAGCATTATAGGTTGACGCATGCCAATCAATACCATCGGCTGTATTTCCAATGTAGAATGACCAATATTCATCTGAATACACTGCTTCAGGTAAGCTGCTTCTATATGCGTAATCTACCTGGACCAAAGCATAGTCGTCACCTATAGTAAAGGGTTCAGAGCTGAGCCAGTTGTATCCTTGATATGCTGTATCATCAGCAATCCACCATGAATGAGTGGGGCTGTTATAATCTGTATCGACCCACTGCCATCTGCCTGCAATCTCAGGAACCCAGGGGTCTGTGTCGTGCTCGATGATTGCTTCAAGGCACCATTCGTAGTCTGCACCCCAATCGTTAACCATATAGGTCCAATCTTTGAGTGTAGGAAGTACTTCAAGTGCACGATTATTTGTAGTCGCGCCATCATCTGAAAGAATACTAAGAGTATCACCAGCTTCTACACTATAGGTGATAAAGAAGTCCGCAGAGGGATCAACAGAAATTCCAAGACCAGAAAGATCTACATAGTTCCAGTCGTTAAGAACTGGTGTGACTGAAACACTGCCTAAACCAGCACCAGGATATCCAGTGCCATCATCTGCATAGACATGAACATCAGCGTCTCCACCATTTCCAGTATACCAATAGAACCATGCACCTACAAGGTCGCCGGATCTATAGGCAGTAAAACGAGTTCCGAACTCAGAAGCTTCAACAGGAATAACCCAGTAATAAGAAAGATTAGCGTAATACCAAATGTCATCTTCGGTTTCAAAGTTCTCCCAATATAAAAGTTGAACACCTTCTGGATCTGGAGCGTCACGATAAGGGTCTACATTTTTAGGTGCAACTCTGTGAATCTGTTCACCAGGAGTATAGTTCGGGTGTAATTCAAAGTTTGAAGGTGTTCCTTTGCTCATTTCTCCACTTGTATAATTAACTGCAAATGCAAGTGAGGTAATGAACAAGGCCACGATCGTTAATCCAATAAGTTTTTTCATACCGTCTCCTCCGATTTTAATAAATCAGATTTCGTTAACATAATAAATAACCTCGCATAGAAGTGAATAAAGTTCCCCTCGGGGGTATAACCAGCCAATAAGTGATGAGATAAAACTGGTTTTAAGCCTAACTTAGACATTAACATAGCATTTTCTTTTTTTACCATAACCTCATCTTTTTTAGATATAAAGACTAATTTATTTATAAGCATTTCCAATATTGAAAATAAGATTCCTATTTGTCAAATTTATTAAAAGATTAGATAAACAAAATATATTAATGGAAAATAATGATCTTAAAGATTTCATCAATCGTCTTCCCATTGACTTTCAATTTATAAAAATATACGCCATTTGAGGGAACATCTCCATCTTCATCTTTGCCATTCCACAACACCTGATTATAACCCGTGCGAAGTATTAAATCATCTATTGTTTTAATCTTTCTGCCAGCCACAGTAAATATCTCAATGTCAACAGAAGCATCACCATCAAGATAGAAAGTGAAATATGTATGGTCATCCATAGGATTTGGATAATTCAACACAGTCCGCACATCAATATTATCAGGGCTTTTAATCTTAAACTCAACATCATAAAATGCTACTTCGTTCAGGTTATCAAAGACCTCCAATCGTAAAGTGTGGGTGCCCGTTGGTATTGACTCTAACTGATATTCGATCGATCCTTGAATAAAAGAATCCAAATCATATACAAAATATTCTGTGATATTATACTCATCCTCATTATCTACTGTTAATAAAATTCGATGACCGGGATAATTAGTGATATTTACACCGTTGCTATCAAGAATTTCTATATATACAAGAGGTGATGATGACACGTAATCTCCGTTTTTAAAAGCATCATTATCCAACCACATAGTGATCTGAGGTGGTCCGTCATTTTCGGATTCTGCATACCCATTTATAATAAGTTCATGATCATCGGGATTATTCCGTTTATTATACCTCAACGCTACATCCACATCATTTTCAATAGATGTGCCAATAGAATAACTTAACACCTGCCCTTCATTTCCGCCATATACATCATCAGGAACAATGAAACCAAAATCAAAATTATTATTCTGCAATGAAACGGGTCCTTTAAAAATCGCTTTTCCCTTTTCAACAACACCAAGATATCTGATTTCCCAGATTCCCGTGTTAGGATCGCGATAATCATAAGGATATTTGACGATATAGTCAGTGTCATACGCTACATTGAATACTTCATCAAATAAAAATCCTGTTGTGTCGATAACTCCTTGCAAAGAAGCTGTTTGACGTGCTTGAAGTGAGTCGACAAATTCTTCTGGAATTGTAATATTACCCCTTATTGCAGGGAGAGCTGTTCTCAACATCGGATCCCCGAAAAGCAAGTATTTCTCATATGATTTCGATGCTCCTCCCCCTTTTGAAGCTATTACTGCTTGACCTATTGTAATGCTTTCACCTGTGTGATTTACTACAAGCGATACAACATCAGAACACGGTCCGTATCCACCTTTTCGGGCAGAAGCAAATACAGCAATCGAGCCCTTGTCCTTGCTGTACATCATACGCTCAGCCATCGACTCAATTGTATTGGAGTCAAACAAACCTATATCGCATGATGCTGCAAGAAAGAAGTTGAGTCTATTCCCGTTTGTGAGTTTTGTAATATCCCTGCTTGCTCGAAAATATTCTTCGTCCCCGATGACATCATAACCGCCATGTCCAATGTAATAAAATATTCCGGCTCCATTATTGATCATCTTTATTAAATCTTCATTAGCTTCCGGACGGTTCTGGAATTCATCAAGAGGGTACCGGATTCCATAGTTTTTCAGAAGTTCGACATTGGCTTCAATTCTTCGCGAACAACTTTCTGCATGAGTTGTGTGACCTGTTTCGGTGTTTTGTCCCTGTTTAAGAAAATCATCTGCACATAGAATCACGCGATTACGCCAATATCCAAATTCGGGATTTGAAATAAAATCAACAGTCTTATCGACCATGATCTCCATTTGAGAGTCAGTATAACCTGGAAAACGACCTATCATTAATGAAGGATTAAGTTTTGTAATAAAATAAACAAAATAATCATCAGATGCAGTTGTTCCTTCTACAAAAGGAAGAATTTTATTTTTTTCTACAGAGCCCTGCTCATACCCTCGGAAATCATTTGTTCCATCGCCCATTAGGGCTACATAAGATAACTGTCTGTCTGGAATCGAAGCATAATAGTCATATCCATAATTTAGGAAATATCTTACAGCAACTACATCTACCAAGCCCCATGCAAATTCATCATATATATCATTTATTTTCACGACAAGCACATTCAAATTATCATTTGCATAATGTACATCGGCAAGCTCTTTGGCATTATCCCAAAATTGTTCAGGGGTAATAATTATTGCTTCAGTATTAGCAAGAGTTATTTCATCCCTCAGGTATGAACGAATTTCTGTGCCATTCAAATATACAAGCGGCTCTAATTTTTCTTCAACTACATCAGGAATAATATATCCACCATTACTGACAATGCAGAATTGCGTTCCGGCAGTGTCCGAAAGAGCATTGAATGAAAGAGAAGTTCCTGAAATATCATAATTTGTGATCTTTGAAGCCTGATAAAAATCACGTAATTTGAATATCTGAAGTTCATTGTTTGCAACATTAGAAACATGAACAGTATACTCCACATTTTCCTGAGGAAGTGAAAATGCAAGATAATTATTCTCCATCTTGAGATTCTTTGTATATGCTATTTCATAATAATCAAAATATAAGGTCTGGGAACCGGAAGTGGTTTCAACAACCTTGAGAGTATTTGTTCCATTTTGAAGAAAATTTCCAGTATAAGTCACGTGTGAGGATGTCCATACATAATCATCAAGTAACACGTCGTTTAGATAGGTTTTTATATAATAAGTATAAGGACGGTAGTTAAAATTAATCGTTAATTCTTGAGGTTCATTTGTATTGAGTTCTGAAACTGTAAAATCAAAATACTTTGTGCTCGATCCGCTCCCTGTAAAGCTTTGCCAGTACCATTCAATCATAAGCGGATCAGATCGCACATGATCTTCTTCAAAATGTTGTGAATAACTATATGTAGTGAATGTTTCACGTTTTGTGAGATCGCTTGAATATTGGTTATGATAATTGGGGCGTGAAGCAAGATCAGTATTATAAGTGAGCCAGTAGGTATTCTCGCCTGTATAAGGATTAAAATATTGTTCGTAATTGTCGTTCAATTCGATGCCATTTGTATTTCTCACATAAAAATATATTGTATAATCAGAACCGCTCTCAGTTATGAAAACTGGCACTTCTTCAAAGGGATATAATGTTGAATAGACTGATCGGCTCTGTGAATATCCTCCGCCATTAAATACCTTGATCTCATCAGGATCGAGATTATCCACATCAATTCCTGCATCAGACAATTTTTGCTTGGTTAGTTTGCAAATCCCATTTTCAGTGATAGGTATTTTGAACCACCTATCTGCGTGTGAGAATGGATTATCCTGTTTTTTCAGTTCTCTATCCGAACTCCAATGTTGTGCTATATCAAAATTGATTATTGTATTTTGAAAAACTTGTTCAAAATTCTTATCATAAAATGGTCTTGATGCTTTATTGCCGCTAAGCGAGAATGAGAGTTTGAGATTTTTTATGATTTTGAGTTTTTCATTTTCAACGATAAAAGGGTGCAGAACTACTTTGATAACTGTTTGTTGTCTCCATAAGTAAGGTTCTGATATATCCAGAATTTCCTTTGAAGTTTCAAGTGAATAAATATCTTGTTTGATATCATACACAAGAGAGTATGTGCCCTTTTGTTCGTCTTTGATAAATTTTGGGAAAGGAGTAACTGGTGAAGTTAATTCAAAATAACTATCCACTGAAGAGACAATTGATGCCTGCGCATTTCCGTTTGTAGGAACACCCACCAGAAAAGAGTAGTACGGAAGATCAATCTTTCCTTCGATCTCCTCACGTTTCAGTTCAGGACATTCTATGTAGGTAAAATCGTTCTTCGATTGAATTTCATATTCTGGTAGTGTAAATTCTATAGTAAGATTATCTAAAGAGGATCGTAGTACTGATATTAGCGAGTCCCCGAATAAGGGGCATGTAACAAATATACCCACCAGTAGAACGATAATAGATTTTCTTTTTTTATTCAAAGTAGATGCTAATTAGCTTCAAAATTTTTTACAAATTTATTTAACCTTGATTTCTTTCTATCCGCATTATTCCTGTGTATAACTCCCTTTTTAACTGCTTTATCAATAAGAGAATGAGCTTGAACCAGCATTGTAGCCATCTCTGCTTTGTCAGTGGACTTCTTTATCTTCTTTATGATCGTGCTGATACTCTTTTTCACATAATGATTTCGCTCTTTCTTTTTTTTATCCGAGCGCAATCTTTTTTCACAAGATTTATGATCTGGCATTGAATCTCCTAAAATTTATAATTTTGACCAAGAACATTGTCATAGGTATTTATTTGTCAACCTTTGCAACACCGAATTATCTCTTCCTTATCAACCTTCTGAGAAGGTTTTTCAACACAAATAGATTAATTAATGAACATAGGCAATAAATTAATATTAAAATTGGAATATTTAGCATTCCCAAAATATTGATAAATCCTGTGAAAAGTGCTGCAACTCCAAAACTCAATAAGATAAGATTATGAAAGAAAATCTCAAGAAATATAAGCAAAAGTCCAACGATAAGCAAAACGAGCCAAATCATCATATCACAAATTATTTCTCGTTTTTATCTTTTTTCTCCTCAGAACTCTCTCCTTCGTCACTCCGTGGTTTTCTAATATATTTTCTCTTTATTTTTTTTCTTGAACCATAATCATATCCGTAGCCATAGCTGGAACCAGAACCATATCTTGAGGGCTGACCATGAGTGGTTTTTATTCCAAGCACAGAAAAGAGTTTCGTGAAAAGAAGAATGATAAAATATATTACAAACAGTGCAACAGAAATGAAGAGTAAGGAGATTACAAACGTCGTAAGAAAGGATTTGAATGCATGCTCTGTCACATCTGCACGAGAAACAAAATGCGATATATCGATCTTAGCAAGAACATTATTGATCTGCTGTTGTTTTGCGGTTAATGATTGCCGCAATGAATCAAGGGTATTATTCTGTCTCTTGAGATTCTGTTGAAGACTTTCCGTCTCATATACACTACGTACTTGCGCAAGGTCAGAAAGTATTTTCTCTTTAACCTTCTCTTCATCATTGATTCTTTGCTTAAGAGATTCTATTGGTGCTGATTCTGTGGATTGAACAAGTTCATCAGATTTCAACTCCTCATGGTCTCGCAAAGATGTAATGATTTCTTTATAATCTTCTCTAGGAATTTCAACGAGTTTTGTCACATTATTGGACGAGGATTTTGAATATATTGTATTGAGATCATTACTAACAATTACATCATCTACAGCGCGTTTGATCTCATTCATATCTTTCGTTGTATATTTCAATTCAATCTTTGTGTCATATTTTGAATTCTGGAACATTTCTACTGCTCTTTTTGGTGTCTGTCCCATTATGTCAGATGGTTTAATAAATGAGTTGACTATCTTTGATTTGTTAAAAGCAATAATAAGTGCAATAATAACTACACCTATCATAATAATATTTTTGATTCTTCCGGAGAGGTATAGAGCTGCCATCAATCCACCTTTTTCTCATTATTTTTTAAAATTTCTCTTTTAGATATTTGTGCATACCTGATCGTTGCAAAAAACAACAGGATTACTCCTAATAGTACCAATAAAATTTTCATATTAACACCAAAAATGCAAAAGGAATTAATTGAGTCAATATCAACAACGTATATATACATAGCCAGGCTGATTATCACAACAGCTATTTTACCGCATAAACTTGAACTCGGTATTTGATGATGTTTCATTATCATCCAATAACCGCCAAAAAGAATTAATATTTCAAATGCTATGATCAAATAAAATGCCCAGAAAGGATAACCTCGATATGCATAGAGATATATCAATACTGTAACAGTAAATATCTTATCTATGACCGGGTCTAGTATTTTGCCAATAGTGGTCGCTTGATTCAATATCTTCGCCAGAAAACCATCCAGCACATCAGTAAAGCCAGCTAATAAAATAAGGATGAAAGCCTGAATATTCTGCCCTTTATTTAGTGAGACAAGAACAAATGGTAAAATGACTAATCGTATAAAAGTTACGATATTTGGAATAGAAAGTACTGTTTTAGGGTCAAAATCTGCACTAGCAAAACCTTCTTTTTTTGTATACATTAGTCTATGAATTTTTCCTTAACGATTTTTGCAAAAGTCTTATCTGGTAATTTTATGAATTTTGATGAATATGCAGACCTTTTAATTTGGACATCCTGACCTTTCTTCATTTTTTCAACATTTTCACCATCGAGGGCAACATATATTTTCTCATTACCATTTATGTATTTTATCGTGAGCTTTTTTTCTGCAGAAATTATAAAGGGTTTGATAAACTGATCATGAGGATTAATCGGAGTGAGTAAAAGCACATTTGTGTGAGGAAAAGCAATCGAGCCGCCTGCTGATATATTGTACCCTGTTGAGCCAGTTGGGGTAGAAACAATAATTCCGTCCGCTTCGATATCAAAAAGATATTCATCATCCATGAAAATCGAGAAAGTGATCATTTTAGGATATTCCCCTTTATAGAGGACGCAATCATTTAATGCAAAATATTCCGCGCCAGGATGCGAGGGAAACATGCATTCAAGAACCATTCTTTTCTCAATTTCATACGACTTTGCTTGTAACTTGGAAAAGACTGGTTCAAATTCATGTTTTTCACACTCGGACAAAAAACCAAGTTTACCGTGATTGAATCCAAGAAGGGGCACACCTTCCTTTAGTACTGATTTTGAAGCAAGGAGAATCGTGCCATCACCACCAAGTACTATGAGCAGATCTATGTTCTTTTTGGTAAATTTATTCACATAGGTTATTCCCTGCAATCCATCTCTCTTTTGGCTTTCTAATAAAGAGATAGAATACTTATTTTTCTGAAGGAATTTAATGCGTTCTTTCAGCTTAATAATTTTTTTAAATAACGTTGGATTATAGAAGATTCCTATTCTTTGCATAGAGTGAGAAAAAGTGATTTATGCTCAGATATGTCAACAAAATCGGAAATATACAATTTTTTTTGAAAATGTTGACAGTTGAGAAGAGCCCTTCGGATTATATCAACCTAATTCCCTAAATATGAGAATTATAGAACGGAGGATTAGTCCTAATTGGTAAGGCAGCGGTCTTGAAAACCGCCGGGCTCTGCCCTTGGGGGTTCGAGTCCCTCATCCTCCGCCATTTTGTTCTTTTTGGAGAGGTGACCGAGTTGGCTTAAGGTGCGCGCCTGCTAAGCGTGTGTAGGAGTAACATCTTACCCAGGGTTCGAATCCCTGCCTCTCCGCCATTTATAGAAATGTGGGTCGTCGCCAAGCGGCAAGGCACAGGGTTTTGGTCCCTGCATTCGGAGGTTCGAATCCTCCCGACCCAGCCACTTTTTAACCATGGGGTGTCGTCTAATGGCAAGACAGCAGACTCTGGATCTGCCTATTGGGGTTCGAATCCCTGCACCCCAGCCACTTTCTTAGTAGGAGCTGATGAGAACAAAAAAAAGCTATTTCCCTTTCGGGTATATCTTACCAGCATTTCTTGTAGTATTCGCTTTCCGTTTCATACCAATATTACTCTCCTTCATTATTAGCTTTTTCAAATGGACTATCCACGGACCAGAGAAATTTATCGGCTTCCAAAACTACATTAAACTTTTCCAGGATCCCGGTTTCTGGCAATCTCTGATCAATACATTTTACCTAGTAATTTTTGTCGTGCCCGTAACACTTGTTTTGTCACTTTTCTTTGCGAATCTTCTCAACAGAACAAAAAAACTATCCGGTCTCTTCAGAACAACATATTTCATCCCCACAGTCACATCCCTCGTTGCCATCTCAATTCTTTGGAAACTGATCTTCTCACCTCACGGCGGATTGATGAACCATGTACTTGGTTTCTTTAGCATTCATGGACTCGATTGGCTTTCCGAACCAAGAGGAATTTTTACCCTACTTTTTGGTGCAATGGGCATCAATATACCAAAAGCATTAGGTGGGCCTTCACTCGCACTTTTTGCGATCATAATTGTAAGTATCTGGAGAAGTCTGGGCTATAATACAATCATTTATCTTGCTGGACTCCAGAATATTCCGGAAGTATATTATGAAGCTGCTGATATCGATGGTGCAAGCAAATGGAAACAGTTTTTTAAAATCACTGTCCCCCTTATTTCCCCTACAACTTTCTATGTACTACTCATGACGACCATCACAACTTTTCAAGTCTTCTCGCAGGTATATTTAATGACGGGACCACCAATCGGCGGACCGCTGGGAACAACAAAAGTGATCGTGTATTATATTTTTGAAATAGGCTTTGGCGAGTCACAGAATCTCAGCTATGCGAGTGCAATAGCTCTTATTCTATTCGTTATAATTCTTGGTTTGACCATGCTTCAAAAGCAGCTTGAGAAAAAGGTTCAGTACTGATGCTTAAAAAATATTTTGGCAAAGGGTTCTCTTATTTCATGCTCATCCTCTGTGGGTTGATCATGGTTGTGCCGTTTATTTGGATGGTTTCCACTTCTCTGAAATCACAAACTGCAATAAATAAAGGCAGCGTGGGATTCATTCCTATTGATTTTGTAAATTATTATACTCATGATGGGAAAAAAGAGCTTTGTGAAATTGTTGATGAAGAAGAAAATCAAGTTGTTATAAATATATATGATAAAGATGGTAAAACCTTCAAAGAATCTTACGTGAAAGTTCCTGCTGAAAGTATAAAATCATCCAAAAAACTGAAATTGCATTGGGATAATTATAAAGAGGCATTTACAAAAGTGCCTTTTGGCAGGTATATTCTCAACACACTTTTTGTATCATTTTCTGTGCTTATCGGTGTGCTTATCACCTCATCTCTTGCAGCATACGCATTTGCCCGTATGAAGTTCAAAGGACGGGATTTCATCTTTTACCTGTTCATCAGTATGATGATGGTTCCCCAGCCTATCTATCTCATTCCTTCATATTTCCTGCTTACAAAACTCGGTTGGATAAACACCTACCAAGCGCTTATTGTGCCATGGATTGCAAATATATTCAGCATCTTCTTGCTGCGACAACAGTTTAAGACAATTCCTCAAGACCTTTTTGATGCAGCAGTTATTGATGGATGCTCTCAATTTGGCATCCTCTGGAGGATCATATTACCCATCTCCAAACCAATACTTGCAACGACTGCTATTTTCTCACTCATCGGGAGTTGGAACAGCTTCATGTGGCCCCTTGTAATGACAAGTAGTGATAATCTGCGTGTGCTGCAGGTCGGGCTTTCATACTTCGCACAGGAGGCGTCCTCGAGCACTGCCCTCCTCATGTCGGCATCAACTTTCTCCATTGCTCCACTACTTATTCTCTTCCTATTTGCACAAAGGCAGATCATATCCAGCTTTATCACGAGCGGTCTCAAAGGTTAAAAACTTTACAAACCTTTTCTCCTAAAAAAAATCATATCTATGATTACTAAGAAAAATATTCTTATTACAGATATTGGTAGCACAACAACCAAAGCGGTCCTTTTTCAAAAAGGAAGTGAGTCCTACACACTCACTGCATTACAAAATGTCGGCACAACGGTTGAACGTCCACAAGAAGATGTGAAAATCGGCATTTTCAACTCCATACAAAATATAGAAAAAGCCACTGATATACAACTTTTGGATAAAGATTCTACTTCAGAAAATCTTCGGTTTAATAAAGACACTCTCTATTTAACAACGAGCAGCGCCGGTGGTGGCTTGCAGATACTTGTCTTTGGTCTCACACTTTTTGATTCTGCAAGCAGTGCAAAGCGTGCTGCGTACGGCTCCGGCGGAGTGATCCTCGATACTTTTGCGATCAATGATAACCGGACTCCTGTTGAGAAGATGCAGCTCATACGCTTACTGCGACCTGATATTATTCTATTCTCCGGCGGAACAGATGGTGGAAATATCAGCAGTATCGTACGCATGGGAGAGCTGCTTTCATTAGCACACCCAAAACCAAAATTCGGTGATAAAACCGAAATCCCACTTGTATATGCCGGCAACAAAGATGCCCAGTCATTCATTCAATCCCTCTTTTCCGAGAAATTTCAACTCTACATAGTGCCGAATATCCGCCCGACCCTGCAGGATGAAAATCTTCCTCCAGCACAGGAAAAAATACATCAGCTCTTTATGGATAATGTAATGGAGCAGGCACCGGGTTATGGCTCATTGAAAAAGGTTGTTGCTGACGCTATCATTCCAACTCCTTCAGGAGTTATAAATGCACTTCGGCTGATAAGCAAACAAATGGGGAAAAATATCATTTCAGTGGATATTGGCGGTGCAACAACGGATGTGTTCTCAAACATAATGGGCAAATATTATCGAACAGTAAGTGCAAATTATGGGATGAGTTACAGTATTTCAAACGTGATGAAAGATGCTACTTTTGAGAAGATTCAAAGATGGCTGCCCGAGAGTCTGGATGAGCACTATATAAGAAATTATATTTCAAACAAAATGCTCTATCCTCTTTACATCCCGCAAGATGATACCCAAACAGCTATTGAACACGCAACTGCGCGCGAAGCGATACAAATGTCCATAAGGCATCATATGAAGATGCATTTTAATACACAGAAAATCGGATTCCTCGACAGATTGAAACATACGGATTTTGATAAATTCCTGGAATGCTTCTATGTGGAAAAACTTCAGGAACAACGATCCTTTCATATGAAAGATATCGGCATCATGATAGGTGCAGGTGGAGTGCTCTCAAATGCTCCATCGAGCACACATGCTTTAATTACCATTTGCGATGGACTCAAACCAGAAGGAATTACCGAAATCTGGCGCGACAATCATTTTATTTCACCTCATTTAGGAAAATTAAGCGAAGTGAATAGCGAACTTGCATCCGAACTTCTTCATAAAGAATGTTATCAAAAAATCGGCATGTGCATCCGCCCGATCTTCCAAAAGATGAAAGCCGGTCAGAAAGTAATGGAAATTATTATTGGAAGCGAATCTCATACGATACTATCAAATTCATTAAAATATTTTCCAAACGAAAATAATACTCTTCAGAAAATTATTATTAATCTGGAAAAGGGCTTTTCTCTGGGAAATAATGATCATGAATATACGTTTGAGACTGACCAGGCAATATTAGCTGATACGCGTTTTCGTGATAATACTTCCATCAAGCAATACAATAGCGAGTTGAAACTTTTTGATTTGGGAAATCCCGCAATAGCTCTCGAGGAGTGTTTTTCATCATATATAGAAAATAAAAAAATTGAGACCGGCACCTATGCGATCAAAAGAGAACTCCCCTATTCAGGAAATATTTTTGTTACAAAAGATGAAGAAGTGACGCCTGATACTCTCATCGGTGAAAATAAATATGCTCCACCCAAAATTTACGTGCTTTCGCTTTTCACAATGGACTATCTCGATCTCAATCCGGAACTGATGGAAAAGAGCATGCTTGTGAAGGAAGGTGAATCGGTAAAATTCAATCAAAAAATAATCGAGATTTCCGACCGAGGTATGATCTCTGCATTTTCCGGTAAAGTCGGAGAGTATCGAACACCTGTCCGTGGCAAGATCGAACATATCAACTTTGAGACCGGAACAATAATATTGCGTGAAATCCAGGATTATTCTACAAAGCCATTTACGGTCAAAATAGCAAAAGAACTCAAAATAAATCCGAAGCATATCAAAGGATATCTCAAAAAACGCGAGGGAGATTTTGTAGAAACATACGAACCACTTGCATCGCGTCTTGAAAAGGATTTCAGTCATGTGATACCTGCTCCTACATCCGGAGTAATTACAAACATTGATGCAGATAAGGGCACAGTTACAATTCAATACAAGAATGAGCCATTTCGTATCTATGCAAATGTGTGCGGAAAAGTAATTGATGTGGAAGAAAACCTATCCGCAACCATACAATATATTGGAAGCCGACTCAACGGAATTATAGGATTCGGGAGTGAGAGAACAAGCAATATGCAGATTTTTCATGAACCTGTTCTATATGAGAAAGCAACGTATCATGATAAAATTCTTATATGCTTCAATAAGATTTCCTATGACTTCCTGAAAACATGTGCGGAGAAGGATGTCGCAGGTGTTATCGCACCATCAATAGATAATAAAGACCTTGTAGAATTTCTTGGAGAGGAGATCGGTGTTGCTCTCACAGGTAACGAAAGCATACCATTTCCGATAATATTGACAGAAGGTTTTGGCAATTTCAGAATGAATGCCGTCTATGAAAATTTCTTTAAAGAATATCAGAATAAAAAAATATATATGAACGGACACACCCAGATCCGAGCTGGTGTCGTTCGACCTCAGATAATTGTTTTTGAGTAATATGAGAAAATTACATATTATTGTAAAAGGCGTTGTACAAGGCGTATCATTTCGATATTTTGCTGCATATAATGCACGTCACTTCGGCATACATGGGTATGCTAAGAATCTGTATAACGGCGATGTAGAGATCGAAGCACAAGGCGATTCGCCGAATCTGCAAATTTTCTTAGATAAAATTAAATTAGGACCTCCTGCAGCACGCATTGATGATATCACGATTGAAGAAGACCCGGAACAAATTGAATATGATTCATTTGAGATTACTTACTAAACTTCTTTTTATAACTTCAATTATATGGGCAAGTGGACACAATATCCAATGTCCAGCAAGGAACGCCCAATTATGAAGGAAAAAAAGAGAAGAGATAATAAGACAAAATTAACCCTTTTATTACAAGAGAACGATGAATTGATCTCAATCATCTTTAAAAGCATAGAAACTACATAAAAGAAAAATGCATATTAAACAAAATAAAATTGAACTCTCCCACAAAAATATTTACTCATTGGAAATTGATAATTCCGTTTTGGATATTGGATATTCTTTGAGGACATTGGAACTTCAGGTTTAAATATGCGGATTCAATTTATGATCAAACCAACGACACTCATTATACTATTATTGTGCTTTTCTCTTCTGGGATTTTCTCCCAATCCAAAATATATTACCGAGTCCGATGACTACCACATAGTGAAAAAGTGCGACACACTCTATTCTATCGCAAAGAAATACAGTACAACTGTCGATGCGCTAAAAAGAATAAATAATCTTACTTCAGACAAAATTCTCATTGGGCAAAAAATATACCTCCATAATAAAGAACATCCACAACAATATTATGTAACAAAAAAAGAAATTCCCTCTTCCGGTTATCATGTGATACAAAAAGGTGAAACATTATACCGGCTTTCCAAGATTTATGATGTTCCTATCGAGCAATTGATGGAATTGAACCAACTTACGTCTTATACGATAAAAGCGGGAGAGAAATTACTTTTGAAAGGTACACCCGGACAGACTCCTCTTGTGTCAACTCAAGTTCAGGAATATGAGCCGGAAAAAATCGAGCAGCCCACACAAACTCAAACTAAAACAGAAGTCCTAAAAGAACCAGCGAAGCAAATAAAAAAACCCAAATACCATGTAGTAAAAAAGGGTGAAACACTTTATAGAATTGCTTCGACTTACGGTCTCTCTATTTACGAATTGAAAAACTATAATAGTTTGAGTTCAAGTAATATTTTTGTGGGACAGAAGCTCTATCTCGAAACGCAGTCAAAGGATGATAATTCAAAATATATTATTCCCAAACCGGTTATAAAGAAGTCCGAATTCCAAAAATACGGCATTATGTGGCCCTGTACAGGACAGATCACTTCGGGGTTCGGCACACGTGACGGAAAGCCCCATAAAGGACTCGATATTGCCTGTCCAGAAGGAACTCCGCTTAAAGCTGTCCTCGATGGTGAAGTTGCCTATTCCGGCAAACAGCGCGGCTACGGCAATGTGATCATTCTCAAACATGCCAACAGCATTATGACCGTGTATGCACATAACCAGGAAAATCTTGTTCATAAAGATGATAAAGTTAAAAAGGGTGAGATCATTGGGAAGGTTGGATTGACAGGCAACACTACCGGCGCTCATGTGCATTTTGAAGTGCGTCTCGATGGACGAGCGTATGATCCTCTGCAGTTTTTGCCGTAGTATTTCAGAACATATTACGATTTGATCAGTGTGATAGCAATACACCTATTGATTGTTGCTATTATAAAACAATATCCGTTACCTTCTCAGAATTGATTTCCTCAGTATGCAATGCAGGCTAATGTTTGGCATGCGCGGCGGAATCAGAATGATTCAGCCTGAACACACAGCTAAACCCTGAACCGGAAGGTTCAGACAAAAAACACTGATCAACTTTACTGACGACACGCATGTTACGTGAAAAAATCTTGAATAATACTGCATAACTATAAAGAAACTCTTGATACTATTACGATACAATAAATTCTCTCTAATTATTTGAGCGATTTCTTAGTAATTCAGAACTTGATAAAATTTTATTACTTTTACTTAAATATTTAAAATCCTTTTTTGAGCTAAATATAAATCTATTTGCTGAACTTATTATGTTACTATTTATTATTGCAACTTGCATTTGATTAGCATTAATAATTAGAGGATTATCATTAAAAGTACCTGACAAAACTAAGGATTTTGATAAAGGAAATATTAATTCTGTATTAGGCATTGCAAAACCTGGCGGATATTGAGTTTTAAAATTATGTGTCCAATAAAGTGAAACAGGATTATCGCTACTGATAAATGGTGTTAACTTAGAATCATTAGAAATTAATTTCCATTTTCGATAATGCAAAGTATGTATAACTGCATTCATACTTGTCATATCAAGTTTAAACATTAGGTTGTTGGATGCTTTCCATTTCGATTTTCCAGATTTGACTATCGCTTTCAAGTCATCGTAATTTGCATTTGGATCAACATCATGCCCTTTCTTTCTCATTTCATCATGAAACGCTTCCCAGTTTTCTTTAGACCTATAAATATTATCTAACATTTTGTTGGAAACATCGGAAATATATTTGTTTATAATTTCTCTTTGTATTGGATTCCTGCAAGTGAATAATGCAATGAAATTGTATAGAATTTCTAAATCTTCACCTTTTGGTAGAGTGTGAGTTAGATTTATATTTTTTATTACTTCAGCAACTTTTGATTCCAGCTCTGAGATAATTTTTTCCAAGATATCAGGTTCAGTATTTTCAACACTTAACTTATTAAAATCACGAATTACAGCAACGTTATCTGGAGAAGTCTTAAAATATTTTTTCTCTTCTAAATCAAAAACATTCAGAACTTTATTCTTTTTTAATATCTCTGTAAATCCATTTAAGTAAAATTCAGAAACAAAATGATGTCTCCTTGATATATTTTGTATCATTCTCCTATAAAAACTTTTTTCACGTAATGTCTGAGTCCACGCATGATTGGATATATATTGCAATGATACAACCAAATTTGTAGGTATCTGCGCACTATTGCGTGGATTTTGCTTTTAGTTTCTTTCATAAAATCTTTCCATGTTTCCACATCTATTTCCTCTCAATTTCAATAGTAAAAATAGTATGCTCTTCAATTCTTATTCTTTTTATTAATTTCCTTCCTTTGTTGTCAAATTTATTTAAAATACTAAAGTAAAATTTGAGACCTGTCCGCTGCTTAGTAGCGTTGTATATTGAGACGAGGTGGAGAGTATGTCTTAAGTTGTAAAACCTGAAAATTACTTATCACAAGCTCTTCGACTTGTGACAAGATACTTATCCAATGATACTTTGCTTAGTAAATCTTTAAAATCTTCTGAGTTAAAAACTGATTGTGGGCTTTACATCTAATAAAATATATCCCGTCACACACTTCTTTCCCCTTCTCATCTTTCCCATCCCACATAGCCTCGATGGAGTGAAGAGGAGAAGATGTGAGGGGGAGATTACGGACAAGCTGCCCCTTAATGTTAAATATTTTAATCTCAATGTGCTCTGTGTGCTCTGTGGTTGTTGATAATTGAAGGGCTGTCGAGTTCGAGAAAGGATTGGGATAGCATGCAAATGGTGTTTCATCAGGAATTTCAGGATCAACAGCATAGCCCTGCCACTCGAATGCGCCGATATCGATCCTGCTATTATATATTCTCTCATTTCCAGCAAAATCTGAGAGAGGAAGAAACAAACCTGTTGTATCCGGTGTTCCGGCATTTATACATGGGGAAAACTGCAGCAAGGAATAGGGATATTCTCCTGAATAGCTAAAGAAGGGATCTTCATCAATATTGCTCTCTCCCCCATGCCCGAATTCAATGTTGTTAAAAGTTGTATAATAATCCTTGCACTCAGCAAGCTGTCCCGGATCGAGATAATCCGTCACATTATCCCTAATTATGTTATTGGTAATCTGTGGTTTTGAGATAAAAGATTGGACTGCCCCGGTTCTATAATTTATATCTTCATTCAGTACATAGTTATCGATCATTGTGTTATTAATCAAGCGAGGGTACGAGTACGCGCTATAGATTGGTGAACCACCGACGAAAGCATAGTTCTTAGTAAAAATACAATCAATAATTTCAGGAGATGATTGATAATCAAGACCAATTACTGATCCGTAGTCTGCGACATTCTGTGTAAATAAACAATTCACAACACGCGCTTTTGAAAAATTATAGAATGAGAGTACGCCGCCTTTTATAGAATCTCCAAACACTTTTGAATATTCAAACTCACAATACGCAAAGATCGATTTTTCATTTAGTGCAGATGTGTTATGAAACCTGATACCATTCCATGCGCCAGTTAATGATGAATCTGGGACAAAGAGTTCAGGATGAACTGAGGTAAAGAGAATTCGCTCATCATCTCCCCCTATCGCTCGAATACACCCCTTACAGTCAATAGAATAGAAGTTCTGAAATTCAACCTTTGTGCCGGCTACAATTGTGAGAATTATCTGCTCCACAATCTCGATGTCTCCAATTACCTTTACTGTGTCTGCCTGCCAGGTTGTATGTTCATCAATGATTCCTGACACTTCAATTGAGTTGTTGTACTCAATATTTTTATATGGAATAATGATTGGGTTAGGTTTTTTATAAGAATGTGCTCTTTCAATTGGAAATATCTGGCATCCGTAACCCTCAGAAGGCGAACCGGGAGTTACTCGATAATCGCCATTTTCAGGATCGATGAGTTGAGGATCGATGCCAATTACGTTATATGGAGCAGCCCAACTGACCACCTGTGGGATTGTTCAGCCATATTCGCAGAGTGCGACAAAATGCCTTGTTGAGTCAGCATTTATGATTGGATCGGAGTGATATGACCAATTATCAAGAAGGATTGGCACACCATAGGTTGAATAAAACACACTGATGCAAATATTGGCACCTGTCGGCAAATATTCGAGAGCGGTGCCATGAAGATAATGAAAATCCCAGCCTGTATCGATTGCATCGACAAAAATATTTCTCTCTAATGTGATATTTCCACCAGCTCCCTGTAATCGTATTCCATAATCTTGCGGTTTGTAAAAAGTACAGTATTTCACATATCCTGTTGGATATATTTCATCAGGTGGGAGATTGATGCCACGATACCGGATATTTCCATTGATTATAATGCAGTTATCAATATCGAGTTTATTTGTGCAATAGGATATGCAAATCTCTTCACCAAGCAGATCGAGTATTGCACCGTTACCTGCAATGCGCACATCCTTCCCTTCTTCTGATGATAATTCGGCTGTGATCGGGTCAAATATCTTCCCTATAAGCAGACCGCCCGTATATGTCACTCCTGTTTCCAATTCAAGATATTTATCATATCCACCATATGATGAAGCTGATTCATAGACTTCTTTCAAGGTCACTGCATAACATAGTGAATGGAATAACAATATAAGAAGGACTATGATGATTAATTTCTTGTATTTCATATACTGCCTTTTGATTGCTTAAATAATGAGCAGTGTTTTTGGTCAAGAATTTATGCTTATCTTTTCGAAAGTCTCCTTAATGAACGGGCACATCAAAGCGTTTATATGGTTTTTATCAATAAAGATAGTCACCAATTTGATAATAAAATAAGAAATCACTGAAGTACAAAACTCATAATATTAGCAATCAGATGCACTAAATGCTAATATTTTGCATTCTTTCAAAAAATTTCTTGACGCATCTTCCTCTCTACCATACATTTTTCTATAAATCAAAATGAAAAAAGAACATGGAGGTATAATGAAAATTAAACCTATTGATGATCGAGTTCTTCTTGAGACATTGGAATCTGAAGAGAAGAAAGTCGGCAACATTATCATCCCCGATACTGCAAAAGAAAAACCACAAATCGGCAAGATCATTGCTGTTGGAAACGACGAAGATCTTCAGAAAATCGTCAAAGAGGGAGATAAGGTAGTCTATGCAAAATATGGTGGCACAGAGTTAGAACTTGAAGGCAAGAAATATCTTATTGTGCAAAGATCCGATATTTTAGGAATTATCAAATAGTTAACTCATTTAATTTATTAAGACCTTTGTGGTATAACGCTGCAAAGGTCTTTTTTTTTCTTAACGTACGATAAAATCACGAAAGCTTTCCTGAGGAATGAGAAGTAATTATTTTTTTTCACACAATTGGATTTTCTCTCCAGCATTGTAGATTGCTCTCTTTTCTTATTCTGAAACAATATACTCGAATATTAAAAGATATCTTGGTTATGAGCTTTTTTCTTTCTCCTTCGTAATTGGATATTCCTTGTTGGATATTGGATATTATTATTTACCTCCCCAAACAATTCTTAAAAGAGCTCTTTTTTATATAAGCCAGTACCTGTTCTGTGCTCCCCGTTTTACCAATCCCTTAAACTCCATTTGAAGAAGAATACTTGAAAGTTCTGCAGGACTTTGCTCAGCTAATTCGACCATTTTATCCAGACTGAGATTTTTCTCATTCTTAATGAGGAGTTTATAAATCTTTTCCTCACTTGCGGAAAGTTCCACTTTTGGCTTAGACTCTTTAGATGAATTCTCGTTAACGAGCTTTAATTTAAGTTGATATTCTTCGAGTATATCTTCGGAACTGCATACGATTTTCGCACCCAGTTTGATAAGATAGTTTGGACCCTCACTTTGAGGAGAGTTAATATTACCAGGTATTGCATAAATATCTCGATTCTGTTCAAGGGCATATTTGGCGGTTAAAAGTGCACCACTGGTTTTAGCACCTTCGACTACAAGTGTCCCTTTACTCATCCCACTGATTATACGATTTCGGTTTGCAAAATTCCAAGCTTCAATTTTGCTTTCAAGAGGGAGTTCTGAGATAAGTGCTCCATTTTCAAGAATTCTTTCAGCCAGTTTTCTATTTGCCGTGGGATAGATAGTATCTAATCCTGTTCCGAAAACAGCAATGGTTCTCCCTCCTGTATTCAGGGCTTCATGATGAGCTGCAGCATCGATTCCATAGGCAAGTCCACTCACAATTGTAAATCCTGCAAGAGAGAGCTTAGGTACGATCTTGTGAACTGCGATCTTACCGTATTGTGTTGGTTTACGCGTACCGACCACAGCAAAACACAGATCATCCTCAGGCAATATATTCCCCTTTACATAGAGCACAACTGGTGGATTGTAGCTATACTTGAGTAATCTTGGATATTCATCATCAAGGAGTGAAAGCAGGTGGACATTATACTTTTCTATCAATGTAAGTTGGTTCTCGATAAATTCTTCTTTTTGATTTTCGAGGATGTGTTCTGCGAGGTTATCTGATATAAAAGAAAGCTCTGTCAGCTCGTTCTTTGTTGCATTAAAAATATGTGCCGGTGCCGAGTATTTTGTGAGTAATTTCTGAATTGTTTCTGGTCCGAGACCTTTTACAGACACCAATCGAAGCCAATCATAATATTCCGATTTATTCATAATGTATCCTTGCTGTATGTCTCTATAAATTCTATATGGTTATTCATTATTTATAATTATGCCATAGAACTATTTTACTCAATGAATTCATCTAATAAATCATGATATCTAAGTCCGGTATATTTCCATTTTTCAGGCAATTCATGTTTAAGAAAGTTGTACATTGTGTAATTGAAATGTTTTACAAAATCTTTTTTATTTCGTATCACATGATCGAAAAATGATTTTTGCCATTTAAATTTGGGAATATCATGGTTTTTTCCATATATTTGTTTGAACGATTCACGCAATTTCAAAACATACTCATCGATTTTTTTCAATTCATTCCGAAGGCGATAATGCGCATTATTTATTTTATTTTGAAGGCGATATTGGCCAATATCGCCTTCGTTTGATCGTTTGTTGTAACCCAAAATGATATTAATATTTCGTGATGAATGGCGTTTCAAAAATTGCATAATTTTCGAATAATTTGCTTCGGTAATGTCTGGTTTTATTAACAAATGAAAATGATCATAATTCAAACAAAAAGTAAATAATTTCATATGTGTAACATCTTTGGTTAATCTCAACTCTTGAATCCAAACATCACATAAAGTTTGATGTTTAAAAAATTTGTACTCACCTTCTACCCTACTCGTAATGAAATAAATTTGATCTCCATATACTCTCCTTTGACTATTACGATGCATGACACCCTATCCTTTACAATTCCAAAATATCCTTGATCGCAAATTTCAGTTTATCAAGATTCTCGCCGCTGACTGCTGAGATTGCAAGAATCGGACATGTACAAACCATATTCAGCTCATCTTTCGCAACTTTTATTATATCTTTCTTTTTATCCGGAGCAAGCAAATCAATTTTGTTGAGTACGACCAATTTCTGCCGTTTATCGAGTTCCTTATTATAAGAGTGAAGCTCATTCTGTAAAATATGATATTTATCTTGAATATTCTCTGATGTAATATCAATCAGAATAAGCAGTACCCGGGTGCGTTCTATATGCTGAAGAAAGCGCAATCCGAGTCCTTTGCCTTCGTGAGCGTCTTCAATTATACCTGGAATATCAGCAATAACAAATGTTTTGTAATCATCCACTTTAACGACACCAAGACACGGCTCGAGGGTCGTGAATTCATAATCTGCAATCTTAGGGTGCGCGGATGAAAGGTGACTTATCAGTGTGGATTTCCCTGCATTTGGAAATCCGACCAAACCCACATCAGCCATAAGTTTGAGTACAAATTCATAATACTTTTCTTCACCTTCTTTACCTGGTGTGGTTTTTCTTGGAGCTTGATTTCGTGAGGATTTGAATGTCGCATTTCCCCGTCCGCCCTTCCCGCCATGTGCAAGTATGACATCCTCATTTTCTTCAGCGAGGTCGGCTATTTTTACAATTCTATTATTCTGTTCGTTGATTTCATATATTTCAGTCCCAAGAGGTACTTTCAAAACGATGTTTTCACCGTCATGACCTGTTTTATTTGAGCCCATGCCATGCTGGCCCTTTTCAGCAAAAAACTGCTTATTATATCGGAAGTTGAGTAAAGTATTCAGGTCTGAAGTTGCAACTGCTATTACATCTCCGCCCTTGCCGCCATTCCCACCGTCAGGTCCGCCCTTTGGGATGAACTTTTCCCTCCGAAAACTTAAACAGCCATTTCCCCCACTTCCTCCACGTACATGGATTCGTGTATAATCAATAAACATAAATTACCTTTTGATTTTAGAACATCGAACACTGATTGAAGATTGAAGATATGGTTAACTTCCTAAATCTCAAATCGTTAATCATCATTCATCATTCTCTTTTTCATTTGATTTAAGAACATCGAACACCGATTGAAGATTTTTGATTTTAAGAAAATCGTTAATCTTCTTAAGTTCTCAATCGTTAATCATCATTCGATATTATCTTTCTTCTTAAGATTATTTTCAGCAGTCTCAATACTTTTAACAAAGATCGAAATCAGTTCATTACATTCTATTTTTGCTTTTTCAATTTTCTCAAGCTTCTTATGCAGTCTGGCTTTTTCGATTATTTTCAGACAAACAAGAGATTCTCTTAACTCCTTTAAAACAATTTTCATTTTATGAATAAAATCTTTTCGGGATTCACCACTTTGTGCTTCCCCATAATTAAGTGCTGGAGATGTTCCCGAGCGAATCAATTGACCCGATAAATGATTTCCAGCTTTTGTCATTGCCATTTCACTCGCAATCTCAATTATTAAAACCGCAAAGCTTATTAACCTTTCTTCTAAGTCAAACTTATCCATATTTTCTTCCCTTCTTAAATCTCAAATCGTTAATCATCATTCGATATTCTCTTTTTCTTTTGATTTAAGAATATCGAACACCGATTGAAGATTTTTGATTTTAAATTATCAATAATTAGCATTCGATATTCTTTATCTTAACAACAAGCATTTCTGAGTATCCAAAACATTGTTGCCTGAAGAAATTGTATAGAAATATATCCCATTTGCAGCATTCTTTCCAAATGAGTCTTTTGCATCCCATGTTACTGAGATGGAGTGAGAGGGTGAAGAGTTGGCAGGGTAAAGTTCTCTGATAAGCTGTCCTTTTATGTTATAGATTTTCACGGCAACATCTTCTATATTTTCCTTCAATGTAAAAGATATCTTGGTAGAATTATCAAAAGGATTTGGAAAGTTAACCACTTGAGAAATCACCTGATTCTGATCGGATTCATCATCGATGCCTACTTGCGGAATCGGACCATATGCTGTTTCCATATATTTAACTGCCGCATTCACGAGTGGCTCATCTGTTCTGACTTGATAGAAATAATAATCATTCGGATTGGTAATTGTAGGATTACTCGATTGGAACTCCCAATCATTCCACTCGATGAGTCCGACATTATCAAACCACGCGTAAGAAATACCCGAGTTTGGCGTTTCAGAAATGAGAAGAATATCGAAATAATTAGTTTGAGATGGTACAGTGAGTTCTTTATGATAATATGTCCAATCTGTATCACTTGTTATTTTTTCTGATATATATTCCGAACCGAGCATTGTAGGATACCATCTCGACTCATAATAGCGTATCTGAATTGTAACTCCCTGCGCATCCTTTGTTTTGATATATCCACTCAGAGAATAACTGGTAGAATCCGAATATCGTCTTATCCGCCCTTCAAGTTTTGTAGAAAGGTCATAATAATTATCTTCATCCCACACGTGCCCTATCGAGCGCTGATCTTCATAGGAAGTGGTATTATCGTAAAATTCTTCCGGCTCGATCAGTTCCCACATAGTGCATCCTTCATCCTCCATATTTCCAAACCAGACCAGATCTCTGCCAACTCGATATTCCCAGTTGCTCTGTGGTGTAATCGAACTTATTTCAGAAATATTTGCATGATGTGCAAGCTCTTGAGGTTTTGAAATATAATTATTTCCTATATGCTCAATCTCAATATCTTCAAAAACCACCTCAGTATTTATCTCCATTGAAAGGGTATCGAGAACAATTTTTCCAATGACTTCCTCTCTATCTACATACATATAGGTATCGAGTTCTTTTGATCGAAATGCAAGATAATCCAGTAGATGAAGCCCCATACCACCAAGTGCAGGTTGAGGAATCCAGTCATCGATATAGGCAGGTGTGACAGTATATTCGAAAAATCCTGTTTCGTTGATCTTTGCATTGAGGATCATTGTCGGCATGGTTTCCGGATATGTAAGGTCGAATATAAAATTTCCAAGCGAATGAGCAATCAATTTTTGGTCATACACTTCAAAGCCTTGAATGATATGCGGATGATGACAAATGACGAGATCAGCGCCGGAATCTATTGCATGATGACGCAGTGCTCTATCCCACATGTGCGGAATATCCGCTTTTGGATTGTATCCCTCATCCTGATACGGATTGAGTTCTTCGGATTTGTCATATTCACTGCCCGGAGCAAGCGAATACTCGCTTCCCGCATGCATTTCCATAATAAGATAATCCGCAACATCCTCGACATCCGCAATTTGCTCTGTGAGGTAATATGGAGTCAAATAGGCAAATCCGGGTTTGTTGAATCCGGCATTTAAATATGGCTGATAGTTGTTGTACTGTCCTGTCCGGTCGCTCGAAGCGAGGAAAGCAAAAGTCACTCCGTTCTGCGTATACAATATCGGAGTGTATGCTTCGTAGGAATCTGCTCCTGCCCCTGACGAAAGAATTCCATTTTGTCCAAGAACATCCTGCGTTTGCTGCATTCCAGTAAGCATATAATCAAGGATATGATTGTTCGCAAGTGTTACAATGTCGATACCTGCATAAACGAGCCCATCCACATTATCCGGATCGCCGCGAAAATAAATCGGTTTGGTCGGGTGATGAGTTCCTTGATTTGTAAGAGGACATTCCAAATTTGCAATCGTCACATCTGCTGCATTTCCCAAAAGATCGATCGTTGGTTCAAATATTGCTTCCACTCCATAAGTTTGTATGATGCCTCCCGAATTTTCGTAGCCGCGCGCAAGCAGAATATCTCCAACAAAATTCATTGTAATCGGAAATGAGGATGAACCCGGCTCAGGTACGATCTCACAGTTTGCTCTGCCTATCATTCCGGTGTTATCGGTGACTTCCAGAAATACATTATAAGGATGATCATCATAAATTATGTACGTGTGAGTAGGATTCTCTACAGAACTCGAGTCTCCATCCCCGAAATTCCAGTAATAAAATAATGTATCGCTGTCAGGATCATAAACATCTGAGTAGAATTGTACATCCATATTTCTGTTTCCGAATTTATCAGAGTATTCTCGTCCCTGAGATGATGATATTTCTACTTCTGGAATAACCGGCAAATCTCCTGTGACATCGAGAATATCATCAAAATAGACCACACCTGTCGGGTCTGTATCAATGTCATTAATAAAAAGTAAGCCTGTAATTTTGGGATAGTATTCGAACCACGCAAACCAGTCATCTGCTACTGGCAAAAGAAAGGTATCCCATTCCTGTTCCGGGAAAGCGCCTTGATACACTGTAATAAATTCTTCGATATCTAACTCTTCGCTTCCGTCGAGTGAGTACATGAGCACATTCGCTGAATCAATAATTCCGAATCCGTGTATCTCTCCTTTTGTCTGCATATACATTGAAACTGACCATACTGCATTCGTATCGAGTTGTATTGGAGTGATCTGTTCAACTTTCCATGTGTTGCCAAAGAGTTTTAATGAGTACTGTGAAACATTATGAGTAATTGTGGAATCAATGCACCAGTCATCGGGATCGAAGTCCTGTCCCGGGTAAGATTGCAAAGTAACGGATCCTCTTTCAAAATCCTCTATTATGTTTGCCCGTTGAAGAGAAAAGAGAAGTGTTGATATGAATAAAAAAAGAATTGCAAGAATGAACTTTTTATAAGACATTATTCAATTAATAAACATTTCCTTTCTGCTTTTTGCTCCCCATCGATCAGAAGCTGATACAAATACACTCCTGGTGAGACTTTCTGTCCATGTTTATCTAAACCATCCCAAATGGCAGTGTGAAAGCGAGAAAGCGAAGAAGCGTTGAAGCGTAATTCTTGGACGAGCTGACCTTTGATATTGTATATTTTAATCTCAGCATTTTGGATCGGTTCTTTTGATGAGAATGAAAAGATCGTTGATGAATGGAAAGGATTGGGGAAATTTATAGCTTTTCGATCATCAAAAACATTATTATTATGGTCGATTCCAAAGAATGGACCATCAAGAGTATAAACATCATAACCATTATCATCATCTCGATCGACAAACAGAAGTAATTCACCATCACTCGTTCTCAAAATATTAGAGGGTATTATTGAAGATTCTTGATGATAATATATATTTCCATTCACTCTGTCCCTGATTTCCAAATTGTCTGTTCGAAAATAAATAACATATTTATCATCGTTATAAATATTAACACAAGAACTTGATATAATATCATCAAGACCTGTTTCTGTATCTTCTCTTTCCCATAATAGTACTGAATAATCACATGAAAAATTTTTAAAATTAGCTGTATTTCCAATCCAACTATCCAATATTTTATAATATAACAAATTGCCATATATTTCTGAATTTAAATTATTTCTTGAAATAAACATTAATTGTACTGGGAAATTTGAATAAGTGCCTGAATCATATGAGTGACCACCATCTATTTCCAAAATATTATTAATATTTGAAATTATTTCATTAGAAAGGGTTTTGACAAAATACGTTCTGTCCTCATAGTGCCATTCCCACCCACAATCATCATCAATAGAATACCCTACACTAGCAATTAATGAGTCGCTTAATTGACTTAAATCTAATCCGCATTCTATAATGTTTTGAACGAATGAAAAGGAGTCAGTATATTGAAATTTTGTGATATACGAATCATAATAATTATCACATCCAATACCATAATCCCAATCATAAGAATAAATATAACCGATGTAAATAAATTTATGCATATTCGTCCAAGATATGAGTAGAGATTTGATATCTAACGAATTTTCCCAATCTCCTGTCCAATAAGGAACTTCATAAATTATCGAATCTACGAAAGAGAATGTTTGGAATTCATATAATCGTAACATTAATTTCTTTGTATTTGTATTACTCGTGAAATGTGTGCCAGTTATTAAATTATTCTCTCCATCCATTTTAAATATAGAGAATTTTTGGAACTCCGCATCAGAAGCGAGGGTGTCATTAAATGTAATGATAGTATCACCAGATAAGTCATAACATACTATCTTCATAAAATTTTCATTACTATAACCAATGAATATTTCTTCAATCCCATCGTCATTATAATCAAACAATTCAATATTACATAAATGATCACTCAAATCAGGCTTATAAAGACTGAACTCATACTGAAAATTTACATCTGCACATAGAATACTAACAAAAAACACAAAGAGCAAAACGAAAAGACATATATTTTTCATAATAACTCCTAATATAGTTTTATAATTTTACCAGAATAATTTTTATTTCCAATATTACAACGGTAGAAATATATTCCCTGTTTCAAAACATTCCCTTTCTTATCCTTCCCATCCCAGGTTAACTCGCGGAAGCGAGAAAGCGAAGAAGCGTCGAAGCGGAGTTCCCTAACGAGTTGTCCCTTTATGTTGTAAATCTTTATCTCTGTGTCCTCTGTGTGCTCTGTGGTGGGATATAACCTGAATGTAATGGAATTCCTAAATGGATTCGGAAACTGTTCAATTATGATTTCATTTTGTGTAGGTGGTTCATCATTCGAAACAAAGATCGGACCATCGAGAGAATAGACATCATATCCGGTTTCATCATCTTTTTCTACAAAGAAAAGAAGC
>JBNGBT010000007.1:0-349 GCA_049903315.1 Candidatus Cloacimonadota bacterium | reverse complement strand
GCTCTCCATCACTCTTTCTGAGAATCTCACAGACTGCAAGTACTGAATCTTGATGATGAATTATGTTTCCTGTAAAGCGATCTCGAATTTCAAGTTTATCCCCGCGGAAATACATCACGTAATTATCTTCTTCGTTTACTTCAATGCAAGTAGAAGCTGTAACAGTTTCCATGCTAATTTCTGTATCGGTTTTTGACCATATGTTCTGCCAGTCTGTAGTATCGTATGCTTTGAAATGAACCGAATTTCCATAATCAGTGTCGAGTTCTCTATATTGCAGGACGTGAGCAAAATTATCTATACAATTCTGAGTAATGATTTCATAATTTGTTGGAAAATGACCATATAC
>JBNGBT010000071.1:0-501 GCA_049903315.1 Candidatus Cloacimonadota bacterium | reverse complement strand
ACTGGAGATCGGCTGCGGGACAGGTGAACTCGCCGGCATGCTCATTGACCGGAGCTGTAAAGTTGAAGGATTTGATCTAAGCCCTACCATGGTTGAAACTGCTCGAGAAAGAATCGTAACCGAAAATTTGAAAGAGAAATTCATGGTCAGCGAAATGGGAATCGACGGCATGGACGCTTTTCAGGAATCGGGATTTGATGCGGTTGTTTCCACCCTTGTCTTCAGTGAGCTGAGCGATGATGAGAGGCGTTTTGCCCTTAAACAGGCTGCCCGGGTACTCAAACCGGGCGGACGCATCGTGATTGCCGATGAGGTCGTCCCGGACACTTTTCTTCGACGTATCTGCCACGTTTTTTTGCGTTTTCCTTTGGTTGTGTTGACCTATCTTGTTTCAAGCAGATCAACACGGCCTTTGAACGACCTCAGAGGTGAATTGGAAAGGGCCGGTTTCATCATCGCAAAAGAGGAGAGAAGCCATGGGGGCTCGTTTGCGATGGTGGT
>JBNGBT010000006.1:0-211913 GCA_049903315.1 Candidatus Cloacimonadota bacterium | reverse complement strand
GAAGATCAATTCTACATCAAGAATAACAACCCATCCAGGATTAAGATATACATCATAAGCCCAGTAAGGTTGGAATCCTTCTTTGTAGAAGAGAACATTATATGTTCCGGAAGCGATCGCAGTAAATTCATAGAGACCGTACTCGTCTGTGTAGGTCACGAAGTTACCTGCTTTGACCATTACGTCGGGAACGGGTTCACCGTTGAAGGTCACAACACCTTGCATTCCACCAGCTTCTGCACCGATGTAGAATGTCAGAGGAACTGTGATGTCTGATGCGCCATAAAGCAATGCATCGTTATGGACGATAAGGTCAGCGGTATAGGTTCCTGGATCAAGGCGTGCGTCGCCATCACAGGTAACGGTCACTGTCTGGGTATTACCCTGACCGACTGATCCTGAAGCTGGTGAAATGCTGATCCAATCGGTTCCAACACCAAGATAAACGTCATCAACATACCAATGGTTGATGTTGAATGAGTAACCATCAAAGAACCAGCAAAGCTGGAATTGATCAGAACCCATGTCCGCATTATCTATGACAAGTGGGATAGTTTCCGGTCCAATATTTGTTGTAGGTGATATTGACCATACTGTATTCCATGTGACCCCACCGTCACTTGTTGTTGCGACACCGACGGTATAACCACCGGCATAATCGTCTACGTAATGTTTAAATGTTAAGTTTGCACTTGTATATCCTGTTGTATTAATAACAGGGCTGATAAGTCTTTGAAGAGCTGTGATACCAGGAGACCAGAAGAAGTTTGCTTCTGGAGGAGTTCCACCAGCGAAACTGCAATTAGAAATGAGCCAGTTTGCGCCGCCGCTTACTGTCCAGTATGCAGCATCATCAAAACTAGATTGATATAATGTTTCGACTCCGGGAATTTGTACTTCAATATCCCAGTTGAGGTCTTCTGCCAATGCATCAGGAGCAATGTTCGAAATGTAAAGCTCATCTGATACTGTGCCGCCTGTACCCGCGATCATACCGAGAGTAAGTGCAAGCGGTTCAACCTCGACTTCAGGTGAAGGTATAAGATCAAAAGTAACAGTGTAGAAGGTTGTATTCTCACCTTTGGTCACTGTCTTCTTAGAAGCTTTTCCTTCAAGAACATTGTCCCATTTTCCAAGTATCCAGTAATAGGTGCCGTCCTCAAGAATCCTGTATTGCAGATATTCACTTCCGCCGCCTGCCCAGGAATCTGCCCAGGCAAGTTCTGTAGAATCAGCATCAACGAGCTTGATAGCTCCGTCGAATACTGTTTCATCAACAGGAAGTTCAAAGGCACACCATACGATATCGCCTTCGAGACAATCTATTGTATAGATATCAATGTCTTTGTCTCTATAATCCGGATTGTAATAGATCTGTGCGCCGTCTGATACAAAGTCAAAGTCGGCAGGAGTAGCATCTACCATAAGATCATTTGGTTCATACGGATCTTTGGGATGGCAGGTTGTCTGAACCACTGCTGTCTCATTGACATTTGTATCCTCGCGTGAAGCAATATACACTGTTGATGTATTTACATCATCAAGAACAGCATCTTCTGGAATTGCAACACTTACGACAAAACTGCCAGATTCACCTGGTTCAAGATCAAGGTATGGCACATTAACTGTTGCAGGCCAACCTGTAGGACCAGGACCTGGACCAGGACCACCGGTACCGGTTACTTGTACGTCATCGATACAAACACCATATCCATAGTTTGCAACACCTTCAAAAGCAATATAATAGGTTGAGCTCGTATTTGGCAGTGAAATAGTTCTTTGAGTCCACGTACTTACATCCATAGTATATGATTCAAGAAGTGTCCACGTACCAGAAGGAGAATTTTTGTAATAAACATTCAATTCATCCTGATCACCAACCCAGTTAACTTGCGCATGCCAGAAGGTCAATTCTCCATCTTTGCTATCGGAAAATGCTATTTCAGGAGTAACAAGTTTAGTAGTATATCCGTTATAAGAGCCATTATAGAACAATGCGAGATATGTGCCTTCATAAGCTGCAGGCGGATTGCTATATTGTCCTTCTGTAGCTTGAATCCAGTTTACTGTACCGCTAACAAATTCCTGAGTCCAGCCGACTGGAGGAACAGCACTTTCAAAGCCTTCGGCAAGGAGAACATCTTTGGTTGTTCGTGAATCAAGAACTGAGATATTGTATCTATCAGCCTGAACACCTTCATTGGTAATTTCAACATCATAATCTACAGTAACTTCTTGTGCATCATAATCAGATTGATATTCCGGATCCACGCTGAAGTTAACGGGCAAGTACGGAGGAGGCATGATAATATTATCCAGTCCGATTCCTCTGGAAATTGCGTTCAACATCGAACGATGCCTGAATCTTAACTTGGCAGAATGCCCAGCGTAAGCAGGAGGAATTGAAACCAATACATTCTCGTATTCAGTCATCTCTTCCTCTGAACTGAGAGCTATTAAAGTTTCCCACACCGGGACAGTGTTGTTGTAAGTATTACTTACTTCAACATAGAGTGTGTCTCCACCTTCTATCTTTTCTCCCTTTGCATCATACAGATTTGCATTGATCCAATAGAAGCTAATGAAGTCTTCATCTCCCAGTATGAGTCTGGGTGTATTAAGTATCGCATCATATTTATGATACCAACTTGTTCGGGCATAACCATCACCAGAATAAGGATCATTAGTAAATCTGTTCCAACTATCGACGTTTTGCCATCCAAATGGAGGGAAGTCCGGATCATCAAATCCTTCAAATACATAGCCTTCCGGTATGTAGACAGTCATTTCCGCGGGAACGGTCACTGTGCCGACATTGGGATCAGAATAGAATTCTATATCACCAAACAAGCTTTCGCCGGGAAGGATTCCATTAGAATCAAATGTGACTTGAACATCTTCTGAACCACCGGCTGGAATAGTTCCAGAGGTCGGATCTAAGGTCAACCATGAATCCACACCTCCAGGAAATGCAAAGACTGTTACTTCGCGACCACCTTCGAAATCACCGGCAAAAGCAGAGCTTCCTGTTGTTCTATCAATAACTCTAAGATTACCATTGAGACCACCACCATAAGCTGCCCAAAAGAGAACATCGGTTTGTGGATCCCAAGCCATGGATTGTGCATAATTCGCAGCAAACCCAGTAGCTCCAACAAGAGTACCAACACCGGTATTTTTGTCAATTGACCATAAGCAATCATCAGAGATGTCTACACCATAGAGATTGCCGCTTCCGTCGCATGCAAGGTTAACCAAGAGCGAAGTGCCCATAGGACCGATTAACGTCGCAGCACCAGTACCGAGATCTACTGTATAAAGATTCGTTCCTGTACATGCATACATTGTATTGCTTACTTTATCGCAAGCCATACCGTTGAAATAGGTAGAAAGTCCTGTGGGTCCAACTAATGTGGCATCGCCAGTAGCACAATCAATTTTGTAAATGTTATAATCAGTATTACAATTCATATAAAAGAAATCAGTATGAACTGCATCAAAATCACCTGCATAGGATGACCAAGGAGGTGGGGAGAGAATTTCTGTCATATTTCCAGGAGTATCCGTATCAAATGTACCATAGAAATATGTGGAATATTCACCACCGCGGAACCAGGCTGTTGATCCTCTAAGTATCTCTCTCAAAGGTTGATTGTGCCATGAAGTTGATCCGCTGTTTCCACCATCATCTAACTCAACAGAGGTTCTATATGTATTTACAGGAGGAGTTCCCGTATATGCAGGTATTTCTATTTCCAATCTGTCAGGAATAGGAACTGTCGCATTCCAATCCAAAGGACCATTACCGTTATTATCAATAGTGATTGTATGATCATCATTGATAGTGTTGGGGAGCATTAATACTGAGATAGGAGTATCATCAATGTCCATTGTAGGAGCAGTCAGGTCAAAATCAAGATCGGTAGTAAGATCTGTTTCAATAATGACACCTGTCTCTGTAGCAGGATTGAATCCCTCAGCTTCGCAGGTTACATCATATGGACCGGCAATATCACTTGTAAGTATATTGTTGATTTGATAGTAGCCATCGGCTCCGCTGAATGCCCAATATGTACCACATTCTACAAGCGCATCCATGATGGGAGCACGTGTCGAAGTATCCGACACATATCCAGCCAGAGAACCAAAGGTAGGTTCAAATACAGAAAAGTCATATATGCCAGTAGAAGTATAATCTGTTGACGCCCACTCATTCAAGAGTATGTCGCCATTCCAAACTGATCCACCTATTCCTCCATCTCCATATGAATCCCAGCAATACACTGCGTGTTCACCAAGAGGAAGAGGAAGTGTGTCTATTACTGTTTCATATGCGGCAGAGAAAGTTTGATTGGTACCAAAGTACCAGGATCCTGCAGCATAATCCCAAACATTCCAGCTTGCTTCACCGTACCAACTATCAACAGTAACTTCGATAACAATGTCTACAGTCGGTGGAGTTGGATGATGAATGATTGCTGTAGAAGAGCCAACTGTTATTTCAGCATCGTCCACATAGATAATATTATGTGTGGCATCGCTATAACATCTGGCTTCTACAACAAAACCATCCCGTGATCCTCCATCAGAGTCAAAGACCCATGAATGGGAAAGCTGAGACCAGCCAATTGTTGAATAATCTGCATTACCGCCAGCAGAACCCGCATAGGAACTGATATCATCAGGATCACTCGTATAATGACCCCAGATCCTTCCTTTCGGATATGATGCTTCGTCTGTTTCATCGTATACCCAGAAACTCGCATCAATTGTCTGCCCATCAGTAAGTCCAGTAACCCACCAGATATAAGCTTGAGGAGTGTCTGCTTCATCATCGGTGTATTTCAAACTATGAGTACCTTCATAAGCTTGCTCGGTAGTATTTTCAAATGATGCCTCACCATAGTAACCTAAAACAGTTGAGAATCCATCTTCCCAGCCGAATTGATCAGATTGCGTTGGTGGGACTGAACCAACCTTAAATTCATCAACATACAAGTAGTACATGTAATCACTGTAATAGTGAATTGCAACATATTTTGTACCAGCAGGCAAGTCAGTTTTAAGATATTGCTGCCATGTTGTCGAAGAATTACTAATGTCAGGTCCCCATGTAAAATCAGTATTTACATCAGTTCCAGTGGAAGACCAGCCAACACAAAAAGATTCTGTACCATAGGAATATCCTCGATACCAGAATGATGCTTGATCTCCAGAAACTGTGAGGACTTCAGGAGTGATAAGATATTGATCATAAGGAGTGCCTGAGTAATAAGAGGAGAATCGAGCTGAATAAGTTCCAGAATAAGCCTGGTCACTTGTTTGAATAATATCATTCGATGGATTGGTACTATTCATTATTGTCCAGTCTGCAGGAGGCCACGTTCCTTCAAAGCCTTCATCAACGACCCATTGTGCATGAGCGATTGAAAAAGCTAATAACATAATCACAAAGATTAAAGCAATTTTTTTCATTTTTTTCCTCCAAATAAAAGGAATAATCTTTCTAATTTATTAGTAAACATATTTTAATTCTGGGTAATGAGCATAAGCCAATTTCCCAGTTTCCGTTCTAGTGATGTTAATATTTATCCCGAATATAATTCGGTTCAAGAGCCTAAAAAAATAGTGAAAATATATTGGCTGACCTATTTTTGACATTAACATTTTTTTTCTTATTTTGGTTAAATTAAATTTTATCATTTCAATAGTAAAAAATTCTTGAAAAGAATTGTTTCTTTGCGAACCGATCTTTGAATTAAATTTCATAAACTACATACTCACTATTTCATTTTTATAAATTCCAAGTAACGTAGCAATCTTACAGCAATCCCATATTTTCGCATAATAAAGAGTATTATTCATAGTGGACGCAATAGTCAGAAATAAAATAAGATTTGTCAAGAAACAATAGAATATTTTCATTTGCTTTATTTATTATAATAATATATTAATAAACCAAAAACAATTTTTAATTAAAAAAATTATCACTAATATAAATGCAATTATCTCTATTTCTTACATTCTGCATTTTACAGTTTTCAAACATATAACATTTACTGATTTTTATTAAACTTGTGGATATTTTGAGAAATATAATCGGTTGCTTCACGTTGTTAACTCATCTGATATCAGAATCTTTGACAGAAATTTTCTTAGTTCACTCAATAAATCAATGTAATCTTATTCAGCATCATTTTTTGTTAATTAAGAATTTAAGAAAAATAAACGAGGTGTTTTCAGATGAAAGTAAAACAAATTATTACGATTCTTTTAATCATTGCTGTCATTATTGTCGTAATCCAAAATTCTGCAAAGGTATCTCTTACAATTCTCTTCTGGGAAATTGAAATGTCTAAGATAATTTTTTATCCTCTTCTCTTTGTTGCTGGATTTATTGTTGGCCTTCTCTCGAATGCTGATAAAAAAAGACAGGATAAAAAAGAAAAAGTAGGCGTGATCAGAGAATATCGTTAAATCTTTATAGTTAAAGTAATTCTCAAAGTATTGGTACTAGAAATACATTCTGATCCCATCCCCTCTTTCGAAACTTAAGTTTAATTACTTTTTCTGTTTGATTCCCTTTACGATTCTTCGCTGTTCTTTAATCTTTTCCAGACTCTCTTCATCAACGAGAAGATGTGGGCGATTTTCTGGAAAGAATACCCAGTACTCATTGACGTTATAGGTGACCAGTCCATTGCTGAATATTTCATCTTCAATCAGCTGGAACCATTTGCAATAATTGATAATTTTTTCTTTGATCTCATTACCATAACGATCGCTTTTAAAATAGAAATAATCTTCAGGTTCGCCTTCAGATTTAAAGGTGAGATAGCCCTGCTCCTCAAACGCAACTCTTAGCATAAATGGCACCAGATCTTTAGCTACACCGGGCGTTAAAGAACGAAATACAACTTGGTCAAGAAGTTTATCTTCAACCTTTTCAAGTCTGTGTTTCTTAGAAATTTTTTTGTCTACATCAACTATTTCACGTTCAAGTATTACTTTATCCGACACATAAAACTGTAATTGCATAATTTCTTCGTCGGTGAGATTGTAATCCTGCTGAAGCTGAAGAGTATAGGGGACATATACTCTAGCACAAGAAGCAAGCAGACATGCCAGTATAACAAATACAAATATCTTAATTCTTTTCATGCGATCTCCCATATAACATGATGAAAACTAATCTCATAGAAAGAAGATGCCAATGTGAAATATACTGTCAATTTATTATGCAATTTGAAATGAATTACTGGATCTTTCTTCCCCTATTCAATATAAATATGGATAATTATTGGGTGTTCATCATCATTATTTATTTCCATGTATAGCAGATCTCCGACATCGCCGCCTGCTGCTTGTGAAATGATATCATCCCAGTTGATTGAAGAAATATCAAAAGCGGTACTGCCTATTTTGGTATTAATAACTGCTTCTTTCGGCAAGATTTTCAGACCTGCATGTAAAAGAGAAACCGGCAACTCGATATGCACAATATGCTTTTCCGAATCCTGTTCTTTAATTTCAAATACCAGTTTCCGCATTTCACTTCTTACAGTACTTTTTCTTTTGTATGATATTGCTTTGAGTAGTTCTTCTGCCTGATTAGCATCTATTTTACCGCTTGCAAGCATATCTACGATCTTTTTTTTCTCATTCATCATCTTCTCCAAGTGCTTTTAAAAGACGTTCTGCTTCATCTGGATTGATCGTTCCTTTTTCAAGCATATCCAGTATTTTCATCCTGCTCTCACTCATAGATTCCTTTTCATCTTGTCTTTTATGAAACGCTTCTTTTACCGATTCAACAGCTTCTTTGAATTTCTTTTTCAGCTCCTCTGCATGTTTTTTATCTTTGATCTCCTCATCAATTTTTGCTTTGATCTTATCCTTGTTCTTTTCAAGACTTTCCATCGTTTTTTCAAAGGTCTGTGAAATATCGACGTTCATGTTCTTGAATTGGTCTTTTGCTTTATTGAAAGCTTTCTTTGCCTGATCCATGCCTTCTTCAAATGGAATATTGTCGAAGATATCGGAAATATAATCTCCAAAACTCGAAAAATCCATGCGCGTGTCTTTCTGAATAGGATCCTTCATAAGCTGAATACTTCCAAGCTGATTTTTTACTTTAATTTTTACTTTACCTGCCCCTTTGACCATCTCTATACTTTGGCCCTCATCATCTTTTTTTCGGTCGTATTCGCCATCCAATCCAATCCTTATATTTCCAAGATGATTCTCTGCTTTCAAAGAAAATTCTATTTCTTCGGGTACAATAAGCAATATTTTCCCATTTTTATTTTTAAAGGAAAAATCTCCCTTATGTACTGGAAGAAACTCGTAATATATGCTTCCATTATTATTTTTAAGCTCTACATTCTTAAAAGCTCCTTCAATAATTCTGATCGGACCATTTTCGAGATTGAGTGTAAGAATGCCTTTGCATTTGCTAATCTTGCACGATCCATTCTCGCCATCGATATTCATACTTCCGTTGCATGAGCGTATTGAAATGCTGCCATTCCGAGTTTTTGCTTCAATATCCCCATCGCAGTCTTCCAATTTTTGAGAACCATTACGCGTTTTACATATGGCATCCCCTTTATTATCAGTAACTGTTATTGAGCCATTATGGGATTCCAAATTGTGATTCCCAATGAGGTCATCGAGCTTGATACCTCCATTTGAAAGATTTGATGCAACCATGGTCTTGTGTGGAACTAATATCTCAATTCTCGCTTTTTGAGAATGGATATGGTCAGGCTCTTTATATTCAATAGCGAGTTCATTGCTCTTTTCTTTGTACTCAACCTTCAGTATATCATCCAGCGTGAGATCATCCGGGATATTTCCATGCAGTTCCAGCGATATATCAAGCGAGGTTTCTTCGCTTTCATGCCCTTGAACTGTAAAGCCGACATTATGGGATGTTAAGAGCAATCGGAGGTCACTCTTCGTATTAATTTTTCTTGTTTCAACAAAATTTTTTATCATGTTAACTCCTTTTTTTTAATTTTTTTATCGCATCTTCGACCGAGATCTCCCCTCGATCAATTTCGTCTAAAACTGATGTAGAAAATTGTACTTTTTCATTAATAGATGATGGACAGAGCACATTCACGATTTCTGTAAGTCTGTTTTTCACTGTTGGATAGGAAATGCCAAGCGCTTTTTCCACTTCTTTGATATTTCCCTGATTGCAGATGAAGGTTTTCACAAATTCCTGCTGAGGAGCAGAAAGTGAAGCTAGATCACCCACCTCAAAATTTCCCCTGATCGTTGTGTCACATTTTGCGCAATGATATTCCTTAATTTCCAGTGTGGAATTGCACACGGGACATTGCTTTAATCTATTATTCATAGAACCTCACTTTCATTGTTGATTTTTTTAAGATACATATTAATTATGTCAAGCATTATATTTATTTTATTTATTTTTTTAGTCTTTTAGGATTATATTTTTACTGATTAGATAAAACTAAAATTCGTTTTATTCAATCATTCTCAATTTTAATTCTTTTCTTAAATATCAAGAAGCCGAACTCCAAAGAGTCCGGCTTCTTGATTAATAGGAGAATGTTTAATTATTTTTTACAATCTACACATTCATCAAATTTCTTATGGGTTTTGAACCTGGTCATGCCGAGTCTACCGAATATGGAATCAATAAATGAATAGACTACAGGAATAATGAAGAGTGTGAGCAATGTAGCAAAGGCAAGTCCGAATGCAATACTAACTGCGATCGGTTTCCAGCTCTCAACCTGGCTTGATGTAGAAAGAAGGATTGGCATAAATCCAGCTATCGTGGTAACCGTTGTCATCAGGATAGGACGAAGACGAACGGTACCAGCATTGATGAGAGAATTCCACCTATCCACACCCCGCTCTCTTTCATTGTTGACAAAATCGACCAGCACGAGAGAATCATTAACCACAACACCGGCAAGAGCAAGCACTGCAATCAGCGTCATCATAGAGAAGGGTAAACTCGTGATTATCAAACCGAATATCACTCCGATGATTGCAAAAGGAATAGTGAGCATCACAATGAAGGGTTGCACATAGGAATTGAATTTCGCAGCGAGAATAGCAAAAATGAGAATAAGCGCAACAACTAAAGCTATGTACAATGAGTTATACACCTCAGTTCTTTGCTGGGTTACACCGCCATATTGCAGCTGATATCCAGGGAAACGCTCTGTAAAATTACTCAGAACTCCCTGCTCGCCAGTCAGGGTATTCCCTCTCAATATATTTGTTACTTCATCAGGTGTTTGTTTCACTGATTTTCCATTATCATCATACGTCGTAGTATTCCCGGTGATAGTGAGAACCCTGTTACCGTTATAATGTTCGATTTGAGAATAACCTGCTGATATTTCAAAATCAGCTAACTCTTTTAGTGGAATAAGATCACCTGAGTTTGTGCGGATCTTTATCTCTTTCAAATCAGTAACATCATCTATCTGATCCTCACGCACACGGACAACAATATCATATTCATCGAGTTCTCCACCCCTGAATTTTGAGACTGGAGCTCCATATGAAGCAATAGAAATGACTGAAGAAATACTGCTCACCGTCAAGCCGTACAATCCGAGCTTATCATGCTTTGGCACGATTTTTATCTCTTTTTTACCGTCATCCATATTGGTTTCAATATCAGATACTCCCGGGATGTCTTCCAGCATTGAAATCACATAGCTTCCGATACTTTCGAGTTTATCAATGTTGTTCCCGATAATACGTAACTCAATATCCGCATCTGTGGGAGGTCCACCACGCTGTCCTTCGATAAATTTGTATGAGAAAAGACCGGGCACAGTATCAAGATATTTTCTGATAGTACCTTTGGTTTGCTCAATGGGATAGGTAAGGTCATCTGCATCAAGCAGGTCGATTTTTATTTCTGCATTTGAGGTTTCGACCTGGGTTCTGTGATGCTCTGTATATTGCCCGATTGTAGAAACAACGGCTTCAATATCTGAGCTTTCTTCCATGTTCTGAATAAATTCCTCAATTTGAGATGCAACTTCATCCGTTTTTTCCAGACTTGTGCCCACTGGAGTTTCCAGATTGAGTATTATTGTTTTAGGAGTACCGGATGGAAAGAACTCAAATTTTACCAATCCCATTCCAAAGGCACTGAGAGCTAAAACTAAAGCGAAAACAACTATAATGACTGAAATATATCTATGCTTCAGCGCTCGTTTGATGAGGTACTTGTAAACCTTGGTAAGCCAGGCGTGTAGTTTATGAGTTTTATCTTTGAGATTCTCACCCGACTTTCCGCTAAAATCTGCAATATGGGATGGGAGAATGATAAGACATTCGAGCAATGAGGCAAAAAGTGCAATGGATACAACTATCGGAAACACACTCATGAATTTACCCATCATGCCTTTCATTAAAAGCATGGGCAGAAATGCCGCAATGGTCGTCGCCACAGCTGCCACGACGGGCCACATGATCTCATTGGTGCCCTTTATCGCTGCCTCTTTTGCACTCATTCCCTGCTCTCTGTAACGATGCACATTCTCGAGCACGATGATTGCATCATCCACGATCATTCCGATCACCAGAATAAGCGCAAACAAGCTGAGATTGTTCATGGTCACACCAAGAAAATCCATGATCACAAATGTCAGGAAAAAACTGAAAGGAATTCCCCATGCTGCAAATAATGCATTTCTCCAACCGATGAAAATTAATAATGTAATGAAAACAAGTATAATACCAAAAAGAGCATTATTTCCAAGCGTGAATAGACTATTTTTTACCTCGATTGATCCATCATTTCTCACTTCCAGATTCAAGCCGGGAACGTTTTCAACAAATGTATTGGATGCTGCCCGTATATCCTTCATAACTTGAAGGATGTTCCCTTCGGCATCCATATAAATATTCACGTTTACTGCTTTATCGCCGTTGAGTTTGCCTATTGTAACCTGTTCTTCGAGCGTATCTATAACTGTTGCAACATTCCCAATCCTGATGGCTCTCCCATTTTTATCCATTTTCACGATTACGTCTCTTATCTCATCAACAGTATCAAATTCCCCGACAGTCCGAATGAGAAATTCTGCGCGTCCGAATCTTATATCCCCTGCCGGAACATTTTTATTTCTATTCGTAATCGCATTCGCAATATCAAAAATACTCAATCCATATTGATCAAGTTTATGTACGTCATTCTCAATCCAGATCTCACGGTCACGAGTACCGGCAATTTCCACGTTCGCAATATTCGGAAGCGTCAATATCTCATCTTTATAATCATTGGCGATCTCTCTGAT
Organism: Candidatus Cloacimonadota bacterium; assembly: GCA_049903315.1. Classification (GTDB taxonomy): domain Bacteria; phylum Cloacimonadota; class Cloacimonadia; order JGIOTU-2; family JGIOTU-2; genus Celaenobacter. The sequence continues at coordinate 199,608 of JBNGBT010000006.1, read as the reverse complement.
CGCATTCGCAGAAAAATCTCCGCCCAGGGCAACGGTACATATCTCGTTGACTTCTCTCATATTGAGGCGGACAAGGATCGGATCATCTGCATCATCCGGCAGGTTGGTTACTTTCTGCATCTCAGTGTTCAGGTCTGACCATGCCTGATCAATATCGGCATTAGGTTCCATTCTGATAAAGATCGTAGCCCTCCCCGCTGCTGATGTCGATTGAAAATAGTCGACATTATCCAGATTAATGATCTGCTCTTCGAGCTTCTTCACCACAAGATTTTCCATCTCTTCAGGAGATACCCCGCGATAGGAAACCACAATATAGAATGCACCGAATTCTACTGAAGGCATCTCTTCCTTTGGCATGAAAATGAGTGTGTAAATACCAACGATGAACACGATGACCATGATCATGTTTATCAGCTTGCTATGATCTACTGAAAACTGTGCTAATGACATAAGAACTCCTTACGATGATGTCTCGGACTGATAGACAGATTTGATTATTACTTTTGTGCCTTCCTGCAGATTCTCATAACCTTCTCTCACAAGCCTATCTCCGGGGTTCAAACCCTTCTTGATGATAACATCACGATCAACTTCTTCTCCAAGTTCAATATTTATCTTATGCGCTGTGTTGTTTTCATCAATAATATATACGAGTTTATCGTCATATTTCTCTGAGATATTATTGAGAGAAGTATATATGACATCTTCATAAACATGTGCAAGAATATATCCTTCCACAACCATTCCGGGCAGCAGCATCTGATCTGTATTGTCCAGCTCGATCTCGACCGGATAATTAGCTGTTCCTGCAATCGGTTTGATGCCCACGCCTGTGATTACTCCGTCAAATTCTTGCTTGTAGTCATCATAATGGATACTCACATGCTGCCCTTTGCTCACATTCAGGATATTGCTTTCACCAATTCCTGTTTTGAGGATGAGTTTTTTTGTATTGACGATCGAACACACCGGGCTTCCTGCCCCTATCATTTCGCCAACCTCCAAATTTATATTTGTAATAAATCCAGAGACAGGTGCGGTGAACAGAGAATTTTCCAGATATCGTTTCGCACTCTCGAGTCCGGCTTTTGCAGCTTCGAGACCTGCCTGAGCATTCTTATGACCTATCTGAGCTTCAAGATAAGACATTTTGGACACTTTCCCATCATCATATAACTTTTTTGATGTCGTAAGGTTTAGTTCGGCACTTTCGAAGGATGCCTTTGCAGCAAGTAAAGAAGCATCTGCCTGGTCAACCATGTTTTTGAGCTCGGCATTATCGATCCTGCCAATTGCCTCACCCTTATTTACCCAGTCCCCGAGATTTTTTAATTTCTCAACGATCTTCCCATTCACTTCGCTGGAAAGAGTGATATCGGTAATACCTTCAAGGGTTCCGACTATTTTTATAAATTCCTCAAGGTCACGGGGCTGAACAACTTCCACTATCACTGATGTCGGGGCAGCTTCTTTTTTCATACCGCTAAATTCGCCACCGGGTTTTGAGCACGCTGACAAGAGAATTACTACTCCCGTAAGCAGGATAATCATATTTATAAATTTCTTGTTATTCATCTTTCTCCTTATATATTCTTTTCTATTATTTCAATTATAATATCTTCTTCAGTGCCTAATTGCTGCAAAAGTGCTGATTTTGCTCCAAGGAAATCATACAAAGATTGAACATACTGATTTTGCGTCGAAAGATACAGGGTCTGCGCTGAATTCAGATCGTTCGCACTTATCATTCCCTGCGCAAAATGCTCTTGCATCTGAGCATAGGTTTCCCCTGCTTGTGCCTGTGAAACTCTGGCTGCAATTATTGAATTGGCATAAGAGACAAGACTCAAGAACTGAGCTTTTATTCCTGTAACCACGCCATCTTTAGTATAATTATAATCATACTGAGATTTCTTTAAACCGTGATGTGCCTGGGTATATGAGGTTACATTATCGACGATTGGAAAAATCGGCAGCGATGCTGAGAGCGTGATACTCTCAGAATTATCATAATCACTCATAAAATCATATTTTATCCAATTTTTCGAAAAGGACAGGTTGACCGAAGGAAGAAAATTGCCACCAGCCATGACAAGTGATTTCTTGCTCGTTTTTATTGCAATTTTGGACATGGCAATGGCTGGGCTATTCTCCATTCCATACTGAACAAAGCTGTTGGAAATATTGTCTATCTCGGTAAGTGATAAATTCTGAAGACGCTGTAACAGGTCAGAATATTCAGTTGAGTCAATTACTTCGACAACTCCAATTGAGCCGATCTGCAGATAATTCAAGAGGTTCATTTTACTTGTTTGATACAGATTTTTCATCTGCAGCACACTTACCATTTTGTTGGTTTTTTCAGCTTGAATTTGCAGGTAATCTCCTTTAGACAGAAGACCGGAATCATATTTTGCTTTAGCGATCTCCAGGTTTGTTCTGCTGGATTCAAGATCCCTTTCCGCAATATTCATAAGCTGCTGATTTTGAAGAACGGAAAAATATTGTGCTTCCACACCAGCAAGAGTTCCCAGCTTCGTCATGCGCAGATTCTCCTCAGCTATCTTAACTGCATCTTCCTGCATACGCGCACCAAGCCAGATCTTGCCGCCATTGAAAATGGGTTGAGTAACCGAAAAACCATATGTGTTCAATTTATCGGCTTTGTTCACTCCCACTGTTTGATCCGGATTATATCTTGTCTGACTCACATTGAGAGACGCTGATGGAAGCATACTTGAGTAAGCTTTCCATTTACCGGATTGAGCAGATTTCAACGCTTCTATCTGAGAAAGGTAACCAGGATAATTTTTGATCGCAAGCTCTTTTGCAAGATCAAGAGTAAGATCAAGTGCATGTAGACTCACATTAAATAATAATATAAATATAATGAGAATAGCTCTTTTTTTCATTACTATTCCTCCTCATTTTCTAAGAAATAGGGTTTATTTTCCGGATTATCTGCAAATAAAATAAAATCATTCAATGCTTGTACATTTGCATTATGAAGTGTATCAAGCATACCTCCCATGATAGAATAGAAATTCTTTTCAGGCAATGATGCTTTATCTATTATCTCATTCTTTTTTTGTTCCATACTGGCTACATGAGAAATAATTTCCTGCTTCATATGATTAATTATCAAAATGAAATCTTCCTTTGAGATATTTTTTCTGCTGAATCGAATGAGATGCCAGAATTCAATTGGATTGAAGAATGAGAAATTTAATAAATAGTCCTTCAAATGCTCCTGGAAAAAGGCAATTCCTATTTTGGTAATAGCATACACTTTTCTCGGAGGATTATTCTCATCAAATTCATATTCGCCGACGATAAGCTCCTGTTTTTCAAATCTTTTAAGTATCGCATAGACAGAAGGTTTTTTTATTTCCTTTAACACATCTATGCCCTTATTCTCAAAGAAATGGCATATTTTATATCCGTGCATCGGCTTATAACTTATCAAGCCAAGCACTGTCAATTCTATACTTGAGATCATGTGGTCTCCTTTCGAATCCACCTGCTAGTCTTTCATATAATGGTGTCAAGTATTATATTCTTTTTTAGACTATTCTATCGCGCCATATTGCTTTCATGATTTTTCTGAGTAAAAAAACATTGAAATAGTTTAATTGACATTTTTCAATATGATATTATTTTCTTTTCAAAACAAGGAGAAAACATGAAAATATTTAAAATTGTTTTGTTCATAATCATTGGAGTTTGTATGTCTTCATCACTTTTCGCACAGGATAAGAACTGGAGCAACAGCACAGAACTTTCCTTTGTGAACACCTCAGGTAATACTGAAGTTACCACATTTGCTGCAAAAGATAAGCTGACGTATAAATTCTCCCCAAAAATCGAAACGATTCTTCGTTTGTCAGCACTCTATGGCAAAAGTGATGGTGTAAAGAATTCTGAGAATTACAGCGCTAAACTTAAGGGAACGTACTTGATCTCAGAGAGATTTTACACTGGCATAGTTGCCGGATGGTCAAAGGATATTTTTGCAGGTATTGATTCAAAGATATGGGTCGGTCCTGCTCTCGGTTATAAAGTACTTACCGGTCCCAAACATACTCTTGACTTTGAAGCAGGTATCGAATACGTTGATGAAAAATTTACTGATGACACAAAAAATGACTATTTCAACGGAAGAGCTTTCACAGAGTATGCTTATGCATTTTCCGAGAAAAGCAATGTATCGCAATCCCTTGAATTCAATTATGACTTCGAAAATAGCAATAACTATGATCTTGCTTCTGTGACAGCTGTGACAACTGCCCTCAGCGATATGCTCTCGCTCAAGGCAAGTTATAATATCAATTTTGTTAATGCGCCTGTTCCCACTACTTTGAAAAAGACCGATACGACACTTTCTGTATCACTAATTATTAATATGTAACACTACTATACTTATATATAAATATAAAAAGAGAGGGCAGAAATTTTCAGCCCTTTTTGTTACACTCTTTATTTTAGAAAGATCATTTTATGAATCTTTGTAGCCTGATCTGATGATAATTTTACAAAATATATTCCGGGACTAACCTGTTTGTTCGTATCATCCAGACCATCCCAGGTAACGGCATATTCACCCTTTGCACAGGTTTCTTTTGTGAGTGTTTTCAGTTGTTGCCCTTTGATATTATAGATGATTACTTCAACGAACTCAGTTTGCGGCAGTGAAAATGATATCTCGGTTTGACTATTAAATGGATTAGGATAGTTCTTCAACGAGAAAACACTGTTATCATTCGGGTCATCTACGCCAACACCAGAGGAATTCAGCGCACCAGGCGTTCCATGATAAGTTGATGCATGCCAATTGTCCGCAAGCGTATTATCAAGATTTGGATCATCGAGTTCGAGTGTCGGTCCGTTCCCGTCCGGTTCTGTTGGCCACGGATCTTCATCATCATACTCAACGAAATCAACAAGTTCGCTGCTTGCATTATACAATCGAATAAGTTCACCTCCACCGCTGAGACCAAAATCTAAATTACCAACAAAATTATCAACTTCTGGGAAACAACTTGTAAAGAGTGTCGTGTCATAACAAAGTACAAGATATGCTCCCTGCCCGAGAATTGTATTATCAGGTATGGTAAAAACATGCTCATCATCTTCATCCTTGAACATCCAACCGGAGATATCAATGTCTTCAACATCATTGTTATAGAGTTCAACCCAATCCTCAGGATCAAAATCATCAGCAGAATTATAGTTTATTTCATTAATAACAATATCGTCCGCTGGCACTATACAGCTATTTATCGCTCCGGGAGTGCCATGATCTAAAGATGCATGCCAGTTCTCAGCAAGCGTATTATCCAGGTTTGGATCCTCGAGTTCAAGGGTTGGTCCGCTACCATCTGGTTCTGTAGGCCATGGATCTTCATCATCATATTCCACGGAATCGATCAGTGCTTCTGCAGTATTGAACAAACGTACTTGATCTCCACCTCCGCCTAAACCAAAATCTAAATTGCCAATATAATTATCAACATCCGGAAAACAGCTCTTAAACATTGAAGTGTCAGCACAAAACACCAGGTATTCGTTCTGTCCAAGAAGGGTGTTATCAGGAGTAATGAAGATATGGTCATCATTATCATCCTTTATCATCCATCCTGAGATATCCACATCTTGATCGTCATTGTTATACAGCTCTATCCAGTCATCAGGATCAAAGTCATCAGCAGAATTATAATTTATCTCATTGATAACAACATCACCTGTTACGCCGACAACTCCAATCTCATAGTATTCTTCAGAAGCTCTTTGTGGGAGGAATGCCCCCTGATCTGAATTCTGTGCATAAAAATAATAAAGAACATCATCATATCCTGCTTGTATGCTGACACCATACGTACCATCACCTGCAGCTCCATCATTATGATTTCCATCATCATACATCTCAAGGGTAGTAAACTTGTCATATGCGTTCAATCTATAGTATAAGAATACATCATCAGCATCCGTTACATCCGCAGTGATCCATACCGTCGTTTCGGGAGCAACGAACTGCGGGGTATAGTTTTGATTGGAAATTTCTGGAATTGTACCCTGGAACTCGGATTGAGTTAATAACCATGTTGCTCTGGTATCCATGAGCTCAGTGATACCGACAACAGGCTGACTTCCGGGACCTCCTCCAGCCGTAGAGTCTATATTCTGCAGAAACTGGTTGTAGGAATAAAATGTATTTGGATCAGATTGATATTCTGCATCGATAATATCCTGCAACTCATTTGCACGAGTTTCATACCAGCCGGTTTGAAAAACTTCTTCTATGATCGTTCTCATGTGAGCTATATACATTTTCTGGTATGTATCGATATTCAATACCTTACCAATAATAGGATAATCGGAATCATTTATATTTAAAAGAGGATCGAGTGTCTGCATTTGGTATGTGCTTAAGGGCTGACCACCTAAAAGCATTGAGAACGAACCAAAATTCTCGTTCAAGTCCCAAAGAATTGGATTAAATCTATCAGAGCCGTCTTTGAATAGATAGAAATTGTGACCAAAATTTATTGGTGCATCCAGATTGACCATCAGGTTATCAAAAGCTAACATCCAGAGATGATTATCTACGTTCAGATAATCTGCCATTTCGTTGGGATTATTGTTGAATACTTCCAGGAATTCTATCAAATCTGCCCAACCCTCATCAGATTCCAGTTCGTAATAATCATAATAACTGCTGGAATCAGCGCCATGATAACCCCAAACAGTTGTTACCGTCGGATTAGCGCCACTGGCAAGTTCACCTTTTAGGCGCACATCTCCCGCTCCAGGAAAGTGACTGTTCTTAAAATACTTATCAATATCCTGTACGCTTGTGTATAATCCTATATATTGTCCATTCACTGTAACTTCGCAGTAATTCGCAAGTCCTGCAGGCATATAATTGCGTGCTATTTCATAGCTGAGAGCTTCCCGGACGAACGAAGGATCCTTATATCCATTGGCGAGTTTTAAAGTTCCGTAGTTTTGATAGGTCTGATCATCAATAATATGATCAAGTTTGATATTAAAGGGATTCTTCACATTATTTGGTGAATATGAACTATTTCCTTTATATCGGACTCCGACACTATCAAATTGTATTCCATTGACTTGAACTGATCCGACCAACCGCTCTTCTTCTCCGGCTGCATAATACATATCAAGTATATAATCCCAATTTGACTCTGCAAAGGTTATCTCAATCTGTGTGATCGTATCGATGTCATAAAGATCCTGCGCAAATAGAAGAGTTGAAAGCAGTAATACTGTAGAAATTGTAAGAATTGAAATTTTCATGATACTCCTGTAAAAACAATGCTTTCTATTTTTTGATAAAAAACCGCATCACGGGTTTAATTTTTTTTCAAAAAAAAAGAGGACTGATAATTTTCAGCCCATACTTTCAAAATCAATTATTTTAGTTACTATCGCATCAATAACATTTTATGAACGAGTGATTGGTCATCACTTACAATTTTACAGAAATAAATACCTGGTTTTGCATCCTTAGAAATCCACTCAACAGAGTGGGTGCCGGTTAAAAAATCAGAATTTAACAAATTCCCAACTAGCTGCCCATTGATATTGTAAATGAGAATATTTACATGTGAGTTTCGATTCAAAGAAAAGCTGATCTTCGTTGTTTCCTGGAAAGGATTCGGAAAATTTTGAAGTAAAATTACCGAAGCATTCTGCGGCTCATCAATCGAGTACGCACCAAGATCATTTACATCTCTCGGATTAATCCCATATTCTTCCCAGTTATAATCCAATGCGCCAATAATATACGAAAATTCTTCTCCTAAAGTGGCAGGATAGGCAAACATTCCGTCATCGACCTGGCACTCTCCGGAGCCATCAGTAATATACCACTCATTATCAGAATTTGGTGCCTGCGTAACAGTGACATTTTCGACTTTCACAAGGCAGCACTCATACGCTTCTGCATTGACAGGTTCGATCAAATTTCCTGTGTTCACGAGTAATGGTTCGGGCACAGAATTCCCTGAACTGACGACATCTACAGATGCATATCGAATCTCAGTAAATCCATAATATTCATACACATCCCCGGTAATTTCAACTAGATCACCGATACTTGGACTGGCATCTGCAAAATATATGTATATCCCTTCCCAGGGATTGCCCTCTGGAGATGAAATAAAGAAATCATTATCATAACCTCCATAACCAACAGCGGTCACAATACCCGATGTGGTAATAGTCTGATCAACCAGTAATGAAGGATAGGTGCCGTTGGGTCCAGGATCTGTGGTGTATTGGATATCATAAATGGAAGTCAATCCGGGTTGAGTAACAGTAAAATCCGAAACGATAGGAATATGATCCGAGGCATCGGGCACATCATCTGCATAAAGCCCGTAAGCATTCAAAGAATCCGCACTCATTTCGGGAGTAAACATCACAAACTTATGGTCTGAATTGAGCACATAATCACTGTAGATCATGAAATCGAGTCTGCCGGGATAATAAGAACTGGTTGCAGAATACCATGTATAAAACATCGTTAAATCTGTCAAACGAGCGCAGAGGTCACCAAAGTCAGAACCATCCCAATCTGGCGAAAAATCAGGTCCAAACTGCGGATTGACAATATCACCCGTGATGAGTGTTTCAAGCTGCTGTGCATACCCGACAAGGTTCAAATCACCCGTGATGAGTATTGGAGTAAATTCCTCCAACGTGAGCACACCGCCCGGTTCTTTTGCGTCCCTGATAAATGCCATAAGCTCATCAATCTCGAGTTGCCGGTCTTCATTGTAGTCCCCGAATGAAAGATGGGCAACGATGAATAAAAAATCCGAATCGACGAGTGGATTTAAATCAATAAGAAATGCCGCGCATTTATTCAACACAAAATATTCCGTGATAGGAAACCTACTCACTGCATATATATCATCTCCATATATGCCCTGGCAATACCACTGCTCGCCTGTGCCCGAAGGAAGCATCGACTCTACAAGCTGCTTCACATCATTTGAGGTATGATCATATATCTCTTCAAGGGCAATGATATCCGGATCTATCGCAGAGAGAATTCGATCAAAATTATTATATAATGACGGCTCAAAAATATTATTTGATAATACATTATACGCCATTATCCTGAAATCCGATCCAGGTGTTTTCTTTATAGAAAGAGGATTGAGTGGCGGAAGTGTCGAGTTATCAAAACTATACGAAACAATATCACCAATATTGGGAAGATAATCATCCCCGGCTCCGTCATCATGAAATGCGATCCTGAATGAATTCAAGGGAAATAACTGCTGTCCGAATAATGACAAAGTCCGGTCGATCGCGATCTCAAACCTGTCGGAGGTTACGGTCGGTGCGGTAACAAGTCCGATGTATTGATGGTAAATTGTGTAGCGTGCAGTATATACTCCCTGCCTGCTGCCGAATACCCATTTTACTTCTGCGCCAATGCCATTTATTAGAATGCCCGTACTTGCATTGTTGTCGGTATCGAGGAAAAGTGATATTTGGTTATTGTCTTGAAGGTTCAACTCATCACCAATTTCGATATAAATATACAGAAATCTTTCATCGTTCGCAGCTTTTAATACGCCGAAATCTATATTGCCGTACTGCTGATCCCCTGTTTGATCTTGATAAAGTATGGGAATATCATCCCAGTCCGAAAAATTACCATCCATCAATATGCGTGCCGCCTGGCTGTTCTCATATTTTGTAGAATCACAATATGCATTAAAAGAAAGTATCAAAAGAATGAAGAGTATGGTGAAAAATGAAAAAAATCTCGTATGCTTCATAGCATCTCCTAAAAATTTCTTAGAATATTACATATATACAAATAATCATGTCAAAGTTTATCGATCCTTCAAAAAAAATGCCACACCCGCTTAAGAGATGTGGCATTATAATGTATGATCTTTTAATCAAAATAATGTAGGAATTTACCTGCTTCCATAGTTGCCGCGGGGAGGAATTCATTCAATGGTTGCTGTTCATAATCAGGACACATATAGATCATATTAGTTGGACGATGAAGAAGAAGTAAGCTGCCTTCCATCATTCTTGGCGTGACATCAGAACTTATATTATTCCCTCTCACATAAAGCATAAACTCATCGGAGTTGGGTTTAAGCCATACAGCGTCAGTATTATTGGGAAGGAGAACCGGCTCGTAGAGATTGAACAGCTCCACATTTCGAAAATCCTGCATGAGATAATGAGCATTCTCTTCTTCGATGAACACAATGAGATCATCATTGACAAAAATCGCATTTAAGCTATTAGAAATACTCTTTCCTTCTTTGTAAAAAATGAAATGATTTTCATTGGATGATTTCGTCCAGAGATATTTTCCTTCTACTTCAAGAACTGCTGCGGAAAATGGAGTAAATGGCGGAGCGGTTTCATAATCAACAAAATAATACCATGTGCCGCTTTCATAATCATATACAAGATAATCATCCCCCACCCAATCACTATTTGTATGAGGAGCTATTGCCTCACCATTTATCATCAGCCAGAAGCCACTTTCTCCATCTTTATACCAAAGAGTACCATTGTCACTTTCAAGGCACTGTGGGATGAGCAGCTCATTATCAACCGGATTCTCGCTATATTTGAGAAGATGATAATCCTCGTCCTCAGCAACCCAAATACACAGATCTTCATTTATCCAGAATGATTGAGTGTTACTGCTGACATTTTCACCTTCGTAGAAACAGTAATATGTTTTTAACTCATCGATCGAAATACATGCAACCCCATCCGCAGCAAAATATCCAATTACGTCTTGTATTTCATCTTCTGCAACGCTATTGATTCCCTTCAATAGAAAATAAATGCCGACTTCAGGATCGAAGATCACTGCATCGTCATCGAGCATCTCGACTACCACTCTTTCGGAAATATCTTCACCCTGAAATATCAAGCTGAAGGACTCTCTATTATTGAAAACCTTCCATTGTGCCGGGATCGTGTTCTCGTCTGTAGCCGTTTCATTTTTCTTTTTTACTTTTTTGGAAAAAAGTGCCATACATCATCCTTTCTAAATATTTTGTAATATAGATAGTGAATGTTAGGGCGCTTTGTTTCGTGTCAATTAATTTTTGTGAAATCAGGACAGAATAAGTTTTTCCATTCGGAGAAGTAGATGGTAATGAGTCCAGCTCAATTCGTGACGCCTGCGTCACATCTTGGAACACTGTCATTCATATATACAGATTCTATAAATTAAAGCATACCACCTTTGGTTCAGTCATTTCCATTAATGAGAATTTGATGCCTTCGCGTCCAAGTCCAGAATTCTTAACACCGCCAAAGGGCATACCATCGATGCGGTAATCAGATGAGTCATTGATCATAATACCGCCGACATCAATTCCTTTTATCGCTTTAAATGCAGTCTTGATATCATTAGTAAATATGCCTGCATGGAGTCCATAAACCACATCGTTTGCTTCTTTGATAGCTTCATCAATGTTATCAATTTTGTAGAGAATTACGACCGGTCCGAAAACTTCTTCGTGTCCAAGATGGCATGTTTTGGGCACATCACGCATCACTGTGGGTTGCACAACTGCGCCGTCGCGTTCTCCGCCGGTCAGTAATATTCCACCAGCTTCAACTGCTTCTTTCACCCAACTCTCCACACGTTTGGCTTCTGTTTCGGTGATCATAGGACCCATATCTGTATCTTCATCAAGCTGGTAACCGACTTTCATCTTCTTAGTTCGTTCTACAAACTTCTTCTCGAACTCTTTATAAATTCCTTTTTGGACATAGAGACGCTGTACGCCAATACAGTTTTGTCCAACTGCCCAGAAAGCACCTGACACGCAGCTTTCAACTGCTGCATCGATGTCGCAGTCATCCATTACGATGACCGGTGTGTTCGAACCGAGTTCCATGCCGATCTTTTTCAATCCGGCTTTTTTTATTATTTCTTTTCCTGCATCCGGTCCACCCGTAAAAGTGACCATCCTGATCCTTTCATCAGTCACCAATGCATCTCCGATCTCATCTCCATGACCGGTAACGATATTGAGAACCTTGGGAGGAAGTCCTGCTTCCATGAGGATTTCTCCCAGCTTGAGAGCAGAAAGTGGCGTCACAGTTGCGGGTTTCAGCACACATGAATTTCCGCCTGCAATGATGGGTCCAAGCTTATGTGCCACGAGATTAAGTGGATCGTTGAAAGGAGTGATCGCAGCAATAACGCCAATTGGAAATCGATAGTAATATCCCACACGATTTTCTGCACCGGGCATGCTGTCGAAAGGGATTGTTTCACCTAGAATTCTCTTTGCTTCCTCTGCAGAAAGCGTAATCGTGTTCACTGCGCGTGCTGCTTCACCACGTGCCTCTTTAATTGTTTTACTACCTTCCATTGCAATTGTTCTTGCAAGCTCTTCCTGTCGTTCTTTCATGATCGCAGCAGCTCTGAAAAGGATATCAACCCGCTCATGAACCGGCATATTTTTGCTGATTTCGAATCCTTCCACAGCCGCATCGATCGCCTTTTTTATATCTTCTTTTGTCCCTGCAGGAACAGTATCGATCACTTCATTGCTGAGAGGATTTCTCACTTCTATCTTTTCTTTTTTATCAATCCACTGACCGTCTATAAGCATTTTCATATAAGTCTCCAATTCTTTATCTAATAATATTTAAGATATCAACAAATATCGAATATCCAGTTTCTATTTTGCCTGCCCCAGCGCCCTGAATGGTGATCTTTCCCATTAAATCCGTATCGAAAGTAAGGGCATTGTTCGCGCCATTCACGCCGGTAAGAGGATCAGAAAGGGGAAGTTTTACCGGTTTTACAGAAGCAACGATCTTGTCTCCCTCGCGCTTTGTTGACCCAATAAGTTTATACCTCATTCCTTCAGCCGCTGCCGCTTTAATATCTTCCAAAGTGATCTTGCTGATACCTTCGCAGGGCACATCTTCCGGTTTGACGTTTCCGCCGAGAAGCACATTGCTGAGGATCACGACTTTTGCTAGCGCATCATATCCTTCCACATCAGCGGTGGGATCTGCTTCTGCATAACCAAGTTCCTGTGCTTTTTTGAGTGCATCCAGATACGACCAGCCCTCCTGCTCCATCTTAGTCAAAATGTAATTTGTTGTGCCGTTCAGTATGCCTTTCACTTCAGTAATTTCGCATCCGGCAAGACATTCGCGCGCCAGATCAAAAACAGGTGTGCCGCTCATGACTGTTCCTTCGATGAGGAATTTCACGCCGTTTTCTTCTGCGAGTTTAGAAAGTTTTTTATAATACAATGCTGCAGGTCCTTTATTCGAGGTGGTGACATGCATGCCTTTTTTCAATGCTTCTTCGATGTGTTTCGTGGCTGGTTGCCCTGTTTTAAGATCTGTGTAGGTGATTTCAGCCATGATGTCCGCATCACTTTTTTGAATTGTTTCGAGAGCATCCCATCCCTTGTGAAGTTCCCCTTTGCAGCAATCAGAACTGCACTCATATTCTTCCAAAGAACCTCCCGCATTCAAAATTTCAATAACCTTTTCAATATGGAGTCCATCCGAACAATGCAGGGAACCTTTTTTAAAGTCGGATATCGCAACAATGTCAATATCAGGTTTCTTTTTCTGAATTATTTCCAACAATCCCAGTCCGACGGTTCCGCAACCGATCAAGATAAGTTTAGGTTTAGCCATTTTTTCTCCTCTTGTATATTTTTAACTTATTTAATTTTGTAACGATTCTGATCATCAAATACATCGATCACAAATACTTTTGTGAGAAATTCTGCAGAATGAATAACATCCTCGGGGATGTAATACCAATCACCCTTTTGATAAATTTTTGTTTCTTCGCCAATGGTCAACCTCATTTTCCCATCGATCATAAAACCCCACTGAGCGCAGTGTGAGTGATCGGGCATCATGCCGACAGGGTCGATATCAAAAAAAACAATCTGCTTATCGTCACTTTTAATAACCCAGCCGCGAATGCCCTTAATAGGAATATCTATTTCAGGTAGATCCTTCAGCATAGGTGGATATGGAGTATTATCAAATTTCTTAAATAAATCTATCATTTTTACCTCTCAATTAAAATAGTCCTTTTACAAATCCACCATCAATCTGCAGAGCAACTCCTGTGATATAGCTTGCTCTTTCAGAGGCAAGGAACGCAACAGCGTTGGCAAATTCTTCCGGCGTGCCGAGTCTTCCCATAGGAATACTGCTCTCGATTTTCTTATAGAACTCATCGATAGAGCCTTTGCCGCTTTCCTCAAAAGCACGCGCTAAATTAGTTACACGCTCGGTTTTTGTATACCCGGGACAGACTGCATTCACTGTAATACCAAACTTTGCAACCTGGTTTGAAAGAGATTTCGAAAAACCGATCACGCCGGTTCGGGCAGTGTTGGAAAGTATCAAATTATCTATTGGCTGCTTTACGGACACAGAAGTTATATTGATGATCCTCCCCCACTGCTGTTTTTTCATATGAGGAATAACTTCATAACACAGAGAAATTGTACTCAGCAGATTGAGTTCGAGCGCATTTCTATAATCGTCAATAGAAAAATCTTCAAACATACCCGCAGGAGGACCCCCGGCATTACACACCAGAATATCAAGAGTGCCGAATTCTTTCTTAATCTCTTCTACTGCACTTGCGACTTGCTCTTTATTTGTAACATCCAAAGAAATAGCTTTCCCTACTCCTCCAGTACGATTTACTATCTCATCTCTCGTACGAAGAAGATGCTCTTCATTTCTTGCACAGATTACGACCCGAGCTCCTTCATCGGAAAGCTGCATCGCAACAGCTTTTCCAAGTCCTTTACTTGCTGCGGTAACGAAAGCCACTTTATCTTTTATGCCCAAATTCATGTTGAAAAACCTTTAAAGCTGGTCTTTGATACAGGCAGATAAGCGCTTTACTGCTTCTTCGAGCTGCTTTTCTGATGCATAGGAAAAATTAATTCTCATATGATTTTTACTGGGATTCTCGCCATAGAATACTTCACCGGGAACAAAAGCTACCTTAAATTTTATTGCTTCATAAAAGAGCTTTTTTGTATCAATCTGCTCAGGAACTGTAACCCACAGGAACAATCCACCCTCCGGTTTCGTCCATGTAACTCCCATTTCTTCAGGGAAGCATTCTTCCATTGTATTGAGGAATACTTCGAGTTTTTTCCTGTAATATTTGATGCACTTTTCAATATGCCTGTTGAAATTCATCTCAGTGAGAAATGCAGTGCAGAGATCCTGGTTGTATTTAGGAGTATTGAGTACATTCCCCTCTTTAATATTCGTCATTTTTTGTATCACTTCCGGAGCACCAATATTATATCCCACCCTCATTCCAGGACAGAAAAGTTTGGAAAATGTAAACACACCGATGACATTATTTCCATTCCTCTGCTGATCAAGATATAACAATGATGGAATGGATTCGCCATAATATCGCAAATCCCTGTAGGGGCTATCTTCAAT
Organism: Candidatus Cloacimonadota bacterium; assembly: GCA_049903315.1. Taxonomy (GTDB): domain Bacteria; phylum Cloacimonadota; class Cloacimonadia; order JGIOTU-2; family JGIOTU-2; genus Celaenobacter. Next base: position 184,107 of record JBNGBT010000006.1, on the reverse strand, counting down.
AATAGGAATATCGAATTCATAACTCAGTTCAAGAAGAGCAATTCTTTTTTCATAACTCATAGTGATGCCCGAAGGATTCTGGAAATCCGGCACCACATAGATGAATTTGGGCTTCTTGTTTTCATTTGCCAATTCAATGATTTTTTCTCTATACCCATCCACATCAGGACCATCATCCTCAATGTCCACGCCTACAAAGCCCGGATTCTGAAGCTGGAAAGCTACTATCGCACCCGCAAAGGTTGGACGGTCGATCATAACGATATCACCGGGATTAAGAAAGAGCCGCCCTGTAATATCGAGTCCATGCTGCCCGGAAGAAGTGATCAGAAGATTTTCTCTGGTGATCTCGATATTCTCTCTTTTCATGAATTGGATAATCGCCTCGATGAGTGTGGACTCACCGCCGATCGGAGTGTATTGCATGATTGTTTCGATCTCTTTTTCAAGTCTGTTCTTGGAAGCGATCCTCGTTTCTTCTTTCAGGAAAATATCCGGTGAGGGCAATCCTCCCGCAAGCGATATTATTTCAGGATCAGTTAACAAGCTGAATAACTTTCCGATGGAATATCCACCATAATTTTTCATAATGTCAGAAAATTTATACTGCCAGTTATCAACCATCTTTCGACCTTTCTATCATTTTCATTAAAGTAATTATCTATTACGAAATAACTCACTACAAAAGAGTTATAAGTTAATAAGTTAATAATTAAACAAACAATTCTTTGATTTCTAATATATTTTCTGCTTGCCACGACGTATCCGCCAGCTGGCGGAGGAGACGGGCGCTCTCTGTGTGCTCTGTGGTTATCTTGTTCATTTTAGATTTATCTATAAGACGCGCCGCCGAAGACTGCTTTAATGCCTTTTTTCATGAATGCCTTGCCATCTTTTGTTGCACGGAGTGCTTTGTAAAAGATCACATCTCCGATCTTCTCAGCATTCAACTCCCGGTCATCTTCAGACATAAAATATGCTTCCATTGTATCCAGTTCTCGTGCAGTGCCGTCGCTTTCGTATTTGAAGGTCATGTTCGTGCCGCTTTCCAGGACTTTGAATGCATTGTCCGTCCAGTTGAAACCTGCGATACCAAGATCGGGATTTATATATATATGCGCAGCCAGACTGACACCCTTGATACCACTCTCTTTCAGTTCTTTTGCACATTGAATGAAAGTTTCAGCTGTAGCACCATTTCCAATATTGATCTCATAAAGTGGAGAAGTGCCGTCTTCTCTAAGATATTCTTTCATGATATTAAGAAGCATGCGGAATTGCATGGTATTTTGTGTGGCAAGCAGCATGGATATTTTTATATGGAGGTTTGGAATATCTCTTCCATAATAGCACACTGCAATGATCGTGCTCCAGCTCGGATTAAGGAAGAAATCTGCTCCCGTTGCAAGTGCCGTTCGAGTGATGCCGTCTAAATATACGAGGTGATTATTGTTTGCAACTTCGATCCCACCAAAATTTCCAAAGAATGTTCCCTGATTTTTCAAAATTAAGGCAGATAATCCACCCCCAATATCAGCGCGCTCAAATGTACTTCCTGTTACTTTCTCGAGCTCGACAAATCTTGTTTCAATCTGCGGAATACCAATAAGATTTGTGCTGCAGAATTTGGAAGCTTTCATGATATTCTCGGACATCATAAGCGTTGCCATAAGATCTCCATTATACACATAATTATCAGTGAGCGCTACGACAGAAATGAATTCCGAGGGGACAAAACAGGCTTCGTCAGTCTCTGCGCTTTCTGCAATTCGTTTCATTGCATGGTGGGTAACTTTTGCTCCCTGCCAACCGGAAACCTGTGCAGTTGCGATACCGAATTTATCATTGTAGGATATGTTATTTTTTTTCTCAAAATCTTGGACTTTCGCAAATTTCTTCACACATTTCTCTGCATCCTCGATCATATTTCCAAAACCTTTTTCCCCGAGAATGCGTTTTCTGGTCTCATATTTCCTCATCTTATCAATCGTTTTTACTATATCTTTAGCTCCCCCATGATATTCCTTCAATGCGTCAATTGCTTTCATTTCACTATTTGATAATAGTTGGTACTTCATGCGTACTCCTTTTTTTATATTATATTTTTTCTCATTCATATTTTTTGAAGGTTTTTAAAATTTTCATTTTTAACTTTTCTCTAAAAATTCGACTCGAATTATGTAGTCAATATTTTCTTTTTAATTTGCCGCAATACATGATGTGTTGTAAATGATGAAGTATTTATTTTATGCCTATTGTTTCAGATTGAAATAAGTTTCACAAATAATCAACAGAATCTGTTGGAGTAGTTTTGCATGTATAAAAAAAGGGGTTGAAAATTTTCAACCCCAAACATTTAAAGAATGCTACTTCATTAATATAAGTCTCTTTGTTTCTGTAAGTTCACCATTCACAAATAACGAATACAAATACATGCCTGCCTGAAGTTTCTCTCCGTTTTCATCAATACAATTCCAATCCAAGTTTTTAGATGATGCCGTTCCGGAATACAGCGATTTCACAAGCTGTCCTTTGAGATTATAGATATTCACTTCCACCTTCGACATCTTTTTGAGATTGAAGGATATCTTTGTACTCTCAACAAATGGATTGGGGTTATTCTGTAAAAGACCATAATGTTCCTGCTGAGGTATGGTTGATACTGGAAGTAGAGTATAATTTGATTCAATATTTGAGAATGGAAAAACCGTGGCTGGGCTTACAGTTGTAATATAAGATTCATCTGCCAATCCTGCGCCAACAGTATGGCTCGTATCGGCTCCGACAGCAATATTGTACACGATAAAATAATCCCAGGGGACTATTGAGATATCCTGATCTATAATAGTTATATTTGCCGTGTTTGAACTGAAAGTTCCAGAACCGATTTGAGTATCTTCTTTTGAATCCGAACCATCCCAGATTCCATTCCCGTCATCTTTCCATATCTCAACTAAGGAAATGTCATCATCATTTGCGGTTCCTGTTAAATCAACTTTTACATCTGTCCAGGTAGCGGTTCCTAAATCTGTAATAAAAGAAAGCTTCAACATTCCAACTCCTGTTGCTCCAGGTGAGGTTCCAAAAGGGGCAATGCTTGTGCCGGTTACGGTAACCTCACCCCCAATTTCTCCTAGAACTGAATTCCCATAACTCGCATCGCTATATGCGTCAACAAAATGTGTTGCATCCAGAGTAATTGCTGCGTTCATTGATCCGTATAAAGAAAAGGTATATTCAGAACCATAAGATAAATCAGAATCTGACACAGATCCCACAATGGCAGAACCGTGTAGGGGATTGCTCGCATCATTATACGCAACAACAAAATGAGTAGCATCCAATGCTGTGGCAGAGCAATATGTCGTTGCTCCGGGATTGAATACATATCCAGTTCCATAAGAGATAAAAGTATCTGTCACAGTACCCACAATTGCAATTCCCCATTTAGCACCGTAATAATTACAATATGCAGCAACAAAGTGATCGGCATCCATGGTTGTGGTAGAATTATCTACAGTAGTTTCAAAATTATATACATTCTCAGTTCCATATGATATTGTAGCTTCATTCCCTGTACCTGAAACAACTCCTACAATTGCAGTTCCATAACAGTTATTGCCTTGATCCGAATAAGCAGCAACAAAATGGGTTGCATCCAGGGTTGTAGTAGAGCAATATGATGTTACACCAGGATTAAATACACATTCATATCCATACTCGATATAAGTAATTGGTTCTGATATAGTTCCTACAATCGCAGTCCCGTAGCTGTTATTACCTTCATCACGATATGCCACAACAAAGTGTGTTGCATCCAAAGCTGTCGCAGAACAATAATGGGCACTTGCAGAATTAAATACTGATTCGTATGCCCATGTGATATCAGACCCTGTTACAGTTCCCACAACAGCAGTTCCTTTATAATCATTACCCCCATCACAATATGCCACAACAAAGTGTGTTGCATCCAAAGCTGTCGCAGAGCATGGCGCAGTTGGAGCATCGTTGAACACATATTCAGTTCCATAAGAGATTGTACTTCCTGAAACGGTTCCCACAATTGCAGTACCAAACTGAGAATTACCAACATCCATATATGCAACAACAAAGTGTGTAGCATCAAGAGTTGTTGCAGAAATGTCGTAAGAAGTCCCAGGATTGAATGCATATTCTGGTCCAAAGGATATATTACCTCCCGCCTTGTTTCCATTCAGGAAATTCACCACACTATTCGCATTGATATTCTCTGTCTGTTTTTTTGCCCAATTGTTTATTTTTTCAACCGGGTTTGCGAGTAATGCACTAAAGAATAGTGTAAACACTAAAATAAATAATACTGTTCTTTTTATCATATTGACTCCTTTTATTTTTCACATTATATTAATATTTCATGGAATGAACTTCAAGAGGAATCAAAAAGATGTGTAGCAAAGAGTGTTTTTTTTCTATTTTTCAGGCTATCTTCTGTCAAGAAAAATTTATTTGCCATGGAATTTGGGAATCTTTTTATAAGATTTATACTCTCGAGAGTCTGCATAAATAACAAAACCGCCACGGTTGTGACGGCTTAATAATGGTGACCCTTAACCTCCAAGATTGCATTGAGATTTATAAAGAGCTTGCGGTTTGAATGAGGTTAGTACTTCGACTAAGTTACGATTATTCGTCGATCTTTATATCATCAACATAGAGGAACCAGCCTGTATCAGAAGTACACTGAATTGCTATATATATTGATTTTCCATTATACGCACTAAGATCATATTCAAATTTTGTCCATTGTATCGGTGCATTTGACACAGAACCTAAGTTTACAGTGAAATCACTGATCGTATTACCGGTTGTAGATAATTTTACATTAAAATCTTCAGGGTAACTATCACTATATGACATATAATAAAAAGATAAAATATTATGACCCTCAACCGGCTTCAGTCTGGGGGTTATCAACCAGTCATCAAGTGCCGTTGAATGAGTTTGTACTCTCACTATCCAATCGCCTGAATGTGAACCGATCGTGGCTTTATACGCTTCCCATTGATAACTATCACCATTATTGTTAACAACCTTCCATGAGCCCGGAATGTTTCCTTTTTCAAAACCAGTATCCAAATCTGTGGCGTTTAGACATGATACAAATATTATGAATAATATACATATCAATAAATTTTTATTCATTTTTACTCCACGATTAATATTTTTTCTGAAATTTACATTCGCATTTCGCATGTCAAATATTTTAATATATTGATAATGCAATTTATCAACACTTATATGATTCTTCTGAAATGAATCTTTTGCCACTCTACAACGATCCAGCACAGGCATTAGCAGCAATAGGCGAATGGGGATATTATTATAATACAGAATTGAAAACCGTCTCAAAAATAAATTAGTTCAATCCATCTTAATTTGCTAAAGTGAATAAAGCTGTCGCGATTGTGGCGGCTTTTTTATTTTTTTAAAAGAAAACTTTGAAGAAACCAAATGAGAAACGAATCCTGCAACTCATTGATATAGGATTAGTCATAAACTTTGTATTTAATGGAAAATAAAAAAGGGTGCTCTTTATCGAACACCCTTAATTTACTTATCATAAATTACTTACGAGATTTTTCTCGCAAGAAATCACAAATGGTGATCCTTAACCTCGAAGATTACATAGAAATCTACAAAGAACTCGTGGTAATGAATGAGGTGTTGAAGGACATACTGTGATTTGTTTCTCGGTTCCTATCTCACCTTCACCATCTTCCTCACCACTGCATGTCCGTTGTATTCTAATTTATATAAATATGTTCCGGGTGCTACGTGTTTGCCCCGTTCATCCGTTCCGTCCCAGACAATCTTTGTCTTTACCCAAAAATTATTAGTTCTACCATCGAACCTGCGGACAAGCTGTCCTTTGGTATTGTATATGGAAAGTGTGTAATCTTCTACTCTTTCGTAATCCGCAGTGATGAACAATATTTCCGTCTCATTCGTAAAAGGATTCGGGGTATTCTGGAATAAATACAAATTATGAATAAAACTCGTGTCCGGTTCATCCACGCTTACTGTATCCTGACACTCATATGCACCGATATCTATTCTTCCATTGAATATTCTCGGATTACCTGCTAAGTCCGTTGCAGGTAAATGCAGTCCTGTTGTGTCCGGTGTGCCGGCATCGATGCAGGGAGATTCTGGTGTTAACTCATAACTGAAGGGATCCCCGCCAACAAACAGCGGATCTTCGTCTATATTGCCGTCTCCCCAGATAATGCTACCATTGTTATTCGTGTTTATAGCATCAATACCACCTTTAATATTTGAGTACGATACAGTGACTTTTTTTGCTGGTGGATTGGTAGAGAATACAACCTCATCATCTGAATAATTCCTTAATATGCAATTTATTAAACTAATATGAGATCCATCTCCTTGATAAATAGTTCCATATGGGTTTTCTGAATTATCGCAAATAGTACAATTTATTAGAATTGGATCGCAATAATCCCCAGCACCACCAGAAGCACTTAATCCGCTTGTTTCATCTGATTCATTATTTGTTATTGCCGTGTTAATAAATACTGGATTACACTCAACTGTGCAACTTACTCCTCCTGCATATCCCCAACCTGGAGTAATTGTATTATTTCTATCGATAATACAATTAATAAATACAGGATTTGAATTATTAGAAACAAAGAGACCACCTCCTCCATCAGACGAATTGTTACGAATTGTTAAATTTTCAAATACCCCCTGTGTTTCAAATATATTCAATCCTCCACCACCCACTTCAGCTTTATTGTTAATAAAATTTATATCCTTCAAAAATATATCTTGTCCATAATGAATACTCATACCCCCTCCTGTTATATCATTAAAACCATTTTGTAATGTAATATCTTTTATAGAATAATCATTGTCTTCATAGGAATATAGTAAAAACCATTCATTACTCCCATCAAGAATAGTTAAATCCTTATCCTCCCCTTGAATAGAAACATAATCTTTACAATTAATCGGGAATAAATCCTCATTCGTAGCTGGTGAATATATCCCATTTGATAGATATATTGTATTACAGCTTATGCTATCCGACTTTATCTTTGTCATCGCATAGGATATTGTTTTCAATGGATCATCAGGTGAAAATCCACTACTTGTGTTATTACCCAAAGGACTAATATATAGGTCACAATTTATCATTTCTATCTTATTACTATAAATATCAAAATCATAGCTTTCATAAGGATATGTATTGTAATCATCTGGTTCAATAACGGTAAACGTATCTACTATTACTTCTATACCGCTTATTTCATAAGAACCTATATCACAACCGCATCCTGCGTAATTTAAATAAATGTTTGATCGGTTAATACTATCGAAAATGATATTAGACTCGTCTCTTAAATATATCCCTCCGCCGTCATATATCGAATGGTTATAACGGATCGTTGTTCCTGAGATATGTATCATTGAATATCTGCAATGAATACCACCACCGAACTCGGCATTATTATTTTGGATATTACAACTTAATAACTTAGGATTAGAGTTGATACAAAAAATTCCTCCACCTCTAATATTATGTAAATTATATGTACCACTTCCATTTTGAAGAGTAAATCCACAAAGAACTGCAGAGGTATCTTCTCCACTTTCGAAGGTTACCACACTCCCATTCTGGTTACCGTCAATTATAGTATTTTTTACAAATGAATCAATTTGTGTATTGATATATAAACTTGCTACCGTAATGTTCTTTCCATTATAATTTATATTCTCATAATATGTTCCGGGATGTACCAAAACGGTGTCACCGCTTGATGAATTTTCTATTCCTTCCTGTATGCTCGTGTAATTTCCTGTTCCATTGATATCGACGATGATTATATGAGAATATAAAAATGATGCAAAACAAACAAATAATATTGTGAGAATTAATTGAATTAAAAATTTTTGCATATGACTCCAGAAATATTAGTAAGAGTTACAAGACCGTACTGTATTTTTCAATACGGTCTTGTTCTCATATATGCTAATTAATGCATTATTATTACTTTTTTACTGATTGATGTATTGTCATTATCAAGTTTATAGAAATAAACACCGTTTGGTAATGTGATACCTTTATCATCAGTGCCATTCCATACTGTAGAATAGCTACCAACTGATAATATTTCATTAACGAGAGTTTTCACTCTTTGGCCCTTTAAATTGTAAACTGATATCTTCACATGAGATTCTTTCGGAATTGAATATGATATAAGAGTATGAGAAGAGAAGGGATTCGGAATATTCTGTGAGAGTGAAAGCTCGATAGGTGTTTGGTTTCCCTCTCCCTTGCTCAATTTAACGAGTGAGTACTTCTGATTGCCGGAGATGAGATTCTTTTTTATGTAGGTATTTTTATCAAAATCATACACATAAAAGCTGCATATCTCTTGCTTATCTCCTTTTCCACTCACTATTTGAAAAGTAAGTTCAGAACCTTTTTTATTTACATTCTCAGTATATGCAAGAATTTGTGCAAAACCATTTTCCACAACTGAAGCTCCGACGCAAATATCGTTCTCAAAAACACCTATTTCTAACACACTTTCATCAATGCCTGTAATATCGATTGCTTCATAACTTGCCTTCTCCTCATAAGAGAAATATTGTGATTCAGGTTTCTCATAGCTTTTCATTTGACCAAAACAAACCCATTCAAGAGTACAATCATCGTCAACCCATACTACATAACCATCTCCATAATCTATAGTGACACCGGCAGGTCCATACCATATCCCGTTCTTTTTGTACATACTCCAATCTTCTGCTTGAATACAGTTTAGATATTGCCAGGCATCTCCAAATGCCCATGAAGGTGATGGCTGTATGGGATAAAATATCCTATCCAATTTTCCTCCTCTTCGTAGAGGGGTATTTCTGTATCAGGATCTTCAACCCATCCCGCAACTTCAAGTTCAGCATCATCGTCCATCTGTATCTTATATCCATCGATACTTTGAAAATCTCCAATATTGTTTTGCCAACTAGTACCAGTCCAATATATGTAATCCTGATCATGAACAACTTCATCCAAATCATCGAGTATTGGTTCCAGAACATAGTCTATAGGATCGTCATAATCGGGATCAAGAACAGGGAAAGAGACCCAGTTCCAACCTGATGAAGATAAACTGGTTACATTGTAGTCATAATCAGGAGGAGTATCATCATATTCTAAGTCTAACTCTGCATAGATATCCAAAACATATGTTGAAGAGTTAAAATTATAATCTACAACTTCCAAATCACTTACATCGTATACCTGTCCGGAATAAAATCCATCAACGTCACCCTCAACCATTAGTTCATCATCTACATATATCTCATATTCAGTATAGGTTGTTGTCCCAGTAGAAATCGTTTGGTTTACAAAGAGAGTTTCCGGATTAGTGTTTGGATTTCTGATCAAACTACAATTGGATGCTTCATCGATTTCATTGTTAACAGTAATAGTAAAATTTATCTGTGAAGGATTATACACACCATTAACTTCTACAGAAGCTTCCCAATGCTGTGTATTCGGATTCCAGTAAGAGTAATCATCTCCATTCGCATAAAATTCCCAACCATAGCAATCAGCATAACAAAAAGCCCATACATATACACTGGAGGGATCATCAACTTCAAACACATAAGGTGTAAACCCAGGCTGCCATGTTGCTCCACTAACTTCTTCTGAGATGTTAAGATAAATACAACAATCATTCATCTCATATCCTGTAGCATTCCATATTTCGACATAAAGATAACCTGCAAATAAGTTGCTACAGAATAATAATATTATAAGTACCACTAATAGTGAAATATACTTTTTCATCATTTCTCCTTTTTTGTCTCATTGTCATTTAATGAACTAATAATTAACACATTTTCTTTTAAAAGAACGACCCATAATACATATCCCACAACATCATATTCAATCCAACCTTAGCCGATTCAGTACTCATATTCCTTGCACCCCACTATTCCCGGGAACCGGAATAGTAAGGTCGGAATGAAGTAATTTATTTTTCCCGAGAAATAGTAATATTGTATTTTTGCTATGTTTTTCCTTGTTAAAATATGCCGGTTTGTGGTAACTTGCATAATATGCGTTAGTTACTAAAATAAAATGGGGGGGGTATGTCCTCCCAATACATTCTTCCAATTATCGTTCGTTGCCATCATATTTTTTCCTTTGAACTAGATTAATTGGAATTGTGTAATGGGTGTCAATTTTTTTTATTATGTTTTCTGTATATAAAAACCCATCCTCGGATCCACAACTCAAATAAGAAGTAAATTATTCATTAAAATATCAGAATTGCCTAATAGACCCAAGGGGAATCGAACCCCGCAATTCACTGATATAGTGTCAGTTATAGATTTTGTATTGCTAGGATAAGAGAAAGGGTGCTCTTTATCGAACACCCTTAATTTACTTATCATAAATTACTTACGAGATTTTTCTCGCAAGAAATCACAAATGGTGATCCTTAACCTCGAAGATTACATAGAAATCTACAAAGAACTCGTGGTAATGAATGAGGTGTTGAAAGATGTACTATAAATTCAAAGAACAATTAATCTTGTTTGAAATCCACAAGTTGATTTTTTATCTATCGATATTATCTATCATATTTCAATCCATATCCATACGGGAAAAGCGGATTATAATTTTCATCGCCTAGGTTCCAGTTTTCCTGATCGAAACGCGATAAAGAAAAACTCAGTTTGCCTTGGAAATCATAATCACCGAAGATAACATCAGCCACTCCCTGCCCTTCGGAACCTGGGAACCAGGCAATGACAAATGCTTTCGATTCTTCAAGCTCTTGTTCAATAACTAACGGACGACCGCAGATCATAATCGTGACAACCGGAATTCCTTTGCTGGTAATATTTTTAATAGTTGCAATATCCTCGGGATGAAGTTCATGCAAATAGAGATGAGTTCCATACGGTCCTTTTTTCACAATAGGAATTTCATCACCCGGTAGCGTGTCATCAATACTTGAACCTTTGCTGATCTTTAAACCTTTTCTCAATCCCTCAACACGAATATCACCAAGCATTTCTGCATAAGGGACTTCCCCGATGCAAACAATTGCTACATCATATTTAGCAGGATCAGCATCTGAGCCATCAATACTCAAATGAGCATTTGGAGCAACAGCTTGAATACCTTCCCAAATCGAAGATCCGCCGATGATTGATGATCTATGAGATATTCCGTTACTTATCTTTTTATCTCGCGGTTTCTCTTTTTCAGAATCTGTCATGATATATGTTTTGTCTTTTGACTCGTCATTATCATCAACACCTTGCCAAGCTACGGTAAATCCACCACATTGATGTCCGCGGTTGTGAGCATTTTTCCCAGCAACTAAAATTCGAGCATTTTTATTTAGTGGTAGTATATCTTCATCATTCTTGAGCATGACCAGAGATTTACGAACTGCTTCTCTTGCGACTTCGCGATGTTCCAGTGAGCCAAAACAAGAATGATCCAGCGATAGTGTTCTTTCTGTAGGACGCGGTTTTTCAAACATACCAAACAAGAATTTTACGCGCAAAATTCTGCGCACGGCATCATCAAGACGTTCCATGGGAATGTGGCCGTTATGAATATTTGCTTTCATGTGTTGGATAAATTCTTTCCATTTTCCGGTGATCATGAACATATCCATACCTGCATTCATAGCCATTACAGCAGACTCTTCATAACTCTTATCTAGATAATCGATACCATCCCAATCGGAGATCACAAAGCCATTAAATCCCAGTTCATTTTTCAGAAGATCAGTAATCAGAAATTTGTGACCATGGCACTTCTCTCCATACCAGCTGCTCAACGAAACCATCACAGTCAGCACACCAGCATCTATCGCAGCTTTGTAAGGAGGAACATGAATTCTACGTAATTCATGTTCACTGATACACATATCTCCCTGATCAATTCCATGCAGTGTTGCTCCGTCACCAACCCAGTGTTTAGCACAGGCGATCACGTTTTCTTCCCCATAATTTCCTTGCAGTCCCTTAACAAATCTGGGGGCGTAATCGCAGACAATTTTAGGGTCTTCGGAATAGCTTTCATACGTTCTACCCCAATGATCGTTACGAGCCACTGCAAGTGTTGGAGCAAAAGTCCATTCAACGCCCGTTGCTGCGATCTCCTTGGCAGTAACAGCAGCAATTCTTTCCAGCAAGTCAGGATCATTAGCTGCACCTAATCCGATATTATGCGGGAAAACAACTGCCCCTTTCACGTTTGTGTTTCCATGGATTGCATCCACTCCATAGATGATCGGAATTGCCAGATGCTCTTCGTCTTCTTCCATGGAAGCTTCCCAGTAAGCATCATTCATTTTTATCCAATCATCCGGCTTGTTATCACCGGGAACCGATCCGCCACCACTGAGAACTGAACCAATATGATATTTCTTTACTTCTTGCGGGGTAACAAATTGCCTTTCCGGCTGGACGATCTGTCCTACTTTCTGATCAAGAGTCATTTTCACTAATAACTCAGAAATTCTAACTTCAATATCTTTCATTATACATTCTCCATTTTCAATTTAAATTTACATAAATCCGTTTTATCTCTCTTCTTCGGATTTTTTCAGCAATATCACCTTTTATTTTGTTATCTTTGATTATCTCTATATTTCCTTCTTCATCGATTAATTTCCAAGATGCAGGTACCACAGCATTGACACCAAAAGTATCCTTTCTGTTCGGATTGTGATACGTAACGAGAATTTCACCTAAGAACATAAAGCTGAATGTGTTTTCTTTAAATTCTACTTCCTGCCAGTTATCATGCAGGAATAATCTTTTACTGTACGGTTTCCTGGTGAATAGCCAACCAGGAAGCGCAGGTTTCAAACAAAACTGAAGCTCATTATTATCAACTTCAAACGGTTTCTGCCCGATTACCATGAACATCAGGATATTAATGAATTCAGCAGTCGCTCCACTCAACCTTGCGACAAATCCGTTACCATGTAATGATGGATCTGAATTTGCACTGCTTACAATAAAGGATGAGTTTTCCAGAATGCTTCTACCATATACTTCGGGTTTCATAAAAGGAACAAAAACATTTTTGAAATCATCGTAAAACTGTTTATAAAGACCATTCCTCATCAATTCCAGCATGTATTTATACTCCATGTGCAGCCAGATAGATTCATTCTCAAACCAACCTGGAGTAAAAGTTCTAGCACGACCAATTTCAGGTGGCTGATCTTCCAGAGATTCATTCACTTTATACATCTTCAGCTTAGTGTCGAACAATCCGCTTTTTTTAATATTGGTTGCAAATGTTTCGGCATGTTCCTTGTTTGTATTACAACGCAAGTAATGAACCGGTCCTTCCAGAAATAGAGGTAATGGTCTTTGCTTGAACTTTTTTATTCTAATGCACGGCATTTCCCTTGCATTTCGCTTCAAAATTTGATTTCCATTAGAATCAGATAGCTTTATTTCTTCGTATTCAACAGGTTCGTTAATGAAATATGTAGAGATCACATTATCCTTTTTGTTCCACGCCTTTTTGATACCTACATCCAGTTTTTTTAGACCGTCTTGTAGAAAAACAATTATATCATCTTTTAATAATACTACTTCTTTACCGCTGATTCCCAATCGAGTCTTTTCACGATATTCTTCCTTAATAGATGCAGATTTAGCCCAGAATTCAAAGGGAGTTAATTGCGTCCTTAGAAGATTATGGAGTTCGTTCAAAAACTCTTTCATTTCTTCGAAAACCAACAAATTCTGACCTTCTAGATCAAGTTCTTCAAAGGACTCTAAAAGGAATAAAATATGTCGTTTAACTTCCAGAGTTTCACTGATACTGGAACCATGTAAACCAGGCAAACCATTCAACGCATCATACCAGTTCGGCTTATTTGCTTCCATTTCTACACCGACTCCTTCAGCATCCAAAGAAGCAAATTTGTTAACAAGCAGAGAAAGTATTTTAGTGAATAGGTTCGTATAATAAACATCACCTTTCCCAAAATTCGTATGAACCTTGTTTTGGTTTAAAGTACGCTGCTTGATTAATAAATCTTTTTCATCATCAAAAACAACCGAACTCAGTTGTATGGCTTTTCCATCCCAGATCACATATTTATCATCTCGGGATTGAACACGATGAGGATTATCATAAAACGAGAATGATTTCTTATCGAATAAGATATAATATTTTTTGTCAGGATATACAGCCAGATAATTTTCCAGAAGATCCAGATTATACGTCCAATGATCTGTCCAGAAACCTTCTCCATATTGAGTACCATAGTTCTTTTTACAAACCCCGAGAACATCACCGATGAAGGTATCAATATCATCTGTAACATCAATTTTTTGCTCTCTTAGGAAAAGCAACAATTCACCGGGGGCAAATGGTTGTTGTAAAAATGTACTCACAATTTCTATTTTTTCACAACCAAGATATTCGGCCAGTATGTTTTTCAGCTTTTCCTGATTTAAAACTGTGAAACGGACTTCTTTTATCACAAGTGGATTAAAACCGTCCAACTGGATCAGATTGTAAAAATGTTCAACGTTTCCTTCCTGCACATCCGGATTGAAAAAGATATCGCATCTACGATTTTGATTCACATCCCGAAAGTTCCCATTTCCCTGAGAATACGGTGTCGGATTGAGGCGGTAATCATTATAATCCCTTTCCAAATCGCCATGTTTGCGTGAATAGAGATGCAGGGTTGTAGAACTCTCTTTACCTTTTATTGTGTAGGGAAATCCACCACGCAGAGTATTATCTATAAAATTCTGTCTGGCATAAAGGTTCAGAACAGGTTCCGAACTACAAATAAAATTTTGTTGACTTAATGCTTTAACTATATTCTTGTTTTCAGTTGCTTTATTCTCAATGTATTCTTGATTAGTAATTTTAGGTACCAGTTCATTCAATTCCTGAACAGATCCTGCATGACCAATAATCGATGTATATGTGAATGATTCACCTGCTGCGAGGTTAGTAGTAATAACACCCATCGCACACGGCAAACGATTCTCAAAAATCTGTCCATTGATCAAATTCTCTGATGATGATTTTAAGAAATTTTCAGGATAATTGTAATCACCCCGCTTTCCAAAAATTTTCACTGGATCAACGATTGGAGTAACCAGTTTTGAATCATTATCAAAACCAATATAAAAATTCCCTTTCTTTATCCTTACCACATCAGGCCGATCTGCAGGCTTCACCTTCCCTTTAAATAAAGGTACTTTAGTATCGTAATTGGTAACTTCAACAAATGCTTCTACTAATCGTCTCATATGTTTAAGGCCATAATCATCAAGACCGTAGGGAATAATAAGTGGCAGTCCATCGAGACCTTCAATTTTGATGTGTTCATTATTCAGATTTTCTATATACAGCTTGCGAACAAGTCCAGCATAATTATCTTGAGGTATATTAAAATACTCAATTGTAAATTTAAGCCCCAGAGTATGATTCATTTCTTCCAACCTCAATTGGAAAGATGTTATGATCATACGCTGTGTTCGATGCATATCTTTATCCCGTAAATTGTTTTGGAATGGTTCATAGAATTTGAGCGAGGGATGATCGGGCAGTTTTACAAATGTTCTAAAGCCCTGACTTGAAACTAGATTATAAGCCCAATTCGCAGGAAGAAATTCCATGACCGGATGATGTTTTCCTTCCACCCCCATGCTGCAAATGCATTGTCCGCGATTTACGTAAAACGTCCACATGGGAATGCCGTTTTTGCCGGCAACTCCAGGGAAGAAACTTGAGAATAGTTTGGATGAGTTATAATCAATGATAACAAACTCACCCTTTGTATTTAACTGGTAATGCATATCAATCTCAGGATTCAAGATTTCGTCCTTATACTTTGAGAATAAACCCAATACTAAAAAAACAGCCGGCACAAAGATATGTACCGGCTGAAAATTGATTATTACTTCAATATGATCATACTCTTAGTATCGATCATTTTCCCATTAACTGTTAGACGGTAGAAATAAATACCGGATTTTGCGTCATCAACATTCCAGGTAAGTTGATAAGTATTTGGCAATCTATCATCATCAACAAGTGTCTCAACAAATCGACCCTTGGTATCATAAACCTTAAGCTCAACATGGCCAGGTTCTGTTAAAGAGAACTTGATCGTTGTACTTTGCTTGAAAGGATTTGGATGATTCTTTACAAGAAGAGATGTTGGAGAGACGGGATCATCAATACCAACCTCTTTATAGAAATACCAGTTATCAAACCACACTTCTGTGCTTGAACCATCACCACCATCAATCTTGAATTGATGTATATCAGTCAGGTCTTCTCCGCCAGTTGAATAATAACTCAAAGGAATATCTACACTCACCCATTCTCCAGTTGTTATTGGCAATGAATAAGACACTTCGCCTGGGATCTGATCAATTACGAAGAAATTCAAAGTTGTAGCATTCGTAGTCCAAAAGTCTACATGAAGATAATCATATTCAGACACATCCTGAGGGACTCCACCATCAACACTACCAAGGTTCGTTCCTTGGTAATTAAGCGCTTGATATCTTAAGGTGTTATCTCCACTCACTTGATAATTTACTGTTACAACAGTAGATTGTCCCCAATTCGGATTGAAGTTCGTATTTGCAAGATTGGTATAAGCATCACTATAAATAGAAAATACATCATCTGGATCATGGGTTGGAGTTGGGGCAGGATCGGTGGGGCCTTGTGGGATAACTTGTTCAGAGAATGTGATATTATCGAAATAACAAATATTATCTTGGGTTCTGCCTGCCAAATCAAAATCCGGGAAAATTACTATTTGATCATATCCATCTGATACTTGGCTAGAGAAGTCAAATGTAAGCTCTTCCCATCCATCTACGAGGGTATTCGCAACTTTAATTTCTCCCATCGACCAGCCATCAGGTTTCACCAATTTGATACCTACATCACTGATTACAGGTTTGTGGACCATAATTTTAATTGTACAGTTTGTTTGGTCCAGGGTAAACGTTCCGATATCAGAACCGTGTAATGTTTCGCATCCTGCCCAGGGTTGACCTGTTTGCAGTGTAGTAAATTTTGCAACGGTTGCTGATGTATTTGGATCTGAGACATCGGGATTAGCTATGATCTCAACTGGTGGATTTGTATCATTTTCAAATACTGTCCATGTCCAGTCAGCTCCATATCCACCTGGTTCAAAATCAATTGGTGCGTTTTGTGCAAACGCAATAGTGCTCATTGAGAGTAAGAACAAAGTAATAACAAACAACTTAATTGTTTTTTTCATTTTTTCTCCTTTTTAGGGTTTGTCATATTTTCTTGTTATTGAAATCTTGATTGGGTCTCCACCAAACAAAGATTCCATTTGTGAATTATTTTGATTTTCTAATTCAGTATTACTTTTCATTTTCGTAAAATATTAAATTCCATGTTGCCATCTGCACTAGTTTTATATAGCAAAAAGTTCTTAAATGATTCTTTCGGGGTACGATCTTCATAAAAAACACCCCAGTTTTTTTCAATTTCGGTGGGTCCTGAATTATCACCACCACCTTTCCAAGGCTCATCAAAAACCTCAAAAAGAAAAGTAGTAATCTGATTTTGGTCAATCCAATTATTGAGATTGATTAGAAATTTTTCCTGTGCAAGAATACTAACTTCACCTTTTACAAGTGAACCTTGTTCACCCTCTCCTTTTTTATCAGGATTGTATTGAGTTGCCCAGCCTATTTCACCTAAGATTATTTGTTGTTCGGGATGTTTACTCTGTACATCTTGATATATTGAATCCAACCATAGAATTGCATTATTCAATGTCTTCCCATTCCATAAGGGGTAAATATGAGTAACGATAAAATCAACTTCATCTGCTATAATTTCACTCTCTGGTTTGTTCCAAAAATTGTAATCATCTGCAGTAGTAACAGGAAGTGTGATATTATTTCTAACCGCTCTGATATAGTGGATCAGGTTTTGCGTATTCATTCTATGCCAGGACCAAAAAACTTGTGTCTCATTACCCACATTAACAGCGATAATTATTCCAGGATATTTATTAGTCAATTCAATTGATCTCACTACATTGGTTATGTTATTTTCTCTTTTAACAGAATCTTCCTCTTCATTCTCGAGCCATACACCCAGCATAACCTTAATCGAAAGATCATGTTCCTGGATAACACTCAGGATACGTTCAGCATCGTCATCGGCATTGTAGATGCGAATTAAATTCCAATACTTTTTTATGAGCTTCAAATCTTCGAGGATCTCTTGTTTTGTCGGTCCCTTGATTCCTGGTGCTTGTCCTCCCCGATAACAACTATAGGCAACAGCATTCCCAATCCAACTTCCATTCAGGTAAGGCTCAAATTCGCGTATTGATGTTGGATCTTTTTGCTCAAATTGCTCTTTGGATTCCAGTTTTGTTCGAATTTGTTCGAGAGTTGTACTCGTGCTGCATGAAATCAATATCATTACTGAAATTGTTATGAGCAGGATTAGTAATACATACTTTCTCATAGTAACTCTCTAAAGTTGAACCTGTACAGTTTGAACTGAATTTGCGTCGATCATGATCTCTGCATACTTATCATGTATCTGTAAATTATATGTAATGGCTCTAGTTGTCGTATTTAAAAGTTGCACGCTCAACATATTGTCTTCATTAATAGTGGCACAAGCATGCATATCATCCTCGCTAAGTCCTGGTGTATATTGCTCTATTGCGACTGCTTTATCTCCAGGTCGGATCGTACGGCTGAATTGAGCAAGCACATAAAAGATTGGTGTATAATAGACCTTCCTTGCATCAGTATCTATCATGATGGGTGCACCACAGAAATTTCCTACATGATTTGGTCCACCTTGTTTATCAAGAATAATATTCCAATCGATCCAACCACTTACCCAGTGATCGATACTCACAATGATATTTCGTGCATACCTATGAACTGGCACATAAATAGGATGATCGTCAGCATTCACTCCCTGCCAGGTAACTGAATAAGCCCAATCAGTAGCATTTTTGTTCCACCAGAATTCATCATTATTGAACCAATTTTTTTCTTTGTATCCCACCGGGTCAGTTACACCATTTGGTGGGTCTTTACCGAGATCATCAATGCATCCTTCAGTATGAATAATTTTGTATTGAGGATATTTATCATGCACTCGATCCAAAACATCTTCATACACTTTATAAGTACTCTCATACCAGTGTACTGCTGCTCCATACACGTAAGGTTGGGTTTCCGGATCTGAAAGGATCACCTCAGCCCAATGTTCAAGTCCATCACGATTTTGATCATAAATGAGTAGTTTTACATCGGCGAGATCACTTTCTCTTAATCTGGGACCCAAACATTTCTTAATAAATTCATTTTGTGTTTCTGGTGAGAAGTGCATACTTTCCCACTGCCCATTATTGCCATGTGGTTCATTTACAGGTGTTATTCCCCAAATATCTACACCACTTACTTTGTATGCATTGAGATAATTTGAAATGTAATCTGCATATGTAGAATAATATTCCGGTTTGAGTGCTCCGCCAGTTCCCTGCCAGTTGTTTTCCTCAGAACCAGGAATATACCATTCTTCGATATCCTTCATCCAGGGAGGAGCTGTCCAGGCTGAAGCAATTATTCTGAGTTCATGGTCTTTCTGATTTGCTTTAATCTCCAAAGCCTGTTTGATCATCGGTAGAAGATCAAACTTCTCATCTTGAATTTTCGGAAATTCAGATTTCTGGAATCCCGCTAAATCTTCTTCGATACTGAAGCTTTTCAATTCTGTATCACCTGTTACATCATCATAGGAATATTTGCCTTTAACTGTAAAATCGCAAGCTCCGATATGTGTACGGGTCAAAGAGAAATTTGCTCCATTTTCCCCGTAGATATTTTCCATCACTTCCTGTCTTTTCTGTTCATCCAGATGAGCTAAAACAAAAGCAGAAGATTCTGTGAAAGAACTGCCGATGCCTTCGATAGTTTGTTTTAAGCTATCAGGAAAGATTTGTATTACATTTCCGGTTGCCTTTCCAGATTGAAAACTAACATTTTTTTGTTCTGCAAGTTTTTCTCCAGTAGCTGAAGTAAGCAAAATTTCGGATGTGGAGTTAAGTTTTTTACTACTATTTACTCCACAACCGAAAAGTGATATTAAAAGAATACTGAAAACTAATGTTTTAAATATATTCTTTCGCATCTAATATATCCTAAGATTTCTCTAAATCGAGTTCTTCAACTTCAGTTTTCTGAGCGTGACGTTTTTCCAGTTCAGCTCGAATCTCATTTGCACGTTCTTCAGTTAAATCATATTTACGCATCAGTAAAATGGCGGTAAGCGTACCCAGTATTGGCAATCCGGAATAAAAAATCCTCAATCCTATTATGGCACCCTCAGTTTGCGTAGCAGCACTGGCATCAAATCCTACTACTGACATAATAACACCACTTAATAATCCTGCGATAGCGAAGCCAAACTTGACCATCCACCAATAAATAGCACCAAATACCCCTTCACGACGTTTTCCAGAATTTAACTCATCCAGATCCATCACATCTGAAGTCATCGACATCATCAAGGTAAATAAACTTCCAATTCCAAAGGAAAAGAAAGGAAGCGCTAGGATAAACATGTAAGGTTTCCCTGGAACAAAAAGAAACCACAACAGAATATATCCGATGATTGATATGCTCTGCGATACGATGAACGCTCTTTTTTTGCCCAATAGCCTGGACATACGGGCAACAATGGGAATAACTAAAAAAGTAGTTACTAATGAAGCCAAGCTACCGAAAAGTGTAGGCCAAACTCCAGCAGCCCCTGCATTTCCACTAAACAAATAATAGACTATGATAAAGAATGAAAACGCTGCAATAGTATTAAATGCATTAAATATAAAAAACGTTGATAAACATAATTTTACAAACTGAGGAATCTTAAATGCTTCCTTAAAGTTTGAAAAAATTTCTAATAAACTACCCTTGATTGATTTTAAGTTAAGAGGAGAGTAGTGTTCATGAACTGTAGATCTGCTTTTCAGAAATAATGCTGGAACCATAGCAAACAACATACAAATGATCCCCACCCATACCGCAAGTTTCCTTGTAGCGACATCAGCTGACGGGAACCACTTCTGATTGTACATGATAACCCAAAACCAGGGAGCAATAACCCAGGCCCACTGGCCGATCCATTGGGCAACGGCCATAATGCTTGTGCGTTCGTGGTAATCGCTGCTCATTTCATAGCCCATGGCAACGTAAGGCACACTAAAAATAGTTAGACCTAGATAAAAAACAAATGAAAAGAGAAGGAAATAAATAAAGTTGTAATTTACTCCATTCTCACTGTACAACTGCCACATAACAACAAAAGCAACGCCTATGATGATGGCACCAATAAAGACATACTGTCTTCGTCTGCCCCATTTTGATCTGGTGTTGTCCGAAATAAAACCCATGATGGGATCCGTAATCGCGTCAAATATCCTTGGCAGGAAAAATAAAATTCCCCACATCCAGCCCGGGAAGCCCAGATCCTGGACCAAGACCACCATAAATATACCCAGGACAGCAGGAAACATTTGATTGGCAAACATTCCTAATCCAAAAGAAACTTTCTGTCCAAATGGTACTAAATTTCTGCTATTAGATGATTCAACTCTTTCTCTTTTCATCAATTTATCCTTTTTTATTATTGTTCTAAATACATATCATCGAAATAGAGCGTGCTGAAAAGCAGATTATTTCCACTATCTTTGGGGTTCCAGAGTCCAAGGTATTTAAGATCTGTAAGATCAGGAACTGTGAAATGTGATAATGGAATCTCATATGTTGCCCAGTTCCCCTTGATCGTCGGTGTGTATGATGAGATGTTCACCTCAGTATTACCCGCTGAGTTATCCTCCAATTTAACACCTAAATGTACAAGACCAGACATAGCTGATTTATCAATACTTAAGATCAGGGTTTCATAAGATGAGATATCAGCACTTCCGAAATCAAAAGATATACCACCATATGTAGCTCCACCTGCTTCGAAATTTACAGAAAGAACGTATGTCCCATCTACTGGTGTTACTGCCGTACCTTGTTCATCGGGCACGGTAGAATTTCCACTCCAGTCAGCACTGTTGATGATCTGAGAATATGGAATCATCGGATCAGTGTGTGATTCTGAGTAAATTCCTGCAGTTTCTGAACCAGATCCGTTTTCAATGTCAGCAGAATCAGTTATTGTAATACCATTGTTGTCAATATACGTAACCGTAATTGTTCCACCTTCAGTTATCGCAATAGTATCGGTGTCATCATTTGTGGGACCAAAATTTATGTTTGAAGAACCTTCACCCGCAGCATCAAGCTGAACATCTACTGAGATCGTTTCAGTGCCATTATCCACCGTAACTGTAACAAGACTGTTTACCGCTAATTCATCGATAACTGTTATCATGGCTCCAGTATCATCAATCAAGTAACTCGCGGAATTAAAACTTACATTGCTAAAAGGTACTCCAGTTTTATCCCAGTAGATGTCATCTATTCCAAATGCACATTGAGTTCCGTTTTGTTCTAAGATCATAAACTCATAATTTAACATTTCCAGATTAACGCTACCTTTGATATCAACTACCGGTATTGCAGCCTGTCCCCATTCTCCATTTCTTATAAGATTATAAGTTGTTTGATTTGCCGGGAATTCGACATAGTTTTCATGTCCTTGTGTATCATTGATACCGATCTTAAAAGTGACATTAGCCGGAATTTTAATCATGAATTTAATATATCCCGGTTCAAAACCAGACAGATCAACTGGCTGATATGATGCAATTCCTCCACCGAACCATCCCAATCCTGTGGTTTCCCAAGAGATAACATTATCTCCTTCATATGGTGGGATAGTTCCAGCTGTAAGCGTTCCTTCCCACACATATATTTCCGCATTTTCACCTACGTGTATACCAGCATCCACAGGAGTAAGGTCAGTGAATATTCCGAATGTTTCGATCTCTCCGGTCACTATACTTGCAGTATCTGTTTTTACATTTCCCTGCGCATCAAAGTAGGTGACGGTAAGTGTATCACCATCTTGTATTTCGATGGTATCAGTTTCATCACTTGTGGGACCAAAATTCAATGTTCCTGTTCCATTACCGCTTCCATTGAGCGTGATGTTTATGCTAATGGTGTCTGTCCCGTTATCAACAGTAACGAAAACAAGCGAATCAGCAGCTCCTTCATCAAGCACAGAAATAGTTGCATTTGTTGCATCGGTTGTGTAGGTATCTTCATCAAAATGAACGTTGCTGATTGCGGTACCACCACCATCCCAATAGATGTCATCCAGTGCAAATTCACATTGAGCACCGTTTTGCTCAAGAATGATGAATTCATATTTCAGCATTTCAAGATCAACCCCACCCTTAATGTCTTCTACTGGAATTGTTGCTCGTCCCCATTCACCATCTCTCACTAAACCGTATGTTGTTTGATTGGCAGGGAAGTTTACGTAATTCTCTATACCTTGCAAGTCATTGATCCCGATCTTAAAATTTACATCTGCAGGAATCTTTATCATAAATTTAACATTTCCACCTTCGAAAAGGGATAGATCTGCTGGCAGATTAGAGCTTATTCCACCACCAAACCATCCAGCTCCGGTTGTTGCCCAGGATATCACATTATCCCCTTCATAAGGTGGTATCGTCCCTGTTGTAAGGGTATTTTCCCACACATATATTTCAGCATCTACACCGATCGTCAAACCATCATCAACAGGAGTAAGATCAGTAAAGATACCAAAGGTTTCAATTGGTTTCTCAGCTTTTTGATAAGCTCTGATCCAATCTACATACATATGTTGAGGCCACTCAGTGGTTGCATCTGGAGGTCCACCCAGGGATCCACCAACAGCAATGTTTAATATAATAAAGAATTTTCGGAAAAACTCATCCATCGTTCCCTGTTCAAGCACTTTTACGAAATACATGATTCCATCAACTTTGCCGATGATCCTTTGCTGATCCCATTCAACCTCGAAGATATGATAATCATCTGATAATGAGACATTGAATAGTTTTGTAGTACCATAAGATGCATTAGTCGAGTCCACATCATCCCACCAATGTAAAGTAAACATAGCAGTTTTGTCATTGTAGATAAACGGACTTATTTCCATGATATCTATTTCTCCACAATGGGGCCAGCCAACAACATCATAATCATTTCCAAGCATCCAGAACGCAGGCCACATCCCATTACCCGTAGGAGGTTTTATTCGTGCCTGAATTTTTCCATATTTCATAGAAAATTTGTTTTTTGTATTAACACGAGCAGAAGTGATGGAACCGTCTCGTTTTCCAGGTTCGAGAAATTGTGTTGAATCCCAGACCGCAGTAATAACCATATTGCCATTTTCTACTTTAATATTTTCTACATCGTCAGTATACAGTTGCCATTCATCATTTCCCCACCCTTCATTACCATAGCCAAGATCGTAATTCCATTTACTTTCATCAAGAGTGGTTGCCCTCTGATCGAACTCATCCGACCATACTAATTCATAATCGGCTGAAGGTGTAGGATCTGGTATCGGGTCAGGATCAGTGATCCTATCGCATCCATTAAAAAGTATAATTAAACACACAGCAATCAAAACAAAACTTATATTTCTCATTGCTAAACTCCCTTTATTGAAGTATTTTTTTATTTCGAGCTATCAATGCTATATAGCAATTTCTATTAATTTCAAATTCTTTTGTCAATTTTTTTTAGAAAAACTTAAAAAATTATCTTCATCGTTCCCTTACAAACAATCAATTGGCATCCAATATCTATAGATATAATAGCATATTTATCAAAAACATTTATTTATTGTTTACTTGACTAAATTATATTTGAAATTCTTTTTTAGTATCCATATGATCTATAGCAATGATAATTATTTCACTATAATATCAGCCGTGGAATTTTCTTCTGCTATATTATTAATGAATCAAATATAATAAATAATATTATTAATAAATAAGAATATAAGGATCTCGATGAGCAAACCTACTCTAAAATACGTGAATATAAAGGATAAGATTAAAGAAGATATTCAGAATGGAAACTATACTGAAAAAATTCCAGGAGAAAGAGTTCTTGCAAAGGAACTTAACGCATCCTACATGACGGTGCGCAAGGCTGTGAATGAGTTGGTTGAGGAAGGTATTTTACATAAACTCACAACCAAAGGAACATTTGTAAGCCGTAGAAAAATGAGCCCAAAAGTAACCCGGAATATCGGTTTTTTCTTGGATAAAGGCATTAAACAAGGTGTCTCCAGCCCATATTATTCACTAGTTTTTAAGGCACTTGAAGAAACTGTGAGAAAGAATGGATATACGATATCTCTGTTTACAGATTTTGATAATCTAAACCCACTAAAAAATCAGAAAAAGATTGATGGTGTCATCATCTGTTGCTTTCCTAGAATTGAAGATGATATTCAAGAAGTTAAAAAGTATTTTCCTGTCGTACTCCTTGATAATATTGCAGCAGATAAATCTATTCCTTCTGTAACAATAGATAATTTTAACAGCTGCTATCAATCTGCTGAATACCTTTTATCCCTCGGGCATAAACGCATTGGTTTTGTTACCGGTCTCATGGATTCTGACGTTTCCAAGGACAGGCTTCTCGGATACAAAAAGGCAGTATCGGCAAACGGATCACCACACGATAAATCATTAATCTATAGAGGAGATTACTCTTATGAATCTGGAGAAGCTGCTGGGGATTACTTCGTATCCTTACCAAAACCTCCCACTGCTATAATATGCGCAAATGATTCAATGGCTATTGGAGCAATGAAAGTGATCCAAGAAAAAGGTCTGCAAATTCCTAATAATATCAGCATTATTGGTTTCGATGATATAGAAGTTGCATCGAAGGTTTTTCCAACACTCACCACAAATGCTGCTCCAATAGGAACTATGGCTGAAAAAGCAGTCAGTATGCTCATTGATTCCATTAACGGAAATGAGCTTGACTATGAGCACAAAATCCTTCCAGCACAGTTAATTATGCGTGATTCCTGTACCCCTTTTTGATAAAGTTTTCCAAGCATTTCTTCAAATATATACAGCCCAGCACATACACATAAAATCAAAAGGTTTTCATAAATTTGTAATTTCTTGACAGATTTTTTTTCATGATATGAATATTGCTATATAGCATTCAACTTAAAATAATGCAATAGCTTACGGAGTGAAAGACTATGATTAAATTAAGTAGTGAAACGCAACAAAAAAGGTTGATCAGTTTTTTTCTGACAGTTGTTTTCTTATGTATTTATACGGTCATTTATGCATCAACACCAGAAAAGGTAACGACGTATCATGATAATCTTGGATGGAAATTACAAGTTGATAGTAAAGACTTTTTCATCAAAGGTGTCGTGTGGGGCTACACACCCAAAGGTGAGAATTACGCCTATAATCTATGGGCTAACACTGATGAGCAAATCATGAAAACCCTTGATTATGAGTGTAATTTAATGACAAAAGCTGGTATTAACACCATTCGTTCATTCGGGCTTATTCCTCCAAAATGGATAACCTATATCTACGAAAAGCATGGCATCATGACTATCGTGAATCATTTGATGGGCAGATATGGATATAATATCGGAGGAGCATGGATTGAAAGAACAAACTATTCTGACGAACTCACTCGGCAAACTTTAAAGCGAGATATACTGGAACTTGTTAAACAGTATAAAGACACGCCAGGTGTACTCATGTTCGCCCTTGGTAACGAAAGCAACTATGGTCTAGAATGGTCCAGTTTTGAAATTGAAGACCTGCCAGTAGGTGAACAGCATAGAGAAAAAGCAAAATCCCTGTATAGTTTATTCAACGAGATCATTCATGCAGGAAAAGAAATAGACCATAATCACCCGTTTTCTATCGTTAATGGTGATATCCAATACCTGGATCTAATTGTTGAATATTGTCCAGACCTTGATATTCTGGGCGTAAATTCTTATCGGGGAATTAGTTTTACCGACATGTGGGAGAGAGTAGATAAAGAACTTGATCTACCAGTTATGTTAACTGAGTTTGGAAGTGATGCTTTTAACGCTCTTACTAATCAAGAAGATCAAAAAGCACAAGCAGAGATAATCAAGGGAAATTGGCAGGAAATTTATAACAAAAGTTACGGGAAAGGTGAAGAGGGAAATGTTATCGGTGGATGTATATTTGAATGGCGCGATGAATGGTGGAAGTATCTTCAGGTAGAAAATCTCTATGTGCATGATAAACACGCCTCATGGAGTAACGGTGGTTACTCATTTGACTTTGTTAAAGGTCGTAATAATATGAACGAAGAATGGTACGGCATCTGCGCATTAGGTGATCCTAATGATGATGGTGTCTATACCGCAAGACCACGTGCAGCCTATGATGTCCTTTCAAATATTTGGAGCATTGACCCATATAAAGTGGATAAGACCACGATGAATGAATTCATAGATGATATAGACATGAAAGTAATGTCTCTAACTGGTGATGTAAGATTGCTGCAAGAAGAAAAAAAGAAAAATGATGCTATTCATTTAAGTGGCGGAAGTCTTGAAGGTGATCTGGTTTTCAATGGTAAATCTCGAGATATAGAAAAGAATGGAAAGAACGGACTTGACTTCTCAGATGGTGAAATGCTCTTTCTTGATTTCGATTTTCAACCTACGAGTAAGATTTGGGGGAATTTTACACTAAACATCTTGGGGAACGTTGTTGATAAGAAACTCGAACAATATTATGGAAAAAGAGGTGAATATTATACCTCTGTGATTACTGAACTCAATGATGATGGTCTGGAAGTCAATACGACTAAAGAAATAAAAGATAATGAGAGGATAGAAATCTATAGCTTTGATGCTAATTACAGCACTGAGAATTTTGATCTCTCAATGTTCTATCATGTTCCACGGTTCCATTGGGGTTATAAAGGTGACTTCTATGGGCTGATGTATGAAGCAACAGATATGGAAGGAATGGATATCTGGAATGCAAAAGCACCATACGGATTAGAATTTATTGGAAAAAAATTCATGCCAGGACTCACTATTGTAGCAGGACCGGAAGTCTATTGGGGAGCAAATCCCAAGGCTATGATAAAATATGACTTTGGCAACAATCTCTTCAAATATACTTTGATACATGCCGAGGATTTTGTGAGAGCAAATGCTTCTGCAACTGCGACAGAAGCCACATCACGTGCAACACGTCAGACGACATTGTGTATGGAAACAGAAGTAATCCCAAAAACAAAAGTCGAGATTGGTTATCTCTTTTCTGGCAGCGAAAGACTAGATGAGAAATTCTATTATGTTGATGGAGACACCACAATATACGAAGATAAGATCAAATTTGAGGATACCCAGGGTATAAAAGCTAAGGTAACGTATAATATCTTTGGTGGAGCATTGATCGATGCATCCTTCACCTATGCAGGATTGGTTGCAAATGCTGGAAATCCATTAAGAGAATTCGATACTACGATGCCCTATTCAGCCCTTGGTAATAAAATAGTCTATGAAGGTGGATTTTTGCTGCCTGTTGGCAACTTCTGGCTCTTGCCACGGTTCCTGTACAGACAAAATCTGATCGGCCCTAATCCCAGTATTGAACCCTACACTAATGGAACAAATTTCTATCCGGGTCTTTCTCCACGCAACAGCGATAGTGATCCATTCGCAGTTTTGGATAATAGAGAAGCAACCTCAGGCGAATTCTTCTTGACATATGATCCTACTCCGGCAAGTTATTTCTATGCTTGGGATAGTGACTATCGGGAAGATGCTGGTCTGGCGTTCAGTATTGGTGGAAATTACACTCGTTATGATACTGATACCGATGCATATCTTTTCTATTATCAGCAAGGTAAAACTAATGTTCCATTTTCCGGAGGACTGCCAAAAGCAAATGTCTGGTTGGCAAAAGGTAGATTCATTATGAATCCCAGTCGTAATCTGAAAATAATTACTAATATCGAAGCTGGCAAACAGCAATCTACAGGAAATCCTGAACGAAAATCTCCGCAATACTACTCGCTTGATACGAAATTTGTGATCAATAAAAAACACATCATTTCTGCGTATGCAAAGAAGAATGCTTGGGGACCATACGACTGGTACCGACAGTTCAACATCACTTTCCCCTATCAATTCATGTTTGATTATTCGGTACTCATCGACAATTTCCTTAATGAAGAATTCTCAAGCAGATTAGGCTTCAAGACTATATTCAGAACCCTTGATGAAAACTCACCAGGAAATGAAAACAGTGATGAAATGAATGATTATGAATTCCAAACCGGTGTGTACTTTAAAATCGATTTTTAGGAGTAATATATGCAAAATCAAAATTTTACAGGAGATAAAATGAGAATAAAATCAATAGCGATCATGGTAAGTGTTATCATACTCCTTGTTCTCCTATCTGCTTGTGACCGAAAAAATGGTACTATTGTTAATATTATTGAACTGCCCACGGATTATGAACTCACCTTATATGGTGCAGATGAAGGGGTCTATCCTAATACAGACATCTTAACAGATCCTGAAAATCCCTATGCGGATGCAAATGTGTATATGGGGAATGTGTGGGATCTCTATGATGAATGCCCGTCTGCAAAATCTCAATTTTATTTATGGGCTACTATACTAGCAAAAAGTCCAACAGGTGAATATCAATACTTCTGTGCAATGTCACTACATGAATTGTATACTGTGGGTGGTAGTCAAAATGCAAGAGAGCAGGCTAAAAGAGCTTATAGGGCAGTATTGGATCATTTCTTCGACTCAGTTACCTGGTGGGAAGCAGACTGGCTCAATGATGAAACGTATTATCCCATCTTACTGAGAAATATGGTTGGTGAAGCTCTCTATGATCCCTCTGAGATGAACCTGTTGCCACTCTACAACGATCCAGCCCAGGCATTAGCAGCAATGGGCGAATGGGGTTATTACTATAATACAGAACTGAAAACCATATCAAAAATAAATTAGTTCAATCCATCTTTTATTGCTAAATTGAATAGAGCCGTCACGTTTGTGGCGGCTTTTTTATTAGAAAAAGTATCAAGCCCCAAAGAGTTATCGAACCCCCCTAACTACCCAAATTTTAAGGCACTTACGAGATATTTCTCGCAAGAAATCACAAATGGTGACCCCAAGGGGAATCGAACCCCTATTGCAGGAATGAAAATCCTGAGTCCTAACCGTTAGACGATGGGGCCTCAAAAAATGCTGATACAAATGGTGAGCCAGGAAGGATTCGAACCTTCGACTCTCGCCTTAAAAGGGCGATACTCTACCACTGAGTTACTGGCCCGTGAGTTCGCTACATTTTTAAGCACCCAATCCTTTGTCAAATATTTTAGACTATTCCATCAAATATCACGACCTTTGTTTCAAAGCAGTAAAAAAAATAAATTTGACAACTTAGTTATGATTTTCAAAAATCAATTCAAGACTGGAGGACAACCTAAGACAGGAGGATAACATGAAGTATTTAAAGGTTCCGGGTTTAATTTTAGTCATACTAACAATTTCAGTTCAATTGTTTTGTACCCCTGCTGTAAACACATGTCAGAATCAAAAAACATTCGAGTTCGAGAAAAGAGAAGGATGTCAATACCGCATCATTCAAACCAGGGATGAAGATCCCGTTATCATTGAATATGATCCTGCAGAAGTTGAAGATATTATTGTTGAATTTACTGAACCACCCTACTTTATAGAGAAGAAAAACAATCCCGATTCTGACAAAACGCAATCTTTCTACACCAACCGATTTGATGATTTTGAAGATGATGTTTTAAATCTCTTTTATAAGATATCACAAAACCACAAAGCACCATTGCCACAACCTGAATTTACAGAAGGCATTTACAGAGTTTTCTTCGGTATAAATGCACAAGTCCCAAGGATCATGATGAGCGCTATTCATGAACTGCCGTATGTAAAAAAGTTGCACAAAAATAAAGTTTATACGGCTGACCTGTACGAAAGCGTTCCCCTTATTCAAGCTGATTCTGTATGGTACAACTTTGGAACAATGGGTGATAGCATTGTCGTTGGAGTACTCGATACAGGCATCGATTATACGCACCCCCACCTTGGACGCGCATTTGGGCCGGGTTTCAAAGTGATCGACGGATATGACTTCATACACATGGATAATGATCCAATGGATGATAATGGTCACGGAACGCATGTTGCAGGTATTATTTCTGGTGATGGTTATTCGCTTAAAGGCGTTGCTCCTCATTCATTACTTATGGCTTTCAAGGTTTTAGATGAAGAGGGTACTGGTACTGAATGGAGAATAATTAACGGAGTCAACAGAGCACTCGATCCTAATTGGGATGGTGACTATTCAGATAAAGTTGACGTCATAAATATGAGTCTCGGTGGGAGCGGCGAACCTGATGATGCTCTTTCAATTACTGTCGATAATGCAACAGCGCTGGGTGTAATCTCCTGTGTATCGGCAGGGAATTCTGGTGGATGGAAAACCATTAGAAGCCCCGGAACTGCACGCACAGCACTCACGGTTGGTTCTACGAATAAAAGTGACGAAATTAGTTATTTCAGTTCAAAGGGACCAAATACAAAAATTTTGAACATGAAACCTGAAGTGGTTGCTCCGGGAGAGGAAATATACTCACTTGCACTCAATAATGGATTCACGTATAAGAGTGGAACTTCGATGTCGGCTCCCCATGTCGCAGGTGTCTGCGCACTCATAAAATCCCTTCATCCGGATTGGGGACCTGAAAGATTAAAATCCGCAATAATGCTTTCTGCGAAAGATCTTAACGAACATGTGATGGCACAGGGATGCGGAAGAGTAAATGCAAAAAAAGCTGCTGAGATCGACATCTTCGCGATACCTGCATGTGCAAGCTTTGGTCTTGATGATTTCTCGCAAAACATCTGGACTAAAACAAAAACCATAAAGATTATAAACGATTCTGACATTAACCAAGATTTTATGATTTTATTTGGCGGCATTAAACCGGGTATCAGTCTGTCGGCAAATCCACAGTATTTTTCCTTAGCTCCAAATGACTCAATGACAACACTCATAAATCTAACAGTTGATAACTCATGTATCGACCCTCCTTCTTCTTTACATTGCACACATGACGGAACTATATCCATAAATACTACTCAGCAAGAACTCAAGCTACCCTGGTCTTTTGTAGTTCAGGCAACTATAAGATTAACATTTGATTGTCCTTCATCTCAGTTTATGCTACTTAACGAGCATGTATATATCGATCAATTTAATGCAACTTATATGGGTTATTATTGTTATGAATTTGAAGCACCATTTGGCGTGTATGATCTTATTTCAATTATTGAAAAGAATAATCGACAGTACTTCGTTTTCTATGAAGACATGAGCATACAATCAAATATAGATATTGAAATACATTCTGATGAAGCCCAGCATGAATTTATATTAGCAGCTGTAGATGAACAGGATCGATTGCTTTCATCGCTTGATAATGCTACGAGTCTTCGCGAAATGATACCACCAGAAGGTTTTATATTATTGGGAATTGGTTTTATTAATTCCCCAAATACGTGGTATGTTTCAGATATATCTGATGATTATACTTTTATTTGTGGTGAAACACAGTTCGATATAGATAATGAACATATTTGTCACATAGTAAATCATGAAATTTTACAAGGAATATCAGGTGATTTAACTCTCACAAATAATCCATCTGACTTCTTTATGAAAAACCTTGCTCTAACATTCCCTCCAGGAATTCATTCACCTTATGTTAACATTGGAAATGGCTATAAATTTGCTTTTCCTCAATTTATGATGGAAATGACTAGCTTTGCGGCTTCAACCATTACACAAGTGACAACAAATTCCGATTACAAATGGTCCATCCCATTATTTTATAATGCAAGCACATGCGAATACATTAAAACAGGATTTCTCCTCGCAGGACAAGAAAATGATGATGTATTCGATGATACAAAAATGTGGTTCAAGACACTGCCAATATATTCAATAGATGAAAACATTGCGAGTTACTGTTTCATTCCAAATGTATCAACCTATATTCTTGTTAATGAAGACACATTGCACTTTGGGGAAGGTTTAGTATATCCACATTTATATTTCAGCAAAAATGACGATTACATGGTAATCTATGATCCACCAAATTGCAACTTCTGTGGATCACTTGACGAAATACGTATAAGAGATTCATATGAGAGTCCATTCTTTCTTTATGACCAAAATGGGAGTATCATCACATCAGGAATTCTGAACGAAGCATTGGAAAAGATTCAGTATATGCATCTGTATGATGAAATTTATAACTTAGAAACTATCGACTCTAGTTACTACATAGCTGATTACAAAGGAACTGCAACAGCTGACTTCTACTTTGACATGAGTCAGGTGGACGCATCTCCACCTCAACTAACTTCATATAAATTGTTCGATCATAACGGATGTATCACGCAAACGCTTTCCACAAATGAAAACTGCTTATTGCAATTTTCTGTTATAGACTGGAAAATTGTTGGACCTTATTTGAGATATCATTTTACGTATAAAGAAGTGATTCTCGATTCAACCCGTCTTCATTATAAAGAACACGGAACAGATATATGGCAGGAAATTCCTGTAACACCGATCGTGCAGGACAGCATGATCGGCTGGCTGTATGAAGCTGATGTAACCGCTCTTACGAATTACGACAGCACAGCAATCGACCTGAAATTATCTTTCATTGATGATTCAGGAAACAAAACAATATGGAAAATGGAGCCTGCTTTTTCTGTCGGAAACTTCCACGTAGCAATAGACGAAGAGGAACCTCAAAATGAAATTACTGAACCAATAATTCTCCATTCAAACTTCCCTAATCCATTCTATTCTTCAACTCGTATTAATTTCTCATTACTAAGACCGGCAACTCTGGCAACACTCAAAATATACAACATTAAAGGTGAACTCGTAACCACTATACAGAAAGAAAATTTTGAAGCAGGAGATAACCATATCGAATGGGATGGACTGGATAGTCAAAACAGAAAAGTCTCGAATGGAATATATTTCTATACTCTAAAATTAGATTCAGAAAAATTTGAGCCCCGGAAGATGATTTTACTAAGATAGAAGCAATCAATTACTTCTACCAATACGATTTATTTGTAAGCTCATGTATCGAGGGGTAAGTTCCCTCTTACTTGATTTTTCTTGACAGAGCAGGTGTCGAATTTTCTCTAACCACAAAAAGGACATCATTTTCATGCTTACGAGTTCGCAGATCAGAAAAAGTTTTATTGAATTCTTTGCAGCAAAAGAACACGAGATCGTTCCTTCTGCTCCACTTGTACCAATAAACGATCCCTCACTATTATTCACCAATGCAGGAATGAACCAGTTCAAGGACATCTTTCTCGGAACCGGATCGCGAGACTATACACGTGCAGTAGACAGCCAGAAATGCCTCCGCGCCGGCGGCAAACATAATGATCTCGAAGAAGTGGGAAAAGACGAATATCATCACACCTTCTTTGAAATGCTCGGTAACTGGTCTTTTGGTGACTATTATAAAAAAGAAGCTATTCTCTGGGCGTGGGAACTGGTCACATCCATCTGGAAAATCCCAAAAGAAAAACTCTATGCATCAGTACATTATGAAGATGATGAATCCTTTAAACTCTGGAATAAAGAAACAGACATCGAACCTGATCGAATACTCAAATTTGGTGACAAAGACAATTTCTGGGAGATGGCTGACACTGGTCCCTGCGGTCCGTGCTCAGAAATCCATTATGACAGAGGTATCGAACACTGTTCTCAAAAGGATGATCCAAACCACAAATGCGAGGTGAACGGCTCTTGCGGTCGCTATGTCGAAATATGGAATCTCGTATTTATTCAATTTAACAGACTGGACAACGGTGAACTCATCGACCTGCCCAAAAAACATGTGGATACCGGTGCAGGTTTTGAACGTCTTGTTGCTATACTGCAAGGAAAAACTTCCAATTATGAATCTGATCTCTTCATGCCGATAATCCGGCATATTGAAAAAATTGCTCAGGTCAAATTTGAAGATGACAAACATGCATTCCGCGTTATCTCAGACCATATCCGCGCATTGACTTTCTCTATCGCAGACGGCGTACTCCCATCCAATGTAGGAAGGGGCTATGTCATCAGGAGAATACTGCGCAGAGCAACTCGCTTTGGCAGGATCATCAATATACACAAGCCATTTCTTGCAGAACTCGCGGACACTGTATGCGGTATTCTTGGAGATCAATATCCCGAGATCATAGAAAAGAAAATGCATATTCAGATGGTTATCAATGCTGAAGAAGAGCGCTTCAATCAAACACTCGATATGGGCATCAGCAAATTCAATGATATTGTAGAACACCTTGGAATGAGTACTGTGATTTCCGGTAAAAATGCTTTCATGCTTTATGATACTTACGGTTTCCCTCTTGATCTAACGGAACTCATGGCTGAGGAAAAAGGATTTGAGGTCGATAAAAAGGGATTTGAAAAAGAGATGGAAGCTCAAAAAAACCGGGCTCGTGACGATGCAAAATTCGACCGGCAAAGTGATACATTCTCAAAACTGGATATACCTCCAGAGCATAAAAGTGAATTTGTCGGATATGAGCAAGATGTCGCAAATTGTGTGATTGAACATTATTATGTCGATGAAGAAAACAATGTTGTATTTGTTTTAAATACAACTCCATTTTATGCTGAATCCGGCGGTGAGATCGCTGATACGGGAAAAATATTCAACAATGAATTTGAGATCGAAGTTGAGGATGTTCAAAAGCAGAATGACGTAATATTTCACTTCGGCAAACTGATCAAGGGTGCGATCAAAGATAAAAATGTCAAAGCAATAGTCGATCTTGAAAGAAGAAATAATATTGCACGAAACCACACTGCATCCCACCTTCTCCATGCTGCGCTTCGGCAAGTATTGGGAACCCATCTTCATCAAAAAGGTTCGCATGTAGCACCGGACAGACTGCGTTTCGACTTCACACATTTCCAGCAGGTTACCCAGGATGAGCTTGATAAAGTGGAACTGCTTGTCAATGAAAAGATTATAATGAACATCCCGGTGAGTCCTTCCATCGAAAACCTTGAGGATGCCCGGAAAAAAGGCGCAATGGCTCTTTTTGGTGAAAAGTATGAGAAAAAAGTGCGGGTCATCGAAATTGGAGATTACTCGATGGAACTCTGCGGTGGACTTCACTGCAAGAGAACAGGTGACATCGGATTTTTCAAAATAATTTCTGAAAGCTCTATTGCTGCAGGTGTTCGCAGAATAGAAGCGGTGACAGGATTATATGCTTATGAATTTGTAAAACAACACGAACACATCCTCCATCAGCTTCAAATGCAATTAAATACGAAAGTTTCAGATATTCCTGAAAAACTCGATAAATTACACGCTGATAATAAAGAGCTACGAAAACAAATCGAAGAACTTGAACGTGCATCCCTGAAAGACATTATAGATCAACTGATCAGCAGCAAAAAAACAATTGACGGCATCTCAGTAGTTTCAGGCTTGCTCGATGTCAAAGACATACGTCAGATTAAAGAAGCTGCGGATATGCTCAGACAGAAAATCGGGTCCGGTATTGGTGTACTCGGAGCAATTTTTGATGATAAAATTTCACTTATCTGTACTGTCACAGAAGACCTGACAAAGCGTTTCCATGCAGGGAAGATCGTAAACCGCGCTGCAGCATTCATCGGCGGAAAAGGCGGCGGAAAACCTGACATGGCAATGGCTGGCGGAAAAGACATCGAGAATGCACACACTCTTTTCCAGAAAATTCCTGAACTGATACACGATTCTCGTACGGTTTAATTTTTTTTGTTTGATCTCAACAAATTCCGAAACATGGTATTGTATGGAGAATAATAATGTATAAAATAATACTGAATCCATTTGCTGGAAAAGGAAAAGCATTCAAGAGTGTCCGCACGATCGAGCACTATTTCAAAAAATTCAATATGCCCTACGAGCTGGTACTAACGGATTGCTCCCGACAGGCAATAGATTTTGCACACGAAGCCGTTGTTCAGGGAGTGGAAAATATTATTGCAGCTGGCGGCGACGGCACAATCAATGAAGTGGTTAATGGCATTATGAAGTCCGGCTATCCTGAAAATGTGAATCTTGGCATTATCCCAATTGGCGGCGGAAATGATTTTGCAAAAAACCTGGATCTCCCTCATAAATTGCATGACATCATAGAAGTAATCAAGAATCATCATGTAAAATGTGTCGATATCGGGCAGGTGGAGGATTATTATTTCATTAATACACTCGGGGTCGGTTTCGATGCACAGGTTGCGATCTCTTATATAAAAAACAAATGGCTCAACGGATTCCCAGGCTACATGTATGCCGTGATGAAAGCCCTCATCAGAAAAGACAGCTATTATGTGACACTTACCATAAATGGTGAAACTTTTACGCAGGATGCACTTTTTGTTACTGTAGGAAACGGTATCTGCTGCGGCGGACAATTTTACCTCACGCCCGATGCCAAGATAGATGATGAGGAATTCGACTTTTGTATAATTGATAAACTCTCACGAAGAAAAATACTGAAGTTCATTCCCAAAGCAGTGAAGGGAACGCATACGGAACTTTCTGCAGCTCACCTCTACAGGGGTAAAGAAATTTTTATTGAAGCTCAGCGCGACCTGCCGCTCTATCTTGATGGTGAGATACCACTTATCAAGGATAAAAAGAACATCTATGTGAAGATTTTACCCCATAGGATACAGCTTATAACGCCTTGATATAAAAATTTACTTACATTTACCTTCGTGCTTTTCCACTCATATGCTCGATCGAAATTTTAATGACTGCAACTTCATCCTTTGCTTTCGCAATCAGTTCTTCTCCCTTATGCATATAATCCGGTGAATATTTTTCCAGTATCAAAACCAGCGCATCATGCTTTTCGTTACCTTTTATCAATTCAGCTTTTCCAAATAAAATAACACTTGTATAATTTGCAGTAAATTCATCTGGTACAACTTCTGTTTGACCAACCACACAAAATGAGACTTTTGGATTTTTCGTAATATTATCCAGTTTTTGACCTTCTGCTGCGCAGTGAATGTATATTGCTTCGTTTTTGAAAACAAAATGAACCGGCACTCCATATGGATAGTCGTCTGCATTGATAGTTGAGAGTATGCCATATTCAGCATTTGTTAATAACTTTTGGGCTTCTTTGGTATTTATTTTCCTGTCCTGTCTTCTCATTTCTCTAAACATGTTCATTTCCTTAACAGAATATTCTCTGATACTATTTATTTTCTTCCTTACAATTTTCTCTTTTTTTTATTCATTGTTCTGTCAAGAAGTTTGACCAATCAGCATCATCCCATATCGAAAATCCGTTCTTCAATCACAAATGAAGGAAGAGATAATTCGCATCTATCTTGAACGATGAGGTACGTTACACATTATAAATTGTAAATTATACTTGACATAATATCATGTAGACTTTTCATCTGACACCAAGGAGATAAAATGAAAATCGGAAATCATTTGAAAGTTTGGAGAGCTAAGTTTGATATCACTCAAGACGAGCTCGGGAAATCGGTTGAATTGAGCAGGCAGACAATTCATTCAATCGAAAGGGGAAAATTTATTCCCTCAGTGCACTCGGCGTTAAAAATTGCTGCATTTTTTAACACAACTGTCGAAGAAATTTTTTATCTAAATAAGGAGAACAACAATGAAAATTAAAGGCAATTACATTCTTATGTTCGTGATCCAGTTCCTTTCCGGGATCCTTACGTATTTCGCGTGTGTGAAGTACGATATTTACGGTGTCATAATCGGCTTTATTCCCTTCCTGATAGCCCTGATACTTGTGCAGGCAAAGTATAAACCAGATGAGCGTGAAGAATCGCTTTTACAAAAATCAAATAGCTACGAAGGTATCATAGTCGCAATCATTATGGTGTTGACCTATATGCATCTTCCTGATGCGAACTGGTTCTACATATTTGTCGCATCTATCGGTGTAGTCCGTGGAGCAGTTGGCGTTATTTTGTTTTTGTTTTCTTAGCATCCAATTCCCCGCAATCTTGTCATACCCTCTCAATTCTCGTTACCAAGCCCCTGTTTAGTAGTCAGAGAAATTTTTATTTATTTGTGTCTTCGTGGCAAAGATTATATTGCTGAGTTTGCTTTGTGTCTTCGTGCCTTCGTGGCAAAAAAAAGACCCTCGAGCAAAACTCAAAGGTCTTTATTATATTTATTAAAGTATATTCTTACATATTTTGATAATCAGAATACTTCTTCATAAACCTATCAGCGGTATATTTCGAGACAAGGAACACCTGCTCGAAATCATCCTGTTTTGCATAATACTGCTTATCATCCTTTTCGATGAATCTGCATACATATTCAGGACCACTTAATGAACGAATATACAAAACAACATCCGGATTTTTCCAATCAAGTTCTACCGGTTCATCCTGGAATCCGGAAGCGCGCAATGGCGAGAACGCCTTTATTATCGAGGAAAGCTTTTTCTGGTGCAGCTCCATATACTCATCATCCTGTACGATTGACCACAATGTATCTATGAGTGTGTACACGACAGTGGTATCTCCCCATGCAACCTCAAGCTGTTGAAGATCATTTTCCGGAATGCTTACGATCGACATATCCCGCCACTGGTCAACTGGACGATTAAATGTATACGTAAGATTTCCATGAACTGCAAAAACTTTATCCGAATTTGCTTCTCTGATATAGGTATTCATTCTTGACTGATCAGTTTTACCAACAAAGAAATGAAGCACCGGCACATCTCCCTTGTACACCTTAATATCACGGCCTGTTTCCTGAGTTACTTCAAAGATGTCCTGCTTCTCTGGATTTTCAGAAACAATAGTAATAAAGTTCATATCAGTGAGAGTTTTTATGAGTCTTTCAATGGCTTTTTCGTCAGCTGAATATTCAATCGGATAGCTGATCTCCCAAATATCATCTCTTTGGAGAGTGACATCATTTTCTCCAGTTGGACTTGTGATCTCAATCTTTGTGACACCATCTTTTGTGAATCCCGCAAATCCAGAATCCTCACCTCGCTCAAGTTTGGGCTCAAAACCTTTTATCACGAAATATATGATTGCAAGTAAAACGACAATGACTATGAGCCAGATCAAAGATTTCTTCATTTGAGCTCCTCCTTGTGAATGCTGAATTTTCTGTTTTTCATCCTACACCCCCATATAACGCTGAATTCGTGCATATCGAGCTTTTTTGAGACGCCAGAAAAGAATGCCGATCAGGATCACAAGGATTGGAGGAAGGAGTACAGCGATGAATTTAATCGTTCCTTTCGAGCCGTCAGACACTTCTTTGAGTTGACGGGACGCAATATTTTTGGAACGAATCTCAATCAGTCCTTTTTCCTGAGCCATCCAGTCCACAACATTGGCAAAGAAAGTTGCGTTATTCTGGTTTGCAAAATCATCCATAATGAAGCTTGCATTCCCTGCAGCAAGTATGCGTGAAGTCATACCAGTTTTCATAAAGCCAGATGTATCGATGCTGTCGGGCATACCCCTTTCTGCAAAATAACTGTTATATTTACCCATCAGGATTGCAGCAACAGGCAGATGAGCTCTATTATATTGATTGAGAGGTATCTTGTATTGAAGATTAATATTCAGAGTGCCGACCTGTGTGCCGCATCGCTCCGAAGTTTGTGCGAGCCATGTCACATCTAAACTGTCATTCTCAACACTGGATGTTTCTACTGAGCTCGCAAACGCCATCATGAGGGATTTCAGATCTTTTACTATGATATTATCCCTGTTCAAATCTGCCAGATCAAGTATGAAAGGATATTGTATATAACTGATACTATATCCGCCCTGGTATTGCTGGCGTACCTGTATAGATGAACATTTCATGTCGAATATCAGGTTTCGTTTGATCTCGAATCCGTAATTCTTGAACCAGTCGTTCATATCATTCTCATAGAAAGTTGCCTGTCCGGTATTGATGTCTGCCTGAATATTATCCATAAGGAACATCACCTTTTTCCCAGACATAATGAACTGGTCGATGAGATATTTCTCATCATCGGGAATGACGGTTTTGGGTCCTGCAATCACGAGAATTTCAGTATCATTCAAACCAGCTGGATCTTCTTTCAGATTTACAGGTTTCAGATTATAGTTTGCCTGAAGCATCTGCTGGATCTTCTGCATCTTATCCGGGAAGAGGATCTCATCATGTCCCTGCAGAAATGCAACAGTGGGGAGTGCTACTTTGATCAGCTTGTTCATCTTTGAAGCGATCTCATACTCCAAGTTTCTTGTATCCTGCACGATAGGAAGCACTTCTGTTTTATCTTCATACATGAAGACCATTCCCATCACGACCTTTTTTATCTGTATCTGATCGTTCTCAATTGTGTTGAGTTGGATTTCCGGTATGCCAAAATTTCGTGCATCCAGCGCCAAATTCTCTTCATCTTCAGCTTTGACGAATTCAAACTGGAAATATCTGCTTGCAAATGCCTTAAATTCCTCGAGTTTATCTTTCACATCCCTGCGGATAGTGTTGTAGGGATAGGGAATATCATTAGAAAAGTAACATTTTATGGTAAACTTATCATCGAGATTTCTTACCAGTTCTTTACTATAATTTGAGATAGAAAATCGTCTGTCTGCAGTGAGATCTAATCTTGTAAAAAGGTAGAGAGAAATAAGGTTAATAAGAACCACTATCACGAACACTAAAATTATTTTTGATGTATTGTTTAATTTTCCCATGATGTGCTCCTTTCTACTTTGAGAGATATTTTCGTTT
Source organism: Candidatus Cloacimonadota bacterium (assembly GCA_049903315.1). Classification (GTDB taxonomy): domain Bacteria; phylum Cloacimonadota; class Cloacimonadia; order JGIOTU-2; family JGIOTU-2; genus Celaenobacter. The sequence continues at coordinate 142,095 of JBNGBT010000006.1, read as the reverse complement.
GGTGAGTGAATTCCAGGCAAAGAAGAGAAATATGAAGATCAGTGAGAGGTAATATATGATATCGCGCGAATCGATCACGCCGCGTGCAATATTCTGAAAATGATAGTCAACACTGATGTATTGAAGAATCGAACCGAGCCATGTGGGAATGAAATACATGAATTTATCAAGCAGGTACAAAATCATAATGATGAAGAAAGACACCATGAAGGATACGATCTGGTTCTTTGAGATCGTGCTTGCAAAAATACCGATCGCAGCATATGCGGATCCCATAAAAAGCAAACCTATATATCCTGCGACGATCACCCCTCCGTCCGGTTTGCCGAGAATGAGAAGTATAATTACATATATTACTGTCGAGAAAATAGTTGCAACAAGAAGCGACAATGCAGCAAAGAATTTTCCGAGTACGATCTGCGAGTCCTTCACAGGAGATGTACATATCAGTTCGATCGTGCCTGAGCGTTTTTCTTCCGAGATCGAGCGCATGGTAACTGCAGGAATAAAGAAAATGAAGATAAGCGGAGTGAGTGAAAAAATATTTCGCATTGTTGCTTCGTTGACAAGGAAGAGCTCTGATGCAAAAAACCAGCCGGTAATGAGCAGAAAAAAGGTCATAAGAATGTACGCAACAGGAGTAAAGAAATAGCTCTTGATTTCACGTTTTGCGATGGTCATGATGTTATGCATGTGCGACCTCCTCTCCTTTTTCCGTCAGTTGTCTGAAGATATCTTCCAGACTATGCTGTTCTGTTCTCATTTCAAGAATTGTCCAATCCTTGTTCTTTTTAATGAAATTATACAATGCCGGACGAATATCCATATCTTTGGAATAATTGATGAAGAATTTTGTGATGAGTTCGTCTTCGTGCTTGCTGAAGAGTTGCAAGCTTTCGACACCTGCTATCGCTTCAAATTCCGGGAGGATATCTGCATCTTTTTTAGATTGGATTTCAAAATAGATCCTGTTCTGATTGTGGAAAGAGTTTTGAATTTCCTGGAGCGATGCGTCGGCAACGATCTTTCCTCTGTCGATAATGATCACGCGCTCGCAAATCGCTTCCACTTCACTGAGAATATGAGTGGAGACAAGTACTGTTTTTTCTTTTCCAAGCTGTTTAATAAGTGATCGTATTTCAGCGATCTGGTTAGGATCGAGACCGGAAGTGGGCTCGTCCAGGATAAGAATTTCCGGGTCATGAATGAGTGCAGCAGCAAGCCCGACACGCTGCCTGTATCCTTTTGATAACTCCCCGATCTCTTTTCCCACAACTTCTTCCAAGCCGCAGGATGCGATCATTTCTTTTACTCTACTGTTCACAGAATCTTTTGGAATATCGCGCAATTCTGCTATAAAATAGAGAAAATCAACAACATTCATCTCTGTGTAAATAGGACAGCCCTCCGGAAGGTATCCGATCATTTTGCGGATCTCAACTGAATTCTGATAGATGTTCTTGTCATCTATGAACACAGTTCCTTCTGTAGGAGGCATAAAGCAGGTCATCATCTTGAGTGTGGTTGTTTTTCCCGCGCCATTTGGACCGAGAATTCCAATGATCCCGCTCTTTGGTATGGTGAATGAGATGTTATCCACCGCACGCAAGTGTCCGTAATCCTTTGTGAGATTTTGAACCTTGATCATAATGAATGAACTCTCCTTATATTGATTTTTTATATAATAGGGAAAAAAATTTTAAATGTCAAATCGTCCGTCAAGGATTTATAAAAATTGAGTGTAAAGGTTAGAAAGTGAGAAAGTGTAAAGGTTGGAAGGTTATAAGGTTGAAAAGTTGAAAAGAGTGGAGTGAAGAGAGATGAGGAAAATGAGAATAAGAAAATGATAAAAAAGAAAAAAGAGTAGAGACAGGTTTATCCCGTCGTAAAGATGGATTTTGAATATCATAAATAAAGAAAGGACCGTCGCGAAATACTTCCCGGGTGCTCTCGCACTATTCCGACAACAGTCCTTAATAAATGTATATTGAATTTATCTCAACAAAATCATCTTCCTTATGCTTTCTTCATTTCCTGCAATCATTTTCAGAAAATATATCCCTGCCGGAACATTCTGGCAATGCCACGCGACGGTATGATCGCCAGCTTGCAAATTATCATCGAGCAATGTTTCGACTAGCTGTCCTTTGAGATTGTAGATTTCTAAAGAAACTGGAGTTACTTGATCTATTGAATAACTAATAGATGCATGACGTTTAGCTGGATTAGGTTGAATACTTATTGAAGATAACGGATTATTTACTTCCTGATCTGCATCTACTTGAATTTCCATATTCGCGACAAATATATCTGCAGAACCGCTACTTGAAACATGAAGCATTCCAATATAAACTGTATCATAAAACTGACCAGTTACCTTACATGTACCCCTATTATTTAATGCAATACCGTGACCTTCGTCCCACTCATCTCCACAGCTGCCTCCTGCGCCATCTGCCCATTCCCAGTTCCCGTCAGCATCAATCTTAGCTGTAAAAATATTTCTTTCTGACCATCCCATCAAGCTCAGCACTCCAAAATAAATTGTATCCTGGAAAAATCCAGTTAAAAAACAACCGCCACCTGCATCTGTCGCAACGTCATAACCTTCATCTTTCTGTATACTTCCGGCATTTTTCGCCCATTGCCAATTTCCGTCTTGACCGAGTTTGGCTATAAACATGTCATTATCACCATAGCTTGTAATAGTCGATGATCCAAATGTTGCAGTGGACGCAAAACGACCGGTTACATAAGAATTTTCCATTCCATCAATATCGACTGCATAGCCAGTATCCCATTCCGAACCACCACCACTCGCTGCCAATTCCCAGTTTCCATCAGTATCGATTTTGGCAATAAAAGCATCAGCAGAACCGTTCGTAACAACCGAATGTGTTCCAAAATTGGCAGCAGTACCTGCAATATCTCCGCACACATAACAGCTTCCTGTATTATTTGCAATAATTCCCCGTCCATCATCGGATCCATCACCACCACCACTTGATGCCCATTGCCAATTCCCATTATGATCTAGTTTCGCTACAAATACATCAGACCATGCTGAACTTGTAATAGAGTAGGTTCCGAAATTAACAGTATCATAATAAAAGCCGGTGGTATAAATATTACAATTATCATCAACAGAAATTGAAAGTCCGGAATCGTAATTCGCACTTCCTGCACTTTTTGCCCATTTCCAATTTCCATCAACATCTAATTTAGCAACAAACATATCATTCCCACCATTGCTGGTAACAGAATAGGAGCCAAAATTGGCTGTTTCTTGAAAATAACCAACCACATATACATTTCCGTTTGGATCCACTGCAATATCTTGTCCTGAATCATAGAGACTCGGACCTCCAGCGCTCGCAGCCCACAACCAATTACCATTATTATCACATTTCGCAGCAAAAATATCACTCCCACCACTACTGGTTATAGAGTGAGTTCCAAAATTTGCAGTTCCACTAAAGCTTCCTGTCACGTAGCAATTATCCAAGTTATCAATACAGATTTTATTGCCTATATCATTCTGACTACCTCCAGCACCTACGGCCCATTGCCAGTCAGGCGTTTGCGCATAGAGGAATGATGAAATTAATAGTAGCACGAGTAAAGAAACGGTATACTTTAGCGTTAATTGTAAACCAGTAATTTTTTTCAACATGTTGCACTCCTTAGTTAGTTTTTTGATCAATAATACAATCTAATTCTTACTTTTTTAATGCTTTCCAGCTAAACTAACAGCGTCAAATGTCCTCATGAAAATTACCAACCAGTACAGTACTACTTTGTTTGAATATTCAAAAAAATATGTCAATAAATTATCTCAACAAAATCATCTTCCTTATGCTTTCTTCATTACCTGTTTTCATTTTAAGGAAATACATGCCTGTTGGAACATTTTGACAATTCCAATCAATCGTATGATCTCCTGCTTGAATATTATCATCGAACAATGTTTCAACTAATTGTCCTTTTAGATTGTAGATTTCTAAAGAAACTGGAGTTGATTGTCTGAGGGAATAACTGATTATCGCATGCATATTAATTGGATTGGGATAATGAGATAGATTTAACGCATCCGGATTAATTTCAGGATCTGATGAAACGGAATCACCAATTTTCGCAACAAAAACATCATTACTTCCACTGCTTACTACGGAATTCGTACCAAAATAAGCGGTTCCCTGGAAGAAGCCCGTCACGCAACAATTCTCATCATTATCAAGACCAATTCCATGACCTTCGCACCACCCTGTTCCACCTGCATCTTCTGCCCACAGCCAGGTGCCATCATCACCAAGCTTTGCGACACACACATCATACAAACCGCTGCTAGTAATATTACAAGAACCAAAATAAGCAGTATCTTTAAAATAACCTGTTATGTAAGAATTTCCAGCAATATCAGTTGAAATATCATAACCATAATCCTTCTGAACTCCTCCTGCCTGACTCGCCCATAGCCAGTTTCCTGTTTGATCGAGTTTTGCAACGAAAATATCATAATCACCAAGACTGCTGAGATAGGAATAGCCAAAAGTCGCAACGGATTTAAAACTGCCCACAATGTATGGATTCCCTATCCCATCGAGAGATACTCTCTCTACGTAATCTGTTTGTGAACCTCCACAATCCACAGCCCACTGCCAGGTATTATCAGAGCCAAGTTTTGCAACATATACATCTGACGATCCGCTACTGCTAATTGAATGTGTGCCGAAATTTGCTGTGTTGTAAAAAAGCCCTGTTGTATAACAGTTACCTGAGCCATCGACTGCAATTCCTCGTCCATAGACTTCCCCTAGACCTCCAGCGCTTTCAGCCCATTCCCATTGACCATAGTTGTTTAGTTTTGCAACAAACATGTCACTTGCGCCGGAACTGGTAACAGAATATGTTCCAAATTGTACGGTATCCCAAAATTCACCAGTTACATATACATTTGAATCATCATCCACAGCAATACCTCTTCCGGCATCACCCATAGGTCCGCCTGCGCTACGAGCCCATTGCCAGTTTCCATCGGAATCAATCTTTGCAACGAAAACATCGTATTCGCCGTTGCTGAAAAGTGGAAACGAACCAAAATCAACGTTTCCCTTGAATTGTCCGGTGATATAAATATTTCCAGCAGCATCTCCTGTTATCCCATTTCCAATATCAGATGAAGTCCCCGGTCCGCTTCCTGCACTCTTTGCCCACTCCCAGTTCCCATTTTGACCGAGTTTCGCAACAAAGACATCATCCCAGCCATTACTGGTCAGGACATGAGAACCAAAATTGGTAGTACCTCTGAACTTGCCTGTTACATAGCAGTTGTTATCAGCGTCAACATAGATCCTGTTCGCCTGGTCAGAATCAGATCCTCCAGCCTGATAAGCCCACTGCCAATTGGACGCTTGTGCATATACATGAAAAGATAATGAAATGATAATAAATCCAATAATCAATTGTAATAAAGTAGTTTTTTTAAACATGAAGTTCTCCTTGGCTTTTTTTCCCCTTCGTACACTTAGCAATTTTTTATAAAAAAACCTCTGAAAAAAAGTCAATTTTTTGGGAGAAATAAATACTTCACTCAAACATCTCACTTTGTTTTTTTGAGTTTTCTCCAGTCAGTTCAATACCAAAATGCTTATATGCTTTTTCTGTGGCTTCTCTTCCACGGAGTGTTCTTTTCAGAAATCCTTTTTGCAAAAGATATGGCTCGTATATTTCTTCTATCGTGCCGGAATCTTCTCCAATTGCCATGGAAAGAGTTTTCAAACCAACCGGACCGCCTTTGTAAAACTCGATGATCGTCTGAATGAGTTTCTTGTCCATTTCATCAAGCCCGAGTTCATCAACTTCCAGCATCTTGAGTGCCGCTTTGGCGATTTCTTTTGTGATGATGCCATCCCCTTTTATCTGGGCATAATCTCTGACACGTCGAAGAAGGCGGTTTGCGATTCTCGGAGTCCCGCGGGAACGGCATGCAATCTCCTGAGCCCCATCCTTTTTTATCTCAACACCCAGCAATTTTGCTGAGCGCAGCACGATCTTAAAAATTTCTTTTGTGTCATAATAATCAAGACGAAGTACAAGCCCGAACCTGCTGCGGAGAGGTGAGGTGATCAAGCCTGCACGTGTGGTCGAACCCACAAGAGTAAAGGGTTCGAGGTTCAGTCGAAGCGTTCTCGCGCTTGGACCCTGGTCGATAATGATCTCAAGATTGAAATCCTCGATCGCAGGATAGAGATATTCCTCGATCACATGATTCAAACGGTGAATCTCATCAATAAAAAAAACATCCTTTGCGCTGAGATTTGTCAGGATTCCCGCCAGGTCGGACGGCTTCTCTATCGCCGGACCGGATGTGGTTTTGAGTTCGGTTTTCAGTTCATTTGCAATAATAATGGAAAGCGTGGTTTTCCCGAGCCCGGGAGGACCGTAAAAAAGTATGTGGTCGATCGGTTCATTGCGCTGTTTGCACGCTTCAATTGTAATTGATAAAATCTCTTTTATTTTTTCCTGTCCGACAAAGTCCTTCAGCGTTTTCGGTCGCAGTGTCGTATCATAAGTAACATCGTCATCAATTATTTCAGGATCCGTTATTCGTTCTTCCATACAAACCTCATTACATTTCTTTGAGCTCGAGTATCCTGTCGCGGATCTCCGCAGCTTCTTCGAAGCGCAAATCCCGTGCCAGACGGTTCATTTCTTTTGTCAGCAGTTCGATCGCATCTTCTTTGTTATTTATTGTGAGATACTTTTCGAAATCAAGTTTTTTCTGTTCATCAGTGCCAAAACCTTTTTTCTCTTCCTTTTTGAACTCGGCAACAGAGGTTGATTTCATGATGCTTTCTATGGTTTTGCTGATCGATTCGGGCGTGATGTTGTGCTTCTTATTATATTCTTTCTGAATTTTTCTTCTGCGGTTCGTTTCGCTTATCGCAAACTTCATTGCTTCCGAAACGTGGTCTGCATAGAAAATAACTTTGCCGTCGATATGACGTGCTGCGCGTCCGGCCGTCTGGATAAGCGAGCGTTCGGAACGGAGAAATCCAGCTTTATCAGCATCGAGAATAGCGACAAGCGCGACCTCCGGCAGATCGAGTCCTTCCCTGAGCAGGTTCACACCAATGAGTACATCGAATTCGCCCAAGCGCAGATCACGAATGATCTCAATCCTGTCCAGCGTATGCACTCCGCTATGCAGATACTTTGCTCTCACTCCGATTTGAGACACATAATTTGTTAAGTCTTCTGCCATTTTTTTTGTGAGTGTTGTCACAAGCACACGCTGCTTTTTCTCTACGTGCTTTTGTATCTCTTCGAGTAGGTCATCAACCTGGTATTCTGCACTTTTCAGTTCGATCTCCGGATCGATCAAACCTGTGGGACGCACGATCTGTTCAACGATCACTCCCTCAGATTTATCCAATTCATATTTGGCAGGTGTAGCAGACATGAATACGACCTGGTTCATCATGTGCTCGAATTCATGAAATTTCAGAGGACGATTATCATATGCAGAGGGCAGACGGAATCCGTTATCCACAAGAGCTTTTTTTCGAGAATAATCTCCCCCGAACATTGCATGCACCTGCGGAATGGTTGCATGGGATTCATCGATGATCATGAGGTAATCATCGGGAAAGTAGTCGAGTAAACATGCAGGTCTCTCGCCCTCTTTTCTTCCTGAAAGATGCCGGGAGTAATTTTCTATGCCGGACACATATCCGACCTCACGCATCATTTCGAGATCAAAACTTGTGCGCTGCTGAATTCTCTGTGCTTCGATCCACATGTTCTTTGATTTGAAATATTCCACTCGAGCGAGCATTTCCTTTTTGATATCTTCTAATGCTCGTTCCAGATGTTCAGGTGATGTTATAAAATGCTTTGCTGGATACACGGCATACTCTTCGAGTTCTTCCAGAATTTCCCCTGTGAGTGGATTGATGCGATATATCTTGGTGATCTTATTGAAATCAAACTCGACTCTAATAGAATTCTCGAGATATGCGGGATAGATTTCAACCACATCCCCTCGTACCCGAAAAGTTCCGCGCTGGAATTCAAAATCATTGCGTGCGTAGTAAATATCCACGAGTTTATGAAGAAGGGAATCTCTTTCAATTTCCTGTTCGACTTTTAAATCAATGAGTGATTCGCGGTATTGCTCCGGAACTCCCAAACCGTATATACATGACACACTTGCGACAATGATGACATCCTTGCGCTCCATCAAAGACATGGTGGCACGCAGCCGAAGTCTATCAATTTGCTCGTTTATATCAGCATCTTTCTCAATATAGGTGTCTGAAACTGGCAGGTATGCTTCCGGTTGGTAATAGTCATAGTAACTCACAAAATACTCGACGGCATTGTTCGGAAAAAGCTGCTTCATCTCCCCAAAAAGCTGTGCGGCAAGGGTTTTGTTATGAGAGATAATGAGAACCGGTTTTTCTGTATTTTTGATCACATTTGCGATGGTAAATGTTTTTCCCGAACCGGTTACACCGAGAAGTGTCTGGAAAGGAATATCCTTTTTGATGTTTTTTGTAAGCTCCGCGATCGCCTGAGGTTGGTCACCCTGAGGAGCATAATCGGATACTAATTCAAAGTGCTTCATGATTTCGTGTAAAACTTGACAGGTTATCCCTTACATGACAGACAAATACCCTACCATTTTATCAGGGCCCATAGCTCAGCTGGTAGAGCTCCCGGCTCATAACCGGGCGGTGAGAGGTTCGATCCCTCTTGGGCCCACCATTTTTTTGCCATTTTGTAGTCTTTTAGGACAATCGAACAATTTGTAAATTCGTATAATTACTCAACCTGTAATTTTAAAAGATCGAGTATGGCTTTATTGTCAGAAGCTTTCATGATCTTTTCTTTGAGATGATCTTCTCTGAAAAGCTGGCTTAAATAGGAAAGTGCGAAAAGGTGCTGCTGCTCGGTCTTGAGTAGTAAGAGAAAGAATAAATTCACAGGCGTTCTATCGAGAGACCGGAAATCAACACCTTCTTGTGAAATCCCAAGCAACACTGCAGAAAAGTTTATTTTATCGGAATGAATACTGCGTGGGTGCAGAAATGCAACACCATTTCCGATACCTGTTGATATCAAACGCTCCCTTTTGCTCAGCATATCAAAGAGCCAGCTCTGCTTTGTGCACACACTGTTTTCTTTTGCAAATTGTGACATTGAAGCGAGCACCTCGAAACGGTGTTTTGCATTCAGATCTCTGAGAATAAAATCTGAATTTATAAACGAAAAAAATCTGCTGACCACATTTTCAAGTGCGATCTTCTCCACATTGGGTTTATCCTGTGTGTCTTTCCATAATTCAATTTCTTCTTTAATAAACCGCCACTGATTCCCGACCTTAATACCTTTGAGCTCTTTTTGAGAGACCAGGTTCACCAGGGTTTCCGGTGACATGTTTAAAAATTTCGCAGCTTCATTCAGGGTTAATATTTCATCTTTTGCCATATGTTTAGCCTCCGATAAATAAGGTACAATTGGAAGAATTGTAGTCAAACTTTTTATAATAATATTTATAAAATAAATTTACTTAAGGAAATTCGATTTAATTGACACAGAAAGCTAGGGATTCAATTTCTTAAATAAGAAGGTCATATGATGAAAAAATATTTATTGGTCTCAATTGTTTTACTCTGCATTTTCGGATGCGGGCACTACTCATTTTACACACGCTCAAATCCCCATCTTAAGACGGTCATGATCACAGAATTTGATAATGATTCCGAGCAGTACGAGTTGCCAGGGCTTGTCTCAGAATATCTGACTGATGCATTCATTGAAGATAACCGCCTTGACGTACAAGGCGATGATGCAGATCTGGATATCCGTGGAACTATCCGGTCATATAAAAGAGTGGTCAACGCATATGATATGCAGGAAAATCCTTCGGAATGGAAAGTCACGATCGTCTTTCAGATCGAAGCAAAAGACCTGGTTCGCGATGAAGTGATCTGGCAGAATAACAATCTGAGTCTCTCTGCAACGTACGGCACAGGCACTGCTGCTGAAGAGGAAGACGGGCAGGGAATCGAGCTCTTTTCCGAAGAGGATGCGCAGAAATCCATTATTAATGAACTCTGTAATGTGATCCTTTCAAATACGATCGAGCAATGGTAGGAAATGAGGATCAATAAATTTCTTGCCCAGGCAGGACTCGGCTCCCGGCGCTCATGCGAACAGCTTGTGCTTGAGAGCAAAATCCGGGTAAACGGCAAAATTATTAATGACCTCGCAACAGATATCGACCCGCAGAATGATGTCGTGGAATACAAAAATAAAAAACTCAGTATTTCATCCAACAAAATATATTTGATGCTGAATAAGCCAATAGGATATCTTGTTACAGCCGATGATCCTTTTGAGCGCCATACTGTGTTCGAACTGCTTCCTGAATTTAAAGAGCATATCTTTCCTATTGGGCGTCTTGATAAAAATTCTGAAGGATTATTATTTCTCTCGAACGATGGAGATTTCGCGCAGAAGATCACGCATCCGAGCAAAAAACTTCCCAAGACATATCTTGTGAAAGCCAAGGGACGAATTAACTTCCGCCAATTACGAGAACTTCGCGAAGGTGTTCAGCTTGAAGACGGTAAAACACTCCCTGCAAAAGTCTTCATAAAAAGTTATAATAAAGCTCAAAATCTTACAAAAATCCGCATGGTGATCTATGAGGGCAGGAATCAGCAAATACGGAGAATGCTCAAATCTGTTGGAAGTTCCGTGGTCGAACTCAAACGTGTTCAGATAGGTGATATCAATATTGGTAAAATGCCGATAGGTGAGTGGCGTTATCTAAAAGAAAAAGAGGTAAGAAGTATCATAAAAGAACGCCAATAGAAGGAATGGATACACAAAAAAAAGCATATTCTTTTGCAATCCTCGCAGTTATACTCTGGTCAACTGTAGCTTCCGCCTTTAAGCTCAGTCTGCGTCATGTAGATTATCTCGAGTTGCTGCTGTATGCTTCTTTTTTTTCAACATGTATCATTTTTATTGTTCTCATCCTCCAAAAAAAACTACACCTTCTGAAAAAATATTCTCTAAAAGACTTTTTGTTTGCAGCATTTCTTGGTTTTCTTAATCCATTCCTATATTATATCGTGCTTTTCAAGGCATATTCGATCTTGCCGGCACAGGAAGCGATCACATTAAACTATACATGGCCCCTGATGCTCGTGCTTCTTTCGATTCCCCTCCTCAAACAAAAAATAAAATTACTGAGCATTGTTGCAATTGTCATTAGCTTTTTTGGCGTGATAATAATTGCAACTCGCGGAAATGTTGCAGGATTAAATTTCTCCGATATCAAAGGCGATTTGCTTCCTCTGAGCAGTGCGGTAATATGGGCAATGTTCTGGATATTCAGTCTCAAGGATAAGCATGACGTTGTCGTTAAATTGTTTGTGAGCTTTTGCTTCGGTTTACTTTTCAGTATTGTGCTTATTGTGGTACGCTCAATTCCTGTAGGATTTTCTCTGCCGAACATCAAAGGCATTCTCGGTTCTGCGTATGTAGGATTTTTCGAAATGGGCTTGACCTTTATTGTGTGGCTCAGCGCCCTTAAATATGCAAAAACAACTGCGCAGGTGAGTAATTTTATCTATATTACCCCTTTCTTATCTCTCTTTGTGGTGAGTATTGTTGTTGGTGAAAAAATACTCTTTTCGACAATCATCGGATTGGTTTTCATTATCGCAGGAATTGTGTTGCAGAGATATACGAATCCTTTAAAGCGAGACGTTGCGAACAGTCGAAAAGTAGTGAGATTTTAATTATTATAAGAATAATTATTCTCATATTTATACACAGGTCTTTAATACAGCACACAAGGTGTAAAGCAAGATTCCGATCTTGCTTCTTGCTCAAACAACATCGGAATGTTGTTTTACTACTAGCCTTATCAAAATTGCAACCCAAATTTTTGTGATAGCTCACGACTATTGAAAACAAACTATCCTAAAAATTAATTTAAATTTGACATTGTCCTAATTCCTTTTAAATTATCATTCAAAATTTGTAATGAGTTCAAATATGCAAGACTTAAAGAAGATTTTAGAAGAAGTTAACATCAAGCCAACCTATGAAAGGTTGAGCATATTGCAGTATTTAGATAAAAATTTCAATCACCCGACTGCTGCAATGATCTTTGAAGAAGTGCTGAAGAAAGTTCCGACCATTTCCAAAACTACCGTGTATAATTCGCTCAAACTTTTCATGGAAAAAGGTATTGTTACTCCCTTATATATTACCGGTTCTGAGGTCCGTTATGATCTCGAAACCGAGCAGCACCACCACTTCCTCTGCGAACAATGCGAAAAAATTTATGATCTCACAATCGATTGCCCATATTTGAACAAGAATATGATTGAAGGGCACCAGATAAAACAAAAACACGGCTATTTTCGCGGTATTTGTAAAACCTGTTTAGAGAAAAATAAGAACAAGAAATGAACATCCTCCTTGGTATCCTTAAAGAAATCTGGACTCTTCTCGGAGAAATGGCTCCGTATCTTCTCTTTGGTTTTTTGATTGCCGGAGTGCTTAATACGGTCATTCCAAAAAACAAAATATACAACCACTTCTCAGGCAGATCATTTTGGTCAAACGTAAAGGCATCTCTCTTCGGTGTTCCGCTACCACTCTGTTCATGCGGCGTCATCCCCGTCGCTGCGTATCTGAGAAAAGAAGGTGCCGGAAAAGGTTCAACAATATCCTTTCTTTCGTCTACCCCTACAACAGGTGTGGATTCCATCCTCGCAACCTATTCACTTCTTGGTCCAATTTATGCAATTATCAGACCTGTGGCTGCTTTTTTTGCTGGAATTTTGGGCGGCACTTTGACAAACATTATTGATAGAACTGCAGATGATAATGCCATCCCACAAGAAGGATTCTCATGCAATCTCTGCACCGAAACCGAGCCCCACTCTCATACATTTCATGAAAAGGTGAGAGCAATTCTCCGTTATGGTTTTTTTGATCTTATAGAAGATGTCGCAAAATGGATACTTCTCGGCATAGTTATTGGAGCTATTATTTCCTTTCTTGTGCCGGATAATTTTGTGGTGCGCTATTTTGGAAATCCGCTATTCGCATATCCAATTATGCTCTTGATATCTATCCCGATGTACGTGTGCGCAACTGGTTCGATACCGATCGCTGCATCCCTTATTTTAAAAGGAATGACACCGGGTGCGGGGCTTATTTTCCTTATTGCCGGTCCTGCAACAAATGCTGCAACTATTAGCTTCGTGGGTGGCAAACTCGGCAAAAAACCGCTGTTCGCATATCTTGTTTCAATTATCGTCACAGGACTCCTCTTTGGATTTATTCTTGACCATTTCTGGAATATCTCGGGCAGAAATATTAGCATCTTTACAGGCGGCATGAAAATGCTTCCCGTCTGGATAAAAACTGGATCAGCAATACTGCTTATCATACTTATTATTAGAGCATTCTTGCTAAAAATTTTTATGAACAAGAAAATAAATATTCAGGATGAAAATATGGAAAATATCTATAACGTGCCGGACATGAGCTGCAAGCATTGTGTCATGTCTATTGAAAATGAAATTAAAAAAGTAAGCGGAGTAAAAAAAATTGACATCTCTCTTACCGATAAACGAGTTAAAGTAATTGGTGAATATAAAAGAGATGAAGTGATAAACGCAATAAAAAATGCAGGTTATAAAACTGAATAAAAATAATAGGAGGAACAACAGATGAAAAAATATCAATGCAGCGTATGCGGCTATATTTATGATCCCAAAGTCGGTGATCCCGATTCCGGAATCGCACCAGGAACTTCCTTTGAAGATATTCCAGACGACTGGGTATGCCCTGTGTGTGGTGTAGACAAAGATATGTTTGTCGAGATTTAGGTGAATAATGGGATTCCAGAAAATTAAAAACGATGTATATTTTGTAGGTGTCCAGGATTGGGACAGGCGCACTTTTGATGAGCTTATCCCTCTCCCGGATGGTACGAGTTACAATGCTTATGTCATTCGAGGCAGTGAAAAAACTGCTCTGATCGATACGGTCGATCCACCGAAGATAGAAGAATTACTGACAAACCTGAGACAACTCGGTATTGCAAAACTGGATTATATCATTTCTAATCATGCTGAGCAGGACCACTCCGGAGGAATTCCCGTCATTTTGGAAATGTACCCTGATGCGGTTGTTGTCACGAATACAAAATGCAAAACCTTTCTTCAGGATCTTCTTAATATTCCTGATGATAAATTCCTTGAAGTCACCCATGAGAGCACACTTCCCCTCGGTAACAAAACTTTGAAGTTTCTGCTGGCAGCGTGGGTTCACTGGCCGGAAACAATGTTCACATATCTTGAAGAAGACAAACTGCTCTTTTCAGGAGACCTTTTCGGCTCGCATATAGCTTCCAGCGAATTGTTCGTGCGGGATGAAGCAAAGGTATATTTCGCAGCAAAGCGCTACTTTGCCGAGATCATGATGCCGTTCAGAACAAATATTCAGAAGCATATTGATATGCTGAAAAATTACGATCTTGATATGATTGCACCTACTCATGGACAAGTTTATGATAATCCTGAATTCATCCTTGAGCAATATAAAGAATGGATATCGGACACAGTAGAAAACAAGGTGCTGATACCCTATATTTCCATGCATGGAAGTGTAGAGAAAATGGTGAATTATCTAACTGAAAAGCTCACAGAGTACGAGATTACGGTCATTCCATTTAACATGTCTGTGACAGATATTGGAGAATTTGCGATGGAGCTTGTCGATGCTGCCACTGTCGTAATCGGCTCATCTACAGTGCATGCAGGTCCGCATCCCAAAATGATGTACGCAACCTATCTCACTAATATGCTCAGACCAAAAGCAAAATTCGCATCGGTCATCGGCTCTTACGGCTGGGGCTCGAGAATGGTGGATATGCTTAAGGGACTTCTCACAAATTTCAAAGGCGAATTACTGGAACCTGTCATAAGTAAAGGTTTTCCTAAAGAAGCTGACTTCAAAGCTCTTGATGAGCTTGCAAAAAGTATTACAATGAAGCATAAAAATCTAAAATAATTTCGGAGGAACGAAAATGAATATATTCGATGTGACAGAAATCTATCAATTTGCAGTTCAAATCGAAGAAAATGGTGAAAAATTCTACCGCGCAATGGTAGAAAAATTTGATGACAAAAAAGTGAAGGAACTCTTCGGGTTTCTCGCAGAAGAAGAAGTCCGTCACGAAAAAGTCTTTAGAGAGATGCTGGCAAAGATCGAGGGCTACAATCCACAGGAAAGTTATCCCGGCGAGTATTTTGACTATCTTCATGCCTACGCAGATAATCTTGTCTTCACAATCGATAAGATCGATGAAGGCATCGAGAGCGTACACACTGCAGATGAAGCGCTTCAGTTCGCTATCGGGAAAGAACTCGACACGATTCTCTATTATCATGAAATGAGAAATGTAGTTCCGCAGCACCAGCAAAAATTGGTTGACGATATCATCGATGAAGAACGCAAACACGTAGTGATGCTCACAGAGATGAAGCGTCAGCTTGGAAAGTAGTTATCATGGATAAGATGAATATTGATAAATATTCCAAAAGGGACCTATTTCTCACTGCGTTAAAAAGTGAAGAGGACAGCAAATATGTCTACCTCGATCTTGCAGGACGAGTAAAGAACTTCATGCTCAAGGACAAACTCAAATTCCTTTCTGCAGAAGAGCAAAAACACTTTGATTTCTTTTCCAAACTCTGGGAAGAATCATTCCCTGCTGAGGAAATAATCCTGCCTGACAAGACGCCTGTACCTTTGCCGGAAATCACAATTGATACTGAAGATTTGAGGTTCAGTGATATATTTCTGCAGGCAATGAATGCGGAAAAAGCAGCGCATTATTTCTATCTCTCGCTTGCTAATAAATTCAAAATGGATGAAGACCTCTCGCGCAGACTAAAGTATATTGCCTCAATGGAAATGGGACATTACCGTCTTCTTGAACTTGAAAAAGAACAGGCAGAAGAGTTTGAAAAATATGATGTAGAATTTGATATGATGCATGTCGGTCCGTAATCGGAAAAATAATTGAAAATTTAGGAGAAGCAATGACAAAAATTTTGGAAATCTATAAATGTGAAATTTGTGGAAATATCGTGGAAATGGTTCACGGCGGCGCAGGCGAACTTGTCTGCTGCGGTGCTCCAATGAAAAAAATGGATGCAAATACAGTAGATGCTGCTGTGGAAAAACATGTTCCGGTTGTTGAAGAGATCGCTGACGGCATCAGGGTGAAAGTCGGTTCTGCTCCCCACCCGATGATAGAGAAACATTATATCGAGTGGATCGAAGTTCAGAATGGTGCCTGGATAAACCGTAAGCACCTTACTCCAGAAGATAAACCTGAAGCAGAATTCTATGTGAAAAATAATGACAAACTCGAAGTCCGTGCATACTGCAACATTCACGGCTTATGGAAGAAATAATAATCGAGGCGTTCTATGATAAGCAAAAAAATGACAGATGCGCTCAATCTACAAATAAATAAAGAACTCTATTCAGCTTACTTGTATCTTGCCATGTCTGCTCATGCGCAGGACATTGGCCTGAAGGGCTTTGCAAATTGGTTCTTTATCCAGGTTCAGGAAGAGATGAGCCATGCGCAAAAGATATACAATTATGTAATTGAACAAAATCAGAAAGTCGTACTTGATGAGATAAAGAAACCTCCCGCAGAATTTAAATCTCCTATGGACATGTTCCAGAAAACACTCGAACATGAACAGTTCGTGACCAAAAGTATCAATGGGCTTGTAGCCCTTGCACGAGAAGAAAATGATTATGCAACGGAGATCTTCCTTCAATGGTTCGTGACCGAGCAGATCGAGGAAGAAGGAAACGATAACGAGATCATTGATAAACTGAAATATATCGGCGATAACGGCAACGGGCTCCTTATGCTGGACAAAGAGCTTGGTGTGCGGACCTTTGTCGCTCCTGCCGCTCCGGCTGAGTAGGATATGCGTCACTGGCGATGTAAAGTTTGCGGACACATTTTCAGGGGAACAGAATCCCCTGAAAAGTGTCCTCATTGTAGTGCTCCACAGGAGATGTTCCATGCCATCACTGATGAAAAGGAGCATGCTTATATCAAAACGGAGCATAAGATTGCTCATACTGATAAAATTGAAATTCACCCCTTTTTTGGAAACTTTGAACATCTCGCTCCATACATGTACACCATTCCAGCCGGCGAGAAACTCACTATTCAAGACCATCCTCTCGAAGAGCTGTTCTATGTGATCAAAGGCTGTGTAAAATTTCGTATTGGTAATCATGAATTTATCTCACAGTGTGGCGATGCAGTGCAGGCAAAGAAAGATGTTCCGCATTCGATCGAGAATTGTGGAGATGAACCAGCAGTAGTCTTTGCAGTAAAAGCATCAAAAAATAGATAATTAAATTACAGGAGTTTACATGAAAAAAAAATTAGTATTCATATCCACCATATTTGTACTAAGCACATTTCTAATAATCGGCTGCAATCTTTTTAAATCGAGCAGTAACAAAGATGATTACTTCCCGATATTCGAAGTTGAAGCAGACAATTATTACGATCTTGGTTTTGCTATCGGACAAAGATTTGCGGAGAATATTCAGCAAGCTATGTTAAGACAAGCAGAATTAAGTGCAATTATTGTAAATATTATCTCTATTGATTCGGTTTATTTCTATGAAAATCTTCTCGCAAAAGCAGAAGAACTCTTTCCGGATTTTGTAGATGAGATTCGAGGAACAGCAGAAGGATCAGGAGTTGAGTTTGATGTTCTCATGCGTTTAAACTGTTTCGGTGATATTATCGCACTTTATTATGGATTGGTAGGAGAAACGGACATGGATATTCCCGAATCACTTTTGGGATGCTCCACAGTCAGCTACAATTATAACGGAAATCAATATTTAGCTCATAATGAAGATGGCATGGCATCTTTGCATGACCTTATGGCTGTCATAAAAGTGAGTATGCAGGGCAAGCCGGATTTCATGAATCTTTATTATCCGGGATTACTCTGCGGTATTGCACCTTCTCTCACTGATGATGGATTAGCATTCTCAGGAAATTACGTACAAAGTGCGTCTGGTGTTCCAAGCGGAGTTCCCCACTTATTCATCTTCCGCGCTCTTCTTGAAGCAGAAACTGTGGATGACGCTATTTCTATCATAGAAAATACTACTGCTTGTAATGCACTTCACGTGAATATTGCTTCGGGCATCGAGAATAGAGTTGTGTCTGTCGAGAAAGCAGAAAACACCGCAGTTGTACATGAAGTAGAGGGCTTGTATGCTCATACCAACCATTTTATTCAGGATGCAATGCTTGGTTTCCCCACTGATGATGACGCCACGACACTCGCACGCTATACAACTCTTATGGGATTAATAGCAGGTTATGAAGGCCACCTCGAAGATGTTGATTGCGATGTGCTGCATGGTTTCCTGTGTGATGTTGCTGCGGAACCGGATACGACCGGTGGTATAACCGGCGGCATGACACTCGGAACTTCTCTCTTCAATATGGAAACAGGGAACTGGGAATTATTCTTTAATAATCCAGCTGATAATATCTCAAAAAATTTTCATTTCTAAATAAATATTTAAGGAGTCATATATGAAAGAACTCAAAGGTTCTAAAACAGAAAAAAATCTCTTAATTGCTTTTGCGGGTGAATCCCAGGCGCGTAACCGCTATGATTTCTTTGCAAAACAAGCAAAAAAAGAGGGTTATGAGCAGATATTTGGAGTGTTTGAAGAAACTGCTCTCAACGAAAAAGAACATGCCAAAAGATTATTCAAATTTCTCGAAGGCGGCGAAGTCGAGATAACCGCTGCATATCCTGCAGGCAAGATCGGCACGACTGTAGAAAATCTTACGGAATCTGCAGCAGGTGAGCATTACGAGCATACTATTATGTATCCTGGATTTGCAAAAATCGCTGATGAAGAAGGATTCAAGGAAATTGCAGGCGCGTTCCGCCATATAGGCAAAGCAGAAATTCAACATGAGAAACGTTTTCTCGGACTGCTGAAAAATATCGAGAATGGAACTGTGTTCAAAAAGGACAAAGTGGTTAAGTGGAAATGCCGTAACTGCGGTTATGTGCATGAAGGCACAGAGCCACCGGAAAAATGCCCTGCATGTGCACACCCGAAAGCGTACTTCGAAGTAAAATGTGAAAATTGGTAATATTCTAACTCTCTCTGATTTATAAAACCCGCTGAGATTACTCGGCGGGTTTTTTATGAAATAGTGCAAATCTGAATACGAGAAATTTCTCTGTAACCGACTCGGGTTAGGGGATGGCTGTATCTGCTATTCTATAACGCCTTTCCTGGGTTTTCTATCTCAATAATATCACTTTCTTAACTTCTTTATCAACTCCATCAACACTCATTCTTGTAAAATATATTCCTGATGATAATTCGTTAATGGAATGCTTACCCACTTCTAAATTAGTTAAATCGACACAATCGATTTACTCCAAATTTAATAGTCAAATAGACAAACGAGCTTTGCTCGTCCGCCCACTGGCGGATAGTCAAAATTCTAATCCCTGACACAACGCACTGAAAAGCCATAGCGCTTACCGTTGGCGCCCCGGGTCACCGTCGCTAAATCATAGCACAAGTACCGGCCCCAAGCGCTGGTACTATAGTACACTGTATACGACCAGAAGTAGCCGTAGCCACCCATACCGCCGAAGTAACCACCGCCGTAGCGGTAACCGCCGGGAAGGAAGCAGAAACCACTTGTGTCAAATTCAGGATCATTTCTCAAATCATCATTATACCATAAATCGTATCCACCAGCAAGCTTGCTGCCTTCGTTGGTACCACGATATCCTGTACTTTCTGCTTGTGCTTGTGTCATTCCGAGATACATCTCCAATTCCTTAATTTCATCATCAGTCGGCACGTGCCATCCCGCTGGTGCAAGTCCTCTTGCATCATCCACTGCATACCAGTTATAGAGGTTGCCATAAGTATCATCATTTGAAGGATCATTATCATACACACAATATGCACCAGTTGTTAAATTAACCCATTGGCTACTATCTGTAACATGAGGAATCGGATCACCATTTCTGTAATGGGTTACTTTTAGGTTTTCGACCATCCATTCCTGGTCGCCAATAACTAATGTCTGATAGACATTACCATCGATATCGGTTACTGTGCCGGAATTTTCATTAACAATAACAATAATTGATGCAGAGTTAGTACTGTTGTCAGAAGTATCGAATGCCCTTGCATAAATAGTATAATTAACACCCTTTACTATTCCTGTATCCCATTCATATTGGTAAGGTTCAGTTATATCTGTCGATATCTTTGTGTCATCAATATAGAATTCAACCTTCTCAATACCCTTATTATCATTAGCTTCTGCTTCAATTATTACAATTTCTCCTTGGCCAAATTCTGAGTTGTTAGCTGGATTTGTTATTTCAACTGTTGGTGGTGTTGTGTCTCCTGGATTAGTTGAGTTTTTGCATGAAAATGTCACTAACAGTAAAATCGTTAGTAAAACTATTAATATTGTTTTCATTTTACCCCACCTTTCATAGGTTTTGTTGCGAGTTAATTTGTTTTCCATACTTTTAAATCCATACCAAAATTTAATAGAGCAGCAGTAATTTCCAACAACAGCGGAATTATTATTTGATAATTAATTATTTGCCGTCAAATTTTCCTTTGAATATTTTCTCACTCACACACAATGTTTAGTAAAACATCCCAATAAATTTTAATTATTCCTCATTTAGCTTATCCATTAGTTTTTGAATTAGTGGTGAATCTGGAACGAAATCCTTCATTACATCTAAGGTCTTAAGAGCCAACTGCCTATTATTTTGTTCTAAATATAACAAACCTGCCTGATAGAGATTATCGGCTGCTGATATATCACAAAATATAAGATAGTAAGTAATCCCTATATTGTAGTATGCCAGTGCATAACCTGGATCTATCTCAATTGCTCTCTCGTAGTATACTATCGCTTTATCATAGTTTTCTTTATAATTATAAGCATTCCCCATATTGTAGTATGATTCTACATTATTTGGATCAATCTCTATAGCTTTCTGATAACATTCAATTTCTTTGTCATAGTTTTCTTTATCATTATAAGCATTCCCCATATTGTAGTATGATTCTACATCATTTGGATCTATCTCTATCGCTTTCTGATAACATTCAATTGCTTTGTCATAATTTTCCTTATTGTCATAAGAAACCCCCATATTATAGTATGTATTTGCATTATTAGGATCTATCTCTATCGCTTTCTGATAACATTCAATTGCTTTGTCATAGTTTTCCTTTTTGGCAAAACAAATCCCCATATCGGTGTATACTCTTGCCTCGTCTGTTTCGGCTAATAAATAGATTGAACTAAGAAATAAAATCGTTAGTATAATAACTAATTTTTTGCTTTTCATCATATCACCTTTTTCTATCGTTGAATAAAATGAATATTCTTATCTAACCCGTGCTAATAAAATAATTTACAATCCAGAAAAAATCCGGGGATGTCTCAAAATCAAAGAGAAGTACCCGGGTATTTTTGCTCATCTCAGTCCTTCAACTCCAAATCCCAATCGGAACGCAGGGCATTGATATAAATGATCGCAAAAACAAAACTTCCTACTCCCAGGATTGCATACAACACAACTTCAAAGATAGAAAAAGGTAATCCAAAATATGGTGCAATAAGCGTGCCGAGTAATACTGAAAACCCGAGAAATCCCATTTTCATCAGAAGAATTCCCGAAAGTAGATAACCCAATTTTTTATTCCGGAACAGCGCGATCCCTGTAATGATGAGCAGGGGAATGAAAAATGAGAGATCGAACACAAAAATCGAATTCCCGTCAGGTTGAATGTGATATGTCATTGCCGGAATAATAATCTTCATCCATGAAAAAATAAACAGAATTGCCAGTAGCAGCAGAAAAACTGCTATAGACTTTTTGGGAATATGCTCGGTCCGTATTTCAATAAAATAATCCAAATCGATGGAGCTGAAAAATATGATCAAACTGAACAAAGATAAACCAAAGATCGCGACATAGCACAGGAAGAACATAGAATACACTCTGTCAAAAGCATATATGCCGTATGCATAAAGAAGGTAACCGATCAGGGCTATCCATACAAGATATATTTTTTCCGATGAATTGCGGAGTTTCACCAGCACTATCAGAAGCAGAACGGAAACAACTAATGACACTACATCCTGGCTCAGAACCCCGGGAAAAAACGAAGTCGGTGTAAATGGTTTGTATATATGTATATTCAGAATACTGTAGAGCGAAACGATGAAGGTGATTAAAATCAAGAGCGAGGTGAGTATCTCAAGCGTCTTAATATATTTAGTTTTCAGCACGTTGTACCTCCTGAAAGATCTTGTAAAACTTAGAAAATCATGAGTATTGTTCGTCAAGAAATATGATTATATGATTTTTTTTGTTAAACGCTATTAAATAAATAAGATTTTATTTGACATAATATTTATATAAAATATCTTTTACCCCAAGGGTTAATAAAAATGGAAATTATTTTCGGAAACTCAAAAGTGAAGAAGCTATGTAATAACGCAACTGGTAAACTACAAAGAAGATTAGATGATATTCGAGACTGTGATAACATGGAAATCATGAAATACTTACCAGGACGGCTTCATCCCTTAAAAGAAAATAGAAAAGGACAATGGGCGATGGATTTGGATAATCCTAAAAGGTTAGTAATGGAGCCAATTGCTGATCCTTTGCCTGTATCAAAAGACGGATGGTTAGATTTAAGTAAAATAAATATAATTAAGATCGTTGAAATCGGAGATTATCATGGCAAATGATATAAAAAATGAATATAAGCCTTCTACTATTAGCAAGCCCGGCTTAACAATATTAGATTTGCTTGAAGAAAAAGGATGGACACAAACAAGCTTAGCCCATAGGATGGGTCGTCCAATAAATAAAATAAATGAGATAATCAAAGGTAAAATCTCGATCACACCTGAAACTGCAATTCAGTTAGAAAGAGTTCTAGGAGTGCCTTCTTCATTCTGGAATAATAGACAAAAACGATATGATGAATTTTGGGCTTATGAAAAAGAAAAAGAGAAGTTATCAAAGCATATAGATTGGTTAAAAAAATTTCCAATTAATGAAGTCATAAAATTAAAATGGATTGAGAAAAAAGAAAATGATGTTGAACAGCTGTCAGAACTATTAAATTTTTTTGGTATATCCTCACCAGATGATTGGTCAAAAGTATGGATGTCTCCTAATGTATCGTATAAAGAATCACGCGCATTTTCAAAAAAACCAGAAGCTAATTCAGTTTGGTTAAGAAAGGGAGAATTAGAAGCACAAGAAATATCCTGTGCTACTTATGACAGAAGACAATTCATTCAATCACTAAAATCTATAAGAGATTTAACAACTACAGAGCCCGAATTTTTTGAGAATATCATGGTTGAGCAATGTGCTAAAGCTGGTGTTGCATTAATCTTTATTCAACGCTTAACAGGTTTACCTGTGTATGGTATTACAAAATGGATAAATCCGAAAAAAGCTATGATCCAACTATCTCTTTACAGGAAATATGAGGATTATTTCTGGTTCACGTTCTTTCATGAAGCAGCACATATACTACTTCATGGAAAAAGCGATATATTTATTGAAACAAAATCAACTAGTGATAACCGAAAAGAATTAGAGGCAGATATTTCTGCTAGCAATTTTTTAATTCCTATTAAATTATGGAAAAAATTTATTACATCTGCAAAATTTACTGAAAAATCTATTCTGGACTTAGCAGACAAAATTAATCTTTGCCCTGGAATCATTGTTGGAAGATTGCAGAGAGAAAACTTAATTGAATATAAACAAATGAATCACTTGAGAAGGAAATTTGATTTCATCAATTAAAATCTGACTCATAATTTATAGTATTACATTTAGATTATCTTCATTGATAATTTATCATATTGATAAAATATTTAACAGTTAATTGATTTTCAATAATAATTGACGAATATATACTACTTTAGGAAAGTTATGCCATGATAAAAATCGGATTGGTTGGTCTTCCAAAAAGTGGCAAAACCACTATCTTCAATGCGGTAACAGGCAGTGAGGCAGATACTTCGGATTACTATTCCGGAGCAACAAAACCAAACCTCGCAATCGTGGAAGTGGCTGATGAACGCATCGATTATCTTGCAGGAATATACAATCCCCATAAAACGATCTTTGCAACAATTGAATATATGGATTTCGTGGGCATACATCACGATGAGATAAAGAAAGAAATCTTTTCCGGCGAACTGCTCAGCATCATCCGTATGGTAAATGCTCTCGGATTGGTCATTCGCGGTTTTGATGTGCCCGGCTCCCCTGCTCAACCCGAACAGGATATTGAAACCCTGGAAACAGAATTCCTCTTTTCCGACCTTGCAATATGTGAGAAAAAAGTGGAAACCCTTGGCAAACAATACACAAAAGGCGGCAAAAATCCGGACACTGAAAAGGAGCTGCACCTCTTTCAAAAATGTTATGATTGTCTCAGCGAAAACAAGATGCTCAAAACATTGGAATTTTCATCATATGAAGAAAAAATTCTTCGCGGATTTCAGTTTCTCACCCTCAAGCCAATGTTCATAATACTCAATATGGACGAGGATAATTTCGGGAAAAATCAAGAGCTCAAAGACAAGCTTGCAGGCAGATACAAAGTTGTTGAGATCGCAGGTAAATTTGAAATGGAACTTCTTCAGCTTGATGAAGCAGAAGCACTCGAATTCATGGAAGAATACGACATCAAAGAGTCCGCAGTAAATAAATTGACAAGAATCTCTTATGACACTTTGGGCTTGATCAGCTTCTTCACGATCGGCACTGATGAAGTCCGGGCATGGACGCTGAGAAAAGGAGAAACTGCGCTTGATGCTGCGGCAGAAATTCACACTGATCTTGCGCATGGTTTTATTCGCGCAGAGCGTTTCACCTATGATGATTTCAAAGAATGCGGTTCGGAAAAAGCACTGAAAGCATGCGGAAAATTTCATCTTGAAGGAAAAGAATATATAGTTCAGGACGGCGATATCATTTGCATTCGCCACAACTAAAAATTATGAAAAACAAAGATAAAGAAAAGAAACCAAAATCGAAACTGATACTCGGTTTTATACTCATTGCACTTGGCGCTTTGCTGTTCTTTTCACTGCTCTCATTCACCTACGATGACATTGTAACCCTCAAACAGGCGGAGCTCTCTTTCAGGAAGATCATCTCGCTTGATTTCCCCTACACAAGAAACATGATCGGTCCATTCGGTGCAGGTTTGGCGTGGGTATTCCAGA
The DNA here is from genome assembly GCA_049903315.1 of Candidatus Cloacimonadota bacterium. GTDB lineage: Bacteria > Cloacimonadota > Cloacimonadia > JGIOTU-2 > JGIOTU-2 > Celaenobacter. The sequence continues at coordinate 116,630 of JBNGBT010000006.1, read as the reverse complement.
TCATTTTCAGCGAACCATTCAGTTTTTTCCTTTCAGTATTCCTTTTCATTACCGGCATCCTTTTTATTTTCGGCTCCAAAATTGAAAAGCTGACCCGCAAACTCTTCTTCATTTTTCTCTTTTTCGTGTGGCTGACCCTGTTCTATCTTTCTGTAGGAGGAGCATTTCCCATCTGCCGAGGAATTGTTTTCACTTTCATTATTGATAAGATATTCTACCCTATCTTCAACAGCGTTGGTTCTGCCATCATACTCGGACTGGCACTTTTTGGAACGATTATTTTCATATTCGAAGCGCGAACAATTTTGAACTTCTTCACATCACTTTTTTCCCGAAGGGAGCGCAAACCGAAACCTGAATCAAAGCCCAGGAAGGAACGAAAGACAGAACCCGTAATCTCATACAAAGAGCAAGAAGTGATTGAACCCCCCGTTCAAAAAGTAAAAAAAGAAAAAAAGAAAAAAGATAAAAAACAGAAAACCGAACCGATTATCACAAAAACCCCAAAAGTTCCTGATGACGAGGATAGCTCATACCCGTTGCCCGATTATCATAAAATACTTCAGGACTCTCCTTCTATGACCAAGCATGCCTTGGAAGAAAAGAGGAAAGAGATCGATGAAAAAAGCAAGCTCCTTCAGTCAAAACTGAAAGAATTTGATATTGAAGGCGATGTGGTGAATGTCAACATCGGACCGGTCATCACGCAATATGAGCTGCGTCCCGCACCGGGCACAAAGATCAGCAAATATACTGCTCTTGCAGACGATCTTGCACTTGCCCTGAAGGCAAAGAGCATTCGCATTGTTGCTCCCATTCCCGGCAAAGACACTATCGGATTTGAGATACCAAATAATAAGTCGGAATTTATATATCTGAAAGAAGTACTCGATTCCGATGAGATGAAAAATGATCCTTCTCCAACGCTGATCGCACTCGGCAAAGATATTACCGGCAAGCCCATTGTTACTGACCTGAAAGATCTCAGACATCTTCTCATTGCAGGAGAAACGGGCTCGGGAAAAAGCGTGTGTCTTAATTCAATTCTGAACTCAATTCTATACAGAGCGCATCCGGATCAGGTTCGCCTTATCCTTTTTGATCCTAAGAAAATTGAACTTTCACTCTATAAAAAAGTCCCCCATCTCGTGAAAGAAGTCATTACGGATTTTGAAGATGTGGTCTATCTTCTTAATTGGGCTGTGAATGAGATGGAACGCCGCTACGATGCGCTGGCAAAATATCATGTGCGCGATCTTGCAAGTTACAATGAAATGTGTATCGCAAAGAAAAAGGAACAAGAAAAGTTGAAAGCGGAAGAACTCCCGGACCAGGAAGAGCTTCCTCAGACCTTGCCCTATCTCGTCATTGTCGTGGATGAGCTTGCAGACCTTATGCAGAAGATGGCAAAGGACATCGAGCGCCCGATCCAGCGCCTTGCAGGTATGGCACGCGCAGTTGGTATTTATCTTATCTTTGCGACGCAGAGACCATCTGTAAATGTGATCAACGGCGTGATAAAAGCAAACTTCCCCTCCCGAATTTCCTTCCATGTTTCATCAAAAACAGACTCAAGAACGATCCTTGATTTGAATGGTGCCGAGAAACTGCTTGGCAATGGTGATATGCTGTTCTCCCCACTTGGCAGAAAACCTCCGATCCGGGTTCATGGCTCCTACGTGGGCACAGAAGAAGCAAAGAAGCTGGTCGATTATCTTTCACAATTTCCGAAACCGGACATGGACCTCAAACTTCCTACAGAGAGAGATGATGATGAAGATTTCGCGTATGATGACGATCTTTTCCCGCAGGCGGTTCGTTATGCCGTCGAGAAAAAATATGCTTCCATTTCTATGATGCAGAGAAAATTCAGGATCGGTTATGCGCGTGCAGGAAGACTCATTGACCAGATGCAGCGAGCAGGTTTTGTCCAGGATGCAGAGGGAAGCAAACCCAGAAAAGTACTCATCAACGAAAACGATCTTGATAGATTAGGATATTAAATGAAAAAATATTTTGCTCTGTTCTTTATTATGATCCTTGTATGCAATGCCCTTTTTGCAAATGAAAAATTACTCCATAAATTCCTGAAGAAAAACGAAGAGATAACGACCTTTAAAGCAAACTTTGAGCAGAGAAACTACTGGCCAGATAGCGACATCGAGCATTTCACGTATGGCAATCTCTTCACCAAAGAAGATAAAATTAAGCTCGAGTTTTACTATCCCGAACAGCAGACAATGCTCGGTTCGGAATATGATCTGAGATTCTATTTTCCAGAAAAAAAACAACTTATCATTCAAGACTGGAGTTACTGGCAAAATTTTATGAATCCGGAACTGCTCGCCAAAGAATATATTTATTATTGTGAACTGCAGGCAACAGATGTATACAGAAATGTTACTATTTTTTCATTTAAACCAACCGAGGTCATGAGCGACTTCTCCGAGCTTGTGATCCAATTTTCCAACCAGGACTCCCTTATCGAAGTGATCGAATATATGGACAACTATGACAATGAAGTCGGCTTTAAATTCACCAATAAGGTTATCAATGAAGAGCTTTCTGACAGAGTTTTTACGCTGGAAATTCCCGAGAATGTTTCCGTTATCGACCAGAGAACAACACAGCAAAAATAGCAGGTAATGTTATGATAATTGTAATAATGGCTGGCGGGATCGGCACCCGGTTCTGGCCTCTCAGCACAAAGGAAACACCGAAACAGTTTTTGCACATTCTCGGCAAACGCTCAATGATACAGCAAACAGTCGACCGAGTTCTTCCGCTTGCCGAATATCGGGATATTTATATAGTGACAAATGAGAGCCAGATCGGATTGGTAATGGAACATCTTCCTGAACTGCCGGAAGAAAATATCATTGCTGAGCCCATGGGCAGAAATACTGCTGCATGCATCGGACTTTCTGCTGTACTCTTACAAGATAAGTACGAAAAAGATGAAACTATGCTTGTACTGCCTGCAGATCATTACATTGGCAAACCGGAACGTTTCAGAAAAATAATTGCCCAGGCTGATGAATTTGTAAAAGAACACAAAAAACTTCTCACCTTTGGAATTCAACCGACATATCCTGCTACCGGATACGGATATATTGAATTTGGAAATGAAATTAAAAAAGATCCTATTCCAATTTTTACAGTGAAGCAGTTCAAAGAAAAACCTGATGCAGAAACAGCTGAACAATTCGTAAAATCGGGCACCTTTGCATGGAACAGCGGCATGTTCTTGTGGCGGATAGACTCGATCATTGATGCGACTAAAGCGTATATGCCGTCACTCTTTTCATCATTGAATAAAATAAAAAATTCATGGGATTCTGATATGGGGAAAGTTAGCAAACTCTATTCTGAGCTGAAATCGGTTCCTGTTGATATCGGCATTATGGAAAAAGCAGACAACGCTGTAGTTGTTCCCATCAACATTGACTGGAACGACATCGGAAGTTGGGAAACACTTGATGAGATGAAAGAGAAAGATAAAGATGGTAATTGCTTTGATGTGCCTGTTATGAACGTAGAATCTCATAATTCCTATGTTTATTCGGACAATCCACGGAAGAGAGTTGCACTCATCGATGTGGATAATTTGATTGTCGTTGAGACGAAAGATGCTTTGCTTGTATGCAAGAAAAAAAAGTCTCAGGACGTCAAAAAAATCGTGGAAATAATTGGAAAAGAACAAAATTATGAAAAATAAAAACCTCGTCTTCCGTTTTCCTCCTTTCTTGCGATGGCTCTCATTGATCGTCGCACTCCTCGCGCTTGTATGGGCAATATATTTCATCACACAGGAATTTTCCACACTTGATAAATGGTATAAAAAAGCAGTTCCTTTTGTGGTGCTCCTCCTTGTGGTGAATGTGTTTTACAAGAACCTCTTTACTATCAACTCTATCCGATTCACAGATTCATCAGTAATTTTTAAACCGCTCCTCCTCAAGGATGTTGAGATACAATTTGTGCAAATAAAAAAAATTGAATTTAATATAAAGGCAGGCAAATCAATTATTCTTACCTATGAGCAGGATGGCAAATCAAAAACATTATTCATCCCTCGAGGTATTGATAAGATACTCATCGTACTCTCTCTTATAGCAGAAAATGTTCCCGATATTGGATTAGATGAATTCATGAAAACAGTGATTACCACAAATAAATAAATTTCATTTTGCATGAAGAAAGTACTAAACATGATCGGCTATTGTCAACTCACAGTAAGGTTAAAACTGCATTCCTCAGTCATTGAAAACGATGAAAAACCAGCCATTAAGTTTACATTCAACTCAAAGGAGATAACAGAATAATGCAAGCAGTTATACTCGCAGCAGGAAGAGGAAGTCGTTTAAGGCCTCTTACAGATGAAGTGCCAAAATCTCTCGTCAAAGTATGTGGAACTTCGTTTCTTGAAAACTCAATCAATGCACTCATTGCCCACGAAGAAATTAATAAAATTATCATTGTTGTTGGATATAAAAAAGATCTCATTATTGATGCTTTCGGTGAACAATACGAAGGTATTAAGATCGAATATGTTGATAATCCTGAATGGAACACGACGAATAACATCCAATCACTTTGGCTTGCCACTGATAAAATTGATGATGATTTCATATTGATGGAAGGTGACATATATTTTGAAAATGACATTTTACAATTCATTTTTGATAATGGAGATAAAAATATTGCTTACCTTTCAAAATACCATTCAAGCATGTCCGGCACCGTGGTCGAAATCGATGAAAAAGGTAAAAAGATGATGTCTGGTGCCATTATAGAAATGGACCCAAAATTTAACACGATTAAAAGACTTATACCAAGCAGCGAACAGGATTTCCATTTTGAGTTTTCCGATAAGTATAAAACGGTCAATATATACTACTTCACTAAAGAGTTTTTTTCTTTATATTTCAAACCAAACTTAGAAATGTATATCAAAACTCACGGAGTAACAGATTATTATGAACTTGTGCTGGGAACTCTCATTTATCAGAAAACACCAAATATTTACGGACACATAGTTGAAAGGGACACATGGTATGAAGTTGATACAGAAGATGATCTTGACATGGCAACATACCATTTCTCGAAGGGAGAGGAAAGAGTCGATTGGCTTTATGGGCTCTACGGAGGACACTGGCGGTATGATTGCAAGGATTTTTGCTACCTTTTCAATCTCTATTTCCCTCCTCAGGACTTCTATACTAAGTTATCATATGAATTGCCAATACTCATCAATAACTATCCCTCAGCCCAGCACAAAATTGCAAGTCTCTTATCTCAGTGGTATTTTGAAGACGGATTCTCAAAAGATAACCTTATTGTAGGAAACGGTGCATCTGAGTTAATCAACATTATAAATAAAAATCTCATACAGAAAATAACAATCCCGGTACCGAGTTTCAATGAATATGAAAATCTTGAAAAGAAGAAAATAAATTACGTCCTATTGTCTGAAAATAATAATTTTCTTCTTGATGAAGATGAGTTTATCGAATCTATAATTAAATCGAAAAGCAATTTTGCGTTGATAATCAATCCTAACAATCCCACATCAACTGTTACCAAAAAAGAGCAGATCATTGCGATATTAGAAAAGTGTAGACATCTTGATGGTATCATTATTGATGAATCTTTTATTGACTTTACTGGCGAGAGAGAAGCCACTTCCGTGCAAGCAATCGTAAACCAATATCCTAACCTTATTGTGATAAGAAGCTTGAGTAAAGAGTTTGGGATTCCAGGTCTTCGGCTTGGATATGTGTTAACAACTAATGAAGTTATAAAAAAGAAAATCAGAAAAGAACTTCCTATATGGAACATCAATTCATTAGCTGAACGGTTCTTGGAGTTGTTCCCACGTTATCAAAAATTGTATAATCGTTCAGTAGCTCAGATCATAAGTGATCGTGAACAACTCATCGAGTTACTAAAGGAAGTACCAGATATAAAGGTCATTGATGGAAAAGCAAATTATCTATTCTGTAAATTACCCCCTCATATTACAAGTAGAGAATTGAAAATAAAACTGTATACGAAGTACAATATTCTTATCAAAGACTGCTCCAACAAAACCTCCCTTAATGATTCTTTTGTGCGAATTTCAATAAGAAAACCCGACGAAAACAAAGAACTTGTATACGCGTTAAAGGATTTAGTATGACGACATGGGGAAAAATTAGAGAGAATGGTATTTTTGTTGGAGGGCACAGAAAAAATGGCACAACTCTTCTGATAGCTTTATTAGATGGGCATCCAGATCTGTTTGTTTACCCTTATGAAACTCATTTCTGGTATGCCTTCTATCCGGTATATTTTCAAGATGACATTTCTTATGAAGAGCAGAAACAAAGAGTTGTTGATTATGTTTTTCTCAGTTTAAAACAAACAATAAAAAAATGGATGAAGTTGGACGAGAAAGATCTGAAATATTCCTACAGTGAACTTAATACGATCTTTTCGCGCATGATAGATTCCACAAACGCGACTGTTAAGGATTTCCTGGAATCTATAATTTACAGTGCCAGAGAAATATTGCCTGATCCAAACTATAGCAGACATAAAATGTGGATAGAAAAGTGTACGGGATCCGAAATATTTGTTAATAAAATTTTTAAAATGTACCCAAAGGCAAAATATATCCATGTAATACGAGATCCCAGAGATAATTGGGCAGTTATTAAAAAAGGTTGGGATAAACACTATCATACTCAATACGACTCCATGGATCGTCTACTGAGAAGTGTTATCGACAGAAATTTTATTTCTCAGAAGATGGCAATTGATAATCTAAAAATATTCGGCAATAAGAAATATCTTGTTATCCGATATGAAGATATGGTGAGCAATCCATCAAAGGTGCTAAAGCATGCTTGCCATTTTCTTGAGATAGACTACGAAAAACTGTATCCTGAACCAAGTTTTTGTAAAATTACCTGGAAAGGAAACAGCCTTTCTAATATTCAGTACAGTTCTGTGAGTAATGAAAGGGTTGGAATATATAAAAATTTGCCGGAATACGAGATACAGCTCTTAGAATATTATTTCAGGAATGAGATGATGCATTTTAACTACACTCCCCTCTATACTGAAATTCAATGTATTGATGCAGTTCGCGAACATTATAAATGGTTCAATGCAAATCAGATGTATTCGATGAAACCAATCAGAACCAATTACGATCATCTCGATTCACAAAAATAATGCGAAATCCGTAGCAGAAAACATATAATATGTCATGAGTTCAAAAAGAATATTTATTGCGTGGACAAGGATATCCCGAAGAAGTGAGCAGCTTTCAAGGGAATTCGATGCAGAATATTATCGCCTTGATAGAGTTGAAGCAAATTCACTCCTCACTTCACTCAGATTGCTAAGGAACTCGATTCTCACATTTAATAAACTAATAAAAGTTAAACCGGATATTGTTTTCACTTTTCATGCGCACCCTATGATTACACTTGTGGGATATTTCTACAAGTTATTTTTCCCCTGCACATTAGTAGCAGATCTTCACACTGCAGCATATATGGACTATAATCGTTTTCCATATAATATATTAAACCGATTTCTCTGGACACAAGCTGATATTGTTTTAGTGCATAATAAGAATTCCTCTGACCTTCTTATTAATTTCATGCCTGGGCTGAAATCAAATTTATTTGTTCTCGAAGATCCAATCCCCACATTTCATACTCCTTATTTAAAACAATCTACTGTCTTAAATCTTCATAAAAAGAAACGCTTTTCTTCGGTTTTTATTTGTAGGTTTTCAGAGGATGAACCTTTTAATGAATTCATTGAAGCGACTCAAAATATCAAAGATGTAACATTTTATATAACGGGGAATTATAAAAAAAAACAACTCCAAAAAGAAGAATTATTAAAAAATAATATAATTTTGACTGGATTTCTTAGTGATGCTGATTATATTTATTTACTTTCTTCTGTGGACTTCATAGTAGTTCTCACAATTCGAGACTACACTCTTCTTTCGGGAGGTTATGAAGCTCTGGCATTCTGCAAACCACTTATAACATCTGACAAAAGAACTTTAAAGGATTATTATAAAGACAAAGCAATTTACGTATCGAATAATCCTAAATCTATTACGTCGGGTATTAATAGTATGATTAAAAATTTAGAATATTATAAAACTCAATCCAAAAGCTTGAAAGAAAAGAAAATTCGTATGTGGAATAAGAAAAAAAATCAGATCGCACACAAGTTTTTGAAGAATTAAGGAAAATATGAAAAAAAGCTTATTGGTTAAATATAAAAATATAAGAGATTTTAGTAAAAAAACAAGTGCCCAACGAGCCATTTATTCTAAACTCTTTGTTATACCCGGAGCAAATTTAATCGTAGCATTCTTTGAAAACACATCACTTACTCCAAACGCTGCAACGACGATATCCTTGTTTTTTGGAATTTTAATGGCGTTATCGATTATATTTATAAAAAGTTACTGGGGTTTATTTGTTGGAGCTATATTTTATAATCTACGACTTATGTGGGACGTCGTTGATGGCACACTTGCACGAAGAAAATCAATGACGTCAAAAAAGGGGAAATGGTGGGATGAGGTTGTTGGTAAAATAAGTACATTACTTTTAATAGCATCAATAACATACAGAGTTTACCCTCAAGGTTTCTGGATATGTGTCGTTGTTTTCTTGTTGTTTGTATACTCGTCACACCGTCTTATAACTGGAGCAAAAAAGAAATATCCTACAAAAAAAATATTAGAGCAACACAATACATTTATCGCAAATGTATATTTTGAAATTTCTCGCTATCATTTATATGCAGTGCCGTTACTCTTTATTAACAAACCCCTCTGGGTAATATATGGTTTCGGGATTGTTGAAATTATCTGGATCATAAAAACACTTATCTGTATGATAGGAAATCATTCTAAATAATAGTATTTCCAAATGTTTGAAAAGATAAAACTTGCTTTCAAAAATACTGCAATTTATAGTATTGGAAATATCACTACAAAAATTATAGGTATCATTCTTCTCCCTCTCTATACTGCTCATATTTCTGTATCTGATTATGGTATTCTTGGAATACTTGAAATTTCCATTTTAATTCTTACTCAAGTGCTGATGTTCGGCCAACATCAAGCATATATAAGATTTTATTGTAAAGAAGAAAATAAAAGCAATAAAAGAGATCCTCTCTTTACCCTTTTTTTATTTTTATTCGGTCTCGTGCTTCTAATAAACCTATTTGGGCATGTTTTTGCAGAAAATATCTCTAGGTTGTTTTATAATCCAAAAACATTCCAATTATACATTCATTTATCCCTTATAATAATAGCACTTCGTTTAATAAATAAATTATTTCTTTCATCATTTAGAGCAAGAGGAAAAGCATTACTGTTTGCTTTAAGCAATATATCAAAGTTAGTCTGTACGCTAGGATTTAACGTATATTTTGTGGCGTTTTTAAGAATTGGTGTTAAAGGAATTCTCTATTCTTATATCATAGGAGAAACTGTATTACTTATCATTCTTCTTCCACAAATTATTTCTTCTATCAAATTTGAAATCGATCTAAATATACTTAAGAAATCATTAATATTTGGATTCCCTTTAATTTTCTCAGCTCTTGCGGGCATGCTCCTTAATATGGGGGATAGATATATACTGAAATTCTTAGGAAATTATAGAGAAGTTGGTCTATATAATCTTGGATACAAAGTCGCGAGTGTATTGACCATTTTTCTTATTCAGTCTTTTCAACTGGGATTACAACCAATCGCATATTCTATGTATCAGAAAAAGGGTGACAAAAGATTTTACAGTAAGATGCTTACCTATTCTATGTTTGTACTAACCTGGGCAGGATTAGGCTTAGCGATCATTGGCAAGGAATTAATTAAAACCCTTGCCTTGAATCCAGATTATTGGCTCGCATATACAATTGTACCATACATTATTTTTGGATTATTATTTAGCGGAGCCCGTACTGTAGTAAATATTGGTTTATATATTACACATAAAACATCTTCGATTGCTTTAAATACTATATTTGCGGCTGTATTAAATATTATTCTCAACTTCTTACTTATCCCCAAATATCACATGCTTGGTGCAGCCTATGCAACTATTATTTCATTTATCGTACTTTATTTTTTGAGTTACCGAGCAGCACAGAAACAATATAAAATTCCATATGAAAACAAGAAACTTGCACTCCTCATCGCATTATGGGTTGTATTAATTCTCTTGTCTTCATTAATTAATAGCCTTACAATCATTGTGAGAATCTTGATAAAAATTTTCTTCATCTCATCTTTTCCTCTTATTTTGTATTTATTTAATTTTTTTGAACCTGCTGAAATTAGAAGAATCAGAGGTTCTCTGAAAAAATGGAGAAACATAAAGAACCATAAACATAAAAACAAGGAATATCCTCATGAATAAAAAGAAAGAACTCCTGCCTGAAAACAAATCCTTAAACAAAAAACAAGGTTTAAGAATTTTATCAAATCAAAGAAATATTATTGTCTTCCTGGGAGTATTTGTCATACTTCTCATCGTTTTCAGTCCCATGGCATTTCAGAATCTTCGTCCAGGTGGCGTCGATGTTATAGGTTCGCAGGGATCCACACACCAGATGAAGAAATTTCAGGCTGAGAATGATGAAGAAGTATATTGGAATTCCCCCGTTTTCTCAGGTATGCCGGTTTATCATAGAAAAAGAGCTTTAGTGTTTTCCTTGGACAAAATAATTCATGATATTTTAGATAAAGTAGTATATTCTTACATCTGGCTCTACCTCATCGGTTTTATCGGGATGTTTTATCTGTTGAGATTCTTTAAATTGGGATTTTGGGAATCAATTTTCGGAGGACTGGGCTTTATCTTTATTCCGCACTTCATGTCATTGCTGAATATTGGACATTTTGCGAAATTTAGGCCCATCATGTACATGCCGATGGTCACGTTCTTCTTTTTGAGTTTCCTGAACAAGAAAAACCTTCTCTGGTTCTTCGGATTTATCTTTGCCTTTTCTATTCAAATCAGAACTCAGCATTATCAAATCATATTCTACCAGATCATGATCCTGCTTTTTGTAGGAATATATTATCTCGTCACAATGCTCATAAACAAAGAAACAAAGAGGTTCCTTCTCAAAATTGTACTCATTATCGGAGGTTCTCTGCTCATCACTGCAATGGTAGCGCAACCTCTCTTTGTGACAAATGAATATACTCCCTACTCAATTCGCGGCGGAACAGGCGAAGAAGAATCTACGGGACTGGATATGGATTATGCAACCGGGTGGTCTATGCATCCCGCAGAACTGCTCACATTTGTCATACCTCGATTCTATGGCGGAACTTCAAATGAACTGTATACAGGCACAAAAGTAGAGCAATGGCATAATAAAAAACTTCCCACATACTGGGGACATATGCCTTTCACCCAGGCATATGATTATTTTGGTGTGGTCTTAATTTTCTTCTCAATAATAGGATTAATCCTGTCTTTCAAAAAAGGATTTATAAAGATAACATTTGCACTGTTCCTCTTATCGCTATTTTTATCTTTTGGACGGCATCTGCCATTCCTTTACTCACTCTTCTTCCAGCATATCCCATTCTTCAACAAATTCCGAGTCCCCTCAATGATATTAGTAGTGATGCAATTTATCCTTGTGATATGGGCTGCTTTCGGACTGAGATACATCCTTGAAATCACAAAAGAAAAGGTGAAAAGGGTTCAAAATATTGTATTTGGCGTTGGGGGAGCACTCGTTCTTATTGGATTGATAGTTCTTATATTTGGATCTTCATTTCCACTTGAAAAATCATCAGATGCATCCCAGTTTGACCCACAGGTTTTAACCATGATCAAACAGGTCCGGCTTGAAATGCTCCAAACCGATGCTTTACGAATGATAATATTTACTGTCTTAACTGCAGCACTTATCTTACTTTTCGTTAATAAAACGATCAAAAAATATATTTTCATCGGTGCTGTAATTATCATACTCTTTATTGATCTCATTCCTTATGTAAAAAAAGCTGAGGGAGATCTTTACGATCCGGTCAAACTTGAAAAACAGCATTTCAAACTGAAACCTGCCAATAAGGCGATCCTCAAAGACACCTCCTACTATCGCGTATTCCCGATAACTGAAAATCCTTTCAATAACAATGACTGGTCATATTACCACAATTCTATCGGTGGCTATAATGCAGCGAAACTGCGCATCTATCAGGATATTGTGGAAAACTGTATTTTCAAGGGTGCTGATCCACAGGTTCCAGTAAACTGGAATATCCTGAAAATGCTGAATACAAAGTATGTGATCTCATCCTCTCAACTTCCGCAGGACAACCTTGAGCCATTTTATTATGACCAGCAAAACAAACTCCTCGTCTATAAGGCAAAGTACGATCCCCAACCTGCATGGTTTGTCGGCGATGTCATCACAATTACAGACAAAGATGCCCGGTTTGCCAAATTAAATGATCCCAATTTCGATTCGTATCAAACAGCAATTCTTGAAGAACAGTTCGAACTGACGATCGAAAAACCTGATTCATTCTACGTGCGAACAACTCCTTCATTCAACACGATGAAATATGATATTTACACTGATAAACCCTCACTCTTTGTCGTATCCGAAATCTACTATCCCGCAAAAGGTGGATGGAAAGCTTACGTCGATGGCACAGAAGTCCCAATATACAAAACAAATCATATTTTACGCTCGATCTATATTGATAAGTCCGGTGAACACGAAGTTGTTTTTGAGTTCAGCCCACAAACATTCTTGAAGTATTATAAGATTTCACTCATTGCACATATTTTTGCATTCGCCTGTCTTATTGCTGTAGCTTTGGTGACAATTCTAAATAGAAAAAAGAAGGAACATAACTAATGTCCCATTCTCCGTTGATCTCTATCATCGTTCCTGCTTATAATCGGGCTGATGAAATCGATGAATTCCTGTCCTCTTTCGAAAAACAAACTTTGATAAATTTTGAAGTTATAGTTGTCGATGACGGCTCGACAGATACCACAAAAGCAATTGTTGAAAATCATAAAAATAACCTTGATCTTAAGTATTTATTTCAACAGAATAAAGGTCCCGGCGCAGCACGTAATCTTGGTATGGAAAATGCAAAAGGAGATTTACTTGTTTTTATCGACTCTGATTGTACTGTTCCTGAAGATTATATTGATAATCTCACTCGTCATCTTGAGAATGAAAATCTCGATGCCTTTGGTGGACCTGACACATCACATAAAGATTTTTCACCATTCCTAAAAGCTGTAAATTACTCGATGACCTCTTTTATCGGTACGGGCGGCACACGGGGATCAAAGGGAAAGCAACTCACAAAGTACTACCCGAGAAGTTTCAATATGGGAATTAAAAGAGGGGTTTTCAAAAAGATTGGCGGAATGAATGCTCTCAGGCATGGACAGGACATGGAATTCTCAAACAGAATTTATACTTCCGGATTCAAAGTTGCTTATTTTGATGATGTAAAAGTGTATCATAAAAGAAGAACCAATCTAAAGAAATTCTTCAAACAGATTTTCAACTGGGGAGTGACTCGTATCAACCTCGGCAGAATTGATCATAAAATGCTGAAACCAATCCATTTCCTGCCTGCAATCGCACTTATTGGATTTATAATTTCACTTATCCTTACTTTCTTCCTTCCGTTCTTTGTTAGGATATTTCTTGGTGAAAGTGCGCTGCTTGTTCTTATACTTGTCTTTGCGTGTATACAATCTGCAATGAAAAATAAATCTTTTTTCGTTGGACTTCTCTCCATCATCACATTACTCACTCAGGTTATTGCTTATGGAGCGGGACTGATTACTGGTTTGATAAAATCCTTGTTTGTAAAAAAGGGACAGTGGATCACTGGATTTACAAGAAAGTATTACAAGTAAGTTTACTATAAATAAAAAAAGGCTTAATGGTAAAAAAATGAGGCTATTTAGCTAAGAAATGCTTAATCAATTTGATTTTCATTTTATCTTTTAATCCAGCATGATTTCTTAATTTTGATTTCAGATCATTGAAAGATCCATCCAATGAATTAGTCGTGTTGGGGATATTCAGTTCTGGGTAGTCTTGATAAGTAAAAAGGTAGGGTGTATTTGTTTTCAAACTTCGGTATGCACTTCTTAATCTTCTATGAGTATAATGCCCTTTTCCTGTTACGGGATCGATTGTTTTTTCTTTCAGATAATCACTCCACTTTTGATACCACTTTTCTAATAGGTTTTGCCAAAAACTCTTATCTATAGAAGTCAATAGTGATGATAACTCCTTCAACTCGATGTTAGCTTCTAAGCGTGGATTTTGTGTTAAATAGCGTCTAATAATAGCACATTGATGGAAGTGACACATTTGCACATGACATCTGGAAAAGGCTTTAAATAAGCCTCTTCTGCCATCACAGACCAATGCTTTGATATCCCAGCCTTTTGATTGTAAATACCTGACTCCTTCTCCATATAACTTAACGGTTTCATAATTTACGAAAGTCCAATGTAGGTTCCTTCTTTGATAGGCATCGCGAAAAACCATAACCCCAAAATCTCGTCTAAAATACGTTGTGTCCATGATAATGACAGTCTCGCTGGGTTCATATTCAGGACAAACAACCTGATATTTTTGTAGCTTTGATCGAATGGTTTTGATGGATATATGATACTTCTGAGATAATTGCTTATAACTTTGCTTTCCATCTGTATAATCTAAAAATATCTTCTCCGAAAGCTCTGTGGTTCTCCTTCGTGCACCTAAAAATTGATACGAACATTCATTGCATTTATAGCTCTGTCTGTTGAGTTTCTTTCCATTCCTCTTCGTGTGCCGTGAACCACATCGAGGACATTTTTTTTGTCATCTTTTTATCTATAGAATAAGAAAGTATAGCTATCTCGCAAACATCCAGCTAATTACAACGCTTTTAGCCTCATTTTTTTACCATTAAGCCGAAAAAAAGATAATCGCACTTTTGTTCGGTTAAATCCTACAATTGTTCTGTAGAGATGAACATTCAGAATGGAATATCGTTAGACTCAAGTTATTGAGCTCTTGGCAATATAATATTGAGGATAATTGCTGTCAATCCGCCAGTTGAAATCGGAGAACCAAAAATATTTTGAATGATCTGTGGCATATTCTGTAATATCTGCGGTACGAACTGCACTCCCAACCCAAGTCCGAACGAGACTGCAAGAATAAGAAAGGAACGTCTGTCGAGTTTTGTGGTCGAAATAATCTTTATTCCAGCTGCAGCTACTGATCCGAACATGATCAAGGTTGCTGCTCCAATTACAGAACTTGGAATTAATCTCAGCACACCTCCCACAATTGGAAATAATCCGAACACAAAAAGGAATAATGCGACTATCATGCCAACATATCTACTGGCAACACCAGTAAGTTGTATCACACCATTGTTCTGACTGAAGGTTGTATTAGGAAAGGTATTTAACGTAGATGCAAGCATAGAATTAAATCCATCTCCAAGCACACCTCCCTTGATTCGTTTAATATACAGATCACCTTTTATTGGTTCCCCCGACACTACCGACGTTGCAGTCAAGTCTCCGATTGATTCAATTGTTGTTATGAGATAAATAATAGCAATGGGAATAAAAAACTCCAAATCAAGATGAAATCCAAACTTAAAAGGAACTGGTACGCTCACAACAGGTAAAGCATGGATACTACTAAAGTCAATCTCAACAAGAAAAAGAGAGAGAATAAACCCGCACACAAGCCCGATCACTATCGATGTCATGCGTAAAATCTGGGATTTACTCGCATTGCACAGAACAATAACAATGATGGTCACACCAGCAAGAATAAGATTTGTGAGATTTCCAAACTGTCCCGAACCACCTTTCAGCAAAGCACTTCCTCCGCCCATATCAATCACAGCAACTTTGATCAGACTCAATCCGATCAGCGTAACCACAGTTCCGGTTACAATTGGAGTAATGATCTTTTTGAGGAAATGGAGAAATCTGCTGGAGATCATCTCAATGAATGAACCAAGAAAACAAAGTGCGAAAATCGTTCCGAGTATTTGATGAGAAGTTGCACCTCGTTCTTTGAGGATCAAGCCGGCTGCGACTAATGGAGCTAAAAAAGCAAAACTCGTTCCCTGTATGCTAAGAAGTCCTGAGCCGATAGGACCAACTTTCTTTACTTGAATAAATGTCGCAATACCCGATACTATCAAAGCCATTGAGATAAGATACGGTACTTCTGCTTGAAGATCCAGCAGATTTCCGATAATCAGTGTTGGCGTAATGATGGGAATGAAGATCGCCAGGAAATGCTGCAAAGCTGCAAAAATCGCTTCTACCAAAGGTGGTCTTTGATTCAGCGTGTATATAATTCCAGATCTACTTTGTTCCATTATTAATTATTCTTATATACACATACTACACAGTTTCACGAACTTTCCAGTTCATTCTCCTCTTTACTTTTTGAATCAGTATCTTCTATATGTTGCTCAGATTTTACATTTCTGCTGGCAGTATTAATTTTTCTGGACATAGCGATCGTTCTCCAAACACCGACCGTTATTACGATCAAGCCAAGGCCAATCAGCACTACTCCGATAATCCACAACAGCAGTGAGCCAAAGAATTTAATAACGCCACCACCAGTAAGCATGAGAGCAAGACTCGTTCTTGCATAGGCAAAAAAAGTTCGCTCATTTGCAAGGATCGTTCGATCGATTGCGAGTTGATCTCGTAAAATCAG
The DNA here is from genome assembly GCA_049903315.1 of Candidatus Cloacimonadota bacterium. Taxonomy (GTDB): domain Bacteria; phylum Cloacimonadota; class Cloacimonadia; order JGIOTU-2; family JGIOTU-2; genus Celaenobacter. Next base: position 99,836 of record JBNGBT010000006.1, on the reverse strand, counting down.
ATCAGTATTCGTAAATCTTTCATAGGGATTCACTTCATGGAGAAACTGATTCTCCGAATTGGGTTTATATTTAAATCGGAGGTGACTATTCACTAATTCGATATTAAGAACTGTTAATTTCTCAAGCATTTGCAGCAATGTTCGATTTGCCGACTGTATCTGTTTTTGTTTGTTACTTTCTGGATAGATATGAAAAAAACCACCACAGATCTTTTCAAAAACATAGAAATTATCATCCACCTGGAATTCAATACGTATGAGAAGTTCAGTTCTTAACTTTTTTCTTCTGACAACTTCATAACTATATAGATGTAGTATAGCTTTTGATATCGATTTCCTTTTTAGAAAATCCAAACAATCATCAAAATTTTTAAGTTTTTTAGAAATGAGGTATACAATGCTTTTCATTTTATCCTATCTTGACGTATTCTAAGCGTGAAAACTATCTATAGTGTAGGAAGTATCTCTACCAATTTTCTCTTCATACTGTCAAGATACGTTTCCCAATAGTGTTCAACTACTTTATCTATCATGAAATATGGCGTTAGTACACATGCACGCATCAAACGGAAACTATGCACTTTATCCCATTCAGATTTAGCAATCCCTAACCGATCTGCAATGCCAACGGGCGCATCACCGTAATCAGCATATGTAAATTCTGTATGCGAGGTGATGAAGTCATTTTTGTACACCGGTCCTGCTACATAAGAACTGAGATCGTAAATCTGGAAATTGAGCTCATTCATCTTCTTCAGGTCTTTGTTGCCTTCGATATTGAATGCAAAATCAACCATATTGAAATCCGGTTTTGTGAGAGTATCCATCTTTACTTCTGTCCCGTTTATGTTCAGGATCTTGTTCTTCTGGATATGGTTATAGAATCTCTGTGCTCCTTCGATGCTTGCACCGATGAGTCTGCCATAACCTGTTATGTTCAAAGGTAAAACTCTATGAGCTACCCACACCGCTGCTGCGGTTGCGCCGGCTTTAGAACCTTCCAGGATATAACTTCCAAGTAATGCGGGAACATTGGTTCCTTTCTCAAAGGTATACGCGGCAAAGTAGGAAATTGCATCGGTCATTCTTCTATCTTTTATTGTGATACCTCCGGCTGCGTAGGGTACATAACCCATCTTGTGCGGATCGATCGTGACAGAATCGGATTCTTCGATCGCCTTGAATGCATTGTACACATCCTTGCTTGGCCAGTCGATCTCATCCTTATTGATAATGCCGTCTTTGTGCAAGCGGAGTCTCAGTTCATCATACGGGATAAATTTGAAATTCTCATCAAGGAAGATCGAACGGGCATACCCGCCATAGGCAGCATCGATATGCAGATAGAAAGAGATTCCTTTCTTTTCCAGTTCCTTTCTAAGGGCAACGACCTGATCGACATGATCAACTGCCCCTTCTTCTGTGCTGCCAACTACAGATACTACCCCGAGTATTGGAATTTCCTTACTCACAAGGTCATCGATTGTTTTTTTAAGCACATCGATGTCCATTCTGTAATGTTCATCAACCTGGATGGAGATAACATTATTCAGACCGAGTCCGATAATTTCACCGGCTTTCACCCATGAATAATGTTTTGTCTGCGGAACGATCCATTTACCAAGCTGTTTCTGAACGATGCCTGTACCTCGAACAGATTTATCCCTGATCTCATCCCAGATATCTTTTACGTTTTCCGATAGATCGAGAATCTGCTCGACAGTCATATTTGCAAGCTGCCAGTCTGATTTTCCTTCAACCAGTTTCGGACGCAATTCTTTGATTGCAAAAGGTATCGACGTAAGATTTCTGGCATACCATATCGCTTCAAGGTTTGCAACACTGCCATCTGTACAGATATGCCCCCACGCTTTTTCACGGTCATAACCCATGAGATCTGCAAAATCATATCCGCATTCCAGTTCCATGGGTGACGTTGCAGTGGAAGCTTCATATGCAACGTTGTTCGGATTGTACAGCATTGCGGCGATGTAACCGATCATTGCAGGCATGAGAATATCTGCATTCATATGCCCGAGATAGCGCGGCGAATGCCAGGGCATTGACGTCTCTTTAAGTTTTGCACACACCGTATCGATCACCTGGTGCACCTTCTCCTCAGTGAGTCTGAAATCCTTCTGGTCCTTTTCATGTAATGAGATAACAGGATCATCTTCCGGATGAAAATCCTTTCTCCAGAAAAGGTGTTCATTTATCACATCGAGAACCTTTTCTTTAAAGAATTTGCCGTTCTCGGATTTTGGTCCTAAAAACAATCCGTTAATATCTATCTTATCCATTTGATTCTCCTTTTTTTTCATTATTATCTTGTGTTATTTCTTTCCATTCCGGCTTTCTGCGTGCATAGATTATGATTGGCAGGGATACGAATATGAGCAGTCCGAGTACCATGAAAAGCACATAAAAAGTCGGGCTTCCAATTTTAAGATTCGAGGGCGGGAAGAAACTGATGAGAATTACAAAGAGCATTGCAAGAAATCCCAGTCCGCCAACAATCCACATACCGATGTTTCCGCCAGGAACTCTATACGTACGTTTCACATCAGGATATTTGTATCTCAGTTTGATGCCCGATGCAAAGAGCAGTAGATACATTACTGCATAAAGCACAGTCGTGAGGATCAGCACCATGAAAAAGCCGGTATTTACCGCGGGAACAACCACATAGATCAGTGCGACCAGTGAGATCATCGTTGCCTGTACAAGCACGAAACGGATCGGCACACCTGAGCTGTTCGTCTTCTGCCACCATCTTGGCATAAAGCCGTTTTTGGCAACCTGCAGCATTGCGGTGGACGGTCCAAGCACCCACGTGCTGAGCTGTCCGAACGCACCGATCGCAGCCATGAATGCAACAATTGGAATGAGCCAGCTCACATTATGTTGATTAAAAAAAACAGTAAAAGTTTGCATTACACCACCTGCTAGATTTATTGAATCTTTTGGAACAGCAATCTCAATTGCCAAAGCGCCGAATATGTTCATTGCCATGATAAGAATCGCTGCGATAAGCATTGCAAGGGGATAATTCTTTTGTGGATTATTCACTTCATTTGCATGAACAGATGACACCTCCATTCCCGAATAGAGAAATATTATTCCCACAAAGAAGGCAAGGTTCCTTATACTTGAAAAATTTGGAAATGCCTGCGCCCAGGAAAATTTTGGAAGCTGGATCGGATTACTGCCGAGAAAATAGTTTAATCCGAATCCAAGTATAAGAATGAATGGAATGAGCACACCGACAAGAAAGCCGACCGAACTTATCAAACTGCCGGATTTCAATCCTTTCAGGTTGAGTAGTGTTGCGATCCAATAAATTACAATCGTGACCACTGCAATATAAATATTATTGTTCGCCAGTGCAGGTTTAAAAACAAAGGCGAGCATCGCTGCAATGAATGACCCGATCATGACCATGCCGAAAAACATCTGCACCCAGAGCATCCACGAGCCGATGAACGCAGCCCTGTCACCAAAAGCAAGCTTGATCCATTTATACACACCGCCCGCAGAGGGCCACCCGGTTGCAAGCTCGGCAGAAATGAGTGCAGTCGGTATAAGGAAAATGAGCGCTGCCACCACCATATAAAAGATCTGCGCCCAGCCCGTTTCTGCAAGCATTGGAAGATTTCTAATACTCATAATGAACGCAAGCGTTATCATAATGAGTTTAAATAAACCTAATTTGTGAGAGCTTTTATCCATATTGTTTCTCCTTGAATTTTTTCTATTCTCGATTCATTTACTCAAAAAGCTGATTCTTAAAAATTTAGATGTCAATAAAAACAATAATTTTGGGGGATTTTCGTTTTAAAATTACTTTTTCTCAAAACAGAATGAAAGATATATAAAATTTGACAAAGCAAATTGTATTTTCAGAAGTCTATAATAGGAGTTTATGAAAATGAAAAATATTATTCTGTTTTTTATATTATTAGTGTGTATTACCACTTCTCTTGCCTTTGCAGACTACCACATTACCCGAGGACCCGACATAGGAGAGATATATTTCGTAGGACCAACCATGACCGGCGAAGGTATTTATCACTCTACCGATTTTGGCAATACTGCGGTGTGTATGGACAGCACAGTAAATGCGATGAGTATTTGTGCGGATAAAAAACAAGGGGTCCTTTATTACTTTGCAATGCCCGAAAACTTATTTTATTCTAATAATTATGGGCAATATGGAAGCTGGATCTTTAGAAGCAGCGGGATTTATATAGGCTGCAATAGTGGAGTGATTGAGGGTGAAATATATAATGCAATTGTTTCGCATAGTGAAAATTATGGAATTAATTTTATTCAACATACTTATAATGGATTTTTTGGAAACCTAAAAGGAGTCGAAATTGACAATAAAGATGGTATGGGGTATGCTACTGTAAATGTAACAAGTATTCCAGATTCAATTTATCTTTTAATCACTTATGATAAATTTGAAAATCTTAGCATACATAAAGTACTAAATTATAATCAGGCAAACGGTTTTGGCATTAGTAGGGGTGTTCTAGAAGGTGAAACTTTTATCATTGATTCATATTTTAATCTTTTTTATTCTACTGATTATTGTTATACATGGTTAAAGAAAAATGAATTTAATTTTTTTGATTTTGATAGTTTTGGTTTAGTTGGAGGAAGACAAGAAGGTGAATGTTATATGATGTTAACCTTTATTAATATGATGGGAGAAAATATGCATACATACATCTTTTATAGTATAGATTATGGTATTACTTTTGAGGTTTTTCATCCCTTTTCTAAAGGAGAAGAGCCTTTATTAGCTAATTTCTCGACAACTACTAATGAAGGAACTCCTCCACTTAATGCTCAATTTTGCAATTATTCTATCGGAAGTATTCAAAATTATGAGTGGGATTTTGATAATGATGGAGTTATAGATTCTTATGAAGAAGAACCGGAATATACATATCAGGATACGGGATATTATTCTGTGAAACTTACTGTTTATAACACGGATGGATCAGATGAATTCTTGCGAGAGAATTATATTTATGTGAAAGATCCAAATGCAATTGATGAAGATGAACATACGACAATCAGATTGAACAATTCTCCAAATCCTTTCAGCACATCGACAGTTATCAGCTATTCATTACCATACAACATTCGAGAAGCTACGATCGAGATTTACAATATTAAAGGGCAAAAGATAGAAGAATTATCAATAAACAATGACCACTCCTCAGCAAAGTGGGATGCGGAAGGCTTATCCTCGGGTATGTACTTCTGTAAATTCGCTACAGAAAATACTTATACAATCAAAAAGTTGATGCTGATAAAATAAATCCTTCATTAATAGAGCACCTAGAATTAGTTTGAAATTTTCTCCTCCCTGTGTTCTCTGTGGTTAGTATTGATTTTTTTATCTCACAACTACTCCAAACCGTATAACTTGACTATTTTAACGCCGATTTCATTTAGGTAAAAATCCAAAATTCCGGAGGTTCTATGGAATACTTCTTAACCGAAGAACAGCAGGAAATAAAGGCACTTGCCCGTCAACTTGCTGAAGAAAAGATGAAACCAGTACGAGAAAAATATGATGAAGAGGGAATCTTCCCCTGGGATATAGTCAAGCATATGGCACAAACCGATCTCTTCCGGGTTATGCTGCCAGAGGAGTATGAAGGACTCGGCGGCAAGGTCATGGATCTTGTGGTCATGATGGAAGAACTGAGCCGTGTGGATAGCGGCATTGCCCTCGCACTCGGAGGAACAGGTCTCGGCATGTACCCGATCCTTCTCAGCGGCAACGAAGAACAAAAACAAAAATATCTCCCCTCAATCGCAGACGGAGCAAAGTTGGCAGCTTTTGCATTGACAGAAGCAAATGCCGGTTCCGATGCAGGCGGTGTCAAAACCACTGCAGTGAAAGACGGAGATCATTATATATTGAACGGCACAAAGCAATGGATAACCAACGGCGGAGAAGCGGATATTTACACAGTATTTGCCTTGACCGACAAATCCAAAGGCGCTCGCGGCGCTTCCGCTTTTATTGTGGAGAAAGGAACAGATGGATTCAGTTTCGGGAAAAAAGAAAAGAAAATGGGTATTCGTGCATCCTGTACAAGAGAACTCATATTTGAAGATGTGAAAGTCCCGGCAGAAAATCTTATCGGCAGAGAAGGCATGGGCTTCATGATCGCCATGAAAACCCTCGATAAATCACGCCCCATGGTTGCCTCACAAGCGCTTGGTATTGCTCAAGGCGCCATGGAAGAAGCAGTAAAATATTCTCATGAACGCCACCAATTCGGTAATCCGATCTCGTCTTTTCAGGCAGTCCAATTTATGCTCGCAGACATGGCAATCAAGGTCGAAGCTGCACGTGCGCTGATCTATGCCACAGCCCGAATGATCGATTCCGGCGAAAAGAAATTCAGCATGGAATCCGCAATGTGCAAAACCTTTGCATCGGACATAGCAATGGAAGTGACTACTGATGCAGTGCAGGTACTTGGCGGGTATGGCTACATGAAAGAATACCCGGTTGAAAAAATGATGCGTGACGCCAAGATCACTCAGATATACGAAGGCACGAACCAGATACAGAGAATGGTCATCGCATCACATCTCCTCAAGCAATACAAGTAAGAACAATGTCGAATGTCAAATTTCTAATTTCTAATAAAATGACTAATGTCAAATGAATAAAAAATTCGATCTTGATGAAAGAACTACAAGATTTGGTGAAGACACTATTGAATTTGATCTTCTCTTCAATTATTATTAAATCACGAAAAAACAAATGATTTGGAATTTGAACTTTGGATTTTCATTAGGAATTAGATATTAGGATTTAGAAATTAATGAAAAAGTTGCTTTTTCATATTTGTTGTGCGCCGTGCTTTATCGCACCATACGAACATCTTAAGGATGAATTCGACATCACGGGATTCTGGTATAATCCGAATATCCAACCCTACCAGGAGTATCAAAAGAGATTGGAAGAAGTTGAGACGTTTGAGAAAAATTACGACCTTCCAATGATCTTTAACAGAGAATATCCCCTTGAAAAGTGGCTTCGAAATGTTGTGTTTAGAGAACATGAACGCTGCAGGATATGTTACCAGGATAGATTGGAACAGACAGCTAAATATGCTCGAAAGGGCAAATTCGATTATTTTACATCAACTTTGTTTTACAGCAAATTTCAGGATCACGAATTAATGAAAGACATCGCAGAAACCCTTGCAAAAGAATATGGGGTGAAATTCCTTTATAAAGATCTTCGCGAATTCTGGAAAGAGGGCATCGAACGATCTAAAACTGAAGGGATGTACCGTCAGCAATATTGCGGATGCATCTACAGCGAAAGAGATCGGTATTATCATCCAAATAAAGTAAAACAAGATTCCAATCTTGTTTCAAAATGAAAGAATCACTCATGAATAAACATAACTCAATTTTCAAAGGAATTATTCCTATTACTCAACATCGGAATGTTGAGCTACAAGTAAAACAAGATTCCGATCTTGTTTGATGGAGATAAGAATATGGTAGAAAATATTAAAGAAGAAATACTCTCCTATTTCAAAGAAATGCAGACAGTTTTCTTTGCAACGTGCGACAAGGAACGCCCTTATGTGCGGCCCATGCTGTTGCTATTTGTCGATAACAAATTCTGGGTTGCCACTGGTGAAAATGATGCAAAAACTCCTCAACTGAGAGAGAATCCTCATTTCGAATTCTGTTATCTGGTTGAAAAAGGTGTTGAGAATGGCTCCATTCGTGGTTCGGGACAGGTCGAGTTCGTTGAAGACATTAAAATCCGCAAGAAATTCATCGATGATTTCTCTTACATCAGTCATTACTGGCAGGACCCGGAAGATCCAAGTTATATCTTACTCCAACTTCATGTTGATATGTTTGAATACATGCGTCCGGGCGAACAAACATCAGAGAATGTTCAATTATAAGTATGGATATTTTCAAAGGATTCGATAAAAAATTACTCACATTTTATGGACAGCTTGCCGCTCATAATTCTCGCGACTGGTTTGAGAAGCACAGAGCTGAATATGAGACTTTTGTGCTTACCCCTGCACAGCATTTTGTGATGGAAATGGGAGATAAACTCCGCGAACTCTCACCGGATGTTCATGCAATTCCGAAAGTAGATAAAACGATCTTCCGCATTCATCGCGACATCCGATTCAGCAAGGACAAGACACCTTATAAAACCCATCTTGCATTCTTTTTCTGGGATGGTCCCAGAAAGAAAAATGACAATTCCGGCTACTACCTGCATATCGACTCACAAAAAGTGTTCATTGGTCTGGGACTGTACATATTTCCCAAAGACATTCTTGAGAACTATCGCGAGATCGTTTCAAAACCAAGAGAAGCAGAGAGACTTCTCAAGGTCTTCCAAGAAATTAAAAAGGCAGGATACGGGGCTGGTGGAGATGGGTCGAGAAACGTTCCGCGTGGTTATGATAAAGATTACAAATATGCCGAACTCCTCAAATTTAAAGGGATATACACCTGGCACGAATGCCCTCCACCTGAAGCACTCTTCTCATCCGATTTCATTACGTGGTGTTATAATATTTACAAAGCTATGACCCCTCTGCATTATTGGATACGCGAAAAATTAGTATAAATAGACTCAGGATAAAATAGAACAGGGGCTCCAGCCCCGAAGAAGAATAATATGTCAAAATATGAAGAAATCGATTTAAGCGACGTTAACACATATTCTGTCGAAGACCGCCCAAGCAAGGTGCATGTAAAAGATTTCGTATCAGATGAATTCGTGAATACAAATGAATTTGTGAAAAGTCTGCCCAATATACTCACAGCAAAGGATTTAAAAGAATTGATCCGTCATGCAAAAGGTGCCATCATCGATCAGAAACCAATCATTCTTATGTTCGGCGGACATCTTATCAAATGCGGGCTTTCTCCACTTGTGAACCGAGCGATCGAACAGGAAGTTATTTCTGCAATTGCAGTGAATGGTTCGGTCGGCATCCATGATTTCGAGATCGCCTTTTTCGGCAAAACATCCGAAGATGTCGAAACTGCACTCGAGGACGGCAGCTTCGGCATGGGAGCTGAAACCGGAAGGATCATCAATGAAGTCATTTCCGAGGGCTTTGAAAATGACCTTGGCTATGGCGAAGCACTTGGCAAATTCATCTTTGAGGAACAACCTCCTTACTGGGACTACAGTGTATTTGCAAAAGCATATGAATACGATGTCCCCATCACCGTGCATGCAGCGATCGGTACGGACATCATTCATCAGCATCCGCAGGCAGATGGCGCTGCACTCGGTGGTGCCAGTTACAAGGACTTCAAGATATTTACGAATATTATCAAAGACCTCAATGAAGGCGGTGTGCTTCTCTCGTTTGGCTCCGCAGTTGTGTTGCCGGAAGTATTTCTGAAGGCTTTAACTATTGTTCGCAATCTTGGCTACGAAGTAAACAATTTCTACACGGCAGTTTTTGATATGATAAAGCATTATAGACCCATGACGAATATCGTTCACCGTCCGACCGCATGCGGCGGGAAGGGCTTCCATTTTGTCGGTCATCACGAGATCATGTTCCCGCTTCTTATGAGTAGTCTTCTTGAAGAATAGAAGAATGGATCACAGATTAACACTGATCCGCTAGTGGGCGGACAAGTTTATGCTGATAAACACTGATAAAAAAATGTAATAATGAAAACGAAAATAAATCAGAAATATTCAGCCGCGAGCTCTATTCCTATGCTAAAAAAGAAATCTCACCTCATTTTTAAGATCATAATCAGCGTTCTTTTTCTGATATTTCTTTTCTATATCATAAAACCACAACAGATACTTTCTGCCTTGAAAAATGCAGATGTGCTCTGGGTCATCTTTGCATTGCTGCTCCTACCCCTTAATCTCTTCCTGCAATCAATACGATGGAAATTCCTCGTCACTTTGAGCAAAGAAAAAGTTTCTAATAAAGAGATCCTTTCATCGATCCTTTACAGCTTTTCATACAGCATTTTCACTCCTGCAAGACTTGGCGAAATAGGAAGAGCATTTCATATCACGAACTCCAAAAAAGATGAGATGGTGGTTCTTGCATTTTATGAGAAATTTTTTGCATTTTGCTCTCTTATGCTCTTCGGATTCATTTCCCTGAGTTTTCATGAGAGTTTATATTATTTGATCGCAGCAATTATAGTGCTGATTTTGATGTTCTTCTCAAAAAATATTGCGCAGCATCTTCCCTACTTCAAAAAATTTACTGCAATCCTAAAGAAAGTGCACACCGGGAAGATATTCTTCATTTCCCTTCTTTTTGTGTTTGTGTATATTTTCCAATTTTACCTTATCCTTAATGCATTCAAGCCAGTAAATATATTCAGCTCCTTCTTTTTCATTTCAATAGTAATGCTGGTAAATGCGATCCCCATTACTTTTAGTGGACTTGGACTGCGCGAACTTGCTTCGGTATATTTTTTCAAACAGCTTTTAATAGAACCCGGGCAAGCGGCGAGTGCGTCTCTGATTCTATTTGCGATCAATATTCTCATTCCCACTTTGAGCGGATTTGTCCTCCATCTGAGACCGACGCACATCAAGATTGCAGAAAGTGAGGAATAATGAAAAAGATCTGGCTGTTGGCATTGTTAGTTGCCATTTTTTCTATAAATCTTCATGCAGAAGAAAAAGCTTTTAACACAGGACGCAGTTCCACAAAAGCATTGCTTTGGTCGGTCATTCCCGGCGGAGGACAGATATACAACAAGCAATACGTCAAAGCCGGAATTGATATTCTCACCGAATCGCTGCTTATTGGAACCGCAATACATTATCATACAAAAATGAATGATGCATATTCATTATATAAACAGACCCACACTCAGGCACATTACGATGAGTATAATTATTATTATCAGCAGCAGCAGAATATGATATGGTGGTGGGCTACAGTAAAATTAGTCGCATTGCTCGATGCATATGTCGATGCAAAGATGTTTAATTATAATGAAAAGAAGAAAAAATTAGATTTTGAGTTTGAAGGATTGGGCATGTCGTTGAGGTATAATTTTTAAAACCATCCATCGGACGTGACTTAACAGCCGACCTGCCATGATATAATACCTTCATGTATTATGATGGAGTTTTCTCGGAGTATTATATTCAAGTACGAAGACAGAAGGCGTTGAGTTAAGAACGATGGGAAATTCAATCCTTAAGTCAAATCTCCGCTGGCGGATTCTTAACTCAAGTCTTGAATTACTTTATTTAAATTGGAACTTTTAGTTTAAGAATTTATTAACCAGATAATTCGGAAAATCAACCTACCCATAACTCACCTGAAATATTTCTTTTGAAAACAAATCGATCGCACTCAATTTCTTGAAATATCCCGCTCCCGTATCTATACCGATCTTGTCATTTTCTATCAATACTTTTCGCTGTGGACTATGCCCGAACACGACAATCTTATTCAATCCTGTCGGATAATAAATGAACTGGTATCTTATCCATAACATAACTTCCCGTTTCTGCTCATTAAATGGAACTCCCGGCATCACGCCGCCATGCACAAAAAAATAATGCTCTGTCTCAAAAAATATCTTTGTATTCTTCATAAATTGAATGTGCTCTTGGGGAATAAGCAGTGCGAGATCTTCGACTGTTGAGTCTGCATTACCATAAGAAAGTGCGGTAAATTCTCCACCATTGCGTGCATAATACGCACCGTTTATAGCGTTCTCATCCAAGCCCAATAAATCCAGCAGCATATCCTCGTGATTCCCTCTCAGAAAAACCACATTGTATTTTTGTGCAAATTCAATCAGGTAATCGAGCACCGCTCTACTTTTATATCCCCGATCAATATAATCGCCAATGAAAATAAAAAAATCGTTTTGCGAAGGTTTGATTTTTTCCATCAATTCCCGAAGCATGTCAAACTGCCCATGAATATCCCCCACTGCGATAAGGCGAGTATAGTCCTGTTCCCTCATATTAAAATTTGAATTCGACCCAGATATTTATCGCTGTTGTTGTAGTTGAAGTGCCTGCTTTCACATCCTTTTGAGCTTCATAACGCGCAGTGAGTCCTGCATTGATATCTTTGCTGAAATTATACGCGACTCTTGGTTCGATCTTGAGTGTATTTTTGTTTAGAGAATAATCCCACTTGCCGGTCACGCTATTCTCAGATTGAGAACTACTTGAAGTATAACTGATATCGAGGTCCATGTCGGTCTTATTGGTCATATTCAAGCGTCCGAGCAGAGGAATTTTGACACCTTTGGCAGACTGGAACGAATAGCGGAAAGTCGCACTGAAACCCGCTTCATCGGTTCGTGTTTTCTTGTTATTTTCTACATAACTTATCTGGTTGCTGAAGTTATAATTGAAACCGAGATTTATATTTATTTTATTAAGGAGCTTTGTATTAAATGAAATGAGCGGACTGAACATAAATTTTTCTGTTGTGCGATCCGGAGTATTCCAGAATCCATTTCCAGTATTAGAGATCATACGGGAAAAACTCGAGGAGATATTGCTGCCCTTAAAAAATTTCACTTTCAGAATTTCATCTAATCCGTCGTAGCCAAGAATGATTCCGGGTAAAGTAATTGATTCTGTTTTTGTCTTAGTACCGGAACTTCTATTCAAATCAAGATTGTATTTTGCCGAAACCTCTGTACTCAAGTGTGTAAAAAATCTGAATTGTGTTCGTGTGTTCCCGGAGAAGGCATCGATCTGAGCTACGGATTGTTCTTGCCCGAATGTTTTATCCCTGAGTCCAAGCTGATAATAGAGATCAGGTAATGAATCAGGGGAAACTTTGTATTTTGTCCTGTATGTATTTGAATAACTAAGATCCACCGAACCGATTTTATTAATACAGAATCCAATAGCTTTTGTAGTATAGAGTGCGATATTTTTAAATCCGAATGACGTTGTTTTCTCTTCTATTATGACTTCTTCTTCACCTTCAGGAGTGTCTATTTCTACATCAACAGAATCAACAATCTCTTCTTTTATTTCATTTTTCGGCTCTTCCTTGCCTTTTTCCTGTTTTTCAAGTTCATTTTGTTTCTCTCTATCTTCAAGCTCTTTTTCATCTATCTCCTCAATTTCCTTTTCTGGTTCCTTCTCGATCAATTCCTCTTTAGGTTTTACTTTCTCTTCTTTCACCTCTTCATCAATCTCAATGAGCCCCATAATATATTCTCCATATTTATCGAATTTTAGTGTGATGTTTGCCGAAGCTTTACGTTCATTTTCTACTTCATATAGAATGTTCAGGGTGTCATTTTGAAGATTTTCTCTGCGGTTTTGTTTATACAAAGTTTTATACTGTGTATTGAAATTTAACTTTTTCATATAGTCCGGGACATATTTCAGGGTTACATCTTGATTTCTGGCAGTCTCTACTCCGATATTCGTTTTCCCGACTTTATTTTTCTTTTCAAGATCACGTGTCATGTTGAGAATATAATCCGCATCAAAATCAGTAAACATCTCGTATTTTACGGTAAGTTTCGGATTAAGTGTATGCTCAGGTGCCTTTTCATCATTTGTGAACAATGTATCCTGGCTCTGCTTAGTCCATGTATTGTATTTTGTATAATTATAATCCGTATTAATTGTAATTTTTTGAGGAAGGTAGTATACACTGAATTTTTCAAATATTTTCAGATCATGTTTGGTTTTGTTGAAATTCAAAGCGTAATTCAATGTTCCTGTATATTTATAGGTTGTATCACGCTTAGTTGGAGAGAGAGATTTCGTGTGCCTTACTTCTGCTCTGATAAAGGTATTATCAAGAAAGAGCTTAGCAAAGAAGTTTGTCGAAGCCTTGCTTTTTCTCAGAGAAATCGATGCAGATTTTGTTTCGTTGGTCGTTTTATATTTATTTTTTTCTTCCGGTGTAATGAGTTTCACGTCCGAATTCGGCTGGAAACGAGGCTTGCTTTCTCCATAGGAATAATCGAATTTCACAGGAATGTTAAAGCCCCATGCGTCGGGCATAAATTTATTAAGATAAAGATTATTTCTTAAAGAATAGGAATAACTGTCCGATCCGCTGCCTGCTCTTGCACCGAGAGAGTAGAAATTGGGAGTCTTCCTTTCAAAATTTATAAGTATATCTGCAAAATCTGCAATTTTTGTATCAAGCGTTAACCGGGTTGCCATTCCAATCTCGCTATAGGGATCACTCACACGAATATCATCAAAGAAAATACGTCCGCTGAAAGAAGTTTCCATACTATCCGGTCGTATTAGTCCCACTGCTACCTGCTTGATATACCCCAGAGAAGGAGTGCCAACCATTCTGAGGTGGGCAGTAGTGTCCGGAATATCGCTTTTTTTCAGATCTGTAAATTCTGTGAAATCAATCGTAATATCCTGCCAGTAGCTCTCAGTCATTTTTGAGTCAATATCATCATATACCTGCACGGACTGCCGATATTCGTAATAGTTCAGCGTGTCTGAACCAAGACGGAAAATAATTGTTTCAGTATCTGATGCATTGGGCGGTGGTCCGGTCGCATGCTGTGCATACACCCATAATTTCACTTTGCTGTAATTGAGCAGATCTATTTTTTCTGAAAATGTCTCCTTTGCATAAATGTATCTATCCGACTCAAGATTTTGTATATTCAATACGAGCGACTGCTCTATCTCTTTTTCTTTATCATCATCTCCAGTTAAAGAACCGGGAGGTGGCGTGTAGTCGAGATTATTGGAGTTGTTTTCTGTTGCCACTTCAAATGCTTCATCCGGCTGCAGATCGGCTGGCTTGTGGAGTGTAGTATCCATTATGGTTGAAGCCGTCCATTTGTTGCCGACCAGTTCGAACGTCTCTATATCTATAATCAGGTCATCTGTGGTTTCTGTCTTCATCCACAAACGAGCACTTTGTATATAGTTCCAAGCAATATTTCCTTCACCAAGAGGTTTAAAGTAAAGTGAATCCTGCAAAGGAATGCGGATATATTTCCAATCATTATATTCAGAAATAAGAATCTCAGGATCGATGTTTGTCAGGTCGATTGCATATTGGAAATAATTATTTCTGGTGTCGAGTACAAAGTTCCTGTTCAGGTCTTCGGTGTCTAACCGTCCATTCACTTCATCACCGTTGATGCCACTATAATTTGATGAACCCGCAGTATAAATATAGTCGTCATTGCCATCATCAACGTCTGGAGTATCGTCAAAATCATGGTTTTTTGGTGGCACCGGGTCTGTGCCCTGCACATTATCAAGCCCCACATCTTCACCTACATCGAGCACACCATCCTGGTTAATATCTTCATAATTCAGAACACCATTGGGTTTGAGAATCGGATAATAATCTTCCGTCATGGTTCCAAAATCAATAAAAAGTGTATCGCCCAGTTCAGCGTCATCAGCTTTTATAGTGAGTTCAAGATAGCGTTTCTTTTTGAAATCCTCTGCGGTAGTACCGAAACTTTTCATGATACCACCCCAGTTCGGAAAGAGTGAAATGGGCTCTAACTTACATTCCAGCACGGAGACATACTCTCTTCCTTCGTCAGTTGGAAGATCCGGATAGATATCCTTTTTTTGGAATTCATTGTGAGGATTATACCAGTTGAAATTTCCCCGGGTAATGCGTGTAACAAGTGTATCTGCCATAAGAGAATCAATTCCGATAGGATGACTTGCAAAATCATATTCTGTACGGCTGATGCCGACTGACAAAATTTCATTAATGGCTTCCATATCATCGATATAAGCTTCGCCGTTATCGGTCGCATTTGGATTGGGAATATTCATTGCCACTTCACCGGAAAGAGAAACGGAGGATTTTTCATTGGTTCTCACAAGGGGTATCATATCAACCAGATCGGTTACAAAGGGGAGATCTGCTCGTACAGACCCATCAATATCACCGATAAATATCTTTGTGGGTTCACCCCCCACCTTCACGTGTTTATTGCCTGTGGAACCTCCCTCATACATAAAAGTTGCACCAACTTTAGCGTTTTTATTAAATTCATAATCTGCACGAATACCAAACATACTTTTTTTATCTATATTGAAAAAGGGCTGGTATTCAAAATCCACTTTTACATCAGCGTTAGGGTCGCTTGCGGCATCACCCTTGAGTCGTACTGTCCCGCTGAAATAATCAATCTCATAATCGATTCCCTTTTTCAGGAGTACTCCATCGACATAGACCTTCTCACTTCCTTCTATGATATTGATATGCCCCAGGTTGATCGTGCTGCCAACCTTATTTGATTTAACACCCAGATAGAAAGGATTATAATCATCTTCCGTGGGATCGGGATTGAGCTCATTATAGACCATTGGATTACCGAGAGTACTGCTGTAATCTGAGAACCAGTGCGGCTGGAAAGGTTCCCACATACGAAATTGAGCAATGCCCTTTTCCAGATCAACTGTTTCATCATTTGCGTTTACAATGCCGTCTCCGTTGGTATCAAGATTGAGAATATCAACGAATTTATGCAGCACATTGTTGGAATCGATAATTCCATATACTGCTTCACCTCCAGATCCCGGAGGATAGTAATAGATTTTCATTTCAAATCCCTTGGGATCGATATTCTGACCGCCAAGACTGTAGATATTCTTGATCTGATATCCCCATTTTGCTTCTGGTAAATCCTCGGCGGTAACATTATAGTTCTTCTTGATCATTTTTACTTCAAGAGTTCCACCCTGAGGCCAGCTTCCCCATTTTTTACCAGAACGCTCTTCATAGATAACACCAATAGCATAATTATTCGAAATCCCCACACCAAATTCAATCATATATGGTGAGTTTAAATAATCTATCAAAAAATCATTTATTGGATCTGTGAGTTCATAGAACTTATATTCATTTCCATCAAGATCATAACCCGTTACATCATTTGGATCTACGCGTCCATCATCAATGAATATTCTGACCGATGCATCTTTTGGCACTTTTTGAGTAAGATAACTCCATTTTGTCATTGGGAGTGTATCAGGATTTACAGGGAGATTGTCGGGACCTACAAATAAACTATCCGGTTCATTGAACAGGAAATATTTATTGCGGACAAAGTTCTTATCCATGTATTCTGTTTCCTGCTCAACCGCATTCCCTGTGGCTGACGCAGATGCCTGCTGCCCTTCCTGCTGGCTGACTATAGTAGTGAGCTTGAGTTTACCAAATTCAAATTCGCCCTTGATACCGAATAGGTTTTCCGAAGAAGCTGAGTAACTGATAAATTGAGAGCCAGAAAGCGAGAGCCGTGTATCACCCGCTTCGATCAGCTTGATGGGATCGTCTTCATCACCAACATACTTGATGCTTATCTTATTTTTCTCAAAAATGGATTCATCCGAGGTCTGCCTGACATCTACCTTTATCTTTTTCCCGATCGTTCCGCTGATGCCGAGGTTTAGCTTTTGTTCCATTTTCAGGTCAGGAAAAAATCCTTTATTTGAACTTTCAGTTGCAGTTTCCGGCTTGCGCTTTGTTGACGAGCCGCCGATTGTAATTTTTTGAGAACCGGTCACCTTAAGCCGCCCGATATTATCTCCAAAGAATCGGCGCATTGCTTTGGGCATTTTAATCTTTGGGAATTCAATATCAGGAATAATTCCCTGTGCCTGCCTGTTCTGAACACGAAGCTGCTCCGCCTGCTCGATATCATCATACAAATATTCATAAAGCTGCTCGCGGAACCGCATGTTCACATAGTTTTCTAAACCAAGTGCAAAAGGTGCATGAACACGAGCTCCCCCAAATGAACTTTTTATAAGCACCCTTCGCTTTCTTATATCAAATTCATCTGTGTGTTCATAGAGCTGTGAATTTATAAAGTATCTACTGAACTTCTTTTGTGGAAATGCTTCTTTCTTTAAGTATTCTAAAACCTCAGCAGAGTCCTTCTTAGCCATAAGGGGCATGGAAATAGTATGATGAAACAAACTGGGAAAAGATGACACGCGATGTGTATAAGTAATTTTCTTGGGAACGACTTCAACGGAATCTTGTTGTTTTCCGTGCTCTTTTGTTAAATTTAATGTATCAGCATAGGAAATTGTATCTACAATACCGAGTTCCGGCTTTTCAATAAAGAGAGTATCTGCGGCAATGAGGAGTGTGTCTTTTTGTGTTTTTCCAGTGCTGTCTGTGACTTCAATTGTTTTCTCGTGTGACTTTTCCTCACCTTTTTGGATTATGGTTTCTGCCTGTATTGTATTATGCTGCAGAAATGTGTAACCTGCTGCAACAAAAAACAGGGTGCCAATAAAGAAAACAGATTTAGCCTTCATACCTATTAAACTTTTTACTATCCTTATACATAATTATTCAATTATTTACAGTTTTATACCGTCATTTGGCGGCGTGCTCTTCATGAGCGAAAATTCGATAGTATCAAAGTATATAGGCTGTCTTCCTCTTTTGATTGCCAAAATGTAAACCCATGCCCTTCACAGTCAATGTTTTATTCAGTTCAAATATGCTGCTTTTGCTCTTTTTCATAGGAAGTTCTTGTATGAGTATATTGATTTTTCACGTCAAGAAATTGATGATTGTTGACAAAACTTCGATCAAGAATAGTCTACTCACATCAAATTTCGGGAGGTGCTATGCGGCTGCTTATTCAGCGTGTGAACCGTGCTTCTGTTTCTGTGGACGGTACTCTTATCTCGAAAACAGGAAAGGGACTGCTCATTTTTCTGGGAGTCGGGCACAATGATACCAAAGCTCATACAGATTACCTTGCAAAAAAAACAGCGAACCTCCGCATCTTCGAAGATGAAGAAGGCAAGATGAATCTCAGCGTAAAAGATATCGGTGGAGAAGTGCTGCTGATCTCGCAATTCACCTTGTATGCAGACACAAATAAAGGAAACCGTCCTGGATTCTCCGATTCAGCTCCTCCAGAAAAAGCTGAAGCATTATATGAGTATTTTGGGACATCCCTCAATGCGCTTGGAGTTCCAACAAAACTTGGGAAATTCGGTGCGCTCATGGAAATCGACCTTTTAAACTTCGGACCCGCGACATTCCTGCTGGAGAGAGAATAGAAGCAAAATAAATCAGCACACCCAAAATCTTGACACGCTTTACCCCATCGGGAAATTTCCCCCTCAACATGAAAAATAATTCCTATCTCTATGAAATTGGCACTGAAGAATTACCCGCTTCTTACATCCAACCTGCGATTACATTTTTACAGGAATATTTTTCCTCAAAACTGACCGAAGCACACCTTAATTTTGATGAGATAAAATACTATTCTACTCCGCGCAGATTGTGCATAACGATAACCGGACTTCCCCATTCACAAACTGATTCTTCTGAAGAGATCGTGGGACCTCCTGCACGCATTGCTTATGATGAGGATGGCAATCTTAATAAAGTGGGACAGGGATTTCTTAAGAAACAAAATCTCGAAGAGAAATACATTATTATTAAAGAACTTCCTAAGGGTGAATATCTTAGTGTCATAAAACACATAAAAGGAAAACCAACTGAAGAAATACTCAGCGCTATTTCTGTGGATGTCATTCCAAAAATCCCTTTCCCCAAAAAAATGCACTGGGGAAACGGCACACTTCTCTTTGCACGTCCCATACGCTGGTTGCTTGCATTGTATAATGATGAACTTCTCGAGCTCGAGATCGGTGGAATAAAAAGCGACAGATTCTCTCTAGGAAACAGGTTTGAAAAGTTACATAATTTAATTAGTTTATATTATATTAATAAATATGTTCCTTTATTAAAACAGCATTTTGTTATTGCAGATAGAGAAGAAAGAAAAGAATTTATCGAGAAGGAAATTGGAATCACTGCACGCAAAGTTGGCGGAATTCCTGTCGAGAACAATGAGCTGCTTGAGGTGGTTACTGACCTCGTTGAATTTCCATCTCCAATCATGGGAACATTTGACACATCATATTTATCACTACCCTCAAAGGTACTTACTACCACTCTTGCAGAAACACAAAAATCCTTTTCTGTGCAGAATGAAGATAATGAAATTATGCCCTTTTTCATCGGCATCGGCAATAGCAATCCGGACACGATCGACAAAGTTCTTTATGGTAATGAGCGGGTCATTAATGCGCGATTGAGCGATGCGAAGTTTTACTTTGATACAGATAAAAAAACGCCGCTTGAAGCACGGATAGAGGAACTGATAAAAATCACTTTTATAAAAAATCTCGGCACTCTATTTGATAAAATAGAGAGAATGAAATCCCTTGGAAAATGGTGCGCAGGGATGCTTACTTATGACAAAGATAAAATTGAAAGAGCTGCCTATCTCTGCAAATCCGATTTGACGACCCTTATTCTCGGAGAAAAGGAATACACCAAATTGCAGGGGTATATGGGCTGGCAATACGCATTGAATGACGGCGAAGATCCTGAAGTGGCTCAAGCACTCTTTGAACAATATCTGCCGCGCTATAAAGGTGACATTCTTCCTGAAACAAAAACAGGAATTATACTATCTATTATTGATAAAATGGATACGATTGTTGGGTGCTTTTCCATCGGGCTGCAGCCAACAGGCACAAGCGATCCTCTCGGGATAAGAAGAGCAGGAAATGGAATTATTTCCATCCTCGCAGAACATGACCTCCCCTTAAATCTTGAAGAATTTATGAAGCAGAGCGAAACTCTTTATGAAAATTCTAAAGAAGATTTTTTTGCTGACCTTATAGAATTCTTCACACAGAGAATACGCATGTACCTAGAGCAGCAGGGAATTGATTATGATGTGATAAATGCAACAATTGAAGCTGATTATCGAAATATACCAGATCTTCTTATCCGTGCAAAAAACCTGCAGGAATTCAAGCTGCATGAAGATTTCAAGGATTTTATTATCGGATTTAAAAGGGCATCAAATATCCTGGAAAGCTCAAAAAAGATTGTTCATGTAAATGAAGCACTTTTTGAAGAAAAAGAGGAAATGCAACTCTATAAAAAACTTATGGAGATCATTCCTCATTATGAAGCTCATTTTGATGAAAAAAATTATAATGCATGTTTTAACGACCTTGTTGAATTAAAAGATTATATTGATACTTTTTTTGATAACGTGATGGTCATGGTAGAGGATGAACAGCTTCGAGAAAACCGCATGGCACTTCTCCGCCTTATCCATTCTACATTTATGAAAACTGCTAACCTTTCAAAAATAGTGTATGAATTATAATTATCTGGAGATGTAATGAACACATTACTTTCACATCGCGCACGTGCAATCAAGCCATCCCCCACATTGACTGTTTCTGCTCTTGCAAAACAGATGAAGGCAGAAGGTCATGATGTGATAAATTTCGGGGTAGGCGAACCGGATTTCAATACACCAGAGTATATTAAAAACGCCGCGAAAAAAGCTCTGGACGATAATTTCACACGATATACCGCGTCTGCAGGAATTCTTGAATTACGGGAAGCTATTGTAGAGAAGTTCAAAAAGGACAATGGGCTTGAGTATACACCAGATCAGATACTTGTTTCTCCAGGCGCAAAAGCTTCGATAATACACATTCTCCTTGCAATCTGTGATCCCCGAGACGAAATACTTATCCCATCTCCTTACTGGGTGAGTTATACATCACAAGTGGAAATGGTGGACGGTCATCCCATCCTGCTTCCCACAGATATGAGCACAAACTTCAAGATAACTGCCCGGCAGCTCAATGAGGCGATTTCTTCGCTCAGCAATCCGAAAGCACTCATACTGAACTCGCCGAATAATCCTACAGGAAGTGTCTATACCAAAGATGAGCTGCTTGGTATTGCAGAAGTCTGTGTGAAAAATGACATTCTTATTATTTCCGATGAAATTTATGAAAAGCTCATTTATGATGATGAAGAGCATGTGTCTATTGCATCGCTTTCCCCTGAAGTTAAGGAACTCACTATTGTGATAAATGGCGTTTCCAAGGCATATGCTATGACAGGTTGGCGTCTTGGATATGCTGCGGGACCTATAGAAGTAATTAAATATGCAAGCCGCATTCAGAGTCATACCACTTCAAATGTAAATTCTATGACGCAGAAAGCAACAGTCATAGCATTAACTGAGAATGACGGAAGCATTGAAAAAATGCGACAGCAGTTTGAGAAACGCAGAAACTTCCTTGTTAAAGAACTCAATAATATCCCAAATGTGAAATGTATGCTTCCAAAAGGTGCCTTTTATGCAATGCCGGACATTTCCTTCTATTTACAAAATAATAAAATCAACATTACATCCTCAGCAGATCTCTGTACCTATATACTGAAAAAATATTACGTGGCAATTGTTCCCGGGCTTGCTTTTGGGGCAAATAATTATGTCCGTTTCTCATATGCAAATTCTATGGAGAATATTGAAGTTGGATTGCAGCGCTTTGCCAAGGGATTGAAAAATATTATATAACATGTCTTTTTTCACTGACGAATGGAAAAAACGGAGATATTACCGAAATAAGGACATCACCTCGATATGGAAACTCATTATTAGAATCATATTGTTAATTTTGCTTGTCCTGCTTGTTCGTTTTTTTTCTACTGGCGGCGTTTCGAAGTTCTGGGATTACATTCTTCATGATAGAAACAAACCTGCCACTGTGATAATTGAAGAAAGTGATACAGAATAATGAGTTTGCTTGTCGTTGGTTCTATAGCTCTTGACAGCATTGAAAATCATCATGGAAAGGTTCATGATGTGCTGGGTGGTTCTGCAATATATGCATCGGTTTCTGCAAGCTTTCTGTATGATAATGTTTCCATTGTCGGTGTAGTGGGAGAGGATTTCCCCAAACAACATGTAGAACTCCTGGAAAAACACGGAGTGAATACATCAGCTTTACGTTTTGCAGATGGGCAAACGTTTCGTTGGAGAGGACGGTATAAAAACCTCAATCAGGCAATTACGCTGGAAACCCACTTAAATGTCTTTGAGAAATTCAATCCAACCATACCCGAAGAACTGCGTGATTCTCCATTTGTATTACTTGGCAATATCGATCCTGAAATACAATTCAATGTTATTTCTCAGATGCGAAAGCCAAAAATCATTGCTGCTGATACAATGAACTATTGGATCATTAAAAAGCTTGATGCATTGATGGAAATGCTTAAGCATATTGATATTCTCTTTATTAATGATGAAGAAATTCGTTTACTCACACAGGAGCATTATTTGTACGATGCCTCACAAAAAATACTCACTTACGGACCCAAGATCGTCGTCGTCAAAAAGGGAGAGCATGGTGTGATGGTCGTAAAAAAGGATTTCTATTTCTTTGCTCCAGGCTATCCGCTGAAAAAGGTGCTGGATACGACAGGTGCAGGAGATTGCTTCTCTGGTGGTTTCATGGGTTATGTTGCATCTTGCAAAACACTCAATAATAAGACTCTGAAACAGGCAGCCATCATGGGAACGATCACCTCCGCTTTTAATGTTGAAGGGTTCAGTCTAGATGCCCTTACAAAGCTTTCAAAAGAAAAAATAGAATTACGCTTTAACAAACTAAAAAAATACACCCAGTTTTAATAATGAAAGATAAAATGGATTATAAGAAGGCAGGTGTAGACATCAACGCGGGGGAAAAAGCTGTTGGTTTGATAAAACCACTTGCAAAAAGTACCTTCTCAAAAAATGTTATCACTGACATCGGTTCCTTTGGCGCGCTCTTCAAACTCGATCTGTCAAAATGGAAACAGCCAATCCTGGTATCAAGTACGGACAGTGTGGGCTCAAAAGTGCAGGTTGCAAATCTGGCACAAAAATGGGATACAGTCGGGCAGGATATTGTAAATCATTGTGTGAATGATATCCTCACACAGGGGGCTTATCCGCTTTTTTTTCTTGATTATATTGGAATAGGTAAAGTACTACCTCAGCATATAGAAGAAATTATAAAGGGGATTGCTCTTGCGTGCAGGCAAAATGACTGTGCACTCATAGGCGGAGAACTTGCAGAAATACCTTCTCTTTATCATGCGGATGATTTTGACCTTGTCGGCACCATTGTCGGCTGTGTTGATGAGGAATGTACGATCTCCGGTAAAACTATTACTCAAGGTGATGTGCTTCTCGGTTTTTCTTCGACAGGTCTTCATACAAATGGATATACGTTAGCTCGAAAAATTGTATTTGATATACTCAAACTCAAAACGGATTCTTATATTAATGAATTGGGTAAAACTATTGCAGAAGAACTTCTTGCAGTGCATAAATCGTATTATCCTATCCTAAAACCTTTTATTGACCGGCATCTTATCAAAGGGCTTGCCCATATCACGGGCGGAGGTATTCCGGGAAATCTTAAACGGATTATTCCTGAAGGTATGACTGCAATTATTACAAAAGAATCATGGGAAGTTCCACCTCTTTTTAATTTCCTTCAGCATGGAGGTCATGTTGATGAAGACGAGATGTATCGTGCTTTCAATATGGGAATCGGCATGATCGCTGTGGTGAATGAATCAGACGTGATTTCAATTCTTGAACAAACTAGTGCTCGGGTGATCGGTACTATTATTAAAGGTAAAGAGAAAGTAATTCTTAAATAGTGAAAGAAACCTGGCGTTTTATTAATTCCGGAAAACTTAAGCCATTTGAAAACATGGCAATGGATGAAGCAATCTTATTCGGAATTATCAATCAAAATACCCCACCAGCAATTCGTGTGTATGATTGGAATCCACCAACCGTTTCTTTTGGATATCATCAAAAAATAAACGAGCATATTTTATCAGATAAAGTGAAAGAGTTTGGCTTTGGGCTAGTGCGCAGGCCAACAGGTGGGAGAGCTGTGCTTCATTATGACGAAGTTACCTATGCAGTTATTTCAAGAACTGATGGTATCCTTGCGGGTTCTGTTTTGGAATCGTATCAAAAGATTGGAGAAGTTCTACTTGCCACACTTCATGAGATCGGCATCGATGCAACAATGCAGAACAGTATGCCAACTGAAAAAGAGCAAAGAACGTGGGTGAATCCCTGCTTTACGAGCGCATCCAAATATGAAATAAATTATAAAGGTAAAAAAATAATCGGAAGTGCGCAGATCCGTAAAGGAAATGCCCTGCTTCAGCATGGTTCGATCTTACTTAATCACAATCAGGAGTTAATGGCAGAACTCATACCAACTAAAACTGATAAAGAAAAAGAAACGATAAAAAAATTATTATCAAAAAAAACTATTGCAGTAAATGATATTATTAAAGACGCTCTGTCGTTCAATGCTTTTGTAAATATTCTCAGGAATAATTTTAAAAAATATTTTGGAATATCTTTCTCTAAAAATCAGGAATTGTCGGAATACGAGAAAGAGTTGTACGTAGGATTTAAAAATAAGTATATCATCAATGAAACATAATGCTTTATTGATACAAAAAAAGTTGACATATGTTTCAACACACTTGAAATTAGCTCCGTGTCTTAGTACCTAAGACCAATTTTTTATGAAGGGAGAAGCTATGAAAAGGTACGTATTTGCTTTTATATTTGTTGTGCTTTTTCTCCTGGTAGGCGTGCTCAACGCAGGTACCACTGGTAAACTTGCTGGCCGCGTTACTGATATTAATTCAGGAGAACCCGTTATTGGTGCAAATGTCATCATTATTGAAAAACAGATGGGTGCATCCACGGACGACAAAGGTCGTTTCATGGTTATTAACATTCCTCCTGGCACCTACGAAGTCAAAGCTTTCCGAATGGGATATCAGGCAGTTACTGTCACAGACGTCAAGATCAATCTTGATTTGACCACAACTCTGAACTTTGAACTTAAAAGCACTGATACCCAGATCGAAGGTATTACCGTGCGCGCTGAACAGAAGCTTGTCGAAAAGGACGTTACCGGTTCAGAAAAGATCATTACTTCTGAAGACATTAAACAGATGCCCGTACAATCCATTCAGGAAATTGTAGCTGTTACTGCCGGTGCAGTCGGAACTGGAGAAAACCTCCATATCAGAGGTGGCCGCGCGAATGAAGTGGTGTATACTGTTGACGGTATGTCCGTTTCAAATCCTGTTGATAATGGATTCGGAATGCAGCTCGATATGGACGCTGTAGGAGACATGTCTGTTCAAACAGGCGGTTTTACTGCAGAATTCGGCAACGCACAATCAGCTATTATCAACCTTGTTACCAAATCAGGTGGTCCGGAATACTCAGGAAAATTTGAATTAAGCTCTGACCACATTTTTGATGAAGGAAGCAATGAAGATGGAGTCAAATTCGCTTTTGGCGGACCAATTATTCCTGCCGGTTCACAGCATCAAAGAGATAAGTTAACTTTCTATCTCAATATGACTGGTGCATGGACTGATGGAAGGTATAAAGATTATTATGCCCTTGAGGAAGATAATCCATTATACGAACCATTGGGTCAATTGTCTTATTTTGGATTTGGTGATTCATTATATTATGCTGACCAAATCAATTCTCTTACAGAAAATAGAGACAAAGTTTGGCTTTTCGATGTCGGAGACAGATATGTCAACAACTATCAGGCAAACCTGAAAACAAAATTCCAGGTCAGCCCTACTGTTAAATTGACTGCTGCAGTTCGTGGTGATAGAGAAACCAATCTTCCCTTTAACTACTTAAATAGACTTTCTCTTCGCTACATGAACCACTGGAACACAGAGCATAACCAAGTAGCCTTAACATGGGATCATACACTTTCTCCCAGAATGTTCTACACGATCCGTGCAAGCCGCTTCGAGACAAACATCGATCTCAACTCCGGTGTAGACAGAAATTGGTATTTCGAAAATCAGAACACTGATTGGAATAATCCTACATGGACCCAGGATCCTCTCTCTAATAACTTTGGTGTACATATTCCTGGTGCGCAGGAAAACCAAATCGTCGAATATTTTGACCAGCTTCATGATGAAAAGCCAATCCCGTTCTTCTCCAATCCTGGAACTCATGCCGGTAATTTCTGGAAGGATCAAACCATTACATATACACTGCGAACTGATTTCACGTATCAAATCAATGAAATACATCAAGCAAAAACCGGTCTCGAAATTATGTATAACCAAATTTACAAAGACCGTTTAACCAGCCCATGGAATATTGATGATGTAACACGTCTTCCAAACTATCTATCTCAGGTTGCTAGGGTAGATACAAACATCACACCTTTCCAACCTGATAACATGATTCCTTATGGTGCTGATATTTACTGGAAAGACGACTTTACAGATGCCATTAAATTTGCAGGTGGCGAAATCGACGGTTATAAAGCATATCCATGGCAGGGTGCTTATTATCTCCAGGATAAAATGGAGTGGGAAGGCATGATCGTAAATGCTGGTATGCGCTTTGACTTCTGGTATCTTGGGGATGAGTACCAGGTGAAGAGTGATACGACCGGTGAATATGTCGATGCTACATGGGATGAAGTAACCTATATCGTCGATGATGGCAGCGGTGGATTTATAAGTAAAACTGAAGATGTTGAGAAATTCCAGATTATGGTAAGCCCCCGTTTGGGTGTGTCTCATCCAATTACAGAGAAGGACGTTCTGCACTTTGCTTATAATTACCAATCTCAGCTTCCTCCAATGCAGTATGTGTTCACGAGTGCAACTCCGGATGCAGGTCAGGTTGGCACGAATGTTGGTAATCCAAACTTGAAGCCCGAGACAACTATTACGTATGAGGTTGGTGTCGAGCATCAAATGGGTGAGGATTATCTCCTTGATGTGACTCTCTTCTATAAAAATATTTATAATCTTGTGAGTATTCTTGATAATGACTACTCGCTCTTACCCGATAGTATTGCTCAGGCAGGACGACAATACTGGCTCTATATTTCCGAAGACTATGGCAGTGCACGTGGCGTAGAACTCACTCTTCGAAAACGCTTCAGCAATTTCTGGGGCGGCACAGTTGGTTATACTTACTCATGGGCAAACGGACGTAATTCCGGCGCTCACGAAGCCCGTGACAATCTGCGGGAATTCCCACTTACCTGGGACGTTCGTCATAATGCATCTGTGAATCTTGATTTCAGAATTCCTGAAGATGAAGAATTTTATCTGCTCGGCTTAAAAATGCCTGATAAATTCTATGCAAGTTTACTTTGGAGAATCCAATCTGGCGCTCCATATACTCCAGTGACACCTGATCCTGACAGCAACGTTCAGCTTGAAACAAATTCAGACAGACTGCCATGGACAAATTCGGCAGATTTGAGAGTCAGTAAATCCTTCAACCTCTTTGGAGATACACAATTCAGTATCTTCGTCAATATATCAAATTTATTTAATACTTTAAATATCAATTATGTAGACGCAAAAACTGGCGAAACACAGGATAAGGGAACCCTCACCTATTGGGATACCTATGATTTGAATCACGATGGTAAAATTGAAGCAGAAGATGGTGAAGACGTCACCGGTGCTGCAATATACCTTGCAGGTTTATCTAATCCAAACATTTATTCTATAGGGCGCAGAATTTCCTTAGGCGTTAGATTTGAATGGTAAAATTTAAGGAGGATATACAAGTGTATACCAATAAGAAACTCAGAATTCTATTCTTGGCATTATTGTTAGTTGGCATGTTTGTCGGCAATCTTTGTGCACAGGAAGCAGTGACCCCTGAAGACACAACAGCTATCGTTGAAGAAGTAGTTGTGGTTGAAGAAACAGCACAAGCCGGAGGTATCGAAGCCTTTGCCCGAAAAATTGTTGGAAGCGGCTTAGTTGACCTTTTTATTAAGGGTGGATGGGTCATGTACCCTATGCTCATTTTGGTTATCTGGGCATTAGCCACTTCAATTTGGAAGATCATTTCCCTTCGCTATGCAAAAATTTCTGTTCACGATTTCTTAGAGAAACTTCTCCCCTTAGTGAAAGAAAAGAAATTCGATGAAGCCATAGAACTTTGCGCAAAAACCCGCGGTCCTGTAGCCAGCGTTCTTCATGCTGGGTTACTCAAAGCAGATAAGGGTTCCGAAGAAGTGGAAAAAGCAGTCGAACATGCTGCAATCCTCGAAATGTCTTTCCTTGAAAAAGGACTTATCGCTCTTGCCACAACCATCAACCTCGCACCCATGCTTGGTTTCTTGGGTACAGTTGTCGGTATGATCCAGGCATTTGAAGCTATCGCAGCCGCAGGTGAGGTTGAACCTACTATCGTAGCGAGCGGTATCTCAGTTGCTTTGATTACTACTGCTTCAGGTTTGGCTGTTGCTATCCCGATTCAGTTATTCAACAACTTCTTCGTTTCAATTATTGATGGTCTGATCATAGATATGCAGACCGGTTCGGAAAAACTGACCGAAACATTATCAGAAGTTAAATAACGATGTACAGAATTGAGTTAGCATGAATATCATAAAAGCAAAAAAACCACGTCTCAATCCTAAGATTCCGACATCATCAATGGCTGATGTGGCGTTTCTATTGCTTGTCTTTTTCCTGGTCACCACAAAATTTGATGTGAAAGAAGGACTTGGTCTCGTACTTCCTCCGCACACCGAATCTGGCGGTCAAAAGGTAAAGATCAAGCAGGAAAATCTGACAAAGATCAAGGTGAACAGAAGAGGAGATATTGCTGTGAATGATGAGATTGTAACTCCTGTTGAACTTGAACGTATCGTAAATGAGAAAATCACAGAAAATCCTAAAATGGTATTTGTGCTTGAGGCTGACAGAAGAGCAAAATATGAAATGATGGTACGCGCACTTGATCGATTGCTCGCTGCCGGCGCACAAACCGTTTCACTTTCTACCAGATAAGAGGCACTATGGCAAAAATAGTTAGAAAAACAAAAGTAGATTCTGAAATACCTAATGCTTCAATGTCCGATATCGCTTTCCTGCTGCTGATATTTTTTATGGTTTCCACGACCTTTGTAAAAGAGAAAGGCCTGAAAGTCGATCTTCCCCGTGCGGAAGCCATTCAAAAAATCAACAGACGAAATGCAGCCACTATTTATGTCAGCCGTTCAGGTCTCATATCTATTGATGATTTTGCAACACAGGTGGATCAGATCCAATTCGTGATGCAAAATAAGATTGCTGAGAATCCGGCACTGATCACAAGTTTTCGGACTGACAGAGATACTGAATATGGCATAATGGTAGATGTGATGAACGAACTCAAAAGAGCAAATGCTTTGAGGATATCCTTTGAAGCGCGGAAATTTAGGTAACGTAACATAAATTAAAGGTTCTATATTATGCAAAAGAAATCTGTTAATGTTCAGTATGATTGGAAAGATGTAGCGAGTTCTTTTTATGAGAAATCATTGTCGCTCGCGCTTCTTTTGCTGCTTTTCACTTTCATGGTTTTTCCGAAGATAGAAGTGAAACCCTATCAGCACCAAGCAAAAGAAATCCAAACCATTGAGATACCTCCTGAAGTTCGACAGAAATTCAAACCTCCCGAAGAAGTAAAACCTATTATTCCTCTTACAGTTGAAGAAAGCGATATGAGTGATGACGAAGAGATTGAAGAAATCGAAACAATCGGTCCCACCACTCTTGACCTTACTAAACCACCCCCTGTTTCCAGAGAAGGTACTACTCCTAAATTCGTTGTTCACGAAGAAGAACCTATTCCTATAAAAAAGGTGCGACCAGAATATCCTCAGTTCGCCAGAAATGCTGGTATTGAAGGTGAGGTGATCGTTCGTGCAGAAGTTTTTGAAGATGGTAATGTTGGTGCTGTTGAAATCGTTAAGAGCTTACAATCCGGTCCTGGTAGTTTGGATGAAGCAGCGATAACAGCAGTGAAACAATGGACTTTCATACCTGCAAAAAATCAGGGTAAACCTGTAGCAGTATGGGTGACATTTCCGATCACATTCCAGTTATAAAGTTGTAATATGAAAAATAAAATTTTAATGAAGAAAGTAGGAGGTAATATGCGCTCTAAAATTGGTTTCCTGCCTGTTTTTCTGGTAGTTCTCCTCATGCTGATGCTCTCAAGTACTTATCTTTTGGGTCGATCAGTAAATGGTGGCTCTGGCGCAGATAAAAGACTTGATATCTTTCACTATCACGATGTCGGAAACATTTGGTTGCGAATTAGTAACTATGGTTTCTTTGGTTCAGGCGATGATGTTGTCCCGCAATGGCCCTCCCTGGAATATCCAGGAGGATCCGGTATTGATTATCTTTACCAGGGTGCTTTATGGTTCGGTGCCTGTAAACAACGCAGAAATGACTTCGGTCAGATGCTGTATTGGCAGGATGCATTACAAGAAACAACCGGTACCACTAACATGGGATTCGGTAGAGTCATTGATACTCTCGTAACCGTCGGTTTTGATGGTGACGATGATTACTATGAATTCTTGCCGGCATATAATCCGCTTGAAGAAAATGTTCTCGGACCAAAATATGATATCTATAACCTGAGCGATGGTGTTGTTGAATCATCTATTCGTGATCAGAAACCAGGTGAAGATGATGATGGTGATGGAAGGATCGATGAAGATCCCGCTGGTTTTGCATTCCCCTATAGAAACACGGTCCCTTCACAGTTCAGCACCTTTTTGCCTGGTGATAATGAGTTCAGGGGTGCGGTAGATAGTATGCAATGTGAGCCTGCTGAAATTCTTTCGAATATTGATATCTGGTTCCCACTCGGATTCCTCAAACTAGGATATGAAGATCCTGACAGCATATATAACTTTGCTCAACGTCAGGATGATGACGGAGATATGCTTAGGGATGAAGATGGCTACCCCATATCGGAACAGGATTATCTTGGTTACTATTATGATTACAGTCCTTTTGGTACTCCCGGAGAGAGAGTAAAAGAATCTCAATCCTATTCTCAAGAACATATACCAAACAATATTCGAGTACGCCAGGTCAGTTTTCAGTGGAGTTATGAATACATTAAAAATTTGGTCTATGTCGAGTTTGACATTACTAACATGAATCCTGTTGACACACTTTTTGACTGTGCAATGGCCGTGTACATGGATTGTGATGTAGGTCCACAAGCATGGGGTGCACAAGCGCGTTGCAGTGAAGACATAAGCAGTTATGTTCCAGGTGACGGTTATGAGTTTGCGTACACATATGATGCTGATACGGACGGCGGGCTTACAACAGGTTACATTGGCGCTCGCGTGTGTTCTCCCGATCCCGAACAGCTCGATTTTGCGTGCTGGACATGGGAAGTCGGTGACGGTCCTACACATAATGTACCCAATGCTGAA
This sequence comes from Candidatus Cloacimonadota bacterium, assembly GCA_049903315.1. Taxonomy (GTDB): domain Bacteria; phylum Cloacimonadota; class Cloacimonadia; order JGIOTU-2; family JGIOTU-2; genus Celaenobacter. The sequence goes on along the minus strand of JBNGBT010000006.1, from coordinate 67,627 downwards.
CGAAATGAAAAGTATTGGCTGATGACACATAACACAGATTCCTTTGATATTAAATTCACTTCTCTTCGTGAAGACCCGAGTGCTCAACTCAATGACCCAATTGACACCCGATTTCTTTTTGCGTTCTATGGTGACCAGCAGGGTTTCGTTGCACCAACAGACTCCAGCTGGAACCTCAAACCTTACGAGACAATGAAGATTGTTATTGCGGTATTCCCAGGTGACGATATTGAAGAACTTAAAAGGACTGCGGTTTGGTCAAAAGTGCTTTACGGACAGGCACAAACCCTCACAACTGTTGTGCTTCCCGATACATTCAAACACTATGAAGCGCCGGGTCCCCCTGACATACCAAACATGACACTTGATCAATCTTTGAACGGTGATACCATTTATGTTTACTGGGATAACCGATCGGAATTCACCGTTGATAGAATGACCCTCACTAAAGAATTTGTCGGCTGGCAGGACATGATCCCTTATCTTGATAGCTATATAGATAACTACGATGCACAATTAGCACATTATGGATACTTTCCAGAGGAATTCGCTCCTCAATATACACCTGGAGGTACCCTCATTCAAAATATAAACGCCAAAGTTAACCCATGGACTGCCTTTAGATTAAGGCATGACTTCCAGGGTTACTCATTGTGGAAAGCTGCCAACTCAGGCGAGCAGGATGCTTATATGAGAATGAACCGCTGGGACAAGATTGATACTCCTCAGGATATGAGAGACTATAATGTCTGTATGAATCTTCCTGTTGACAGTATGAATGTATCCTATGGTGGTCAGTTGGGCATCAATAACGGAATTCTCATGCCGTATATTGTGGGCTCTGATCCAACAAAAGATATTATCTATACGGCGGATAGTACTGTATACTGGACGGACTATTATCAGCTTGATTCACTCTATTCCTTTGTTGATATTGTCACTGGTGCAAATGTGCATGGTATTCCTCTTTATAATGTACTGGACAGCGCTGATGTAGATGTCTCTCCCTATGCTCATCTTCCGGAAAACGAAAGACATGACAAAGAATCTCTCCTCTTTAAAAATCCAGCTATTGCCGATGAACTTTATCTCGATCTCTATGATGATAAATTGATCCCTCTTCCAGAACATCTTGGACAAGCACATCCTGAAGGATTACTTGAATTGAAGAAAAACAGACTCTCTCGCAGATATTATATTAGTGAAATACTCTATCCTGAAAAGGGTGTTGAAAACTATTTTGCTGTAAGTTCTTTTGATAGAGGTATTCCTTCACAAAGCCTTCAAGCCCTTGAATCAGGAAAAGATGGAAATCGAATAACGATCTTTGCCGGTCCCTCAGCTGCTTCAAATCTCGAAAATGTCTATGTCGTTCCAAACCCATACCTCGGGCAAAGTAAATTCGACGGAAGACGCGACAAAGATGAGAACGGTGATAGAAGTAAGCGTGTCTGGTTTGTAAATCTACCTGAAAAATGTACTATTAAAATCTACACTCTTGCCGGTGATCTCGTTGATGAAATCGAACATAACGGCGTATCAACTGTTGATGTTATCAATCCTAGTAAAGCTACTCATACCGGTATTGCTCCAAGTGGAATGGAACCCTGGGATCTCCTTTCGAAACATGATCAGATCATTGCGAGTGGAGTGTACTTATATTCTGTTAAAGATCATGCGACTGGTGATGTTAAAGTCGATAAACTTGTTTTAATTAAATAAAGGTGGTTAACATGAAAAGGATAATTTTTGTAATATTGGCCCTTTTACTTATACCAACCTTGGTTCAAGCTGATATTTTTGCTAAAGTCGGTACTACTGGTCTTCAGTTCCTCAAAATCGGTGTTGACGCTCGCGCTATCGGAATGGGAGAAGCATATACAGCATATACAAAAGGTGCTTCCTCAACCTACTGGAATGTCGCTGGTCTCGCATATACAAATGGTACTGAACTATTTCTCAACCACACTCGTTATGTTGCGGATATAAATTATGATTATTTAACCTTTGCATTCCCGACTTCTTTCGGAGTGTTCGGAATCAATGGTTCAATATTATATATGGACTGGATGGACGTGACGACTGATGATGAATTTGGACCTAATGGAGAACAGTTCACATGCAGTGATATGATGGGCGGACTTTCTTACGCAACCATGCTTACTGATAAATTCTCACTCGGAATCTCATTTAAATATCTTAGAGAAAATCTTGATGAATATGATGTAAATGGTTGGAGTGTTGACCTTGGTTCTCTCTACAATACCGGCTGGAAAGATCTTACGATTGGTATGAGCTTACGAAACTTCGGACCTGAAATGAAGTACACATTGGATAATGACGGAGACGGTCTTATTGATGAAGATCCTTATGATCTGCTCGATAATGATGCTGACGGACTTGTTGATGAAGACAGAGAAGAACTCTCTTTTGCACTTCCAATGAATTTCTCTCTTGGCATTGCAATGAATATTCTCGAAACCAAGATGCAGTCAATAAATGCAGTATTCCAAGTTGATAACTGTGTTGACCGACTCGAAACGTATAATGCCGGGCTTGAATACAGAATCGGAACCTTCTTCCTTCGCGGTGGATATCAATTTAATCTTGATGCTCAAACAGCATCGTTTGGACTGGGCTGGAAACTTCCTACTTCCTTTGCTATTATGGATATTGATGCTGCATATACTCCTTTTAAAGACTTAGAAGAAAAGATGGATGGTAAATTTCTCACAGGACCAATACGTCTATCTGTAAAAATGAAATTTTAGTAATTAATCATTAATTGATGGAGGATTAACAAAATGAAAAAAATTGCTATGCTTAGTATGATGCTCCTCGTGCTCACAGGAATGGTTTGGGCTAATGATGCTCAACAACCAGTGAACAATAATACACTTGTTCCTATTGAAGCACCTAAGCATCTCACTGTTGCCACACAGAACAGAAATGATGGCAACTTCAATGTGCCTGATTGGGAATTCATTCAGGCTCCTACAACCCTCGCAGGTTTTACTAACTACTATGACTATATGCCTGGTAGTTATTGCGGTTACCCAATTGCATGCCAGCCAGATGAATACGGTGGCGTTTACTTTATCTTCCACGGTCGTCCAAACACGACTGATAATCGAAGAGTGTATTGGGCATACGTTCATCCAAGTGGGGCAATAGAATATGCAACTATTACCACTTCTGACACATGGCAGGGTTATCCCGACGTAACCATGCATCCCGCTTCAGGCGATCCTGTTGCTACATGGCACGATATTATGGAATCCGCAACTCCTGAAGATACGAACACGCGTGCTACTTTTGACGATTATGGACTACTCTTCATTCCCGGTTTCTGGAAAACTCCTGTAACTTTTGACCAGCCGCTTCCTTATATCGACGAGTATATCTGGCCCTATATGGAAATTGGAATGGCACCGGATTATGCTACAACCGGGAACTATCGTTTGTATCAGACCAGCCAGCAGAATCCTGATGGTGTAATCGAACATGATATTATCCGTTGGATAGATATTCCTGAAGATTCCTACGTTTACGGTGACCTTGATATTATGCTTGATAAGAACAACTGGGGTGGTCCTGTTAACGTGTGTCGTGACTGGTCAGATCCAGATATAGGTCTTTCCTGTCGTCCTTATACTTCTTGGGCAGTGGATCCATTCAATGCAGGACATATCGCAATATTTGGTTATGCAGGATACACTAATGGTTTAATAGGTGAAGAAGTTGTTCCTCAAGGATTCTATGTATGGGATTCTTATGATGGTGGTGAAACCTGGGACTATGCAAACTTCCATTCATACCAGACTGATGTAGGCATGTTAAATGAATATGTCCTTTATGCTGTAGAAAACGTTCCTGGATTTACAGTTGACGACTTGCCTTTTGATTCACTTCATGTATGGATTGGATGGCCCGGTAACCAACACTCAACTCATAGAACAGCTACCTTTGATAGCGAAGGAAATCTGCACCTACCTGAAATGTTCTGGATATGCAAAGTTGACGGTGCAGCGGGAAGCGCGTCCTATTGGCCCTATTACGAGTTCCAGTACGAAGCTGAAGTTGTCTACAAAACTGACGGCACATGGGAAATTCGCAATGTTCCTAATTTACCAGGAATCGATGCATGGTCAGGCATGAGCGTTCCATGGGAAATTGATCCTGTAAGCGGTGACACTTTAGTCTACCCCTGGAGAGATTATCCATTTGCAATCGCTAATGACGTTGGCTTCCACGAAAATACACAACGTAATGCAGCCTGTTACACACAACCATGGATGGTTCAAGTATGGGATAGTGGCACAAAAACACTTTATGCAGAAAATGCAATACCCGGATATGATGCATATGCAACACATCCAATTCTTCATATATCTGCAACCAATAATAACGGTGAAAACTGGAGCGCCCCAATTGAACTTTCTGATATCTACAGCACCGTATTCCCGGGATTTGCAGACATGATAACCATGTATCCCTACATTGATCGCACGATCAAAGATCTTGGCGATGGGTGGGGACAGATAGACATGTACTTCTTTGATGATAATGACTACGGTAGCTCGATCCAAAGCATGGGTCCAGCAACCGGTGGTGAAATGGTTTACTGTTCATTCAAAATCGACTTTGCGGGTTTGACACTTTCAGCAGATCCTTCACAGCCGCAACCAGAAGCAACAATGACCCTTCGCAATGTTCCTAATCCATTCTTCTCACACACACAAATCCAATTCGCAGCTTCAGTTGGCGTGGAAAATGCAAAAGTCACGATCTATAACACCCGCGGTCAGCTTGTAAGATCTCTCGATTCAATTGCTGATTCTCATACTGCAGGACATGCAACCTGGGATGGAACTGACCAGTTTGGTAATGATGTTGCAAACGGAATTTACTTCTATAAAGTAGAAACCAATGGTGCAACAATTGCCAAAAAGATGATGCTTAGCAGATAAGTAAAATCTTACATTATACATTAGCCTGTTCGTTCATCGAGCAGGCTTTTTTTATTTAACCATCAACTTCTTGACAAAAAAAAATTAATAAATTACTTTTTTTATAACATTAAATAGAGTGTAAAAAAGCCCGAGATCTAAAATATTTAGGATTTCACAAGATGTTGTTTTCTTAGAGAGGTTAAAAATGTTAACGTATTACAAAAAATTAAATGGAGGTTTACATGAAAAAATTAGGAGTACTTTTACTCTTATGTTTTTTTGTATCGACTCTCACACTTCACGCGGAATTTATGGATCCAGCTGGTTCTGAAAAAACTGCTGTTACCAATATTGATGTCAGTAAATTAATTCCCCTGTCAAAAGCCAATCATCGTGATAACCCACCTGTTCCTAACTATAGTTTTTCCACCAACCCTACTGCGATCATGACGTCGTACTATGATTACATGCCCGGTTCATATGAAGGCTATCCCATACAACGACAATATAATATAGGTGCTGGCACCTATATCACATGGCATGGGACAGCTACTACTACTGCAACCCGTCGCCAGTACTATGCCTATGCTGATGCTTCAGGCGTTATCGGTGGAAACTGGGGTACAATCTCAACGTATGATCGCACTCAAGGATATGGTAGTATAGCTATCCATCCTGCAACCGGTGACTGCTTTTCCACATGGCATGAAAACCCAACTGGCGCAAATTATGGTGTGACGATTTGTTATGATGACTATGGACTGCTCGGTATTCCAGGTTTCTGGTCTTCAGTAACTTTCTTCGATTCTCCCCTCCCTGATGAGTACATTTGGCCTTACGTATATGTAGGACCATCACCAAATGGAGATGGGTGGATTCGACTATATCACATCTCAAAGAACTACACACATGATGCCTGGGATCATCCATGTGAAGATCCGAGAATAATGTACATAGATGTAGAGAATACTCCTTTTGCTGACTTAACACCAGTTCTGAACGTTGCTAATTGGACAACTGTCAGACCCATGTATTATTGGAGAGCAAAATCCTGCCGCCCTCAATCCCAAGCTTTTGCTATAGATCATAGCACTCCCGGACATGTTGCGATTGTTGGTTATTGCTCCTGGCTTGAAGGAGATCTCGGAGATATGCCGGTTGATCCAGGTTTCTATATCTTTGAGTCTTTTGATTATGGTGCTACATGGGATCTATCAAACCTGCATGGAGATGGACCTGATGAGTATATTTATGTGGTTGCAAATATTCCAGGATTTCGTGATAACAGTAGTACGCTTCTTGATAGTATAGAGGTTGATGCGGCTGGTTGGCATGATACTGCTCAGTTTGATGCTAATGGAAATGCACATCTTGCGTATATGCAGCAGTACGGATATACTGATGATGCAGGTTCGGGTTATTACTTTAATCATTTCCTTCCTGAGGCAGAGGCAGTGTGGGATGGATCAAGCTGGACTTATCATAATGTGCCCGGACTTCCCGGTATTGATCCATGGACAGGTATGGATGTACCCTGGGAAATCGTAGGTCCAGACACCCTTCTGTATACAACAATAGGATACAATAAATATCCTGAAGAATCTGAGATATTCCACCAGAATTGCCAGAGAAATGCAATTAATAAAGAGAATAACTGGATGGTTCAACTTTGGGCTGACGGCACATATGTCCAACTTGCAGAAGATGGCGATCCAGCATATCAAGCGTATGCAACACATCCGATACTCTTTATTTCTGCTTCTTCAGATAATGGTCAATCCTGGTCAGATCCCATTGAACTTTCAGATATTTACAACACTCAATTCGATTTCTCTGGCCAAATCACGGTATATCCAAATCTGTATAACTATATTGAACCAATAAGTGATACAATTGGACGTGTTCATATCATGTATTATGATGATAATTCATTCGGATGTTTCATTCGTGCAGGAGTTGGTCAAGATGTGGGTGGACAGATCACCTATTGCAGCATTGATATAGAATTCCCTCCAGTTTCAGTAAATCCTGATCCCACTCAACCTGTAGCGAGTATTTCCAATTATCCTAATCCATTTATCGCATCCACAACTATTAACTTCACAGCTAAGAAAGCCTACCAAAATGCAGCGATCAGTGTGTATAATTTAAGGGGACAACTGGTCAAAAATCTGGAAGTGAATCAGGGCACAAGCCCGACTGAAGGATTTGCACGCTGGGATGGTAAAGATATTGCTGGTAATGATGTTGCAAACGGTATTTATCTCTATAAAGTAGAGATCGACGGCACATCCATTTCCAGCAAAATGATGTTAACCCACTAAATCATTTGTTACACGGGATGCCTGTCCCAAAAGGGCAGGCATCCCTTTTTCAATGGAGGTCTTTTCTTGGAGGTCGTGAGTTTTTATATACTTCTTATAAGACCATTACATTGAGTAACAGATAGGAGATGTAATGAAAAAGATTATTTTTGCGCTCATGCTGCTACTTTTTGTGTCAGTATGTGCTTTGCAAGCAAAATCGATGCAACAACCTAAGAGGAAAGCAATCCCCTATACTAATTATGATACCTCAAGATTAATTCCTGTCACTTCTGTTGTGCATAGAGAAAATTATCCTGTCCCTGACTATGAATTTAAAACTGATCCCACGACGATCATGACTTCATATTATGATTATATGCCCGGTTCATATGAGGGTTTTCCTTTTGGAATCCAAACTGAGAACGGATCCGGGTATTATCTGACGTGGTTTGGAACAGCAACTACAACCGTAAACCGCAGGCAATACTACGCCTACATCAATGACCAGGGGCTTAATGAATCGTGGGGTACAATTTCTAATTATGATATTTGGCAGGGATATGGAAGTTGTACTGTCCATCCTGCCACAGGCAACTGTCTCGCAACCTGGCATGAAGATGGTGAAGGGACTAACTTTTACGGAACAACCTTTGTGTATGATGATTTCGCACTCCTGGGAATCCCCGGCTTCTGGTCATCGATAACTTATTTGCCGCCAGATTTGCCCGATGAATATGACTGGCCGTATTTCTACCTTGGACCATCCCCTCTAGGCGATGGATGGTTGCGCTTGTACCAAATAGCAAAGAATTTTACTAATGATTCTTTTGGGAATGCATGCGAAGATACCCGAATCATGTATACGGACATTGAAAACCTATTCACCGCGGATCTTTCACAAATTCTGAACTTAGCTAATTGGACCACATGCACCCCGATGCATTATTGGCGCGCGAAATCTTGCAGACCATATTCTCAGGCTTTTGCGATCGACTATGAAAATCCCGGCAAAGTTGCAATCATTGGATACGATATCTGGTTGGAAGGTGATCTTGGTGATATGCCTGTTGATGAAGGTTTCTTTGTGTGGGAGTCTTTCGATTATGGTACGACATGGGATCAGGCAAACCTGCGTAGCGATGGACCTGGTGAGACGATCTATGTAGTGGAAAATATTCCTCAATTCAAAGATAATAGCAGTACTATTCTTGATGAGATCGAAGTCCAGCTTGCAGGATGTCATAACACGGCATTATATGATGCAGATGGAAATCTTCATTTCACATTTATGCAAGAATATGGTTATACAGATGCGGCAGGAGATTTCTATTATTTTAATCATTTCCTTCCTCAGGCAGAAGCCATATGGACTGGATCTAGCTGGGAATATCGTGAAGTTCCGGGTATGCCCGGCATAGATCCACTTTCCGGACATACTGTTCCGTGGGAGATAATCGGACCTGATACTCTTCTTTATACTACAGTTACTTTTAGCAAATATCCTGGAACATCGAACGTTTTCCATGAAAACTGCCAGAGAAACGCGATCAACAGGACAAAAGATTGGATGGTTCAACTCTGGGCTGATGGCACCTACGTGCAACTTGCTGAAGATGGAGATCCTGCTTATCAAGCATATGCAGAACATCCAGTCCTCTATTTGTCGGCTTCCCGAAATAATGGTCAAACGTGGTCTGATCCAATTGAATTAACCGATATTTACAGTACATTGTATGATTTCTCAGGAGAAATTACCGCCTATCCCAATCTAAGTGATTATATTGTCGATCTTGGCGACGACTGGGGTCTTGTATATTTGTATTATTATGATGACAACTCATTTGGTTCATTTTCTCAAAGCGGACAGGGACAAAACAATGGCGGACAAATCAACTATTGTGAAATTTTGATTGATTTTTCAATGTTTGACGTTGATCATGAAATCCCTAATCCAACACTCTCGCTATCAAATTATCCTAATCCTGCTTCTGGTTCAACAAAGATATCTTTTACTTCATCCCGACCGATTACTCATTCTGCTGTCAGCATTTATAATACAAAAGGGCAGCTTGTAAAAATTCTCGATATGAATGAAGTTGAAAATACAACACATGGCTACGCAGTCTGGAATGGAAAAGATATGCACGGCAATGATGTGGCAAATGGCATCTATCTCTATAAGGTGGAAATCGATGGTTTTGCGCAAGTGCAAAAGATGATGCTTACCCGATAAAGCTACAAATTCCCCACAAATATTAAAGCCTGTTCACCTTCGAGCAGGCTTTTTTTTGACAAAATAGTTTTTTATATTTTTTTTTACCTTGTGGAGTTTATATGAAAAAAGGATCAAAAACTGGAGAAAAAGAAAATGACTTGGAGGGTCATATGTATAAAAAAATATGTATATTAATTTCATTTCTTTTACTTACTTCATTTTTATCAGCTGAGGAGTTTAACCAAGCAGACAGAAATCTCATCCCTGTTTCGGGACTTGACAGAGGAACCATAATTCTTCCTTATACCGAAGGAATCAATACAAATGTTCAATATGAATTCATTAAACAACCAACAACGATAATGAACTCATACTACGATTATATGCCCGGTGGTTTTAATGGACGTACTATACGCAAGCAAACGGGTTATGAAAATGGGACATATTTAACCTGGTTTGGCACAGCAGATTCTAATGCAACACGTCTCCAGTATTATGCTTATAGAGATGCATCTGGTACTATAGGTGGTAATTGGGGAACTATTACCGCCGGTGATGTTAATCAGGGATATGGCACATGTGCGATACATCCTGCATCTGGGAATTGTATTGCGTCATGGAATGAAAATCCTTCCGGTTCACAGTATGGATGTACGATATGTTATGATGATTATTCACTTCTGGGTATTCCCGGATTCTGGTCTTCCGTTTCATTTTTTTCTTCTATGACTCCCGATGAGTATATCTGGCCCAGATTATACACTGGCATATCACCAAATGGTGATGGTTGGACGAGAGTTTATCATATTTCTCAAAATATTGCAAACTGCAACGATGTAAGAATTATGTTTATTGATATTGAAGGATATTATGGAAGTTGCGATGAAATCCTGAATACAAGTAATTGGACTTGTATTTTCCCCATGCAGCTATGGATCGATAAATCGTGTAGGGCAAGATCCCTTTCATTTTCAGTCGATGAAAGTACTCCCGGCAAAGTAAGCATGATTGGATATTGCACATGGATGGAAGGAGATCTCGGCAACATGCCGGTAAATCAAGGTCTATTTGTCTGGGAATCTTATGATTATGGAGAGACTTGGGATTATGCTAACCTTTACAATCACAACCAGGGAACAAGTTCAGCCTTTTATCAGGTTGAGAATTTACCTCAATTTGAATTTAATGGATTCATTCCGGATTATCTCGATGTAGATATTTTCGGTTATAATAACACGGCGCTATACAATATTCACGGTGATTTACATGCGACCCTGCTTACATGTTATTCCTATACTGATCCTGAAACAAGAAATACTTTTTATGTAGAAAACTTCCATCCACAAATCGATGCTTATTGGTTGAGTGATGAAAAAGAATTCGTGTTTAATGAGATACCGCGGCTGCCAGGTACAGATACTCAGTCGTATCACTCGGTTCCATGGGAAATTACCGGTAATGACACTGTTTTATATGTAGTTGTTGCATATCCTGGAAATAAATATAGTGATAAACAAAGTAATGCCATTTCAACATATTCTGTTCCCTTTATACATTGCTGGTCTGATGCGACATACAGCACACTCGCACACTTGGGATATTCAAATTATTCTGATTATCTGGAACATCCTGTTATATGCATCGGCGCAAGGGGTGTTTGGGGTGGATATAAATTACTCGAATTGACCGATATCAATAATCCGAACTTCGACTTCTCAGATCAAATTACAGTGTATCCGTATCTCGAACAAAATATAGTATCCGACTATTCTGATTTATGGGGAAAAGTCCTGCTGTATTATTATGATGATAACTCATTTGGCTCTCATGTGTTAGGATTTGGGGATAACTCAGGTGGAAATATAAATTATTGCGAGGTTGATATATATTTTTATTTCTGGGATGTTGAAGAAGAACCCGGGTTTCCAAATATAAAAACAGTGAACTTTCCTAATCCATTTAATTCTTATACAACAATTTCATTTTCATCCAAAAAACCTATTCATGCACCTTCTGTAACAATCTACAATGCGAGAGGACAACTAATAAACATCCTCGAATCTCAAAATGGAAATTCTCCTACAGAAGGATTCGCAGTTTGGGACGGCACAGATTTGCATGGAAATAATGCAAGTAATGGAATATATTTCTATAAGGTTAATATTGATGGTAGTTCTCAAATTAATAAAATGTTACTTTCGCGATAAAAACCGAAATTCCGCACAGATATTAAAGCCTGTTCAGATTTGAGCAGGCTTTTTTATTCTTTATTTGACAAAAATTTTACCAAATTAAAATGAATTATTAAAATAATTATCAGGAGGATACAATGTTAAGAAAGAGTGTGTTATTTTTCGCAGTAATTGCGCTTATCATTTCATGTGGAGGTCCCACCAAACAGGTGTCACGCGTTGCCAGTGATACGATAACTGATCTAAGCGGCAGGTGGAATGATACAGATGCGCGTCAAGTCTCAGAAAATATCGTCGAAGACGTGCTGGATGCGAACTGGCTGTATAACTGGATGAATGAATATGACGAAAAACCCATCGTCATAGTCGGAACAATTGGAAATAAAACAAGTGAGCATATCAATACTGAAACCTTTTCCACAGATATTGAAAGAGAACTTGTGAATTCCGGCAAAGTCCGCTTTGTCGCTGCCAAAAAGCAGAGAGACGAAATCCGCGATGAACGTCTTGACCAGCAAAGCCAGGCATCAGAAGAAACCGCAAAGAGATTAGCACAGGAACTCGGTGCTGACTTTATGTTGCAAGGAACCCTCTCTTCTATCGAAGATGCTGTTGACGGGAAAAAAGTAGTGTATTACCAGGCAGACATGAATCTTGTAAATCTTGAATCGAACGAGATCGTATGGATGGGATCAAAGAAAATTAAGAAGATGATCGAGCAATCAAAACTTAAATGGTAGTAACAATGAAAAAAATATTAGTGTCAATCATCATAGCATCGCTTCTTATCGTAACTTTTATGGGCTGCTCGAGCATGCGAACATCAAAAGGACAGTATGTCGGAGTTGCAGAAAAACTTAAACAACAGGATTACGATGCGTGCCTTGAACAGATCGAGGAATCTAAAGATAAATTTTATAAGGAAAAGGAAAAAGTTCTGTTCTACCTCGATATGGGAATGCTTTATCATTACGATGGTAATTATGAAAAGAGCAATGAATACCTGACTGAAGCCGAATATGCCATCGAAGATCTTTACACAAAAAGCGTCGGTAAAGCTGCAGCTTCCATGCTGTTAAATGATAATGCCCTTGATTATTTCGGTGAAGACTATGAAGATATCTATTTAAATGTTTTCAAAGCGCTTAATTACCTGCACTTGAACAAATTCGATGATGCTTTTGTGGAGATAAGAAGGGTGAATAACAAACTCAACATTCTCGATGATAAGTATGCGGAGTTAGCCAAGAAATATAACGAATCGAAGGATAAGAAAAAAGAATTTAAGATAGGTGATAATAAATTCCAAAATTCTGCACTTGCCCGTTACCTCAGCATGCTCATGTACAAGGCTGATGATAAGATCGATGATGCGAGAATTGACATGGCAGAAATTCAAGAAGCTTTTGAACTGCAACCGATAGTCTATGATTTTTCACAACCAAAGCTCGAGAACTATCTCGACCGCACTGATAAAGCACAGCTCTATTTTCTGACATTTGTTGGAAATTCACCTGAAAAAAAAGCAAACACTCTCTGGATACACACCGAGAAGGATATGCTTATAATAGCAACTTCCGAGGAAGTTCCCGGTGACGTTAAAAAGATAGAGCCTAAAAAGAAAGAAGCGGGTTCATCAACTTCCGGTACAACAAAACCAAGAGAACAAGCCAGCTCAACATCCTCAGGAACAACAAAAAAAGCAACAGTTCAGGAAGAACCTAAACAGGAGCTTGCCACACTTGATATCATTGAATGGGAAGGCATGGAAGCGGGATATCATTTTAAATTCCCCCTTCCCTATATGGAAAAACTCGGTACTGATATCAGCCGAATTGAAGTCATGGTGGATGATAAGCAGATGTATGAATTGTACCCGCTGGAAAGTCTAGAGAATGCTGCATTTGTCACGTATAAGATCAAGGAACCTCTTATCTATCTTAAGACGATAACAAGAACAGTTGTAAAAGGATTGCTTGCAGAAAAGGGAAAACAGGAAATGGTCAATCAAGTAGGCGATAATCTTTTTGGGAAACTCGCAATGATCGCTACCGATGTTGCGGTTGATGCGACTGAGAATGCTGATCTTCGTATATCCCGCTTCTTTCCGTCAATGGCATATATCGGTAATGTACCCATAGATCCGGGAACTCATAGTATCAGAATCAATTACTTTGACACAAAGAATAAGCTTGTCTTTTCTGATTTTATAGAACAAAAAGAGGTCAGTAAAGACGGACTTAATTTAATCGAATCATATTATTTAGATTAGGAACAACCATGAAAAAATTTATTATATTATTCGTCGTGATTTTTATGTCCTGTGCCCCTTCGATGGTCACTGCGAAAAAGAACAAGACTCCAGAATGGATCATGAATCCGCAGTCAAAATTTAAAGATGCATATTACCTCTCTGCTGTTGGCTCGGGTGATACAAAGAAATCTGCAGAAAAAGATGCGTATTCAAATCTTTCAAAAATATTTCAGGCAGATATCAAATCGGATGAAACACTCACGCAAAAGTTTGAAGAAACGACTGTGGGAGATAAAACATCGCTGACTGCAGAAGAAAAAATGAGAAATCTTACTCAAATCCAGAGTGAACAGACACTGAAAAATGTGAAGATCGGTGATTCTTATTTTGATCCAAACAGTGGTGAATATTATGTTATTGCCTATCTCAAAAGGAGTGAAACCGAAGATATATATCACAGTGAAATCATGCAAAACACTCAGAAAATTGATCAATACTACTCCCAATACGAGGGCGGCACGTCCAAACTGGATAAACTTAAATATCTCAGCGATGCAATTGATCTTGCTGAACAGAATGAGATTTTAAACGCGCAGCTTCGAATTATATCTCCTTCACATGCTGGTTTAGAGTTAAAACACCCTCTTGAGAAACTTGTGGCAGAAAGAAACACTTTTGCAAAAACAATTCATGTTTTTGTGATAGGTTCGGGTGAGTATTATGATTATCTTGAAGATTATCTCAAAGAAGTTTTCAATAACTTCGGTTTCATGGTATATGCCAGCGCAGCAGATGCGGATTATATTGATTTTCGCATCGAGAGTTCATTATCGATATCCCAGATTGATCTCGAAAGGGATGAAGAGTTTGTCCGATGGGAACTTTCTATAACTATTATTGATAAGCTTAGCAATGCTGAAGCTGTATTATATACAAAAAGTGATCGTGAAGGTCATCTAAATTTAACAGAGGCAAAGAATCGTGCACTTCGCACTGTGAAGACAACAATCCAGAAAGATTTCTTTAAGTTCTTTGCTAATAAGTACTTATCATAATTCTTTTCATATAAAAAAGAAGGCGAAATCGTAATTGATTTCGCCTTTTTATTTACTATAGTTTATCTAATTAATTATGAGCTACACCCACTTCGTCAAAGATGATATCAATAAAGTCTTTTGAGTCATCCGGCATCATGTAGTACAGAGGAAATCCGAGTAAGTACACTGGTTTCTGTGCTGATTGGTGAGTGTATTTCGTCCCCATTGTCGCACCTCCAAATTGCTGATGGATCGCCAATGTATCTGTCACGCAAGAAAATATTGGTTCTGCATTACCAACATTGAGGAATGTGACATTACTGATCTTACCAAGGGGATTTGTGGGCATAATCCAGTATCCCGGGAAACTTGCACCAGTTGGGAACTTGTAAAGGTCCCAATTAAGATGTAATGTATCGATACTCGCAAATCCGTTTTGCCCATTTGCAGCAACAAACATTGAGTTTGTAGTATTGGGAGTTCCCCAAAGCCAGCTATTCGTATCAAGCTCTTGACTTAAAGCAGATAGGGTATCTGCAAGCCCTCCATACAACTGAAGGAAATTCCTTGTTGCAGGTGTAAGAGGATCGGAAACCTTAGCTGTTCCAGTAAAGAGAGTTGAACCACCAGAGATCATATAATAACGCATCAGATCGTAGTGTTGTACCAGGTGAACTTTTGTCACATCGCTGTAGAAACCCTTAGGATCATTCGCATACCATAGTATCATTTTATACTGCTGGATATCTGAAGGTGCAAAGTTTGGAGCCATGTCATCATTTCTGAGCTGCTTGTTCTTGTTATATATGTATGTAAGGTTTGCATCGCGCAGGTCAAACCATTCTATGCTTTCCGTACAATGTGCTGTAAGATCTTGATAGAATTTATTCACGGAATCTTCTACTGCAAAGATAATTTGATTTTGAGTATCATCAACTATTAACAAGCCTTCTTTTTGAGCTCCAAGTATTGGTGCATGCAGATAGAACGTGATGCTTGCCGGTGTTGGATCAGCAGCTCCCTGAAAGTCGACGGAACGCACTTCGAATGTATGCTCACCGGTAGAGAGATTAAATAACTTACAGGTTTGATCTTCATAGATCGGTAAACGCATCCATTCTTCTCCTGTGACATTATCCGTGATAACTGTTCCGACTGGCGGTAAGCCATCAGTGCCACCATCCAGCCTAATGTCCATATACTCAACATCACAGAAATACTGAATATATTCATCAAGGTTCGCATCATAAAAGTATGTATGATTTGCTGCGACTCTTCCGCGTGTAACATCGTATTCAAATTGTCCAAGATATTCCCAGTTCATGTAAATTTCTATATTGCTGGACCAAATGGCTGTCAAAGTAGTATCCTTCGCCATATAAAACTGGTTGGCATAATGATTTTCATTTCCGATAACCCGTTTTGGAATATCTTCATTTTCGCAGAGATAATTCAACCATGTATAATCGCTGATCACAAAAATATGAGGTAAAATATTGAGTGAACTATTCTTCAAAAAATCCGGAAGATACGTTGCCCACTGCGCCATAAATGGTGCTGTATCTGGATGGAAATACCCACGGACAAAGAAAATCATACTAGCGTAATCCGGGTCAACAATACCTGCTTTATCTACTGTTTTAACTTGAATTTCTGTCATCTCAAAAGTGCCATCAGCAAATTTCTCATTCACTTTCAATTCCGGTTTTCCATATGGATTGCCATCGTGGTATTGAGCCTTAAGGAGGACTTCGTCCTTAATCGGATATCCTTCTGTGGAATACCATTGCGTACTGTCCAGAACTTCTCCAACGCCACTAATTTCTACCGTGTCTGTTCCTGTACTGTGGTAATACATCAAACGATATTTGTAATATGCAGCTTCAGAGCCATAACCGAATGGATCATCATCATGAAGAACTGTGAAGTTAAAAAGTATTGCTGAGCCAACTCTTAATGAATCAATACTGCCCTGTGAAGTTTGGACACTTGTACTTGGAACATCTGACCAACTGCAGAAATAACGCACAGCTGCTTCTGATTCTTCACCGTAATTATCCTTGCATTTTACTTCAAATTTGCCAAAATTTTTCTTATAATCAGCTGTATCCTTTGCGGTAAAATACACTTGAGTTTTGGGGAATCGTTCTTTAAGTGGTGTCCATATACCATACTCGCCATTTGGCTGAAGGTGCAGTACCCATCCATCTTCGCTTACATTCACTCCATAGGTTTGATCATATTGCCAGTCTTCACTTAGACTATCCCAGGTTCCTATTCTATAGGCGAACGATTTCACGACACCATCAACATCCCACGCTCTCCAAAATATTTCTTGATAAAAAATCGAATCGTAAATAGCAGGATCAATAAGATTGCCGATCACGTGTGACATAGCAGAATCAGTGAGAACAGTATCAGGGCGAGCAATACCACTATAATCCGAGATTTCAATATAAGGAGCTACATTAGGATTTAATGTGCCTTTACGTCCGCAGCTTAGAACAGTTAAGACTGCAACTAAAAATAAAATTACCAAAATTAAAAGAGACCTATTCTTTAACATCTATAAACCTCCCGTCTTTGAACAAAGATTCTTTAGTTAATATTTATAAGTCAATAAAAAATTGCGTTTTTGAAATATTTTTCATATTCGTATTTTTCCTTGTCAAAACTTACTCGCTTCAACGACATTCTTCAGCAGAGAAGCTGTCGTGATCGTACCGATGCCTCCGGGTACAGGAGTGATCGCTTGAACAGTCGAAAATACGTCTTGATAAAACACATCGCCAACGTAGTTATTCGTTTTTGTATCAGTATTATAGATCTCATTAATACCGACATCAATCACGATTGATTTACGAGAAATATATGTGTGATCTATAAATCTTGATTTTCCAATTGCGACGATAAGGATATCAGCATCTTTGGAAATTTCCTGAAGATTTTTAGATCGAGAGTGGCATATGGTTACAGTAGCATTTGCGCCGTCTTTTTTCTGCACGAGAAGATTAAATAAGGGAAGTCCGACAATTGGACTTCTTCCGATGATGACGACCCGTGCTCCTTCTGTAGGAATTTTATAAAAATGAAGTAACTCCATCACGGCAGATGGAGTGCAGGGCACAAAGCAATTCTGTCCTTTGATCAGTTTACCTGCATTGATTGGATGGAGACCATCGATATCCTTGTTGGGAGCTATATCAAGGACTATCTTGTTTTGGTCAAATTGCACTGGTAATGGCAGTTGCAGCATGATGCCGTGTATCTTTGGATCTTTATTTGCTTTCTGTATTCCATCTATAAGTTCTTCTTGAGATGCAAGATCTTCATAGCTTATGACATCAGCGAGCACTCCAATTTTCTGAGCTTTTTTCTGAATATTCTGAGTATAATATTCTGATGCTGGATCGTTTCCTACCTTGAATACGCAGAGTCGTGGGATTATCCCCTTATCGTAGAGTACAGCTACTTCTTCCGTAAGCTTTTGATAAATAGCTTTTGCAACCGGTTTCCCGTCTAATAGTTTTTCCATATCTCTTTCTTATTCAACTACATAACTTTTCCGTATTCGTTGAATATCCGAAGCGGCCCCTTTTTCGTCAACCGAAATTAACACTCCATTAAGCATCAAATTTTCTTTTGCCGGATTGAACCTGTTGGGAATTTGCGTCAGAAATCTTTCAATCCCATCTTCTTTTCGAAGTCCTATTACAGAATCATGTGGTCCAGTCATCCCTGCATCAGTAATATATGCTGTTCCCTGTGGAAGGATTCTCTCGTCTGCAGTCTGGACATGAGTATGGGAGCCGATCAATGCTGCGACTCTGCCGTCAAGGTGCCAAGCCATTGCCTGTTTTTCTGCTGTAGCCTCAGCATGAAAGTCAACTACAATGATGGGATGCTCAGGTATGAGTTTTTCAAGATACGTATCCATTATTCGGAAAGGACAGTCCACAGTTACAGTAAAAACCCTTCCCATCAAACATAGCACGACAATTTTCCTTCCGTGAATTTCGATTTCATAAATATCGTTACCCGGCACTTCAGGCGGATAATTTATCGGCTTCAATATACGTTCTTCTTTTGCGAGATGTGAAATTATTTCTTTCTTATCCCACAAATGATTCCCTGAAGTAAGGACGTCAACTCCGGCTTCGAACATATCATTTGCCGTATCAGGAGTCATTCCAAGTCCACCTGCAAGATTTTCTCCGTTTGCAATCGTCAAATCAATTGAAAATTCTTCTTTCAAACCAGGAAGTAGCTCTTTAACAGTTCTCCTTCCTGGTTTTCCAAAGATATCACCGATGTATAATATTCTTATCATTATTTTGCGAGTACGGTTTTACGCACCTCTCGGATGACAGTAACTTTTATCTGTCCGGGGTACTGCATTTCATTCTCTATCTTCTTTGCCACATCAGATGCAAGCAATTCTGCTTGTGCGTCATCAATGGTATTATGCTCGACCATGATGCGGATTTCCCTTCCAGCTTGAATTGCGAAACATTTATGAACACCCTCAAAGGAATAGGCAATCTCTTCCAATTTTTCTAATCGCTTGAGATATGATTCAAGTGTTTCCCTTCTTGCGCCGGGTCTTGCGCCTGAGATTGCATCAGCAACTTGAACAAGAACTGCATAAACTGATTCAAATTCAACTTCTTCGTGATGCGCCTCTATTGCATTTACTATTATAGGCGGCATTCCATTTCTTCTTGCAATGTCAGCCCCGATCACCGCATGAGAGCCATCGATTTCATGGTCAACTGCTTTACCAATATCATGCAGAAGTCCCATTTTTCTGGCAAGAGGTTGATCCAAACCCAACTCCGCTGCAAGCATACCGCATATCCATGCACTTTCAATGCTGTGTTTGAGCATATTTTGCCCATAACTTGTCCTGTATTTCAATCGTCCGATAATATTTTTAAGATTATCCGGCAGATCATGGATCGCTAGGTCAAGGAGTGTTTTCCTTCCGGTCTCTTCAATTATCTTATTCACTTCTTTCTCTGTTTTGGCGAGCACATCTTCGATCCTACCCGGATGAATTCTTCCATCAGAAATAAGTTTTTCAAGAGAGCGTTTTGCTATTTCTCTTCTTACTGGATCAAAGCTGGAAATAATGACTGCTTCCGGTGTATCATCAACTATGATCTCTACTCCCGAGTTGTTTTCAAATGTCCGAATATTGCGTCCCTCTCTCCCGATGATCCTGCCCTTCATTTCTTCGGATGGAAGATCAACAACAGAAACGGTTGACTCAGTTACATAATCGACTGCAGTCCTTTGCACCGCATTTGCAACAATCTTTATAGAATCCGCTTCAGCTTCAGAGTTGGCTTTGTCAATTATTGATTTTCTGAGTTTTGCTGCATCGATACGTGCTTCATTTTCATAATTTTTAAGAAGCATTTCGATTGCCTGTTCTTTATTAAGATTAGCAATCTCCATCAGTTTTCTTGTTTCTTTTTCGAGTATATCTTTTAATTTTGCTTCATCATCATCCAGTTTTGTTTGTTTATTTTGTAGATGCCGCTCCCTATCTGAAATGGACTGCTCTCTTCTGTCGAGTTTGCTCAATCGATCATCAATATTGCTAATTCTCTGATTGTAATTACCCTCAATTTTCCGAAGTTCTTTCTTCCTCTCCTCTATCTCCTTTTCTAAATTGGCTTTTCTTTTGTACCAATCCTCTTTTGCTTCAATTTCAGCTTCTTTTTTGATTACTTTGGCTTCAAGTTTTGCTTCTTCTTTGATCTTTTTAGATTCTAAATGTGCTTGTTTGATCTTTTTGCTTGTAAGTAATCTGAACGATAACCAGCCAACAAACACCCCTACGACGACACCAACTATTGGCAACAGTATATCTAACATCTTTATTCCTTTCCATAATGAGACCTGCCCTTGCCGTGTAACAACTAGTTTGAACTATTTTTTTAAATAATGGGAATTCTATATGTACTTTACGAGTCCTACTGTAATGTAGGCATTCACGCCATACACAATTGAACACCCTATAGTTCCTGTTTAGCACAAAACAAGATTGCCATCACGAACAGGGCAGGCCTACTGGAAAGAACGATAATTTATTAAGTTACCAGAACAAAATCACTCTTCGTCCAAGGAATTCAATAACCCGGAAATCCTTTGTACAAATTTTTCTAATCTCTCTTGTTCCTTCTGTTTTCTAAACATTTCTTCGACTATATTGAGACCGCACAAAATTGCAAGATCGTACCGCTTTTGGGGATTATATTCCTCTGATAGTTCAACAAGTTTTTTATCTAAAAAGTGAGCATACTTACGTATCTCATCAGGATCTACATCTCCTGCGATCGAATAAGTATCACCCAAAATGTCGACAGAAATATTATTCATATATTTAGAATCTAATCATCATTTCCAGCAGACGGCGTTTCCGATTCTCCAATTATACTATCAATTTCCTGTAGCATCGAATCAACTCTCGAATCGATTTCAGTCGCCTGTTCTGTAAATTTTTGTAATCGCTCTTCTTTTTGAGCCAGTGTATTCTGCAAATCTTGGTTCTGCTCTTTGTAGCGCTCCACAGCGTTCTGGAGTTCGCCTATGGTTTCTTGCGAATTCTCCGTATTGTAGAACAGATCTTTATATTTATTATTGAGATTTTCATTTTCTTTCAGGACCTGAATGTATTTATCCTGTAAAATTTTATATTTCGAAATAAGATTTCTAATCTTCTCTTCAATCAAATCAAGCACATGCGTATCCATCACTCCTGCCTCAATTCTATTTGATGCTCACGTGATAATTTACTGACAATATTGTCAAATAATTTATCCACATATTTATCTGTCAGGGTAGAAGTTTCGGATTGAAAAGTAATATTAAAAGCCAGACTTCTGCATCCCTTCTTTACCTGCTTACCTGTATACACATCGAACAACTGAACATCTTTAATCATATTCGGATCTACCGATTTAATTGATTGCTCAATTGTTGCTACCTCTATTTCAGATGGTGCTATTACTGCAATATCACGAAGTACCGGAGGATATTTTACGATCTCTTCAAAGCGGATTGCCTTTTCATTATATAAAAGGATAATGTTTGAAAGATCAATATCAAAAAGCATTACAGGAGTGTCGATATCATATAAATGCAAAACTTCATCATTCATAATGCCGCAGGAACCGATTTTCTTTTCTTCAAGAAAAATATCTGCTGCTGAATCAAATTTATAATATGGTTGATGTGATATCTTGAATGTGATATTTTTCATACAATGTATCTTTGTAAAAACTGACTCAACCACGCCTTTCACATCATAAAATGAGGTGGCTCTCTGCTTCTCTTTCCAGTAGAATGGCTCGAATTCTCCAACAATAACACCTGTTAGATATGTGGGTTCTACATAGGCATCTTCATCTTCTTTGAGATAAATTCTATTTAACTCAAACAGTTTGAAATTCTCACATTTATAAGAGATGTTCAGGGCTGCATTTCTCAGGAGATCCGGTATCAGGGTCGACCTCATTATTGAGAATTGTTCACCCATCGGATTAGCAAGCTCAACGAGTTTTCGCCTGTAATCATCTTTTGGAATTTTTAATGCATCGAGATCATCGGGACTGGCAAAACTCATATTATTTACTTCAAAAAAACCAAGAGAAATCAGATGATTCTTTGCGAGCCGGACAACTGATCTTTTCTGTTTATTATCAATCTTGTTTATCCAGAAATGAGACTCTACATTATTATATCCATAACAGCGTGCGAGTTCTTCTATAATGTCTATCTCGCGCTCAATATCAGGGCGGAAAGTAGGGATAGTAACTTCGAAGCTATCCGGAGTTATCTTTTTTGTAGTGAATTCAAAATTTGTGAGATAATTTTCTACCTCGTCAGCGGACATCTTTGCATTAAGAATACTGTTTGCACGGGACACACGAAGCGGTAAGACCTTAGGAGTAATTTTGTTAGGATAGCAATCTACAATCCCTCTTGATATTGCTCCACCACCGGTAAGCTGCATAAGTTGTGCAGCTCTATCAATAATCTCAGTCAAACTATTCGGGTCCATACCCCTTTCGAAACGGTAGGAAGATTCTGTCTGCAATCCGTATTCGAGTGCAGATGCACGAATATTTCTCGGATCAAAATATGCACATTCGATAACAACATCCTTCGTAGTATCACTTATAGAACTGTCTAGTCCTCCCATAATACCGGCAAGTGCAAGTGGATGCTTTTTATCAGCGATAAGCAAGTTGTTGGCATGGAGTGTAAGTTCGGTATCATCGAGAAGCATCATTTTTTCTTTATCTTTTGCAGTTCGGACAACAATAGTCTGGTTTTTTATCTTCGTGTAATCAAAGGCGTGCAGGGGATGACCATATTCGAGAAGCACATAATTTGTGACATCAACGATATTATTGATAGGACGAAGACCTGATGAGATCAATTTTCTCTGCATCCATGCCGGAGAAGGTTGCACAGTAATCCCTTTTACTATTCTTGCACAATATCTGGGGCATTTCTCGGCATCTTCAATGATAACTGAAATCTCATCCGATGTTTTAATATCAGATTCTTCAAAGGTAATTTCAGGGGATTCATAGTCTGTATCGAGCATAACTGCGACTTCACGCGCTACTCCGATCATACCGAGAAGATCGGGTCTGTTCGGTGTTACTTCAACTTCAATTATTTGATCATTCATTCCCATTGCATCTGCAAAAGGCGTACCGGGTTTGATGTCCTGCTCGATTATCATAATACCGGAATGATCATCAGAAATGCCCAATTCACTTTCCGAGCATATCATGCCAAAAGATTCTACACCACGAAGTTTTGCTTTTTTAATTTTGAAGTCACCAAGTGTTGCTCCGATCTTCGCGACCGGCACGAGAATGTCCTTAACCACATTTGGGGCACCGCAAATAATACTGAGCGGTTTTTCTTCCCCGACCTCAACCCGGCACAGACTCAGCTTGTCTGCATTGGGATGTTGTTCGACAGAAATAACCTTACCAATAACAATATTTTCGAGTTCTTTCCCGGGCTGAATGACCTCTTCTACTTCAAGTCCAAACATGGTGAGTCTCTCACAAAACTCGTCAATGCCCAACTGTAGAGGAACTAATTCTTTCAGCCAATTATAACTTATTTTCATGATATTCTCTAAGATAAAATTTTCTTATTGGAATTGACTTAATATTCTCAGATCATTAGTCACTAATTTTCTGATATCCGAGATGCCGTAACGAAGCATCGCAATACGTTCCATTCCTAATCCAAATGCATATCCCGTATATTTTTCGGGATTATAACCGACCTCTTCAAGAACTGCCGGATCGACCATACCAGCGCCGCCCATCTCTAGCCAGCCGGAATTTTTGCAAAGTTTACAACCTTTCCCTTTGCAACTTATGCAGAGAATATCTATTTCTGCACTCGGTTCAGTGAAAGGAAAGAAATGTGGGCGAAAACGAGAACGGGTATCCGCGTTGAAAATCCTTTTCACAAAGGAATCCAGCGCACCTTTGAGATCGGACATTGTGATGCCTTCGTCAACCATAAGCGCTTCAACCTGATGGAACACCGGCAAATGCGAAGGGTCCACTTTATCAACACGGTAACATCTGCCTGTTGAAATAATCTTAATTGGAGGCTTGAATTTCTCCATCACGCGTATCTGCATGGGTGATGTTTGTGTACGCAGAAGCATGCCGCCTTTGAGATAGAAAGTATCCTGAGGATTTCTTGCCGGATGCCAGCTCGGAGTGTTCAATGCATCGAAGTTGTAATACTCGCTTTCAATTTCCGGACCTTCTGCAACCTCAAAACCCAGATTGATAAAGATATCTTCAATCTCTTCCCATATTTGATACAAAGGATGCTTTGCACCAATTGGAAGCGGTCTTCCCGGAATCGTGACATCTAAGCCCTGAACTTTTGTAGCATCTGCATTTTCTTGAAGGTCAGTTTTTTTGTTTTCAATGAGCTGCGCGATTTCTTTCTTAACTGTATTAAGAAGGGCACCCATCTCTGGACGCTCCTCTTTGGGCACAGTTCCGATCTTACTCAGGAGATCTGAAAGAGAACTTTTTTTACCAAGATATTTAATTCGAAGCTCTTCCAGATCTTTATCTGATCCGCAAGAAGGAATACTACTTCTCGCTTCTTCTAAAATCTCGTGTATTTGTTCTTTCACGATAGCTTATTTTCCTAATTTTTTCTTTACGTCACCAACAATTTTTTCAAATGCTTCAGGATTATTTATCGCAAGTTCTGATAACATTTTTCTGTTGATCTCGATCTTAAGCTCTTTAAGACCGTTCATAAACTGGCTATAACTCAATCCATGCTCGTGCACTGCGGCATTGATACGGATGATCCACAATCTTCTAAACTCGCGTTTACGGGCTTTTCTGTCGCGATAGGCATACTGCCAACCCTTCTCAACTGCCTCACGTGCAGCACGATAGAGTTTTCTGCCGCCTCTGTAACCTTTGGCTTCTTTGAGAATTTTCTTTCTTCTGTTTCTGGAAGCTACTTTATTTTTTGCTCTAGCCATAACAACTCCTTGAAAAATTTAATATTATGATGCTAACATGTTCTTCACACGTTTTTCATCGGCTTTTGCAACATATCCGCCCTTGCGCAGGTTGGATTTTTGATCAGATGATTTCTTTTCCATAAAATGACCGCGATACGCTTTATTTCTTTTTATCTTACCATTCGCTGTCTTTTTAAACCGCTTTGCCGCTGCTCTTCTTGTTTTTAGTTTTGGCATTATTAAAACTCCTTACTATGACTTGTACTGCTTTGGTTCTCTAGCTTTGGATCTTCTTGGGTGAAACGAAACCGATCAGGAAACGACCTTCCATTCTTGGTTGCTGCTCAAAATCACCAAACTCATCGAGTTCTTCTTGAATTCTTTTGATCAGTTCCCAACCCATTTCTTTATGAGCCATTTCTCTTCCGCGGAATTGAATAGTAACTTTGACCTTATTTCCTTTTTCAAGGAATTCTTTGATGTGCTTGACCTTAAAATTATAATCATGCTCATCAGTTCTTGGGCGGAATTTGACTTCTTTCAGTTGAGTGGAATGCTGTTTCTTTTTTGCCTCACGAGCTTTTTTGGACTCTTCAAAAAGCAGCTTGCTGTAATCGATTATCTTGCAAACTGGTGGATTCGCATTAGGAGCGATCTCCACAAGATCCATTCCGTATTCTCGGGCTTTATCAAGAGCATCCTGGATCGAAACGATACCCAGAGCTTCCTTATCAGGACCAACCAAACGAACCTTTCTCGCAGTAATTTTTTCATTAATTTTTTTGTCGTTCTTATAGCTTTCCCGCTGTTTCCAGGGTTTAAACCGTCTATTTATTGCGATCTGACACCTCCAAATAAAAAAAGTGAACGACTGCGGTTCACTTTCAATATTTATTGAAATTATTTTTTTCACCTTATCAACAGCCGTGGCGTCATAAGGTAGGAACTCGCAGTTCCATTTATGGTGCTACTTATTTTGGGCATATTTTGACCGTCAAGTTTTTGTGCTCCGGAAAGTAATCATGCATTATTCCTTTTCTTTTTCTTGACGATTAAAGTCACGCTATTGTCTTGCTTCTATGAAAAATATTTTCATGCTGGTTGGTGAGCCTTCCGCAGATGTCCATGCTGCTGAAGTAATAAAACAGCTCAAACAAAAAGAGCCTGATCTTACTATGTGGGGTATCGGCGGTCCGTTGATGCAAGAAAAGGGATTTGAATCCATATTTCCGTTTTCAAAATTTTCCATAATAGGTTTTGCCGAAGTAATCGGACATCTCGGATTTATTATGAAAGTATTTCACACACTTAAATCAGAATTCAAAGCGCGAAAACCCGACCTGGCAATTCTTGTTGATTATCCCGGCATGAATATCCGCGTGGCAAAGATATGCCACACACTTGGCATACCCGTACTGTATTATATCAGCCCGCAGGTGTGGGCGTGGAAAAAGAAACGTATTCATAAAATTGCTGAATACTCTGATAAGATCGCGGTGATATTTCCATTTGAAAAAGACCTCTATGAAGAAATTGGTGCTGATGTCGAATATGTGGGTCATCCAATAAGTGAAGAGATCATGATATCTCAAACAAGAAAAGAATTTGCTGAGCAATATTCCTTAAAAACAGACAAAGAATGGATCGGATTCATACCCGGAAGCAGAAATGTCGAAATAAAAAGAATTCTTCCTGAAATTGTTGATACAGTCATGAACCTTAAAAATCTTTATAAAGATACTTATGAATTTCTCATCTCTCAAGCAGATTCAGTGTCCGATCAATTGTTTAACAAAACAATCTCTCCTGTAAAAAATGATATGACGATTATTCGTGATACTCACGCGCTTATGAAATTCAGCAAGATCGTCGTATGCAAATCTGGAACTTCCACTTTGGAAACAGCTTATCTCGCAACGCCTATGGTCGTTGTATATATAACATCACACCTTTCATATCTGATAGCACGAGCATTTATCAAGATAAAGATGATCGCTCTGGCAAATATTGTGATCGGCAAAAAAGTGGTGCCCGAACTCATTCAACATGATGCTTCTGCCGAAAACATCACAAAAGCAGTCCGTCTCTTTCTTGAAGATGTGAAATACTATGAGAATACAAAAAGCGAACTCGGCATTATAAAAGAAAAACTGGGAACATTTAACACGTCCGAAAAAGTTGCATCCATTGCACTCTCAATGATTTATGAAACGAAATAAACTTCTCAGTCTGGTTGATACATTTGGTCCGTCACTTATAAAACTTCTTATAGGTACGCTGCGCATCAAGGTATACGATCAAGATAATCTTGTATCTGCAAGAAAGTCACACGGAAAGGTCATTTATGCTTTTTGGCATAACAGGATGCTCATCCCGGCATACACGCATATAAACCAGCATGTTCACGTGCTTATTTCTCAGCATCAGGATGGTGAATATATTGCTCGGGTCATTACTGGTTTAGGATTCGGCACTATCCGCGGCTCATCGCGTCGTGGAGGAATTAAAGCGCTCAAAGAAGCAGTTGCTGTCTCAAAAGAATATGATATTGCAATCACGCCCGATGGTCCGACCGGTCCGAAAGAAATCGTAAAAGACGGTGCACTTCTCATTGCTTATAAGACCGGCAAGCCGATAATTCCCGGAATCTTTATTATGAAATCAAAGTGGCAATTGAATAGCTGGGATAATTTTATGATCCCTAAACCCTTCTCCCCTGTTAAGATGATATACGGAAAACCAATTTTCGTACGAACAAAAGATGAAATTCCAGAGAAAAAGAAAGAGTTACAACAAGCGTTAGAAAATATGTAGCACCTGTATAAGTTTTACGATAAAGAAGAGAATGACAATCCCGCTTCCCGTTACGATAAAAGCTCTTACCATTTCCGGCGTAAAAAATGACTTTCCTTCATTATCTTTACCATTACTTTTCCGTGAGTGTTTGGCATGAGTGCGCTTGATGACAGACATGATGCGGAATTGACCTTTTTTCAACCATACAACCTCGCCTTCGGGAGTGCGGAAAGGGTATAAGCCATTTCTTCTTTTATGATAGAAGTCCTTCATGTCCATGCCGGAGCGTTCTGCATCATCCTTAAAAATTCGGTATAAAATTTCATTATCAGTACTCATGGAGTTTTGTTTGATGTATGCATCGTGTTTGTGTCAATAAAATTAATCCCTTAAAACTCATTAGTTAAAAAACTTGCATTAATTTTACTGCCCCAAAAATTTTATCCACTAATATATACTTTAAGGAGTTTATCAGAATGTTAGATAAAATGCGTGGTATTTCTCGTCCTGTTATCTGGGTCGTTGCGATCGTATTCATCGGCGGTATGGCAACAATGGGTATCAGCAGCGTTTTCCAGGAAAAGCCCTATGTGGGGCAAATCGCAGGTGAGAAAATAAAATATGATGAATATTATAAATTATTACAAAACACCTATACAAATTACATGCAGGATCCTGCCAATCAAGGCAAAGAGATCGACGATGCTATGTATCGCAGATTAAATGACCAAACATGGGATCAGCTCGTTCAGAGGATCATTCTTGAAAAGCAGATAAGCAAATTTGATATTCAGGTATCTCCAAAAGAAGTAGCTACTAAGATGATCAATGAACCGCCTGAAATGATCACCTCCTACGAAGCTTTTCAGACTGAAGGGCAATTTGATAAGAGCAAATATTTACAGGCGTTGCAGAATCCTCAGATTGACTGGAACTGGCTCTCCAACTACTACGAGCAGCTCCTGCAGTATGATAAGCTCAGAAGTTTTGTGAATGCGGATGTCATCATAACCGAACAGATGGTTATGGAAGATTTCATAAAAAAAGAGACAAAAGTCAAAGCCGACATCATTGTATTTGGAGCGGATCAGATCGATTCCGTGTATGTCTCCGATGAAGAGGTTGCAGAATATTATAATAAAAATATTGAAAATTATAACGAGAGCCCTCAACGTAAATTTCACTATGTGACAATTCCTTTAGAACCCAGTCCCGAAGACACAAAAACTGCTGAAGACAAGATCAATAAGATATATGAGTATGCGATTTCCGGTGATGACTTTGCCACACTCGCACAAGAATATTCAGAAGGTCCTTCTGCCCCTCAGGGTGGAGACCTTGGTTATTTCCAAAAAGGGAAAATGGTGAAAGAGTTCGAAGATGCTGCCTTTGCCCTAAAACTCAATGAAATCAGCAAACCTGTAAAAACTCAATTCGGCTGGCATGTCATTAAAGCCACAGATATTAGAACAAATGAGAATGGTGTTGAAGAGATGAAGGCGAGCCATATCCTTGTAAAAGTCGAACCCGGTGCAGATGCGCGCAGAGACCTTGAAACGATCGCTCAGAATTTTTATGAAAGTGCTCTGATTGATAGTTTTGCAGTAGTTGCAGCAGATCATGCATTGGAAATACAAGAAACACAACCTTTTACAGCAATTGCAGGTTACATTCAGGGAATAGGCAGAGTACAGATGCTTATTGATTTTGCTTTTAAAAATGAAATTGGAGACATCGCACCTCCCTATCGCAGCGACCAGGGTGACTACTACATCGCACAGATTTCATATGAAATTGGAAATCATTTCAAACCTCTTGAAGATGTGAAAAAAGAAATCTATGATAAACTTGCGCTGCAAAAAAAGATGAAGATGAAGAAGAAAGAAGCCGATGCAATTGCTCCAGTCCTCACTGCAGAAAATTTTGACCAGGTGGTAAAAGAAAACGATTTAAAACTTGTAACTACTGATCTTATCTCAGAAACAAGCACCATCCCGGATGTGGGTCGTGAAGCAAAATTTGTTCAGGAAATGATCGAATTAAAAACTCCCGGATCAATCACAGGTGTCATAAGAGGAAATAAGGCTTTCTTTATTGCCAAGATCCTTGAGTTTCAAGCTCCTGATATGACGAAGTTTGAAGAAAAAAAGGATGCCCAGAGAATCCAGGTTGAGAATCAACTCTTCAATCAAAATTATAATCAGTGGTTCAATAAAATAAAGGAAGATGCAAAAGTAAAAGATTGGCGCAGTAAGTTTTTCCGAATATAATTAGAATATCATTATACAAAAATAGGGCGAATGAAATTTCGCCCTTTTGTTTTTCTCTAAAATAAAGTATTTATTTTTTACAATTTATGGTCCGGGAATTCAGCTTCGTTTGGACAAATAACTGTAATCTCTCCGGTTTCAAAATTACCTGTCGCAATATATTTATCACCATTCCCATTTTCAGGACACTCATACGCATGGCGCAGATAACCGGTACGAACCAGTTCTACAAGATCTCCAGAGAATGATTGCTTTCTCTCAAACATATAATCATCAACCGCATCCCGTATTTTTTTCATGTTCTCGATGCACTGGTCTGTTTTTTCCTGTGCTTTCACATTATAGAACTGCGGCACAAGTAATATGATCGCCAGAGCAATAACTGCTATAATGCTTATCACTGTATAAATTGAGAATCCCTTGCTATTTCTGAGCATTATAATCTCCTAAAAATTTTGTTTAAATGAATTTCATCGCTCTGTTCAGTCAAGTTTTTAATCCAATTCCTTGTTTTCAAATCTTGTGCAAAAGGAAATCGGGATAAGAGCTTTGATCTTCACTTTTTCATCCTGAATTATCTCAATGACCTTCCCCTTCGTTTGATCGATTTTGTATAACATTTCACCGAGTTCTTTGTAATTCGTTTCAATAAATATTATCTTTTTATTCGTTTTTGTTACTATTCGGGATTCCGCTACTGCCTTCTGGGCTACCTCGGTATATGCTTTTATTAATCCTCCAATTCCAAGTTTGGTCCCACCAAAGAAGCGGACGACAACAAGCAGAACATTCAGCAACTCTTCTCCTGCCAGCACCTTCAGGATAGGAGGTCCGGAAGAATGTGTCGGCTCTCCTGCATCAGTTGCATATTCTCTTATAGAATCTTCCTCTATTAATCTGTAGGCATACACAATATGTGTGGGTTTTCTGAATTCATCTTCAACGTGCTTGATAATAGTATTCACGTTATCCAAAGAGGTGACAGGATAAATTCTGCTATGGAATTTTGAATGTTTGATATTCAACTTAATCCATCGGGAATTCTTTATGGTTTTATACTGTTCTATCATCATTTTTTGATGGATTCCACTCAGGTTTTGTCAATATTTGTTGACATTATTTTGCCAGAAGGGTCGGCTATAACCGTGAAAGAATTGATACTTGTCAGTGCATGTCTTCTTGGACTTCGTTGTTGTTATAATGGATGTAACAACACTGAGCAATCTGTTTTGGAATTGAGAAAAAAATATATTCTCATTCCAGTATGCCCGGAACAACTGGGCGGACTACAAACACCTCGCCCCCCCTCTTTCTTTATTAAAGGAGACGGATCTCAGACACTCGATGGAATTGATAATCTCAAAAACGATCAGAACGAGAATGTCTCTTCAAATTTTCGAAAAGGTGCTGAAGATACCCTGAAAATTTGTCACCTGCTTAATATAAAATCAGCGATCCTCAAAGAAAACAGCCCCTCATGCGGTACTCATCACATTTATTTAAAAGAAAAATTGACAAAAGGCATGGGGGTGACTGCTAAAATACTAAAATCCAATGGCATACGTGTTATGTCTGAAAATGATATAAGGAGACCAGATGAAAGGAAAAACTAAATGGTTTAGTAAAAACAAGGGATACGGCTTCATTACGGGCGATGACGGCAAGGAATATTTTGTTCATTGGCGTTCTATTGAAAGTAATGGTTACAGAACCTTGGCAGAAAATGAAGAAGTTGAATTTGAAGCAGCTGAAACCGAAAAAGGAGTTCAGGCAACAAACGTGCGAAGGACGCAAGAAACGTAATTGCAATAACACATATGCATAATAAGGAACATGTCTTAGATAAGCTTTTTAAAGAAACCTGTCTTCATGAAGAAGAGCATCTTTCCAGATTAGCAACGAAGAGCTCTGAAGCATACAGGCAGGTTTTTGAACATGAGAAACGTCTTCGCGGTCCCTTTGCTATTGATCGGGATCGCATAATCCATACTGGTGCGTATCGCAGGTATCAAGGAAAAACACAAGTTGTGTACTTTTCCAATCTCTTTGATGAAGAGATGTCTAACCGCAGTCTGCATACGACCTATGTCTCTCAGGTTTCCCGGAGCATCGGAAAAATGCTACATCTCAATGTCGATCTGATAGAAGCGATCGCGCTCGGGCATGACCTTGGGCATCCTCCTTTTGGTCATGACGGCGAAGAAATGCTGAATGAGTGCTGTATACAACATGGAATCGGGCGGTTTCATCATAATATCGAAAGTCTTTTTATTGTTGACCATATTACGAACCACGGAAAGGGGCTGAACCTCACATTCCAGGTTCGAGATGGAATCGTGTCTCATGACGGAGAAGTTCATGATGAACAACTTCATCCTAAAAGAGATAAAACAGAAAAAGACCTCGAAGAATTTCTCCACACGATGAAAACAGAAGATACAACCAGCCCTCCTGCAACTTTAGAAGCATGCGTTGTGCGCATTTCGGACACGATTGCCTATATAGGACAAGATATCGAAGATGCGATCCGTATGGGTTTTCTTAAAAGAGACGAACTCCCTGGAGATGCGGCACATAAGCTGGGCACGACAAATGATGAAATTGTCAGCACTCTCATCACAAATGTCATTTATAACAGTTTTGATAAAGACTATGTTGCCTTTGATACTGAAACTTCTGATGCATTGTATGAACTGAAACGCTTCAATTACGAGAAGATTTACAATCACCCCTGGATAAAAAAAGAAAAATTTACAATTAAGCGCGGCATGAAAATTCTATTTGATAAGTACATGACAGACATCAAGGAAAATAATGCCGATTCAAAAATTTTCAATCACTTTCTCAATCATAAAAGCGAGCAGTACATTGAAATTACAAATGATGCAGAAAAAGTGCGAGATTTCATCGCGACAATGACTGACCGCTATTTTAATCAGGAGCTCCAGGATTATGTTCTTCCGGGAAGAGCTATTGATTAAGGAAATTATAAATATAGGATTTATATGGATGTAAATGTATTTGCAAAAGATGTAGAAGATCTGAAAGAAAAAATACTCGAATTGCGGAGGTATCTTTGACGTAGAGACCAAAAGCGCTAAGATATCTCAACTCGAAAAGGAAATGAGCAGCCCTGAATTCTGGGATGACCAGGAAAATGCAAGGAAAATATCGGAAGAACTGAGCGCTCTCAAAGAAGATATTGATACCGCAGAAAATATCACACAATCCCTCGAAGAGCTGGAAGCATTTCTTGCCATTTTACAGGAAGAAAAGGATACAGAATTAGAAGCTGAAGCAGAAAGAAAGCTGACAAAAACAAAAAATTACTTCAACCGATTAGAAACTCAGTTTATCCTGAGCGATCCATACGACAAAAAAAATGCACTTCTTGAAATCCATCCTGGAGCAGGTGGAACAGAATCTAATGATTGGGCGGAGATGCTTCTTCGTATGTATGTTCGCTGGGCAGAAAACCAGGACTTTCAAGTAGAACTCATGGATAAACAGCCCGGGGACATAGCCGGTATCAGTTCTGCAACTTTGGAGATCAAGGGCAAATATGCCTATGGATATTTAAAATCAGAAATCGGCATTCATCGGCTTGTGCGCATCTCTCCTTTTGATTCAAATAAACGGCGGCACACATCTTTTGCCTCTGTATTTGTGTATCCGGAAGTTGACGACACGATTGAAATTGAAGTGAACGAAAATGATCTAAGAATTGACACATTTCGCGCAAGCGGAGCAGGTGGTCAACATGTCAACAAGGTAAGCAGCGCTGTTCGTATCACTCACATTCCCACAGGTATCGTAGCACAATGCCAATCCGAGCGTTCGCAGCTCAATAATAAAGATAATGCAATGAAAGTTCTTAAATCCCGCCTTTATCAAATGTATAAAGAAGAGCAGGATAAAGAACGCAAGAAAATAGAAAACGAGAAAAAAAGCATCGAGTGGGGCAACCAGATACGCTCCTATGTGTTCCAGCCCTATTCAATGGTCAAAGACCACCGTACGGACGAGCAAACAGGAAATGTTCAGGCGGTCATGGACGGAAATATTGACCAATTCATTGATGCTTTTTTAAAAAATAGAACATTGAAGTAACAGAGGTTATCATGGACAATGAAAATCAACTCATACAAGCGAGAAAAGAAAAACTTGGGCGACTGCTCGAGATGGGGACAAATCCGTTCCCGACAAAAGCAGAACGCACTCATTATATAAAAGATATTTTTGATGATCCCGAATCATTTATAAAAAATAAAACCAGTGTAGACGTTGTGGGCAGGATCCGCTCACTCAGAAAAATGGGCAAAGCAAGCTTCTGTCATATCGAAGATGAAACCGGCAAGATACAGATATATATTAAACGTGATGACGTGGGACAGGAAAGATATCAAATTTTTAAACAGTGTGATCTAGGTGATTTTGTACACGTGAAGGGTTTTGTTTTCTATACTCTGACA
Organism: Candidatus Cloacimonadota bacterium; assembly: GCA_049903315.1. Lineage (GTDB taxonomy): Bacteria > Cloacimonadota > Cloacimonadia > JGIOTU-2 > JGIOTU-2 > Celaenobacter. Next base: position 32,584 of record JBNGBT010000006.1, on the reverse strand, counting down.
AATGAACTCTCGATCCATGCAGAAGAATTCACATTCCTCGCAAAGGCGATCCGCCCCCTCCCTGTTGTGAAAGAAAAGATCGAGGATGGCGAGAAAATCGTATATGACCAATTTGCCGATAAAGAACTTCGCTACCGAAAACGCTACCTCGACCTTCTTCTCAATCCTGAAGTGAAAAACACGTTCAAAACGCGCAGCAAGATCATCAAAATGATGAGAGAATTTCTTGATGCCCGGGGATACATCGAAGTGGAGACCCCGATCCTTCAGCCGATTTACGGCGGTGCAGCAGCTCAGCCATTTGTGACCCAGCACAACAAACTCGACATGGAATTATATCTGCGAATTGCGGATGAACTCTATTTGAAACGTCTGATAATTGGCGGGTTTGAAAAGGTATATGAAGTGTGCAAGGACTTTCGTAATGAAGGCATAGATAGAACACACAATCCCGAATTCACGCAGATCGAACTGTACGAAGCATACGCAGATTATAATGATATTATGAACCTTGTCGAAGATATGCTCACAGGTATTGCACAGGAAGTATGCGGCACACTAGAAATCAAATATAATACACATACAATAAACCTTTCGAAGCCCTGGCAACGCAAACCCATGCTTCGGCTTATCAAGGAATATGCAGGCATAGATGTGGAAAATGCAAATATGGATGAGCTTCTTGCTTTTTGCAAAGAGCATGAGATTGAGCTGGATGTAAAAAGTTTTGGAAAAATTGTTGATGAAATATTTAAGAGATTCGTGGAAGACAATCTCATTCAGCCTACTTTTGTAATAGATTTTCCAAAAGAGATATCCCCACTTGCAAAATCAAAACCTGAGAATCCACAGTTTGTGGAGCGTTTTGAAATATTTATCGCTGGTCTTGAACTCGGAAATTGTTTCAGCGAGCTTAACGATCCGATCGATCAAAGAGAACGTCTGGAAAGTCAGGCAGAGCAGCGCGAACTGGGAGATGTCGAAGCGAGTGAAGTTGATGAGGATTTCCTCGAAGCAATGGAATACGGCATGCCCCCGACCGGCGGTCTCGGGCTGGGTATCGACAGGATCGTGATGCTCTTCACGAACTCTCATAACATAAAAGATGTTATATTATTCCCGCAAATGCGACCGGATAGTCACAACGAATAGGAGGTCTTTCTATGACTATTAAAAATCTCTATGCTGAAGAAAATCAAAACTCACAGGAAAAGTACGAAAAATCAATTGAATCTATCAAAAAAATAGTTGCGCAAACTCAAAATTTCGAAGCGTATCCAGACAAAAAAGAATTCATCGAATTCTTCTTTGATCTTGGCGTGTTCATCTTGAAAATGTATGAATTTGAAAAACGTGATCAATCCGAACACTTCTCTTCACACTCGACCCTGGAACTTATGGAGGAGAATACATCATTTTTTGCTGATGTGCTCCCCGACAATTATGATACTAGCTGGGTCAATCCAACTTATGCAGTACAAAAGCTTGGGGACAACTTCGGACAGCTTTTTTCATTCTTCTATACTCAAACTAGAAAATTTATCCAATATGCTTTCCTTCATAAGCGGTTTGAGATGGCAGAATGGAACGACCTGTTTATCGAAGCTTTTCATCTCATTGAAGATAAGTTACCCAACTATGAAGAACTCAAAAGCGTCATGACTAGGCTTGGCAGACAATACAGAGTGAAAGATCAACAGATACGCTTGATGGAAACCTATGATCCGGACTTTGAATACTATATTAACATCATTAATAATGAAAACCTTTCTGATGAGAGATATCTTTTCATGCTTGGCAGTTATATAAACGATAATGTCATTCGCGTCGCACGGCATATGCAAACATTCTCAGAGAAAAAAGTGAAAGAGCTTGCCGTGTTCATGGCTGATGCGTACGAGCTCGGTTTTGCGAATTCGGATAAAGACATGTCACAAAAATCTACAGTGATGTTGATATATCCAGCAGGATTTGAAAGAATTATCAAATATCTATTAAAAGCTCTTCAAAACAAAGGACTGAAAGTAATCGTGAGACGAGTGACCGGAGCTACCACCAACAAACAATATCAGTATGATCACAGGTTTGACGGCGCACTTTATATCGACGAAGCGTTAGTTGAAAAAATAAAAGAAAATCTTCCTAAAGCATATGAGCTGTGCAAAGAGTATACTGATAAATACTCCGGTTTGATCTATTTTGAGACTTTCGGAGAAGAACCCTTCAGCCCAAAGGCAAAAAAAGAATGTCTGAAACTCGACAAAGAACAGCAAAAACTGGCACAGCAAATGCAGCAAATTTCGAGTCAAATCACCTATACCTACACCCCCCGCGAGGAAACCAGCTTCAGTATTATTTCGTTTCCCACTCCAGATATTGGCGATAAGTTTGAAGAAATATTTGATGCCACATATACGATCAATATGCTGAAGAATGAGGTATATGAACCGATCCAGCAGAAAATCATCGATGCGCTCGATACTGCTGAATATGCTCACATAAAGGGCAAAGGAAGCAACCAAACAGACTTGAAAGTGCAACTTCCGGAAATATCCGATCCAAAGAAGCAAACCAATTTCGTAAATTGTACTGCCGATGTGAACATTCCTCTTGGGGAAGTCTTTACGAGCCCTAAGCTCTCAGGCACTAACGGAATTCTTCATATAGAAAACACCTATTTAGGCGGACTGGGATATAAAGATCTGAAGCTCACATTCAAAGATGGTTTTGTGGAAGATTATTCCTGTAAAAATTTCGATAAAAATGAAGAGAACAGGAAATATATAGAAGAAAATATTCTCTTCCCGCATAAGACTCTTCCAATGGGTGAATTTGCGATCGGCACAAACACACTGGCATATATTGTTGCACAAAAATTCAATATCCTTCGCCTTCTTCCAGTCCTCATTATTGAAAAAATGGGTCCTCACTTTGCTGTGGGTGATACGTGCTTCACTTTTGAGGAAGATAAACCTATATTTAATCCCGATGGAAAAGAGGTCACTGCGCGTGACAATGAAAAAACAATTCACAGAAAAGAAGATATGAGTAAAGCCTATACATTCACTCATATTGACATTACACTTCCCTATGAAGCCATTGGACATATTACAGCCATCAGTAAAAATGGGACAAAAATTGACATCATAAGAGACGAAAGGTTTGTTTTGAAAGGTACGGAAGAATTAAACGTACCTTTAGATGAATACTATACATAAGGAGTATCATGAAATTATACAGAATTGCACTCGTTACTTTCTTGGTTGCACTTCTGCTTATAGGATGCAGCCAGAATGCTCCTCTTGGCTCAAAGAAAAATCCGATAAAGATGTACTTTGTTCCATCCATGGAAGCAGGAAAAATTGTGACAAGCGGTCGAGAGATCGCTGATTATCTCCAGGAAAAAACAGGTTACTTCTTTAAGGTGGCAGTACCCACAAGTTATGCCTCAGTTATAGAAGCGATCGGCACCGACGAGACAGACATTGCTTGGCTTGCCACATTTGCGTATTTACTTGCAAATGAAAAATTTGGCGCTGAGGTCGAACTCACCACAGTGAGGAATGGACTTGAGAAATACAAGGGGCAATTCGTCGCCCTAGCCGAAAGTGGCATCGAAGATATCAATGACATTGAAGGCAAAGTGATCGCATTTACCGATGCAGCTTCAACCTCCGGTTATATTTATCCTTCTGCCTTACTTGCCAAAAAGGGAATTAAACCGGCACGTTCTCTCTTTGCTGGCGGTCATCCTCAAGCCATCCTTTCCGTCTATCAGGGTACTGCTGATGTTGGGTGCACTTTCTGGTCTCCTCCTGGCGAAAATGGTGACATACATGATGCGCGCAGAGCAGTTATAGATACCTATCCTGATATCGTTGATAAAGTAGTAATAATCGGATATACTGAATGGATACCAAACGATACCGTTACTTTCAGAAAAGGTTTTCCTGAGGATATGAGAATCGAGATCGTAGATGCACTTGTAGATTTTGCAAACACGGAAGAAGGGCATCAGGTATTGCTTGATATCCTTGATATTGATAACTTTGTCCGTGCCGATGACTCTGATTATGACGTCGTCAGAGAAACCCTTCAAGCGCTTGGTACAGACGCATCCCAATTTATAAAATGAAAAATATAATAAAACTTACAGACGTGCATAAGATCTATGAGGGGGGCACTCACGCACTTAAGGGAGTCAATCTCGAAGTGGAGGAAGGTGAATTTCTTATTCTCCTCGGTTTGTCCGGATCGGGTAAATCTACACTCCTCAGATGTATGAACAGACTCATCGAACCTACTTCGGGCGAGATTGAAATCGATGATGAAAATGTCGTCACTGCGAGAGGAAAACGGCTTCGGAAAATTCGTCGCCATATTGGTATGATCTTTCAGCAATTCAACCTCATAAAGAATTTGAGTGCACTTACAAATGTTCTTTCCGGAAAACTCGGCTATGTTTCACTCTGGCATGCGATTACTTTTTCCATGCATAAAAATGATGTCGCCACTGCAATGAGTAACCTGAAACGGGTTGGACTTGATCAGTTTGCACAGAACAAGGCAAGAAATCTGAGTGGTGGACAGCAGCAGCGTGTGGCTATTGCTCGGGCACTTATGCAGAATCCAAAAGTAATTTTTGCAGACGAACCTGTCGCAAGCCTTGATCCTGCTACTGCGGATTCCGTGATGAGATACCTTGGTGAACTTAATACAAATGACAACATCACTATTCTTTGTTCACTGCACTTTCTGAGTCTCGCAAGGAAATATGGAACCCGGGTTGTCGCCTTGAAAGACGGTAATATTGTTTTTGACGGCACCCCAAAGGAAATTGACGAGAAGAAATTCAAGGATATTTACGGAGAAGACGCAGAGGAGGTTGAGATAAGATGAAGAAAAAAAGTAAAACAATGGCTGTTATTCAATCTATCGCGACCGACCTTCTTTTCTGGATATACGTCTTCGGTTGTATGTACTATCTTATGCATAAGTGGTCCGGCTTTACTGCAAAATTATTCTATATCGGAATAGCTGCGATAGTTGTAACGATCATTTTTCAGCTCATTCGAGGATCAGTTGGAGTTAAATTATTTTTATCTTCCGGGAAGCCAAAAAGAAGCGTACTCAAATCTGTGTGGGGGTATCTTACCCTTATTTCACTGATTGTCACTTTTGTAGTCGGTGTGAATATTGTACATGTGGACTTCTATAAGTTTTTCACAAAGTTTCAAAATGCAGGCGGCATTGCATCAGGTATTTTTGATCCCAGTATTACGGAATACTCTCTGTCTGCCACATCTATTGATGAACTGGAAAAGGAAAACCTTCCTCCTGATGTTCTCAAGACACTTAAAGGTATTCAGAACAGAAAATATTCAACAAAGAAAGTGTTTCTCGGAGATCTGCAAAAAAGACTTGGGGAATCAACCATACAGAAATACAAATCAATTATATTACAGAGTGCGAATAGGACTAATGAACTTCTTAATATCGCGCTCTCTGCTCTTGCAGAGACTATTTTCCTTGCCTTGCTGGCAACGATCTTTGCTATCCCTTTTGCTTTTGTGCTCAGCTTTTTTGCCGCACGGAATCTCATGCCACGGACATGGCTCGGGAATATTGTGTATATACTTATCCGAACAGTGGCGACTATCTTCCGCTCGATCGAAGCAATTGTATGGGCGATCATTTTCAGCGTGTGGGTGGGCATCGGCCCTTTTGCAGGCATGCTTGCTCTTATGATACATTCCATTGCAGCACTCACGAAGCTCTATTCCGAACAGATCGAAAATATTGATACCGGTCCTGTGGAAGCAATAAAAGCAACCGGTGCAAGCACTCTTCAAACCTGGATTTACGCGGTAATCCCGCAGATAGTGTCACCATTCCTGGCATTCACTATTTACCGCTGGGATATAAATGTCCGTATGGCAACGATCGTGGGCTTCGTGGGCGGCGGCGGTATTGGTCTCCTGCTTCTCCAGCAGCAACAACTCCTCCGCTGGCATAATGTCGGCTTGCTGATATGGCTCATTGCATTCGTGGTCTGGGTTATGGATATGGTAAGTGCAAAAGTACGCGAGAAACTTGTCGGGATGTAATACTTTTTAGTGAAATTCAAAGCAGTCATTTTCGACCTCGACGGCACCCTCATTGATTCCATGGGAATATGGACACAAGTAGATCATGACTTTCTTGCGAAGCGGAATATTTCTGTTCCCGATGATCTCTTCGAGGACATCCAGGTGGGAAACAGTTATGTGGAAGTCGCAGAGCATTTTAAAAAGAAATTCAACCTGCCTGATAGCGCGGAAGATATCATGAACGAGTGGACAGAGATGGTTGCCTGGCACTACCAGAATGATATTCCTCTCAAATCCGGCGCGAAAGAATTCTTAACTTTCCTTCATAAAAATAAAATCAAGATGGGCGTGGGAACGAGCAATATACATCGTCTTACAGAAATTGTACTCTCCGCGAATGACGTGTGGCACTATGTCGATGCAGTGGTTGACGGACAGGAAAACCTCCGCGGGAAGCCATTTCCTGATATCTTTTTACGAGTAGCAGAAAAACTCGGTGTTCTTCCACACGAGTGCCTTGTTATTGAAGATGTGATCGCCGGAGTAACTGCGGCAAAGAATGCCGGCATGACCTCCTTTGCGATCGAGGATGACTATTCCCTAAAAGATAAAGACCGTATTCTCAAATATGTTGATTTTTATGCCCGGGATTTTCACGAGATAAAAGAAAGACTGACCTCATCAGAATAAATTTGTAAAATCATCATGAAAAAGTATCTATTTGGCTTCCTCTGCTTTATCATTCTCCAATCTCCCCTTTTTGCTGATGAAGTTATTATGTTCACTGCAAACCAATATTTCAATTCGCGGATATACACGCTTTCCACCACAGGGACCGTGCAAATTTTTTTTCAGTACGACAACTATCATTTCTGCGATATGGAAGTCGTGAACAACGAACTTTATGCAGTCGATGCCTTTGCCCCGCGTCTTTACAAAGTGGACATCGAGACAGGTGATATCGAAGTCATTATTGATGACTGGTCACTTTTTTATTTTTATGATGTTGCCTTTGACGGCACGTATTTCTACGTCACGGAATGGGATTTGAACCGCTATGATATAAACGGTGTCAAAGATGGGACTACCTCCTTCGATGAAGATGTTTTTGGAAGCGCGTGGGACGGACAGTACCTCTATATGCTGAACGATAACAACCTGATTAAATGCTGGGATGTAGCGCTTTGGCCCAATCTGATCGAGGTTGCTGCGAACAATTTTTCTCCACCTGCTGATTCATGCAGAGGTTTATGGTTCGACGGCACATATTTTTGGACAACACAGGGATTCGACGGCAGTCTCGGCTATATCTACCAATTCGATTATTCGGGACAGATCATAGATCAAATTCTCGCTCCTGCATGGGTCGGTTTTGGAGTGTGCAAGCTTGATCTGCCTGTAGCGACAAATGAGCCTGAACAACAAACCTTTACTACGATCAATATTTCTCCCAATCCTTGTACGAAGAGAGTAAATATAACTTTTTCTCTGCCGAAGAATACATATGTAGAATGTACATTATATGATATAAAAGGAAGGAAGCTGAAGACTTTGTGTCCAGGAAACCTGTGTTCAGGCATACATCATTTCGAATGGGATATACACGAAATTCCACCTGGAATCTATCTCATCAAGATGCATGATCAGGAAAATTCTGAACCAATAAAAATACTTCATCTTTCCTCATAAAAAGCACTCTGCCCAAATCACAATTAGCTTGACGTAATCAGACCCCATTTTCTTCTCTACACACACGAGGTATGTAAAAATATGGCAAAAAAAGATAAGGGATATCCCGCGTTTGAGTTTATAGCAGTGGACACTGAAACCACTGGACTGGACTCTGCAAAAGAGGATTTGATCGAGATCGGAGCTGTTCATTTTAAGGATGGAGAACAGGTCGATTCATTTCAGTCTTTTATCCATATCAACAGACCTCTCCCTGATGCCATAAAAGTACTCACGCATATCGCAGATAAAGACCTTGTAAATGCCCCTTCTCTCAAAATGGTTTTACAGAATTTTATGGAATTTATCGGTAAAACTCCCCTTTGTTTTCATAATGCTGGATTTGATCTCGGATTCCTCAATGAGTCGCTGGGTAAATGCAAGCTTTCTCCTATCAAAAACAAATATTATGATACTGTTGACCTTTCGAGAATTTTTCTTCCCCATCTGAAATCCCACTCACTTGGCACTGTTGCTGAGTATTTCGATATTATCAATCCACATGCCCATCGCGCACAACATGATGCTCAGGCAACCGGAGAATGCTTCAATGCCATCACTGACTTCATCATAGATCATATCGATCTAAAGCTGGTGAAACAAATCGAAGAGATAGCTTCTTTTGCTTATCAGCAGAATGGGATGCTGGAATACTTGAAAACGATACTCGGCTACCTGACAAAGATGTATTTGCAAAGACAGAAGCAAAGTGCTCCCGCAATTCCATTCTTCACCAGACCAAATTATATTTCAAACATTGTAGAGGGCAAAGTTCCGAGTCTCGTAATGGACGAGAATGAGATACTTCAGCTTTTTGAAGAGGGTGGTTCTTTGGCGGAAAAGTTCGGACAATACGAATATCGTGAAGGACAGATCGATATGGTTTCCTGGGTAACGGAAGCATACCAGGAAGGAAATCTCCTTCTCATCGAAGCAGGAACAGGTGTCGGTAAATCCCTCGCATATCTCATACCATCCATCTATTATTCGAAAGTCTCAAATCAGAGAATTATCATTTCCACCAACACAAAAAACCTTCAGGAACAGCTTTTCTTTAAGGACATTCCCACCATTCAGGAAACTACAGACCTGGCATTCACCGCAGCGCTTCTCAAGGGCAGATCAAACTATCTCTGCTTGAGAAAGTGGTATAATGTGCTTTCGGATATCAATGGCTATCTCACACAATATGAAATGAAATTCCTGCTCAATCTCATTGTCTGGGCAGAAATGACCAAGACCGGTGATGTCGAAGAAAATCAATCCTTCAAGCCGTATCTGAGTGGCTTGTGGTCCAAGGTTGCGTCAGACGGAACCTCTTGCCATGGAAGAAAATGTCCATACAACGAGCAGTGCTTTGTGATGAATATCCGCAAGCAGGCGGAAAATGCAAATCTTGTGATCATTAATCATGCTCTTCTGCTCGCAGACGCAGCAAATGAGTTTTCGGTTTTGGGCAACTATTCCAATCTTGTAATCGACGAAGCGCATAATCTTCCCAATGCTGCTGCAGTTCATTTCGGATTCTCCATCACAATGCCCGAACTTCTTAACATCACTCGCAAGCTTCTCACAAAGGGAGAATTCCAGTACGGGATCATCAACAATCTCCGTATCGGTATCACAAAAAGCACATTACCGGACGAAAAAAAGAAGATATACAAAAGCATTCTCGATGAGTGCGAAGAACCTATTGATACTATAGAAGAAAAGGGTAAAGATTTTTTCCAATACATCACACAGATCGTTCTCACAAGAGGAAGTTATAGGAAGCTCCGCTTTCAGGATCTCGATGTTTTCAGACCTGTCAAAGTGCCGCTTGAAGACATCAGCAGTGCGCTATCCGAACTCAATAAAAAACTTACCCGGCTACATTCGGCACTTCTGGATGTGAATCCCCAGACCTTTCCCAAATATGATGAGAACATGTCCGATCTAGAGGGCAGCATCAACCAGATGGTGGAGCTTATTGTATGTTTTGAGCATGTGTTCAGCCCGGATTTCGAGAACTATGCATTCTGGCTTGAAACGTCGGACAATGAGATCAGACCGGATATGATGCCCCGTTCTGCAATTGTGTGTGCGCCCATCGAAGTGAACGAACCGCTCTTCAAATATTTCTGGGGCCGGCTGGAAACCGCAATTCTCACCTCTGCCACTCTCGCGATCAGGCAGGAATTCAAATTTTATAAACACCTCACCGGGCTCGAAGATGTAGAACAGACCCGTCTTATGGAATATATCGCATCCTCTCCGTTTGATTATCCAAACCAGATGAAGGTGCTCATTCCCGATTTTCTGCCTAATCCCAAAGATCCATTTTTCTCCCCTCAGGCTGTCTCTCTTGTAGAAGAAATTCTCAGCGCTCATAAACGGGGAACACTCGTTCTATTCACATCCTATAAAGACCTCGATGCTGCCTACTCGGAACTTTCAACCTCAGCAATAAAGAATGAACTAACACTCCTTGCTCAATGTAAAAGCGGTTCTCGAACAACGATCCTGAATATTTTTAGAAATGATGAAAATTCAGTATTACTTGGCACAAAAAGTTTCTGGGAAGGCGTTGATGTACAGGGAAAATCTCTGGAAATTTTGGTTTTATTCCGCCTGCCGTTCCTTGTACCCACAGAGCCGCTCGTCGAAGCATATCTGGACAAACTCACTGCAGAAGGCAAGAATTCCTTCCTCCATTATACATTGCCGATCTCACTCCTCCAATTCAAACAGGGATTCGGCAGACTCATACGAAACAAGACAGACAAGGGTGTCGTCGTTATCCTTGATTCAAGAATTTATTCAAAAAATTATGGACGTTACTTTATTAATGTCATGCCTTTGCAACCGAATAGAGTTTCAAATCCATACGAGATCACAGACCACATTACGCACTGGTTTGCAGATACTCATCAAAAATGAGGAGAAATATTTTGAAGAACAAAAATAAATACTTCCCTATTTTCATTTTGTTGCTGCTTTTCACAAGCATGCTTTATTCACAGGAAGAGTTGCCTTTTCAGATCGGCGAGAAGCTTATCTATTCGACATCTTTCGGTATCGTAAATGCCGGCACCTTTACTATGAATCTCGAAGACGGTGGAGAAATAATGGGGCATCCGTGCTATTGCATAAAAACATTATCAAAAACCAATCCTATCTTTGATCTTGTGTATAAAATACGAGACGAAACCGAGTCCTACTGGGATAAAGAGCAGTTTGTTGTGCGCAAATTCATCAAACGCATTTCTGAGGGAAGCTGGAAGCAATACCGTATTCATTACTATTTTCCGGAAGATACAACCTACTATTATGTTACTTATAAAAAGGGTGAGCAAATAAAAAAACAGAGCACCTCCCTTTATGATCCGCAGGACACATACACCATCATCTACTGGGTGCGTCTGCAGCAACTTGCTCTTGGTGATACCCTGAACCTGAATATCAGTCTGGATGGCGATAATCATCCCGTGAAACTCCTTGTTGAGAAAAAAGAGAAACTCAACACGACTTTCGGACAGAAAGAATGCTATAAGATCACTCCCATCATACCGAAGGAATCCCAGAAAAAATCCTCTATTGTGATGGACATCTGGGTAACTGATGATGCATATAAAATCCCGATAAAACTCGTCATAGATATCAAATACGGCAGCTTTACCATGTTCCTGAAAGATGCTGAGAATTCGGGCTTGAACACGAATAAGTAGTTGTGAGAAAATTTTCTGTATCTGATTTTGATTATGAACTTCCTGAAGGAATGATTGCCCAGTATCCTTCCGAAAAGCGTGAAGAATCACGTTTAATGATCGTAAATAGGGATGAAAAATCTATTAATACTGATATTTTCAAAAATATACAACATTACTTGAGTTCAGATGATTTTCTCGTGATGAATGAGACAAAAGTCATTCCCGCACGCCTTGTAGGAAAGAAGCCCTCTGGAGGAAAGATCGAAGTGCTTCTTCTGGAACAAGTTGATGAGTATTCCTGGAAATGCCTGGTAAAACCCGGCAGGCGATTGAAAATCGGTTCGGAAATGATACTCGGGGATATTCTTCATGGAGAGATAATTCAATGGGGAGACAAAGGAGAACGGCTGATTCGTTTTTCCTATGACGGTGATTTCTTTCAGATCATCGACAGTATTGGCAAAGTACCACTCCCTCCTTATATAAAAAGAGAAGCAACTGAACTCGATGCAGAACGTTATCAAACCGTGTTTGCAGATAAGCAAGGTTCAGTAGCAGCTCCAACTGCGGGATTACATTTCACACCACAGCTTATAAATATCTTAGAATCAATTGGAATTTCCTCTGCAAAAGTCAACCTGCGCATCGGACTCGACACCTTCAGACCTGTTATGGTTGAGAACATTGAAGACCACACAATGCATACGGAGTACTGCTCTGTATCGGAAAAGGAAGCAGAAAAGATCAATTGTGCCAAGCAAAGCGATAAAAATATTGTTGCAGTCGGCACAACCTGCGTTCGCACTCTTGAAAGTTTCGCTCAAGGAAGGCATCTTGCTTCCGGCAATAAGCACACAAATATTTTTATTTACCCGGGCTATTCCTTTAAGATTGTAGATAAGCTCATCACGAATTTTCACCTGCCACGTTCCACACTCATCATGCTGGTTTCTGCCTTTGCCGGATATGATCTTATCATGGAAGCATACAAAAAAGCAATCGAAAAGAATTTCAGGTTCTATAGCTATGGCGATGCAATGTTGATCATTTAATTATGAAAAAAATACTTGCTGCTTTTTTTCTTATAACTCTCTTGCTTTCTCCCTGTATGCTTCAGGCACAGGAACATGACTATTATATAAATAAAGAATTCATATTCGAAGGACTGCGTAATACTCGTGACGTATATCTCTCTCCTCTCCTTTGGGAGGCAGAAGATTGGCTGAAAGCAGGAATTTTCACCGGTTCGGCAATTCTGCTCTATGTCTATGACAGGCAGATGCAGGATTTTGTGCAGTATCACAAATCGAATGTGCTTGGTTCACTCGCAGACGTGACTAATTATCTTGGAAACGGCTATGTGGTGCTACCTGCAGAAGCATTATTATATTGTTATGGCGCACTTGCCAAAGATGAAAAAACCCGAAGAATTTCCCTCGAAATGCTTGAAAGTTTTGCCATAGTTGGTGTTGCCGTGAACAGTATTAAATTTCTCACCCATCGACATCGTCCTTCTGCTTCGGATTCTCCCTATATCTGGGACGGACCATCTTTTTCCACTCATAACATTGCATTTCCTTCGGGACATTCCTCGGTTGCATTTAGCTGGGCAACAGTACTTGCTGAAGAATTCAAGGACAAACCTGTGATAGGAATTGTGTCATATGCGCTTGCAACATGTACTTCTTTTGCCCGTGTGTACAACAACAAGCACTGGGTCTCGGATGTGTTTGTCGGGGCGGTTCTCAGTCATTTTATTACGAAAAAGATCGTGGCACTGCATGCGGAGAGTGATAGAAGGATTGTTTCTGTAAGTCCAACCTTGAAGGGAATAACTCTTACATTCAGGTTTTAATTTCCCGACGGGATAAACCTGTCTCTACCAACAAAGGGAGTAGGTGCAGGTTTATCCTGCACTTTCATGATTTTGTAGGATCAACAATCCTGCCAATAAAGAGAATACTCCCTGTCTTGTTTTCCCGTATCAAAAATAGAAATGGGTGATTTGCTCGAAACATTAGTTCGACAGCACGTCCCCCTCTCGTCATCAGTACTGCAGTTACAGCAACAGCTTCTGTGCCTTCCTCATTCACGTCCACAAATGCCTTGTGTATCACATTGCTAATAAAGAGATCATGCTTGCCATTGATTCCCGAAAAATCAGCACTGGCTGGAGAGAATGCATTAGACATTCCCATACCGGATAATATAGGTGCAAGTTCAAATTCACTTGTGGTTTTAAATTTTGGAATAGTGACACGAACCTCTCGCTCATAAGTATTCATAAGCCCATCAATCCACATTGTCACAGTATCAGCAGTCATATGATCTTCGAATTCTGCCAGACCGTCAATTTCTTTTGGGAGAAATATGAGCATTGATAGATCGTTTCCTTCATACGGCAATTCCAGTCCTTCAAATGAGCCATAGTCTATGTATCGATAATCGGATTTCTGGGACATCATGGGGACTTGTATGATTGTATCTTTAGAAAGATAGAAATCATCATCTTTTGTTTTTGCCTTATCAAACTGACTGAGCCAATTACCCTTGAAATAGATCGCATTGCACAATATCAGAGAAGTATCTGAAGTGGGGATTGGCGGTTTGATCAAATCCTTGATCTTGTCATGGGTCTTATCTTCCACCCAGTTATTGATCTTATCCCGTACTACGGATGACTGAGCAAAATTAACAAAATACAAGCCGGCATCGTAATATTTTTTGTTCAAATCCAGGAATGAGTCCAGAAAAGAATCCCCTTTCTGCAGCCACAATGAATTCTCAATATTCAGTTGAACATCTCCCTTCTCTTCGATGCTATTGAGATCTGACTGAAGTTTTGAACTTTCCGAATGTAATTTTTCCTGAGGAAGAGTAAAATGCAAAACCTCTGCCATCTGCTTTTCGGTTTCTCTCTTTGCACCGGCATAGGTCATGGCAAGAGCAGTTGAAATGCTGTACGGAGAGAAAAAGAGGTTGCCCTGCTCACTCATCAATTGATGATACAAATCAAAGCAGAAGCTGTTATTGCCCTTTACTACTGATTGCAGATCGTTCTGCACACCAGCGCAGGCAAGAGAAGAAAACATGCAAAAAGCAATAAAAATTACTGAGATATAAATTAATCTGTCTTTCATTTTTCTCCTTTGGTTTCTCCCAGATAATTCTCCGCCCGATACACCATTACTACTTGCAATAATTTCAAATCCCGAAAGCGCGGTATCGAGGTGATAAATTCGACATTTTCAAAACTGCTTACTACTGAATTGCTGAGCTTCTTTGACTGATCAAAAAGGAGAAAATCCTTCCCAATCAAATCATCATCGTTTCTCCACAATGTAAACTGATGAATTCGATTTCCAAGATCAAAGCAGACAAAATCGTGATCAGAATAAACGATAAGTTCACTTGCCATCTGGTGCCTATTCGCGGCAGGTATGAGGTCGGGAAAATCATCGATAATAAGTTCTGCATCCAGCCCAAGCCTCTTCCAGCCATAGAACTGGTCTGTCGGGTCATACTTAACAGGAATAATCGGAAAATAGACTTGAACGAGAACAACAAGAAGAACAATAACAAGTAAGAACCAGTTTATGACCCACGTAATCCTCCAGCCCGTTCGCATCTGCCAATCCTGTAAGTATAGATAAGTGATGAGCAGCATACCCGGAATGTAGGCAAACGCAGCCCAGTTCGCTTCTACTTTCTTCTGCATTGAGGTAAAGAGGAAGAATCCAAAAAACACCAGTGCAATAAAGAACAGAAATTTGGTTTCCTTTGAATGATACTTCCAGTCTGCAATTACTTTAATAAGTGCTATGATAAAAATTACAAACAGAATGGGACCTACTATTCCTGCTTGCCCGCCAAGAAAATCACCAAATGTTTGCCAGTTCGGAAAGCTGCCGCCAATCCCGTGCTGAAACTGGAATGAGAATGAGATCCAGTTGTTCTGGGCATTCCAGATTATAACAGGAAGAAATACAATAAATGAAATTACGAGTGCAATATACGGCTTGATGCTCTTCAACCATGTGCGGTCAGGAGTAAATATTAAAAATAACAGAATTGCAGGGAAGATCAGAACTGCCACATATTTTGATAGGAGTGCGCATCCGAATAATATTCCTGTAAGTATCCACTGAATCCATTTCCCACCTCGGCATGCTCTGTAAAAGTGAAATATGCCTGCGGTCAGGAAGAATATCATAGGCGTATCCGGTGTGGCAATGATCGTACCTGCAAAAAGCAGCAACGTAAAATTACTCATCACTAAAAATGTAAATCCAATCTTGTCACTGAACATTTCTTTGGCAAGGAAGTATGCATACAAAGAGGTGCCGGCTCCCAGCAAGATCGGCTGAAGATGCACCACAAATTCAGCATTCTTAAAAAATACTGAGAGGAATCCAAACAACCATCCGATCATCGGTGGATGATCGAAATAGGAAAGCTGGAGATTTTTGCCCCAGAGAAAGTAATATGCTTCGTCAGGAATAATGTTGAGTCCTATCGTATAAATGAGCTTGAAAATAGTCAGCGCACCGATAAAGATGATAGCTTTTTCGTCGTAACTTAGCTTATTTTGTCTCATCGGTCTCACCCTTAAACGTCCAGAAATAATGAATGACGTAATTCACAAATGTAATGATTACGATCGCAATAAATTTGGAGATCAGGTCATTGATCTTAAATAATTCAGTGAAAAATATCATAAGAAGATTCTGAATAATGCCTGTAATGATCATGGAAGAATTGTATTTGAGAAGACGTGCTGCGAAGCTTCGTTTTGTCTTTGCAGGATTATCCTTCCACGTCCAGAAATTATTGAGCAGGAAATTATTAATGATCGAGATTTCTGTAGCGATCACTCCTGCAAAAATATAGTGCATTCCTTCAAGCGTGAGCAGGTATTGCACACCGAGGTTCACCACTGTGCCGCTTCCGCCCACAATGCCGAATTTGATGAAACGCATTAAATGATTTTTGCGTAATCTCTGAAAAAATGAATTTGCCATAGTTCTGGTTTCTTAAAGTTGATGCAGAATTTTCTTGTCCAGAAAAGAATATCCTACAATAAATGAACCATGAAAACAGGACTCTTTCCGGTTATAAAATTTTTTAAAAAAGTAGAGTCAACAAATGCACTCGTCATCAAATTTCTGGCAGACTCGACTTTAAAAGAAAATTTCGTTTTGTGCGCCTATGAACAAACCGGAGGTAAGGGCAGGCTGGATAGAAGCTGGTACTCACCGGTCGGGGGATTGTATTTCACACTTGGATTTCCCGACCAAAAATTTCCTGCATCTCTAACACTTTTTACTGGAGTGGTCATTCACAAAGTTCTGAGTTCTACTTTCCCAGAACTCACTTTTTCAATTAAATGGGCTAATGACATTCTTGTGAATCAGAAAAAAGTGGGAGGCATCCTCACTTCCGCTCATAATTCTGGCACTGTGATCGGCATTGGAATAGATTGTAATATACAAAGAATACCAGAAAATCTTCAACAGGTTGCAACATCACTCTTGATCGAATCGGGTAAAAATACATCCCTAAAAAAACTTCTCAAGAACATCCTAAACACCTTTGAAAATAATTTTTATATATTTGAAGAAAAGAGCTTCACATACTTTGTAGATTATTTTGAGGAATTTCACCTGCTTGCAAATAAGAAAATTGCATTATATTCTGGCACAAAGAAATTAGCCGGAAGTGTGCGTGGGATTACTGACGAGGGGGCGCTGCAGCTGGAAACAGAGAACGGATTAGAGACAATACTCTCTGCTGATAAGATTGACATACTGAACTGAGTTTTGCGTTTGTACACTCATGCCCCGGTAGCTCAGTAGGATAGAGCACCGGTTTCCTAAACCGTAGGTCGGAGGTTCGAATCCTCTCCGGGGTACCATTTCTTAGCTCACGAATGAGCACGGATTTTCGCTGGCAACATAAAACTAAAAAAATTAAAATTAGAAAATTAAAAATAGAAAATTGAAAATGATGAATCCCCCTTATTTCATTTATCAAGTATAATATACCATCCTTTTCATCCCGAGTCGTTCTTTTCACGACCCACCCTTTTTGAAACACGACTCAGCTTGAAAAGATGAGTCGGGGTAAATACTTTTCTTAAAAATTCCTCTGTATTTCTCTGAGTACTCTGTTAAAACTTGAGACATGTCAAAGAGCATGTCTTAAGTTGACACTTAAATCAAGTATGCTTTTTATGGCTTGGATATACTTCATGCTTAAGGTCTAACCATAACAAACTAAATTCATTTTTATTGTATAAACAATATACTCTAGGTTCCCCATTTATCCTTAAAGAAAATATATTTTCATGCCCATAAATTCTTAACTTATCAAATTCATTTCTTGATTTTTCAGGCAAATCAGATATTTGATAAGAATGGTGTTTTGGTGATTGAATCAACTCGAAGAATGTATTGCTTTCAATATCAGATAGTTTTTTTAAAGCAAATATAATATTGTCTTTTGAGGGTATGCACCAGTTCCATTTTCTGTTTTGATCAAAAACCATCCTGTTGAATTTCCAGGATATAGGAAGTTTAATTTTATCTTCAGGATTTTCAATTTGAGATGGTCTTTTCTTTTCTTTGGGTTGAAGATATTTTGGTACTTTCTTTTCACTCATTTACAAGACTACTATAGTATTGACTAATTAAATCTAAAGGGATTTCTCTATTGGATTCTTCTCCCTCCCTCAAACCCCTGCGAGTTTCAATCCAAGGTTTCTCCATATGTGATAGTTCTATCAACCACTGTGCAGATTTATTACCGTAGTAATCTAGCACAACATCTACGGTTTCTTTTTGTTTTTTGTTTAATTTGTTTTGATTTCCAAGACCTAGTTCAGACATAGAAATCTTGAAGAAACCTTTATGTTGGAAAAATAGACGAGGAATTACTGGCCCATTTGCCCAAGCTTCGATTCTTTCCGGGAACAAAGGTTCTTCATCCCAAACTAAAGACCATGCCTGAGAATAGTATACTAATTTCTGAAGTTTCATCGTTGAAATAGAACCAAGTTTTGATAGTATATATGCCGCAACATCATATACATTAACCGACATACTAACTGTTTCCCTTTTAAAAATATCGTTATCTTCATTCTTGGAATCTAAACTGAATGTTGCTTTATAGTTTTTACTAGGTTCATTTGATTTACTATCAGAGCTAGAGGATGGTGCTAATGGAAAAATTTGATTAGGTCTTAGATCATTCATCTTTATCTTTACCTTGTAAAAGTTCAATAACTTTATTACTTCTATCTTTCATCTCATCAAGAATTCCTGTCTGTAGTATTTCTTTAATGTCACTAATTTCTTTTGTATTGAAAGAATAGTTAAAATTTGCAGTTAGTAGTTCAGTTTTTTTATTATAATCAATTTTAAGATTTAGAATGCCCTCCTTTGGTTTTTCCAAAGATAGCTGGTATACTATCTGTGTATATGTATTTTCATAGTTATCTAAAACTTCTGTGGCTTTGACATTAATAAGGTTTTCAAACCATATATAGTCTTTACTTGTAAAGATAAAATTTATCCCTAAAACATGAACTGGCGTATGAGGTAATTTTGATAATAAAGCGATGATTTTATCAATAAGAAAATCAAAATGCTCCGTATCTTGTTTTTTGGGGATAAAACAAATTCTCTGAGGAGATATCTCAATATCAATTTTGGGTGTTTCAATTCTTTTAACTGATATTAAAATGTTTTCAACATTGAACGACATTTTAACTTTCTCTGGTAATGTTCCATCAAAAATATTATCATTTAACCATTTGGGGGACAGCAATGGTAAATTCCAATCACCAGTAATTATTATATTCCGAACTCCGTTTTTTAATTTCATGCTACCTGCCGCATCTTTTTGTGATAAATTCATCTTTAGAATCAATTAATAAAATAAAGTGTCAAATTTTTCATTTTCGTTTTCTATATCTAATTATCACTCGGGTAGTCTGCGAATTTTCAATATCGATCATTTCTTCAAACTCAGATTTTCACTATTCTGAGTTTAAGCTACAAGTATTTCGATTCTATCATATATGATATTTTATCATGATGTCTTTTACCGCAATAGCGTAATGCACTGCAGACTGGTTGTGCGTTTTCTACTCTTTCTTCAGCTTATACATCGTCCTGATCAAAAAGGAAGGATCATCTTTCATCGTGCCGAGTAATTCTATACTTTCGGGTGAATCTATTTTAAGAAATCCACGTGCAACGATCACTCTGACTTTTTCAGATGGAGAATCTATATACTCTTTAAGAATATTCGTGCTTCTGCTTGTTCCAATAGTACCAAGAGCAGCCAGCACACTTCCCGTATATCTTTTGTCTGGTATAACCTTGAGAAGAGTATCGATCATGGTCGAATCCTTCAGTTCGCCGATAAGGGCAATCGCATTGCGAACTGTTACGCTATCTTCGTCAACAAGTGCTTGTGGGAGGTATAAACCAAACTTATTAGATTTTTTAGCAAATTCTAAAATTGCCCGATATTCAAGTGAACCCTTTGTATCCAGTCTGTTTTCAAAGATATATTCGGCAGCTTCTTCGTCTCGTTTCAGCAATATTTCAGTAGCGAAAGCAACTCTTTTTGCACTACTTCCCACTCCCCATTCGGAGGCAATAGAGAATATTACCTTTATTGAAGCAAGCGAATCAACCGTTGCTGCATCCTCTTCTGCCTTCGCTTCCATTGCAGGTTTCTCCTCGGCAACCATGAGTGTATCCCACCCCACGCCATAGGTGCCATACGACCATGTTGCATCATTCTTATGGTTCTCGTGATATCCGCTTGTGTCCGATGAAATAGGATAAATATCATTTCCTCCTGTATCGAGAAAAATGCCTATGCTTCCAGTATTTCTTGCTGTATTCGCAAAACCGAAATTGCTGGAAACATTTCTCTCGTACCTGTCATTTCCAGACACATCAAGAAAAAGTGCAACAGAATTGGTCAAACCTAAGCCATTGCCGCCTTCCACCGAGTAGATGTCATTCCCTTTCCTGTCAATGAGATACCCAACGGCATAATCATGCGCTGCCCCCTGCCCGGGTCCGTGCTTGGAATAATAGTGATCCTCCCCTTCTTCATCATACAGGAATCCTCCTGCAAGATGAATGCCGCTTCCCTGAGGATAGTACACTGCAGTATAAAAATCATTTCCTGTCTTATCTATGATGATGCCGAGTGCATACCAATAGGCAACTGCCTGGCTGTACACCGCCCCCTGATAGACATCATTACCGGTTTGATCGTACAACACACCAATCCCTCCGCCAAGGTAAGGTCGCACACCAAAGCCAAATCCCTGGGATAGAGCACGATGATCGAACGGTGCAAGGGGAACATGCAGATACTTCCCGCCAGCATAATACATGTCGCTTCCGTCTATATCAATAAGAAACCCTGCTGCAAGGGGACCTGCAAAACCCTCGCCCAGTTCAGTTGTGGAATAATGATCACAGCCATTTTCATCAATTAATATATTTAATCCAAATGTTGCAGCAGCAATGCTGTTCAATCCACCAGTATAGATATCGTTGCCTTCCATATCATGTGCCAATTGATAACCCATGAATGAACTGAGTGTGTAATCGTCTCCATAAGACACATCATCCCCCATCATATCACACGAAATACCTATGCCTGCGAACACATGGAATAGATTTCCAATGGTATCATTCCGATATGTATCGTTGCCCTGCATATCGATTATCCAATAATATGGATTCGCCCAATCAGTTTTTATGGGGGATGTATACATATCGTTGCCTGCGGGATCGAGAATAAATACAAATTGTTCATCATATCTATCTTTATGAGGAGTACCAATGCACATCAAACCATATGGAGAATCATATATCAGTTTATTTTTGTTTTGAAATGTCATATTCGGTACATTTTCTTTGAGAATATCAAAACCTTTTTGTGAAATGTTCGCCGCATACATAAGGGAAGGAAATTCAATTTTTTTGAGTATTGGAATCACGTCTTCTTCGATGCTCAAACTGTCATACTCGGTTATCTGATTGCTTCGATAGAACTCATCGTAACGAAGCGAATCTTCCTCTTCCTGCCACATAGAATAGGAAAGGTAGGTGAGAATATCCTTTTCTTCCATAGATATTTTTTCCCATGCTTTTTGATAAAAATGATCTGTAACTTCCCACACATATTCAACATAACCAAAGATGTCTTTCGCGTCGTGCACATTTTCATTATAATAATTCTCCAGCAAAGTATCATCAAATGAATCTACCCAGCCGGCTTGAAATAATAAATCGGCATATGTGCAGATCATTTCATTTGGATTGTGATTTTCGCACAGAATTTCCGTTTCATCTACAAATTTTGGGAATTGGAGCGGGTTATTGAGAATTTCTACCACGATCGGAAGTTTGAATTTTGTATCCCGTGCCCAGTCCTTCAAAAAATTGAGGGATTGAAGTGACATATCATTTTGCTCGAGAAGTGTTTTCATGAGCCAGATTTCTGCTTCATTCAGCACTTCTGCATTTAGAGAGAATGTAATACATAGTAAAATTAAAAAGATGGTTATATTTTTCATTAGTATCCTTTATAAATTGCTTCTTGTACTAAATTGGTGATCAAGTTTGAACTTGTGTAAGATGATATTATTACTTTTCTTCATAGCAATAGATTTTCTCGTATCACTTTTGAAAAACCACTCAATTGATTTGAAGCGGTGTTTTTATATTTATTTCTCAGCTCGATCGGCGCATTCTCCACAACATAGCTGTACGCAGTCCACTCCAGGAGCTCTATGTCATTATAATCATTCCCGATGCTGAAAGTGTCCTGTTGTGAAATGTCAAGATGCGCACAGAGCCATGCTGCTGCATGTCCTTTTGAGACATTCTTCGGAAATATCTCTATCCAGAGAGATGTATGATCGATAGGAGATGTCGTTCTTATAACCCTGAGGCCGGGCAGCAGTCTCTTTAACATTTCGAATTTTTCGATGTCTTCCGGTATCACTGCAAGCACTTGTGAAGCTTTTTCGATATGCCCCTCTTCCGAAGTAAGGGGTGAACCATAATCCTTATAATAAGAAAATCTGCGGTCAAAATCATTGTTCTCTGTGCCAAATTTCTGATAATGGAACCTGTGATTTTCCGGGACTGGATTGTGTATCATATGGTCGATATTATGAAGCTCGAGTGTGTGCCTGACGTGTGCGATCTCATCCTTTGAAAGAAAATGTGAGCAGAGTATTTCTTTTGTGTTCCAGTTTACAATACCTACTCCGCATGAAAAAATAATGTAGTCAAAATGCGGAAAATCATCCTCGAATATTTTGCTTAAAGAATACAGCGACCTGCCGGTTGCGAGTACACGTACAATATTTCTTTTCCCCAGTTCTTCGAGAACTGCAAGGTCTTCTCGGCTTATGGTCCTATCGTGCCGGAGCAGTGTTCCGTCGAGGTCTGTAAAGATGATCTTGCAGTTTTTCATGCTAAACTTCTAAAAAAAATCATATTTAATAAAACACGAAACCGTTAAAACGGTTCTTTGGGGGGTGGGATCATTAACCACCAACTTAAGTTGGTGGTTAACAAGAAAATAGCACCTCTCAACCGATTCATCGGTTTTCCAATATTTGAGAATTTTTCTAACCTTTTTATGTTCATAACCTCTTTATAGTAAATTAAAATTAACTGAACTCACTAATTTTGATAAAAAACATACGCTCAATATCTTTGTAAATAAATTTGACCAAATACATGTCTGTTCAGAAAGTGGGCGAAGCAATGAACAAGGATCAGAATAATGGATGTCGAGCATATTCGAAAGATAGATAAGTGGCTTGGAATTCCGATGTGTGCGGTCTTGACTATTCTCTATAAAATCCGCATTCTATTCAAGCCGTCATTGAGAAAGCCGGTTCACCCCAAAAATATCTTATTTGTTGAGCTTTCTGAAATGGGCTCTGCAATACTTGCATATTCTGTTTTGCAAAAAACAAAGGAACTCTTCCCGGACTCGACTAATTACTTCCTTATTTTTGAAGAGAACAAAGAAAGTGTTTATATCACAAAGGCTATTCCGGAAGAAAATGTTCTTACGATAGATTGCTCGAATTTCTCAAAATTCATATCTTCTACTCTTTCAGTGCTGAGAACATTCCACAAAATCCCGATCGATACGTATATTGACATGGAACTTTTTTCCCGTGCCACAAGCATTATCTCATATTTATCCGGCGCACATAACCGGGTTGGCTATTATAAATTTCATATGGAAGGTCTCTATCGCGGTAACTTCCTCACACATAAAGTAACCTACAATCCACATCAGCATATTTCGTATAATTTTTATAATCTTCTGTATTCGCTGACTGCGCCACCCGAGGAATATCCAAAGCTGAAAAAGCATGTTGAAGACATTCCACATGTGCCGTATATTGCGTCATTCGATGAAGCAAAGAGGAATATTTTCTTGAAACTGAAAGCGGAAAATTCCGAACTAAATGAGAACTCGAAACTGATCATTTTTAACCCGAATGCAGGCATACTTCCCATCCGTGCATGGCCTCTTGAGAAATATTGTGAACTTG
Organism: Candidatus Cloacimonadota bacterium; assembly: GCA_049903315.1. GTDB lineage: Bacteria > Cloacimonadota > Cloacimonadia > JGIOTU-2 > JGIOTU-2 > Celaenobacter. The sequence continues at coordinate 8,456 of JBNGBT010000006.1, read as the reverse complement.
TAAAACGCTTATCCAAATTGGAGAATACATTCATCGTTATTATGGGAGTAAATGAAGCTGGCAAGGATGCTAAGATCATCAAAAAGGAAGCTCCGGACAGGATAGTTGACCTGACCAATAAAACGACATTAATGGAAATCATCGACCTTTTCAATATCTCCGATGTACTTGTTACCAATGATTCCGGACCTGCTCATTTTGCGAGTTTGACGCCCATAACAAATATTGTCTTCTTTGGACCTGAAACACCAAAATTATACGGACCTCTCGGCGAGAATTGTCATGCGCTATATGCTGATTTCGGCTGCAGCCCGTGCGTAAGTGCATTCAATCACAGAAAAACAACCTGCAAAGACAATCAATGTGTGAAAGCAATTTCTGTTGATATCGTTTATGATCTTGTCGTAAAGAATTTGTAGCACCCACCTCGTTTAATGACCATTTTATTTCAAAAATTAATACTTCGATGAAGTAGAAACATTTATAATTTATGGCATTTACCGGAATAGATCTTACACGCGGAAACCTCATTAAGAACCTGGTAAAACTCTCTCTGCCAATCATGTTTTCCAACTTTCTACAAATGTTCTACAATCTGACAGATGCTTTCTGGCTTGGAAAATTGGGTGAGCATGCCCGTCATGCGGTTTCTGTTGCCGGACTTGCCTTCCCGCTTATCTTCTTTCTTTCTTCGTTCGGTTTTGGTTTTGTCATAGCCGGCACCTCTCTGATTGCTCAGTACAAGGGTGCCAATAAAATGGAAAAGATGAAAGAGGTCGTCGGGCAATTTGTGCTGATCATCGGGATTTTTTCAATTTTCTTTATTGTAGTTGGATTGCTTTTCATTAATGATATTCTTCATCTTCTTCAAACACCTGAAGAGATATTCGCTCTGGCAAAGCAGTTTATAACCATCATACTTATGGGTATGATATTCATGTTTATTTTCCTCTCATACCAGAGCTTTTCCCATGGTTTAGGTGACACGATCTCTCCGATGAAAATTCAGATCATCTCTGTGAGTTTGAACTTAGTACTCGACCCTCTCATGATATTCGGCATCGGATTTTTTCCGCGAATGGAAACAGTCGGCGCAGCATGGGCAACGCTCATTTCTAGAGGTGTTGCTGCTATTATAGCAGTTATATTTCTCTTTAGAAAAACCCCCTACATTATACCAAAATTACCTGAGATCAAACCTGCAAAAGAGATGCTGATGAGAATACTACGAATCAGCATTCCAGCCTCTCTTGCGCAGTCCATGACCAGTTTTGGATTTATCATACTTCAGGGATTTGTCAACTCATTCGGTACTATCGTAATGTCTGCGTATGCAATTAATAATCGCATCATCAGTTTCTTTATGATGCCCGCAATGGGAATCAGTAATGGGCTTGCTTCTATAATCGGACAAAATATTGGTGCTCAAAAGATCAAGAGGGCTGAGAATAGTGTTACTGTTGCTTTTCTACTCGTCTGTACGATCATGTTCATCGGAAGCTTGCTCGTGTATTTATTCGGTGGTTCAATCACACAATTCTTCATTAATGATCCCGAGGTTATTGAAGTGGGAAGAAGAATGTTCAAGGTGACACCAATTGCTTCGTTTATTTTTGGAATATTATTCGTATTTATCGGTGCTTTTAATGGAGCGGGTCACACAAAACCGGTCATGCTGCTTAATATTGGACGACTCTGGTTTATCAGAATTCCACTTGTATACATTCTCTCTGGCACCGTTCTGAATATTGCATTCCTTAAAGGCAGTTTTCTCTACCCAATTTTGTACCGTTTGTCACTCCCGCTTTCAACATATCCTTATGAGTCACTCTGGTGGTCAATGGTCGTGAGTAATACGATTTGCAGTATAATCGCATATATGATCTATAAACGAGGAAACTGGAAAGTACCGCAAATTGCTACATAAAATTATTCATCTGTATGCAAACAATATATTGACAAGCTCAAGGGCTTTCATGGGTTTAATACTTATGTTTGGGCATCTTGTTGAAAGTTAATTGCAGAGGATAAAAAATGGAAAAACTACCTATAACTGTTTTATACGTTGAAGATGAGACTGTCGTACTTTTTTCTGTGACAGAAATGCTAAAACGCAGGGTAGAAAACGTTCTTTCTGCCATTGACGGAGAAGAGGGATTTGAGCTCTTTAAGAAGTTCTCTCCAGATGTCGTCATTACAGACATAAATATGCCAAGAATGAACGGGCTTCAACTGGCTCGTAAGATCAAGCTGCACAATCCTGACATTCATATCTATCTGCTCTCTGCGTATCCTCAACCGGATTATCTGCTCGAAGCGATCGATGTTGGCGTAAAGGGGTTCTTAAAAAAGCCACTTGATAAGGAAAAACTGTTTGCAATTCTGAAGGAAATATCTGAACCCACTTTACTAAAAGAATTGATATCCCGTGGTAAGCAAGATCGTGAAATCGTCGAATCCGCACTTCAGGAAAGTGAAACGAAATATCAGACAATATTTAAAGGCTTCGGTAATGCCATTTTCGTATATGAACTATCTGAGGATGGAATTCCGGGAGCTATAGTTGAGGTTAATGATGCAGCAGTTAAGCATCTTGGCTATTCGAAGGACGAACTTCTAAAGAAGAATCCTCTCGATTTCATCAATAAAGATTTTCATGTAAAAATAAAACAAATCCTGGATGAGCTTAATGAAAAACAACACTTAACTTTTGAATCCGAGCATATAACGAAAGACGGCAGGATCATACCGGTTGAGGTAAGCACTCATTTAATGATCCAAAAGGATAAAAAATTTGTTATTACGATTGTGAGAGATATCTCCAAGAGTAAAAAACATGAAGAAGAACTCTTGTTGCATAGTTACGTACTTCGCAATCTACATGATAGTGTATTAATAACTGATCTCAATGGAGATATTACGTATGTGAATAATGCTGTATTAAATATTTTGCATTATAATAAAGAGCAACTAATCGGAAAAAATATTACAATACTTGGTGAAGATAAAGAAGTTGCCCTTCAAAATGAGATAATTGAAAATACTCTAAACAAAGGACATTGGCACGGGCTTGCTGTGAATTTTACTTCCGAAGGTGAGAAGGTCTACTTTGATACTCATACATGGGTTATGCACGACCGTAACAAGAAACCGATCGCACTCGTTGGTATTTCACATGACATCACAAGTGAAAAGGCTAAAGAAGAAAAACTAAAAGAAAGCGAAAGAAAATTCCGTACTCTTGCAGAAAACATCCCTGGAACTGTATATATTTATGAAATGTGTAAAGATGGCAGGAACCGTATCATGCACTATCTTGGTCCCGGTTTTCGGGAAATGGTAGGAGAAAAATTTGCAAAAAATATCAATTATGATGCCACCACCTTTTTTGACTATGTTCATCCTGATGATTATGAAGGCTTACAAGTAGCTGCTGAAAAAGCCCTGAATAATAACGAGCCCCTGAGCTATGAATATAGAATGAAGTCAACAGAAGGGAACATCATCTGGATCCGCTCAATCTGCAGAGGAATGAAACTTGAGAATGGAAATACATTATGGCAGGGCGTTCTTATTAATGTGAGTGAACGCAAAGAAGCTGAAAGACAACTTAAAAATAATGAAGCATTCAGCAATGCTCTTTTTGAATACAATCCGGTAGAGACAATCGTTGTAGATAAGGATGGTAAAATAGTACGTTATAATAATTCTATTGAAGAAAATCGCAGCAGGGTTCCCGCTATTGGTGATGTGATGTACGAAGATTTTGCAGCAAAGCATAACATTGAAATGTATAATACGCTTATAAGCTGCATCAAGAACAACGAAAGAAAAGTTTTCCCGGACATGGTGTACCGTAAAGGCGAGAAATCAGAAAAACATCTTCATATTACGATCGCACCGTTTCCTGAGGGAGCAATCATCACTTCCCGAGATATCACCAGACAGGTGCGAGCAGAGGAACTTCTTAAGAAAGAAATAGAGCAAAAAGAACTTCTTATTAAGGAAATTAATCACAGAGTAAAAAATAATTTTGCGCTTGTTTCAAGCCTTCTTGCAATACAACAGCAAAATATCGAAGACAAAAAAGTACAAGACATCTTTGAAGAAGCTCAAAACAGGATTCAGTCAATAGCCCTTGTCCATAAACTACTCTATAATTCTGAAAATCTGGCGCATATAGATTTCTCTACTTATTTAACCTCCTTGATTAGGCAACTCCGTGGCGGGTTTGAACACAAAACAGGACAGATTACCTTTGATCTTGACATACAAGAAGTTGCGCTCGATATTGCGAAAGCCATTCCATGCGGTCTTATCATAAACGAACTCATAACCAATGCTTTTAAACATGGCTTAAATGGTAAAGAAGCCGGAACGATATCTGTGAAAATGCACTCCCTTGATGACAATAAAGTCGAATTCATCGTTTCAAACGATGGAATTCCTTTTCCTGAAGACATAGACTTTCGTAAAACTCAGACTCTCGGTCTCCAGCTTGTGACAAGTCTGGTTAATCAGATCGAAGGAACCATCAAACTAGATAAACGCAAAGGAACGAAATTTATTATCACATTCAATATATAATTATTTACATGTTTTTCCACGATTTTTTTTTAGACCCATCATCGAAGTAAATGAAATAGAGGAGTCACACATGAGTTCATGCTCATACGATACGAGAGAGACAAAAGGAACTCCCTCAACTGGCAATATTAAAATAATGCGAGACCGCTACCTTTCTGAACCGATGTCAGTTGATGTCGAATATATGAAGTTTTATACACAGGCACATAAAGATTCTGACGGAATGAATTCAATCGAAAGACGAGCGCACTGTCATGCATATGCTATGGAGAACCTCACTCCTATTATTCGTGATGGTGAACTCTTTGCAGGTAATAAAACACGCTTTGTTCGCGGTGCCATTCCTTATGCTAACTATGCCACAAATTATATACTCAGAACCTTGAACAAAGAGGAGCAGGAAGCCCAGGCAAAGTTTACTGAAATCGGAACCGGTGGTGGTATTGAAAAATCTCAGAAGGTTGCTTCTGAAGGCATGCATGAAGTTTTCGGAAAAAAATTCATCATCTCGCATGAGGATAAGGTAACACTTCGTGAGATCGCTGAATACTGGTCAGGAAAATGTATGCAGGATGTCGCAGACAATTTCTGGAAACCTGATTTTGAAAAAGCACAATATATAGAAGACGGATGGAAGATCGGGCTTTATACAGCACCTCACGATCCCGCACCCGAAGGTCGGTATGTGCTTGATTTTGAGACGGCACTTGCTGAAGGATTTAACGCTATTATCAAAAAGGCAAGAAAACTCCTTAAGGAGATCGAGATCACAGATTATGAATCTGCTCAAAAAGCATATTTCTGGCGCGCAGGTATTAGAGCACTTAAAGGAACAGTTACTTGGGCTCATAACTATGCAAAAGAAGCACGCCGTCTTGCAAAATCCGAGAAGAATGAACAGAGGAAAAAAGAGTTACTCGAAATAGCAGATATGTGTGAATACGTACCAGCACATAGTCCCCGTACTTTTAAAGAAGCAATGCAGGCATACTGGCTGATCTATCTTGCCGGACATATCGAAGGTGCACATCTCGGCTACTCGCCCGGGCGGTTTGATAGATATATGTATCCTTATTATAAGCGGGATAAAGATAAAGGCATTATCACAGATGAAGAAGTACTCGAACTTCTCGAAGCTTTGCGCGTCAAGATGACAGAAATTGAATATATGGCTTCCTTTTCGTGGGAAGGACTCGGATCTGGAAATCTCTACCAGAATATGATACTTGGTGGATTGGACGAAAATGGCTACAGGGGTGATAACGAACTTTCTCTGTTAGTTCTTCAGTCCGCAATAAATTGCCAGACCACACAGCCCACTCTTTCTATCTGGTATGATAATTCTCTCTCCGATGAATTTTTGCTCAAAGCTATCGAATGCGTAAAAACCGGTGTAGGATTCCCTGCGTTTTTCAACCTGAAAATTTATATCCAGCATGAGCTACAAAAAAGCAAACTTCCACTCTCTCTCATCCGCAAATATGCAGCAATGGGCGGCTGCACAGAACCGACAATGGAAGGAATGAGTTACGGTGTGGTGCAGGCAGGTTTCATAAACCATGCAAAAGTGCTCGAACTCGCTTTGAATGGCGGGCTCGATCCAAACACAGGCGAACTAATAGAAAAATTTCCTATTCCCCAAACCTATGAAGAGTTAGTTCAATCGTATAAATTTCATCTGAGAAATTCCATTAAAAACTGGCAACGCTACTGGAACTATGTCATGGCAGCACATCGCGATACCTGCAATCTGATATATTCATCAATGCTTGTGCGGGACTGCCTGAGCAGGGGAAAATCCCTCGATGATAAAGGTGCAATTGTAAATGGAAGCCCGACGACTCTCAGCTCGGGAATGGTGAATGTGGCAAACAGTCTATCGGTCGTAAAAAAACTTGTAAGAGATGATAAGAAGCTTACAATGGATGAACTTCGAGCACTTCTGGCAGAGAATTGGAAAGATAATGAAAATCTTCATAAAGAAGCAATTGATGCACCCAAGTGGGGCAATAATGCTGATTATGTCGACGTTATTTATGAAGAACTGTTCAACACCTATTGCGATTATGTTTCCGAACAGTTAAATTACCTTGGCGAACCCTACGACCCCTCCATGCTTGCGATCAGCACACATGCTCCATTTGGAAGGGTATGCGGCGCAACTCCTGACGGAAGATATGCAGGAGAAACCCTTGCAGACGGCGTCACCTCACCTTTTTATGGAACTGATAAAAACGGTCCGCTCGCGGTTCTTCACTCTGCGGGTAAGATCGATCACACAAAGATACGCGGCGGTCTTCACAACATGAAATTCTTGCCTTCTACCCTGAAAGGTGTGCAGGGCTCGAGAAAACTGCTTGCTCTCATAAAGACATATTTTGACACTCTCGGATTCCAGCTTCAGTTCAACGTTGTAGACAGCACAATGCTCAAGGATGCCCAGGAAAATCCCGATCAATACCGCGATTTGATAGTTCGCGTCGCAGGCTTCAGCGCATTCTTTGTAGAACTCGGAAAAAGCATCCAGAACGAGATCATCGCCAGGACAGAACAAAAACTATAGCATGCCCGATAAAAATCCTTCTGCATTCATCTTCGATATAGAAGATTTTGCCACACAAGATGGACCGGGAATACGGACAGTCATATTCTTCAAGGGCTGTGCACTTACATGCGGCTGGTGTTCTAATCCGGAAAGTCAAAACACTTTTCCTGAAATCCTCCATAGTATAGAGTTATGCAAAAAATGCGGAACTTGTATCGAAACATGTCCTTACAGTGCAGTAAACTTCGATGACAATAACAATCTAATTTTCAATAGAGATTTCTGCCTGATCTGCAAAGAAAAGCCCTGCGTCCCTGCATGCAATTATGGTGCAATAAGAATTGCGGGAAAAATATGGAACGTTGGTGACCTCTTTGAAAAAGTTACTGTTAATGCACAGTACTTCTCGAACTCGGGAGGTGGGATCACGTTGTCCGGTGGCGAGCCGCTGCTTCAGCCGGAGTTTGTTCGAGCATTCGTGAATAAATGTACAGAACGAGGATTCACGGTTGGGCTTGAAACGTGTGGTTTTTTCAAATGGGATTCCGTGAAAGATTTTATTTCAGATTTCGATTTCATCTACTTTGACCTCAAGTGTCTGGATGATGAGCTAAGCAAAAAGTACACGGGACAAAGCAATCGTATCATCATACAAAATCTTGAAAATCTTACGCGGACAGTCGATCCTAAAAAAATTATTGTTTCGATACCTCTCATTCCTGAGATCACAGCAACGGAAGAAAATATATCATCAGTTATTAAGTTATGTAAAAAGTTAGGAATAAGTACTGTTCGCCTGCTTCCTTACCATACACTTGGCAAAGGAAAATATGCTGAGTTAGGAAGGAAGTATTTGATTGATGATAACATAAAAATATCAGATACCGAGGTTCAGGATATCCAACATCGTATCGAGCATGAGGGTATTAATTGTATAATAGAGGGTTTTTAGCTATTAAGTTCTTAAATGATAAATAGGGTTGAAGATCTTCAACCACTACTTTTTTTCACGAAAATCTTTACAATAATTTCCTTAACTTTTCTTTTTAAATTAAAGGAAAAATATGGATAAAAGAAAAATGAATTATGGAATCTCCGGGAGGGGTAACATGAAAAAACCTTTTATTATTACCATATTACTGAGTTCCCTTATATTGATGACCAGTTGTCTTTTTGAGCCGGAACCCTACTTCAGGCAATGGCTCTGTGCAATAAATATTGATGGCACAGACTTACAATATCTAATTGAAGAAGATATTGGAATTATCATTCCAAAGCTTGATGGTTCAAAGCTGATCGGATATTACAACCATGAAATATATTC
>JBNGBT010000069.1:0-510 GCA_049903315.1 Candidatus Cloacimonadota bacterium | reverse complement strand
GTCATTCAACCCGGACGCAGAGGGTCTGGTTGAAATTGAAAGTTTACTGAAACCGCACACATGGGGCGGCCAATAACCGATCTGGTCCAAATACCTCTGCGCCGGTTATTGGCGGCGTTAGCTTTTGAACATTATGATAACAATACGCCGCATTTTTGAAATATATGGCCTGGAGCCAAAAAATGTCAGATTGATCAGGCATGGGAATAAAGAAATCCCAATCTATGAGACATTTAAAGAAAATATTGAGCGCTTAGAAGCATACCAAAGTTTTCAAAGACCCAGGAAGTTTGGTCCCGCAAGAGCCATTGCAGTTTTTGCCCCTTACCACAAGACGACCGCGCTTTTTCGGGGATTGTGGGATATTACAGGATGTATTCAGAATTCAAAGTTCACAAAGAAAATTTTGTTAGAACTTAGAAAACATGACTTGCCCGAAGATTGGTATGATCACTCAGATAGATATTGTTTAAAAAGAAATAGTTGCCTTGATGAATTATCTGAATGGCT
>JBNGBT010000068.1:0-513 GCA_049903315.1 Candidatus Cloacimonadota bacterium | reverse complement strand
AATCAACCCCTGGTGTTAAATTTGAGATCCCAGTGGTCTCCCAAGGAGTACCATATTCATTACCTGATGAACTAGTAATTCCGAAATGCATATCCCAATCCCTCTGACCGATACCCCAAGAATACGCTCTATTGATAATAGAGTAAGGAAAATAATAGGGAGCTGAACTCTCCATCTTTAACCAAACTGATACAGAGAATTTATCTGTAAAATCAAAATCTAAAGAATCTCCTATGAATATCCAATCGTCATCCCCGTCAAAGAGATAGGCGCTATTGGGATTCCCGAACCTATCCTCTGTGGGAGTTGCTCCATAAACAGTTCCATGATTCCCATTCCCGCTTTCATCATTAGCATTACCGTTAAAAGGATAATAGGCAACGAGACCTTCTGTAGGAATTTGCGACGTTACGGGCGTTGCCGGAACTTCACTCGATTCATCACTCTCTCCATAGTCATTTTCTGCTGTAACCACATAGTAATAGGTTGTGCCATTTGTACGGCCTGAATGGG
>JBNGBT010000067.1:0-517 GCA_049903315.1 Candidatus Cloacimonadota bacterium | reverse complement strand
AGGAAGTTGCGAACTCATTCCGTGAAAATATTCTCGAGAAGGGTAACATGGAACATCCGCTTGAGTTATTTAAGAAATTCAGAAGTAGAGAGCCGAATCCTCAGGCATACTTCAAACGAAATGGACTTATGTAATTGACTATGACTTCAAATGTATGCAAAAGGATAATTTAAAGAGATGATATGGAGATACTTGGTCTACCAGTAATACTGTTTATTGTAATCGTTTTGGTTTACGCAGGTAAAGCTGCAAGTCGAATATCTAGTAATCGAAATAGAAAGGAATAAGTGGAATGAATTCTCGATGAATAACTTCTAGCAAATTCATCTGAAGAACACAACATGGATTCCTAAATTAAAACTCACCACAAAAGTGCAGTTATGTTGCGAGTTTCTGCGCCAACTGACGGGTAATGTAGCGAGTTTGTCAAGAATTGTTGCCAGTTCAGGCCAAGTTTAAGATAGAAAAGAGCCGAAGCGGCTCTAATCCAGCTTTTCTACGGCATCTTCCAGATCCT
>JBNGBT010000066.1:0-518 GCA_049903315.1 Candidatus Cloacimonadota bacterium | reverse complement strand
ATCAGATGATGATCGGATTTCATACGTGATAGCTGCTTAACCCTGTGGAGTTTTTACACACAAAAAAAGACTTGACCGTATTGGCTATGATTTAGAATCATATACAAGGGTAGTGATAGATGTATTTGATATACGTGGAAGAATTGTCGCTACTTTAGTTGATGGATATCAAAATCAAGGACATTATTTAGTCGAATGGAATGCCGCGCAAGAAGCAAGTGGAGTATATATTGTACGAATGAGAACAGAATCCGGTTATGGATCTGAGAAAAAAGTTTTACTCCTAAAATGAGGAATTGAGATGAGAAGGTTTAATATACTATTTTTATTCTTACTGTCATTTACACATGGTTCCGGACCATACATGGAAACAATTATAACAGCTGATATAGAAGGCTATTTTGGTCAGTCATTTGGTAATCGAATTTCTGTTACAAATTCTCACGCACTTATTAGCTCCCTTGACGGCATATTTTTTTACTGTGATTCTGATAGTGGGTGGACGTTGCAGCAGTTTA
>JBNGBT010000065.1:0-519 GCA_049903315.1 Candidatus Cloacimonadota bacterium | reverse complement strand
AAACACCACAGAGGACACAGAGTGCACAGAGCAAATGAAGGATACATTGACACATCAAATGATTGGCTGATTCTGTAATCAAGGACGGTTGATAGGGTCAAAGGCATTAATAAAGCACAAACGCTAATGTAATATGAAGCTTTCCGGGAGAAAGACAGATCCTCGGATCAACTTCAATGTCAGGAGATTGATCGATAATATCCAGCGTTTCAAGCTTTGATTCTCTGTGGTCTCTGTGCTCTCTGTGGTGAAAAAGAATAGGATTCGAACTTTCAGCTTCAATGGGATGCTGTTACCACTTTTCTGTGAAGTAACGAGTTTATTGCCTATTTTTTGGAAAATGCATATTTTTAGCGAAGGTATTTGGATCCGGCTTTTCAGGGTTTCATAAGAGCAACTCGAAATGAAAAAAATCACCACAGAGGACACAGAGCGCACAGAGCCGATGGACAAAGATCCATTAACGGAGAAGGTGATCGGCTGCGCGAATGAGGTCCATCGAACTCTTGGCCCCGGGTT
>JBNGBT010000064.1:0-521 GCA_049903315.1 Candidatus Cloacimonadota bacterium | reverse complement strand
AGTGCTTTTACCTCCTCTTCATTGAGGTATTTTTCTGGTGTGATTATCCATTTTGACATGATAGATTCCTTTCGATCTTTCACCATTCTTATACCAATTCACGGAATATATAGAAAATAATACACATTTGTCCGATTTGGGCTTCGTTTATCTGGCTTCATCTCTTGGAATTGAGGTAAATTCATTGAAAAGTAAAATGCAGGAATATCGTCAACAAATTGACGTAGATACTATGCATTTGAAAATGAAACTACTTATCTTTGTCTTTTACCTCAAGATTGAAAAAATATGGATAAAAATTGAAGACGTTGAAAGCAATAGATCTGTTTTGCGGTGCAGGTGGATTGACAAAAGGTCTGTCTAATTCTGGAATAACGGTTGTCCTTGGAATTGATAATGACAGCGATTGCAAATATGCATATGAGCACAACAATGATAGTACTTTCCTTGAGAAATCCGTCTTTGATGTAAGCGCTGATGAAATTAAAGAATATGTAAGTAGCGAAGATGTATTGGTCTTG
>JBNGBT010000063.1:0-526 GCA_049903315.1 Candidatus Cloacimonadota bacterium | reverse complement strand
ATGTCGGGGCCAAGTCCCTGTCTGCCAAATACTTTAAAAGAAGGACAGGCAGGCAACCCCGACTTGAAGACTGACCGCGGATGTTTTCTGATGTCGGTCAGCTTCGAACTCTTATTTTGTTAGATGTTAATTATCTCCACTGAATTTAATAGCTTAGATCAAAGCTAATAATCAAATTTTGTGATTTTAGTTTGCTATTAACAACCACACTACTCCAATGTCTGTTTACTTCTCCTAAATCTCTTTGAATGGTATACTCAATACCTAAACGATACCACTTTAAACCGATCCCAACTTGAGACCTAAAGGGGAGGTGTCTTCTCCAGGAGCCTTCCCAGAAATGATAATCATATTCTAAGTCTGAATCTTCTTCAAAAGATTCTAATCTATTGTAATCTTCATCCAAACTCTCAATCTGATAACCAACACCAATTGGAAGATTAATTTCAATATTATCGCTGATCTTAAACTTTGGCACTAACACTAAAGGCAAATAAAACATGTTACCTTTTACTTCCATTGAAGC
>JBNGBT010000062.1:0-529 GCA_049903315.1 Candidatus Cloacimonadota bacterium | reverse complement strand
ATAGTACATTATATCCTTGGTTTGGTGCTTTGATGAAAAGTGACGAAACATTATCACTTTCTGAAAGACAATTCTGTGCTGGTGCTCTAATAGCACCAGACTGGGTCTTAACAGCTGGTCACTGTGTAACGGGTGAGAACTTTCAAAATGCATATTCCGGGGAAGGTGTAGAATTTAGAATGGGAACTGTTGATCTTGCTAACTACGTAGAATCAATTTCCATAGATGACTATGAATATCACACACCGACTGATTCAGAAGTTGATCCGATAGAAGAAATATTAATTTGGTTTGAGGGGAATGATATTGCTCTTCTGCATTTATCTACACCCTCTCAGCAACAATACATTCCAATTTTTGAAGATCTAGTAATTGACATGAATGTGAAAGTAATGGGTTGGGGAGCACACCCTTCTCCACCCCCAGATGATCAACTTCAAGAGGCAGAATTGTGGTGATGTCTTGTAAATTGTGTAAAAAGTAAACAGGGTGCAGCAAGTTGTTTTAATTTTGTTTTCTCGAACAAAAG
>JBNGBT010000061.1:0-532 GCA_049903315.1 Candidatus Cloacimonadota bacterium | reverse complement strand
TCATGAATAATTGCTGGGAAATAACCAAAACAACAGAAATGGATTAGGTAGACGTACCGAGCGGTCTTAGCTCATATCATTAGTACACCTAATCTTATGTTATAATGCGCGCGAGCAATGCGTTACACCGAAGTGATTATAATTTTTTGGTGACCGACTGAAGTTTCTGCTCATCCGGTTGGTTATTGAGGGTGCGAACAGCACGAACTGGCGACTGAGTTGAAGTTTTTTTTGATTTGGAATACATCCGATTCTGCTCATCAAGATGTATGTGAGCGATTCGAGATTGTTTTTTGTTATAGCGCAGATCAAGCTCTTGAGTTCGAAGGGTGAATATCGGTCTGTTTTGCGCGAAGCGGCTTCACTTGCGAGCAGGGTGAGTGAGTGATCCCAGCGGTTAGTCGTCCAGATGATTGTGGTCAGTGAGAGATCGCGCTTTTTAAAAGAACCACGCTTACTTTGCACCACTGTGCTAATCATATTGGTTTTGCGCGTAGTTATAACAAGCCAATGAACTCCGACGCAGAGGGCC
>JBNGBT010000060.1:0-533 GCA_049903315.1 Candidatus Cloacimonadota bacterium | reverse complement strand
GCAAGACCGCAGACGAGAGCTAGTACCGTCATTATGCCGTGCCAGTCAACAGGGAACCTGCCAAACAGCTCGACTATGTCCGGGTCCATACTGATGGTTATCGAATACATCTTTACCGCCTTGCCACAAGATCAAACTGTGCTATAATTCTTTTTGGACTTCGGAGAGGTGTCCGAGTGGTCTATGGTGCCGCTCTCGAAAAGCGGTGTTGCCTGATAGGTAACCGTGGGTTCGAATCCCACCCTCTCCGCCATTTGATTTTTTAAGGCCCTTTCATTTACAGCGCGTTAATCTTATAATCTTTAGTATAAGCCAATAACAATCTAATAGACAATCGCGGAGAGATGCTGGAGAGGCCGATCAGGCGCGTCTGGAAAGCGCGTGTTGCCGTAAGGTGACCGTGGGTTCGAATCCCACTCTCTCCGCCACAAGTTTAAACGCCATTATACATCACTTCACAAAAGCCGTCCAACCTGATATACTTCGCAAGGGAAAATTATGCCAGTAATAGCAATCATCGGAGCCCAGTGGGG
>JBNGBT010000005.1:0-263474 GCA_049903315.1 Candidatus Cloacimonadota bacterium | reverse complement strand
CCATGACGGCTCGGATACCATAATTGCGTGCCCAAGCTTGGGCTTAGGAACGAGTAGGTAATAAAAAAAACGGCGAAGAACATCTCTGCCATTCGCCGCTTGGGTAGCACACAGCTCGTTTATCTCAGAAGGAGCAATTGTTTTATCTTTTTATGTTCTTGTTGTACCAGTTCACAAAAATAGATGCCGTTTGCCAGTTTGTTGCCTTTGAAATCCGTACAATTCCAGGTCATTAGCCCGGGAGTTTGTGTATCTTTTTCATCCTGCAACGTATTCACTTTTTGTCCGAGTATATTGTATATGTTGATCTCTGTGCATTCTGTACTTTTCGCAGAAAAAGAAAAATGGATCGTATTGCACGCTGGATTTGGATACACTGAAAGCGTAAATTTTTCAGGTTCAATGCCGGGATCAATACTCACAGGATCGAGAGGATAACCCTGAGTCCAATACGGAGCGGTTATCAGGGCATTTTGTCCGACAGCTTCATCAAAGGCATCATTGCCATAGCCATCATTTAAGGTTAAATAGCTGATCAAACCGGTTTCATACCCATGTAAATAATTGTGCATACATGACTGTATTTCTACTTCAGTTCTGCATACATTCCAGATGCGCACTTCATCTATTTTTCCGAAAAATGATTTCGCAAAATCAGTGCTGTTCCCTATAAGCATATCATACTCTTCATTTTCTTTAATTGCTCCGGACAATACGCCGGATTGATAGGAAAGCTTATTCACACCATTAATATAGAGTGCAACCTCATTGATTCCATCATACGTCACAGCTATATGCTGCCATTCATGCAGGTTGATCGAATTATCCTCTGAAGCAAAGAACAGATTCGCATTACTCGCATCCTGGATCTGGGCAACAAGACTATGAACAGTGAGTGTGGGAAACTGGTTCGATAAATACACAAGGATGGAATATCTCTCAAAGATCCTTCCAAAGCCAAAGAAGGGATCAATACCGTAATCTGTCGGATATATCCATGCTTCGACAGTGAACTCCCCTATCATGCCCGGATAATATTCTGACGAACACGTCACCCTGCTGTTACCGGATTCGAACTCGAGTGAACTTTGTCCGTCAAATACGCGGATATAATCCTCTTTGAGTTCTGTTAGAGAAAATGTGTCCGCAGTCACAGTTAAGCTCACATCGTAATATCCAGTGTCAGCATACGTCCACGATGGTGTTGGCTCAAAACTATCTATCGTGCCATCACCATCAAGATCCCATTCAAAGGAATCAACATCTCCGAGAACAAAATTGCTGAACTCGGCTTCAAGTGAAGCGTGTCCCGAATTCGGTGTTGCTTCGAAATCCGCAGAGAGTTCGATGAATTTTAAGAGCCATACATTATAGCCGCCACCTCCATAGAGATATGCCTGCCCGACCACATAGCAATAGCCTGTACTGCTGACAAGAATATCAAAGCCACTCTGATTGCCGGCTCCACCATATGTCTGTGTCCACAGCATATTTCCTTCATCATCCACTTTCATGATGAACAGATCGGTCGAGAAATCGGGATATTCTGCTGATCCGCAAATAAGATAGGTATTGTCGAGCGGACAATATACGAGGGATTTCGCGAAATCATAGAAGGCACATTCCGGTACTTCGAGATGATTTTTCCATTCCATTCCCAGATTCTCATTAGTTTTGATCAATGCGACATCCATGACTTCCACAGATTCCTGCGTACATCCCCCTATCAAGACGAATCCTCCGTCAGGAGTTTCGCACACATCGAATCCGTCATCATAGCTGCCTTGCCCGGATGTCATGACCCAGTAGATGCCTTCATCGGTCACGTTGCCCGAGGCATCCATTTTTACAAGATAGATATCCCTGTTGTTTCCTGTAGTCACGCCCGGAGTATCATATATACCTGTTGATCCGACTACAAGGTAATGACCGTCCGATGTTTCGATCACATTCTCAGCAGTTTCAGAATGTGAAGTGCCGACTGTTTTCGTCCATAGTGTGTCACCATTTGCATCGATCTTGAGTACATACATATCATCTTCACCAGCGCCAAAGGATTCTGTGTACCCGCAAATCACGTATGCATCATCCGATGTTCGAGTTATTCCTCTCCCCATATCCACGCCAGTTCCACCATACGTTTTAGACCAATCCTCAGCCCCGGTGTTGCTTATTTTCACCGCATAAATATCTTTTGAACCTTCCCCAAAAGAAGCCGTATTTCCGAGTAGAATGTACCCGTCTTCATCTATTGTTTTGCATATTGAGAATGCCGCATCGAAATTTGAACCACCAAAATGATTGCTCCAAACTTCGTTGCCGTTATCATCAATTTTCAACACATACATATCCTGATATCCATAGCTGTCTGAATAAGTATATCCAGCAATAATAAGACCGCCATCGTTTGCCTCGATGATCGCTTTGGCACCGTCTGCAGAAATTCCGCCATACGTTTGTGACCATAAAGGATGAAAGTCAGCAAAAGCAGTACTGCACAGTAAAAGAAGAAATATTGTAAGTAATATTATTTTTTTCATGATTCCTCCCCTAGCGTGAACTGATCAGGTTTTCCATTGCTGTCCTGATCGCTTCGATGTTTTGCTGCCAGTAGTACTGACCGCGGGTTGACGTGACGATATTACCATCGATGACTGCCGGAATCCCCGAACCGAGAAAATTTGCACCAGCTGCAGTATATTCATTGATATAGTAATCTTTTCCTGTGATGTTCACACCATTAATGATATCCGCAGCAGCAAGACAACGCACGCCGGCACAGGTGGCGAAGATAACCAGACCGTTGGCGTTCGCATTGACAAATAAGTCCATCGCTGCAGTCGAATTGAGGATCGTGCTATACGCACTGGAAGGACTGGCATAGGATTGGGCAGGACAAAGGATCAGGCAATCATAATCAGTAATGTTAGTGACCTCAGATACCAGGAAATCAACTGATAATGGATCTCCCCAGAAACAGGGCTGGACAGTATTTGTCAAACCCGTTGTAGTGATTTCCCAGCCCATTTCATGCAATTTTTCTATGCTCAAAAAACTGTTAGCTCCAAACAAGTATGGAACTACCACCAACGCTTTCACATCATCAGCAAAAAGCTGAATTGACCCCAAGAGCAGTATTACTATTGCTACTCCAATAATTAGTAACTTCTTCATTAGACCTCCGTCTGTTTTGTTAAACCTCGTAATAAATAATGCAATTCCTTATAAAAATCATCTTCCGGAAATTGCGGATGTAAAACATACTGATGTACAATACCATACAGTGATTTGAAAAAAAATGTTGCTGCCAAGTCCGGTCGAACATCTTCATAGAAAGTTCCATCATGAACTCCCTCTTCGAAGCATTCCTTTGCAATCGAATCGATATCAAGAGGATCAGCTTCAATGTCTTGGAGCACACCTGGACTCAGTTTATCCCTATCATTATGAATAGCCAGATCGCATTGTTGAAGTAAAGAGTAATAAATTGGATTATCCTTAAAGAATTGGAGATAAACCTTAGCCAGTTCTACCAATTTTTCATAAGGATTACAGCTTAAAGAGCGAATTGACAGAAAATTATCAGCAGCTAGAGAAAATGCTTTCAGAACAACTTCTACTACCAGATCTATCTTGCTTTGAAAATACGAGTACAGTGTTCTCCTGGTAAATTCAGCCCGTTTCGCGATTTCATCCATCGTGACTTCTTCGATCCCCTTTTCAGAGAAGAGGATTCGCGCTGCTTCGATGATCTCGTTCTTTCTTCTGAGCATTTCTCTTTCTTTTCTATTCATACTTACTCCGATTTTACGTCCGTGTTTTTATTACACATATGTGTAATTTAGTGTACACGTGTGAAATGTTGTCAATTAATTTGTGATATTTTTTATTTTATCAATTGGAATTTATGAACGATTTTGCTCTTATCATCTCCAGTAATGAACATATAAATCCCTGGTGCTACTGTGTTTCCCTGTGCATTAAGACCATCCCAGGTCGTTGTAAAAGTATTTTCATTCCTCATTAATTGCAACTCTATTATGTGCTGTCCCTTTACGTTATAAACAGCTCCCCTCTCAAATCGAGATTGTACTGAAGAAGCATTAAATGAAATATTTACACATTGCTGAAAAGGATTCGGATATGATATACAAGACAGGTTGCTCCCTGAAATCGGATCATCAATTGCGGTTCCAAGAGGCATTATAGATACTGAATTCGTGTTGTAATTGCTAACGCCAATAGAATTTAATTCTGAATAAAATTCCAGACCGGAAGGTCCATTGTGACCTGATGAGATCAGTTCGGGAGTATTGAGAAAATCATGATCAAATTTGTATACAGCACTTTGCGACCATACAGAAATATAGTAGTTCCCATCATCATCTTCAGTGATGGCATCGAGTGAGCCAAGATTAGGATAGCCAATTTCAGATACTTCTCCAGTTGAAATATCAACTGCTCTCACTGGAGCATAATCGTCCATACAGCAAAGGATCAAGCGTGAATTATCAGCATCATAGGAAATACCCACAGGTGTTGGGAGGTTGCTTGCAAGTGTTGTTGACTGTCCAGTGGATGGATCAAGGGTGAATATCTTATTTCTATCCCAATCTGAAGCATAGATAATACCCGAAGTATCAACAGTGAGATGCCCCAATCGATATGCACCGGTTACGTAGTATGATTGCAACGTCACAGAACTTTGCAGATCGATCTTCTTAATATAACTATTGGTTGCGACAACGAGTGTATCTCCGAAGCGCATCATTCCATGAGCGTGCGATACATTTGATTTGAATAATGTCTGATTTTCGTCCTGATCAATACAAATAATGTTGTTCCCTGCCCAGTTTGAAACATAAAAGCAGCCTGTTGCAGGATAGTAGATCATATCCTCCGGTCCATTCAATAAATTCTGAGCATAACAACTCACCCCTATGCTCAGTACGAGTAATAATAATGTTCCTTTTTTCATGAGACCTCCATTCGTTTTTTTATTTTATTTACTTCGATGCCTTGATAGTATGTTTTAACCATAGTATTTACAATACCGGTTATCTCATCAGAAGTGTGATCTTCTTTGAGTAGTTGCCGAACCTTTGTGAGAATAAATGAGCCAAGGTTGGAGTTAAAAGTCAGTTGTGAAAGATATTGCTCATTACACCAGATAGATCTGAATAATTGGTGTCCATCCTTAGAAGTAAGTGATAACACATATTCACGGGCATCAACAAAGATCTCGAGCCAGTTTATTTCAAAATCACCACTGTTTTTGCTGGTTTGATGAAATGCAAACTCACATCCCTGTACTTCAGGATGAGGAGAAGGACTTTCTATCAGAACCTTTACTCCTCTCGATGCTGCCCCTTCGAGTTCTTCTGTGATTTCCTGGTAAGGAATACTACAACAAGCAACAAGAATTACTCTCTCCGCCTTTCTTATTATCTCTACCGCTTTTGTGATGAACTGATCGAGTCTTTCAAATGGGAAAAGACCGGATTTAATGGGACCTGGTCTGATATTTTTAAGAGCTTCAGCGATCTCAGCACGTTTGAGTTTGAGCTCTTTTTCTTTTTGATTGAAATATTCTTGTATAGGTACAGCAGTAAATACCTGGGCATTTTCTGTTTGATTTGCAAGGACGAGTCCTTTCTTCTGCAGGACTTCAAGAGTTTTATATATCGAGGGCTTTGTTTTTTTTAACAACTTTGATATGCGATAACCCGTTATATTCGGTTCTTCAAGAAGCAAAAGATATATTTCAGCTTCGCTCTCTTTGAAGCCACTATTCTGTAAACTATTGATAATGTTCTTTTCCAATGAGCACTCCATGTTTTTGGTAGTACTTTTATTTACTACTTAATAATTTTGTCAAATTTTTTTTTATATGCCTGATATTTTTATGGTCTGTAAATTGTTTTTAGCATTTCAAATTGATGGGAGTCATACAGATTTTGACTTGGTAAAACAATGCAAACAGAAGAAGAAAAATCTATCCCTAATCAGAATCCTCGTTCTCGTTCTTTTGGCAATACTATATTGAAGCACGCTCCTTTATCTTTTTTTATCGTAAGTGTTCCCTCAAGTTCAGTAACCAGCATTTCAACAAGAGATAAGCCAAGTGTAACCGGATTATGAACTTCCACCTCTTTTGGAATACCACTGCCATTGTCCGAAATACATATTTGAAAATTTTCTTTAACATTCTTCAGGGTAATTTTGATCTTACCCTTCTTTTTATCCAGGAATGCATATTTCATTGCATTTGTAATAATTTCATTTATGATAAGCCCGATCTTGCCTAATCTATCTGTATCAATAATAACCTCATCAAGAGAAAACTTATATTCAACTTTATTATGTATATCGTAGTTTCCCTTAAGCTGTTCTGCAATGGACTTGATATACTCTCCAATTCCGACATCGGACATATACTTAGACTCGAGCAATGTTTCGTATGCTTTTGCCATTGCAAGAATTCTGTCTTGGCTTACTTCAAATCCTTTGATAGCATCTTCTTTTGTTTTAATCTTGTATTGCTGAAGCTGCAGAAGTCCGGATATTGTCTGTAGGTTATTTTTTACTCTATGATGTATTTCTCTTAAAAGGACCTTCTTTTCCTTAAGCTCTTTTTTGAGTATTTCATCTGCTTGTTTGTGCTGAATTGCATGTACGATTTCTTCTGAAATGAAGGTCAAAATATCAATATCTTTTTCTGTATACAGATGAGGATTATCATAACTTTGAACTGCTAAAGCACCAATAACTTTTCCGTCAGATTTAAGCGGAATACCGACCCAAATTTCTGAACGCGAACCGATGATTTCAATCTTACCTTGCCGTGCAAGTTCATCCTGGATTTTTTTGGAAGCGAAAAGAGGTTCTCCGGTTTTTATCACATAAGAAGTGAGCGTTTTACCAACCGGAAAAGTGTCAAAGTTATCCATCTCATCAACATCAAAAGGAAGAGATATTGTATTTGTTTTCTCATCATATAACACTACATAAAAATTCTTTGTATCAATAACCTCGCCAAGATATTCTCTTATTTTCCAATATAAATCCTGTATGTTCTCAACCGTATTTACCGCATGTGAAATATTATACAGTGTTTTCTGGATTTTTTGTACCTGCTTGCGTGGAGTGATTTCTCTTATATCAAATACAATACCTTCTTTATCAGTATAAAGATTCAAAGTGCCTACAAACCACATTTCTTTATTGTCTATAACCAGCGAATATTCCATTTGTCTTGTTTCACCGGTTTTCCGAACCTCTTTTGCAAGTTCTTCAAATTTCTTGGCTACATGACCTGGCATAGTATCGCTAACCTTTTTACCAATGAATGCTTCAGGTTTTATATAAAGAGGATAATCTGGTTTGCAATGTACTTCTGTGTACCTGTTATCTTTATCATGCAAGAGTATCAAATCCCCCATTGATGATACGATAGTACGATATTTTTCTTCGCTTTTCCGAAGTGCTTCATCTGCTTTTCTTCGCTCTGATATATCTCTCACATTAAGGACTATGCCATTAATCAAAGGGTCATCAAAATAGTTTGTCCCAATAGCTTCCAGATAGAGCCATGAACCATCCTTATGACGATGACGGTATTCGGCACGAACCTGCTCTTTAGGATGTTCAATAAGTTTATAAAGATTTTCTTTCATGCTCTGCACATCATCTGGATGAATATGCTCAAAACCTTTTGTCCCGATGAATTCCTCAACCGAGAATCCTGTGAGTTTTTCAACTGATTCGCTGACAAATATTTCCCGGGCATCCTTATCAATAATTACAAGTACGTCGTTCGAATTTTTTAGAAGTTTTCGATATTTCTCTTCACTATCACGTACTGCGCTGTAAGCTTGTTTTTTCTGTAGAGAAAGTGCGATCTGATTGGCTACATTGGAAAGAATGTTTTTCTCTCTTTCCGTATATGTTGCAGAGTCATTATAGTTTTGTACGACAATCGCACCAATGACCTTATCGTTGATCTTCAGAGGGACACCGAGCCAGATCTCAGGTAATGTTCCAAGACCTTCAACTGCACCAGATTTTTGCATTTTCTGTAATTCTGCATTCGTTGCAAGGAGTGACTCGCCAGTGCGAATAACATGTGCTGTTATTGTTTTCTTCAAAGGAATAATCGGGATATCTCCTTTTTTATCTTTATAATAAGATAGTTGTATAAATTCATCCTTTTCATCAACATTATATGGTATTGTAAGTATATCCTCTTTTTCATCATACAAGCCGATAAAAAAGTTTGATGTATCTATGATTCTTCCAAGATATTCCCTGATTTTGTCATATAAGTCATAGGAATTTTCAACGGTATTCACCGCTTGAGAAATATTATACAATGCTTTCTCAACTTCCTCAGCATATTTTCTGTCTGTGATATCCTTCACATTTTCTATTACACCTGCGACTTTGCCGCTTTTATCAAACATTGGATATGAAGATAATTCTATCCACCCTATCGGATTGTTTTCAGAAGGATAAGGCACAATCTCTGTGTGTCGCTTGCCATCAAGGAGGGTTTTGTTTGAAGGACACCATGGACACATTGATTTTCTTTCTTGATATACTTCAAAACATTTTTTCCCTTTTAACGGCATGTGAGGAGCATACATTTTTTCCATAATTTTATTAGTATGGATAATGGTTAAGTCAGGATTTAATACACTGATGCCATCTTGAATTGCATCAAAAACGTTGTTGAGAAAGAGTTCATCAAACCTTAGTTCTTGTTGTACTGCATTTCTTTTTTTAGCCACCAGACCTCCTGAGTTTCAAAAGTTCTGAGAATTGCATATGTTGATATAAAGTGAAAAAGAAAATTTGCTTCTTTATACTCTAATTTAGATTATTGTTGATCTTCTTGCTTATCTTCTTCCGAGATTTCTATCTCATCATCTTCCTGGAAGTCATCTATGGTACCAACTTTATATTTGATAACATGCTCCTTGATAAACTTACCGACCAGTTTGATGCCCAAAAAAATAAGTATGAAGAAGGAAAGGGTTTTCCAAAATTTTGTTTTTGTCTTTTTTTTATCTTTCATGAGTTCTCCTGAACTAAAAATTATTGATATAATTTAGTATACTATGCTGGTGTATTTAGAGCTATCATTTATATTCTTTGTCCAGAAATAAGTTTAGGAATTTAATTTTTTCATTCTCAAACGAATTTCAGGTGCAAAAGTTCCTTGTGGAAACTCGAGTAAATAATCTGTATAATATATCAGGGCATCTTCATTCAGATCAAGCTGGCTGAGGGAATTTGCTATCATATAATACACATATTCCTTGTATGGACTATCTTCAGTATTGAGTATTTCTTTATAAAGCTCTACGGCCAGGGCAGACTCTCCCAAATCGTAATAATGATCAGCAACTTGTAATGTTAAATAAGAAATAACTGTCGAATCCTGAAGTGCAGCAGACAACCGCTCAATATCTTCAATTAATGATCCATTCTTTTTAAAATACATATCTCTCAAAAACGAGAGCGCTGTATTTCTCACTTCATCATCAGCTTTTTTTAGATTGAGCTCTTTCTGTATCGTCCTATACATTGCTGCCACATCATTTATAGAGGTTGATTCGTAGTCATGAGCAAAGAATTCTAAGGAAAGAGAATCTGCATAAGAAAAATCTCCTTTCAGAAGCGCAGTTTCTACCTGCTTTAGCTTTGCTCTTTCTTTCATCTCTGTGGTGTAGAGCCTGTTCTCAATGACTTGATTTAATATGTCTTCGCTTTGTTGATAATTTCCTTGTCGCAAATAGCACTGTGACAGCAAGATGGAAAGGTCTGCCTTTTCCGATGATGCGCCTGTATAATTAAGAGCTTTTTCCAAATATTCTTGTGCCTGAACAGAATTTTGATACTCAAACAGTTCGATGTATGCAAGATTTTTATATGCGGTAAAGATCAACATTGGCGGCAACGAAGCTTTTGTATTCTGAAAGAGATCAATGACTTTTATGTAGTACTCATAAGCTTTCGCATGATCAGATAGCTTATAATACAGCTCCCCTATTTTATTCTCCAGATAAAGTATTGTCTGTATATCCTCTGTTACAATGAGAACTGCAGAAAGACATTGAATGGCAAGGTCGTACAATTCTTGCTTTTCTGCAATTGTCGTGAGTTTTATCAATGCATCATTTCCAAGAGTGACATACGTCTCAAAAGCTCGTTGATACTGACCTGAAAGTATGTAGAATTCACCGATGAGTTCCTGCAACTCTATACTTGATTCTTGTTTAAATCTCTCTTCTAATGCAACAATTATTTCTTCATTAGAAAGTTCAAGCTTTTCCAGCCGATAACGAACATTATTATATGTCTTGTCATCTAGAATATTCAAATACTCATTCATCGCATCGTGTGATCTTTCCTGCAACTGATACACAGCAGCGAGCTCTTGTGCGAATATAATTGAGTTATTTGATTCTTTTCGTGCTTTCAAATACAGCTCAACCGCGTCATCATAAAGGTGATATCTTTGATATACCTGTGCGACCTGTCTGAGAGTAGAAATATTGACCTTTGCTTCCCGGAGAAGTTCTTCCACGATTTTCCTGGCTTCATCAAGCTGATTTTTTTTGATAAGTAATTCAATGC
The DNA here is from genome assembly GCA_049903315.1 of Candidatus Cloacimonadota bacterium. GTDB lineage: Bacteria > Cloacimonadota > Cloacimonadia > JGIOTU-2 > JGIOTU-2 > Celaenobacter. Next base: position 252,833 of record JBNGBT010000005.1, on the reverse strand, counting down.
GTATGATCTCATAATAATTACTGGCAAGATAATCTTTCTCATCTTCAAGAAATTTCTCCAGAGAATCAAGATTATTTGTCCTCATATACATATATATTAACCTGCTGCTTACTTGCCTGTTATGGGGAAAATTCTCAAGTAACTGTTTATATAATCTCTCGGCTTCAACACTGTTCCCCTGCTGCTCGAAATTCAATGCTTCGCGAAGCTTTAACTGAAGCACTGCCTGATCATCAACTGCGTATAATGATGGTGTAAAAATTACAATACAAAAAACTATAATTACAAAAATATTAATTATTTTCATGCTGTATTTTTTCCAAATATTCTTTGATCAGGCGATGGTATTCTTCAGGATAATTTTCGTTAATATACCTCAGGATATCTCTCACTTCCATGTTCGTGGTATCAATGATGAGATTATCCGGGACATCCCACTGCTGTTCATTTGGTGTTTCGGACTCTCTTTTCTTACTGTAATCCCTTTCGTGTATCGAGCGTTGGGCATCAAGCATTCGTGACAGAATATTGTTTTGCTGGCGGATGACCTGTTCATCAATGATCCCCTGCTGCAGCTTTTCTACTACTTCTTTAAGGTCATTTTTCAATCCATCCATGTTGCCAAGAAGTTTCTCTGCTTCTGGATAATCCCGCAGCATTCGTTCAAAATTTTCTTTGATTTGCTGTTCGTTGCCTGCAATTCTTTCTGCCATTTCCCGCTGTTGAGGAGTCATTCCTAATCCCTGCTGCTGTTGACTCAGCATTTGTTCAAGTATTGCCTGTGCGAGCATATTGATTGATTGCTGTCCTTGAGACATCTGCTGAAGCTGTTGTAAAAGCTGCTGCATACTTCCGCCGGAACCCTGTGGCTGCCTGCTCTTGGAGAGTAGGAGGTCAATGATCATAAGATTCATTGCCTGATATATTTCTTCCTTATCTTTTTGAATATTATAATGACTGTTCTCCGAGATCTTCTCGAACATACCTTCAAACCGATTGAGTGCGATCGCAGAATGTGGAAAGAATTTTGGGTCCATCATCAATATGATCATAGGATCGCTGAAAAGCGTGTTCACGGAATTTTTCACCCCTTCGTACATACTGATCTCTTCATCAAGAATATCATATGTACTATAAGTTTTATCAAGAAATCTTTCCTGCTTTTTAGAGAAGTAGAGCATTTCATTAAGGGTTTTTTTCAACAATTTTTGAAATTCTGTCATGAGCGAAGCCTGCATCTTCATCTGCGCCATGTAAATTGAATTCCTGAGTTCTGAAAGCCCGACGAGTATTTCTGGTTGCTTCTTTTTCGCCTGCTTGTCGTCAAGACGGAGCTGTTGTGCAGCACTTTGCATTACTTCACCCAATTTATTTTGACCTGCCTGCTGAAGCCCTTTCTCCAGTTCATTTGCCGCATTTTTTTCCTTGTTCTCGGCAAGTTCTTTTGCGAGTTTTTCAAGCTCTTCTTTGAGTGATTCATATTTTTCTTGAATGTCGGACTGCGATGAAGCAAGATCATTCAATTCCTGGTTTTTGTCTATTCGGTTGGACGTCTGCTCGTTGAGTTCCTTCTGCAGTTTTTCCAGTTCCTCTGCCTGCTGCAATGCTTTTTGCAATTTTTGCTCGAGTTGGATACTTTTTAATAAATCTAATGTCTGTTGCAGCTTTTTGTTGAATTCCTCCTGTGAGAATTGGAATTTATCGAGGGCATTTTTCATCTGTTCCGGCGAGATCTTCTCCATCTGCTTTTGTAGTTCTTTCATTGCTTCTTCAAGCTCAGGGGATGAAATTTCCTTCATGAGTTCCTGGATTTGTCTCAATTTCTCCAGTGTTTCCTGTGCAACCGCTTTATTTTTCTCCAGTTCATTTACAAAATTTTCATATTCCTTTGCAGTTTCTTCTGCTTTCTTGGAGAGCTCTTTCTGTTTCTTTAATACTTCTTTCAAGTCCTCTTTCTGCTGCCAGTCCATTTCCTCGTTCTTGAGGTATTTTCTTCTTAATTCATCGAATTTTTCCTTATTTTTTCGTGATTCATCCAATGATTCCCTCATCTCATCCATATTGCCTGTCTGCTGTTTTTGAATTTCCTCGTAGAGCTCTTCTATTGAAGGAAATTTTAACAGGTATATTTTTGATTTGGCTTCATGGGCTTCTGGAATTGTACAGTTATCAAACACCTTTAAATAGTAGAATATCACATCCCCGGGTAAGAGATTCTGATCTGCTACATCAAAATTATAACTTGCTGTCAGAGTGGTAATTCCTGTAGTATCGAGCACTGTCTTTGAGATATAATCGCCGTCATTTTTCTTATAGAGGATCTCAATCTTCCGCACTCCAAAATCGTCCGAAGCAGTAAAATCGATCTGTTCCTGCATATTTTGTGCGAGTATCTTATCCCTCGCTGGAAGCATAATTTGAATTTTTGGGGGAAGATCCTCCTCGGCAATAATTGTTTGTTCTATTATGTTATTTGTATTTCCGAGAATATCTTTCAAATAAAAATGATAACTTCCGCTTTTTTCAACCGTAAATCCCGTTCTATAGACGAAATCCCCAATCTTCTTAAGTTCCTGAGTACTTCCGTCAGAAAAAACGATCCTGTACTCAGTGAGTTCGTTATTCACAAGAAGTTCTTCAGTAATTTCTGTCCCCTTGATTGCAATAATCTTACCAGCAATATCATTTTCAGTCCTATCTTTCAGCTCTGTGTATGAAGGATAGTCATATCGTATCTGCAGATTCTTAATTATAGGTTTTTCAAGCACCTTAATAGTAAATGTGTCAGTTTGAGCATATTCATTCGAGATCACATAATGAAGGCTGTCAGTAACATTATACAACATATGAGTAGATGAAGACAGGTTTACTGTTTTCCAGCGTTTCTGCTGCTCTATGTGTATCTCATAGGACAATTCGGGATAATAATTTTTTATAATAATCGGAAGAGTGCTTCCCTTGAGAATTTTTGTGTTCCCCGGCTCAACAAGAATATAAGAATCATAATGCGGTGCAAAGGATGTTGGATGCATTATTACTTGTGTAGAGGTGGGCAGTAGTATCGGATTTATTAACAATACGAGGACACATGCGATAAATGCAAAAAGAACTGATTGAAAACTTTTCTTGAGATTTGATGAAGGAAAAATTGTTGAATAATTCAGTTCCGATGCACGATGATCTGCATCCCCTATTGCTTTATCGAGTATTTCCTTTGAGTAATGAGAGAGATCCGCGCTCTCTTCGAACTCATGCGCTGATAAAATGATCTCATTATCCTTTGGGTTGTGTTCTGAGATTGTCTGGGCTATTTTCTTTATACCAGGAAAGTTCAAAAGAAATCTGATGATAAAAAGTATGAGAAGAATCCCTGTAAAAATCTTTGAAGCTAATGACCATGTTTTCAGTGCATCGTAATATTCAAAGGATGTTGTCAGATGATTCGTCAAAAATGAAAAAACAAGAAAAAATAGTGCCAGGCTCGCAATCAGGTACAGTGCATTCTCAAGCAGGGAGTTGAGAACATATCTATTTCTGAATGCTCTTAATACTTTTTTATAATTACTCATGAAAAATCAAATGGAGCCACCAGCGGGATTTGAACCCACGACCTACTAATTACGAATCAGTTGCTCTACCAACTGAGCTATGGTGGCTTTGGTACGTAATTCACATAATATACGTAAAGTAAGAGAAAAGCAAAGGGACGGGTTGCGTTGTCAAGTTTTGAGGATATATATAAAATCATCAACTCCGACCCCTAAAGAGTGAAGTAACGATGAGCAGATGTTTAAGAAAGAATATATCCAATCCTCGCTGCGCCTGGGATTCGAAATAAATTATCTTAAGATTACCATTTTATCTATAGCAGAATCCACACCTTTAGTCTCAACGCGGTATAAATACACGCCGTTGGACACTTCTTTGCCACGTTCATCTCTCAGGTCCCAGGGCAGAATCAAGGTAAGACCCTGTTTGGTTTTGCTACAGTCTTTATCCTCAATATGTACTGTTTTTATATGCTGCCCTCGGACATTATAGATTTTCAATTTTGCATTTTCAAATGAATCCATATGTTCAAAATGTACAGAAAAGAAATGAGTGAATAATTTTGGAGTTGCAGGATTTGGATAGCTTAATACATCGATTCTCGGATGTTCATGAATATGCGTAGTATCATCCGAGAAGAGGGAATCAACTTCGGTATATACTCTATCCATAAATGCCTTTGCATCATCCAGCTGCATATAATAAAGCGGAAATCCAAGCACATATACAGCGCCTGTCTCATTTGGTTCTTTTACATATTTTGTGCCAACCGGCGCTCCAGCAAACTGCTGATGAATATCCATGGTGTCAGTAATACAGGTAAAAATTGTATCTGCCTTGAGAGGATTTAACAAAGTAACATTACCTATCTTACCTAATGGATTTGTTGAGAATATCCAGTACTCAGGAAAGAAAGCACCAGTCGGAAATTTGTATAAATGTTGATTGAGATTAAATTGCCCGAAATTACCAAAATCATTTACTCCTTGAGCACCAGCAAACATTGAATTTTCTACAGTCGGAGTTCCCCAAAACCAGTTATCCAAATCCAATGATTGAGACAACTCAGAAAGGGTATCTGCAAGTCCAGCATATTCTCTCAGAAATATATATTTTTTATCATGAGGATAATTATGATAATAATAGGTGCTTTTATCACTTATCCTCGCTGTTCCGGTGAACACAAGACTTCCTTTTTGTTCAAGATAATATGTTAAAGCATCATAATGCGCTATTAAATGCACTTCTGTAAGATCAGTATAAAAACTCTTGGGATCATTCGCATACCAGAGGATCATTTTATAATTTTGTAAATCGGATGGAGCGAAATAATGAGTCATAAGCTCATCTCTTATCTGTTCATTGAGTACAGCAATATTTGAGTAATAATCATCACGAAGATCTATCCAATCGACTGTAGAACTACATCCTTCCATTAATTCAGCATAGAATTTATTTACCGAATCCTCCACTGCAAAGATAATTTGATTCTGTGTATCATCGATCACGAGGATGTTATCATAATTATTTGCATCAAGAGGTTCATGAAAGGTAAAGATTAATTCCTCGGGTGTTGGATCTACTGCTCCCTGTGCATCCACAGCTCGTACACTGAAAGTATGCTGACCGGAAGATAAACCAGTTAAGACACACTCCCGAGGATTCTCTATTGGTACTCTCATCCACTCATCACTTCGTATAGAATCATTAATAATATCACCTATCACTGGTAAACCGTTTACTCCTCCATCGAGTTGTATATCCATATAATCAACTTCGCAGTAATAATGCACATATTCATCAAGATTTTCATCGTAGTAATATGGTTTGTGTTCAGGATATCTTCCTTTACCATAGTCAAACTCAAACTCACCAAGATAACTCCACCAAAGATGAATCTCAAAATCATCCGACCATATTGCTGATAACTCTTCGTTTATATCCATATAAAATGGATTACCGAAATGAAATTCATCATTAACAAATATCTCAGGTATTGCCAGTGGATCAAAATGTTCATGGATTTGATATGTTAAATAATGATTTTCTCCAAGTAAATAAACATAGGGTAAAATATTCAACGAAAAATTTCTTAGACTATCTGGCAAATCCTGATTCATAGATGCCATAAAGGGTGCAGTATCTGGTTCGAAATAATCTCTGACAAAGAAACACATTTCAGCACAGGTTGAATCTTCAAGACCATAATAATTTACCGCTTTGACCTGGATCTGAGTTACTTCATACCTGCCATCAGCATATTTTTCATTTAACCGTAAGAGTGGTTTTTCAAATGGATTATCATTATAATGAGATTTCAGAAGCACCTCATCCGGCTTGTCATAGTCCTTGGTTGAACGCCATACCATGGTGTGAATTGGATCACCATGTGGAGCGATATGGAGCGTATCAGTAATGTAACTTTTGTAATAAACAAGCCGATATTTGTAATATTCTGCTTCTGGTGTGCTTGAGAATTTGAACGTAATTGCGGAACCTACTCGGCACGAATCGATATCCCCTTGACTTGTTGTGATATAGGTTTCTGGTACCTCACCACCTTTATTATGCCAGCCAAGATACTGAAAGGTATCTTCCGGATATACATCCCATTCAGAATTTTCAGTATTTGTTCCTGCCGAAGTCTCCCAATCTGTATTTCCGTGAAATATTGAATCTTTTCTTACAAGCGTATGATGTTTAGTTGCATCTGATATGCCTGCAACATTCCAGCCATATCCCGGATCGTTATCCGGTTCTCCTATTACATCGATCAAAGACCATGAACTGCCATCATGACTACGTTTCTGCAATCCACGCGCATCATCTCCCCAGAAATGCGCTGCGCTGTAATATGCAAGCACTTCATCTGCAACGTTCTTCAGACTATCGCATGCATGGTCTGTTGTGAGCACCCACACATCTTTTGGCTCTATTACAGCTCCTTGGGGAAACTCATGATAATACTTCCAGCCAGTACCTTTAAGAGCATGAACGATCCTATAATCAGAAAGGTCGACGAGTGCTGTTGTGGAATTATAAATTTCCAGCGCCATATTTACATCCGATCCCTGAACATACTCTGAGAAGAAAAGATCCGGTGTATAGCTATCAAGAAATAAATGATTAAAACCGGTACTAGCAAATTGATCTAAAATTTCAGCAGTTTCTTCTAATGCACTTATTGAATCTCCAAGAAATATTGCAGAATAAAAAACCAACGAATCACCAGGCTCAATATTGTAGCTTTGAGCTGTCGGATTTGGGTACCCTTGTTGATCTCCATATATACCATAATAAAATCGCGTATCACAAGGATCGTTTATCTGGGCATTTGGATCTTCTATAAGAGATTGAAATTGCGTGGTTAAAGGATTAGCATTATGTGTCATGACCCAATATTTTTCATGCCACCAATCATCCTGTGGACCAGCTCCTACATCCCAGCTCCAGCAGGAATAATTTGCTGAATCATGTATAGGAAAGACCTTTGTCGCAATATATCCCTGTGTTAATCCTCCATCTCCGTCTGCATCATATGCGTATGCAAAATTATATTGTTCGTTATATGAACTGATATCATCATAGTCCCTACTGGATGAAGGATAGTATTGAGGACCAATATCACAATCCATATAATAACCTACTGCAAAATCAAATAATGTATCAACTGGATTCATATTCCAAATCACAGTTTTTAATAATGCAATGTTGTCAATTGCTTCATAGGGCCAGGAAAAAAGTTCTTGTGAAACTGCAATATTTAATGGTGTATGATCTTGAGAATAGTACGTAGATCCAACCACTCGTTGCCCCTGAGTTCCAAAAGGGCTGTAATCATAGAAATATGATCTCATATTCTCAAAACCAAAATATCCGCCGTCTTCATCGATAATCCCATCCCCATCATCATCAAATCCTAGTGTAAAACATTGGATGGTATCTTGCGGGTAACAATATATAGGAAAACCTTTCTTCCCAGCCGGATCTTCATCGATCAAGCCATCCTGGTCATCATCAATATTTGGCAGCCCCTCTTTATAAAAATACCTCATCACTGTATCTTTGGGATTGTACATATAGTATTGTGTTCCAAGCACATGTTCGAGCGGATTATATGCGGGAAGGAGCTCATAGTAGTCATCATCTCCTTCATATCCAGTTGTAGTAAGGGTATCTATTACTTTCCCGAATTCAGTCGGAACGACTGTAGTTATTTCATGTGTTGCACTCTCCCACCAAAGCATTTGACCGTAATCATTTCTTCTTTGTTTACAAGCGCTGAACCATAATGCTCCGATATATAGAAAATCAATTCCCGATCCTTTGGGATATTCCAGAGAGGGATATTGAGGTGCAATATCGTCTCCAGAGCCAATTACTCCATAATTTGAAACACGCAAACTATAGTTCCCCGATTCAAGTACTTTTGTGATATCCAGATATTTTGAGGGTGTAGTTGTGGGTTTGAGTTGTGCTGAAAAGAGCATAACCGGTAGTAAAAAAATTCCAATAATCACAATTAATCGCTTCATACTATCCTCCGATTAATAGATTAATTATGAATTAATAAAAAGGAGTTTCCTCTGTCAAATTATTTATGTGATGGAAATTTCCCTGATTTTATTTTCGTAAACTTTCCCTATCTCAGCACACCATTCGATACCTGCACCTTTTAATGATTCAAGCAATGTATCAGCTTCTTCTTGCGCAACTGCAATGAGTAGTCCACCTGATGTTTGAGCATCATACAGAAGCAATTTTTCTCCTTCAGATATGGAAGGATCAGCGAATGCAACAAATTGGGAATAATACTTCATATTTCGTTTTGAACCACCGGGAAATGTTCCCAATTCTGCCAATGCATGTGCTTCTTCTATGATCGGTATTGCTTTATGCTCTATCTCAATTGATACTCCTTCATGGGTCATCTCATAGAGGTGTCCCAGCAGACCAAAACCGGTTACATCTGTCATTGCATGCGCTCCAATTTCAACAGCTATTTCCGAAGCAGTCTTATTCAGAAAGGTCATGTGGAAGATTGCTTTTTCAATTGCTTTTTGCGGAGCTTTTCCCGCTTTCAGTGCAGTGGTAATTACTCCCATGCCAAGTGGTTTTGTAAGAATTAATCTATCTCCAGGTTGGGCTGTGTTATTTCGCACATACTTATTTGGATGAACCAAACCGGTTACGGAAAGACCATACTTCATCTCAATATCTTCGATCGTATGACCACCAAGAACAATGCCCCCTGCTTCTGTGATCTTATCAAGTCCCCCGCGCAGAATATCATTGAGCATTTCTTGTTTGACATTGCAGGAATCATACATTACGAGGTTCATAACTGTATGAACCTGGGCACCCATAGCAAAAATATCACTGAGACTATTAACTGCTGCAATCTGCCCGAATGTATAGGGATCATCAACAACCGGAGTGATAAAATCGACAGTTTGAACCAATGCCACATCATCAGAAACTTGATATACCCCTGCATCATCATTTTCTTCAAAGCTTACTAAGGTACGAGCATTTTTTTGCCACTCGATCCCATGCATAATCTTTTTTAAGTCCGCCGGACTTACTTTACCAGCTCAGCCGGCAGCCCGAACGTGATGTGTGAGTTTAAAGTCTTTTTGTTTCATCTATTATTATTTCTTATCTCTTTCCAAACCAAGGTCCTTCATCGAGAACTTGAAGGAAATATTCCCGATCGCCCTTTTCAGCTATAAGTTCACCTGCACCCTTTGCCAGATCATAATATTCTTTCCAATTATCCTTGTCATTCAAAGCAAGCGCGCGTGCATACTCTTCATATGCAAAGGCGAGATCGAAATCATCAAAGCCGAATTTCTCTGTAATATTAAGGCAGTTCTGTGCATGATGAAGCGCTGGTTCTCCTCTTTCGAGAATCGTGTACACATGTGCGACCATCCACTCTCCGCGCTGCATGTTTATGGGCTCTCCTATGATCGACCAGTGCATGAGTGATGCATGAGCAAGATTGAGCATAACTTCATTTTCTTCGTATATTCTTTCCGATTTATCAAGGAAGTCCCATGTCCTATTAAAGAAATCAACTGCAAATATTTCGTGTGCTTGATCAAGAGTATATTTTTGTGGTTCTTCTTCAGGAGGTTCATCTGCGAGAAGAGTATATGTGCAAAATAAGATAACGCAAAGCATTATTATTTTTTTCATTGTTTCTCCTAATTATGTACTGTATATATTTCATATGGAGACTCGATTCTGTCAATTTATCAGAGATAATAAAAAATTCTTGCTTTTAATTTGACAATTCGATTTATCCCATACCTTGTATGTATAAAATGAATAAAATCAGGAGATTGAAATGACAGATGTCCAACAGGATCAACAGGAAAAGAAGAAGGAATTGTATGAAAAGAATTTGAAAAACATCAAACATACAATCGTGGTCATGAGTGGCAAGGGCGGAGTTGGGAAAAGCACAATTGCAGTCAACCTTGCATACACACTTGCAGAAAAAGGAAACAAGGTCGGTATTCTCGATACGGATATTCACGGTCCCTCAGTCGTAAAAATGACAGGAACCGAAGATAAAAAATTAATGCATCATGAAGGACAATCCCCTGCTCCGGTGCAGGTAACCGATAACCTTGTAGTGCTCTCCATCGCATCTTTGCTTCAGGATCCGGACGCTCCGGTCATCTGGCGTGGACCTATGAAGATGAATCTTATTAAGCAGTTCATGGAAGATATTGAATGGCCTGCACTAGATTATTTAATTGTTGACTGTCCTCCGGGAACAGGCGACGAACCGCTGAGCGTCATACAAATTCTCAAAAACATTACAGGAGTAGTCATTGTATCCACCCCCCAGGAAATTGCATATCTCGATGTTCGAAAAGCAATCAATTTTGCAAAGAAATTAGAAATTCCAGTACTCGGCATTGTGGAAAATATGACTGAGATCTTGTGTCCCCACTGCGGACAGCATATCGAATTGTTCAAAGCTGGAAGCGGCGAAAAAGCATTGAAAGATTTCAATATTGACCTTCTTGGACGAATTCCTTTTGATGTGAAAGTTGTTCAGTCTGGCGACACTGGCAAACCGTTTATTGGTGAAAATGCAGATACTGAAGCAGGCAAGCGATTCAGTGAAGTTGCTGATAATATTTTGATGAAGCTGTAATAATAAAAATATTTTTAGAAAGGAAAACCATGTTAATAGCAATCATCGTAGCAGCTGTAGTTATTATCGCTGTGGTACTTTATTTTCTTTTCCGTAAACCAGATCGTATGACACAGGAAGAACTGGTAGAATTGTGTGAAGAGATGACGAAGGAGTGCCCGAAGATCGTTGCGGAAAATGTTCGCCTTGACCACGTGGGTGCAGGACAGGATATGAGTATGATCTATACCTACACTATGCTCAAGGTTGATCCGAATGCACTTAACGAAGAAAACCTGAATAATATGAAAACACAACTTCTCAATCATTACAAAACCTCCAAGGATTTTGCTTTATTCAGGAAAAACAAAGTAGCAGTCACCTTTGTATATAATGATGCAGAGGGCAAAGAATTATTGAACGTGGAATGTAAATAATTGATTCAATTATTTATGATGAACATGAAGGCGATAATGGCATTATCGTCTTCGGTTTTTTATATTTTCATATTTTATTTGACAATCCGATTGGTATGCTTAAGTTTTGAACATAAGTTCATAATAAGGAAAAAGAAATGCCACGACCAAGAAAGATCAGGCGCGTAAGTAAGCCGCCAATTTGCAGCAGATTCAAACCTGTGGGTATCCCCGCACGTTTACTGGATGTAGTCGATCTTTCAGTCGATGAATACGAAGCACTCCGTCTTGCTGATTACGAAGGACTCGAGCACAAAGATGCTGCAGAAAAGATGGGAATTTCCCGTCCGACCTTTACCCGACTCATCGATCAAGCACGAAAAAAGATCGCTTCCGGGATCATTGACGGGAAAGAAATATCAATCGGTGGTGGTGACTTCCAATTTCTGAATCATGTGGTTCGATGCAGAAGTTGCGGCTCACTCTCCAACTACTCGAGACAAGCTCCGGAAAAATGTCCCGAATGCAATGATGATGACCTTGAAAACCTAAATATGTATTACCAGGGTGGTAAAGGTCGCAATCGCGGAAGATTTGGTCCAGGCAGATGAAAATTATTAAAACCAATAAAGTCACGAAAGGACACGAAATAAATATTACAAATCTATGTAGAAGAATATGTAATGTAATTGAATCAAATACGATCATTACGAAAAAATTTTTTATGTTAATTTTCGTTTTTTTCGTGTTTTTTGTGGTTAAAAATATTAAATACAAGGAGGCATACAATGCCACGTGGAGACAGAACAGGTCCTAATGGTGTAGGACCAATGACAGGAAGAGCTGCTGGTTTTTGTGCAGGTAATGACAGACCCGGTTACATGAATGCGGCTGGCGCAAGAGGTTACTATGACCGTGGATTCGGTCGAGGAATGGGACTTGGATATAATCGCGGTTTCGGACGCGGAAGAGGATATGGTAGAGGTTTTGCACCCGCCTATCCAGTTTCCTATGCACCCTATCCCCAATCTGCTCAAGCAGAAAATGAGAGAGATTATCTTGAGAACGAACTCAACATGCTGAAAGAAAACATGAAGCACATCGAAGCTCGACTCAAAGAGATCAGAGCTGCAGAGAAATAGTAATCATAATTATGAATAAAAACTACAGAGAGCACAGAGAAATTTAGTAAAAAAACCTCTGTGTCCTCTGTGGTAAAAAAGTAGGAGTTTTTATGCCAAGAAGAAACGGCACAGGTCCGGAAGGACGCGGTCCCGGCACAGGTCGAAGACGCGGTGGCTGCTTTGGCGCATTCACAAAAAAAGATGGAAGCGTCTCGGTATGGCGCACTCTCGTCATCCCAATGGTTGGTGCGATCGTAAATGATCTTCGTAAACCGGATAGCATTTCACGACGAACAGTGAATGCTTTAGTCAGTCGATTCAAAACAAAACAGATCACAGATGAAAGAAAATCATCTGCCGAAATAGAAAGCACCTATTCAGTGATTGACACTGAGAAAGGAGAATAACATGCCAAGAGGAAACGGTCAAGGCAAAGGAATGGGCGGAGGACAAGGGCAAGGTCGAGGACAGGGAGGTAACTTTGCAGGTCCGGGTGGATCTTGCATATGCCCTTCATGCGGTTACAAAGAACCTCACGCCCAGGGTGTACCTTGCCTTAACAAAACATGCCCTAAATGCGGCGCAAAAATGACAAGAGAATAACAAATAAATTTTAGGAGAAGCAATGCGAATAGTGATCTCATCAGAAAATGGGAATGTTGCACAACATTTCGGACGATGCCCTGAATTTACACTTGTAGATATCGAAAATGGAGCCATCAAAAAAAAAGAAATACTCCCAAATCCCGGACATGCACCTAATGTGCTGCCTAATTATTTTCATGAGCTCGGTTGTAAAACAATCATAGCAGGCGGCATGGGAAACAGAGCTCAACAGCTTTTTCAAACCTATGATATGGACTGGATCATCGGTGTACAGGGAGATATCGACTGTGTTATTGATGAATACATCAAAGGCACACTCGCTGAAGGTGACAGCTTGTGTGAGCACGGCGAAGGTAAAGGACCGGGACACGGAAATTGTCATTAAATCTGTTAATTATACTTATGAAAATTACTATTATTTTTGATAATACTGCTTACGATCCTGCTCTACAAGCATCATGGGGATTCGCAGCCCTCATCGAAGTTAATGAGAAAAAAATTCTTTTTGATACTGGTGACAATGGAAATGTTCTCTTATCAAACATGGAAAAACTGCACATCGAACCTGCTGAAATTGATGAGGTCTTTATCTCACATAATCACTACGATCATATCGGCGGATTATCTTCATTTCTCTCGAATAATAAGGATGTGACGCTCTATATTCCCCCATCAGTTCGTGGAATTCATAATGTAAAACACCTCATATCTGTTGATAAACCGATGGAACTGAGTGAAGGCATTTATTCCACTGGTGAACTTGATAACATTGAGCAGTCATTGATCGTGAAAACATCTAAAGGATTGGTGATCATTGTTGGATGCTCACATCCGGGAATAGGACTCATTCTGGAAACAGCACGACAATTCGGAGAACCTTATGCTATTATTGGTGGATTTCATGGATTCACAGAATATGAGTTACTCGAGCCACTCACGCTTGTGTGTCCTACCCACTGTACAGAGCATATCAAAGAGATAAAAAAGCGCTATGCCGAAAAATATATTGAAGGTGGAGCAGGAAAAGTAATAGAAATACAATAATAGAAAATTTTTCAGAAAAGGAACACCTGTGAATAGAAAAAGTCTAACCTCAAAACGCGTAAGTTCGATCAGCAAATCTGCCATCCATGAAATGACGCGTCTTTCAAAACAACTCGAGGATGTGGCATTTCTCTCCTGGGCAAAACCAACATCAGGAACTCCTGAACATATCAATAAAGCTGCAATTGAAGCGATCGAAAAAGGACTGGTTGGAGGATATTCTCCAAGTGACGGACTGCTTGAACTCAGAAAAGAAATTGTAAAAAAACTGAATAGAGATAACAATATTGATGCGAATCCAAACCAGATATTAGTGACTGTTGGGGCAATCGAGGGCATTGCTTCCGCAGTAATGGCCTGTATCGATCCCGGTGATGAAGTAATTGTTCCTTCCCCTACCTATTCCACTCATGTGCGACAGGTATTACTTGCATCAGGAAAACCTGTTTTCGTTCCGCTTCATGAAGAGGATGAGTTCGCACTTCATATTGACGACATCAAAAAAGCGATTACTCCGAAAACAAAAGCAATACTCTTCTGCAGTCCAAACAATCCAACAGGAACAATATTTCCAGAAAAGACATTAAGAGAAATTGCCAAAATCGCTATCGAAAACAATCTTGTGATCATTACTGACGAAGCATACGAATATTTTGTGTATGATGGTCATAGACACTTCAGTATTGCATCGATCCCGGAAGTGCACAATAATGTCATTTCCTGTTATACTTTCACAAAAACCTACGCAATGACCGGCTGGCGGATCGGCTATCTTCATGCAAATGAAGAGTTGATCCCTCAAATAAAAAAAGCACATATACCTTTTGCGATCTGCGCGCCTGTGATTTCACAATATGCAGCTCTCGAAGCGTTGAAAGGATCTCAGGATTGCGTCGATGAATTCCGAACTCATTATAAATCCGCACGTGATCTTCTGTGCGACCGACTCGACCGTCTCGACGATGTTTTTTCCTATGTAAAACCAACCGGCTCATATTTGATGTTCCCCAAAATACTGGTCGATGCAGGCAATGATTCTATAGATTTCTGTGTAAATCTACTGCAAAAAGCAAAAGTGTCTACAACTCCGGGAATTGCTTTTGGTCCAACCGGAGAAAGTCATCTGCGCTTATCTTTCTGCGTTGATGAAGACATGATCAATACTGCATTCGATCGGATGGAAGAATATTTTCATGGGCGAGGTGCAAAATGATAAAACACGTTGGACTCACAATAAAAGATCCTTCTGAAATCAAGAATTTTTACCAAAATATACTCGGACTGACTATCGAAAAAGAATTTACTCTTACCAAGCAGCTCAATCAGCAATTATTTGGTTTCTATGAAGAAGTACCTGTGACAAGACTTACCAACGGAGCCGATATTTTCGAAATATTTATCACAAAGCTCCCCTCGAGAAACAATTACTCTCATCTATGTATCGAAGTCGATGACAGAAAAGCTTTTATCCAAAAAGTAAAAATGATGAATTATCCTTTAACAATAGTTGAAAAAGAACCTCACTCACTTGTTTTCATTCAGGATAAATTTGGTAACAACTTCGAAATATTCGAACGCACAAAATAGATAAGGTGAATATATGAAAATTGCAATTGCAAGCGGAAAGGGCGGTACGGGAAAAACAACTCTCGCAACGAATCTTGCATTTATGCTTTCCCAGAATTGTTCTGTCATTCTCACAGACCTTGATGTCGAGGAACCCAACTCAGGATTTTTCATAAAAGGAAAAAAGGTTCAGGAGAAAAAAGTTTTTAAGATGATCTCGGAATGGGACAAAGATAAGTGCATACTCTGCGGTAACTGCCAGCGCGTGTGCAAATTCAATGCAGTCATTAAATTATGGGAAGAAGTGCTGGTTTTCAATCAACTCTGTCATAGCTGCTATGCGTGTTCTGAGTTATGTCCCAAGAATGCGCTCCCTATGAAATCGTATGAAGTAGGAAAGATCACTGAATTTGAAGATAATGAGCTTCATTTTGTTGAAGGAAAACTCAATGTCGGTGAAGAGCAGGCAGTTCCTTTGATCTCGCAGACAATCGAGTATGTGGACACGAAATTTCCCCCTGAAATACTGCGAATTTTTGATGCACCTCCGGGAACTTCATGTCCGGTTATCGAAGCAACAAAGGATGCGGATTATATCATTTTAATAACAGAGCCCACCCCTTTTGGGTTGCATGATCTCACGCTCGCAGTGGAGGTTATGAGAGAATTGAAAAAGGATTTTGGGGTAGTTATAAACCGCTATGGTATTGGAAACGATGATGTGATACGTTATTGTGAAAAAGAACGTATCCCTCTCCTCGGTAAAATTCCTAATATGAAAAAAGCTGCAATAGCTTATGCAAAGGGTGAACTGCTCTCAGAAGCAATTCCAGAGGTACGTTCTGCATTCAATACTATTATAAAGAATCTCAAAGTGTGCGAGGTGCTGTCATGAAAGAAATAGTTATTATATCCGGAAAGGGTGGAACAGGTAAAACCTCTATCACTGCTGCATTTGCAATGCTTGCAGGAAAAAATGCCATCATCGCGGATTGTGATGTCGATGCAGCTGATATGCACCTTCTTCTTCAGCCGGATTTTTCACACGCAGAAGATTTCTATTCAGGCTTCAAAGCAGTTATCGATCAAAACCTCTGCATGAAATGCGGAAAATGTCAGCAGGTGTGCAGATTTGATGCGGTTAAAAAAATTGATGATTATTACAATATAATTAATCTTGATTGCGAAGGATGTGCTTATTGTGCTGAGATCTGTCCCTTGAAAGCAATACAAATGGTAGAGCAAAATGTCGGCAAATGGTATATTTCAAAAATTAAAAGTGAAACCAAAATGGTACACGCCAAACTCGGTATTGGTGCTGATAATTCCGGAAAGTTGGTCGCAAAAGTCAAAAAGGAAGCAAAGAATATTGCTCAGGAAACCGGGAAAGATATTATTCTTGTGGATGGTTCTCCCGGCATCGGGTGCCCAGTCGTATCTTCACTATCTGGAGCTAATTACGTAATACTTGTAACAGAGCCCACACTTTCGGGATTTCATGATATGCAGAGAGTGTTTGAACTCATTCAAAATTTCAAATTGCCTGCAGGCTGCATTATAAACAAGTATGATATAAATATTGAAATCGCAGAGAAAATTCGCGATTTTTGTGAGAAAAATTCGATAGATCATATTTCAAATCTTCCTTACGATGAGAGCTTTACTGCCGCAATGACTGATGGAAAAACAATTATTGAAAGCAATTCCGAAACCTTGAAAATTATTTTAAGAGATAGTTGGAAGAAGATAATCAAGCTCACGGATTTTCACTGATGAACACAGATTTTATTCCTTATTTAAAAAAAATATTTTCAGTAAAATGTTTCAGTTCTCAGATACATCGTAAAAAATATATATATATTATTAGAAATGACAACAATAAAAAAGCTTTATAATTCTAAACCATGTTTATCTGCGTAAACCAGTGAGCTATAACATGAAATATAAAGAACTTAGTTCAAAAATCATTCAAGCTTTTTATAATGTATATAACACTCTTGGATACGGATTCCTTGAAAAAGTGTATGAAAATGCAATGATGATCGAATTGAATAAAATAAGTCTGGACTGTAAGAATCAATTTCCAATTAACGTAATGTATGACAATGAAATTGTTGGCGAATACTATGCAGATATTCTTGTTGAGGATAAGATCATTCTTGAATTAAAAGCTATTAAAACATTAACAAAACAGGACGAAGCACAACTTCTTTCGTATCTTACTGCAACAAATATCGAGGTTGGGCTTTTACTTAATTTCGGAGAAAAACCTGAATTCAAAAGAAAAATTTATGATAATGAATTGAAAAAATATAAAAATTCTCGGACTAACACTGAAAATAAAATTTGATATTTGTAATATATATCTGTGAAAATCCGTGAGCCAAAAAAAATAATTGCTCACAGATATTCGCTGATATAAAGGATAAAGAAATGAATATATTGTTTATGAAAATGCCGATAAGATTTAAATGTAAAAATAAATCCGTGTGCATCCGTGAAAATTCGTGAGCCAAAAAAAATAAAATGGAGATAAAATGAAAATCGCATTTACTACAAAAGGAAAAGAATGGGACTCCCCTATGGATTCCAGATTTGGAAGAACAGATTATTTTCTTATTTATGATGAAGAAAAAGATGAACTCACATCAGTTGACAACACTGATATCAATGAAGTAGCACATGGCGCGGGTCCACGAACAGCACAAAAACTATTCGAACAAAAACCCGATATCCTCATTACCGGCAATGGACCGGGTGGAAATGCTGCTACAGCTCTGCAAAAAGGTAATATTAAAATTATTACTGGTGCAGGTTCAATGACAGCCAAACAAGCGTATGATGCCTATAAAAAAGGTGAGTTGTAAGTTACATGAAACTCAACGTCGCCTTTGCCACAGATGATGGGAAAACATTGATAGGAAGGCATTTTGGTGATGCTCATTATTATGACATCTATGAACTTGATGAAAATCATGTTTCTTTTGTAAAAAGGAT
The DNA here is from genome assembly GCA_049903315.1 of Candidatus Cloacimonadota bacterium. Classification (GTDB taxonomy): domain Bacteria; phylum Cloacimonadota; class Cloacimonadia; order JGIOTU-2; family JGIOTU-2; genus Celaenobacter. The sequence continues at coordinate 234,378 of JBNGBT010000005.1, read as the reverse complement.
CGAAAACTCCGTTGATGAAGAAGAGGACGTACATGCAGATCCTAAAAAAGCAAAAGGGATCAGCTCATTGCTTTTGAAAGAGAACGTGACTGTCGTTGTATCCAAGGTTTTCGGACCAAACATCAAACGTATAAAAAAGAAGTTTGTGTGCATAGTCATTAAGGATGATAATATTGATGTGGGCATAAATAAAATTTCCGAAAATGTCGAAAATATTGAAAAAGAATGGAACAAAGGTGAAGAGAGGACTCATCTTTTGTTCTGATCAATAAGTAATCTGCTTACCAAAATAGGATCATGTTTACACATGAAGAGCTTCAAAGGTGCGCTCGATGTTCTCTAAATGAAACAAGAACACACGCACTCACAGGCGAAGGCAATCGCAAAGCCAATGTAATGCTTATTGCTCAAGCTCCTGGAGAATTGGAAGACATGGAAAACAGAATGTTCATTGGACCTTCCGGTAACATTCTGCATGCACTTCTGAAGGAATCTAATATCAATGAAGATGATTTATATTTGACCAACCTCATCAAATGTACGCTTCCAAAAAACCGTAGACCAAAGCAAAGAGAGATCAAAGCATGTTCATACTATTTAGATCAAGAAATTGAAGCTGTTCAACCTGCTATCATCGTTCCTTTGGGCTTTTATTCAACAAAATATCTTTTTGAAAAATATGATCTTCATCAATTCTCAAGGAAGGAATTCTCTGATGTCATAGCAAAATCATATATCATTGAAAGTATGACGATCTTTCCTCTTTCCCATCCTGCATTGCTATTATATAATCAACACTTTTATGAAACCTCCGTGAAGAATTTTATCACATTACGGAACCTCATGAAAGCAGTTCAATAAATCTTTTAATATACCAGAAAAACCCGTTAGATCATACTTTTAATTCGTATGATTTGGGGAATATAAAATTTTTACTTACTACATTGGTATATAATTTGACAATCAATTCTTTACTTTATCTGTGTAGCAACATTTCACAAGAAATTTTTAACCTAAACAAATAAAACAAAAAGTCTCAATAAAGAAAGGATTTGAAAATGAAAAAGTATGATGTTATCATTATTGGTGGAGGTCCATCAGGAATCATCACAGGTGTTACTGCAAAGAAAAGACATCCGGAAAAAACATTTCTGATGATCAAAAAAGAGGAAAAAGGACTCGTCCCATGTGGAATCCCATATATCTTTCATGATCTGGAAAATATCGACCAAAATAAGATGGGTCCAAAACAGTTCATCGATGTAGGTGGAGAAGTTTTAGTCGATACAGTAACAAAAATACATACTGAAGAAAAATTTCTCGTTACCGAATCAAGCAAAGAAATTGGTTATGAAAAATTGGTATTTGCAACCGGTTCCAGTCCACTTATTCCCAAATTTATCAAGGGATATGATCTCGAAGGTGTCGAATATATCAAAAAAAGTTATACCTATATCGACAGCTTGAAAAAGAAAACCGATGCTGTTAAGAATATTGTCGTCATAGGAGCTGGCTTTATTGGTGTAGAACTTTCAGAACAGCTTGCAAAACATCAGGATAAGACCGTTTCCCTTATCGAAGCTGAGCCCCATTGTCTATACCGAGCATTCTCAGTAGATTTTGCAGAGAAAGCTGACGAAATCGTAAAAGATGCCGGCGTTCATCTCTACACAGGGCAAAAAGCAGAAGAGATCATTGGAGAAAATGGAAAAGTAAAAAGTGTTCTTCTTTCCAATGGTAAGACTATTGAAGCCGATCTGGTTATCTGCTCAATAGGTTATGTGCCGAACTGCGAACTTGCACAAGAAGCAGGAATTGAAATAAACGACCGTGGTACAATACGTGTGGATAACTATTTACGTACTTCTGTGAAAGATGTTTATGCAGTTGGCGACTGCTCGCAAACTATCGGCTTTATCACTGGACGAACCGATAATATCATGCTCGCTTCAACTGCGACAGCAGAAGCACGAGTACTGGGCAACAATCTTTTCTGCATCAAACTTCTCAGGCATTTTGCCGGAACACTCTCTGTCTTTTCTACAGAAATCAATGGTATAGTCTTTGCATCAGCTGGTGCGATCGAGCAGACTGCTTTGGATGCGAATGTGCAGTTCGTGATCGGAAAAGCACAGGATGTAGACAGACACCCCGGGAAATTGCCAGGTGCAAAAAATCTCATCGTGAAGCTTATTGTATCGCCTGAAAATGGTGAAATAATCGGTGGTGAGATACTCGGAGGAAAATCGGTTGGTGAAATGATCAATACGATCAGTCTTGCAATTCAAAAAGCGGTGACAGTTTATGAACTTATCTCATTCCAGGTAGGCACACACCCTCTCCTCACAACAGCGCCAACAAAATATCTGCTTATTAAAGCTGCAGAAAACGCAATTGAGAATATTAAAAATAACAAAGAAAACTGCTAATCTATACTATTAATCTGGGAATGGTGCAAAAAGCCATTCCCTTTTTAGAGTGTTCTTCTCTACTTTAAGCAAGGTCAATTCCAATGAAAAATCATAAAACTTTCAAACTTTCAAACTTTTTTTGACAAATAAATTCTTCTCCAATTTACTGTTTATAAAATAATGAATGCTAATGATAAAATATCCGAAATAATTCAATGCAAATGGTATCCTGTATGTCCTATGAAATACTATTATGAAGCTGGAAAACTTGATGAAAAATGGATAGTGAATTACTGTAAAGGTGATTGGTCAAAATGTGTGCGCTATGAAATGGAAGAATCCGGGCACTATCATCCTGATAACATGCTTCCAGATGGCTCGATTGATAATAACTTATAAGCAATGAATTTGTTAATTTTTTAAACCGAGTTGTCAGGGACCATTCCCTGACAGATCTTGAAAGGATTAAATGAAAACCTATTTTGAATGCTTCCCCTGCTATATACAACAAGCCCTCCGTGCAGCAAGATTGTTCACCGATGATCCGAAAGTAATAAAATCCGTCATAGATGCAGTCGGCTCACTCTTTCCTGAAATATCCTTAGATAAAACCTCTGCTGAAATTGGAGAATTCATTTATGGAAAAATCCGGGAAGTAACTGGTATAGACGACCCTTATAAGCAAATGAAAAACCAGAACACCGATGAAGCACTACAACTCGTTCCTTTTTGCGAACAGCTTATTGCAGAAAGCAGCGATCCCCTATTCACTGCAATTAAAATGGCAATTGCAGGAAATGTCATCGACTTTGCGATCCATCATACTGTAGATATTCCTGCTGAAATTGAAGCAATCATTCATAAAGAACTCACTATTAATGATTACGAAATATTCAGAAAAAGGTTTGATGAATCTGAAACAATACTCTATATTGGGGACAATGCCGGCGAGTCAGTATTTGACCGATTGCTCATCGAACAGCTTGCTGGTAAAAAAGTGTATTTTGGTGTGCGCGGCAGGCCCGTTATAAATGATGTTGTCGAAGTGGATGCAAAACGGGCTGGTATAGATAAGTTTGCTAAGATCGTGTCCTCCGGTTCAGCAGTTCCGGGCACAATTCTCTCAAAATGCAGTAGTGAATTCAATGAGTTGTTTCTAAAAGCCGACATGGTCATAAGCAAGGGTCAAGGAAATTATGAAGGACTTTCCGACGAAGAACGGGAGATATTTTTCCTTCTCAGAGTAAAATGCGAAGTGATAGCTGGTCACATTGGCATTCCTGTGGGATCGCTTGTGTTGATGAGATCAGAATAATAAAGCAACGGACCCTGTTTCACACTACGCCGTGGCAAGCGAAAAAAACGAAAAAAAATTGAATATATTATTATAGATTTTCATTACGAAAACCCTCTTTAGCAAGGCGAAATGTAATGGATACTGATTTCGTAACGAATGTGTATGATAAACAATATCACAGTTTTCTTTACATCCAATCTTGACGATAATTTTTCTTGTTCTATATTATTTTTACATAATACGCTTTTTGACAGATACATAGGGGGTGACTGGTTTCGACAGGGACTGCGGAGGTAAGAATAGCATATCGGGCAGATTACCTATCCCGTTAAACATGGTGATACTAAATTGTAAATGCAGATGAAAATCTAGCACTAGCTGCATAATCATGCAACTCATTTGATAGGATGGTGCCATTGACAACCTGTTAAATGCCGTTTTTAATGGCTCAGATGCTGCGATGTCTATACACAGTGTTGAAGCTTAATAGGCTTGGTTTCTGAAAGGTTTGTGCATTGTTCTTTCTGAGACGACCAAATTACGATGTTCTAAATATGTAGAATTTCTTACAGCCAAATCTCTGGACGCGGGTTCGACTCCCGCCACCTCCACCAGTCTTCGCTTGGAGCGGAGCAGAAAGCGAAGACTGACACGCCGTAATGAAATGAAGGCGGTATCATAACTTTAATCTACTGTTTATTTTTGCTCCAAGACTACGACCTGGCACGTCATTATGAATACTTTTCACTATGTCTATATCCTCCAAAGTGAGAAAGATCTAACAAAGAATTATACTGGATTCACAGAAAATATACAAACTCGTTTACATAAACATAATTCAGGAGGATGTCCACATATTGCAAAATTCAAACCTTGGACCATTCAGAATTTTTTCACATTTCATTCTAAAGAGAAAGCAATTGCCTTTGAAAAATATCTGAAATCAGGATCAGGTAGAGAATTCGCAAGGAGACACTTCTAATTTTAGCAAAGCGGAAAACGTCGGGCTTCTTACAATACGCCCTGATAAAAAGACTGACACACCGAAATCACGATTAATCATTCGAAGTCGTGCTCATTACTAATACTTTATTTAATCCCCTTAAATACAGCCTTGATGTACTAGATATTTTAACTATTTCTAAATATAAAGAAAAACGGCTTCATCCCGAATAATCAGGACAAAGCCGTTAATATAGTTTTTCTTTCTTCGCTTAGAATCCTAAGTCAATTGCAAGTTTGTGAGTCGCACCTTCATCAAGATAATCGGTTATGTAGGCATAGTCGAATCGGAAATCACCAAACATGATAGAAGCGCCCATTGTGAAATCTTCTCCATCAAGACCGGCACGCACTGCAAACAGATTTGCAAGCCATCCTTCAACGCCAAGATGCAGTTTGAAATCATTTTTCTGATCGCCTTCGCGTCCAAGTGATTGAGATATTTCCGCAGTTCCGATCACATCAAAGGAGGTGAGTTGAAGATCTGCAGAAGCACCAATTCTCAGCATAGGAAGTATTGTATCTTCATGATCAGAATCAGTATCCCATTTCATTTTTCCGCCGAAGTTCATCAAGCTTGCACCGGCACGTATCTGTTTTATCAGTCCGCTTGAAACAGGAGAAGCAACCAATGCACCGAGATCAAAGACAAAACCTGTTGCCTTATTCTCATCAATAGACTGCGTGACATACTTAGCTCCTGCGCCTACGCTCAGCAAAGGAATGATCTTTCCGCCTGCAGAAATACCAAGAGCCATATCAGTGGCACTAAAGGTATTACCGCTGGGACCTTGACCGGGGAGCACTTCAATGATATCTCCCACGCCAAAACTGTTAAAGGTAACTGCCAGAGCTGCATCACGCTTACTGCCCACAATGATCGATGCCTGGTAGTTCATCCTGTCCAGACTCATGATATTGTACATTGCACCAAGACGAGTGCCCGTTATCTGGCAGAGACCTGCGGGATTGTAGAAAGGAGCAGAGCCGTCATCGGCAATAGCAGTAAAGGCATTTCCCAGACCAGCTGGACGAGCACCAACTGGAATTCTCAGGAATGCACCACCCTGTCCACCAGAAAGATCTTCTTCTGCAAATGCAAAGGAGGTGAACAACCCAAGTATTGCCACGAAAGAAAGTAATGTTTTGATTATTTTATATGTTCTCATTTTGTTATCTCCTTTCCTAGCGTAATATCGCTACTTTAACGATCTGTTTCTCGCCAGCTTGATTTTCAACGATGATAAAATAAACACCATTTGCAACATAGTCGCCGTATTCATTTTTACCATCCCACAGCAATGATATGCTGCTGACATCTTGAGCTTCTTTTACAAGCTCACCTGCCGAGTCATAAATTCTCAGTTTGGTGAGAGGAGAAGTTGGATCATCAAAATTTGGAAATGTTTCACCGGTATATAATTCCGGATTAAATGGATTAGGTCTAAAGTACGGTTCATCGATCGTAGACATTGGTGTGAGACTGGTCGCGATGCTTGCATAGAGTGTTGGCAAGTCGCTTGAGAGTGACACATTATTCATCACAGTTGTCGTATCAGCAAGATTCGGATTTACAGTTACTTCGACCCATGCCTGCTGATCGATCTCTCCAGCCTGAAGCTCATCGAGATGCCAGTATACAAGATGATTATCCGTATCATAAACACCACTGCCCGAGCAGTCCTTAAAGATCATATAGGATGTATCAGGAAGTTGATCGAAGATGTCAACACCGTACAATGTAGTTGTAAGAGGATTCCCATAGTGTATTGTATATCTGACAGTTGAGCCGCCAGAAGCAGGAAATCCGCCGGTATTGTCCACTACATCGAGAACGAGTGAATCAGGAGCGAGGTAAAGACTGATGCTTTTCCTTCCAATTCCGCTCGCTTCTGCATAGATCTTACCGCTGTAGGTATTTGCCATTATGATATCCATCGGCACATTAATAACACAATAGACAGTCTCTTGACCTGATGCTGAGATTGAATCAATTAAGGTAGGATTGATCAATATACTATCTGAAGGAACAATATTGCCATAACTATCAACAAGATTATCTGCATAAATATCAATATCATACAAAGATTTAGCTCCGCCAATTTCCATAATATCGAAATTAAAATAGAGTCCCTGGCCAGGTGAATATGCGTCAAAGGTTTTAGAATCAATTGAGAGCATCATGTTAGGGAATTCTTCAGGAGGAGAAGTGTAGATCGTCAGTCCACCGATAGCATTAATAGTTACACTGGTTCCCAATATTTGTTGAGCTTGAACAACGCCAGTATGAGTAAACTCACTCGTCATATTATCGCCCACATAGGATTGCATGATGATCTCATAACCAGTAGAATCATTGCCGGTATTGGAGATCTCAACTGTAAGATTTGCAGCCATTGCAAGATCTATACTCAATTCCTGTACTGCGCCCGTAGAGATCCATTGTGAATTAGGTATCTCTGTGACCCAAACACCGTACTCATTTACGCCTGCAAATTTTCCATCACCGTCATACACGATGAGATGTAGTTCATCATCTCTGGCACCGTGAAGTTTCACTGAAATCCTGCTGTCATCAGGAACCGTTCCGACTTCAAGAGCAAGCAATGCCAGAGCCGTATTCCCATGATCGCCAAGTCCTGCCCAGTCAATATAATAATTAGTAGGATCTGTCCAGCCGGTTCTCCAGTAATAGTAATCATTTGCAGCATCTACCCAGTGCTGACCATTGATTCGTGAATAAAGGGTATTATACCAATTTTCTCCATGAATTTGAGTTTTTCCACCGAGTGCAAAAGCTTTTGCAAATTCATAAATATAGTAATAATATCCAGCACCGGAATAGACACATTGACTATGCAAACTCGCTGCACTAATCAGGGATGAAACAGTATAACCACTAGTTACATAAGAATAGCATTTTTCAGCTAAAGGTGTTGCTGCACCAATTCCATGATTCGCTGCAAGGTTCAAGCCCCATATCGCTGCCATTGTGTTACCGCGGGGACGGGTGTTTGGTTCCTGATAACCCAGCCACGCTGCTGTGCCATTCGTTGCTTTGTGATAATCCATATAATTATAGATCTTATTCCAAATGTCTTTTTCGGTATATTCCATTCCTTCAATTGCGAGATAAGTCCACTGATTTACAGACATATCACCGCCGTCCTGGCTTGTATAACCACTGTTGTAGCGCCAGCTAACCCTACTCCATGTTGTATCAACTGGATCAGTGATGTAGGCAAGAGCGGCAGGCAGAGCATTAGTAATAAGAGTATCAAGATCTCCAGGAAGTGTTGTTTTTAAAGCTGAGGTCAGTGCGACGATCGCCATGCAGTTCTCATACATAAGATGACTTGAATAGGTATAGAAAGGTCCACTCCACTGATTTGCTAGTATAAAGTTGATGGCATCTTCCACAACTTGTCCATGTAAGGGATCTTCTACATCATAACCTCTTCCGAGAAATGCTTGAAGACAGAGTGCGGTGACACCAAGGTTGTGGTATTGCGAACTCCAGTTCCATGAACCATCAGCATTTCTATAATACTTCAACCAGAGTAATCCGTTTTCGATCAAGGGGCTATATGTATACAAAGTTCCATATTCCAGTATGGTTGAAACAGATAATTTCAATCCATCATCATAGGTAAGTGTAATATTATAGAGTCCCTCGACAACATGTTCATAGGGCACAAGTTCCATTGTATAAACATTTGCTGCTTCAACTAGTGTTACTTTTTCGCAGTACTCGTCACCGAATTTTACCATAAAATCATCAATTGTCAGTCCGGTTACGAAACCTCCGAATTCATCGTACACCTGGAATGAGATCATCATTGTATCGAGGATCTCGGGCTCAATTACTGCTGGAAATCCTTCAACGGGATCTATGATCGCCAGGCTGTCGACATCAGCAAGGAGCGTACTGGAAAATAGCAAAATTAGAACAAAAAAAAGTAGTTGTTTTTTCATCCTGTTCTCCATTAATTTTGATTAATAAATTATAAAACTATTTAAGAAAGTAGTATTCAAAATTGTGCCTAATTTAGACAATTTACTTTTTGTACAATTTAAATTTTTCATTTTTATCTCGAAATCGAACAAGTTTCAATGCTACATGAATCAATGTATGGTTTATATTTTGTGCAATAATTTTGTAAAGAAAAATAAACGAATCGGTTTATAAATTGCATCTCAAAAATATAATGTATATAATATTTAAGAAAGTTATCAAATACTAATACATACTTTCTGAGCGAATAGAATGAAGCCGACATCGCTTATCCTTTAAGAATTTCCTCAAGCCCAATAAGGCAATAAGTCGTAACGAGGACTTTATTATTTTCCCACCATCTTCCATTCTCATTCTGCCACCAGCCCTCTTCATTCTGAATTTTTATAAGCTGGTTTGCAAGTTCATATCTCCAGTCATGTTCGACACCGTCATCACCAACAATAATATCTGTATCGTACGCTGTGAGTGCTTTTGCCATCATGAGGTAATAATAAAAAAGCCCCTGATTTCCAAGTACGGGATTTGTTTCGACTATAAAATGATTACTGATCCAATCATATGCTGCCTGCACACGGGGATCGTTTTTATCCAGCTTTGCATAGATCATGCTTTTCAGTCCGGCATACGTCATATTTCCATAGGATGTCGCACCGCCGGCTTTGCTGATACCGGGTTCATACATAAATCCCCCATCGTTTTCTGAATAGGATTCAGGATTGTATTCTTCAAGGTTCTGGCAGCGCTGAAGGAAAATTATTGCTTTATCAAAAAATATCTTCTTTTCTTCGACATTAGTCATTTCTTTTTTATTGATCTCAAGTTCATCTGAAGAAACCGGTTCGCGCTCAAGCATCGCTTCCAGAGCCCATTGCAGGTTAGAAAGATCGGGACGTTCATCACCGCCATACCCAACTCCTCCGTAATATAAACTGTCTGTTGTGAAACCTTCCTCTTCATCGATTTGTAAACCCAGCAGGTACTTCTCCCCCTTATCAATAAGTTCATAATACTGGGGATCATTTGCTTCTTTGAGTGCCATCAAACAGATCGAAGTATTGTAATTGGGCATGTCATCGCCATAAATAGCTCCGTTCGGTTTTGCGCAACTTGCAATGAAGCCAAGTCCTTTTGCAACGGGTTCGAACTGGTAGCTTATATTCGGATTGCTGTTGACAATTGCAATTACTGCAAGTGCAGTGATCGCAGGATAAAACTGCCAGCTGCCGTTATCTTCCTGCTGCTCCACAAGCCATTGCAGTCCTATCTTGATGGAATGCTCCATTTCATGTGTTAACGAGAGATCAACTTTTGCATACCCGTAAGTAACAAAGGTTGTTAAAATTAATAAAGTAATTAATAGCTTTTTCATGTATATCCTCCAAAAATTAGTGTAATGCTTTTATTTTTATTATTGCTTTCGTCCCGTTTTCAGGAACGATATTTCTGTTTGCTTCATAGAATGTATCATCCGTAATTGTGGGAAGCGAACTATGGATGATCGCAAAAGGATCATGATATGTTCTTATGATGTTTTGATCCAGCTCAGCAATGAATTGTCCATTCACTATCTTTGAGCCAAGGAATATCCAATATGTTTTCACCATTTCATGATTTTCGGGAACATTCCACACCAACCGCTCGATCGGTTCCTCATGTGAGATGCCCAAGGTATCAGTCCAGATCGCATATACAAAGAGAGAGTCACCTTCCGGCATTGTGTCATAGTTGCCGAGTTCCATGTTTTGCCCACATTCCAAACCCAACAGAAGAAGTGAGGTCTGGATGTATGATGGAAGAGCATCAGTTTTTAATATCGTTTCGTGTAATCTTCCTTGAGGACCAACAAGGATTGTTTCGATCACTCCTCTATTCATATTGAACTCTGCAGGAAAAGTGATCTCTTTATTTGCAACATCAATGTTGATGATATCAATCTTATAGTTGTTTTCATCAAGTTTCATAAGAAGTGAATCAGATGCTTGTGCATACAATGATATTGATAACATTGTTAAGAGCAATCCCACCATAATTATTTTAAAAAATTTCATATAAACCTCTTAATGACCTTTTCTATTTCAATAATTCTGTCAAATTTATCATAATATTACCTGAGCACTGCAATTTTAATAAGTGCTTTCTCTTTGGCTTCATTCATAACTATCATAAAATAAACGCCGTTTGCTACGTATTTTCCGGATTGATTCCTCCCGCCCCAAAATACTTCTGTGGAGTTCCAATTCTTTGTCTCAAGTACTAATTCACCAGACATATCAAAAATTTTAACGAGCGTTATTGGAGAATCTTTGTGCGTAAAATTCAAATGTGCGAAACCTGCATCGGTAGGTATACTGGGACAAAAGGGATTCGGATCAAAATAGGATTGAGTGATCGGAGTTTTACTTCGTACAAGAGTTTGCACGTACGTGGTTGTGGTCACCTCATCATTCCCAATTGTACAGTAATTGGTCAATGTATCAGGAGTTTGGATGCCGGAACTTACACGTACTTCTACCCAGACTTCTTCTTCATCTCCGCCAGCAGGCAAAGACCCAACCTCCCAGGTAATAAGATGCTCCTGCTGATCATATACACCGCCAGTGCTCACATCGTGCATCGACACATGCTGATCTGAAGGAAGCCAGTCTGTGATGAGCACATCATCTAACTGGTAATTAAGTAAATTTTGATATGAAATAGTATACCTCATTATTTTATTTGGAGAAATCCATGTGAAAACTCCATCATCCTTCTGAACATCGAAGGGATTATACCCAATATCCTGATCAGGAACACATATTCCAGATGGCCACACTATCTCCTCATCTTCAAGAATGTAGAGTTCTTCAAGAATGTCATCAAGCACAAGGATTTTATTTATACCTGATGTAGTACTCAATGATGCAAAGACATTTCCTGTGAATTGATCAACAGCTAATTTCATAACATAACTATCAGCAGAAAGCTCATAAGAGCGTAGTGTTAAGGATTTGAGATCATATTGAAGAATTTTGGAACCATATGAATTATTTGCAATGTAGAGATATTTCCCGTCTTCGACTGCAATGGAGGTTGGTTTCTGATCGACTTCAATACTATCGGAATATAATATTTCGTTCTTGATATCGTACATATCATAAACTGCATAATAATGGATTAATTTTTGTGTGCTGTCAGCCACATAGAGCAAATTATTATCTTCATCAAAAGCCATGTCCTGCGCACTTACTATGTTTTCAAGCTCAGTATAATGAGGAGCAAAATGATTCGCATAAGTAAAAGTTGTATCCTGATAATACCAAGTATATGGATAAAGCTTGTTTGTATTCCTTTCAAGAGCAAACAGAGTATTTGTTCCATAATTGTATTTAATACTTGCAGGATTTGTGATTTCTCCGAGCTCTGCAAATCCCCAACTTGTAAGTAATGGCGCATATACCACTTCTACAACATTACTATTCCTATAGGAGATAAACAAGAGTTCATTATATGGTTCTATAGACATATCATATGCACCGGTGCCGTGATTGGGAATGTTCAAGATCTCTTGTTTTTGAATTCCTTCGAGTTGCATATCATAAGAGAGAATGACTGTAGTGGGTGCTCCGTACATATTGCCGATGGCGAACATCGACTTGGCAGAAACATTACAGGTGAGAATAAAAAAACTTATTATAACAATCAGAATTATCTTTTTCATTTTATTCACCTCAAAAATTTAATTCATCTTATCGTATTTATCTTTAAACTGCTTTATGCTCGTATATATTGCTTTTGCAGCTTTTTCCTGAAAATCTTTGGAAAGAAGTTTTTTTTCTTCATATTTATTAGAAAGATATGCAACTTCGACAAGTACCGCAGGCATGAAAGCACCGCGAAGCACATAGAAATTTGCCTGACGAACTCCATTATTTTTTGTTGAAAGAGTATTTACCAGCTGCTTCTGGCACATATCAGAAAGTTCACTGCTCTCGTTGAGATACTCAGTTTGACGCATATCATAAAGAATGAAATCAAGATCTGTGTAACGGGAGATACTTTCCTGATCTTCAAATTTGATCACCTCATTCTCCATTGCCTCGACTGCACGCGCCTCATGGGTTTGAGCTGTAGACAGATAATATACTTCAGAACCATTTGCTTTAGTATTATATGCTGCGTTGCAGTGAATGCTTACAAAAATATCAGCTTGATTGTCATTGGCAAAATCCGTTCTATCGCCAAGCGAAACAAACCTGTCATCATGCCGAGTGAGAAGTACTTTCACATCAAGATCTTTCTCGAGCAATGCCTTAACTTTTTTTGCAATATTAAGCACAATATCTTTTTCCTGAAGGCCAAGTATTCTTCCCACTGCACCGGGATCTTTTCCTCCATGTCCCGGATCGAGTACAATAGTTTTTATCAGATATTTTTCCATCGAAGCAAAATTTATAATCACATTTCCATCGTCCAAAATGACTTCATCAGGAAAAAACTTATCAGCACAAAGATGTAAAAAATATACCGGCACATAAAAGAAACCATTCACGACCTGAATGTCATTATGCAGGTTGTAGCTGTGGTTTCCAAAATGCACCCAGTTATTAAAAAAAGAAAACTCACACTTTTTATCAAAAATGACAGAGCTTATTGTTTGTGATTTCTGATCTACCTTGATAGATCCGTCAAAGATACGTTCGAGATCATACAGGTTCAGATAATCCCTTCCCTCTATTACCATGATCGGTAAATGGTCTCTGCGAGAGGAGTTCAGATATGAAACGCCATACTCTTTTGCACAAAGTGAAGCGCTGAATAAAATCAGTAAAATTATAAATAAATATTTTTTTATTAACATAATATATTAATATGATGTCTTTTCATTTGATCAATTTTTGTCAATATTATTATTGACACTTACACAGCGGATACTGGAAATGTTCGTATGAAAAAATCAATATATGTCATTGACGGCTCAGCTATAATATATCGTTCTTATTTTGCATTCAAGAACCGTCCGCTCATCAATTCCAGGGGAGAAAACACAAGTGCGATCTTCGGTTTTCTGCGAACGATCATCTCCCTTTTTGAGCGATTTGAACCTGAGTATTTTGCAATTACTTTTGATGAAAAGGAACCCACTTTCCGTCATAAAGTATACAAAGAATACAAAGCAACACGGGATAAAATGCCTGAAGACCTTGTCGAACAGCTTGAACCCATCATTGACATGGTCACACTTTCACATATTGCGAAGCTCTCCAAACCAGGTTATGAAGCAGACGACATAATTGCCACTCTGACAAATCGTTATGAGGATGAACACGATATTGTTATTGTGTCTTCTGATAAAGATCTGTACCAGCTTGTGAATGAACATGTGAAATTATACGAACCTGCAAAAGACAAATTTATCGGCATAAAAGAGGTTGAAGAGAAATTTGATGTTCCTCCCGAAAAAATTACTGACCTTCTTGCACTTGCCGGAGATTCTTCAGATAATGTTCCGGGAATTCCAAAAGTAGGACCGAAAACCGCCGCAAAGCTCATCAAAGATTATGGCGATCTGGAAAGTATACTCAGCCATGCAGGCGAGATAACTTCTGAAAAAATAAAAACTACACTCACAGAATTTGCTGATCAGGGACGGCTTTCAAAAGAACTCGTCATTCTTGATAAACATGTTCCCATCGAACTTTCTATAGATTCTATGAAAGTACCTGATATATTTACTGAGTCCTTGAGGGATTTCTGTGTACACTACGAAATGTATGCCTTTATGAAATATTTTGAGGGTGATATCGAGCAGCCTGAGAAAAAAGAATTTTCTTACGAGATCGTGGATAATGAGAAATCTTTCTCGGCATTATTAACCTTGTTGAAGAGTTCATCCTATATTGCTGTTGATCTCGAAACCGACTCGCGCAATCCAATTGAAGCCCGTATCGTGGGCATCTCATTTTGTGCGAGTGATGAAAAATCGTTTTACATTCCTGTAGAACATATTTTTGGAAAACAACTCAATAAAGAGAAAGTTTTATATGAATTAAAACCAATTTTGGAAGATCCTTTAAAGAAATTTATAGGGCACAATGTTAAATATGATTATATGGTTTTCCAGAATGAAGGGATTGAGGTAAATAATCTTTATTTTGATACGTTGATCGGTTCGTATGTGCTTGCGCCGGAAGAGCACCGCCACAACCTCAATGAAGTAAGCATGAAATTTCTCCAACACAAAATGATACCCATTACAGATATAATCGGGAAAGGAAAAAATCAAATCCAGTTTGGAGAAGCTGAAATAGAGAAAGCTGCTGAATATGCTGCAGAGGATGCATACATCACCTTCCTGCTCTGGGAAAAACTTAAATCCCAAATCGATAAAGCTGAACTCTCAAAACTATTCTACGAGATAGAAATGCCTTTGGTCAAAGCTCTTGCACAAATGGAAAGAAACGGTATTTACATCGACCTTCCGCTTTTCAGAAAGATATCAAATGAACTTCAGCATAAAACCGAGGAACTGAAAGATACAATCTATTTCAAAACAGGTGAACAGTTCAATATTGATTCCCCTTCACAACTTGCCGAAGTACTGTTTGACAAAATGGATCTGCCAATAATCAAGAAAACAAAAACAGGCTATTCCACTGATATTGAGGTGCTTACGAAACTTAGCAGAACATATGAAATCGCACAGGATATCATTGATTACAGGCAGTTGAAAAAATTGCAGTCCACATATATCGATGCGTTTCCCAAACTCATAAATTCAAGAACGCACCGCATTCATTCTTCATTTAATCAGACTGTGACTGCAACAGGACGACTCTCAAGTTCAAATCCAAATCTACAGAATATACCGATCCGTACTGAGATTGGCAGAGAAATGAGAAAAG
Source organism: Candidatus Cloacimonadota bacterium (assembly GCA_049903315.1). GTDB lineage: Bacteria > Cloacimonadota > Cloacimonadia > JGIOTU-2 > JGIOTU-2 > Celaenobacter. The sequence goes on along the minus strand of JBNGBT010000005.1, from coordinate 218,769 downwards.
GATTTATCGCTCAAAAAGATGACCATCTCATCCTATCTGCAGACTATTCACAAATAGAACTCCGGATTGTTGCCATGCTCTCAAAAGATGAACAGATGATCGAGAATTTTAAAAAGGGTGGAGATATTCATTCACAAACTGCTGCAACTATTTTCGGAATTAATGAAAAAGCAGTTACGCCGGACCAAAGAAGACAGGCAAAAGTGATAAATTTCGGAATCATTTACGGCATGGGAGCTTTCTCATTATCAGAAGATCTCCGTATTTCACGATCAGAAGCTCAGGAATTTATTGATAATTACTTTTCCTTTTACAGAGGAGTATATAACTACCTTGAATCCACAAAAAAATTCGCTCATGATAAAGGATATGTTAAGACCATTTTTAACAGACGCAGATACCTGCCGGGCATTAACAGCCGGAACAGAAATGTGCAGTCAAACGAAGAACGCATGGCAATAAATATGCCAATTCAAGGCACTGCAGCAGACATGATAAAAATCGCAATGAATGCACTTTATGATAAGATTTCTCATAAAACAGATGAGATTATGATGATCATCCAGGTACATGATGAATTGGTATTTGAGATAAAAAAAGACAAGATTGATTTTTATAAAAATTTAATCAAAAAAGAGATGGAGAATGTGCTCCCCGACGAATATGTAGGTATTGTACCAATCAAGGTAGATATCGGTTATGGTAAGAGCTGGTTTGATGCACATTAATAAAATATGGAAATTAAACTGAAATACGGCAAAGGCTATAAAACATTCGAAATACCAGACAGGAATGTACTGGGAATTCTTGAGATGAAGCATGTTGATGCGCACAATAATCCTGCAGAACTCATTCGCGAAAAAATTGAATCCCCTATTGCTTCTCCTTCTCTACGCGAGCTGATAAAAAGCAAGCAACCTCAAAACATTGTTATTATAGTTAGTGATATTACCCGTCCTGCTCCTTTTGCGATTCTCCTGAAAACAATACTTCAGGAACTCATCTCCTATGGAATTCCTCAAAGCGCGATTCACATCCAGGTCGCAAACGGCACACACAGAAAAATGACGGAATCGGAAATGCGCTATCATTACGGAAATTGGGTTGTCGATAACTTCTCCATAGCAAATCATGATTGCAGGGCTGTCGACCTTGTTCATCTCGGCGCGTTGGCTTCCGGGAATGAGTTGTATGTAAATAAACGTGTCGCAGAAGCTGATTTTATTATCACAATAGGTGTGATAAGTCCCCATTACTTTGCAGGTTTCGGCGGAGGAAGAAAATCAGTTCTGCCGGGAATTTCCGGGTATGAAACCGTACGTCACAATCACTCAAACATTATTCATCATTACGCTGCTCTTGGAAATCTGGAAGGCAATAAAATACACCTTGAAATGACTGAAGCAGCAGCAAAGGTAGGAATCGATTTTACTGTACAGTCTATTCTTAATCATGAAAAAAAACTCGTTCAATGCTTTGCAGGTTCACTCAATGATGCCTTTTATGAAGGAGTAAAATTCTTCAATGAAAACAATTCTGTAAAATTCTCGGAAAAGGCTGATGCAGTGATAGTATCAGTAGGCGGTTATCCCAAGGATATAAATTTTTATCAATCGCAGAAGGCATTAAACAGCACAATAGACCTCGTTAAAGAGGGGGGTACCGTTATATTAGTTACGGAAAGCAGGGAAAATATGGGACAGGATGAAATGGAAAAACAACTGCGAAAAGCCAATACAGTCGATGATCTCTTCAAAGTTGATCAAAAAGATATTCAGATCGGAGGACATCGCGCTTTCGCCACAGGCAGATTATTGAAGCAGGCTGATATTCTTGTTATCAGCTCTATGGATCCCGAACTCGTAAAAGCAGTGCATTTTATTCCTGCTGAATCTGTGGAAGAAGCTCTCGAATTTGTGAGAAACAAAGAAGGTGAGGAATTCTCCTGCTACATTGTACCAAGCGGTGGAATTTTCTACCCGAATTTTATAAAAAGCTAAGGACTCATATGTACAAAGTAATTGCAAAAAAATGTTCAACTTATGACATCACAATGATCAAAAATGCTCTTGATACCATCTTTACTGAAACCGAATTCTATCCAACCTTGAAATCACTTTCAACAGTACTTCTGAAACCCAATCTGCTCGGTGCGTACCCGCCGGATAGAGCAATCACAACCCATCCGAATCTTGTTGCAGGAGTGATTGAAATACTCAAAGATCACAAAATAAAGATAGCTCTTATGGACAATCCCGGAGGTACAGTAAATGCAATGAGGGCATATCAATTGACCGGTATGGAGAGTCTTGCAAAACTCTATGGAATTACGCTAATAAATCCAGTCAAAAATGGAATTTATACCTATAACATGAACGCAAAATACACGGTGAATAAGGCATTTATCGATGCAGAAGCGATAATCAACCTCGCAAAACTCAAGACTCACATGTACACACTTTTTACGGGAGCGATTAAGAATTTCTACGGTATTATCCCCGGGCTGGCAAAATCCAACTTGCACCGGCTTGCACCGAATCCTAAGAAATTCGCAGAATTCGTCGCTGATATTTATGAAATCATAAAGGACAAGGTTGCCTTCAATCTGATAGATGGTATAATCGGCATGGATGGAGACGGACCTTCGACAGGTGATGTGAAAAAATTTGATATTGTACTCGGCAGCAAAAATGCAATAGCACTCGACTTTTTTGCGAGCAAAGTCATGGGATATAAACCAGAAAAAATACCGACTACTCGAATAGCTGCTGAGAGAGAAGGATTACATTATAATGAATTTGAATTCGCCGGGGATTTTGAAGAAAATTATAAACTCCCCCATTGCAACATCCAGGCAAGTAAAAGAAAAAACAGGATACTCAACCTCCTTTCAGTACCTTTAAAGGGATTTTTCAAACATTTCTTCTGGACGATCCCCTACTTCGAACCCGTGAAATGTGTGCAGTGTAAGGCATGTGTGAAATTCTGCCCCGGCAAAGCTCTTACTCTCGAAGAAAATGATCTTGCGCCAAAACTTGATCCGCAAAAATGTATCCTCTGCATGTGCTGTATAGAAATTTGCCCCGAACATGCAGTTTCCCTCAAGAAAAGTTTCCTCGGCAAAATGCTTATCCAGGAACATGATCCATCAAAATCATAAAGAATTATGAAAAACCTATTTAGTTAAGGAGGTAACCATGAATTATAAAAATTATATCATTTTTTTTATCATTTTATTGTTCACATTCTCCATTCAGCTCTCAGCCACAGATACATGGGCAAAGACCTATGAACCTTTTGGTGATGGAGATTACTATGTAGAAGATGTTGTCGTTTGCAATGATGGTGGTTTTGCAGTAAATGGCTTCTACTATTACTTTGATGACTGGACAGAAGTCCAATGGGGTTATTTGATGAAAACAGATAGTCTCGGCAACTTCCTCTGGGCAAAAAAGGACACGATAAGCTGGATCGAGGAATCGGAATCCTCTGCTTTTGTGCAAACAGAGGACGGTGGTTTTTTATCTGCTGTGTATTCTTTGTGGGGAGGTACTGCATTGATAAAAAGGGATTCTGAAGGGAATCGGGAATGGGTGGTTGATGGACAGGATTTGTATATTCATTCTATGGATTTGACTCATGATGGAAATATAATCCTTGCAGGAAGAATGAATGGTTTACCTGCAATGAGAAAAATTACTCAAAATGCTGAAATCCTTTGGGAATATACTTATTATTTAAGTGGCAGTGGAAATGGCAGTGTCCAATCAATAACTAAAACCTCTGACGGAGGTTATGCTGCCACAGGTTATACTAGCGGTAATGGATCTGATATTTTTGCTTTAAAAGTTAACTCAATTGGGGATTCTTTATGGTCACGTACCTTTGATGGGTATGGAAATTTTGATGAAGGTTTTTGTGTAATAGAAAATATATATGAAGAAATTTTTGTTTCTGGATATTTTAGACCTGATAATAAAACAATATATGGCGTACTCATAAAGCTTACAAATTATGGGGATGTTATTTTTATATTAAGTGAATTTGGTTCATCTTATGATTATGGTTTTAGAAGTATGGTTTGCGATTCACTATATATTATTGGATACGGTAGAGGAAACTTATATGCTTATAGTTGCAATGGTGACAGTTTGTGGGTGTCTAACTTAAATGGCAATAGTGGAAGAGGAGATAAATGTTTGGGAATTAATAATAATCATTTTATTTGTGCTGGGGAGTATGAAATGAATTGGGATGATTATATCATGCTTACAAAAACAGATTGCACTGGGCAGGTTGCAGTTGATGAAAATAATCAAATTATTCCAACCGACATTATAAATATTCATAACTCACCAAATCCCTTTGATCAAGGAACTAAAATATCATTTAATTTAGATAAATCTTCTAGAGTGACATTAGATATTTTTAATATCAAAGGGCAGCTCATAAGAGAATTAAAAATTCAAAATTTAAAATTACAAATGAATAAAGTTGAATGGGATGGGAAAGATATGCATGGGAAAGAAGTTGGAGCGGGTGTTTATTTGATCAAGATTAAAGGCGAAAATACATATGTTGGGAAGGTTGTGAAGATAACCTCACCCTAGCCCTCTCCCCGACAAGTCGGGAAGAGGGAATAAAAGGGAGAGGATTGCCTATGAATCCTTAAAAATTTGACAATAATTTACACAAGCCAGCATTCTTACTCCTACGTTTATGGAAAAATATATTATATGTGCAGCGGGAAAAAAACATGAGAGTCCAACGAAAATGGGCTTTACAAGATTGTGTAAAACAATAGCACCACAAAACATATATTACAAGGCATTTATGGAAAACATAAGTGCCTTTTTTGTTATCATATATTTTCACAATTCTTTTGGAGTCAGACATGCTTAAAGAGATCAAGATTTTACAAAATCTGCAGGAGCTTGATGATAAGATCCTGCGAAATACGAAAGAGATCAAGCGTTTGCCAAAGGTCGTGCAAGAGCTGGAAGAAAAATACAGTTCCGAACAGGAGTCTGTGAAGAATATCACGCAGCGGCTCGAGCAAAACCTTATGCAGCAGAAAAAACTGGAGCTTGACATCACATCCAATAATCAGGATATTAATAAGTACGAGAATCAGTTGCTTTCTGTCAAAACGAACAAGGAATACAAAGCCCTTAACGCAGAGATCACTCATCGAAAAGAAAAAAATGCAGACATCGAAGAACAGCTTATTGAATTCATGGAAGAAGAGTCTGTTCTCAGAGAAGAAAAAAAGAAATTTGAAGAACTTTTTCAAAAGGATCAAAAGATCTTTGAAGTGGAAAAAGCAAAGATCGATAAGCAGGTTGCTGAACTTCAAAAAAAGGTCGATGCACTGGAAGCTGAAAAATTAAAATTATCAAAAGAAATCCCCGACCTTCTCTTCCGCAGGTATCAGCGACTTATCAAGCATGGACAGGGAAAAGCAGTAGTGACCTTAAGCAAAGGCACGTGCACCGGCTGTCATTTTCGTGTCCGCCCGCAGATTATGGTTGAAGTTTCTAATAATGACAAGATCATAACATGCGAAAATTGTTCAAGAATATTAATTGCACCTAAATAGTGCTGAAGATAATTAGACGATCGCCTCCCTTTTGGGAGAAGGAAAGTCCGAACACCAGGAGCACAATACTACGTAACACGTAGTTCCAGTGATGGAAAGAGAGTGCCACAGAAAATAAACCGTCCCGACTTGTCGGGGTAAGGGTGAAAAGGTGGTGAAAGAGACCACCAGTGCCGGTGGTGACATTGGCAGCTTGGAAAACCTTATTGGTGCAAGGTCAAATAGAAGAGGAATCCGTCAGTGGACGGATACGAAATGCTCCATTCGTCATACTCTCGGGTAGACCGCCGAACTCAGTCACAGAAAGGACTGTGAGCTTTTCTTCAGAAAAGTGCTGTGAAGTCTGAGATAGATAAATGATCGTCGTCCCGAACTTGTACTTCGGGAAACAGAATTCGGCTTATTATTATCTTCTGCATATTTGGTTTGGAGAATCGATGAGAAAAAAATGGATCAAAGAGGAAATCTTCGTTGATCAACAGGTGCTGGATGAGCTTTCAACAAAGCTTAGCTGCCCTCCAGTTATTGCGAAATTACTTGCCCTGCATGGAATAGACACCCCGGAAAAAGCTGAGATATTTTTTAGCCCCTCCAGTCAAGATCTGCATAATCCATTTCTTTTCAAAGATATGGATAAAGCAGTAGAACGCATTATCCGCGCAGTCGAGAACAAAGAAAAGATAATCATTTATGGGGATTATGACGTGGATGGCACCACCGCGACATCGATCCTCCTGATGGGTCTGCGTGAACTCGGTGCAAATGTGGATTTCTACATACCGAATAGAATGATCGAGGGTTACGGGCTATCTCTTACAGGCAACAAAGCAATAGAATCCATGCAGGCACAGATCATTATTACTGTGGACTGCGGCATTAATGCAGTGGATGAAATCGCTGATTTGAATACTTATGGCATTGATGTGATCGTGACGGACCATCATACTCCAAAAGAAGTGATACCGGAAGCATACGCGATAATCGACCCAAAATTGAAGGATTCAACCTATCCCTATTCCGAGCTTTCCGGTGCAGGCATCGCACTCAAAGTACTCACTGCGATATTTATCAAAGCAGGGAGAGATGGTCATGAAGCAGTTGAAGGATATTGCGACCTTGCAGGATTGGGCACGATTGCAGACATAGTTCCTCTCACAGGCGAGAACCGGATCATTGCACGGCTTGGTATAGACCGCCTTGAGAAAAGAAAAAATATGGGCATCAATTACCTGCTCAATCTATCCGGTTTGAAAAAAGTGGTGCTCAAGTCCAGTGATATCGTATTCAAACTTGCCCCGCGTATCAATGCAGCAGGCAGAATGGGAAGTGCGGACAGAGCTGTGGAACTCATGACTGCCACAACCCCCGAAACTGCAAAGAACCTCGCACTCTCTATTGATTCAGAGAATTTCAAACGCCAGAAGATCGATCAGGATACATTCAAAACTGCCTGTGATATGATAGAATCAAAATATCCGGACATGAATAACACCTATTTCATTACTCTTGCTGCAGAAGACTGGCATCCGGGTGTTATCGGCATTGTCGCTTCAAAAATTGTGGAAAAATATAACCGGCCAACCATCCTGATAACTCTCTCAGAAGGTGAAGGAAGCGGCTCCGGGCGGAGTATTCATAATTTCAATATCTTTGAATGTCTTACCCATTTCGAGGATTACCTCATCAGTTTTGGTGGTCATAAATACGCTGCCGGACTCACAATCCTGCCCGAATATATTGATATACTCGATGAGAAACTCAATGAATATGCTAGAGAAATTCTTTCTGAACAGGAAATACAGCCGCAAGTAAGCGTGGTTGACGAACTTAATCTCCAGCAAATAGATGATGAACTTATAAAATGGCTCAAAATGTTCGCACCTTTCGGACCGAAAAATATGAATCCCATCTTTATGAGCTCGAATGTGATGGTCGTAGGCTATCCCTACACCGTCGGCATGAATCATCTCAAAATAAAAGCGCTGCAGAATGAAAAAACACTCGATCTCATCGGATTCAATATGGGCGATCTCGTACCCTTCCTGAAAAAGGGTTCCCGCATTGATATTGCATACTCTCTCGAGGAAAATAACTGGCAGAATATTTCAAAAATACAGGGCAAATTAAAGGACATTCGTCCATCACAATAATACGTCTTAATAAATGAAATCAGTGAATATGAAACCACAGAGCACACCGGTCTTCGTGGCACTTCGCCCAGGCAAGCAGAGAACTCAGAGAAATGAACAGTAAATAAAATCGTAAGATGCATAATATAATAACTCAAAAACATAAACTGGTTAAGATTAAGAATAATGCTTTTTTAAATCTTTATATACAAAAAACATTTATCTTGTTACTGATCTTTGGCATTATTTCCTGCTCAAGCATGACGATTTCCGACACAAAACCCCTTCCCGGTGGATTTGTACATAAATCACAGATTCTTCTTCCTGTTCAAGCGAGAAAAATTCGCTACTGCAACTACACGAACTCCTTCATCGCGCTGGATAAACTTAAAAATGTGCTCTACCGCATTGACGAAAAGGGTAAAATCCTTCAGCGTATCGGGGAGTTTGGATTTGATAAAGGCCAATTCGTGCATATATCAGATTTTGCTGTAGATAGTTTTGGAAATGTCTTCGTGGTCGATGATGTCGCGAATGTGGTCGTTCAGTTTGATGATTTCGGGCAATATGTGAATTCGTTTACTCCAATGGAAATGACCGAACCAGAACTTATTGCAGTTCAGGATACAGGCGAACTCCTGATTTACGACAGCTTTGCAAACCAGGTTTTTTGCTTTACCAAAAAGAACGATATACGCTTCAAATTCGGGAAATTCTATCTCGATCATCCACACAAGATCTGCACTGCACTCGAAGTGAACTATATTGCTGATCTCGGTGAAAATACTATCTTTTGTTTTGATAGTTTCGGCGGATTACTTCATGAGATCATTCCTCCCAACACCCTTGTCGATATCACTTCGACCAAAAACTTTTATTATTATTTGGATGATAAAACCACTATCTATGTTGCGCGGAGAATGTCCTTTGAACCTCGCCCTATAGGGAAGGTTTCTGATGCAGCAAACATCATCAAGCCGACCGCAATCATCGCTTTTGGTTCATCGATCGGCGTACTCGAAGGCAATAAGCTTCATGTGCTCCAACTGATTGCTAATTAGCCATATAAACTTTTTTTCTTAAGAATTACTTTACAAATATTCTATTGCACAACACGAATTGTAAAAAATATTTTATCTTATAAAAAGAGCGTATGAAAAATTTAATTCTTGTTCTTTTGGCTGGTCTGTTATTTGGACTTTCCTTCATTGATATTGGAGTGGGATTCCTCTGTTTTTTTGCATTTATACCCTACCTCTATTTTATCATCAAATCAACTCCGAAACAAGCATTTCTTTTTGGATTTCTCTTTGGACTTTTCGTCACACTGATCACATTATATGGTGTGTTTAATGTGAAGTTGATCGCCTTCATCGGACTCATCATTGCACTTCCTTTGTATTTTGCCATACTCTCTGTTTTCCTGCGTAAAGTGCATGAAAGCTTCCCTAAGATATTTTTGTGGGTGTTCCCGATTATATTGGTCGGCTTCGAATATGTAATGACGCTGGGTTCTCTGAACTTCCCCTGGTTGAATGTGGGATATTCTCTTTCAAAATACTATCTTCTCATACAAGCTGCCGATCTCCTCGGTATTTACGGATTATCTCTTCTTGTTTTGTTTATCAATGTCCTGCTTTATAAAGTGCTTTCTGGCAAATCCAGGAATTTACTTGTTATTCTCATAATTTTTGTGCTCTGGTTTGGCTACGGAATTTATCGCGATAAGACAATACAACTAAAAAGTTCTGATCTGAAGATCGGGATCGTACAGCTTAATGTTATGCAGGAAGACAAGTGGAAACCAGAGAATCTCATTCCTACGATCGATGAATATGAAAACCAGGTGCGTATCCTGGCGCAGGTAAATGATGTAGATGTCGTGATCCTGCCTGAATCTGCAATTCCCACCTATATTCTGCATGAGCCCAAATACAGGAAGCGTCTTCAAAATTATGCATTGGATAACAAGATATCTGTACTCACTGGTTTCCCTGATTATGCAGTTGAAATGGTAAAAAATCATCCAAAATATAAATTTTACAACAGTGCCACCATGATAGACACTGCTGGTGTTTTTCACGAGAAATATAATAAAATACGGCTTGTGCCTTTTGGTGAGAGGATCCCTCTCCTCAGCACCTTTCCTATTCTTGAGAAATTACAGTTCGGACAGGCGAATTTTGAGTTTGGAACAGAGTATCCTCTATACAAGATCGATAATCTGAATTTTTCTCTCTTGATCTGCTTTGAGGGTGTGTTTCCTGAACTTTCTCGTAAATATGCCAAGATCGGTGCGGAAGTCCTTGTGGTCATCACGAACGATGCATGGTTCAAACAGACTGTGCTCCCCCATGAACATGCAAATAACACAATGATCCGTGCAGTAGAGACCAGACTTCCTCTTATCCGCGCAGCAAATACAGGCATCTCCTACATTGTAAATCCCAAAGGAAAAACTGTTATCAAAACGGATGTCTATGAAAAAATAAATATCACAAGTACACTGACCGTGAAGGAATCAGATAGAAAAACTTTTTTTGTGAATATCGGCTACCTCTTCGCACCACTCTGTTTCTGGTTCAGCTTTGTGATCATAATAATTTCGATAATTTTACCATTATTTGTAATGAAAAGAGCAAAATGACCATTAAAAGCATCACTCTACAAAAAACAAAATATTACTACACAATGAGCGAGGTATGTAATATTCTGGATGTCAAACCCCATGTGCTCAGGTTCTGGGAAACTCAATTCCCGCAGCTCAATCCAAAACGCAAGGAAGGCTCGAACAGACGCTACACACAAAAGGATATCGAACTTCTGAAAAAGATCCAATACCTGCTCTACGAAAAGAAATTCAAGATCAAGGGAGCGAAAAAAGCGCTGAGAAATGTCGAGGATATTTCTACTAAGGAAAATGTGCAGATCGACATGGAAAGTTATGAAAGCAAAAGAGCATTGAAACGCCTGAAGAACAAACTCACAGAATTGAAAAATATTACTTCAAATTTTGTAAAAGAAACAAAAGAAAATTCTGATGCATAATACAAAAACCGCTTCTGCATGGGCTCCGAATCATATTACGGGATTTTTCTATTCAAAAATAGATAGTGATCCGATGCAGAGCAGCTCTCTTGGCGCTGGCGTGAACTTGATGCGGGGAACAACCACACAAGTCGAAGCGCATCCTTCATCTCAAAATGAAGTTTCTGTTTTCATTAATGGCGAAAGATCGGATGCAGAACTGACACACTGGCTTTTGGATAAATTTTTTGATAAATACATAAAAGACAACTACATAATTAACATTCAACATACAATGGAAATGCCTCTCAATGCGGGATTTGGAACAAGCGGAAGCGGTGCATTAAGTTTGGCACTTGCTCTAAGAAAAATTTTCAATATAGACATTTCTGACGAAAAGTGCTTTCAGCTTGCTCATATAGCTGATGTAGAAAACAAAGGCGGATTGGGCACAGTCATGGCAGAGATTGCTGGCGGATTGGAGATTAGGGTTGCATTTGGTGGTCCAGGCATCGGAAAAGTGGAAACCATTCCGCTCGATGAAGATTATAAAGTGATTGTCTTATACTTCGGTCCCTATCAAACGAAGGAAGCCCTCTCTGATAAAAATTTGATGGATAAGGTGCATACATTCGGAAAAAACTGCGTAGATACTTTGCTCAAAGATCCCTCAGTAGAACGCTTTCTTGAACTCTCACAGTGGTTTGTGAAGAAGATCGAAGTCGCAACCGGACAAGTCTCAGACATTATAAAAAAAATGGAACGAAATGGATTTCTCTGCAGTATGCCTTTGTTTGGCGAAAGTGTTTTCAGTATTCAGCCGACAAAAAAAGCCCACGAATTGAGAAATATTCTTCAGGAATACGGCAAGGTCTATATTTCGGACATCAGCACAGGAGGTCCCCATGTTAATTGAAGTACCCGATTCCCATCCCAGAGCACAGTCCCTGCACATTCGTGAAAAACTCATTGATGGCTTTGATAAAGGGCTCGTTGCAAAAGCCGGTCTGATCGCTCACGGCAGAGGTGAGTGCTTTGATTATCTTATTGGAGAAAAAACCCAATCCTTTGCGGAACGAGCTACTGAAGCTGCCTGTGCAATGCTTCTCCTTGCAAAACATCCGGTACTTTCTCTCAATGGAAATGTAGCTTCGCTCTGTCCTGACGAGATCGTCGAGTTGGGTAAAGCTGCAAACACACCGCTTGAAATAAATCTTTTTTACAGAACAAAAGAACGCGAGAACGAACTTTTAAAACACATGAAGGAGCATGGCGCTCATGAAATCCTTGGAGTGGGAGACGATGAGACTGTTCAGATCGAAGAACTGCAAAGTAAACGCAGGATCGTTTCAAAGAAAGGTATTTTTATTGCGGATGTTGTATTCGTGCCGCTTGAAGACGGAGACCGTACCGAAGCGCTGGTGGCATCAGGTAAGAAAGTCATCACTGTTGACCTCAATCCCCTCTCCCGCACTGCACAGAAAGCGCAGATAACAATTGTGGATAATATTGTGCGCACAGTTCCGCTTATGACTGAAAAGATCAAAGGAATGAAGAATTATTCTACTGAAAAATTACAGAAAATCTGCGATAATTTTGATAATCAGCAAAATCTGAAATCAGCGTTGCAGTTCATTTTGCAGCGCTTGAGGGAGCTATCATGAATATCATTATAATCGGAGCCGGTGCAATCGGCACCTACCTGGCAGCTGTGATCTCACGCGAGTATGATGTCACGCTTGTCGGGAAAAAGGAACATCACCACAAAGATCACTTTAAAGTCATACAAAAAAATGGAATTCTCTTGTCCGGCTTCCAGACAGTTATGAGTAAGGTCCTCACTACAAGGGAATTAAAAAAGATTCCCGCGAATTCCCTTGTGATCGTTACTACGAAAGCATATGATGTCAAAACCGTATTCGAAGACCTCAAAAATATTGTGAAAAACGACACTGTTTTCATGCTCATACAAAATGGTATCGGTATAAAAGAGGAAGTAACGGACATCCTTCCCAATGAGATCATCCGCGCAGTGACAGGTATTGGCGCAGAGATCATACGTCCCGGCGAGGTGCGCACTTCATGGGGAAAAGTTGTGCTCGAGAATTCAAAATCTGCAGAAAAAGTGTATGCAATATTTTCTAAAAGCACCTTCGACACGAGTATTTCTGATGATATCAAACAGGAAGAATGGCTCAAACTTTCGATCAACGCGTTTGTGAATCCTCTTACCACACTGCTGCAGATCCGCTCAAGAATGCTCTCAAAACCGGAAATAAGAACTCTTGTAGTAAAAGTGATAGATGAGGTGCTTGCAGTTGCAGAAAAAGAAGGCTACCCTGTTCAAAGAGAAAAGGTCATCAAAACTATAGACCGACTCCATCAATATAAGAATTACTCTTCCATGTATCAAGATGTGAAAAAGGGCAAAAGGACAGAGCTGGACTACATTACCGGTGCGATCATACGGCTGGCAAAAAAACATAATATTCCTGTTCCCTATAATGAATTTCTCTATGATGCGATTAAATTTTTAGAGAAATATGGATACTAAAACAATGCCAAATTACAAATTTCTAATTTCTAATAAAAATCCAAATTACAAATGACTGATAAAAAGAGATATGATCTGTTAGAGAGAACAGCTAAATTCGGAGAAGATATCATCGAATTTGCAAAGAGAATTCCTCAGAATCCGATAACACTACCTCTCATTACTCAGCTAGTGAAAGCTGGAACAAGTGTTGGTGCTAACTATTCTGAAGCTGATTGTGCTGAATCTAAGAAAGATTTTGAGCATAAAATAGGCATCTGTAAGAATGATCATTAGACATTCGGATTTTGAAATTTTATTAGTCATTAGAAATTAGGGTTTAGTAATTCTAAAATTATGAATATTCAAAAATTTAAGAAAACCGAAAAATTGGTCATGCTTACCTGCTATGATTTCCAGATGGCGAAGATATTTTCATCTGTAGGTATTGACCTTATTCTCGTTGGAGATAGTCTCGGTATGGTTTTCCAAGGTGATTCGACCACGAAAAATGTTACTATGGAACAGATGCTCTATCATGTGGAAGCAGTATCAAAGGGGGCAGGTTCACTCCCTATTGTTGGAGATATGCCGATCCATTCCTACGCTGACAAAGAAATTGCACTGGAAAATGCTCAACGATTTATCGATGCAGGAGCAGATGCGATCAAGTTGGAAGGATATTTTCCGAAAACAATCTCCTATCTGTTTGAACACAGCATACCAGTTCAGGGACATATCGGGCTGCTGCCGCAAACCTACGAATCTTTTAAAGTAGTGGGCAGAAAACAGAAAGATCACGACCGCTTACTGAGAGAAGCCAAGGAGATCGAGCAGGCTGGCGCATTCACACTGGTTCTGGAATCAATTCCGGAAATTCTCGGCAAAGAGATTACAGAAAGTATAGATATCCCGACAATCGGCATCGGCGCAGGCAGATACTGCGATGGACAGGTGCTCGTGATCAACGACCTGCTGGGCATGAATCCGGATTTTCATCCTAAATTTGTAAAAAGTTATGCAAATCTTTTTGAGATCATTTCCCAAAGCGTGAGCGCATTCAAAAAAGAAGTGAAAGACGGAACCTATCCGGATAAGGAACATGTATATGAATAGATCTTCTCTTCCGAAAAACGAAGTGCTCGAACTGATCCGTTCCGCACTCAAACACGACAAATCATATAAAAAAGGCAATGTGATCAGCACCATGTGCACCTACCCCGACACATTCGCTCAAGAGCTTTTTTCTACTTTTATTGATAGAAATATTGGTGATTCCAATCTTTTCCCGGGTGTTGTTAAACTTGAAAAGGAATCCATTCGCATGCTGGGAAAAATGCTGCATAATCCAGATGCCTACGGAAATATCGTCACAGGCGGTACAGAAGCCAATTTCCTTGCACTCTGGGCTTACCGCGAGCTTTCCGGCAAACATACTATAATCGTGCCCGAAACCGCACATTTTTCATTGTATAAAAGTGCAAATATTTTAAATCTTACTGTAAAAACAGTTCGAGTTACCAAGCAACGCCAGATGGACATCACAGAAACAGAGAAAGCTATCGATGACGACACATTCTGCATAGTTGGCATCGCAGGCACGACCGAACTTGGCGTGATCGACCCGATTTCCAAAATGTCAGATCTGTGTATTAAGCACAAACTCTACCTCCATATCGATGCGGCATTCGGCGGATTTGTGATTCCCTTTATGAAGGATTTAAATTATGATGTTGCGGATTTCGATTTCGCACTCCCGGGTGTGAGCTCTATCACTATCGATCCTCATAAAATGGGCATGTGCCCTATTCCTGCAGGCGGGATCCTTTTCAGAAACAAGGACCTGACCAAGAAAATTGAATGGTGTGTCAGCTATCTCTCCGGCGGACACACTGCGCAAACCACGTTTGTGAGTTCCCGATCCGGCGCATCGGTCGTTGCGGTCTGGGGAATGCTGAACTACCTCGGTTACGAGGGCTACAACGACATCATCAAACGATGTCTGCATGTACGCGAACACCTGATTTCCGAGCTTACAAAGATCAATGAACTCTGCCCGATCCAATCCCCGACCATGAACATCGTGGGCGTGACCTCGACGAAATATAATATTGTACTCATTGCAGAAGCGCTGCGCGACAAGGGTTGGGCGATCTCGCTATTTACCGAGCACATGCGCATCGTGCTCCGTCCGTCAGTGACAAAAAAAGTAATAAACGAATTTATCCATGACATAAAAGAGGTGTTATCATGCATCCAAGCAAAGATATAATAGGTACAAAAGAACAGGAACTGCAGGACAAACGCATTGCCCTCGGCATAACCGGAAGCGTGGGCTGCCTGCGCAGTGTTGACCTAGCACGTGAAATCATGCGTCACGGCGCAGAAGTATTTGTGGTAATGAGCCAGGAAGCAACGAAGCTCGTGACTCCTGCAATGTTCGAGTGGGCTACTGGAAATCCAGTAACAACCGAGTTAACCGGAAAAATCGAGCACATCTGGCTGGCTGGTGAACACGAAGAAAGTTGTGATCTTATGCTCATTGCTCCGGCAACAGGCAATTCTCTCAGCAAAATCGCATGCGGTATCGACGATACGCCTGTGCTTTCTACAGTGACCTCTGCCATCGGCTCTGGCATTCCTGTGATGATCGTGCCTGCCATGCACGAGAGCATGTATAAGAATCCCTTCATTTTGGAAAATATTGAGAAGCTGAAAAAAGCGAACATCGATGTAATCGAACCGGTACGAGAAGAGGGCAAGGCAAAGATCGCCAGCGTGGACACTATGGTAGAAATGGTCATTCAGAAACTCTACAAAAAGGACTTGCAGGATATGACTATGCTGGTAACTGCCGGACCAACGATTGAATACATTGATGACATTCGCTACATTACGAATAAGAGCTCCGGGAAAATGGGCTTTGCACTGGCAAAGGATGCAGTTCGCAGAGGAGCTCACTGCATTTTGGTAAGCGGTCCCACAAAACTCACTCCTCCTGCAGGTTGTGAGTATATTCCGGTTGAAACTACCGAAGAAATGCTGGATGCCGTTACCTCTAAGCTCAAAGAGAAAAATGTGGATGTGTTCATCAGCGCTGCTGCGGTTGCAGACTGGAAATTGGAGAAAAAAGCACAAGGCAAACTTCCCTCATCCAAAAAATTCAGCATTGAGCTTTCCCCCACCGAGAAAATTATTGAAAAGGTGAAAAAACTCTCACCAGCCACCATTCTTGTTGCATTTAAGGCAGAGCACGGATTGAACGAGAAACAGCTCATTGCAAAGAGTTATGAACGCCTGAAACAGGTGCAGGCAGACTATATCGTTGCCAATGATGTGAAAGAATCGGATTCCGGCTTCCAGAGCGATGATAATAAGATATTTGTGATAAATGCTAAAGGCGAAGTACAATTCAAAGGCAGGGACTCAAAGCACACACTCGCACAGAGGATCTTGGATATTGTGAAGGGTGGATTGGAAGAGTAACCGTCACCTTACCTCTCTCATAAGTTAGGATAAGGTTTAAGCAATATACAATGATATTGTACATTTATCTATTTCAATCTTGATAATGTCAATTATACAAAGTTATAACTTCAGCAGACAGCATTATCAATAAATTAAATAAGCATAATAAACTTATCCTCATAACTATTAACTTATTTATTTTTTATATAAATATTGAAAATTTATTTCATTATAAATAATTATTAAGTTATTAATAAATTTCTTGTAATGTATTAAAATTAATTCGATATATCCATGATTTATTCTCTCCTTTTGATGAATCTGTATTATATTTAATAGGGTAGGGATAGATAACTTTTATATTTTTATGATACAATGAATATAATGCTATTCCCAAGGAAATTGGTTTTGTGCTAAGTGGTGCAATAGTAATATTTAATTTTGGATTTTCTATTATTATTAAATCTATAATTTTTTTTAATACACGAATTGTTTCAAATGGATCATATGTTGGTGTATAGAATAGATTTTTATAACCTTTTGATTCTTTTAAAAATTCTATATTCCTTTTCATACTCATAATATGCCAGCTTGGCTGGAAAGAAGGCATTCCGTTAACCACTACTATTATTTTAGGACTAATTTGTTGATATATTTGTAATGACCTATTTCCTTCAAATCCAATAAAAGTAATCAAAGCTTCTTCTGCGTTTTGATATGATCCATTGAAACCCGGTATAGGTTCAATTCTGTTTATGCCAATGGAAAATAAATCTTTTCTTTGATCGTTTGTATTATAATTTAATACTTCAGTATAAACGATATCCACAACATTTACATTATAGTCTTCTTTTAATATTTTTAATAATAAAAAGAAATATGGTTTAGTAAATACACTTATATCTAAAAGTATTTTTTTTTCTTTAAATTCTATTGATCTTTTTTTTATATATTCTTTAAAATCTTTGATGCCGAGCGATGGTTCAAGCACACTCTTAGTATCATAAATTATTAAGTTTCTTGATACTTCATTGAGATTTTTAATTATCTTTTTTGTATTATTTTTTTTTTTATTTTTATTATCGTGCTCAGGATAATTTACAATTATTGTATTCTCAATTTTGCTACTATAAGATTTTAACTGCTTTGAAACTGAGATACTTCTATCTTCAAAACTAGTACAAGTAATAAAAAAATCCCAATTTCTTTTATCTGCCAAGTATTTATCAAATCTTTTTATTGAAAAATTCTCGTATAGTTTCATTTTTCCACCACTATTAAATCTCTAATATGCTTTGATCTTCTAAAACTCTTTCTCTTCTAGTATTCATTTTTATAATATTTTTTCTTGATTTATTTTTTTCTTCTTCATTGCCTATTAATAATTTTTCCAGTTCCCCTGATGGTATTACAGTTCTTCCTCTTATTTTATAAGATATATTAAAATGCGGGGCAAATATTCTATTTATAATAAAATCTTCTCTTTTTGTTTTTCCTTTTTCCTTAGGTTTCATTGATGGTTTTTTTTGTATATATTCGTAACTTAATGCAGCATTAAAAATATTGCATGCTTTATCAGATAAATCTGATATATCAGTTTCAAAATGTGTTGGCTCAGGTTCAACTAAATATATATCTCTATGCATCTCATCAAAAATTGTTCCTATCTGATTAATAAAGCTTTGTACTTTAATTCCCCATTTTGGTATCTTTGTTATTCCATCATATTGCTTTAAAGATATTTTTTTTGCACTATAACTTTGTTGTTGTATGTCAATAGATTTTTCATGTTCTGTTTTATATCCATATACATAAGCAGTGTTTAGCGCTTCACCACACAATTCTAAAGCTATCCTCGTTATTCCTGAAGATAAATATATGTATGTGTCAATTCCAGCATATCTTTTATCTTTCCTATAATCATGATAGAGTTGTATTAAAAGATTAAAAGCGTTTTTATTATACAAATTTTTATATTCTTTATTTTTATCTTCTAAAAAATCTTTATACAATTTTTTTATTTTTTTAGGGCTATAACCTCTATATATTAAAAGCATATTTAATTTTTCAATTAATGGGTTTTTATCATATTTTATATGATCAATTATACTATTTATCTCCCTCTTTGTTTTCGATTTCGTCATTTCATTTTTAAATTTTATCCAATGCTTAGTTCCTCCACTCACAATATCTCTTGCTTCTTTTTCAATACTAATATTTGGAATCAATTGTTCAATATCACATATTCTCTTCCCTTTAAAATATGAACTTTTTTGTAATCTTTTATTAAGTATATTTTTAATTAAATTACTATAATGACTTTTAGTTCCGCTATGTGCAGCGTTCAACGCATCTGTTATTACAATTTTTCTGTAGTCATCAAATTCTTTCAAAATCTCATCTGTATTTCCAACTTTTAATGTTTTTGGAAGGCATCTTGTGCCTACTTTAAATGTAATTGAAGTATCGTCAGAATCTTTTATAAGTTGAGTAATATATCTTGTTTGAAATTCAGTTAGGTATTCAACTTCATCTATAATTATAAATATTCTTTTATTATTTAAACATTTAACATTAGATATTATAAAATCAAATAATTTAAAAATAATATTTCTATGTAATACAATTGGCATTTCAAACATTTTTTTTATTTCATTTAACCTGTATGTTGAATATGCATTAGTAATCGTGTTATATGAATCTAATAATTTATCGTTTATTAACTTCTCAATATCTTCAAAATTATCAACGTTTTCAATTAAAGGCTTCTTTATCTGCTGTACAAATTTTTCAACTATCATCTTTTCTGTTTTAGATTCAATTAAATTTTTCCATTTTAAGAAAATAAGTATTTTTAATAATTCATAAGTAATTTTTAGTACTAATATTGGTTTAAAGAGACTCTCTAATTCATTACATAAATTATCAAAATCTCCTGATTTAATATGTATGTAAGTACCAATAAATTTTTTATTTTTTAAAAAGTTTTCAATATGCTCCTTATTAATATTTTCAATTTGTTTTTTATTTCCATTTTTATATAAAAATTCTTTTAATTGCATGTTAAACTCTAAATGCTTTAGTACCATTGTTTTTCCAGTTCCCCTGCCTCCTTCAATTATTATATGTCTATTACCTTCAATATTTACTCCAGAAACATTCCTAACTATTTGCTCCAAAGGTTCATAAAACTCAAATAAATCTTCTCCAAAATCCTCAGCTCTTACTGCATCAAAAGGATGTTTTTCTTCAAATTTGTTTGATATAAAATTCATTTTTTCCTCTCAAAAAGTGGGAACCAGCCACCGTTTCTAATTTTTTTCCAAATTACCGGCAAAGAGTTATTGGGTGTATTATGCTCAAAGGCTATTGTTAACTGCCCATTCTCATATCCAAGAGGATGTTCATATAATAATTTTCCCTTTCTTTCAATAATTTCTTTTGCTTCCTCTCTTTCTTCACTATCAGTAAATATTCTTGATACTTCTGAAAAACATTTATATGTTTCATCAATTACATCTCCCCAAAATACTTTTATTGAAGTATTTTTTTCTATTTTCTTTTTTCCTTCTCTAGTCGCAATTAATGCAATATAAAGAAACTCAATATTTTTATATTTTTTTTTAATATCCTCTAGGCTGATTTTTTCCCCATCTATTTCCCTCTTTTTTTCCCAATTTTTTGTAGCTTGGTTTCCAGTACCTATAAAATCATCTACCAGAACTACATAACTAAATGTTTCCAAATTCTCTCTATATAATTCATCTAATGTTAAGAAATTAAAATCAGAATTTTCAATTGCATTTCTAAGCGAATAAATCATTGCATTTCCACTTTTCCCAGCTTCTCCATAACCAACAAATACACAACTTTTGTTTACATATTCAATATAATTTTTAATAAATTCGTTAGTTTTACATTCTGCGAATTTTTTTTCGTGAATATATTCTCTCATTCTATTATTTACAACATATCCCCATAATTGCTCAATACCTTTTTTGTCGCAGTAATATATCTCATTTGCAATTTTTAACGCGTATAGGTACTCTTTTTCATTTTCTCCGTTAAAGTTTTTTAACCATTTAAATATTGTTTCTGGTTCTAAAACATTATTCCATTTTATTCTGTTTTGTTCCATTATCTCTTCAAAGAGTTTTCTTTTTTCCTGATCTGTTTCAATCAATTTCTTTATCACATCCACGTTTCTACCCCTAACATTCTTTTTAAAAAATTCAGATTGGTTTTTTTTAAAACATTCAATATTTGTCAAATTTCTTATAAATTAAACAGATATTTAAATTCATAAAGTTTTGTTTAACCTTAGAAATTATTATTCATATCCTGATAGAAATCCTCAAAACTATTTGTTTTCTTGAAATTTAGATCATAGTTTTCATTATCAATTTTTCTTATTTCTACTGAATCAATTCCAATATTTTCAAGCATCTCCCTGGTAACCAATTTCCTTTCAGGTACTCTCAAAACATCGTCTAATATCCATTTCCCAAGATCTTTGTTTGGCTTGCTCATTAATCCTTTTCCCTTATTCAATCTTTCACCATTTATTTCTACATACTGTGTTTGGCATGTTTTAGCATCTAATACTTTTCCATTTGGCAGTTTTAGCTTGAAACTATTTTCAATAGTTGGAAAAAATAGGGGAAATTTTTTGTGTATCCAAACCGGTATAGGTATATAAACTTCTCTATTATCTCTTGGTCTACCTCTAGCATTCCATTGGTTTAATCCGCTTCTTTCCTCCACTTTTCTTGTTTTCATTGAATACAATGGTAGTATTACCTTTTCGTATTCTTCTTGTGGTTCTTCAAAATGTATATCTTGTTGCTCAAAAAATCTAAGTATCTCTTCATACGGATCATCAATTATTGAAACATCAATTTCCAAAGGATTATTTGTAATAAATCTTTTAAATAAAGTACTTTTGCTTAAATTGAAATTATAATCATTCTCACTATCATCAAATGCTATTGAAGATCTTGTCTTTTTAACATTTCTGATTCCATCAATATCTATATAACTCATCTGCTCTTCAAATATTAAGAACTTGTTTTCATTCCTTGCAATACAGTGATATATATGATTGCTTGTTTGTAATATACCATTCGCTGCTTCTATTCTATCGTTTCTTAATTTCGATATATATTTAATAAACTTCTTTGGATTATCGATAAGATCTTTGTATTCTGCTCTGTCCTTATTAAATTCAGCAATTTTCTGCATGGTTCTTCCATTTTTGTTTAAAAAGGTCTTTATCCCAATCCCCATTTCTTCTTTTTTTGCATCAAATGCGCAGTCGGTTCTTGATATATTATGAGCATTAAATGCTTTGCAGAATATATTTTCAGCCACTCTATAATTTAAGTATGGTATAGTGTTTTCTGAAAACAGCTTTGAAAGCGCTCCTAATGTCTTAAGAAATTTGATGTATATTTGTTTTTCCTGTTGGCCTATTAAATCTATGAACATAATTTACCTCACTCGCGTAAATTTAATACACGTAATATCTCTTTTGCTATTCTCTCAATTACGGGTACCGTAACTGAATTTCCTATTTGTTTATACAGATGGGATGGTGCTGTATTTGGTAAAATGTAGTTATCAAATCCTTGAAACTTTAAACACTCTTCTGGCGTTAGTTTTCTTATACCCCATTTATCCTTTATAATTGGCACATTATGCCCCCCTGTTCCCATATTTGCTGTTAGTGTTGGGCATAAATTGCTTTTATTCTCCCTTATATAAACTCTTCTCCATTGATAGATGGTTTTTTCTGAAATCACTTCTTTTGTAAGCTTTTTATAATATTTATGATTCTCTTTATAATAAAATCTATCTTCAGCTTTCTTATTATCAATTATTTCTCTTATACTTTTTGTAAGTTTTATTGGTTTCGGTATTAAATAATTTAATGTGTAGCTTTTCTTACCTTTTCTCTTCTTTAATATTTCTCTATATTTATCTTCTTCTTTTATAGTATAATGATCAAATTTGTCTGAAAAATAATCTATATATGATTCCCCCTTGAAACCAACAATATAAATTCTTTCTCTATTTTGTGGTATGTTTCCAAAATCCTTAGAATTCAATATAAAAGGTATAAATGAATATTTTAAATCCTCTGTAATTACATTTTTAATTACTTTAAACGTTTTACCTTTGTCGTGTCCTACAAAATGTTTTACATTTTCTAATAGAAAAGCTTTTGGTCTTAAATAATCTATTACTTTTGCTGTCTCAAAAAAAAGATTTCCTCTTGGATCATCAAATCCATTTTGATATCCGGCTATTGAAAATGCCTGGCATGGAAATCCTGATGTAATTATATCTACTTCAGGTAGATTTTTTATTTTATCTTTTCTTGTTAATCTATTTATATCTTCTTCATATAATTTATGATTAAAGTTTAATCTGTAAGTTATACATGCATTTTTATCAATTTCATTAGCCCAAACAATTTTAGCTCCTGCATTCTCAAATCCTTTGCAGATTCCCCCAATTCCTGCGAATAAGCTTCCTACTGTATATTTCATTTGCTACTTTAATCTTCTTTCATTTTTTTTTCTATTTCATCTGCAATCATTTCAAGTTCTTTTTTTATATCCTTTGACCAGAATCTCAAAACCTTCCATCCTTCATTTATTAATTTTTCGTTTATTTCCTTATCTCTTTTTATATTTCTCTCAATTTTTGGTATCCAATATTCTCTATTTGTGTTAATTTTTTTTTTGTTTTCTTCCCAATGTTTTCCATGCCAAAATTCACCGTCGCAGAATATAACTGTCTTGTATTTTACTATTGCTATATCCGGTTTACCTATTAATTTTTTATAGTTTTTTCTAAATCTATATCCCCTCTTCCATAGTTCTTTTCGTAATATTATTTCAGCCTTAGTATCTTCACTTCTTATTAAACTCATTGTTTTTTTTCTTTGTTCTTTTGTAAGATTATCCACAAATTTTCTTTTCTCTAGTAAATAAAAAATATATATCCAATCACAATCGTAACAAAAATAATTATCGAATTATTTAAAATTTTTTTCATAATGATACTTCCAAAATTTTTCTCCGCTCAGCTTCCTCACAAAAACAGTATGAATTCAATATCGTATTCGTTTTGTTAATTCTACTTCCAAAGCTGTCAAGAAATTGGTGGATTGCCCTCACCCCTAAATGAAATAAATAACAAGTTATATTTCACAGGGCAGACTCACCTCTCCCGGAGGGCGAGGAAAAATGTGGTGTGGAATCCTAAGGAACGTGGATTCCAAAACGTGTATCAAGTAATGTCTCGACTCCTCCTCGTCCCGAAAATCAGGGACTCCTTAGGAGTCGAATTCAATTTGGACTACGAAGTTTGTGCGGGATAAACCCGCACCTACACTATATTTTTTAATTGAAGAATGATGAACACTGATTTTTGATTTTAGAAGAAATTTATGCGGTCTCCTCTTCATCCCTGTATCTCGGGAATCCTTAGGAGTCGAATTCAATCGACCATGTGACGTCAAACTGCCTTTGCGCAAGATTGGAATCTTGCGTTACTCTCATACACTCTTTGGTATATTTAAACTAACAAAATCAGTCTGAAATTATTTTTCGTGTTCTTTCGCCTGCCACGGCGTAATGTAATGAAGCCGGGTGCATTTCGTGGTTCACTCCTCCGTTCTCCGTCCTCCATTCTCCTTTCTCTTTCCTTGCTCAAAATATTTTTCTCTGTGGTCTCTGTGCTCTCTGTGGTGAATTGTTTATTTCTCTTCCCTTTCTTGACATCAATTTCAGCTCAACCAAAGTCGGTTCAATGACATCTAAGACCTTTCATGGATTACTCGACATCTCCGGCAATCAGACGCCCATTTTATGGGAAAGTCCTTTTGACCGGAACAGGCCGAATTACGACTTCCCCCATCGGCTCATTTCTCAGTATAAGCTGGTGAGCGGCGCACGCATCACGTGTGAGATCAATGGAAGAAGGATCGGGAAGATCGTTTCTATTTGTGACATGGAGCCGGATGAGTTCCGCAACCGTACACCCTTTGCGGAACTTGTGCCTGAAAATCCTGATGAAAAATTTGAACTCGGCGCTTCCGAGTATGATTCCCTTCGCATTATCGACCTGATGATTCCGCTTGGCAAAGGCACACGAGGACTGATCGTTTCCCCGCCGAGAGCAGGCAAGACAGTACTTCTCGAGCAAATGGCAAATTCACTTATCCATATCGACCACAAAGTACGCGTGATCATTCTTCTCATAGATGAGCGCCCTGAAGAAGTGACTTCTTTCAAACAAAATACAAATGTGCAGGTTTTTTTCAGTTCTTTTGACCAGGGACTGCGCTCGCATGTGACACTCTCCAATTTTCTTATCAGCCATATCAAAGTGGAACTGGAATGCGGACATGATACGGTCATCCTGCTGGACAGCTTGACCCGTATGGGAAGAGCATATAACAGCAGCGAAAGAAATCCTCAGAGTAGAACGATGTCCGGCGGCTTGGGCTCGTCCGCACTGGAACTGCCCCGTAAACTGTTCGGGCTGGCGCGAAATATTCAGCATGGCGGCTCGTGCACGATACTTGCAACCATTCTCACGGATACGGGATCGCGTATGGATCAGATGATCTTCCAGGAATTCAAAGGCACAGGCAATTGTGAGATAATTCTGGATAGAGATATCGCAGACCAGCGTGTGTATCCTGCCATCAATATCCTGGAAAGCGGCACGAGGAAGGAAGAACTGCTCATTCCCGAAGATCAGCTTATGAAGATAAACCGTTTGCGGAAAGAACTTCTGCGTTATGATAAAATAGATGCAATCGTAAAACTGAAAGAGTTGATTGATAAGACCAAGAATAACGAAGAATTGTTAAAGAATATTGGGAGTTAATATCCGGAAATTAAAATTTTTTCAACTACAATTATTCTCAATAGTTTGTAATAATACCTCATAAATTTCCAAGTACTTTCATAATTTCATAGACATCCACGGGTTTCTCTAAAAAAGCAACTGGATTTAATTCCATTGCTTCTGCTTTAATTTCGGGAGTAATATAGCCAGTCATAAAAATTATTAAGATCGGTGTTGATGGACACCCAATATTTCGTGCAACATCCAGCCCCGTCATTTCTCCAGATAAGCGTATATCAAGAAGAATGATCGTCGGACAATCTGTTTTGATCACTATGAGTGCATCCTCCCCTGATGCAACAGGTTCAAGGACACAGTAACCTTGTTTCTCAAGATAGCGCTTTAGGTTTAGAGCAATAAGTGTTTCATCCTCTACAATAAGAATTTTTTGTGTTTTGATCTCATCACACCCTTTCTGAATAAACTTCTTTATCAATGGTTACCTTCCATTTCAAACCATTTTCATATTTGTGCTCGATCTTTCCACCTAACTGATTATCAACCAAACTGGAAATGAGTATAAGTCCTATATTATCATCTGACTGTATATTAAAATTATCAGGGAGCCCAATTCCGTTATCTTCAACACATAAAACCATCTGCTTCATATCATTTTGATGAAGTTTAATATGTATCATTTTCTTTTGTTCATCAGTAAATGCATGTTTGCATGCATTTGTAAGGAGTTCATTCAGGATGAATCCAAGCGGGATCGCTGTGTCTAAAAGAACCTTCACATCTTCGAGGTCTATTTTGATCTCGCATTCATCTAGTACATCAAAATAACTCTCTTTCAACATCTTCAGCATACTCTCGAAATATTCTCGAAGATTCACATGCGACAGATCCTGAGATTCATAGAGCTTTTGATGTACCAGTGCCATGGTTCTTATCTTGCTGATGATATTTTCTATAGCTTCTTCGTTCCAGCGTTCATTCAATAGTTTTGTTGAATATAATCTGAGCATCGAAATAATGACCTGCATATTGTTTCTTGTTCGATGATATAACTCTTTGAGAAGGATTTCCTTTTCCTGTATTGTTTTATGAAGTTTCATCTCGGCTTTTGAACGTCGTTCTATTTCTGATTCGAGTTGTACAATTTTATCTTCCAATTTTTTGATTAATCTGCGATTATAGAGTTTATAAATATCTTTTTCAGTCTTGAGTTTCATTTCCTGGTATTTGTAGGTCTTATCTTCAATTTGTTTCATGAGACCGCTGAGTTCCTTCATAAGTGTATCAGGATCCATTGGCTTTCGAAGGAACAAGTCAGCGCCAAGTTCGAGTGAAAATTCTTCATCTTTTTTATCAACATAGGTGGCAGTATAGAAAACAAAGGGTGTATGCTTCATTTCATTATCAGTTTTCACGATTTTACAAAACTCAAACCCATCCATATCCGGCATAAGAATATCACTGATAATAAGATCAATTTTATTTTCTTTCAGAATGTCCAGTGCTTCATTCCCATTCGTAGCGCTTGAAACCTTATGACCTTTTCCCTCAAATAATACTTTCAGAAAATACCTGGCATCGTCTTTGTCATCAATTACTAAAATTTTCATTATTACATCCTTTCGAAGCTAAAGATATTTATTTAGCTCCTTTATAAAAAATTCCGGATTTATTGGTTTTTCCATATAGCCCGTGCACCCGGCTTGTAATGCCTTTTCACGGTCTCCTGCCATAGCATAAGACGTTAATGCAACGATTGTTAGGTCTTTTCCTTTTTCATCTTTCCTGATTCGCTTGGTTGCTTCAAGTCCATTGATATCGGGCAGTTGAATATCCATGATGATAAGATTGGGTTGTTCTGTGAGTGCAAGTTCAACACCCTTTATTCCTTTTTTTGTACTGATCACTTCCAGATCATTCTGTTTGAGGATAAAGCTTATCAGATAGAGATTTGCTTCGTTGTCTTCAATTACTAATACTTTCTTCATTATTATCCTTTATAATGTGTAGGAAGGTCATTATAAAAATTGTACCTTCTCCAGGTATACTTTCTACATGTATTTTCCCATTCAATAGATCCATGATCTTCTGTGTCAGATGAAGACCCAAACCTGTACCTTCACGTTTTTTTGTAAGCTCGGAATCGACCTGCTGGAACGGCTCAAACAGTTTCCCCATATCTTCTTTTTTAATCCCGACACCTGTATCTTTCACAGTAATGTCTACTTCTCCGCCATCTTTGAGTTCAGTAATAACATTCACACTGCCTTGATCCGTAAATTTGACCGCATTCCCAACAAGATTGATGATCACCTGCTTGAATCTTCTCAGGTCCGTATAGACTTCGATGTTCTCATCAAATTGTATAATGAGTTCTAATCCTTTTTCATCTGCGCTGTGTTTGAATGTCTCCAATACCTCTGTGATTATATCATTCATCATAAATGTTTCTTTATGAAGATCCACTTTCCCTGCTTCAATCTTAGAAATATCGAGTATGTCATTAATGAGTTCTAATAAATGATTTGCACTATTTTTAACGATCTTCAACTGAGTCTTCTGTTCAGTCGAGAGTTCTCCCACCATGCCCATAAGAAGTATGCCGGTAAATCCGATAATTGAGTTAAGTGGAGTTCTGAGTTCATGACTCATACTAGCGAGGAATATTGATTTGAGTTTATCTGCTTCTGTCAGTTCTATGTTTGCTTTTTCCAGTTCTTTAGTCTTTTGTTCAAGATCCTCTGTTCTGGTTTTCACTAGTTTTTCTAGCTGTCCACGATACAGTTCAAGTTCCTGTTCCGCTTTTTTCCGCTCATTAATATCCAGTATTACACCCTGCCATCTTCGCTTTCCATCAGGGAGTATTTTCACACGCCCAATCGATCTGAACCATTTTATCTGATTATCAGGGATATGGACTCTGTATTCATAATTAAAAGCTTTTCCTGAATTTTCCACCTCTTTGGATAGTCTCTGTATTCTTTTTTTATCTTCAGGAAGAATATAATCGAAGAAACTGCTATAATTTTTCTCAATCTCCTCTGCCACATCTTTACCGAGAAATTCCTCATTCCTATTTGTGCTCAGAACCGGCGTTCTTGTACCGTACTCATCCTGGTCGTACATATAGACCAAACCTGGAATATTTTCTACAAAATTTCTATAGTTCTCTCTGCTGATCTCCAATTCCTTTAGGGTTTGCTGATGTTCTGCGATCTCCTTCTTTAGTTCAAGATTTGTAATTTTAAGAACTCGCGTTTGCTGCTTTATATTCCACTTCATGAGGAGATACATCAAAATAAAAAATATAGTAATTATAATCAAAGCAGTAATAAGAGGGATCAACCACTCAGGAACTCCTTTCTTAGGATAAAGGTTGTATCTTGCTAAGGTAGTGTAATATATTGAATTTGTATTTTTTTGCAGTACTTTCAGATTTTCATCGATCTCTGTTATTAAATATTCTGAGAGGAGAGAATTTTTAGGAAACGCAAATCTAAGCTGAATTGGATTGAAGATAAAATTGGTTTTCTTTACACCATACTTATCTTCGAAATCTGCACCAAATATCCGGTTGACCACTCCTGCATCAACCTCCCCCTTTTTTATCAGATCAAATACTTCATAATAATCATTCACTTCGATAAATGAACACTTCACCCTAAACTGATCAACAAGTTTATATATGCCGTCTTCACCTGTAGTATGAATGCTCTCCTTCATTACTGCGACAGTTTTTCCGTTCAAATCAACAACGGAGTTAATATTTAGTTTGGATTTTGTATAAATACAACCCCAGTTTATTAAAATTGTCTCATTGTTAAAATCATATTTTTTTTCTCTTTCTTCAGAAAAAGCTACATCCACCATCATATCGATTTCAGCATTTTCAAGCCGTTGCAGTCCCTCATTCCATGTTCCTTCAATATATTCAATATTCCAGTTTTCTTGTAATGCAATATAATCAAGCAACTCAGGATATATTCCCAGCACATCTCCCTGATCAGTGATATATACTTTGGGATAGTTGTTATATACTCCAACACGAAATGTCCTTTGTTGTTGTGAATATAATTCAGAAGTAGAAAGTAGCAGTACTAGAAAAAAAATGATCGAAATTATTCTTTTTTTCACATGATGTCCTAATAAATTTTAAAGAAAATTCAAAGTACTTAAAACACTATTTATTCTTTTAAAAAATAAATTTATCACGTCAAGTTTAAAATTTCTATAGTATAGATACCCCCAACCTTACTTCATGAATTTAATCGATGAACTGTATGCACTTCCTAATGAATAATGCTATTCTTGCTTTGATGCTATCTCCTTAAAATTCAAAATGATATTGAGAAGGACTCCCACAATTGCAGCAAGCCCCAAACCTTCGAGTTCGAAATTTCCGATAGTAAATTTTGCTCCACCCAATCCCAAAACAAGCATTGCAGCGCATGTCATGAGGATCTTGGGGTCTGTAAGATCAACTTTGTTATCAACCATGTTCTTGATACCAATTGCAGAGATCATTCCAAAGAGCAAGATCGATATTCCACCGATGACCGGCACTGGAATTGTAGAGATAACTGCGGTAAATTTCGGGACCAAAGAAAGCACAATTGCGCACACTGCAGCAATTCTCATAATAATCGGATTATAATTTCCTGTTAGAGCTACGGCGCCTGTATTTTCACTATACGTGGTATTTGCAGGTCCACCGATCATCGCAGAAAGTGACGTCGCGAGTCCGTCACCCATCAATGTTCTATGTATGCCCGGATCTTTGAAAAAATCCTTTCCCACTACATTTCCGATTGCAAGAATATCACCGAAGTGTTCTACAATGGTCACTATTGCAATTGGTGCGATTATTGATATTGAACGCACTGAAAAAACCGGAAGCGAAAACTTCGGCAAACCGATCCAGGCAGCTTCATTAACTGTGGTAAAATCAACTATTCCTAACAAGATTGACAGCAGGTAGCCGATAACAAGCGCAAAAAGGACAGGAAGCATTGATAAGAATTTCTGCCCCACTTTTGCGAAGAAGATTTTTACAAAAACTGCCACTGCAAATGTACACAAAGCAATAAACCAGCAGCCATTCACACCGATCATCTCAACTACCGCTGCTGAATTCGTTCCGTTTGCATTGCTGATCGCGACCGGTGCCAGTATCAAACCGATGAGGATTATCATTGGTCCTGTGACAAATGGGGGCAGTATCTTATGTAATGTTTTTACGCTGATAAATTTAAAGATAATGGCAACGACAATATAGACCAAACCTGCGATCACAACGCCGCCCAGGGCTTCCGGCAATGAGCCGCCTTTTGCGGTGGATACTGCAATGATACCCGGAATAAAGGCAAAAGATGAACCTAAAAAAACAGGCACCTTAAACTTGGTGATCACATGAAATAAAAGTGTGCCAATACCTGCAGAGAAGAGTGTTACACCCACATCCAAACCGGTGAGCAGCGGCACAAGAACAGTGGCACCAAACATCACGAACATCTGTTGAAAACCAATAACAAAATTTTTGCCGTTTAAGTCTTTCACATTAACACCTCATTTTTATCATACCACATTCATTTATTTGAGTACATCAATACAATTAAAATTCGGAAAAATCTCAATAAATGTATTCTTCCTAAGTACCATTTCTCAATCATACGATTTGCGCATAACCTCATCTGCAAGTGTCGGCTTGATGATCTCGTCCCACTCGGGTGATTCCCATGTTCCGAGATTTGTATGTGTAATGTAATAATTCTGCGGAATCGGATGTGTCCCGATCACGACGGGAATATCGTACTTTTCTTCAATGAATTTTTTAAATTGTATAATATGTGGGCATGGAGGATAACCGACGACAAATCCGGTAGCCAGATGAATCGCTTCTGCGCCATTTTTAATCATCTCGACAGGTGCATATTCTATGTTTCCGCCGGGACATCCGCCGCAAGAGGTGTAGCCCACCACTTCAAGAGGTTCACTCTTATCATAAACATTAAAGGCACCCTCGCGGTTCCGCATTGCTCTCAGGCATTTCCCGCCGGCACAGGTGCTGAATCTGTCACAAATAAATATACCGATTTTCACTTTTTCTCCTCATTTATACATTTAAATCACTGCTCTATATATTACACTGTGATATGCTCGATTAAGCTCATCAAAGACCTTTCTCAATCATATTTCTTTTCAGGGCATGTAGAAACTACAAGTCTAATATCTTCTATTTTATCGGTTCAAACTCCCATCCCCAAACGTCTTCGCCAGCAATTTCCCGGAATAACTTCCAATTTGCTTTCATTCTCATACCATTTTTTACTTTCGGAGTTGTGATTCGTCCCATTGCTTTTATGCCGTTATCAAATTTGCACACTCCAAGAGTAAGATACCTGTCATTGATACCCCATGGCAACTGGAAGATCTGTGAGAAGGTGAGTAAAGTGCATTCATCTGTAAAAGGGATAATATCAAATTCTCGACTTCCGCAATTCAGACACACAACGCGCTCCGGATAGGTGACTCTCCCGCACTTCTTACATTTATATGCTTTGTCATTTTTTCTTTTCATTATTTCTCCCTTCTGAGCACAAGAGCAACGACATTGTTTCCGAATCCGCCAAAATTCACTGTTAAAGCTGTTTTGGCGTTCTTCACCTGTCTTCCGCCTGCTTCTCCACGCAACTGCCACGTCACTTCCACTGCTTGTGCCACACCCGTAGCACCCACAGGATGACCTCTGGATTTTAATCCGCCTGAAGGATTGATCGGCAGACTGCCTGTGATCTTGTTATCCCCCGACTCGATTGCTTTTTTATATCCCCCCTTTTTATACAGTCCTGCATGTTCTGCTTCAGCGATCTCCAAAATGGTGAATGCGTCGTGCAGTTCAGCAAAATCAATATCCTTTGCAGTGATACCTGCTCTTTTGTATGCCTGCTCACATGCAAGAGTAACAGCTTTCAGGTCAGTAGGATCATCCCTTTCTGCAAGAGTGAGTGTATCTGTTGCTTGTCCGAATCCTGCGACTCGTATCACAGGTTTATTGAATTCCTTCACCCGATCTTCAGGGCAAAGAATAATTGCGGCACCTCCGTCGCTTACAGGACAGGAGTCAAACAAATGCAAGGGTTCCGCAAGTGGAGAGTTATTCACAACTGCATCAGGAGAATCAATAATACCCTTCATGGCAATGTCCATTTGAACATGTGCATAAGGATTCATCAGTGCATTTTTATGATTTTTTATTGCAACTTCAGCGAGATGACGACGGGTATATCCATATTTTTCCATATAGAGATTTGCGAACATCCCAGCCATACCGGGCAAAGTAATCCCATAAATATATTCCGCATCGGGATGGGTCAAAGTAGCCACGAAATCCGTTGCTCTCCAACCGGTTACATCTCTCATCTTTTCTCCGCCAACTACGAGAACAAAATCATAATAGCCGGAAGCAACAGCCATCACACCGTCCTTGATAGCAGAACCACCGGAAGCAGGTCCGTTCTCAATCGTGTCGGCAGCAGCAGGGATCAATCCAATATTATCAACCAGACCACTAGCAATAGCTGTTCTATGATTCAGGATACCTCCCCCCATATTTGCGACATATACCAGATCGATCAATTTAGGATCGATACCTGCGTCATCAATTGCATGGATGGAAGCCGATGATAGAATATCCATAAGAGTATCATCTTCCAACCTTCCGAAATCGGTCATTCCGACACCTAATATTGCGACATTTCTCATTTTGACCACGCTCCTTTCGCACCACAGATCTGTGTGACAATTGATTCATCATCAGCAATAATGATCTTGCTCTTTGCTTTTTCAAGAAGATCTTCCGGACAGGGTCGGGTTCCTGCGACAAGCCGATCCTTACTCTTGAAATACAGGTCTCTTGTCAGCATAAAAGAATCCGCACCGCCAAGCTCGTGCTGTACACCCGGCTGTTTTATCAGATCATACTCTATCATCCAACGCCTAAAACCGATAGGAGATTCCGCAGTGATCCATACCTCGTCCTGGTTAAGAAATTCAATATGATGTTCCATTTTTGCCGCAAAAAGATGAGCGCCGATGCGTAGCCCACGCTCAATTGCCAGTGTATGCAGACTGATGCCGATCTTGTCTGTGAGCATGCGTCCATTCACCATACCCACAAGAATATTATTGATCTGTCCGATAAGCACATAGCAATTTCTGTAGCGATATTTATACCAGGCAAGGAGCTCGGCATACACACGTGAGCCGACCACATCATAGAAATCTCGCTCGATCTTTATTGTAGATTTAACTGCCTTCAAGATCGTTGGCACATCCCTTCGTGTTGCCGGACGGACAACCATCTGTCCGCCTGTTGCCAAAGTAATTACTTTTGCCGGATATTCCGGCATATCAATCTCCACAGGTCGCAACATTTTTTCCAATTCTACATCCATCTTGTATCCTCCGTATTTATTATTTATAATGAATATTTATTTCTGATTTTTCTTATTTTTATTTTTGAGTACAGCGAGTGCAACTTTTTCCGCAGTGATCGGCATGGTTTTTATCCTGATACCGAGGGCATCCTGCACTGCATTTGCCACCATTGGAGCTGCCGGGATCATCGTATGCTCACCCACACCACGCGCACCAAAAGGTCCATCCGGTTGAGGAACTTCGATAATGATCGGCACTATTTCGTCAGGAATATCTTTTGCAGTTGGAATTTTATAATCAGTAAAATTCGGATTGAGTAATTTTCCTTTGTCATCATATCTCATATCTTCATAGAGCACCGTGGAAAGTCCCTGAAGCAATCCGCCTGTAATTTGACCTTTCACCAGATCGGGATTTATCGCTTTACCTGCATCGATCGCTTCCACTGCTTTTTTGATGTGCATCTTACCTGTATCTTTATCCACTTCCAGGATTATTGCTGCTGCACCGACTGTATAATGCACATTTGGATGACCGCCCTGACTTGTTTCGGGATCACTGTACGCAGAAGTGAACTCAGGCATGAAAATACCTTTTCCGAGAATAGGACCTCCTCTGAAAGTCCCGTCTTCAGCTTGAATGCCGTTTATTACAAAATCTTTGAGCGGGAGCGCAAAATCAGGTTTTGTTCTGCACTTTACTTTTTCATCTTCAAGATATAATTCATTTTTGGGAAGCACACATGCCCTTTCAATCACCTCAAATATCTGATCTCGTGCATTAATCGCTGCATTCCGCACTGCGTTTCCGCATGACCATGTAACGTGTGAAGCAACGGTCTGCCATTCATACGGATTTCTGTCAGTATCGGGATTTTCCGTTCGTATCTTGGAGACAGGAACAGTAAGAATTTCTGCAGCAATTTGAGCCATGACCGTAAGAAATCCCTGTCCCATATCCATACCTGAAACAAGAATATTCAAACTTCCGTCTTCACTGAATTTTACAAAAGCTGCTGATGAAGCATTGGGAGGCATTGCAGGTGCTTTCCATATAAGCGAGAAACCCTT
Source organism: Candidatus Cloacimonadota bacterium (assembly GCA_049903315.1). Taxonomy (GTDB): domain Bacteria; phylum Cloacimonadota; class Cloacimonadia; order JGIOTU-2; family JGIOTU-2; genus Celaenobacter. The sequence continues at coordinate 183,624 of JBNGBT010000005.1, read as the reverse complement.
TCCAATCGCTTTATGAGGATCTTTGGTTTCTTCTTTCTTTCCCCACTCGATCTCTTTAGCAACTGCATCTATCGCTTGATGTAATCCGCTGGGATTCATGGGAACACCATATGCAAGAATATCACCTTCTTTAATAGCATTTTTTCTCCTGAGTGCGACAGGATCGAGTTTGAGATGTGCTGCAATTCTGTCCACATGGGATTCCAGTCCGAACATGAACTCAGAATAGCCAAATCCACGATATGCACCGCATGGAGGAAGGTTCGTGTACAAGCACACTGAATCAATTAAGATATTTGGGAAGCGATAGGGTCCGGTTGCTGAAAGTCCGATCGCATTCACGACATTTGCGCCATATTCTGCTGATGCACCTGCATCCCAATACAGTCTGTGATCTATTGCAGTAAATGTGCCATCATTTTTTACACCGATTTTGAGTTTTGCGATCACTCCAAGTCGTTGTGAGGTATTATAAAATTCCCTTTCACGCGACCAGATGACCTGCACGGGATTTCCACGCAGTTTTGTTGCCATTGCTGCTGCAAGTATCTCCATTGAGACACCTGCTTTTCCGCCAAATCCCCCACCGATTGGAGGAGCAATCACACGTATGTCTTTATGGGTAAAACCTAATGGAGCAAGTGCTTCAGCAAAGAGATTTCTTTGCGTATGCGGGGACTGCGATGATGCCCAGACAGTCAACCTGCCTGAGAGATCACACAAACCGACCGCCGCATGCGTTTCGATCGGACAATGCGCATATCTTGGAACACGATATGTATCTTCGAGGATATAATCTGCTTCTGCGAAACCTTTTTCAACATCACCACGTCTCGTTTTACGCCAGTGAGCAATATTTGTTTTTGCTTGAGGAAAAAACCACGGAACATGTACGTATTCTCCAAGATCAGGATGGATGAGTGTAGCATCCTTTTTTAATGATTCCATCTGATCAAGTATTGCTGGTAATGACTCATATTCTACTTTTACCAGTTTTGCTGCTCGTTCGGCAATTCTTTTATCTCGGGAAACCACTGCTGCGATTTGCTCTCCTACAAAGCGTACCCGATCCATTGCAAAAATATATCTGTCCTTCATGTAGAGTCCAAATTTATAGGGAAAATCTTGGCCGGTGAATACTGCGATCACTCGTGGATATTTTTCAGCTTCGGAAGTATCTATTTTCTTGATAAGCGCATGAGCTTCTGTGCTTTCCACAAGTGCAGCGTAGAGCATATTCTGTCCGTACTCAAGATCATCTGTATAAAGAGTTGCACCGCTTACTTTATCTTTCCCATCTATCCTAACAATAGGTTTTCCAACATATTTTAAATCATCCATATAAAAACTCCTAATATCTCACGCAAAGCTCGCAGAGAAAAACGCAAAGGACGCTGAGATATTTTGTAATATTTCATATTTATAAAAAAGTCTATCTTCATTATTTATCGAATTTGAAAATTCAATAAATCTAATTATTTTTATTCTTTTCTCTGCGGTCTCCGCGGTTCTTGGCGTTCTCTGCGTGCAATTCTACTCTTTCGTTGCATTTTCAACTGCTTCAAGGATCGGCAAATATCCTGTACAACGGCATAGATTTCCTGAAAGTGCTTCTTGTATCTCTGCCCTGCTTGGATGTTCATTTGCATTGAGAAGCTCTGTCGCAGAAATGATCACACCAGGTGCACAGAATCCGCACTGGAATGCATTCTTGTCTATCATTGCTTTCTGAACTTTACTCAAGCCATCTTTTGAAATACCTTCGACTGAGACCACTTCCTGTCCATCAACCTCGATAGCGAGGATCAAGCAACTGCGCACACTTTTCCCGTTTAAAAGCACATTACATGCACCGCAATCACCCTTGTCACAACCACACTTGGGACTTTTCACACCAAGCTTTTCACGAAGCACTTCAAGGAGCGTTTCATGAGGTGCGACATCGACAACTCTTTTTTCATGATTGAGAATAAACTGAATCTTAGACATCTCCACCTCCCTGCAGTTGAGCAATTACTTTTTTCAATCCTCTTTCAAACATCACGCTCATCATATGCGTGCGATATTCTTCAGTTGCTCTGATATCTGAGATCGAAGATATTTCTTTCTTGAGAAGCTGCTTGGCTTCTTCGATAATATCATCAGAGATTTTTTTTCCATTAAGAAATTTTTCCACATGATTCGCCCTTTTCGGAACTGGTCCTACGGCACAAAATGCGACCTTGTATTGAAGGTCTTCAAATACCAGAATACTCACTCCTGCTTGTGCAAGATCCTCACCGGAATATCTTCCGAGTTTTTCATAACATCCTGCATTTTTCTTTTGTGGGAGTGGAATTGCAATACCGGTCACAAGTTCATCAGATCGCAAAATTGTCTTTTTGGGACCTGTAAACCAATCTCGGATTGGGATAATCCTTTCTCCTGATACACTTTTTAAAATTACGTCAGCATCATAAACAAGCAGGATCGGAGCTGAATCTGCAGAAGGAATCGCAGAGCATATGTTTCCAACTATTGTGGCTCTATTGCGAATAGTAACAGAAGCAACTGTCAGGGACATCTCCTTCATCAAAGGAAAAAACTGTTTTATGATCTCCGATTCGATCAATTCGGAAAAGGTCACACACGCACCAATGAAGAGCGTATTATCTTCAAATAATATTTCATGGAGTTCCGCAAGCCCTTTGATATCTATCACCGCGTCAGGAGCATGGATATTCTCTTTCATCTGTACGACAAGATCGGTACCACCTGCAAGGATTTTAGCTCTGTTTCCGAACTGATCAAGGAACTCGACTGCTGTCTTTAAATCAGCTGGTTTAAAATATTCGAAATCATGAAGTATAGACATATAATCCTTTCGCTTTAAATTTTTCAAAGCGCAATAATTTCTAAATCCTAATTTCTTATGACAAAAATAATGGCAAAATTCAAATTTCAGTGTAAATACTCTGATGATTTGATGCAATCCATGGATAAAAACAATTCATCATATATTTTCTATTTTTTGTGCCTTTCGCCTGCCGCGCCAAAGTGTAACGACAGCGGGCGTTTTTCGTGGTTGAGATGCATTCCTATTTAGGAGGTTCAAGCGCGACAATACGGCACATTGAGGATTCCATTTCAATTCCACGTAAAGGGAACAGTCCAATCCAGACACGCTTATTATTCACCTTGTTAATTTCTCCACCAAGATTTTCCGCATGGAGCAATCCCTTGGGGAAAAGATTCAGATGCATAACTTGGTAGTATATATCAAGTGGGAACATTTCGTCCCAGGTTTTATTGTATTTTTCTTGCAGCTTTGTATCTGCTTCGATGAATTTTTTTGGATGCCAATCTCTGATGATTGTATTCATGGGATGGTCCGCGCTTCCACAATCCACACCGATCCATTTGAACTTCATCTCGAGAGCCCATTTATGGAATTCAGGATCGGGACCTGGATGCTTTACAAAATAGCGCACTTCATCTGATTCCGGCTGATCCCAACTATAGCGGTGATAGCCTGTATTAATTATGAGGATATCACCCTTCTTGATCTCAGCTTTACTCATCAGCATGTCAGGAGAATAGAGAGAATAATCTTCGACTTCATCTGAGATATCGACTACCACTCCCTGTCCGATCCAATCCCGAATTGGAACTTGCCCGATTGTTTTTCCGCTTCCAAAGAAGTGGATCTGTCCATCGATATGCGTTCCTACATGGTTGCTTGTTTTGATGATCTGTCCGTTCGCTCCCTGCCCCATATGAGCTCCGGCAAGCCGTTTGAAATATTGGATTTGCAATGGCATATAACTGGGCCAAGGTGGAGTATGAATGCTCAAAGGCTGCGTCAGGTCATAGACGCGTACCTTATCCATAAATTCCAGAAATTCGTTATTGTTCATGATAACTCCTTATAATATTTATCTATGTTTTATTTCTTTTCTATTGATTTGACAAATCCTTGCAGCGCTTTAATGAACGGTTCCATTGGCGCACTCAGAACACCTGCGCCGACCTGTCCGACTCCTGCATTTTTATGGGCGACACCTGTGTCGATAAAGGGTAAGATCCTTTTCTCATTTACTTTTATCACATCAATCCCGGTTGGAGTACCGCGAAAATTCAATGATGGAATTTGATATATATTATTCTCACCTGCGGTGATTTCGTACATTTCCCGTGTATAATTCAAGGCATCCTGAGCTGCCCCCCCAATGAATTGAACAATCGCTGGTGAAGCTGCGATTGCAAATCCGCCAAGCCCGTTTGTTTCGGTTATAGAGCTATCTCCAATATCCCGATTCGCATCATCCTTTGTATATCCCGGAAAGAAAAGAGCATCAGGTACTGGTGCTTGTCCTACAAACCATTTATCTCCTGTGCCCGAAAGCTGCAAACCGAAATCCGTTCCGTTACGCGTCATCGCGACAACCACACTGCTTCCTTTTATATTTCTGGCAGCATCCAGTGTAACTTTACACGCAGGCATAGAGAGGTTCAAAAAAAAGTGATCATTACCATTAATAAATTCCAACACTTTGATTGCTACATCGTTGTCGTTTGTTTTTATTACAGCCGGAGCGATAGTTCGATACAATAATGAAGTTGCAGCTCTATTCCTGTTATGAACTTCATCTCCCATGTGAAGTGCCTGAGCAATAATATTCTTCAGATCTATCTTGCCTAATTCACTCACTCCATTTTTTAAAGCCGGATATAGAACTTCTTCCATCCATTTCAGTTTCTCAATGACTTCATTGCTGAAAGCGCCGTAACGTAAGACTTTTCCAAGCCCTTCATTCATTGTGCAATAAGCATGATTGCCATAGGTTTCATTCTTGAGAACGAAAACAGGCATAGATGCTGATACGATTCCTGCCATCGGTCCAACTGTGCTATGTTCATGGCATGGAGAATATTCAATTTTTTCTGAAACTGCTAATTTCTCTGCTTCTTCCGGACTTTTTGCCATACCTTCATAAATAAGTGCTCCAATAATCGCACCACGCATTGGTCCGCACATCCTATCCCAGGTGATTGGAGGTCCTGCATGCAGGATCATATTTTTCTTCATTCCAGGTATTACATCTATCGCTCTATCAAGATTAATTAGAAATGGTGCACCATTCAGGATCGTTTCGAGGCATTTTTTATTCTGTATTTGAATATGGGCTTCATTTTTCAAGAGTATTTGAAGTATCTTTTCATCCATTTCTGCTGGTGGTTTCCAATCAACTTGAACTACCTCTGCATCAGATTCCTTAATAGAATCCTTGAACGATGAAAGTCCTATATTTATTACTTTCAGGTCTTTATTAAAAAGATCTTTTTTTGCCATCTTAACTCTCCTTATCCTGAAATTTATTCGAAAGATCCTTTATGATCAAACCAGCGAATTCAGAAGCAGCAGCATTCGATTCCATGACAAACACTCCGGCACTTTTCAATTTCCTCTCGACTTCCTTTTTGTTTTGAGGATCGAGTTCAGTTCCGGTAATAGAACACACAAAAGTAAGTTGTCTTCCAGCTTTCCGGGCTATTTTTTCAGCTTGCTTGATTACTGGCACCAACTCTTCTGCAGGATTCATATTCGATCCGAAACCAAGCACGACATCAAGGAGTATGACTGCGACTTCCGGGTCTTCTGCTTCTTTTAGAATTCTTCTGTTCCGCAGAGAATAATCAATCATAGGATGCGGTCTGCCAACTGTAAATTCATCTGCACCCATATCGATGAGCACATTCTTTTTGCTTTGCCAGGGATCATTCAGAATGTATTTTTTTTCTGATGTACTATTGCTGTATATATCTCCAATCAAATCATGAAGAATGAGCTGCGCTTCCTCACAAAGAGTGCCGCCACAGAAGAGTCCGCGAAGATATTTCTGAGTAATAGTTTTAGTTTTCGCTTCTTTTTTTGCAATTTCCTGAATCCCTTTTCTTCTTTTCTCAAATATTTCTTGAAATGAATCTTTCTCTTTTTTTTGTGCTAACATCACAGCGATCAATGCAGCTTCTTCGAGAGTTTTCGCTGTAATTGCTTTTGAACCTTCGAATAATTTCTCATTAGCACCTAAAAATATCGCAATCACGGGCTTATGAATATTTTCTACATTTTTTAATATCTTTGCGAGGACTTCTTTTGCTGGAGGTTTGGAAACAAGCACGATAACTTCAGTATTTTTGTCATGAATTAATGTATCGAGAGCTGTAAGGAACATGATTCCACCGACCTCTTTCTTCACATCTCTGCCGCCCGTTCCAATAGCTTGAGAAATTCCCGCCCCAGTGTTTGAGATGATCGAGCTGATCTCCTGCAAGCCGGTCCCTGAAGCTGCAACGATCCCGATATTACCTCTATTTACCACATTGGCAAACGCAAGAGGAATACCGTTAATGATCGCAGTTCCACAATCCGGACCCATAACAAGAAGGTTATTTTCTTGTGCATATTCTTTTAATCTGATTTCATCTTCGATAGAGACATTGTCCGAAAATATCATTACATGAAGCCCTTGTTTAAGCGCTTTCATTGCTTCCTGTGCTGCATATTTACCTGCAACAGATATGAGTACAAGATTTGCTTCAGGTAAAGTTCTGAGGGCAGTTTCCAAGCTCTTTGGAAGAAAATCCTCAGTATCACTGATCTCATGCCGCACATTTCTGAGTATTTCATCGACTTGCAGCATGGCCTTTTCTGCAATACCACCACTTTCTGCGTTGACGCATATCAAAAGGTCGGAAGCCTTCGCATCATCAAATTCAGGAATAAGCAGTCCCGAAGATTCCAGTATCGACCTGTTCTCTGCAGTATTCATGACCACTGCTGCATCCGTAATTCCTTCTAACTTGTTTATCTTTTGCGCAACGATCATCAGCGTGACAGAATCGAAATATTCTCCCTTTTTGATTTTTCCTTTAATTACCAAAGTTCACCTGCTTTCTCAAATGCAAAACAAAAACCGACTAGTGTATCTGCGCCGGAGGTTTCACCTATATTTAACATTCTTCGGATATATATATTGAGTTTTTCTTTTCCTTCATGAACAAGAGCATGTATGAAATTTTTAAAATTTTCTGTAAACAATCCTTTTTGTGCAAGTGTGAGATACGAATTTGATATCAGGTTTTCACCCAATGAAGTTTCGTAGATTATCTTCCTGGTTTCTGAGAAATCCTTACCAAATATTTCCTGCTTTAGATAGAGACCGGACAGTAAACCGGCTATAAAATCATCTCCGCTCGGAGTAAGTCCGAATCCGCATCCTTTGAGCTGCATAATTCCTTCACTCAAACTGTTCATTGTTCCTTTTAGGATCAAGTTTAAACCTAACTTCATTCTCTTCACGAATTCCTTTTCAAAACTTGATATGAAGTTACTTACCCTCTTCTCATCAAGGAGAAAGCATAGACTCTTTTCATTACACAATTCAAGCAAAGTGGTGTGCAATAATTCCAGTTTTTTTGAAAAGACTGCTTTATCTCCTTTTTGGAGAGATAGTTTTGAGCAATATTTCAAATTGTTGTGCACAACAAGGACAAAGTTATTAATCATTAGAACATTGTTATAGACTGAAAGAGAATGAATATTTTGAAAATCCAATCCTCTCACAATTATTTTAAGAGGTCCTTTGCCGATATCTTCATTCACAACTGAGATCAGCAGTGAGTTGTTATGTAAATTTATAGTTCTTCGAAATCTTGAATGGATCGTAAAGTTGCCGTTCGGAATACAATCCCCAAAGCTGACCAGCTCGATTTGGTGATATTTTGTGTTCACTTTGCTCGAATGGTTCATCTTACTTGTGCTTTCATCAGTTTTCTTTCCATACATTCAGAACTTTTAAGTTTTCTTATTCTTTTATCAACAGTATTGTGTGAATGATTAGATATTTAACTGTCAAGAAAATGTTGAAATGGATGGTAAACTAATGAGCTTTTATGAAAAGATGCTCCACTTTCAATATATAAGAAAATTCGTGTAAAAATATTAAAAAAAAGGCATGATCAAATTAATGATCATGCCAAATATTAAGTGACAATACTTGATTCTTTAGTAAGAACGTCTAAAGTCGCGTCGATTATCTCTGGAATTGTCTCTTTTCGGACGTGCTTCGTTGACTTTCATGGCGCGACCCTTAAGGTCTTTTCCATCTAAGTCAGCAATTGCTTTTTCAGCTTCAGCAGGTTCTGACATTTCAACAAATCCAAAACCTTTTCCGTCGATGATAATCACTTCAACCACTTCGCCGAACTCTGCAAACATTTCAGAGAGATCGTCTTTTGTGACTGAATAATCAAGATTTCCCACATAGAGTTTTTTACCTTGCATGCTTTCTATTCTCCTGTTTTTTTTCTTGTTCTCATACTAATCATGAAGAATAGACATAAAAAATTCTACTTTCAATCTTATATACTTTGAACTTATATAACTTATTTACTAAGTTACTTTTATTAAGGTGCATAAGGAATTCCCATATTAATATCGTCAAGGTTTCTGATAATAAATATTTTTATTTTATTTGTGAAATCTTTAAATAGTTCGGTTTATTCTACTCAACTGCTTAAAACTAAGGTCGTGAAATATCACACGAAGTGCACAGAGATACTCTCACAGAGCGTGCTGAGATATTTATGAAAAATTATTTGTACATGAGGTTTGTCTCATCCATACTTATTTAAACACAAACTTCAGGATGAAAGCTTTTTGAAATCTTTTTCTCTGCGATCTTAGCGCTTTGTTGGAATTCTGTGCGTAATCCTTTCACGAAAAAATAGCTGAGATGACTTCTGACTCTTGAATTCTATTTTCTGAATTCTGTATTCACACACCTTTTTTCAAATACAAAACCAGCAATTTGAGAGTATTCTCCAAACCCTCTTTATGAGTCCTTTCATATCCATGAGAAGCGGCAACGCCCGGTACTATGAGTGCATGCCTGATATCATAGCCGGCAGAAAAAAAATTGAATACTTTTTCCAAATCATTAACATCTTAATTTCAAACCTTCAAAACCTATTTAATCATTGACACTCAAAATCACGATAATTCAAATGTCTCAAACAAAGTTCTTATGGAGGTTTTTCTATGAAAGCATTGGTTCTCTGTGCAGGAAAAGGAACTCGCTTGCAGCCGCTGACTTACTCGATGCCAAAACATATTCTACCTTTGGCAAACGTACCGATTGTGTTCCACATTATAAAGAAACTTGTAAATCTCGGAATCACTGAGATTGGCTTGATTGTCGGCTATATGCAGGATCAGGTGAGAGCAGCAGTTGGTGACGGATCACAGCTTGGTGCTAAAATATCCTATATTGTCCAGGATAAGCCAAAAGGGCTTGCTCATGCAGTGAAAATGGGCCAGGATTTTATTGGTGACGACCCATTTATGGTCTTTCTTGGGGACAATATTTTTGAAGATGATCTCACGAACCTTGTACGAAGATATAATGAAGAAAAGCCCTCGAGTATCATTATTTTAAAAGAAGTGGACGAACCTCAACGCTTTGGTATTGCTGTCCTTGATGGTGATAGGATGATCAATGTGATCGAAAAACCGAAAGATCCCCCATCAAATCTCGCAATTGCAGGAGTGTATATATTTGATAAAGATGTTTTTTCTGCAATAGATGCACTGAAACCTTCGTGGAGAAATGAGTACGAGATCACTGACGCAATTCAGGGGCTTATCGATAAAGGATTGATAGTCAAAGGTGAAATTTTGCAGGGGAAATGGCTGGATACAGGTAAACCAAAAGATATTATCGATGCAAACATGTATCTATGCAGCAAACTGAGTGGTTGGCATATTGCCGGTGAAAGCGATCTTGATGAAGAATCAATTCTGGATGGAGCACTGTATATTGGAAGAGGTTCAAAAATGCGCCAATGCACGATTAACGGACCGGTGATCATCGGCGATAACTGTGAAATTGAAAATGCAACACTTCTTCCTAATACATGCCTGGGTAATGGCTCTATCATAAGAAATGCAAGAATTGAAAATTCGATAATCTTAGAAAACTCCATTATTCGGAATGTTAAGGGCAAGATCACCGATAGTATTATTGGAAAAAATATTGAAGTAAGCTCTATTGATCTGAAAAGTGACTGTACACTTCTGCTGGGCTCTGATGATAAAATTATTGGTATTTAGTAAGGAGATGAAATGAATATTATTGTATGCATTAAACAGGTTCCTGATACCACTGATATCAAAATAAATCCTGAACATAATACACTCATTCGTGAAGGTGTGGAAAGTATCATAAATCCATTTGACACGTATGCCTTGGAAGAAGCACTGCGCCTGAAAGAAGCTCATGGTGGAACCGTCACAGTTATAAGTATGGGACCTCCTCAGGTAGAATCAGCACTTCGTGAAGCTCTTGCTATTGGCGCAGATGATGCCATTCTTATTTCTGACAGAAAATTTGCCGGATCGGACACACTGGCAACAAGTTACACGCTTTCAGCAGCCATTCGAAAAATTGGTGATTACGATATTATTCTCTTTGGCAAGCAAGCAATAGACGGTGATACTGCTCAAGTTGGACCAGGAGTTGCCCGTAATCTTGATATCCCGCAGATCGCTTTTGTGAAAAATATCGATTCTCTTGAAAACGGAAAAATAGTTGCACACAGAATGATGGAAGATGGTTTTGATGTCGTTGAATCTCAACTGCCGATCGTATTGACCGTGGTAAAAGATATAAATGAACCGCGACTCCCATCATTACGCACAAAAATGAAAGCAAAAAAAGCGGAAATCCCTGTCTGGACATTTGACGACCTTCATCTTGATGAAGCAAAAGTGGGATTGAATGGTTCGCCTACATGGGTAGAAAAAGTGTTCACTCCTACAATGCAAAAGAAGACAATGATACTCGAAGGAGAACCCGAAGAAGTTGCTCAAAAGCTTGCTGAATATCTGAAGGAACTATGCTAAAAATCATTTCAGTCATTCCTTGTAGATTTGCTTCAACACGGCTTCCGGGCAAACCCTTAAGATCAATTTCCGGGAAATCACTGATACAGCATATTTATGAGAATGTAGTAAATATGAAACTCTTTGCACAGGTCATCGTTGCGACTGATGACGAGAGGATCAAAAAAGAAGTCGAATCTTTTGGTGGAAATGTGGTGATTTCCAGTAAAGCACATCTGTCCGGTTCCGATCGTGTCGCAGAGATAGCTCGCTCTATCGAAGCTGATATTGTTGTGAACATACAAGGAGACGAGCTTTTTCTTGGAAAAGAAGAACTCTATGAACTTCTCAATTGTTTTCAAGAAAGTTCAACTTCTATTGCGACTTTGGCTCATCCTTTATGCGATGAAGCAGAAATCACAAATCCAAATCGAGTAAAAGTTATATGTGATAGACAAGGAAATGCACTCTATTTTTCCCGCTCAGTTATTCCCTACCTGAGATCTGATAAAAATTTCAATTATCTGGGACATATCGGAGTGTATGCATTCAGAAAAAATGCTTTGATGAAATTTGCAGAACTCCCGCAATTAAACTTGGAAAAAGCAGAGAAGCTGGAGCAGCTTCGTTTACTTGAAAATGGAATAAAAATTAAAGTAATTATTACTAAATATCAGGGCTTTGGAATTGATACAGAAGACGATCTTATTGAAGCAGAAAAACTACTCGGAAATATCTAACCTAAAATATAAGAAGCGAGCTTCTAACTAACAATATAAAAATAAATTAAGTTAACTCTCTTTTATTACTTCTTATCCATATATTTGTTGATCTGGCGTTCCTCCCAATCCTTGCCAAATATACCCCGCGCACCGAATACATGGAAGCCGTGAGCGAACAAACCAATCCCCCATCCAATAAGCGGCCAATAGAACCATAGTTGATGAGGTGAGGTTAACATATTAATAACAAATAATCCAATATTTACTATGATGAAAACAGCCAGATGCGACCAAAATCCTCGTATCTCTTCGACACGGACTTTCGCTGTTTTGTACTCCTCTGAATCTTTGTCATACGTCGTCATTCTAATCTCCCTTAATGGTTTTTTCATTGATTTCTTCTAATTTTCCGGTATTTAAAGCTGAGTAATTTTTGAGACTCTCATTATAAAATCTTCGCGTAGGATAGGCAAAATCAATTCCTTCTGTACTATTAAAAACTGTCAGGATATCCTCCCAGATAGCATGTTCGCTTGCTCGTCTGCGCCTGGGTTCACAGAGAAAACGGATAGTCAGCATTACACCGCTCTCTTTCACGCTTGTATACACAATTGGTTTTAGGTTATTATAAAAGATCATGAATTTGCGGGATGCTTCCTTGACCCGGCGTTCTGCATGAGGTGTGAGATGCTGGGCATGTTTGTCGCCAATTTCCTGCAAAATCACCTTTGCTTTTTTCCAGTTGCTCTCAAAAGTGATCAATACCGGAATTTCATTCCAGATATATTGAAATCCTTTACTGAAATTTGCCAAAACGTCATTCAACACTTTACTATTCGGAACATTGATGATCCTGCCTGTACTCTGATCTGCATCAATCCAGTTGCGGATTTCCAGCAAACTGAACTGGAAAAGCCTAATGTCTATCACATCTCCAGCATGTTGACCAACTTGAATTCTGTCACCGACCTCGAACGGTCTGCGCCACACAATAAATATCCATCCTGCAATATCCGTAATAATATCTTTCAGAGCAATAGCAAGACCTGCAGTGAGCAAGCCGAGAAAAGTTGCAAAAGACTGAAATGCCTGGAACCAAACCCGACCCACGACCAGGAATCCGATAAAAACAAAAATATACGTAAGCGTTTTTTTCCAGCGATAGCGTTTCCTTGGCTCCTCGATGTTCTTAAACATTACTTTGAGTATTATCAGATGAATGATTTTCAGAACAACAAGTAGTGCTATTGTAACAACGATCTTGCCCAAAATATTCTGTTCGATATTTGTGAGATTATGCAACCATCCGGTAAATTTTTCCATTATAGCTTACCCAAAATATTTTTGAAAAATTTTCTTACACAGTTTTTTTGACTCATCTTCCGAGCTGCTTTCTGCAATAATTCGCACGATGGGTTCTGTTCCGGATTTCCTTATATGAATCCAAAACTCAGGATCAATAATTTTAATACCGTCCTGCGTATCAAGTTTTTTATAAGAATAGTCTTGAATGATGTTTCTCTTCACTTCATCAAAATCAGTATCTTCTGAGATATCCAGCCTAGTTTTGTAGATGTAATATTTCGAAATTTCTGCTGCAAGATCAGAAATTGATTTACCTGAAGTTGTCATATATGAAAGGATGAGTGCCATACCAAGAGGAGCATCACGAGTAAAATGAAGCCCGGGAAATATAATTCCCCCATTGCCCTCACCACCAATCACGCAATTATGCTCTTTCATTGCTTCTGCTACGTTTATCTCACCCACAGGAGACCGAAAAATTTTAACATTATTCTCTTGTGCGATTACATCCGAAGCCATTGATGAAGATAAGTTTGTTGCGATATTCCCCTTCGTTTGTGACAGTACATATTTTTCTGCCAGCAGGAGTGTGTACTCTGTACCAAGCGCAATTCCTTTATTAGATACTATTGATAATCTATCTACATCGGGATCTGTCGCAAAGCCGATATCAGCATTGTGTTTCAAGACTTCTGATTCCAGAACTCCAAGATTTTGAGCAGTAGGTTCCGCAATGCGGGAGAACATACCATTCGGTTCTGAATACAGCTCTATGACTTCACAACCGAGTTCTCTGAGAAATTGCGGGGACATCAAGCCGCCTGCTCCATTTGTGGAATCTATCACTACTTTGAAGTGTTTCTCAATTATTTTTTCTGTTGGGATGATACTGAGTTCCATTATTGCTTTGATATGATCTTCAATTGCGAAAGCATATTGAGAGAATGAACCTGTGTGAGCCCAATCAAGATCAACCAGTTCATCTTTGGAAATATCCCAGAACTTTATTGATTGTTCAGGAGTGAGAAAAGTACCGGTATTGTTTATGAGTTTCAGGGCATTCCATTCAGGCGGATTATGGCTTGCAGTGATCGCGATACCTCCGTCAGCTTCTAGGTTTTCAACCGCGAGAAGTACTGTTGGCGTTGGGCAAATCCCCAGATCGATCACATCTGCACCCACTGACATCAAACCTGCTGAAACAGCGCTGAGGAGCATTTTTCCAGTAGTACGAGAATCTCTTCCGACAACCACTTTTCCGCGTCCTGAAAATACTCCAAAACGTTTGGCAAAGGATAACACAAGCTCGGCATGAAGTGAGTCTCCGACAATTCCGCGTATCCCTGAAACGCTTTTCATCAATTGTGACATTTTACGTCCTCTTTTTTTCAATCTTCTTAATACTTAAATTTCTTTGCGTTGCATTTACAATGTCAAATCTTACTTCAAAATATTCATCCGGAAGTAATTCTTCTGCTTTTTCAGGCCATTCAATAAAAAAAATACCTTCTTCCATGAGCAGGTCGGAAAACCCGATCTTTTCAATTTCTTCGATATTTTTCAGACGATAGAAATCAAAATGATAAAGATAGGTAGAAGCTTCATAAATATTCAGAATGGTAAAAGTCGGGCTTGAAACATATCCGTCAAAACCTAGTTCTTCAGCTATTTTTTTTACAAAAAAGGTTTTACCGCTTCCCAGTTCGCCTTTGAGTGCCACGACATCCCCGATCTTCAGCTGATCAGCAAAATCCTTTGCAATCCGGGAAGTTTCCTCCTCAGAAGCGCTTACATGTTCCGAAGAATACGAATCTCGAGACATGCTATTTCTTTGGTGTTAAGACTGAAACTGGCAGTATCATTTCTTCCATGGAAACACCGCCGTGCTGATAAGTGCCGTCGAATTTTCGTTTGTATTCATTATAATCGGTTGGATACACAAAATAATGATCACCTTTTGCAAAAATGAAGTTCTCTACAACGTTTTCAATCGGAAGTCCATAGCTATTCGGGTCTGTAACTTTTATCGTATGCCTGTCATTGCATGTGATATTTTTTCCGTGTTTTGCCCGTAATCCTGATGAGATTTCCTTATCACTTATCACTTTTGTCGCATGCTCGACCTTGATAGAGCCGTGATCTGTGGTGAGTATTACAACCGCATCCTGTTGGGCAATCAATTTTAGCGTTTGATAAAATTGTGAGTTCAAGAACCATAGCTTAGTTAACGAGCGCAGTGCACGGTCATTAGGAATGATTTCCTGAAGCACTTCATCTTTAAATCTATGATGTAGAAGGAGGTCTAAAAAATTATATACAAGAATGATCAATCGCTCTTTTTTGTAGGAAGGTATCTTTTTAGTAACATATTCGCCTTCTTCAGTATTCAGCACTTTTATATATTTACTACCCTGCGGCATGGGAATATCCATTTTCTTGAGCTGTTCGTCTATAAAAAAATGCTCATCTCTGTTAAGACTACTTTCCACTTCTTTGCTACTTCGCCAGAATTGCGGGTAGAGTTTTGCAATTTTATTTGGCATCATACCTGCGAAAATTGCATTACGGGAATAGGGTGTGGATGTGGGTAAGATAGAGTAATAGTAGTCAGTTTTCATATTGAAAAGCTCTTCAATAAAAGGTTTGAATACCATGAATTGATCAAGACGCAGGCAATCAAGAACCACAAAATACACAACCTTCTTTGTATACAACCTGTCAGCGGCAAATTTCCTTACTATATCAGGAGAAAGTGTAGGTCTATCTGATTCGGTAAAAAAATCTTTATAATGTGCTGCGATAAAGTTGGAAAACTCGGTATTGCAATTTTTCTTCTCATAAGAGTGCATTTGCATGATATCTTCATAGTAGAGTTGATCCAGTTTCAGATCCCATTCTGCAAGAGAACGGTAAATGTCTATCCAATCCTGCCAGTTCGGTTCAGTAAAGAGCTTTTGATTAAGTTTTGCTGAAAATTCAGCATACTCCTCGCCAGTTCTGTTTCTGCGGATTTCTTCCGACATGATTATTTTCTTGATCGACATCAGCACCTGGTTCGGATTGATCGGTTTGATGATATAATCCGTGATCTGTTGTGCGATCGCTTTGTTCATCAAGCCTTCTTCTTCATTCTTTGTGACCATTACTATAGGCAGGCTTTCGTTGAGTTTCTTGATCTGCACAAGTGTTTCCAGCCCGTCGAGTCCCGGCATCATTTCATCTAAGAGAACGATATCAAAATTTTGTTCTTCGACAAGTGCGACACCGTCATTTCCATTTGAAGCGGAAACCACCTCGAAATTTCTTTCTTCAAGAAATAAAATATGCGGTTTGAGCATCTGTATTTCATCATCTATCCAGAGTATCCTTACTTTTTTCATTTTATATCCCCTTCATCGGAACGAGTATATCGTTCGATAAAATTGTGTTTATATTCCGAGAAACTTCTGTTATTAATGGCTTCCCGGATTTCTTTAATCAGCGTATTATAAAAAGTTAAATTATGTAGTGTCATCAATCTGACACCAAGTATTTCTTTCACATTAATAAGATGGCGAATATACGCTCGTGAAAAATTCCTGCATGCATAACAATCACAATCATCCTGAATGGGACGAAAGTCTTCTTTGAATTCTCCATTTCGCACAGTAAGTCTTCCATCTCTGGTAAAAGCCTGCCCATTCCTTGCATGACGGGTGGGCATCACACAGTCGAACATATCAACTCCGCGCTCGATATTCTCGAGCAGATCGAGTGGTGTTCCCACGCCCATTAAATAACGTGGTTTTTCTTTCGGCAAGATTCTATCCGTCAGGTTAACAATTCGTAGCATATCCTCCTTATTTTCACCCACAGCTAAACCACCAATGGCATAGCCGGGAAAATCAATACTGATCAATTCTTTTGCGTTTTCTTCCCGCAGGTCATCATAAATACTTCCCTGCACAATTCCAAACAGGGATTGTTCACCGGCGAGTTGCTCATGTTTTATCTTACATCGTTCTGCCCAACGAAGGGACATTTCCGCGGATTCCTTTGCATACTGCTTTGTACACGGATGAGGAGCACATTCATCTATTACCATAATAATATCAGCCCCAAGATTATGCTCAATCTCCATAACCCGCTCCGGACTGAACAAATGATAACTTCCGTCTATATGTGACTGAAACTCAATTCCCTCTTCTGTGATCTTCCTGAACTGCTGTAAACTCATCACCTGGAAGCCACCGCTATCAGTAAGCATATTTCTATTCCAGTTGATAAAAGAGTGCAATCCGCCTGCTTTTTTTATGAGTTCGTCCCCGGGACGCAGGTACAAGTGATAAGTATTTCCCAGAATTATATCAAATCCGATATTCTTTAATTCCTCTGGTGACATCGCTTTTACTGTGCCGAGGGTTCCGACTGGCATAAAAACAGGGGTCTGGACATTACCGTGTGGAAGTCTAAGTTCTCCCGTCCGGGCTGAAGTGTCCGAATCCTGAGTTTTTAATGAGAACGTGAGACTCATTTTACTGTGGTTTTTCTATTGCGGTAGGAGTACTGGAACGCTTTAGGGAAAAATATCGCCCCACAGACCTCGAAATATCGTTGTAAAAGGCAAAAATCATAATAAAGAGTAAAACTACTACACCAATGCGTTGAAGCACCGCCTGCGTGCTTAATTTGAGCGGTTTGCCCCTGATTCCTTCAATAATTGAGAAGATGATCATTCCTCCATCGAGAACTGGGATCGGGAGCAGGTTCACGATCATCAGGATGATGCTTATCATCGCGAGAAAAGAAAGATACGCACTTACACCCTCTTTTACCTGCTGGCTTGTGAGCGATGCGATCATAATAGGACCGCCAACGCTTTTGCTAACCTCTGATGGATGCTGGACAAGCTTAACAATTCCGCTATAGTAACGAGCGATTATATTTATTGAAGTGAGAAATCCATATTTTAATGACGTGGGCACAGAGAAACGTTCAATGTATTCCTGTTCAAGAATTTGGGAGATACCGATCATACCGGAGTTTTCATCAAGTTCGATATTTATTTGAGGAGTGATATCCATTTCCACTACATCATCATCACGTTGTACTTTAAAATGTAACGGACGATCCACATTATCTTTTATGATTCCTTGGAGATCATACCAGTCATGAATTTCCCTATCCTCGATCTGAATGATCACATCACCTTTTTTCATACCTGCCTGATATGCAGGCAATCCATAATAGGCATCACCTATTACTGCGGGAACATGAGGTTTGATGTCAGAAAACCAAAGTTCATAAGAAAAATTCTCAGTTTGTACAAAAAGTGTATCATTATTTCTTATGAAAGAAATCTGCCTGATTTCAGGAGAACTCTTAACCCATTCTTCAATTATGGATGTCCATCCCGGTGTTGGAACACCGTCAATACTCACTATTTCATCCTTACTTTCAAGGGGAATGATTGAATACGCTTCTTCTGATATTCTGCCGATTACCGGCGCAATATCATAGATTTTTATTCCAATAATATAGGTAAGTGAAAGGATGAGGATTGCGAACAGGAAATTTGCAAAAGGTCCTCCGAAAGCGATAAGTGCTTTCTGCCACCAGTGCTTCTGTTTAAAGCTCCTCTTATCAAGAAGTTCGTCTTCTGAAGCTTCATCAGGATTCTCGCCAAGCATTTTGACATACCCGCCAAGTGGAATGAGAGATATTCTGTATTCAGTTTCTCCAATAGTCCAAGAAAGAAGTTTTGGTCCAAAACCGAAGGAGAATTTCTCAACCTTAACTCGATTAAGCCGGGCTACAATAAAATGCCCAAGTTCATGGACAAAGACCAAAATGCCGAGCAGAAAGATAATTGCTAAGATTGTGATCACGATAATGTATTACTCCGTATAAAAAATTGCTTTGATCGGATCTATTTTCGATGCTTTGTATGCGGGATAAAATCCTGAAACCAAACCCACAATGATGGCAAAAGACAGTCCCACAGTAATACCCATAATTGGAAATGATACATCAACCTTCAGTGCTCGGCTGAGTGCCCCTATGAGCAAAAGTGCCAGACCTGATCCAACGATGCCGCCAAAGAGCGCAAGAATGATCGATTCAAAAAGAAAGTAGGAAAAAATATCTCTATTCTTAGCACCGATACTTTTACGGATGCCGATCTCTTTCATGCGTTCTGTGATTGATATGAGCAAAATACTGAACAGCCCGATTCCCCCTGTAAAAAGTGAGATGCTGGAAATCGCCAGAAGAATAATATTCCAGTTCTTTAAAAATTCATTCACCTGCTGCCTGACTTCAAGCATCGTACTACTGATATCTCTCATACCGACATCATCTGCCATATTATGGCGCGAGCGTAAAGTCTGAATTGCTAGATTATAAACGTCACCTACGCCCTCAGCATCTTTTGCTTTTATCCAGATAACATCTATGTTCATTGATGGTCGAAGATATTTTGCTGCAAATTTAGTTGGAACATAGCACGATTCAAGTGCCATTCTCCTCTCCCATTCATTCCCTTGTGCAAAGCTACTCTCGCTGGATTCATAATCAATGATCCCAATGATCTTTATCCGAATATCTCCGATCGAAATAAACTGCCCGATTGCATTTCCTTTGGGGAAAAGCTTAGTGCTCAACGTTTTACCAAGCACACAGACATTTTCACCATTTTGTGATTCAATGGTATTAAAATCCCTGCCTTCCTCTATAAAATAGTTTTTTTCTGTAAAAAAAGTGTTGTGTATTCCTTTTAAACGGATCTGGCTTTTCTTGCCATTTATGATTGTGTTACGTTGGTCATCTATAGTAGGATAAATATATTCGATATTTTGAAGATTTTCCTTTAATGCTTCATAATCGCTATAATTGATCTGCTGAAACCGTTTTACAGAATTATATTTTTTTAACTGATCATTACTCGTATCAGGATATTTTGAATAGAGCACGATCACATTATCATAACCGAGAGAACTGATGGTCTCTTCGATAAGATTTTTCATTGCCTCGACTGAGGAAAACATTGTAGTAACTGCAGCCACGCCGATCATAATGCCTGCCAATGTAAGGAATGAACGCAATTTATGCGATAAAATGCTTTTGATACCCGAAACAAAAACTTCGGAATATTTCATGATACTATTTCTTTCCCGCACTTTTCACAGACAAGTGTTTTAACTTTCTTTCGTGAAGGTTTCTCAAACATGGATTCTGCTTCACAATCAGGACATTTGAGTACAACGGGTTTTTTATTTGTCATAAATTTACATGTAGGATAATTGGAACAAGTATAGTATGTCTTATTCTGCTTACCTTTCCTCTCGATAAGCTCTCCGCCACAGAGAGGGCATTTAATCCCTATTGTAAACGGTTTGGTATACTTACATTTTGGATAATTCTCGCACGCATAAAATTTGCCGAACTTTCCGTTCTTTAAAAGTATTCTACCACCGCATTTAGGACACTTTTCACCAGTTTCCTCTTCAACGGGCTTCTCGTTCTCATCGAGAGATTTCACATTTTTACATTTGGGAAAAGCAGAACAGGCGAGAAATTTGCCGTATTTTCCATACTTAATGACCATCGGAGATCCACACTTATCACAAACGATATCGGTTTTTTGTTCGTGTTTCTTCTTTTCTTTGGAGATATCTATCTTATCCAAATGACTGATAAATTTTTCATAATATTTTGCGAGAATTTCAATCCAATCCAGATCTCCATTTTCGATATTATCGAGCTTATTCTCCATATCAGCAGTAAATTTCACGTTAAAGAAATCTTCAAATTTATCAATGAGAAAAGTTTCTACTGTTTCTCCAAGTTCTGTCGGAAAAAATTTCTTTTTTTGAAGCGTGACGTATTTTCTCTGTATGATTGTGGAAATAATGGGCGCATATGTACTTGGACGTCCAATGCCTTCCTGCTCGAGCTTTCTTACCAGTGAAGCTTCTGTGTAGCGCGCAGGAGGTTGTGTGAAATGCTGCTCTTGATTAAGCTTCAGCAACTCGACTATATCATTTTGTGCAAGCTCAGGAAAGGTTTCTTTGAGATTTTTTATTTGTACATGTGGATAGACCTTTAAAAATCCATCAAATAGTATCATACCTGCTTGTGATTCGAATAGTCCTTTTTCCGCTTCGATCTGTGCTGTGACATTCTCAAGACGCGTATTAGCAACCTGCGTGGCAACAAATCGTTTCCAGATAAGATTGTAGAGCTTGTACTGATCTTTTGACAGGTATTCTTTGATTGATTCCGGTGTTGTGAATGAATTTGTGGGACGTATCGCTTCATGAGCATCCTGTGCTTTACTTTTATTCTTATATTTACGAATATAGGAATTCAAATACTCTTCCGGAAATGAATCTTTAATATATTTTCTCACCTGGAAATTCGCTTTATTTGATATACGAACAGAGTCAGTTCTCATATAGGAAATAAGTCCGGTGTTTCGTCCATGTACTGTCACACCTTCGTAAAGCTGCTGCGCGATCTGCATAGTTTTTTTGATGGAGAATCCAAGCAACTTTGATGCTTCCTGCTGTAGAGTACTTGTGATAAAAGGGGGAAAAGGAGTAACAGATCTCTCTTCTTTCTTCACATCCTTAACTATGAAATCTGCATTTTTGAGTTTTTCAAATATTACTTCAGCTTCTTCTTTTGTGTTCAGCTTGATAACTTTATTTGCGTATTTTTTCAGTTGAGCTTTGAATTCGATATTCTTTTTCAGATCTGCTTCGATGGACCAATATTCCTGAGGTTCAAAATCTCTAATCTCATGTTCCCGCTCGCATATAAGGCGCAACGCAACGGTCTGAACCCTGCCTGCAGAAAGATTTTTCGTAATGATCTTCCACAGTATGGGACTCACTTTGTAACCGACTATCCTATCGAGAATTCGGCGTGCCTGCTGCGCATTAACTTTATTGTCATCAACATGAGTTGGTTTCTCAATTGCTTCAATAATTGCATCACGTGTAATTTCGTTGAACACAATCCTATATATATCTTCTTCAGGAATGATATTTTTCAATATCTCTTTGAGATGCCAAGCAATTGCTTCACCTTCCCTGTCATTATCTGATGCAAGATAGATGTTGTCGCTCTCTTTTGCAGCTTGTTTGATATTATTCACAATCTTGGATTTTTTCGGATCCAACACATAGGTCGGTTTGAAATCATCTTTGAGATTAATTCCGAATTCCTTTTGAGGGAGATCGCGAATATGCCCCATTGAGGCAAGAATGTGAAAATCTTTTCCAAGGTACTGGCTTATTGTTTTTGATTTCGTTGGAGATTCAACAATGAGTAAATTTTTTGCCATAACTATTTTCCGATCTATCCTTTCTGTCCGCAGCAATGCTTATATTTTTTACCACTTCCGCATGGACAGGGATCATTTCTTCCCACTTTTTCTGCATCTCTTCTCATGGGTTGAAGCTTTCGCTCCTCAGGCTGTCGTTGAGTTTGACTGGGCTCTTGCTGCATGTGCTGCATCTGTTCTCTCTGCTCTTGGGTACGTGAAGTAGCGTGGTCAAAAGCAGTTCGCTCTTTATGAGAAAGTTGCATATCCTTCACCCTGTCCTGCACCTGATAATATAATGCGGGATAGAGTGTGAAAACATTTTTTATTACTTTTTCTTTTATTGAATCTATCAAGTTAAGAAAGAGTTGATAACTTTCTTTTTTGTATTCTATCAGTGGATCCTTTTGTCCATAGGCTCGCAATCCGATACCTTCTTTCAAACGATCCATCTCGTATAAGTGATCTTTCCACTGCTCATCAACAACTTTTAAAAGAGCATAACGCTCAAGCTTTCTCTGCTCATCTTCAAAATGTTTTTCTTTATCAGCATACGCTTTTATAAGCTGTTCATAAAGAATATCCACAAGGTCTTCCTGATTCCTGATCGAGCCGAGTTCCAGGGAAATATTAAGTTTGACTCCCAACTCATTTTCAAACCAGCTTATGATGTCTTCAAGGGGCCAATTCTCTTCATATTCACTTGAACCAATAAATGAGGAAACTCTGCTATTTATCGTATCATCAAGCATTTCCAGAATTTCGTCACGAAGATCCAATCCTCTCAGTACTTTTCTCCTATATGAGTAAATCACCTCTCTCTGCTGGTTCATTACATCGTCATATTTTATGAGCTGCTTACGTATTTCGAAGTTGTGACCCTCCACTTTTTTCTGCGCATTTTCAACTGCTCTTGTCATCCATGGATGCTTGATCGCATCACCTTCTTCGAGTCCCATTCGAGACATGAGACCAGCAATTTTATCCGATCCGAATATCCTCATCAGGTCATCTTCGAGAGAGAGGAAGAATTTTGACGAACCCGGATCACCCTGCCGACCGCTTCGTCCCCGAAGCTGCCTGTCTATTCGCCTGCTTTCATGCCGTTCAGTTCCAATAATATGTAAACCACATGGCATTTCTTCCTTGCAGTTATGTTCGGATGTGGGCTTATTATTGCCAGCATTTTCACAATCTCCCACACAATCTATGACACAAGTATCACACCGTACGACTTCTTCACCAAGTTTGATATCAGTTCCCCTACCAGCCATATTTGTCGCGATAGTCACCGATCCTGGCATACCGGCATACGCAACGATCTCAGCTTCTTTTTCGTGATATTTGGCATTCAAAACTTCGTGAGGGACATTTTTCCTTTTCAGCAACCTGCTGATTATCTCTGATACTTCAACAGATATCGTACCTACAAGTACCGGTCTGCGCTGCTTATACATATCTTCAATTTCATCAGTGAGTGCTTCATATTTTTCTTTTTTCGTTCTATAGATAAGATCGTCATAATCAATCCGGCGTATCGGTTCGTTTGTTGGTATCTCGATAACGGGTAGTTTGTAAATTTCTTCAAATTCAACCTGCTCCGTAATGGCAGTACCTGTCATACCTGCGAGTTTCGTATACATTCGGAAATAGTTCTGAAGTGTAATGGTAGCAAGTGTTTGCGTGGCTTCCTGTATCTGAACATTTTCCTTTGCTTCCAAGGCCTGATGAAGCCCTTCGCTAAAGCGCCTTCCGGGCATGATACGTCCTGTGAACTGATCGACGATTATTACCCGATTATCAGAAACAATATATTCTACATCTTTTTCAAATATTGAAAATGCGAGAAGCATTTGTTTAATGTTATGAAGTTTCTCATTTTTTTCAAGGAAATCTTCCTGTAATTTCTGTTTTTTTACCTGCTTTGCAGCTTTATCTAGCGATTCATCATTATTAATTTTTTCGATCTCTTCATCAAGGTCAGGCATGACAAACAGTGAACTGTCAAATTTAGAGAGTTCATCCTGCCCCATCTCATTGAGATCTGCACTTCGCTGTCCTTCGTCGATCGCATAATAAAGCTGTTCATCGATCTTATGAAGCTGCTTCTCTCGCAGATACTGCCCCTCGACATCATTCATGATCTTTTGATACGTGCCGTCTTTCAGCAATTTCATGAAACGTTTTGATTTCGGTGCAGCGCGCTTTACAGTAAGCATTTTCTTCCCGAATTCAAATTCATTTTCCTGAGCAGTGCCCTTCTCTATCATAGTATTGATCTCAGATAAAAGCTCATTCACCAATCGCTGCTGCTTGGTCACTAATTTACGTATCTGTGGGTTGAGTTCTCTGTAATAATTTTTCGAATGTTCAACCGTTCCCGAAATAATAAGCGGTGTTCGCGCCTCATCTATAAGCACACTGTCTGCCTCGTCAACGATGCAATAATGATGCTCACGCTGTACAAGTCTGTCTGGACTAACAGCCATATTATCTCTTAGATAATCAAAACCAAATTCGTTATTTGTGCCATAGGTGATATCCGCAACGTATTGCTCTCTTCGTACAGGTGGTTCTTGTTCGCCAAATATACAACCTACGGTCAATCCGTGATATTTGTATATCTGTCCCATCCATTCAGCATCACGTTGCGCAAGATAATCATTCACCGTAATAAGATGAGAACCCTTGCCTACAAGAGCGTTCAAATACAAAGGCATGGTTGCGACTAGGGTTTTTCCTTCACCGGTTTTCATCTCTGTGACCATCCCTTTATGCAGGGCGATCGCACCGATTAGTTGGACATCGTATGGTATCATATTCCATTGCGTTTCACGTCCGCGAACAGACCATGATGTTCCGACAAAACGCCGACAGGTTTCCTTTATCACTGCATATGCTTCGGGGAGAATATCTTCAAGTACTTTTGCAGTTTCCTCATCGAGATCCTTCTTCGCATCATCTATCTGGAAGCCGATGCGGTCTTTCTCATTATCATCAGAGGTTTCGTCATACTTTAATTCAAGCTCATCAAGAAGCTTTTGCTTGGCATCAATCCGCTGTTGAATTCTCTCTTTAAACTCGACAGTTTTGTGCTTAAGCTCCTCCTCAGAAAGAGATGACAGCTCTGCATAAATGCGATTGATCTCATCAACAACGGGCTGGATTTTTTTCACTTCCCGTTCGAACTGAGTACCGAAAATCTTTGTTAAAACTTTTTTTATCATAATCTCTTTATTTTGCTAATATTTGCTAATAATTGAAAACCCAGTAATTTTCAACTGGGTTTTACGTCAATATTTATAGCAATTAATTATATTTATATAATCCTTATTACTTTTGGTTAATATCTTCAATCTGTTCTTTAAATTGCTGGAATGATTTATTATCAGGAAACTGCTTCACCAATTCATCCATGTACGAGAGGGCTCTTTCAATATATTGAGGATTACCTCTTATAATATTAACATAACGGTTGAGGAAATAGTGCTGATCTGTATTTTTCATAATGAAGTTCTCAAGAGCACTGAGAGCACCAGGGATATCTTCATTCTTCACTAAGAATTCAATTTGCAGATAAACAAGCTGAGGGTCTTCGGGACTCTTTTCTACTAACGGTTCAAGCACAATGAGAGCACTATCGTATAAGCCCATCTCATAATACAAATTCGCAAGACTCGGTAGATATCTATCTTTCTCTTTTATGAAATTCATTGCTTTTTTGAGATATTTTACTGCATTATCATAATCTTCATTCTGATAGAACGTTGTGGACATGCGCATGAAATCCGCACCGTAATTATTGATAAGGCGCTTCATGTTCTCATCCTTGTAGAGATTATCATTATAGATGGACTTGTAATCAAATACATTTTCGATATTATGATTGAGTCGTGGAGCATTTATCTGATATTTTGCTTTTGTTGAGATTATTCTGTCCGCCATGCCTTCGCTTTGAAGGTATTCATCAAAATCAACACGGTCTGCAACTGTAACTGCGAAGTAAATCGGGCGTTTGCCATAGTTATCTTTTATGATCTGGAGAACCATCTGATCTTTGACGTAAAGCTGTTTATCCTTTGGGAAAGTGATCTTGAGATCGCCGACCTTGAAATTTGCTTCGTTCGCAAGCTGGATTGGATGAAGTGCATCTATTTGTTTATCCGAGAGATTTATTTCTATGCCTTCAAAATCACGGAGTTGTTTTATATACCACGGAGTGTTGAGAAGACTCAAATTCGCGACAGAAACATCTTTGCGAATCCCACCAAGATCCTTTTTAGCCAAATACGCTTCATTCAGTTTTATCTGAGTTCTTTTCGGCATTTCTCCCTTTTTTGAGATTGAAAATCCTTTTATCTCTGCAAAAAGAAGTGTATCATCTTCGAGATAATACTCTTGTGCATTAGGATCATACACTGCCTGGGAATACCAGAGCGGGAAAGTATCATTATCACCATTCGTGAAAATAATGGCATTCTTATCAAGACCATTTAAGAAATTGGTTCCGTACTCGAGCGAAAGAAGCTCCTGACTTCTATCAGTTTTATGATAATGAGAAGCCATATTTATAATTGGAAGTGTTGCGATAAGGCACAAAACAATAATCGCAAGTAGCTTCGATTTTTTTCTTAAGAATCGGACTATTCCCATTGCCCCGATGCCCATCCAGAAAGCCCACAGTATGTACGCAGTGATGAAAAAGTATGGTCTGTCACGCACTTCCGCAGATGAGAGATTCATTACAAGTATCATTGCGATACTTGCCATGAAAAAGAATGATGCGAGATAAATGAATGAGCGGTTACTTTTTTTAAACTGATAGTACAAGCCGGTCAGTCCGAGTGCAACAACAATAAATTGGAAAATCGTATGAATGAATTGTTTGGAGACATGCAAGAAATTGCTTATGACACCGGCATCGAAAAACTGCCAGCTGAAATATCTGAGGAAATGGAAATCAAGCTGCATAAAGATGGGAGCTCGGCGGACAAAGAAACTGGTTGGACCATATTGTTTTCTGAACACATAATCCATGAATCTCGGCAAAGTAGATGGGTCTCCCTCATTAATAAAGGGATTTGCTGCCGCACGGATCGGGAGAATAAGGTGTGTGCTCAATCCAAGGATGACCATTAAGAGTGCAAAAAACCATACTTGCGGCTGGACAAAATCCTTCAGGTAATATATCATTACACCAATAACCAAAAGTGCAAAGATATATTTGCCAAGACTTCCATGTCCGAAGCCCGTTCCTATAAGATAGAAAATATAATAAAGAGCAAGTCCTATCACCACGAAGATCGCAAGTTTCTTATAGAATTGTTTATCAAATTTGAGGAATGGGAGAACTACAATGATTAACACCGCCGGAGCGATCTGTAATGTTGTTTGATGTACACCGAAGCCGAGAAAGAAAAGATATACAATAAGGAGTAAAATATTCTGATGATCGAAGTTCTTTTGCTTTTCTGTCCAGATAAGTGTCAGCCAGATGATAAGTGCAATGAAAAATGATAATCCCCCATATACTTCCGCCTCTATCGCATTGATCCAAAATTCCTGGGAAAATGCAATGAAGAGCGCGCCAATAACTCCTGCAATATATGCATAGATCTGCTTTGTTTCCCAGATCGCAACAAGCTTTACAATGGAAAGATAGACAAAGAGAACCGCAAAACAACTAAAAAATATTGAAAGTAGACTTACTGCCTGAGCATGTGAAAGTCCTATCGGGAGAAGAGTAAAAAATTTCCCAAGTAAGATATAAAAAGGATTTCCGGGAGGATGTGGCACTCCAAGAATTGAACTGCAGGAAATATACTCACCGCAATCCCAAAACGAAAGTGACACTGGTTTTGTGATATAATAGATAATAAAAACAGACAGAAAAACGACAAGTCCGATTATAGCATTGGTTCTTCTGTCGATCGTGCACTTATTTTCAAAATTCATATTTTTATTTCTTGTGATTATTGTTAGCTTTGATTGCCTCGAGAGGACATTCTTTCAGGCACAGTCCACACTCTATGCAATCATCGGTGATTATGTATTGTGTATCGTCTTCGATAATAGCTTTTTCCGGGCATACTTCCATGCAGGATCCGCATTTAATACAATCTGAGGTTATAATAAAGCTCATAATACGTTAAATCTCCATGATTTCTTTTTCTTTATGTTCGACAGTTTCGTCGATTTTTTTTGTAAATTCATCAGTGATTTCCTGAATTTCATCCAACCCATCTTTGGAATTATCTTCAGAAATAACACTATCCTTTTCTAATTTTTTGATATCATCATTAGCAGTTCTGCGAATATTTCTGACCGAAATCTTTGCCTCTTCTCCATGCTTTTTTACTAACTTACCGAGATCCTTTCTTCTATCTTCAGTAAGTGGCGGAAAAGCAAGTCTGATCACATTTCCATCATTCTGAGGTGTGATGCCGAGATCAGATGCAAGGATCGCTTTTTCAATGTTTTGCAGCATTTTCTTTTCCCATGGATTAATGAGAATAAGCCGTGCTTCGGGTACAGAGATCGTTCCAATATGATTGAGGGGGGAAGGCTGTCCATAGTAATCAACAGTTATATCATCAAGAAGGGAGATATTAGCTTTACCTGTTCGAATCTTCATGAGCTCTTTGTGAAGAGCTTCAATGGCCTTATCCATCTTGTCGCGAGTGTCATTGTAAATCGACTCTAATTCTTGCATTGTTAACTCCTCTTGTTATCCTCCGGTGTTGCATGACAATGTATAATGAACTGAGTGTGCAACATATCCGTTATTGGTTACTCTATGATACTTCCGAAATTATCTTCAAAAACAGCTTTGGAAATATTTCCAAGTTCTTTGATATTGAATACTTTTATTTTTAAGTGATTATTTTTTGCCAGTGAAATAGCAGTGAGGTCCATTACTTTGAGATTTAATTCAATATAATCAGCGTAAGAAATATTATTGAAGAGCGTAGCATCAGGAAATTTTACAGGATCTCTATCATACACACCATCAACTTTTGTTCCTTTGAAAAGAATATCTGCTTCAATCTCAAGTGCACGTAGAACTGCTGCGGTATCAGTAGTAAAATACGGATTCCCGGTTCCCCCCGAATAAAGACCGACTTTGCCGGCTCGAAGAGCTGCCTGCGCACTTTCAGATGAAAAGCATGTGCCTATCGATGCAATGGGTTCTGCAGTAAAGATTTCCGAAAGCACGTGGTATTCCCGCAATTTTTCATGAAGGACAATTGCATTTTGTACAGTTGCGAGCATGCCGATCGCATCAGCTTCAGGACGTCTCATACCTTCGATCGCAGAAGTAGCTCCACGGAAAAAGTTACCGCCGCCTATGACAATGCCGAGTTCCAATCCCTTTGTGTGAAGATCAACAAGTTCTTTGACAATCCGTGTAACAGCATCATTTTCAATACCAAAGGAATTCTTTCCCTGTAGTATTTCTCCACTGATTTTTAACAGGATTCTCTTGTATTTCACGCTACATTCCTATTTGAAATCGTGCAAATCTTTTTATGCTGATGTTTTCACCAAGCTTCAATACTGCATTAGATATGAGCTCTTTAATAGTGATGTCTTCATCCATGACAAGGGGTTGGTCGAGTAGACAATTCTCAGTATAATATTTTTTAAGGCGACCTTCAATGATCTTGTCAACGATATTTTCGGGTTTGCCGGCAGCGAGCGCTTGAGCTTTATAAATTTCTTTTTCTTCTGCAATAATTTTTGGATCAATATTTTCTTCAGAAATAGCCATTGGATTAGTCGCAGCAATATGCATTGCGATCTGGTTTGCCATTTCCTGAAAATCATCAGTGCGTGCAACAAAATCTGTCTCACAGCTCAGTTCAAGCAGTACACCAAGTTTTGCACCCGGATGTATATATGCATGAATAATGCCTTCGCTGGAATCTCTGCTGGCTTTCTTTTCGGCTTTTGCAATTCCCTTTTTGCGCAGGATCTTCACTGCTTCATCAACATTTCCATTTGCTTCTGCTAATGCTTTTTTGCATTCCATCAAACCAACATTTGTTTTATCTCTTAACTCTTTTACTTGTTTTGCTGTAATTTCCATAATAGCTCCGTATATTATTTTTGATGAACCAATCCGAGGTGGATCTTTAAGCCACGTTTTGACGAGAATGTTTTACCGCAGTCGGGGCATTCAAAACGGATTTCTTTCTTTTCTTCAATAATTTCTTCTGGTTCTTTTTTTATCTTTTTGGTCTTTTTCTCTTCTTTTTTCGGTTTCTCTTCTTTTGTTTTTTTCGTTTCTTTTTCTACCGGCTCTTCTTCTACATCTTCTTCAACGACTTCTTCAACCACTTTCTCATCATTTTCTGTGATTTCTTCTTTTTCAACTTCAACGACTTCTTCTTCATCCTTTTTTGCTACTTCAAATTCGGAAATATCTCCACCTTCAGCAGCGATCTTCTTTCCTTCTATAACAGCATTTGCCATTATATCACAAATGAGATTTACGGATTTCATTGCATCATCATTACCGGGTATTACATAATCAACGCCATCAGGATCACCATTAGTATCCACAATAGCCACAATAGGAATCTCGAGATTTTTGGCTTCACTCACTGCATTTCTTTCATAGACAATATCTGCAATAAACAATGCTGCTGGTGTTTCATCCATATCACGAATTCCACCAAGTGCGCTGAGTATCTTATCATACTTCCTCTGCATTTTGAGCACTTCGAGTTTGGTGAACTTATTGATTTCACCTGTTTCCTGCAATTTTTCAAATTCATCCAGCTTTGATATGCTCTGTCGGATCGTTTTCAGGTTTGTTAACGTACCACCATACCATCTGTTGCTGATAAAGAACTCATCGCATTTTTCTGCTGCATTCTGTATGCCTTCAGACACCTGTTTTTTTGTTCCAACAAAAAGGATTCTTTGACCTTTTGCTGCAAGTTCTCTGATAAAATAATATGCCTGGTTGATGGCTTCGAGGGTTTGTTTCAGATCAATGATGTGAATCCCATTTCTTTTGATGAAGATATATCGTTTCATCTTAGGATTCCAGCGTCGAGTTTGATGACCAAAATGAACACCAGCCTCGAGAAGACTTTTCATTTCAACGACACTCATGTGTGTCCTCCAACGGTTTATTATTTTAACTTCATCAACGCCACATATATTCGGAAAATCCGAGCACCGTTTGCGGCTCTGAAGTTAATTGATTAAATATATTTTATCTCTTTGAATACTGATATGCTTTTCGTGCTTTTGCAAGTCCGTATTTCCTGCGTTCTTTCTCGCGAGCATCACGTGTAAGAAGTCCTTCTTTTTTCAGGATCCCTCGTAGTTCAGGATCATACTCCAAAAGAGCTCTGCTGATGCCAAGACGGATTGCGCCGGCTTGTCCGGAAAGTCCCCCGCCACGAACATTGACCTTCATGTCAAATCGTTCAGACTGGTCAATAAGCTTGAAAGGTTCTTCGACGATCATTTCAAGAGTTTCTCTACTGAGATAATCTTTCATAAGTTTTTTATTAATGATTCTTTTTCCGGTTCCTTTGGATAAACGAACACGTGCAACGGCGTTTTTACGCCTGCCAATTGCATCAAAATATTGCATATATATTTCTCCTAAAATTAAGAAATTTTAATTTCTTTAGGCAGTTGTGCCTGATGATTGTGAGTATTGCCGGTATAAATTTTGAGTCTCTTGAGCATCCTGTCACGAAGTTTGTTCTTCGGAAGCATGCCTTTTACAGAATGATATATGATCTGTTCCGGATTGTTTTCTCGCATTTGCTGGAAGGAAGTCACTCTCTGTCCGCTTGAATAACCGGAATATCGCTTGTATTCTTTTGCAAATTCTTTTTGGCCTGTAACTTTTACTTTTCCAGCGTTCAATATTATAACAAAATCACCCATATCAAAGAATGGAGTGAAAGTCGGTTTATGCTTTCCTCTAAGAAGTTCTGCGACTTTGGTAGATAATCTGCCAAGTACAGCATCTTCTGCGTTGATCACATACCAATGATGCTCAATTGCATCGACTTTTGGCAATGTCGTTTTCATTATGTCTCCTAAAAATTCTCACTTCGCTTATATAACTATATCTATGACATTTTCATCAAGTAGTGCCATAAAGTTTGTGCCCATAAACCCTTGTCAAGTTTAACAATTGCAAATAAATCCTGCTTATAAACTACCTCTATAACAGAATCTTTAGCCAAAAAAAACCTGCATGAATTGGACAAATTGTTTGAATTTTTATCCTTGATAATTTATATAGTGAAGATATTTACTTACCAGATTTATCAATGAATCATGGCACTCAAATCATAATTTTATTTATTATATTAATTTTGATATTTACCTTTCGTTTACTCGATTTTCTTGAGGAATTTATAGTAATCACTGTCAGTGGTCATAATGATAGTGTTTTTATTATCAATCGTCTTTTCATACGTTTCCAGTGTTTTCAGAAATTCATAAAATTCAGGATCTTTATTATATGCGTTTGCATAGATCGTGATTGCCAAAGCATCAGCCTTTCCTTTTATCTCTTGAGCTTTCTGATATGCTTCGGATTGAATTTGATCCAGCTCTCGCTGCATTTTACCGAGTATTTCAGAAGAATTCCCTTTTCCTTCAGACAGATATTTTGCAGCAATCTTATTTCTTTCCGAGATCATTCTTTCAAATACTTTTGACTGGACTTCCTGATTATAATTCAACCTTTTTATACGAACATCGATGAGATTGATACCATACTCGGCAACTTTTACTTTTGAGAGTTTAAAGATCGAATCTGCAATTGCCTGACGACCATTAACAATCTTTTCTTTGATCTCATCAACCAATTTACTATCTGAGTATTCAGAAGTAAAGGTCATTTCTCTATTAGAACTTTTCACAATTTCTAACAATCTATTTGAGCTGATTACATCTCGCGTTATTCCACTGATAATATCATCCAGTTTGCTATGCGCATTGCCTTCATAACGAGTTGTTTCATAGAATTTTAAAGGATCGACGATCTTCCAGCGGGAGAAAGTATCGAGCCAGATGTATCGCTTATCTGACGTTGGTATTTGCTTTGCATCACCGTCCCATTCCAGTATTCTTTTATCAAAATAATGGACTTTCTGGAAAAAGGGTATCTTCACATGCAATCCAGCAGCTTGGATCGATTCCCCTATCGGTTTGCCAAACTGAGTGATAATCACCTGTTGTCTTTCATCAATAATATAAAATGCATTGAAAACTACGATAATAGCCAGTAGAATGATAAGAATGAGAATGATATGTGTTTTTTTCATTTTAATTACCTCCTTGTTCAAGATTCAGAAGCGGCAGTATGCTGCTCTGAGCGTCATCGACAATGTACTTCTTTTCAACATTAGGAAGCACCTTTTCCATCATTTCCAGGTAGAGTCTTTTTCTGGTTACCGTTTTTGAATAGCGATATTCATTATACATCTGGATAAAGCGGTTCGCATCTCCGTTTGCCCTGTTTACTCTATCGA
The DNA here is from genome assembly GCA_049903315.1 of Candidatus Cloacimonadota bacterium. Taxonomy (GTDB): domain Bacteria; phylum Cloacimonadota; class Cloacimonadia; order JGIOTU-2; family JGIOTU-2; genus Celaenobacter. The sequence continues at coordinate 149,850 of JBNGBT010000005.1, read as the reverse complement.
CCGCATATCCTTCAGCTTCTTCAATTGTTCTCTTCGATTTTCCTTCAGCTTCTGGTATCACTTCGTTATATTTTTCCCATGCTTCATTAATGATCCGTTCTTTTTCCTGTTTTGCTGAATTCACATTATTGAATGCAGGCTGAACCGCTTTGGGCGGATTCACGTTTTGTAGATTTATTGTAACGATCTCCAGTCCGGCTTTATAAAGATCAAGCTGATCTTGTAGCATTATCTGAGACTTATCGGCGATTTCTTTTCTGTTAAGTACGATAACTTCGTCCACACTGCGGTCTCCCACGACTTCCCGGATCACAGATTCCGATACATCGCGCATAGTCTCTTCCACATTTCTGACATTGAACAGATATTGTACCGGATCCTTAATTCTATATTGAACAATCCATCCAACATCTGCAATATTCAGATCGCCGGTAAGCATGATCGCTTCCTGATTATAACTTTGTGAAGAGTATCTGGTGCGAACACCGGCTTCCAATGTCCGAAATCCAAACTCTTCCTTAAATACGTGTTTCACTTTTACTTTTGTAAGTTTATCAATACCAAAAGGAAACTTGAAATGAAGTCCCGGCTCTGTGGTCGAAAGATATTTTCCAAATCTCTGGATAACGCCCACCTCTTCCGGATTGACAGTATATAAACCGGTTAGTAGGATTATAATTGCAGCCAAAATAATTAGTCCTGGGCCCACTAATTTTTTGGACACTTTTATATTTCGAAGATTGATATCCTCGAACTTGGGGATTGTCGTTTTCATTCTTTCTCCTAAAATTACTTAATCGTTTAATAAGCAACTTTATGTTACTTTATTTATTTTGAGTTTAAAGTATATTTCTTGAATGTTGTCAAGTTTCACACCCGAAACTGAAATTGATAGTTATATTCATTTGTTATTAGACATCCGAATTTAGATATTTTTATAATTTCTTGCCTGAAAAATTTGTTCTTCAAAATCTTTGTCACATGAGAAATCTCAATAGTCAATGGCATTTAAATTATAGTTTTATTTCTGATATTCCACCGATTGTTTTACACTACCCGCACGGAGTGTTTACAAGTTCATACAAACAAGGAATTTCCTCCTTTACATTGCACTTCGAAGATGTGTGTACTTATTTAGGACATGTATGCCTTTGTGGTGCTGGCGGTTATCGCATAGCCCAGATTGCATTAGAACATTTCGCATCAGATAACACTCCTCCTGAAAAAGACAAATTCACACTCATCGGCAGTAAAGATAATACTATCACCGATGTTGTCGCATTCATTCTTGGTTGTGCGAGGAGAAACGACCCTAAGAAAAACCAATATTTTATCGATGAAAGCATAGAAGCTGAAAGACGGGAATATTTTTACCAGATCGCATATCATCAATCTAGGAAAGCATTACAAATACTGTATAGAAAACATCTTCTTGTGGGAAACGAATACATGGATGTTTTATGGGAGATCGAGAAAGCCCTTGATAAAAAGCCGGAATCTGTATCTGAGAACGATAAGGTCACATACAGAAATACGATGATCAAAATGGTCAGGAAAGTTCTCCTGGATGAAGTTCCGGGATTATTTGAGTTAAAGGAGATAGCATATCCTCTTCAACATCCGAATGTTTGATGAAAGCGGAATTCCGGGTATTGGAAGTGAATTTGGCTTTACTAATTTTTGGGGTTTGGTAAAAAAGTAAAAATTATTTTTTGTTATACCTTACGAAATTTTTTTCCGCGTTTTATGTGGTAAAAAAATTGACATCACCTCAGGGCTCATTCTATTCATTTCACACGAAAGAAGGCAGCGATGAATAAAGAATATCCTATTTATATCGGCAATGAGTTAGTTAAAACAAAAGAGAAAAAAGTTATCACCTGTCCGCACGACAATACTCCAGTTGGAACTGTGTATGTTGCAAATGACACGCATATAGTTCATGCAATTAAAAAAGCTGTAAGATGTTTTGAGATCTCAAAAAAAATGCCTGCGTACGAGCGTTCGGAAATCCTCTCTTCAATAGCAAAGGATATAGAAATAAAAGCAGATTTAATGACTGAAACACTTGCACTTGAGTGTGGAAAAAACATTACTTTTGCTCGCGGTGAAGTGAAAAGAGCGGTTCAAACCTTTACTCTCGCTGCCGAAGAAGCAAAGAGAATCAATGGTGAGTTTTTCGGGCTGGACAGCGTTCCCAAAGGTGCGCATACTCATGCACTGGTAAAACGCTTTCCAATAGGACCAGTACTTGGCATCACTCCATTTAATTTTCCACTCAATCTTGTTGCTCACAAGGTTGCTCCTGCACTTGCAGTTGGCAATCCCATTATTATCAAACCATCCTCGCTGGCACCCCTCTCTGCACTGAATCTTGCAGAAATTGTAACAAAATATGTTCCTGACGGGATGTTGTCTGTCCTTCCCTGTTCAGGTCCAACAATTATGAGTGCTGTGAAAAGTGATGACATAAAAATGATCAGCTTCACAGGAAGTCCGGCTGTTGGCTGGAAGCTCAAAGAACAGTGCGAGAAAAAGCGAATTTGTCTTGAACTGGGTGGAAATGCGGGAATCATTATTGATGAAGATGCCGATATCCAAGATGCTGTTGAAAAATCAATTATCGGCGGATTTGCCTATGCAGGACAGGTATGTATTCATACGCAGAGATTTTTTATTCATGAATCACAGTTTGAGGAATTCAAGAATCAATTTGTAGAGAAAGCCAAGGAAATTAAACTGGGACATCCACTTGATGAGCAGGTATTCCTTAATTGTATGATATCAGAGCAGGAAGCAATTCGCGCAGAGAACTGGATAAAAGAAGCAGTTGAATATGGAGCAAAAATTTTGTGTGGTGGAAGACGGGATGGAACTAAAATGGATGCGACAATTCTCATTAATACGAATCCTGCTATGAAAGTAGAGAAAGACGAAGTATTTGCACCAGTGGTCACACTCACTCCATTTAATGTTTTTGACGATGCAGTCGAGATGGTTAATAATTCATCTTATGGATTGCAGGCAGGGGCGTTTACGAATAATCTAAGACATATCAAATTTGCATTCAAGGAATTGGAAGTAGGTGGTGTGATCATCAATAATACACCAACATTCCGAGTTGACCAGATGCCTTACGGTGGTGTTAAAAATTCCGGTTTCGGTCGAGAGGGTGTTCGATACTCAATCGAGGAAATGACTGAATTGAAACTACTGGTTATATGATTATATACCGAAGGCGAGAATGGCCATTCTCGCCTTCAAAGAGTATATTACCAAAAAAATACTTCCCCATTCTCAACAGTAAAAATCCTCGGATCGGGATGCAGGCAATCCTCTTCAATTTTAAATAATGATTCCGGATAATAATAATCAAAAACAAGAGAATCTGCAGTTGCAGTGGTGTCAATGATCTCCTGCCAGTCATCTTCAGCCCAGACGAACCAGGTATAGGTGCTGTCAATTTTCACCTTATTGATTCCCCCGTGCCCGGTCTGCTTCATGATAAATGCTATCTCTGCCTTTTCTCGCAGATCAATTCCCTTATTATCGAATGAAATTATTTCACCATTTTCATGCATTATAAAAGGTGCACCTGCGGGTACAGGTTCATAATCAGGCTTCATTTCATTTTCCACTATTACCGAATCTACAATTTCATAAAAAACAGGAAGGTATGCTATGCGTCTCCCCATGTCAGAGAAAGTTACATTTCTTAAGCTGTCAACACTTCCCCAGTGAATGGGTTGCCAATCATTATCATTGAAAACAGATATATAAGCAAAAGGGATATCGTCATCGATCTGGACCGTTACATCCGAAACAGGTACATATTTATCCGTCACATCTTTGAAATTTTTATAACCAAGCCAGGGCGGTGCTTTCATCGAATCAGGAAGTACATCTGCGAGGGTATTCTTCTCCTGAGAAAACAGCTTACGATAAACTTTTGCTATCTTCTCCTGCAGATTGTATTGTCCAGGATTCGCTTCTGCACCCATAAAAGGAATCACCTTTCCATCTGGTAATATGATAGAGTTCCATGCATGGTTATTCGAACGGTCGGGCCAGTATGGAGTAAAATCGCTCGTAACTGCAAGCCCGTTTGCTCGCATTGCATAAATGGTGAAATTCGTCATATCTTCACATCGACCGTATCCGTTCTTAAGCATTTCGTCCAATCCCTGATCAGCAGGATGATAATAGAATACCTCTTTAAAAGTGAAAATTTTCTTTACCGAGTCATTGATGGCATAGGCAAGTTGAAGAGGATCTGTAGCGGAATCTCTATCTGTAGGAAAAAGATACCAAAAATACAATCTCCAATTAGATAAAGGCTCGGACGATCCCCTGTAGGGAAGTATGTACTCTCTGAAGTCATCCCAGCTATATTTGTTTGTCCATGGTAAAGTTCCATACGCAAGAAATGCCATATCAATATGTGTCATAAGAAGCTGAGCTGTCATGATTTTTACATCTTCTCTCTTCTCGATCAGCTTGTAATGCAGCTTTCCCAGTTCTTTTTCAAGTGAATCGATATGTGTTTGTACTTCTAATGCAGTATTGAAATCCATAACATTCAACGGGACTGGATTGCCCAGCGAATCCACAAGTGCAACATCTGCAAAACAGTGGTCAGGCATATATGCGATCAAAAAGGATGCAGCTTCCAGCTTCTGCGGGTCATCTTTGTAGTGATAAAGAACTTTAAGGAGTTCTCTTTTATTACTCCCGGCTTCTTCGAGACTTTCAATAACTTTTTCCCGGTATTCTTCCGGGATCGAAGGAGTGATCTTTTTTATTGAATAGGGCTGTAAGATCGAACAGGCATTAATTGCTACAAATAAAGCAAATATAATAAGTATATATGGCAATCTCTTCATGTTGATTCTTTCTATTTATGTACACCGACGGTGACTTTTTTGAACCTTGCAGGGGCAGCTCCGTGTGACATTTCTGCGCGCTGTCCGGGTTGTCCTTTTCCACAATTCGGCACACCCCAGAGTGTCCATTCTTCCTCGCCGCAGATCGCATCGCAGCTCTGCCAGAAATGCGGTGTTATTCCTTGATATGTCGGATTTTTCACCATGCGGACTTTCTTACCGTTCTTGATCTCCCAACCGATTTCGGTTGTGAATTGGAAGTTCAGACGGCGCTGATCAATGCTCCATGTTTTATTAGTTTCTACGAAAAGCCCGTTCTTTGTATCTGAGATAAGTTCATCAAGTGTTCCCTGCACAGGCATGAGTGAAATATTGATCATTCTTATCATAGGTATGCTGCTGTAGCCATCTGCTCGATTGCAACCCCTGCTGCGGGGATCACCGATCACATGGGCAAGTTCACGATTGGTGAGATACATCTTATACAATCCGTTCTGGATCATATGATAGCGCTGCGCACGAACTCCATCATCATCGTAACCAAAAGTGGCAAGCCCGGTTGGAACTGTGGAATCCGCAACTACGTTAACAATCGGCGAACCATAATTATAATCTTTGTAAAGATCAGTAGTTAAGAAGCTTGTACCTGCGTAGTTTGCTTCCATCCCAAGCACTCGATCCAGTTCTGAAGGATGCCCGATTGATTCATGAATTTGGAGTGCGAGTTGGCTTCCGCCAATAATGAGATCCATATCTCCAACAGGACAGTCGGGAGCAGATAGAAGCGCAACTGCTTCTTCGCGGATTCGTTCTGCATTCTTAACAAAAGGAGTAGCAAGTATGAATTCGTAACCCATCTGTTTGTACTGTCCGCCAAAAGATGCCGGGTAGGAACGCACCTGCACATTTGGTCCGTCAACTGCAGTGGCAGAATATCCAGCTCCGCTTCGAAGCAGTATCTGCTCGATAAAAGTTCCTTCAGTGGTTGCAAGCCATTGATGCTCGCGCCAGAAATTCATTGAGGATTCAGCCACTTTGATCTTATCATTTTTTCTGAGAATTCCATCGATCTTGAAAAGCAGATCCAGTTTTTCTTCAAGAGATACAGTAAATGGATCGATCATGTAGGGTGTTGTCCAGATGTCCTGGTGAACAGGTTCTGGTGCAAGTCTTACGCTGTCTTTACGAAGTGTTGCAGATGCTTTTGCGATTTCTACTGCACGCTTTGCAACGATCTTTATTTCGGCTTTTGTGAGGATTGAGCTTGAAGCAAATCCCCATGATCCGTTTGCTATAACTCGAATTCCGAAGCCGATACTCTCCGCATTATTGAGTGTTTCAACTTCTCCATTTTTCACGGAAATATTCTGGTTTGTTGAAAGAATAATTCGTATATCCGCATATGATGCGCCATGTAAAACCGCAGCATCAAGCGCTAATTGTGTGAGATCTTTCATTGGATACTCCTTTCACTCATTATCGTAATAAAATTATTTTACCAATACTGGTGTTATCATTTTCATTAATTTTCACGAAATATATTCCGTTTGGTGATTTTTTATTATTGTCGTCAAAACCATCCCAAATATACTGTTTGCTTTTATCGTTGGAAGTATCGAATCTAATCATTCTTACTAACTGTCCTTTGATATTGTATATCCCTGCTGAGATATTGGTCGTTGAAATATCTTGAACATAATACGAGATAACTGTCGAACCGGAAGAGGGTTGCGGATATATTATAAGTGAGCTGCCAATGTCAGCGGGCTCATCATCAACTGCATAGTATGGATCTGGCGGATCAGTCGTATATTTAATGGCAAGTTCATTTTCCAGGAATGTCGCACTTGCCGGATACATATCAGCATAAGTATAAAGAACTCCATCGGATTGTGTAAGATTCTCTATACCAACTGTTGAATAATTGCTGTTTGCATCAGGATTGTTGACTGTTTGGTAATTACACTGTATTTCCCCGTTACTGCTCGCAGTAGGATAATATGCAGGATCGAAGAGAATAAGCTCGAATTTCTCGACAGAAGTGTCATCAAATCTATTGAAACATTTATTCCATTCTATGATGAACTTATTTTCAGCAGTATCATAATAATGGCAAATCCTCATATCGTGATGATAGGTAGTGTCTGAAACAGTATATGCTTCACCGATAAGATCATCCCAGTACGCACAGACCTGTCCGTAAGGACCAAGTGCGGAAGGAATATCCCAGTTTCGGAAATTCGTCCAATTATTTGTAATGAAAGAAATCCATCCATTTGAACACACAGTGATCTCATTGAATGCTTCATCATAATATGTAAATGTGAAAGGCAAAGGAATAGTGCTCGATTCGTCATCAGCCATAAGTATAACATCTCCGGATCCTCCCTCTTGGGGATCGATCTCATCCCAGAAGTAGGTAGGCACTTCAGCATAATCAGCATCATAGCTGTCGTAGGCATAGTAGCCGAATGCATCCGGACCGGTAGGAGCTGTGTTGTCGATTGGACCAACCTCAAGAGAAAAAAATGCATGTATGATCCTGTTGCTTTCGTCAGTAAGAGTAAGCTCAAAGGGAATATTTCTACCCATAAAGCAATTGCTTTCTATGTCCACATTAAAAGTGCCGGCAGATGTTGCCATCAAAGGTACGGAGCCAAATGCATAATCAGCAGATGTGATCGCGGCTGCATCACTGTGCACGGAAAGGTAACCTTGAATACCTGCTCCATCAAGAGAGCCGATATTTTCAATTGTCACCTGTATCTCGCTGACTTCTCCCGGTTCAAGCCATCCGCTTGGTGTATTTACTATTACATCAATTACATCAAATAGAAGCGAAGAAGCAATTAAAGAAAACTTTGCAGTTCCTCCGGTAGAAATATCAAGTGTGAATTCCAGAACCTCGTTGTCAGGGCAATCTGCCTCGATTTCAATTTCATAACTCTGCTGGCTTGTTGCATCAGGCACAATATCTCCAAAATTTTGAGTGGGTACTGTGATATTCACAAACGAACTGCTCGAATTCAACGTTGCTGTGACTCCGGATGCAGTGGATGTCCCAAAATTTTTCAGAGTGAGATCAACTTCCAAAGTGCTTCCTGCTTGGACTGCTGCAGTAGTTTCATATTCATATAATCCCATATCCGTTGCCAGTTCAAGAACATCAATAGTATCAACAATGGCTACAAAATTCGGAGATGTGATCACAAGCTCGATCTCTCCTGCTGTTTCTGAAGCAAAGGGAATGATCGCATGTCCGTTTTCGAGCATTGCTATTTCGTAAAACTCATCAGCTTTCCTTGCTGTAACGACTCCCTCTTCAAGGTTTGTGCAGGATATATCGAGATGGTTCGTACCAACAGTCACACTTTCGGGTATTGTACAGTCTATTTCCTCAGGTATTGTTGTCCACATGGTCAAAGTTGGATCGCCGAGGATATTATACACATGAAAATAAAACTCCACCTGGTCACCGGATGCCTGCTGTAAAGGGAAATTGTGATAGAGTTCTATCTTCCCTCTCAACACAGCAGCTCCGAAATCATAAATGCCTTCATCGAGCAATCCATAATAGAAACCTGAGAAGAGCGAATTATTTAACTTTGTGCTTGTATGCAGGTCAGAAGGTCCGATAAAAACTACACCACCCTGAGGTGCGGTTGGTGTTCCGAGCTGGAGTATTGCTTCACCAAAACAAGGATCTGCGGAAGTATTGGCAAAATCACCAGTATTGCACACAAAAGATGTTACCACAGGCGTCTTGAGTCCATTGCTCAAACTTCCCATATTATCTACATGGAATTCAGGATAATGCCAACCATTCGCATCTCCCCAACCGCGGTAGTTTAGAAAGCTAATACCTGCATTGATCTTGCTGATAATTTCCGACGTTCCAGGATAAGTAGGTGGATAAAACACTGTATCAACTTGGGTAAATCCGTAGTTCATCATCTTATCTCTTAACCATCGGGAAACTTTGACTGGCGTACTCGGTGTGGGCGGAGTCGTACTGTAATTTCCTGCAACCACAAGCGCTTTTTGTAACCAGTTAGGGTTCGCAAGATATGGTGTTTTTTCATAAGAAATAACTTTATTAATGATCGTCCAGAGCTGGTTTATTTCATCGATGGACATGCGACCGATGATCACGTCAGGGAAATAATCCGTACCAGCAAGCATGGTATAGGGATGGTCGGATACATCGTTCTCAGCACTGAAATAGAATGAAGGTACTGCAAAATAATCATCCACATCCCCTATGAGGAGCACATAATCCGGCGGTACATCCGAAGTGTCATAGACTTGCTGTATGTATGCTTTTATCTCATTCGCAGTTGTGCCTGTTTCAAGGAGAGTCGCCACTGTGCATTCGATCCCTTTTGCCTGCTTCCAATTTATGAAATCTTGAATATAGTTCTTGAGCAATTGGTGGCAGATGATGAGCATCTTTGATGGTTGGACAGGAAGGTCAGCAAGAGAGGATTCGTCAAAATTATCTACAAGTTGCGGATAAAGTTTATAAAATGCTTTCGAGAGATACTGAGGAGCAGATTGAATTTTCTGAGGTACTATATCGAAGTTAAGTTTTTCAATTTTAGAATACGCGTGTTCTTTTTCATTATATATCTGAGTTTTTATCTGCAATGTATGACCACGCAGTTCTCTCATTGTAAAAGAATTGGTCTTTATGATCCTTGCATCATCAAACTGATCGACATTCCTTAGAAATTCACCTTTGTCTGAATACTCGGACAAAGTGACATCACGAATGATTATCTCGATATCTTCTGAAGGTAGCGCGATTGTGGTGAAAGCATTTGTTATCTCAGAAATTACATCGTTGTTATTATTAAACTGGATTTCAACACTATTTCCTTTTGAGGAATAAGTAAACATGTCCTTTGCGTGAAGAAGATTCACGGCAAGGAGAAGTATAGTGGCAACAAGAAATACTTTTTTCATACAGCCCCTTAAAAATTTTCATACACTGTGGAAATCGAGTTTTTTATGTCCAGAATTGTAGTAAGAGTTAACCACGAAAAACACAAAAAGCACGAAAAAATATTAAAAAAATTGATCTCACGCAAAGCCGCAAAGATATAAGAAAATAAAGAAAGAGAATTCACCATCAGTCTGCATTTCATTACGCCCTGGCAAGCAGAGAGAGTAGAGATCATTAAAAATCCCCTCTAAAAAGAGGGGTGCCCGCCAGCAGACGGGCGGGGTGTGTTTTTATCTTAACAATACAACTTTTTTGATCTCTCTACCTACCCCATCAACACATATCTTTGTGAAATATATTCCTGATGATAATTCATTAACCGGGTATGATAATGTGTATTCTCCAACATTTTTATCTTCATTTATAAGAGTTGAAATCAGTTGCCCTCTCACATTGAATAATTGAATTTTTACATTGCTAGGTTTATTAATAGAAAAACTAACTGTGAGATTATTTATGTTTGATGTAATTGGATTTGGATATTTGGTAAGATTGAACTCAGAGGATTGTTCTGGTTCATCTACTGAAACAGTTTGGTTGAAATAGTATGCTCCCATATCTGCAATCGTACCATCAGGATCGGGAGGTGAATTCGGGTCTCCGGCATCGATACAGGACGATTTGGTATAATCGGGAATAGGATAATTCGCCCAGCTGAGATGATAATCTCCATTTAAAGGATCAACGAATAAAGGATTTTCCTGTATATTATAATAGGCATCGCAGCTATCTCCATGAATGTTTGTTGTAACATTGACTCCAATTTCTTCTCCACAGCCACAGAAATTCCCAAATTCATTTTCATAAAAATTGGAATACAAAACCGATGGTTCACAAGAATATGCATATAGTCCGTAATTATCCATATTATAAGATACAATTGTATTCATTAAAGCAGGGAATGATTTATAGCAGTATATCCCTGCACCTCTATCAGAAGCACTATTGTCGACTATCGTTACATTCTCGACATGAATATCTGAGTCATAGAAACAGCCGATGCCACCCCCATACCACGTTGCTGTATTGTTCGAAATAATTACATTCTTTAAACTCGGGCTTGAACCAAACAAACAACAGATCCCACCACCATGATGAGAATAATTTCCCGATATCGTTACTTTCTCTAAAACCGGGCAGGAATTGTCTTCACAATATATCCCGCCACCATAACTTATACTACTGTTATTTGATATGGTTACATTTTTTAAATCCGGAGATGAAGAATATTTACAGTACATCCCACCACCGGAATGAGAAGCACTATTTTCTGAAATGATTATATTCTCTAAACTCGGAGATGAGGAATATTTACAATAAATTCCACCACCAAAAACATTATTTCCATGTACAATAGTAAAACCACATAAAACTGCTGTTGAATCCTCTCCATTTTCAAAGATTACAACACTCCCATTTTGATTGCCGTTGATAATTGTCTGAGAAATATATGATGTATCCTGTGTTGTTAAATATAGTGAACCAACAGTAATGTTTTTTCCATTAAAATTTATTTTTTCTATAAATATTCCTGCATCTACAAGAACCGTATCTCCTGTACTTGCAGTGTTAATTCCTGTTTGTATTGAATTGAAATCTGCTGGAATATGTATTGTCTCAGCAGCAGAATAATGAAACAATAATACATTCGCTATCGCTATAAAGACCGAAATTACAATTATTCTTTTGATGTCTCCCCCTGTTTGAGCTCATCAATATTCTTGTTTTAACTGGAACATTGCTCAATTTGCTGTCAAATTTATTCAATGCATTCTTATTTATAGAGCCGTCATTGACCATTCCGTGATGTATTACCTATCTCAGCAACACCACTTTCATTATCTCTTTTTCGACACCATCAACACTCATCTTGGTGAAATATATTCCTGATGATAATTCATTAATTGGATACATTATTAGGTATTCACCAACATTTTTATTTTCATTTAAAAGAGTTGAAACTTTTTGCCCTTTTATGTTAAATAACTGAATTGTAACATTTCCTCTTTGCTTCATAATAAAAGACACTTTAAGTTCGTTTGTGTTTGAATTAATTGGGTTTGGATAATTTTGCATTAACAAAGAAATATTATTAACATTTTCAGGGTCAACTGCAACCATATTGTCAGTTTGATTTCCTGTACGCAGATTATTTCCCTGGAATGTTGACCATATCGAAGTATCCCTGAATATAGTTCCTGCTGAAATGTCGGGATCATTTATTACTAATATCTCACCATTAATTGTACCAAAGTAAATTTTACCAGCATCGTATAAGATAGGACATACAATAGCTGAGCCTGCGTTATATTCCCATAGAACAGAACCATCATCTGATGATAATGTATGTAATTTCCCATTATCAGAACCAATATAAATTCTACTTTGGATTTCATCTGATTCAAATAAAGCTCCAGTGCTTTTGATTGGACCAAATTCATCACTACTCCAGTTTAAGTGACCACTATCGTTTACTGAATAAACTTTACCATTAGAACATCCAAAATAAACATTATAATTACTGTCTATAATTGGAGATGATTCAATAATAGTCGATCCGGATTCGAAAGTCCATTCTATACTTCCATTAATTCCATCATCATTTATTTTGATCAATTGACCATTCTCATTAGTGATATATATGTTGTTAATATCATCCAAAGCGGGAGTTGAAGAAACTGATCCATTTGTTGCAACCCTCCATTTATAAGCAACATTTTGAGGATCAATTAAATTAAGATTAAAAGCATATAATCTGCCATTTGTATTTATTACATATAGCGTATTATCAAAAGAGATTACCGCAGAGGAATGAATCGGTGCACCTACGTTATATGACCAAATATTCTCTCCGTTAGGATTAACAACTTGGAAAATTCCATTTCTTGTACCAATATAAATATTGCCAGCTGAATCAGATGCAACTGAAGCTGTTGCTTCAGCTCCAAGAGATAATGGCCATCCAGTATTACTAACACCATTTGAATTGAATGAATACAGATTATAATCAGTTGATGCAATATAAACATTATGATCCGGAGTAATTGTGGTAGCAGATTTAATATCACCATTAACGTTCAAGGTATATTCAATCTGTCCGCTATTATTGAATCTATAAACACAATCTCCGGATGCAGCAGAATATATTACATCTTCTGATAATAAAGAAATTCCGCTTTCTATTACTCCATCTGTTTGATATAAAAATGCAATATCGGGATTTACAAAAATATAATCCTCTTTTGTTAATGTTTTAGAATTATTAATATTATCATAAACAGTCAAACAAACTGAATAATATCCGATTGAATTATAAATATAAGAGGGATTCTGCTCATTACTATCAATAAGTCCGTCATTATCAAAATCCCATTCCCAAATTACAATATCTCTCAAATTATTTGTTTCAACAATTTCTTTATTGTTTACTCTTTCACTTTCTCCATCTGAAGTATCAAGTCCACCATTTGATAAATCTGTGAATTGAACATCAAGAGGAAATGAACCTAAAGTAATATCTGCCGCAAAATCAACAATTATTGGTTCTCCAACTGTGATATATTCCGTCTTTGCTTCAGTACCAGTATTTGAACCATCGCTAACTTTTAATGTTACAGTATATAATCCAGCTTCTGTATAAATCCATTGAGGATTCTGTTCATTTGAATCTATTGATCCATCATTATTAAAATCCCATTCCCATGAAACAATATCTCTTGATTTATCGTTCTCTATTATTTTTGAAATGTTTGATTTTTTAGATTCTCTAAATAATGTCTGTAGTCCTCCGGTTGATAAATCTGTAAATTGAACAACGAGAGGGGGTAAACCAAAAAGAGGATCTGCTTCAAAATCAGCATCTATTGGTTCTCCAACTGTAATATAATCCGCTTTAATCTCTGTATCTTCATTTGTGCCATCACTTACTGTAAGTGAAACTGAGTATACTCCAACCTCCGAGTAAGTATAATTTGGATTTTGTAAATATGAATCTATGGTTCCATCATTATCAAAATCCCATTCCCAGGACACAATATCTCTTGAATTATAGTTCTCTATTATTTTTGAATTGTTTGATTTTTTAGACTCTCTAAATAATGTCTGTAGTCCTCCGGTTGATAAATCTGTGAATTGAACATCAAGAGGAGCTAATCCAATAGAAGGAACTGCTTCAAAATCAGCATCTATTGGTTCCAAAACTGTAATATAATCCACCTTTGTTTCAGTACCAGTATTTGAACCATCACTAACTGTTAATGTTACAGTATATAAACCGGCTTCTGGGTAAGTCCATTGAGGATTCTGTTCATTTGAATCTATAGTTCCATCATTATTAAAATCCCAAAACCATTCATTAATTGGATACCCCATTAACCCCACAGTAGATAAATCTGTAAAATCTACAATTAAAGGAAAAATACCATTTGTAATATTTGCGGAAAAATCAGCATTAGGAAAAAAGGGTAGTTGGTCAAAATAGAAAGCTCCTATATCTGATATAGTACCATCAGGATCATAATAGATTGTGGTTGGATTCCCAGCATCTATACAGGGTGAATTTTCTGTTAGATGATAGTCTCCATTAAGAGAATCAACAAATAATGGATCTATAAACAAATTCATGTATGCATCGCAAGAATCTCCATTGGCATTTACTGTTAGAATTTCCTCAAAGTAAATTGGGATACCATCTCCATAACCATCATAAACATTTAACCAGAATAGATTGTATTCCAATGAGGAAGGAGATAAATATGCATATAAGCCATAAGAGTTATCATAAAGAATATTATTCAGGATAATCGAAGAAGAAGTATGGCAAGTGATTCCAAATTCAGAATTACTAATCGTGTTATTGGTGATAATAGGCGAAGAAGAATTTTGAAAGGAGATTCCAGTCCAAGTAATATTACTTATAGTGTTATTGCTGATGGTCGGAGAAGAAGAATCGTTGCAGAAAATTCCCGAAGAATTATTACTAATAAAATTATTAGTAATGTGAGGAGAAGAAGAATAGATGCAATAAATTGATGTAGAGTTATTAATGATCGTGTTATTATTTATAGTAGGAAAAGAAGAAGAACGGCAATAAATCCCACAAACATTATTATTGATCGTATTATTACTAATGGTTGGGGATGAAGATGAGCAATATATTCCTCCTTCCTCTAAATAAAAACCATTATTCCTAATAACGTTATTACTTAAATTTGGTGAAGAATTACTACAATAGATTCCGTTACTTGCATAATCAATTATTGAATATGATATTATACTATTGGAATCAGATCCGCTTTGAAAATGTATTCTATCCCAATCACTGGGATTTCCTGTTATTTGTCCAGAAGTAAAACGAATGGTATCTGCTTCTGATCCAACCGCTACAAGTTTTCCATAAATTTTAAACGAATAGTAATCCATAAATTTTACAGTAACTCCAGGCTCGATTATCAGGGAATCTCCATTAGCTACAGATATATCTCCAATAACCTGATAAATATTATTAGAAGACCAAATACCGCTTTGCGGTCCTGATACTTCTATCATCACACCGGAAGAAAGAGTTACATCATCAAGGGTAGTATCTACAAATAAAGGAATATCACCGGGAATAGTATAAGGCTGCCATCCATCGTGAGAGTAGTGGACAGTATAAATACCTTCTTCAATTGCAAGAATAAATGAGCCGTTTGTGTTTGTAAATATGCTGTCGGTAACAGCAGAAGCAGAAACAGCATTAAATAGAACTTTTGTTCCAGAATGATCGGTTGCATTTTCCAAATAGCAAAAACCATCTACTGTAATTGTTGCGTATAGTGCTTGTATGCTAAATAATATTAATCCAAATATGATAATAAACTTTTTCATTCAACCTCCATATTTTATCTAAATACAGTTTTTTCAAAATTAATTTTATATTTCTTTTTCATAAATTTTTCCGTCCAGAAAGCAAATAAAACCAACTTCAACTTTACGTACTGTAAACTTCAAATATTCCTTCCTTTGTTGTCAAATTTATTTAATTCATATTACTTCATATCCTATTAGCCAATATAATAATAAGATAAACAAAAAAAGGACGATCCTTCCGAATCGTCCTTTAAATTATTAGAAATATAAATCTGTTACATATCTGCCTGGATCTTCATGCCGCCATAAATTTTCTTCCCTTCCTTAGCGCCAGTATTATCTTTCATATTGTCCATGAGACCAACTTCTGGAACGAGGAATACATTTTTGCATATATCTATTTTCTTCTGTATGAACGCACTCATCGCAGTGTCTTTATCACTCCAAAGTGAGTTGCAGGTCTCGATATAGCTGGCACCGACGTTGAGAAGCGCACTTTCCAAAACAACCAAACCACCAAAGGTCTTGGTATCTTCAAATGATTTGTTACTAGGAGTATACACAACATTCGAGGGAGTGATCGTGCAGATACCGTAGTTGCCAACGTTCACACCATAGCTGTACTGCGCAAGAATATCCAGCATGCCAAGATTGTATTTTCCAGTTAATGTGACTACATAGGCAAGGATCATCTTGTCGAGCTGGTCAGTGTTGAAGTTCTTATTGTATTTATTCATATTCACACCGGCAGAAGCTGCGAAGTAAAATTTAGAGCCCGTATATTCATAACTGAGATTGACTTTGGGAACAAGAGACTGAAGTCCACCAAGATTTGTGACATCAACCTGTTTGGGAGCTATGAACATTGCATTGAATCTGTTTTTGAATGTGAATTTCACCATTGGCTGTCGGCCATCATAGAATAAGCCGTAATTAATAAAATTCAGATCATCTGCATACACCTGGTCGCCATAGGGCTTGAAACCGGAATAATCCTGCCCGATAGTTATCGATTTATCACCTTTGGTCAATTTTCCATAAAGGAGCCGTAAACCAACACTTGAGGGAGAAACACCGAGTTCGAGCTTACCAGTTATACCATTAGTTGTGAAATTAGCACCGAACCTACTATTACTCTGCATGGCATAGTTAAGCGCAAGATTGCTTTCACTCACGCCGTATTGATAACAATTCCAATCTTTGTCCGTATTCTCATACCAGAATCCCAGACGTGCTGAGCCATAGAAAGTTGCGTCTGCGCTCAGAAATGCAACTGCACTCAGCATAATCACTAAACAACATAGTACTGCTTTTTTCATCGTACCTCCGATTTTAATGCAATAAGAGCATCTTTTTTATATACGTTGTATTTTCGATATTCACTTTGAATAAATACAAGCCCGACGTGCACATCAAACCCTTTTCATTGCGCCCGTCCCATGTGGCTTGATACACGAATGCTTCTCCCTTTTGCTCTAAAAATTCCGCTGTAGCACTTTTTATGAACTGCCCGGAAATATTGTAAATGTTTACAGAATAATTTTTTTGCTTTGTTGACTCAAAATAAAATTCGCAAATATTATCCTTGTCCGGATTATACGGATTTGGTTTGATAGCATTCACTCTCTGAGCGAGTCCCTCGTTTCCCTGAACCGGAAAATATGATACAACAACATGCCATCCCACAGATACTTCATATTCCTGATCGGATAGGACGACTACAACGGAGAAAATCCCCTGCTCCTCGAAGTGATATATGAGAATGCTGTCATTAGCACTCTGAACAGAATCATTCACAGTCCACACATAATCATGCGAAGAATTATCTACATCAAAAACCTCAATCTCAAAATGTACTGTGGAATCTCCCGAGAGAAAAATATCAAGCTCTTCAGGAATATAAGAAATTATCTGAGGTGGATCGTTGACTGGTTCGACAATAACATCAAATGTATCAGCTATTGCAGAACGATTTCGCAAATACGCATACCCGTCATCTGCTGAGATAGTGATAGTTGAAGTTCCAAACCAATCTGGTTTCGGGAGGATGTTTATTTCCGAGCTTGAAGGAAGTGAAATACTGAGTTGTGTCGAGTCCCAATCGGCATGATATCCCAACACATCTCCGTCAGGATCATGGAAATAGAAATCGAGAAAAATATTTATGGGAGTGAGTGAGTCTTCTTGTATAGTAAAATCCCCTATCTGCGGAAGAACATAAGGCGGGTCATTTTGAGGATATACATGCACAAGACTTACGTCGCTGCTTTGAGCTAGACTGGAATCTGTAATGAAAAAAGTGACTGATTCTATACCATTCCAGTTTTCTACAGCATTTGTAAATGATACATTCCAGTCATCTTTGGTGATTGCAATGAAATCGGGCTGAAGCCATGACAAAGTGAGATCCCGCAGTTCGTTATCGACATCACTCACAAAATCATCAAAAGCCACAGTGAGTGTGTCATCCTCAAAAAAGGAAAAACTATCAGGTAATGCGAAGTTCGGTGCATCATTAACTGGCAGGATATGTATATAAAAAGAATCCTGTGCTGTTTCCCGAGAAAAATCTCCAATCTCATCATCGGCAGTAACAGTAATTTCTGCATCCCCAAACCAGTTTAAACGAGATGAAAGTTGGAGAAGTTCATTATCGAGGAATGCGATGATTTGAGTGGAATCAAATACAATGGAATATGTCAGTAAATCATTATCAGGATCAGCAAAGTAGTTATTCAGAAATATATAAATTGTATCTGCAAAATCTTCATCACGAGTGAGATCAGGAAGAGCATTCTGAACAAATGGCGGGTCATTCTGCGGGATGACACGCACCTGAACCACATCGCTCGCACTTGCAAAATCATCGTCTGTGATTGTAAATGTAATAGAATCAGTCCCAAACCAATTTTGCTGAAGAGGAGTAAGATACACATCCCAACCGATTTGCAAAACCTCAATATGTTGAGGATCGGTCCAGGAAAGTGTCAGTTTATTCAGAGAATCATCAATGTCTGAAATATATTGACTTGCATTGAAAGTATAGGTATCATCCTCGAGAAATATTATTGAATCGGGTAAAGCAATTTCCGGCGGGTCATTCACCGGTATCACATAAACAAAAAACGAGTCCTGTGTGCTCTCTTTTGAGGAATTTCCTATCACGTATTTTCTTAAATATTCATTTCCATCATCAGCGGTTACGATAATTTCCGCATCACCTGACCAGTTCGGGAGTGAGGAAATTTGAATGAGGTCTTGATTCAGTGATGCTCTAATTTGACTTGAATCGTAAACAACTGAATATGAGAGACTATCATTATCAGGATCAGCAAAGTAATTATTGAGATCAATATGTAGAGTATCTGCAAAATCTTCATACTTTGTAAGATCGGGGATCGTATCCTGAATATAGGGCGGATCATTCTGCGCGAGAACCTGCACGTATACTACATCACTGGTACTTTCAAGCTCATCATCTGTGATGGTAAATTCTACTGAGTCGATGCCGTACCAATCGGGTAGTTTTGTAGATAAATAAACATCCCAGCCAGTTTGCTGAACCTCAAGATACTGCGGTTCTATCCATGAGAGTGTCAGATTTGCAAGTGAATCATCAATATCGGAGATACACATACTTGCATCGAAGATGTATGTATCATCTTCAAAAAAAACGATAGAATCCGGCATGTCTATTTCCGGTTGATCATTAACAGGTTGTACGAGAAATTCGCAGTTCTCTTCCGTAAGATTGTGTCCATCTGAAACCTGGAAAATCGCATTGACCTGTCCAAACCAATTTGCTGGAGCTTGTATGTGAAAAGAGCTCATCTCTTTTTGAATGTTAAAAGGAGTGTATTCATCAAAAGAATATGTGAGCTCATCGTATGCATCATCTGGATCGAACACGAGGGAATCAAAATAGGAAAAGGCAATAATGAGGGAATCATCCTCGCTGAAAATCTGCAACGGGATCGGATTTATTTGCGGAGGATCATTGAAATCCTGAATAAAAACGACGAACTGGTCCGATGCACTTGCACTGTCCGCATCTTGAGCAGTCACTGTGACAAAGAGTGTGTCCTGCTTATTGTCTTGTGCAGTAAAATAGATTCTCCCAATTTGGAGTGAGTCTTCATTATGAGTTAGATATGGTGAATCATAGTCCAGCGAAAAGAGCAGCGAATCTCCATTCGGATCCCAGAAAACTGTGTTGAGATCAGCAATAAATTTCGTCGTACCTGCAGTTATAACGTGGTTTGGAATGGGTTGAGCAACCTCCGGATTTCCCGTAGAACTCACTATTTGATAGGCGATTGCATTACTCGAACCATACATATTCTCTACCTTGAGATTTCCTGAAGATACTCCTTCGGGTACGACCAAAGAGATCTCAGTATCATCCCAGGAGAGAATCTCATCAGCAGCAAGCGTATTCAAAAGCACAGTCCCTGTCTGCTCAAATCCCGAGCCATAAACTGTTATTTCATCATCTGCAGAAAAAACATAAGTGCTCAATGAATCTATTATGATCGGATGAATAGACCAGTCCACTTCTATATAAAAGTTGGACGCTTCATCAAATTGCATTGTAAGAATTCCATCGGAAAAATCATACGAAGCAGCACCGGACACAGAGTTCGGCTCATACCCTGTATAGAATTCTACCCATCCCTGCTCGCTTACATACCCGTCAGCAAAATCATCGTCAATATGGAGTGCAAGATCGCAGCGATTTTCTGTATTGATGAAATATGTTGTGCCGTCATAATGAAGATAATCTCCATTTTTGATAACCACATTCGTTGGCTGGAATGCACCATTTTCCTTTGAAATCGCGATATTATTGGCATTAAAAACAAGCGGGATAGAATCAAAGAGTGTAGAAATCCCGTAGGTATACTCTTTTGCGAGTGTGAGTATCTTGGTGCTGTCAATTGTGACCAATCCGCCGATTGTGGTTCCGTAATCCAGGGATTCATAGGTAATATCTTTAGTGCTTTCGTGGGGAATGAGTATTGACGAAAAAATCGTATTTGAGCTTGAGGTAGAAGCTTTAGTCACTGTATGTGTTGCAGGATCATTATATGTTCCATCATCATGAAAATCATCATATGAAGAAAAAGTTACAGGATTTATTGAATTGATATAGCAATCGAGGGATATATTATTTTGTGTATATTGCGAGCCGATCGTACCTCGATTGTCAGCTTCATCTGTCAAAAAAGTAAACTGTCCTCCTGTCGATCCGCCCCCATTACCATGAAGAAGCCATTCATAGGTTTTTGTGCTGGATGAAGTTATAAAATCTGTAAGGATGAAAATCTCATTATTAAAAAATGTTGCACATCTCGTGAAATCCACATTCTGGTAACTCGTTTGTACTTCGGCATAATCGAGAAAGCGGGTATCGTAATAATTTTGAATATAAGCATCTTCACCATTTGCAGTATAAGTTCCAGCAGATGAAGGACCACTCCCGTTGACAAGTATTAAGTTATGATTATCAGCATGCTTTACCTTATCGTGCTCCCCCCAGCTTATATATCCGGAATCCAGAGCCAGATATTCTCCAAGCGCATAGATAACGAAGCTCAAATTATCCGGATGTTCATGCGAGCGCCCACCCGTACGTGCAACACCGTGTTCCCCTACCAGGCACATATACGTGGCATCATTATCCCAATTATTTCTGAAAACCGCCTGCCCTGCTTCCGGCACAAACACACTTGTATAACCTGGTTCTGTGGTGCCCTTGTACGCATCATCGTAAAGACAGATCATCTCGACATCAATGTTTGAGGAGGATGCCCATGTATTGTAGGGACGATCACTATGGATATAATCCCATGCCAGTACATCGTTATCATAATAGGATGCAAATGCAGCACTGTAATAATATGAGTTCAAAAAACAATCATCTATCGGCGGTCGTGATCCATCTGGCATACGTATCTTTATTCCCCACTCTGTATCCTTCTGAAAGTTATATTGCTGCAAAGGAGGAGAATAAGTTGTACTTCCAAAGGTTTGAGGAATGCCATCGGTAAAGTTCTCATAAGAAAATGCAAAAGGTATGAAGTTCACGGCACTGAAACCAAGATAATGATGCCCTTCCGCCCAACCGCCATCCGAATCGATAAGATAATTGCCAAACTGCCTGTAGAGCTTTGTCACTGCATATTCGATCCAGGTTGAAGGCTTCTGGTGATTGCTTCCGCTTGTTTCCGTATTGAGGACGATCGCAGCCATGCCAACTGCAGAAGCAAGTTTCACACCATAATTCGTTTCTTCTCCATGCCCCAGAACCCAAGCATAATGCAGCAGCCCAAGATCATCATCGATCACTCCTTCATACAATGCTCCGGTAACCCACTGAATTCTATCCCGAACTTGCTGCTCATCTCCATCGAAATCATAATTATTTCCTTTAAGAAAATCATATGCAATACAAATCATTGAGATAATTTCGGAATCCCAGATAATGTTGCCGTATTCCTCCGAAATACTACTTGATTCCTCGCGATTTGCGACGAGTAGATATTCCTTTGCTTTATCTCCGTAAAATGAATCTCCATCTATAAAAAATCTGAATGCAGCACAACGAGCAATGCGCGCTTTCTGCTTCTCCCATGTATAAGATGAATAGTTCAGATCGGAAGCAGCACAAATACTTGCATACCACGTACTGTAAGGATCGCGGAGCACCCTATCCCGAACCTCTTGCACAAGAACCTGGCTGGAATCCACAAGTGTGCGCGGCCAGTAAGTTTTCTCAGGCATCCAGCTTCCCTGGGCTGACAGAAAATGAGCTGTCAACAAAAGCAAGAGAGTTACGAGAAGGACTTTTTTCATTTTTTCTTTTTATTATTTTTCTTCTTGTGAGAAGTAACTTTATCCTTTACTTTATCTATCAATCTTTGATGAAGCTGCTTTTTAATCTCATCAATCTTTCCATATGAAATGATATTATCTCCAAGCAGCATTCTTGTGTCATCGGTAATATTTGTGATAATGTTTCTACCCCGCTCGATGGCAAGGATCTTCATATTAGGATATTGTTTAACAGTATCAGCTAAACTCAAATGATAGAGCATACTGTTCTTTGTTACTTCAATGTTTATAATACCGAATCCTCCTGCAGAAATTACAAGATCCTGCACATATATTCTGCTGATGAAATCTTTCTTAATAAAGAAGTTTTGTATTACTTTTGTAAGTTTTTTTGAAAATTTTGTGTGGGAAAAAAGAGAGAGAATGAGCCAGCATGCAAGTGTAATGATCACTATGTTTATCAAAACTGAGAGCGTCGGCATATTATCGAGGTGAATAATAGGCTGGAAAACTTTATGAACAAGCTGGGAAGGGCGCATGGAATTCACAAAAGTAGCAATCAGTGAGACAAGACCTGCATGCCCGATGATCATGAGTATTGTTGCTATTTTCCGCCGCTGCTGACTTTTTACGATGAGTTCGGATTCTTTGGTCGTGAAACCAGTACTTGTAAAGCAGGAAAGCGCCTGGAACTTCGCAACTGTCCAATCCAATCCAGTGAGTTCGAATGCAACTGCACCTATACGAACCACTGTAATAGAAATAATTACAATGATTACAAACAATATTAAATTCATAGTGTCCTTCTTATAAGTATCGTTTTAATTTATAAGTAAGATCTTTGCTGAGTATGAGATGAAATTTGTTATACAGATCAGGATAGGTTTCTTTCAGCCGCTTTAATTTTGAATGCTTCCAAACAATAATACGCAAGTCCGTTTCTGCGATCACATCAGCGGAAGGTTTTTCATCCATAAGATACTGCATCTCAGCCACAAAATATCCTCTCGTCAGCTGGGCAACTACCTTGTCATTTTTCTTCACTACAGCTGTGCCGTCAATGATCTGAATAACCCCATCTATCTGTACACTATCATGGCATACAAATTGACCTTTATGGAGTCTTTTCTCTTCACCCATTTTCCAGAATATCATGAACTCTCGGGTCTTCATTGCAATAAATATCTTCTTATACAAATCGAGGATCCCTGCATCGATGTGCACTTCCTTTTTTTCAAGAAGGATGCGGATAACCTGTACAAGATTGATCACAGCGAAAAGCGACATCCAGAAAACGATTACATAATCCTGCAGAATAATGCCGCGTGCGATCATGCAAAGTCCTGCAACTATGAGTACCAGTCGTAGCCAGAATATCTCTTTGATGAGAAATCCGATGGCTGTGCCAATATAGTAAACATTTTGCAAAATTACAGTTGTGGTTAGCGGAAATTGCATCCTTACCTCACAATGAGCATTTTCGTAGTCATGCTAAGATTGTTATCATCTATTCTCATAAAATAAATTCCTGAGGACATATCATCTGAAAAATGAAAGGTGAACTCATTTTTACCAGCTTGAGCAAGCAGCTGCTGATGCGTGATTTTTCTGCCTTTGACATCATATACAGTGCTGGAAACTTCCTTCGCACTTTTCGAATAATATGAAACGGTCACAAATTCTTTGGCAGGATAAGGATATATTTCATTGATGAAAAGCTCATATTCCTGGTCGGGAATTGGGATGTCTACACTGACATAATCAAAGAGTTCATTCGTCGTAAAAGACGTCGGTGCAAGCTGATATGCAGGCACACTACCCGTTCTTGCCGACCATAACATTTTGCCGGACCATGGAATATATTGAATCGCCTGAATATTTGTAGAGATTCCCGCAGCTCCTGACAGCAAATTCCAGCTTCGTAACGGATCGATCTGAGTGCTTATAAGAAGAGAATCTGCAATATGGGCATATCTATAGCAATAAACTGGAGAGTATAATTTACGGAAATGATTTGTTGCCGCTAAATTATCGCCGCTTATCATCGTATTATCCGACTTGGTGCGGACTGCAACTCCATTCATATTATTGCATTCTATCACCAGTGAGAAGCTGTCTTTTTCTGTTGAGGAGATCACATTAATAATGGAGCCGGTTCGCTGGACATCATCACTGACTGCCTTAACCACATCCACTGGATTGCATTGTCCATTGCTGTCATAATCAGCAGCTTCAATGCCGTTCCTTATTGAGAGAAAAATCGGATTGAATGTATCAGTAGGATCGTAGGAATCAATATTTCCCACATTTAAAAAAGACCCCACTCCTGCTTCGTTTATGGCTGAGAGACATCCGAATAATCCCGCAAAGGTAAATGATATCCACTTTTGCTCATCCGGTTCACTCGGGAAGGAAACAAGTATTAATTGATTATCCAGCAGTGTTGTATGTGGAGTCCAATCCAGAAATCGTGTGATGATGCTCTCACCATTCAACTCAGATGAGTTATCAGTACTTGTGCCCCAGCTTGCAAGTGATGAGCACAGATCATTTCCACGTAATATTCCTTTATCATCGGAATAATCAATAAGTGAGTTGCTCATCATAAGATCAGTGACATCGATATCCCGTCCCAGAACGCTGCAGTACAAAGATTGACCGCCTGCGACCATTCCGTCAAGAACCCCCATTCCTTCAGTGATATATTTGTCATCAACGACAAAACTTGCTTCAAAAATACTTCGAGTTGCATTGTAAATGGATGCGTTATTGCCAAAGAGGTATGCCAGGAAATAGTGAGTGAAAATATCAACGATCCCATCACTCAACAAATAGCCCTGCGCATAGCCGCGTTCATAATGAGTTCCCCAGACGCGAACGATCATTTTATTTTCTTTGCATTCTATATAGCCCTGCGGTTGTTGTGCAGATAAAAAAGTGGAGCTTATCACAATTATTAGAATAGAAACCAGTAAGAGTTTTTTCATTGAATATCTTTCCATCTCGTATCATCGGGAGCTGCTTTTTCCAATTTCATTTTCAACTGATCATACTGATTCTGTATGTTGTTTTGTTTGAGTAATCTCAAATGCAGGAATTGCACATCGAGGTCATTAATCTCCTGTTCAGGATCTTCAATATCCTTGCCCTTATAGGAAAATCCTGTTTCCAGCGTGGCAAGGGCATCAGTATAATCACCCATTGCTTCCTGCACTTCTGCAAGCATGACATAGGCATCGTAATGCTCCACACGTGTTTCAATTGCTTTCTGGAGTGAGATCTCAGCTTTTTCAAGCTCATTGGTTTTGAAGTACGCTTCTCCCTTGTGGCGCCACGGGCAGGACCAGTCCGGAAACGCCTTATTTAATCCCTCATACACTTCTATGCATTCATCATAATTACCAATTCCAAGCAATAGATTGGCATATTGAAATTTAATATTCGGAGCCAGTGAATCGATCCGAACTTCAAACTGCTCAAGCATCCTTTCCATTTCAAGCATGTACAGGTAGGAAAGCATCAATCGGGCATTATTATCTTCTGCATTCTCCTCTAACTGGTTGGAGTAACTTTCATATGCTTTTTCAAATGTAGAAAATGAGGGATCCGCATAATAGATTTGAAAAGGGTTTAACTCTTGAGATGTTTCTGCTAAACAGAGAATAAATGGAATGCTGATAGCAAGAGTGAATATGAATATTCTTTTCATTTGTACCTCTTTAATAAATTTCAATATAATGTATGGAAATAAATATATTAAGTTAATTTAAGTCAACGATTTTGAAAATATGCCTGCATTGTTATAAATTTCTTGTCATACAAAATAAAGCATCCCACATTTAGTAAGATGAAAAAATCGTTCACATGGAGGACGCATGGATTTTTTTCAGATTGCCATCGATACTGAGCAGATGGTCGAAGATCATTATCGCGATCTGGCAGATCACTGTACGACGAACAAGGGGATCAAAAACATATTAACAATGCTGGCAGATGACCACAGGAAGCATAAAGCGGCTTTTGAAAAAATGAAGAAGGAGGAAAAGATCCCACCTTTGAAGAACACCTTAGCAATAAAAAAAACTATTGAGGTTTTTAACGAAATAAAAGAAGAGAAGAATCCCTTCACCTGTGATATGGATGAGGTTAAACTTTATACAAAGGCACGTGAACTTGTAAAACATAAGATCAGGTTATATACAGATGCGATGAACGGATTGAAGGATGAATCTCAGAAAAAGATCATCAAGAGTATCATCGCAGAAGAAAAGAAGCAGGCAGATGTGCTTGAGAATATTATCGAAATGGTGAACATGCCCAACACATGGTTGGAGAATGCAGAATTCTATCATCTCGATGAATATTAAGATTTTTTTTGTTTTTAACGCATCAGGTTGAACAAGAAATTTGCCAGAAAAAAACTTAAAAACAAATAGAGAAAATTGAAAATAATATAAGAGGTCACGATGGATAGACTTGAGCTTTTAAAAGAACTCACTCTTCTTCCGGGCATTTCCGGATTTGAACATATCATAAAAGATTTTATGATCGAACAGCTTGGTGATAATGCACCGCATGAGATCGATCGACTCGGGCAAATTACTTTTACCATGAAAGGAAATGCAGACTCGCCAAAAATCCTGTTCATTGCACATCAGGATGAGATCGGTTTTATGGTGGCAGATGTGATGGACTCCGGATTGATTCAATTCCATACAATTGGAGGTTGGAACAAATATACACTCCTCTCCAGCCCAGTTGAGATCATTACACAGAGCGGAGAAAGGCATATAGGAATATTCGGTTCTATACCTGTTCATTTTACAAGAGGGGGAAAAGATACACCTCCGGAAATATCGGATATGTTTATTGATATCGGCGCAAAATCGCGCGAGGATGCATTTGAGAATTTTGGTATAAATATCGGCGACCCTATCATCCCCATCCCCTATTTCCATTATGAAGAACGTAACCGGAGAATTATTTCAAAGGCATTTGATGACAGAGCTGGTATCGCTGCACTTATTGAGTTAGGCAATGCTGTTAAAGATATTTCCCATCAAAATACACTCTACTTGTGCGGAAGTGTACAGGAAGAAGTGGGAGGTCCAGGTTCCCGAACCCTTGCACGAACTATGGATGCAGATATTTGTGTGGTGCTGGAAGGTGCGCCGGCAGATGATATTCCGGGCATTCCATTCCGTGCGCAAACCTGCGTGGGCAAAGGCGCTCATATGCGTGTATATGATCCGTCCATGATAGGTGACCCGAAGTTAA
Source organism: Candidatus Cloacimonadota bacterium (assembly GCA_049903315.1). Classification (GTDB taxonomy): domain Bacteria; phylum Cloacimonadota; class Cloacimonadia; order JGIOTU-2; family JGIOTU-2; genus Celaenobacter. Next base: position 122,001 of record JBNGBT010000005.1, on the reverse strand, counting down.
AAGATATTTTTATTCAACTGGCAAAAAAACACAACATTCCCCTACAGGTCACACTTCGTCGTGGTGGCGGCACTGACGGCAGGCATATTCAGACATCAGCTCATGGCATTCCCTCGATCGTGTTGGGTGTTCCAGTTCGTTATGCACATACTCACAACAGCATGATGAGTTTGGATGATTTCGATGCGTTGATAGAATTACTGGTTGAATTTGTGAAAGTTTACAAATAGATAATTAAATATAGTTAATATTACGAAGGCGATATTGGCTAATATCGCCTTCAATTGAATATGAATAAAACTAATTGTGATTATATTTGGGGAAATAGGCGATTATGATGTCCTCGAAGTAATAAAAGTAACTCTATACCCCGAAGCTCCTATCCCTTATTTCTTTATAACTTTCCTCAAACGAAGTACAAATACTGCACCATGGGGTTTGTTATCTTCTACATGTATTGTTCCCCCATAGTCCTCAATAGTTTTTTGCACTATATATAGACCAATACCAGTATGCCCATGAGGACCGTATTTAAAACCTTTTTCAAATATATCATATTTATATTCATCAGGTATGCCGATGCCATGATCAGCAATTCTTATCACACAATAATCTTCCTCTGAATTTATTTCAATATCTATCTTTTTTGTTTTACCGTGGAGTATTGCATTGCTCATAATGTTTTCAAATACAGAATATATAGCATTATCCGCATAAACCTTGCCAGTACCTGTTACATTGATCTCTAAATCTGAATAATTTTTAATAATCTTATTCGCTACTTTCTCAATTTTATATTCTACTAACGCTAAATGAGAATCTATGAACTTTTCCTGTTCTCGTTGTTTCTTGATTGTATTGATACTTTTTTCAATTCTTTTATCGATCTCATCAAGCATAGTGATATCGTTCTCATCACGATAAATATCCAGTGCGCTTTTTATTACCACAATATCGTTGGTAATGTCGTGTCGTAATATCGAATTTGCTATTCTCAAACGCTCACGATTTATCTTTAACTCCTCTTCTGCCTTTTTTCGATCTATAGCAAGAGCAATTTCTTCGGAAATAAAGTTTAGAATTTCAATATCCTTTTCTGTATAAAGATTTGGATCATAATAGCTTTGAACTGCGATAACGCCGATTACTTTATTTTCAATGTTAAGAGGAACCCCCAGCCATATCTCAGAAGGAGAGCCAATTGATTCAATTAATCCTTTATTTATTAATTCGTTTACTACATCCTCTGTAGCAAACAGGGGTTTGCCGGTTTTGATGACATATTCAGTTAATCCATTGCCGAATTTTCTACTTGCAGGAAGATAATTTTTTTTACTAAAAGTTTCATCAGCATAATATGCAAACGAGATTATATCTGTTTTTTCATCGTATAATGCAATATAGAAGTTGTTTGTATCAATGACATCTCCCAGAAATTCTCTTATCTTGGTGTACAGCCCTTGCATATTATCAACAGTACTTAGGGTGTTGGAAATGTTAAAAATTGTTTTTTGTATTTCCTCTGCTCGTTTACGCTCGGTTATGTCAGTGGTTACTCCTACTAATCCGATTATATTTTCTTTATCGTCCTTTATTACCGAAGTGGAAAGATATACAGGAAAGATTGTACCATCTTTCTTTTGATTAACAAGCTCGCCGCTCCAACCACACTCAATAGTTTTCTTTAAGATCATATTCTCGATTTCAAGTGTTACATGTTTTGGATGTAAAATACTTATATGTTTTCCAATTAATTCTCCTTTTGTATAACCGTAAGTTTTAGGATAAGCATCATTGACAAAATAGATAATATCTTTAGTATCAGTAATGGAAACACATTCATTAATACTTCTTAAAGAGTGAGCAAGTATATTGATTTTTTCTTCTGCCCGTTTGCGCTCGGTTATGTCAGTACCGATTATCATAACCGCATATATTTCACCCTTTTCATCTTTAACAGGTTGGCTGTTCGTTCGGTACCAACGATCTTGTCCTTGTAAAACGGTCTTTTGTTCACTAATCCTACCTTTTCCTAATTTAATCAACTCACAAATACTATTCATCTGGCGTTCAGCAATTTCTTTTGGAAAGACATCCCATAACGTTTTTCCAATAAAATCTTCCGGTTTCCCACCAAGTTCTTTAGCTGCAATACTGTTCAAAAACAAATAAATGCCATTGGAGTCTATGGTGAATATTGAAACATTTGCATTCTCGACAAGAGCCCTATACTTTTCCTCACTTGCTTTCAGATTTTGTTCAGCTATCTTGCGTTCTGTGATATCTTCTATTGTGCCTTCATAATATTTAATATTCCCATCTTTATCATAAAAAGCTTTTGCGTTCTCTCTTATATATACTTTTTTACCATCGGCTCTCAGCCATGTAGATTCAAAACCTCTAATTTGTTTGTTTTCGTTAATTTCTTTCTTGAATTCTTCACGACTTTTTTTAGGAAAATATCCTGATAGTTCGAGATCTCTTGTTTTTAAATCTTCAAACGAATCATATTTAAGGATCTCAATGAGAGCAGGATTAGCAAAAAGTATTTTCCCATCGGGTGTTGTTCGATATATACCGATATGCATATTTTCGTATATGCTTCGATATTTTTCTTCGCTTTCCTTTAATTCTGTTGTCTTTTCAAGAATAGTATTTTCTAATCTTTCATTTTCTGACAGCAACCTATCTTCTGCTTTTTTACATCTTAACATAACATTTATTTGAGCAATAAGTTCTGAAGCATCAACCGGCTTAGACAGGAAAACATCAGCACCTGCTTCAAGACATTTTACACGCCATTCAGCATCTACCTTGGAGCCGGTCAAAATCATTATAGGGATATTTTCAGTTGCTTCGTCTGCTTTTAATCTCCTGCATAATTCATATCCATCCATTTCGGGCATTTTAATATCTGTAATAATCGTATCAGGTTGCTCATCTCTTGCTGTTGTTAATCCCTCTTTTCCGGATTGTGCTGTGAATATGAGACAGTCAGGGATTAAATCTTGGAGTAAATCTTTCGTCACAGCCAAATTTTCTGCAACATCATCAACTATCAAAATCTTATTCATATAAATACTTCCTCTGATTTTTTCTCTTAGATATGCCCAAATATGATTATTAAAATATCTCTATCTTCATTTCAATTGTGAGATTAAAATAATATTTATTTTACTATATATACCTTTGTTCTTTTTCTTTCTTTATTGGTCAATGTATTTGTTAGATTCGAAAACACTAATGCACATTCTCGCGTTTATCCACTTACATTTTCATATTTTCTTGACATCATTTTTCATAATAACTCATTATCAAAGTCCTCATAATTCCCTCCTTAGATGGCTATTGATTGAGCTCCCAAACTCAATCAGAACCATCGCTCAATTTCCGTTCTACAGGAAATTCTTGGGAGAAAGAGTGCGCACTCTTTCTCCCTTGTTTTTCTAATTGTTACACAATTTATGTATTTTTTATACACCTCTCCTACGTGAGCTTCTAAAATAAATATTTTCTTATTTAGTGTGAAACGAAAATCCGAGCTAAGCTTTCTTCGATAAAAATGCTTTAAGGGTATTGCAAGAGGAATTACTGAAAGCACAATACCATTAATGTTCCAATAAAGCCATCCATGAGCAATGATACAGAAAATGGAACCCGGGAGTACTATTCATTCCGACTCATCTCTGCACGTTGATTTGTGTTTTGTGTTTAATTCAGAAGCACTAGTTTCCTTACTTCCTCTTTACTCCCTTGTGCGAATTTACAAAAATATATCCCCGACCTCACTCCTTCAGCATTCCAATCTATCTCGTAGTTTCCAGCACTTTTGTGCTCATTAAGAAGCTCTTTTACCAGCATTCCCTGTAGATCGTACACATCAATTTTTACATCGCTGTTCTTCTTTACATTATATTGGATTGTCACAGAATTTTTAAAAGGATTTGGAAAAGTATTGAAAAAAGTAATACCTGCATATTCTTCATTAACAGCAAAGATCGACCACACGAGTTCATTATTTACCCAGATATTATCCCCATCGGTTTCGACAAGGATATCATCATCCAAACTCACATCATCAGAACCATTGCCACCGTTGATCCACCAGGTATTCCAATCATCAGCAGTAGAATAAATAAGTGTGCCGATATCCTGTAATAGTCCAATCACTATTTGAGAAGGATGCCCATACGAGTTGTTGCCCGTGCTAATTACAGATACTGCAGGTGTGGCTTCTGCGAGAAATGCTTCACTCGTGCCGTCCAATCCCCCGTGATGAGCGACTTTTAATACTTCTACATCGATATCATAGGTATCGAGAAGGTATTGGTTATTATCTTCAACACTATCACCCGTAAAAAGGAAATCCACCTCACCTAGACTCATTTTTATTACGATGGAATTATCATTATCATTGTTAAAGCCGTTCTCATAATTCGGTGAGAGAATATCGGTTGTCATGCTCCAATTCAGATCGTCTTCATAGTCAACTGTTTCAACTGAGATATTTTCAGTCAGTAAAAGATTCAGAAGTCTGATGTAGGATGAATTTGTAGAGGAAGTTTTATTAATAATGAATTTTTCAATGGTAAATAAACCACTTTCAACAAGGTCTTCGAACTCACCGTAGTGGTCAGCATCAGGATGAGTGATCAGGCAGGCATTCAGGGTCGTAACTCCTACGGAATCTACATAATAAATGAGTTTATCCGAGCTGAGATTTTTCCCGGAGTCAATAAGATAGTTCTCTCCCCCATACTGGATAAGTATTGCATCACCCTGGCGCACATCAATGAAATGTACTTTCAGATTATCAGCTTTGAGTTGTCCAAAACTGAGAATTATGATGCCCAAACAAAGGAGACTAAAATAATATTTTTTCATATATTTTATGAGTACAATACTCATAATATAGAGCTAATCGGGATAATGCCTAATTATTGTCAAATTTGTTGATTTGTTAAATTCTAATTAACTATAACCAATTATTATATATATCTTTTTAAAAAGGATTTATTTGAAGATAATTTTACTCACTTCAGATGGCTCGATCCTGTGAGGTGATCCTTTCCCTTCGAAAAAACAATGCTCCCGGATCATATGTATATTGAGAGGAGTCCAGCAGATTTCTTTTCCAATGGTGAGATTCTTCAGGATGATGGTTCCTTTGGGATACATGCCGGAATGGGAAAAAGGACATGCAATTCTTCCTCTGTAGCTTTTATATTCAACCTGATAGATATCGTCGATAGTAATAAAACCATCGTAACTATCCCATGCCAGATTTGTAAAATACTGAAGTCTATCAGCAATCTCTTCTTGAGAAATATTCAGTCTTTCAAGAGTATTTCTGTCTTCTGCAATAATGTCATGAAGATGCCTGTTATCATTACCCAGAAAACCGGATAAAGTGATCACGCCTGGCTGCATATTCTCTTGTATTTTCTTCTCTTGAAGTGTTTGTTTCATTGTATTCCTTAATTGAAAGAATCATAAAAGATATTATCAGCCGGAATTTTAAGATGATGTAGTTCTTTTTTTACTGCATCTATCATGCCAGGGCTTCCGCAGAGATATGCTTCCATCTGTGCAGCGTCTTTAATATACTCTTTCAAATATGGCATGATATAGCCGGTTTTTCCTTTCCATCCCGAATTTTCTTCCGGTTGTGAGAGAATGGGCACATATATAAAATTTTTCAGTTCCTTTTCCAATTTTTCAAATAAATCGGTCAGATAAAGATCTTTTTCCGTGCGTGCTCCGAAAAGATATACCATTCTTCGTTTTGAACCTTGTGCACTGAGAAATTCCAGCATAGATTTTATCGGAGCTTTGCCAGAACCTCCTGCAACAAAGAGCATATCATTTTGAGTTTCCTTGATAATAAAATCACCAAAAGGTCCGGTAAAGGACACACTATCTCCTTCTTTGAGATACTCATGAATATAGGTTGTGCACAATCCTTCCGGCACTTTTTTTATGATGAGCTGGATTGTATCTTTTTGGTACGGGCTACTTGCAATTGAATATGCCCGAGTAACAGACTGTTTGCTTTTTTCATATCTTGGAGCAACGAATTGAACATACTGACCGGCTTTGAAATTGATGCTTTCCGGCTTTGTGAGCTGTATGATCAACTCTGTGATATCATAGGTAAGATCGATGATTTTTGTAACTTTTCCTGTGAATGCCTGTATTGCAAAAATATCTTCTGGAATTTCAATTTTGATGTCTTGTTTAACCTTCACCTGGCAGGCAAGTCGAATATTATTTTTTTTCTCATCTTCATCGAGAAACGGGGTTTCTGTTGGGAGAAGCGGACCACCACCTTCAGTTACTTTGCATTTGCAGAATCCACAGCTTCCGCGTCCGCCACATGCTGATGAAAGAAAAATTTTATTATTATTTAAAATATTAAGTAATGAGCTTCCACCTTTAACTTTAAGTTCTTTTTTCTCATTTATCGTAATCGTACATTCGCCGTAATTTGTTAAAGTCGATTCTGCAATGACGAGCAAAAACGCAAGGAAACCACCAATTCCAGCAACGATCCCGATAGTGATGAGAATAGATAGGATCATTTTATTGAATAACTGCAATACCGGAAAAACCGATAAAACCAAGTGCCATAATGCCCGTGATTATCAGACTGAGAGCTGCACCACGCAAACCAACTGGAACAAATTTTTCATTGACTCTTTCGCGGATACCCGCAAGAGCAAGAATTGCAAGCATCCACCCGATTCCGCTTCCCGCACCAAACGCAACAGATTGTATAAAAGTATAGTGCCTGATGATCATAAAAAGTGATACTCCGAGTATCGCGCAATTGACAGTAATGAGCGGCAGAAAAATTCCCAACGAGTAATAAAGCACGGGAGAGAACCGTTCGATCACCATCTCTATGAGCTGTACAAATGCAGCAATTATAATAATAAAAATGATATATTGAAGATATATAAGATCGAAAGGCACAAGTATAAAATAATATACTGCGTAATTCAGAGCAGTTGTACATGTCATCACAAAAAACACTGCAAGCCCCAATCCTATTGAAGATTCGACTTGTTTTGATACTGAGAGGTAAGAGCACATTCCCAAAAAATTCGTGAGTAAAATATTACTCGTGAAGATTGCTGCCATAAAGATGATGAATGCACTGATTCCCATATTAATTTTTCCCTGTTTTTGTTTTCATAGTATAGACAAACCACATGAGCAGTGCGAGCATAAAGAATGCGCTTGGCGCCATAATCATGATCGACCATTTCGTCCACCAAGTTCCTAAAACCTGCACACCGAAAATTGTTCCGAATCCTAATAATTCGCGGAAAAAAGCAATGATCAACAGCACAAGCGCATAACCGGCACCTGCTCCAATCCCATCTATTGCTGAATTAACAGGTGTGTTTTTAGATGCAAATGCTTCCGCTCTTCCCATTATTATGCAGTTCGTAATTATAAGTCCTACATACGGTCCCAGAGCATGACTTATATTCGGGAGAAATGCCTTAAGAAATAAATCCACAATGATCACAAAGAAGGCAATAATGAGCACCTGGACCATCATACGAATTCTATTAGGAATATAATTGCGCAGAAGTGAGATAGTGAAGCTTGAGCACGCGAGAGTAAAGATCACCCCCAAGCCCATGACAAGACTATTCATAATGAGATTTGTCACAGCCAGTGCAGAGCAAATACCGAGGATCTGCCTCCAGACAGCATTTTCCGTAAAAAGACTATTGAGTAGTATCTGTTTTTTGGTCATGAATTTTTGATTTTTTGTATGATCTCGACAAGGTTATTATATAAGATATTCACGACAGCTCTGCTTGACGCAGTTGCACCGGTTATTTGTTGTATCTCTGTTTTGTTCGCTTTTTCATCCTCGGGAATGAGAGTGAATTTGATAACTTTATTATTGCTACCTATTGGTTTATTCTTAAACTGATCCAAAAACCACTTTTCTGTTATCCTTGCTCCGAGTCCTGGAGTTTCATTCTGTTCAACAATTGTGAAACCAATTATCTTCGACATATCTTTATCAAGTGCAACAAGTGCCCGAATCGTTCCCCATAAGCCGCTTCCCTGAACAGGAAAACAATGACCGATCACATTATTATCTCTCTTTGCTTCATAGAATGTGAGGGTGTCTCTTGTATGCATTGTTATATATTTGTGATAATCTTCTGAAACAGCTTCAGTGGAAAGCTCGAAAGTTTCCAAAACCTGTTTCTGAATTTGTAACGCTTGATAATCTTCAACGCGCTTGTTGGTCATATGATAGAAGGTGGTCAGAATACCCACACAAATTATCGTTATCATGATCATAAAAAAAATGGGATAGAATTTCGTCTCAGAAAAAAGCTTCTTCTGTGCTTGCATTATACCACTGGCTTTATATTTTTTGAAGTAAGTTTCTTCATCGCATATTCAATAATTGGCATAAATGTATTTGCGATGAGCAAAGCAAACATAAATCCTTCTGCAAAGAGAGAAAACTTCCTGATGAAAACAGTGAGAAAACCTATTAAAATACCATATATCCAGATTGAATATTTCTCTTTAGGCATCGAGACCGGATCTGTAACCATAAAAACAGAACCAAACATGATACCCCCGCTTAAGAGAAAAAATAATGGATTCTTCCCGTAAAAGATCAGTGTGAAAATTATAAAGCTGAAAAGAGTTGTAACCATTGGCTGCCATTTTGCAGTTTTTGTAAAAAGCAAATAGAGTGCTGCAATTATTATTAATAAAGCAGATGTCTCTCCAATACTACCGGGTATCATTCCAAAAAAGAGTTTAGGCATTTCTGTGATCACACCTGCTTGTTTAAATTGTATCATCGGTGTGGCAGCTGTCACATACTGTGCTTGAGAAAAATGTGAAAATCCCCCAGGTAAAGAAGTGAAAGGTTTCATCCATTGTACTGTCATTGCATTGGGAAAAGCGATGTATAAAAAAGTCCTACCTACAATTGCAGGATTGAACATATTCATTCCAAAACCGCCAAAGACCATTTTTCCAAAACTTACTGCTACGACTGCGCCGACTGCTGCCATCCACAATGGGATCGTTGGTGGGAGAGTGAGTGCAAGAAGACTTCCTGTCACAAAAACGGCGGTCGATACTTTGCCCTTAGGTTTGTTTTTGATAAAAATGTATTCAGTAAGAAAAGCAAATAGATTGGTAATAAGCACTATAAATAAAACACGCCATCCAAAGAGATAAATGGCGTATAATAAAATGGGAATAAGTGCATAAAGCACTTGATTCATTATCTTTTGTTTAATGAAAGTGAACTTCATTTAGAAGACTGAAATCTTATCGTTGCTAATCCTTTTTAAATGGATTGAAAATGAAAAAGATAATAATAAAAACAAGACCTGCTAAAATGAAGAAATGATTCTTTTTTATGAAACCAGCTGCGGGGCATTCTTTCATTTTATTGATTATCTCATCAAATTCTCGATCACCAATTTTAAGATCTTCCTGAGATATTTCCTCTTTGATCTCTTTTTTCACTTTTTCCACAGGTTTTTCAGACAGATTTTCTTCTTTCATATCTTTTGAATATTGGATCTTATACTTTGAAAGAGTTTTTCTGTCTTCATTAGGAAAGGCATTCCTTAATGCGGCATTTGAGCCATATCCTTCTTTCTTTAATTCTTCTGGATGTGCTTTGAACCAGGCAAAAACATCTTCTCGTAAGCTCATTTGTCCTCCATCGGACTAGTTGATAGTAAACGTACAGGTAACTGTTACGCGGATTGATTTTTTTCTCGTCGAAGTTTGGTACATTCCATAATCAGAAAACTCCGTTGAGTAAGGTTCTGTGATCTGAAAAACACCTGTGCGTGCTGAAGTTATTTTTTTAACTTTACTTCCAGTTGATTTGGCAACTTCGTTTGCTCTCTCGATAGCATTTTCTGTCGCATCTCCAAGTAATTTCATTTTAATATCAGGGAGATCGGTTGAGAAATACTGCATGTTTGAGTACTCAAAAGCCAGACCTTCTTTAGTAAAATCTATAGGATTAATTGCGAGATTTTCAATTGCATCAAGGTCCTTTGAGATGATGAAAATATTCTGTTCGAGAATGTCGCCTTCAATTTTTCCATATTGTCCATACATCTTTCTCACAGTGATGGGTTGTATATTGAAGTCCTCAGATGAAATCGCTAGCTTATTCCATATTCTTTTCAGTGTTTGAAGCTTGTCATTCATCGTTTGATATCCTGTGGTAAGGTTTCCTGTTGGTATAGTTTCCGAGAAAGTAAAACTCCATTTTACAATGTTTGCTTCAAAATCACAGGTAGAATATCCTACTACTCTCACTGTTTGGTCAATCTGTCGTGATCCATAAAAGAAAATTCCGAACACAAGTGCTGCGATGATCAATCCGAAGCTGAGTATCCATGCAGAAGTTTTATTCATTGGTGCTCCAATTATTTCTTTTTTCGTTTAAAGAGACTCTTGATGCCTGAGACAACAACGATGAAAATGAGAACTTTTAGAGTGTTGAGTATGACACGCGTTTTGTCGATAATTTCAACATACTCTGCATTGCCATCCTTGATTTTAATATAACCAACAGGATTGACATCGACGGTCATGCCTAGACCGCCACCTTTACCTGTTTTAGATCCTGACTCGTCATCTTCTAATTCAGTTTCAGTTTTTGTTCCCATACTACCGATACCGCCACCCCCGCCGCCTTTCATTGTAAAAGAGCCGACAGGTATTATCGATATACCATCGAGTTTCATAACGTCGCCGAATATTGATTTTGTGTTTGCAGATTTTTCGAGATTTTCTTTAATCTCTTTGATAAGTTGTTTAATTTCCATGAAGCCCCCTGAAATTTATTTAGTTACGATGTTGACTCTATTTTTTATTATTCGTCAACTATTTTATTTTTTATATGTAATAAAAGTCCACCTTCATTGATAATATCCCGCATTTGCTTGGGAAGAGGAGGAAAGGAAAACTCTTTGTCGCCCACTTTTATCATTCCCTTGTTTTCATCAACCTCGACCTTGTCTCCATCAGAATAATATTCAACAGCTTCCGGGCTTTCGATCAAGAGTAATCCCTGATTTGTCGCACTGCGGTAAAATATTCTTGAAAATGATTTGGCGACAATTGCCTTAATTCCAAAAGCTTTTAAACCCACAGATGGCTGCTCCCTCGATGATCCGCAACCAAAATTCTTTCCTCCAAATATAATGTCTCCCGGTTTCACATTTTTCGAAAATCCGACATCAAGATCTTCGAACAAATGCTCCTTAATAAAGTCCACATCTGAAGATTCATACGTATATTTTCCAGGAAACATCAAATCTGTGTTGATGTTGTCTTGGTTATAGAAAAATACTGACATATCTTGCTCCCTATTTATCAGGACGTCCAATACAGTAATAGACAAATCCTGATTCTTTTATTTGATCGGGCTCGTACTGATTCCTTCCATCAAAGATAATTTCTTCTTTCAGCAAAGAATGAACTTTCTCAAAATCCGGTTTACGGAACTGTCTCCATTCTGTAACCAGAACCAAGGCATTTGCATCTTGTAACGCAGAATATTGGTCATCGAAATATTGTATATTTGGATTTTCACCGAATATACGTTTTGCTTCTTTCATTGCTTCAGGATCGTATGCGTGTATTTTGGCACCTCTTTTCACAAGCTCGCGAATAATTACTATAGAGGGTGCTTCTCGCATATCATCTGTCATAGGTTTGAAGGAAAGCCCCCACATGGCAAATACTTTGTCCTTGAGATCTTCTCCGAAATGCCTTATTATTTTTTCTACCATTACTAATTTTTGCTCATCGTTCACTTCTTCCACAGCTTCGAGAATTTTCGCAGTTGAATTATGTTTATGCGCTATCTTGATCAGAGCTTTCACATCTTTCGGAAAGCATGATCCTCCATAGCCGATTCCGGGATATATAAAGCTGTAACCGATTCTGTGGTCTGAACCAATCCCAGTTCTCACATCTTCCACATCTGCATCGACTTCTTCACATAATCGTGAAATCTCATTCATAAATGAAATTTTGGTTGCAAGCATGGCATTTGCAGCATATTTGGTCATTTCCGCTGAGCGGATCCCCATAAAAATAATTCTATCATGCTGCAAAGTAAATGCTGAATATACTTCGTGCATGAGGCTTTTTGCCCGTTCGCTATCAGTACCAATAACAACTCTATCCGGCTTCATGAAATCATCTATTGCAACGCCTTCTTTGAGAAATTCGGGATTAGAAACCACATCAAATTCATAGTCTGCTTTTCGGCTTTTTAAAACGTCAGAGATAGTTGATTTTACATAATCAGCAGTTCCGACAGGCACAGTTGATTTATCAACCACAACTTTGTAACCGTTCATATAATTTCCGATATCTTTTGCAACTGAGAGAACATATTGAAGATCTGCAGAACCATCTTCATCGGGAGGTGTGCCCACAGCGATGAAAATGACCTGAGCGTCTTCTGTTGCTTTTTTTATATCCGTAGTGAAGAATAATCTCTTATCTTCGACATTATTTTTAACAAGCTCTTTCAAACCTTTTTCAAAAATAGGCATCTCTCCACGATTGAGCATATCTATCTTATCTTTGTTATTATCCACACATGTAACAATATGCCCCACATCGGAAAGGCATGCACCAGTTACGAGTCCAACATAGCCAGAACCAACAACAGAAATTTTCATACTCTATCTCCTAAGTAATAAATTTAGTATCCATTTGGATTATTTGACTGCCATTTCCAGGCGTCCGCACACATTTCAAGAATGCTCTTTTCGGCACTCCATCCAAGTTCTTTTTCTGCGAGAGCAGCATCAGCAAAACAGACCGCAATATCTCCTGAGCGGCGTTCAACAACTGTATAAGGAACCTTTTTATCAGAAGCATTTTCAAATGCACGTACAATTTCCAGCACACTATACCCTTTTCCAGTTCCCAAATTATAAATAGTAAGTCCAGCCTTTTGAGTGATTTTTTTTAGAGCTTTTAAATGTCCTTTTGCTAAATCAACTACATGTATATAATCTCTTACTCCGGTTCCATCATCAGTTGGATAGTCATCACCAAAAACTGAAAGTCTTTCTAACTTTCCAATCGCGACTTGTGAAATAAAGGGAAACAAATTATTTGGGATACCATTGGGATCTTCACCGATTGTTCCGCTTGAGTGAGCTCCGACAGGATTAAAATAGCGAAGTAGCACTATGTTCCACGAATTGTCAGACGCATATAGATCTTTAAGAATTTGCTCAATTTCCAATTTAGTCTGCCCATATGGATTTGCCGGGAAAAGTGGAAAATCTTCTTTAATTGGAACAGTTTGCGGATCACCATATACAGTTGCTGATGAGCTGAATACAATATTTTTCACATTGTATTCCTGCATAACTTCAAACAAAGTAATGGAACCACTCACATTATTATAATAATATAGAAGTGGTTTTTCCACTGATTCGCCCACTGCTTTAAGTCCGGCAAAGTGAATGACTACATCAAACGAGTGTTGAGAAAAAACTTCTCTCAAGCCATCTCTATCAAGGATATCAATTTTATAAAATATTAAATCCTTTCCAGTAATCTCTTTGACCCGTTCCAGTGCTTCCAGTTTGCTGTTGGAAAGATTGTCTATTACAACGATTTCATGTCCTGATTCGAGAAGTTCTACGCAGGTATGGCTTCCAATATAACCGGCTCCTCCTGTAACTAAAACTTTCATTGTTTCCACCTTTTAATGAAATGAATAATCAAAATCATCCATCACTTTTACAATCCGTTCTGCAGCATGTCCATCCCATAAAGGCGGGATGCTTCCTTTTTTGTAAGTGCCATTCAGGATAGTAGTTACTTTTTGAACAATAACATTTTTATTCAACTCAACCAGTTGATTTGTTCCGAGTTCAATCGTGATTGGACGCTCCGTGTTTTCCCGTAAAGTCAAACAAGGAACACCAAAGACAGTCGTCTCTTCCTGGATGCCGCCTGAGTCTGTAAGCACGAATTGTGCATATTTCTCAAGTTTGAGAAAATCAAGATAACCAATTGGATCTATGAGTTTTAGGTTTGTTATTGCATCAACTTTTTCTTCTAAGCCAAACACCGAAAGCTGTTTTTTTGTACGTGGATGCATAGGAAACACAAGTGGAATTTTCTCAGATATTTCAGAAAAAGCATCGAGAATTATCTCAAGGTTATCTTTATCATCAACATTACTAGGTCTGTGTAACGTGATCAGCGCATATGAATGCTTTTTAAGACCAAGTTCGTCCATACTTTTCGAATGCTCTGCTTGTTTCTCATATTTAACGAGTGAGTCTATCATTGCATTGCCGACTAAGAAAATTTTATCTTTTGAAATTCCTTCACGAAACAGATTCTCATCTGCATCTTTTGAGGGTGTGAGCAACATATTCGATATGCAATCAGTCTCAATCCTGTTAATTTCTTCCGGCATTCTTCTATCATATGAACGCAATCCAGCTTCCAGATGAGCAACAGGAATATGCAATTTTACCGCATCGATCGCACAGGCAACTGTAGAATTTACATCACCAGCAACGAGTACGAGATCGGGTTTCTCCTGTAGAAGGAATTGCTCGAAAGCGATCATTATTTTTGCTGTTTGTACGCCGTGAGTACCCGATCCCACTCCAAGATAGACATCCGGTTTGGGAAATCCGAGTTGTTCGAAAAATATTTCTGAGAGATTCTTGTCGTAATGCTGCCCGGTATGAATAAGCAGCGGTGTATATCGTGAATGCTTTTTTAGTTCAAAGTAGACGGGACCCACCTTCATGAAGTTAGGACGAGCCCCTACAACTAAGGCAATTTTCACAGTATTTTAATAGCGTTTTTTATTTGGACCGGAGCGTCTTGGTCGTTCATTGCGTTCAACGATAGCTCCTTCAACGTCCTTCATGCTCAACTGGACTTTTCCATCGCGATCAATGCCAATGACTTTCACCTTAACTTTATCGCCAAATCCAACGACATCAGCAACATTTTCAGTTCTTTTGTTTTCCAGATTCGATACATGAACAAGACCTTCCTGTCGGGGAAGAAATTCTACAAAACAACCAAATTCACGGACATTTTTAACTACGCCGTTATAGATCTTCCCGATTTCGGGTTCTTCAACGATCGCAGCAATTTTTTCTCGTGCTTTTTGAATTGAATCTCTATCTGGAGAAGCAATACGAACAGTTCCGTCATCATCTATATCGATAGCTACGCCGGTTTCTTCAATAATTGATTTGATCATCTTACCCTGAGGTCCGATGATATCGCCAATCCTGTCCGTTTTCACTTTCATAACCTCGATATGAGGTGCAATGGGTGAAATATCGGGACGTGGTTCTGCAATGGTTTCTTTGATCTTATCAAGAATAAAGAAACGTCCTTTGTGAGCTTTTTCCAGGGCAACCGTCATGATCTCGTGAGTGATGCCTTCCACTTTGATATCCATCTGCAGGGCAGTAATACCTTTATCAGTTCCTGCAACCTTGAAATCCATATCACCGTAATGATCTTCCATACCCATGATGTCTGTAAGCACAGTAAATTTATCATCTTCAAGAATGAGTCCGTTTGCGATGCCTGCTACAGGTCCTGTGATTGGTACACCGGCAGCCATCAAAGATAATGTTCCGCTGCACACTGTTGCCATTGACGATGAGCCGTTTGATTCCAGGATTTCTGAAACAATTCTAATCGTGTAAGGAAATTTTTCTTCATCCTCAGGAATGACTGGGAATAAAGAACGCTCTGCAAGATTTCCATGTCCAAGCTCTCTTCTGCCTGGTCCTCTCATAAAACCAGCTTCTCCTACACTGAATGGAGGAAAATTGTAATGAAGGTAGAATTTCTTTTTATACTCTTCACCGAGTTCATCAATAATTTTCTCATCAGAACTCGTTCCGAGAGTTACGACGCCGAGAGATTGAGTTTCTCCGCGTGTAAACAACGCAGAACCGTGTGTAAATGGTAAAATATCTACCTCACATGTGATGTCCCGGACATCATCTAAACCTCTTCCGTCAACACGGGTATTGGTTTCGAGTATCTTTTTTCTCATCAGCTTTTTGAGATTACCTTCGAATGCCTCAGCGATCTGCACTTTTTTCTGTTCGAATTCTTCGGGAGGAAGTTTTTCCTCAAAGGACACGAGCACTTCTTCTTTAATAGCATCAAGTGCTGCATTTCGTTCCAGCTTATCTGAAATATTCAATGCGTTCTGTATTTTTTCTGTAGTCGCTTTTTCTACTTCCGAAATAAGATCTTCATCAATTACATCAAGCTCATACTCGCCTTTTGGTTTTGCAGCTTTTGCAATGAATTGATTTTCAAATACAATCAATTCCCGAATGCTGTCATGAGCTTTGGTAAGTGCGTCAAGCATCGTCTCTTCACTGATTTCATGAGCACCAGCTTCGACCATCATAATTGCATTTTCTTTTCCGGCAACTGCAAGATCGAGTTGCGATGTTGCAAACTGCTCAACTGTTGGATTGATAATAAATTCGTTATCTATTAATCCAACATTAACACCAGCAATAGGTCCATGAAACGGGATATCTGAAATGCTCAAAGCAGCAGATGCGCCTATCATTCCGAGCATTTCGGGAGAATTCTCTTTATCATATGAAAGCACTGTAACAACAACGTGCACATCATTTCTGAAACCTTCAGGGAAAAGAGGTCTCAGAGGTCTATCTATTAATCGTGCTGCGAGTGTAGCGGTAGTTGAGGGTCTTGCCTCACGTTTGAAAAACCCACCTGGAATCTTACCTGCAGCATACATTTTTTCAACAAAATCAACCATAAGTGGGAAGTAATCTATTCCCTCTCTTCTTGTTTTGGAAGCTGTGGCAGTAACGAGAACGACCGTACCTCCATATTGCACAAGCACGGAACCACCCGCTTGCTTTGCCATTCTACCGGTTTCAAGTGTCAGCGTTCTGCCGGCAAATTCAGTTTCCATCCTAATTATCTTACTATCCATCTAGCTCCTGTCTGAACAAAGGATTAAAATCTACCATGTTCAATCTGCTCTTACTTTCTGATCTTAAGAGCTTTAATTAACTTTCTGTAGCGAGTAATATCTTTATTTTTGATATAATCTAAAAGTCGTCGTCTCTGTCCGACAAGCATGAGAAGCCCGCGCCGGGTATGATGATCTTTTTTATGTACTTTCAGATGTTCTGTAATACTCGCAATTCTCTGAGTAAGGAGTGCGATCTGTACTTCAGGGGATCCTGTATCAGATTCATGTAAACCAAACTCTTCGACTATTGTTCGTTTTGCGTCTTTTTCCAAAGCCACTCGTCCTCCTAAATAAGACTATTTAACAAAATTTTCTAGCACTTCTGTAAGTGTGGGTTGACCAATTTCCTGCAGTTCGTATGATACTCTTACGGCAGGTTTATTAATTTTAATTATTCTTCGTAAATCAATAGGAGTTCCAATAACAACAACTTCACAATCAACTGCATTTATTGTTGTCTCGAGATCTTTGATCTGCTGCTCGCCATAGCCCATTGCTGGAAGGAGAGTTCCTATCTCAGGATATTTTTCAAATGTCTCTTTAATTGTACCGACAGCCCATGGACGAGGATCGACAAATTCTGCTGCACCGCAACGCTCTGCTGCGACGACACCGGCGCCATATTTCATCTCGCCGTGGGTAAGTGTGGGACCGTCTTCTACAACAAGAACGCGAGCTCCCTCGATCGCTTTCGCATCGTCTACAAACACCGGAGATGCACCATCAATAATTACTGCGTTTCTATTTACCGAGCGGATATTATCACGAACTTCGAGCACATCTTCAGGATTTGCAGAATCAACCTTATTTATGATAACCACATCTGCCAACCGGAGATTTGTTTCGCCTGGGTAATAATATAATTCATGACCTGGGCGATGAGGATCTGCAACGACAATATTCAGCATATTATCAGATTTATAAAATGATGTATCATTATTTCCACCATCCCAGACGATGACATCGGCTTCCTTTTCTGCTTCAGCAAGAATTGCACCATAATCGACACCAGCATAAATAATGCTACCGATATCGATATGTGGTTCGTACTCTTCCATCTCTTCTATTGTGCATTCATGTTTTTTCAAATCTTCGATCTTGGCAAACCGCTGCACTTTCTGCTTCACAAGGTCTCCATACGGCATTGGATGACGGATCGAAGCAACCTTCAAACCCTTGTCCTTAAGGAACCGTACAACTGCGCGTGAAGTCTGGCTTTTGCCACAACCTGTTCGAACTGCGCAAACTGTTATTAAAGGTTTGGTTGTTTTGATCATTGTTTCGGTTGCACTCAGGAGCACAAAATCTGCACCTGCTGCATTTACGATCGAAGCTTTATGCATAAGATATTCATAATTTACATCACTGTAGGCAAATACCACAAGGTCAATGTTATGTTCTTTGATCAGATCGACAAGTTCGGATTCAGCAACGATCGGGATGCCTGCCGGGTAGAGTTTGCCTGCTAATTCTGCAGGATATTTTCTTCCGTCAATATCTGGAATTTGAGTTGCTGTAAAGGCAACGATTTCATAGTCGGGATTATCACGATAGAGCACATTGAAATTATGAAAATCTCTGCC
The DNA here is from genome assembly GCA_049903315.1 of Candidatus Cloacimonadota bacterium. Classification (GTDB taxonomy): domain Bacteria; phylum Cloacimonadota; class Cloacimonadia; order JGIOTU-2; family JGIOTU-2; genus Celaenobacter. The sequence goes on along the minus strand of JBNGBT010000005.1, from coordinate 103,335 downwards.
GGCAGCGCCCATAATAATGACTTTTCTCTTCATATTCTTAGTCCTTTCAAGATTCAATTTTTGATGACATAACTTTTGGGGTATATTAATGTGTCAAGTTTCATGACCCTATCCCTTGTTACGCGCTTTTTCTAATGAATCACAAAGCTGGTCAATAAAAATTGATTGTATATTTTCTGTAAAGAAACGTACTAATTGAGTAAAAAAAATTATGGACTATATTGACTGCATGCCCTGTAGCGCAGCATATCGGAGTGTCAATGTGAAATCAACAAATTCTATTTACTCCATATTACTACAAATTAAATAGACAAAAGGGCTCCACTCGTTAGTAAAAAGTATGATAGATAAATAGTCAATTCTTAATCACGAACACAACGTACCGAAAAACCATATCGTTTACTGAAGTATATTCGTTCTACTCCAGTATCGAGGTTATCCAAGCCCCGGCTCCAAGCGTATTGTGTATTATTCTCTGTAGATGACCAGAAAAGGCCATGACTACCTACACCGTAGAAATTACCATAGTTATAGTTACGGTCACCACCAGGAAAAAAATCGAAACCACTGCTACCAAACTCAGTATCATCTCTCAAAGCACCATTGTCCCATAAATCGTAGCCGGAGGCAAGCTTACTGCCTTCGTTCGTACCACGCCATCCTGTGCTGTTTACCTGGCTTTGACTCATACCAAGATACGTTTCCAATTCCATTATTTCTGTATCTGATGGTACATGCCAACCTTCTGGGGCTAATCCACGACTATCATCAACTGTATACCAGTTATAGTGATTTCCATATGTATCTGCATGAGAAGGATCATTATCATACACACAATATGCACCGGATGATGTACCCGTCCAATCATCATCATTGGTTAAATGAGGAATTGGATCACCATTCCTGTAATGAGTTACTTTAAGGTTCTCTGCCATCCATTCCTGATCACCAATTATTATCGTTTGGTACACATTGCCGTCTATGTCGGTTACAGTTCCTGTCCCACCACCTTCTTCAATTGTGAAGTAATTATCACTCCAGTCATTTAGTGAACTGTTATCTACACTTTCGATTTTTATCTTGTAATATGAGGATTCGTCTAACCAGGTTGGGATCGACCATGTATACGATCCACCACTTGAGGTATCATATGCAATTGTACTTACTAAAGTTCCTGATATATATAACTCTATCTTTACATCTTCACTTATATTATCATCCCACGTTATATTATGAGTTGTTCCCATCTGCCAGGTCTCTCCACCATTAGGTGATGTTACCGTTATGTAATCAGCAGGTGGTTCTTCTTCAATCGTAAAATTGTTATCACTTAAATCATTCACCGAACTACTCGTACTAGATATCTTAATCTTGTAACTTGAGTATTCTGTTAAATCTGTTGGGATTGGCCAATTGTATGAACCATTACTAGGTGTTGAATCTTTTATTAATCTATCAATGGCACCTGACTTATATAGTTCTATCTTTACATTTTCATTGATATTATCATTCCATTGAATTTCATAAGTACTTCCCATATACCACACCTCTCCTCCATTAGGTGAAGTAACGGTTATGTAATCATATAAACCGTTATCACTTGCAATAGTTATCTCCCAGTTAGCGAGGGTAGTATAAAAGTCTGCCAATGAAAAGCTTAGTATTTCAATCTCAAAACCAAGGTTTGCATCGACACCACCAAGTAATTCCCACTCCCAGCTTGTAGGTACTATTACATTTCCATCAAATTTCAAATAAGGTTCTAATTCCATATAGGGACCTAACACTCCCGCAACCTTCAAGCTTAATTGTGGTGTAATATATCCTTTAGCATAAACATCACCAGTCAATTCCCATTCTATTGGATGGGAATTTATCTCAAAATTAGTATTCCATATATCATCCCAACCACTGCCATAATTATATACCGCACCAAGTTCTATTGATGCCTCAGAATCAAATCCACTCTTTATTGTACCTTCAACATCTAATTGGGTTTCGAATCCTGCGACGAATGAAAGTTCAACAAAACAAGGTACAGGACCAATCGGAAATGGTGGAGATATAAAAATCGCTAATAATTTCTCATTCCCATAATCAATTGACGCAGAAGCATTTAACTGCAAATCACAATCAAACTCCAATGTTCCTTCTGCTGATAATAAAAGATGTTCTACTCGTGGAGGAATCAGTCCAATTTCAAGTTCACGATTTAGATATGGTTCAAAAGACACATAGCCTTCTGGAATTGTTGCTGAAATTGTAACACCCCCAACAGTCCCTGAAAATAGTGTTGTATTGTCTAAACCTAATCCTCCTCTAACAACACTCACACCTTTTGCTAAGTATGTACAATACATTCCATTTAATTTATTTTCATTACCGATAATAAGTTGAATTGAATCCTTAATCGAGCATTCTTCTATTGCATCGGTAAGACATGATTGCTCGGTTTCTAATATTAGTCCATCCCTCTGAACTTCGATGTTAGTAACTTTTCTTAAATATCCATATTCCGTTTCACCAACTATTACATCTCCAATATTAATATCAGGTTGTTCTCCAGTAAAGGTATAACTGTAAAAAGTCCCTGTACTGTCGATATCTGGTTCTGACAAATTTGTTTCTTCAATTATAATCGTCTCATCTGAAAGTACTATCTCATCATCTTCAATTTCTGGTTCTAAATCTAATGATTCGCCACAAGAAAATATTATTGTTAATAATATAATCATCGTTATAAATGTTAATACTTTTTTCATTGAATTCCTCCATTTCTAAGAAGTAAATATTTTTTAAGTTTTATTAAGTTACAATTTTTCATAATTTTTTCCGTCCTGAGAGCAAATCAAACCAGAATCAACTTTACATATACTAAATAGAAAAAATCATTCCTTTGTTGTCAAATTTATTTTTAAACACTGCGAAAAGTCGATTCTGTATTCCACATCTTCCCTTTTTAATTTGCTTTACCAAACAGTGACCCAGTAAAGAGAGATAAAATGACTGTATTTTTTCTGTAAAGAAACGCTCCTAATATGTGACCTGTATCTGCCCCGGAAAGAGGATCATATCAAACAAAAATACCACAAGTGATATAAGCACACTTGCGATTGCAGACGAAAGACAGCCCTTTGTTTGGACATTCTTGAAAAATGCTGCCGCGATAATGATCATCAATCCATTTATAAAGATCAGGAATATACCGAAAGTAAGAGCAATAAGCGGAAGTGAGATAAACAGAAAAATCGGTCTTATAAGCACATTAACAATACCAAGTATAAATGCAAATACCAGTGCAGTGCCAAAGTTCTTTATCTCGATCAATCGTGTGAACCTGCTCACAATAAGTATTGCGAGCGAGTAAATTACTAATCTTATGATGTAATCCATTTTACTCCAAAGTATCCTTTATGTATTGTTTACGTATTTCATCCATGGAATACTCATTATTTTTTGGTGCAAGAAGTTCTGACTGCTTAATCCTTGCCATTATTACTTCAAGCTCCTTTTGCCGCTCCTCTTGTGATTGCTCTTCTTCCGGTGGAATAATATCAATTTCTTTCCTATCTGTAGTGAGCATTCCTGTGGCAATTATTGCGATTGATATGACATCCTTCAAATCTTTATCAAATACCAATCCATGTATGATATTGGTATTCTCGTGCGTTTTTTCATAAATGATCTTCGTCACTTCCTCATACTCCTTTGTTACAAAATCAAAACCCACTGTGATATTTACGAGAATGGCTTTGGTTTCTTCAAGTGAAATATCTTGTATAAGGGGATTATCAAGAGCTTGATGTGTCGCTTTTGCAGCCCTGTCTTCACCACTTGCAGAACCAAATCCGATGAGTGCATATCCCATCTCTGAAAGCACTGTTTTCACATCTGCAAGATCAACATTCATATAGCCTTCTTTATTGATGATCTCAGTGAAAGTCTTTGCAGCATTATAAAGAACAAAATTAGATTTTTCAAATGCCTGGTACAACTCGATATCATCAAATGTTTGAAGGACTTTATCATTATCGATAATAATGAGAGAGTTTACATATTGCTTGAGTTCTGCGATGCCCTTTTCTGCATTTTCTTTACGGTATTTCCCCTCAAAGCTGAAAGGATATGTGACGATCGCTATGGTGAGGATTTCCATTTCTTGGGCTATCTTTGCAAAGATAGGAGCTGCACCTGTTCCTGTTCCACCCCCCATTCCTGCAGTAAGAAATACAACATCAGAATGAGCAAGCGTTTTCTTAATTTCTTCCTTGCTTTCTTCTGCGCACATTGCACCGACTTCAGGTTTTCCACCTGCTCCGAATCCTTTCACAAGGTTCTTGCCGATCTGTAATTTATCTTCTGCGGCAGAAACGTTGAGAACCTGCAGATCAGTGTTAACTGCCACATAATCGACACCACCGAGATTATTTGTGATCATCGTATTGACCGCATTGTTGCCTGCACCGCCGATACCGATGATCTTGATCTTGGATATTTTGTTCGTTGAATGATTAAATTTTAGCATATATGCTCCCTATTTGACCGTGGTCAGGGATTATGTTTTATGTAAAGCTCTGTATTTCAAACCATTTTTTGATTCGTTTGAAAAGGCGGTCAATGACTGAACCCTTGCCCGGTGCAAGGGGTTCGTTCTTATAATTTTTCTTACCCCAATACAGTAAACCGACAGCAGTTGCATATTTTGGATTTGAAAGTGTTTCCGTGTCGCCGTAAATCCCTTTGAATGAAGGGTAACCTGTTTTTGTTGGGATCTCATGAAATACCTGGGAGAAAAGTTGATTTGTACTTTTCAGATTAGCGGTTCCTCCGCAAATGGAAATTCCGGCAGTGATCATTTCAATATATTTACTTTTCACCACATTATTATAAACCAGCTGTGCGATCTCCTGCATTCTTGGATTAATGATCTCTGCAATGAGCTTTTTTGTTCGGAACGTTGAAGGATAACCTCCAATGCCGGGCACTTCTATTTTTGAGTCATCATCCACATTTTCCGGAATAGCATAGCCGAAATCTATCTTGATCTTTTCTGCTTCTGCATTCGGAGTACGCAATCCTACGGAAAGATCAGAAGTGATGTTCTCACCTCCAAATGGAATGATGCAAGTAAATCTAAGGCTGTTTTTATAATATATAGAAACGTCTGTCGTGCCGCCGCCTATATCAACAAGCACTGCGCCGAGTTCTACTTCATCATCGTTGAGAACTGCCATAGCAGATGCAATGGGTTGAAGGATAACATCTTTCACATTTAATCCCAGAAGCTGAACACTGCGGTAGATGCTGTTTAAATAACTCATATCCGCAGTCACAAAATGCACATCTGCCTCAAGACGGTGTCCTGTCATTCCTATGGGATCAATAATGCCCGTCATGCTGTCTATCATAAAATATTGAGGTTCAACATGAATGAGTTTCTGATCGCTTGTTAACGGCGCATTTTTTATTGCATCATTTTTGACATTTTCGATCTCGGTTTCTGTGACTTCATATTCGTTAATTTCTTCGGTATATTTACTTTTACTGACTATATTTGCCATCCCGTGGCGCACAAAGCTGTGGATCATTTCTCCAGCAACACCGACAATTATATTCTCCGCATCGATACCTGCCATTTTTTCGGCAGACCGTACTGCGGAATCAATTGATTCAGATGCAGCGCGAATATTCCTGATCATTCCCCGCGTGAGTCCCTGGGATTTTGTCTCACCGATACCAGAGATCTTCAGTTGATTGTTTTTATCAATAACTGCGATGATACAACAAATTTTCGTTGTACCAATATCCAATGCTGTAACTACTTGTTGTCTTGCCATTATCTTAATATCACCAGTTCATGTATTGGGTCGGAGAACCGCACATCGATCTCAGAATACGTTGCCACACCAAAATTCTGATATGCAAAGACCAGTTTTTCCAGTCGTTCATCAAAATCACGATCACCGAGAATAAATCTGACACCTCTCTCCTGTTCTGATATGATAACATCCCCATCTTCAATATAAAACTCACCAACAGATGCGAGAAAATCAGGATATTTCATTTTCAGAGTCTTGTACACATCGAGAAGAATCTTGACGTTTGTATCTGATACCTCCTGTCCCAGTGTCAAATTATTTATGCTGATTTCACAAAAGACTGGCACATCCAATCCATCGCTTAGAGCAACTTTATCAAGCAATACACCTTGTTCATCAATAAGATAATATTCATTTTGATCTGTCTGGAAGTAGGCAATTGGAAGGCGTTCTTCAATGACAACCTTCAATGTGCTTGGGAATATTCTCAAAACCCTTACATCTTTCACGGACGGATTTTGCAACAACCTATCCCGTACTGCATCATCCTCGAGAAGATACAAATTTTCCCCTTTGAACTCCGAAAGGGCAATATGGATAATGTTCGGATTGATGTGAATCGTACCCGTCACTTCACTGTCTTTCATTCGGAGATAATTCCATTTTGTTACGCCAAACTTCATCAGATACGCACTTGCTCCTGCAATGATCACACACAGTACTAGCATGACAAGCGCTTTTTTAATTACCGGTTCTTTTGATCTTGTTCTATTTTCCTGCATAAGAGAAATCTCCCCATAGTTTAACTTCTAATTCGAGATTCTTGCCAAATTTTTTCTTCACCTGATCCTTCATTTTTTGTATGAGAAGATATACATCTTTGGATGAAACATTTCCATTATTAATAATAAAATTTGCATGATCTGTAGAGATTTGAGCATCGCCAATTGCAAATCCCTTTAATCCGCATTTCTCGATAAGTTCACCTGCGTAATAATCCGCCCCATTTTTGAAGGTCGAACCAAAAGTTTGTGATTGCCAAAGATTTTTTGATTTCCTTTGTGAAAAATATGAGTCGCAGAGTTCTTTCACCTCCAGCATATTCTTTTTTTGAACATTGAAGGTGCCTTCTATAATAATAAAATGCTCAAAAGGAAGTTTGGTTTTTCTATATGAGAATTCAATATTTTCAGCTTGAATACTCGAGATTTTTCCTTCATGAGTTACCACTTTTATCGAATCAATGACACTCTCAATATCGTACCTGAAAGCACCTGCATTCATTGCAATAATTCCACCTGTGGTTCCGGGAATACCACTCAAAAATTCCAAACCACTCAAGCCTTCAAGTATACATTTTTTTTGAAGATTTACACATTCAATATGAGCAGCAACTGATAATTTTCCGTCATACAACTCAATTGAATAAGGAAGATTTTTCAGTGAAATGACAACACCGGAGAAACCCAAATCAGAAACTAAAATATTGGAACCGTTCCCAAGAATTTTATACTGAATATTATTTTCACACACAAATTTGAATATAATAGAAAGATCATCATAATTGTCTGGTTCTGCGAGATAATCAGATTTACCGCCGCACTTTATGGTTGTGAGCGATTTCAATGAAACTGCTTTGTCCACACACATGATGTGATGCTCTTTCAGAAATAATTCAAATTTTTCTATCATTATTTTTTCTTTGATTGTGCTTCATTCTGCTTCTCGAGCAGGTGAACAAATTTCTCCGAAACTTCAACAATATTTCCCGCCCCCATTGTAATTACGAAATCACCACTTTTACATATCTTCATGAGCTCAGCTGGGATATCTCTTCTATCTTTTATGAAATAGACCTTTTTATGCCCGAGATCGCGCGTCACATCGGAAATAAGTTTGCCTGTCACGCCTTCGATAGGTTCCTCACGTGCAGGATAAATATCATTGATAATCAACACATCGGAAATCATAAGAGCTTCTGCAAATTTTCTGTAGAACATTTTTGTCCGCGTGAATAAATGCGGCTGGAATACTGCGATTATTCTTCGAACCGAACCTTCCTTAATGCCCTGAAGTGTTTTTCTTACTTCTGTTGGATGATGAGCATAATCATCATAAACGAGAATATCGTTCACAAAGCCTTTGCGTTCAAACCGGCGGTAAACACCTTTGAATTTCTTTAAACCGTTCCTGATGTCTATGAATGGAATTTCAAGCTCGAGTGCTATGGAAGCTGCGAGAAGAGAGTTCTGAACATTATGTGCACCCGGCATAGAGAGATTGATCGAACCTAATTTTTTATTTGCATAAATGAGATCATACTCCGATTCAAAATTTGAATATTTAATATTCTCCGCACGTACTGTAGCTTTTTTATCCAATCCAAAAGTACACAATCGCTTTTCAAATCTTGGGAGAAGCCGGTTTACAGCCGGATCATCGATACAGGCAACTATTAAGCCAAAGAAAGGAACTGAATTGGCAAATTGGAGAAATGCATTTTCCAGTTCTTCTACAGTTGGGTAACAATCCACATGTTCCTCTTCAATATTGCAAATGCCTGCTATTATGGGGGTTAGTGACAGAAAAGAACGGTCGTATTCATCAGCTTCAACAACAATATATTTTGATTTTCCGAGAACAGCATTGCTGTCAAAATTCTTTACCACACCTCCGATCACGAGTGTGGGAAGCAAGCCGGCTTCGGTAAGTATCATACCCGTCATAGAGGTTGTAGTAGTCTTTCCATGTGTGCCTGCAATGCCAATTCCCGTTTTCATTCTCATGAGTTCATACAGCATTTCAGCACGCCTGATGACAGGAATATTCCTATTAATAGCTGTTTTTATCTCTATATTTGAATCTGTTACCGCAGATGATTTCACTACAACATCAACATCCTTATGAACGTTTGATGCTTTATGCTGATAAGTTATCTCAGCACCCATTTTTTCAAGGCGTTCGGTTACGTGGGATTGGAGCAAGTCAGAACCGGAGATCTTATAACCATAATTTATAAGCAGTTCTGCGATTCCGCTCATACCTATCCCGCCAATACCGACGAAATGTAATTTTTTTGTTCTTCCTAACATTCTATTCCTAACGTACTAATAATATCGCTGACTATATCCCGGGTTGCCTCCGGTTTTGCAAGTAACTTCAACGCATGTGCCATAATTTCGTGCAGAACAAGATTATTCAAGATATTCACGATCTCGTGAAATAATATTTCTGATGTAAGGTTTTTTTCTTCTATCACAACTGCTGCTTTTCTTGTTCTCAAACTCTCAGCATTTTTCACCTGATGATCCCCTGCTGCCCAAGGGAAAGGAATAATAATTGCAGGAATTCCAAAATATGCTACTTCGGAGAGTGAGATCGCTCCAGCCCTGCATACAACAAGGTCACTGGCAGAATATGCAACATCGATATCGTCAAAAAACGGTTTTATGATGAGGCTTTCAGTTTTTTTGTGAAGCTCAAATATCCTTGTATAATCACGTTTTCCCGTCTGAAAGATAACTTGAAAATTATTTTGCAGCAACTTCTCAAGAATCGGGAGCACAGCATTATTAATCGGTATGGAACCCAGACTTCCACCATAAATAAAAACTGTTTTTTTATTTTGCAATCCAAGTATTTCAAGTGCTTTTTCCCGGGAAATCTTTATCGGGGTACGTATTGGATTGCCTGTATAGGAAATGTTTTCTCTGGGACATTTTAAATATTCATGTGCTTTTGGATTTCCTAGATAAATTTTTTGAGCATAGGGTGCGATGAAACGTGTACTCAATCCTGGATAACTATTTTGTTCCTGTAAAAAAATCGGGATTCTTTGCAGTTTTGCAGCATACCCCGCAGTTCCACTAACAAATCCACCGCATCCAATAAAAATTGATATTTTGTGCTTCCTATAAACATCCTGAGTTTGAGAAATACTTTTCAGCATATAATATGGAAATAGCAAATTTTTGAATGTGATATTTCGGTATAGTTTCTGCACGTCAGTCGGATAACATTCATATCCATTTTCTTTCACAATTTTATTTTCTATGCCTTCTTTTGATCCGATAAATATCACTTTACAATCAGCAAGCTGCCTTTGCAGTTCTCTGGCAATTGCAATACCCGGAAAGATATGTCCGCCGGTTCCACCTGCTGCTATGGCAATTCTATACATACTGAAGGTCCTTCTCTAAACGTTCATAGCGGTCACGCTTGCTGGCATTGATAATGACAGCGATTGCAATCGAATCAATTAAAAGTGCTGACCCTCCGTAGCTTATGAAAGGTAATGTTACGCCGGTTGAAGGGATCAAACTCACTGCTACTGCGACATTTACAAAAATATTATACGCAATCCCGAAACCAAGACCAGCAATCAAAAATGAGTAAAACGGATCATGTGCGCGTTGTGCTAATGTGAAACAACTTAAAAGCAATAAGAGATAAAACAGCAGAAGCACGAGACTTCCTACAAACCCATATTCCTCGCCAAGTATAGAAAAAATATAATCGGAATGAGCAAAGGGCAGGTAATATAATTTTGCCTTCCCCTCTTCAGACCCCCTGCCGGTTAACTTGCCGTTAGAAAGTGCAATAAGAGATTCTCTTGGTTGAAAGAACGTGTCATTTTGGTTTTGAATCTGCACTTCTTTACCGCTCAGAAATTTCACAAATGAAACATACCTCGCTCTTCGATATGCAGGACCAACCGATATAAGAACTACAAGTACCACAATCACACTCACTGATATTAATGTGATAGTGGATAGTTTCACTTTCGCCACGAAAAGCATACTTAAAAAAATAAGAAAGAGAATACCTGCTGTGCTGAGATCGGGCTCAAAATAGATCAATCCGACATAGACTCCAAGAGCAAAAATTATTGGGAAAAAGTTTTTGATGAAATACTTCGGTTCAGACCTTTCCAGAATATCCTGATTTTTTGCAAAGAAATGAGCCAGATAAAAGATAAAAATTACTTTTGCCAGATTGCTTGCCTGAAAAGTGAATCTGCCAAAATTTATCCAGCGTGATGAATAGTTGACCGTCTTCCCAATACCCGGCACAAAGACTGCTCCAAGCGCGATCAATCCTAGAAATAACAAAGGAAATGAAAGAACTCTCAACCTTTGAAGATGTATATGAGAAAAAACAAAAAAGAAGATGATTGATACAAAGATCCAGGAAGTCTGCATCACAATATTCCGAGATTTGAACTGAAAAGAATCAATACTGCCGATGAGCAATAGTCCTATCAAAACCAAGATCAGGCAGATATAAACGAGCGAATCTTCCAGGAATCTTGTCGAAATCTTCATATCTTAATCTCACACACAAGCTGTTTGAAGTGCTTTCCCCGCTCTTCAAAATTATCATACATATCATAACTGGCGCACCCGGGAGAAAGTAAAATATATTCACCAGGTTTTGAATTGTTAAATGCAACACTCAAAGCTTCTTGCAAATCAGTAACCTCTAATATGTTCACGAATTTTCTGAATGTGACAACGATTTGGGCTTTGGTTTCTCCAAGTACGATCAGATTTCTGACATTTTTTTGTATAAGCGGGATAAGTGATGAAAAGTCTTCATGCTTATCCGAACCTCCCATTATAAGATTTATCGGTTTATCGAATGATGCCAGTGCTTTCTCGACTGACACACAATTTGTTGCTTTTGAATCATTAATAAAAATTCTTTCATCAATTTCAGCTACCCATTCAAGACGGTGTTCCAACCCTTTGAAATTTTTCAGAGCTGTGCATATTTGACCGGATTTCAATCCGCATAACACACCTACGAGGGAAGATACAACTGCGTTGCTGATGTTATGTAAGCCCATTATCGGAAGCTCGTGAGAGTGTAAAAAAGAAGTATTATCTTTTGAATGTATCACAATCTGATCATTCTCAAACCAAACATTATCATTCACTTTCTCGTATACACTGTAGAATATTTTTTGTGAGAAACCAATTTCGTTTAAACGATTGCATTCGTCATCATCGAAATTTAAGAGTGCAGTATCCTGGTTTGTTTGATTTTCAAAAATGCGTAATTTCGAATTTCTATATGCATCAAAAGTATGATATCGGTTCAAGTGATCGGGAGTGATGTTCAGCATAAGTGCAATATCCGGGTGGAATTGCATAATCCCATCGAGTTGAAAACTGCTGACTTCCAAAACGATATAATCATATTCACCTTTCTCAATTGGAAACGAAGTGAATGGCAACCCGATATTACCTGCAAGAAGTGCATTTTTTCCGCTCTCTTTCAAAATATGATGAATAAGCGAAGTTGTAGTGCTCTTCCCATTTGACCCCGTAATTGCAATGATTTTCGAGGAAGTGTTTTTTACAAGCTGAAATCCGAATTCCAATTCGCTCCAAACTGGCATTCCTTTTTCTTGAGCTTTTCTCAAAATAGGAATATCAAGTGGAACTCCTGGACTCACAATGATCAGATCATTTTGAAGAACTTTCTTGGTATGTCCGCCTGCTTCATATTCAAAATCACTAATAAGAGGAAGTATCGCTTTCAATTTTTCTTTGGAACGAATATCTGATAAAAAAGGTTGTGCACCGATCTCTCTCAGCTTCTGTGATGCAGCAAGACCACTTCTTGCAAGACCGATAACTGCTACTTTCTTACCTTTCCAATCCATATTATCTTAACTTTAATGTGGCAAGTCCGATAGCGGTCAAAAGCATGGTTACGATCCAGAAACGTATGACGATCTGGTTTTCGGACCAGCCTTTCAGCTCGTAATGATGATGGAGCGGAGCACAGAGTAGTAAGCGTTTTCCTTCACCGTGCTTTATGCGTGTATGCTTGAAATAGTATCTCTGAACAAGAGATGAAACTGCCTCAACAACGAACACAAGACCGATCATTACAAAAAAGATCTCTTCTTTGAGGAGGATAGCCATGACAGCCAGGACACCTCCCATGGAGAGTGCTCCGGTATCTCCCATGAACACCTGAGCAGGTTTTATATTAAACCAGAGGAATCCCAGTATCGAGCCAATAATTGCAGTGGTAAATACGGTTAACTCCCCTGCATCAGCAATAAATTCGAGCTTTAGATAGTCTGCGATCACAATATGACCTTTCACATATGCCATAACTCCCAATCCGAACGCAACAAGCGCGATAGTTCCTGCTGCGAGCCCATCCAATCCATCAGTCAGATTTACTGCATTTGAATAAAAAGTGATAAATAGTGCCACAAAAGGAATGAATAATACACCAAGTGAAAATGATGTATCTTTTAAAAATGGAACACTAATATACGTGATCGAATGACTTTGCTGATATCCGAAATAGAGAGTAACAGCAATGAGGATTCCGAGCACAAGCTGTCCTGCGATCTTGTATTTTTCAACTAAACCCTGCTCTAAATGCCGCACATTTTTCAGATAGTCATCCAGAAATCCTAATCCCCCTAACCATAACGTCACAAGCAGCGCTATTAGCACATAGGGATTTGTAAGATTGTTCCAGAGCAGGCTTGAAATAAGCAATCCAAGACCAATTATAATACCTCCCATCGTGGGAGTTCCCTTTTTCTTCATATGTGTAGCAGGGAGGAGCGTATTAATATTTTCTGTTACCTGATGTTTTCTCAAGGATTTGATGATTTTGGGACCAAATATAAAACATAAAATAAGCGCGGTAACAAATGCACCGATCGCGCGGAAAGTAATGTACTGAAAAACATTAAAAATGATGTGAACCCTTACAAGAGGGTACAAAATATGATAAAACATTACGTTGCCAGCCTTTCTGCGATTTTTTCTAACGCAATACCCCGGGATGCTTTTACCAATATTGCAGCACCCTCAGGAAACATCTCATCCGAAAAATGGTCTATGAATTCTTCTGCAGATGAGTAATGTGTCATAAATTTATAAAATCTTGCCATATCTCCGATTGCGATCGATCTCCTCAATCCCATATCCTTTACCAGTATGCCAATATCTTCATGATACTGCTGACTCTCTTGCCCAAGTTCGAGCATATCTCCGAGTATCACTACCTTATCTTTATGAGGAAGAGATTGCAGATATTCCAGCGCTGAGATCATTGATACAGGATTGGCATTGTAACAGTCAGCTATGATCGTCCATTTTTTGTTCGTATTCCTTCGCATCTCCATCCTCAAGCCAACTTCCGGTTTTATTGATAGACCTTTCTGAATCTCTTTGTGAGAAAGCCCAAAATGCTTCCCGATAATTATCGCAGGAATGGCATTAAGAACATTGTGATACACGTCATTAAAATTATAATATTTTTCATCATTTACCAAGTATGAATATTTATGATCAATGCGAGCTATGTCACTCACAACAAGATCGTTATCATTCTCAAATCCATAGGAATAGTAATGCGTTTGACCTTTTTTGTTTTGAAGATAAGCAATATTTCCATTAAAAATTTTCAGTGTTTGATTTGGAGAATATTTGAAGATATCATTCTTTTCTTTGAAGACGCCTCCGAGATTTTCCAAAAATTCTATATGCGATGGACCGATATTCGTGATAATCGCAATATCAGGTTCGACCATTTTTGTGAGCGTTTTTATCTCTCCAAAATGATTTGTGCCGAGTTCCAAAACTGTTATTTCGTGACTATCATCTATATCAAATATGGTGATTGGGAGTCCAATTGTAGTATTGAGATTTCCTGAACTTCTATGAACATTATATTTTTGAGACAAAACATTTGCAATGAACTCTTTTGAGATGGTCTTCCCAACAGAACCTGTAATCGCTATTTTGGTTATATTAAACAGGCTGAGATAATATTTGCCCAGCGCATCCAATGCCTTTACTGTATCTTCAACAAAAATGAGTTTCTTGGAATCGATTTTATCCTGAAGCTCGTGATCTACAACCGCATAAGAAGCTCCCTGTGAGAGTGCTTCTTTTACAAAGTCATGTCCGTCCACCTGCTCACCAGGTATCGCAAAATAGAGTATCTTCTTATCTGGATGAGTTTTACACTCACGAGAATCATGTACGACACAGTTTATCTCTGCATCTTCCGGTGCAATAGTAGTCGCATTAATCGCTGTAATAACCTGTTGGATTTTCAAATTTTTCATAAAGAAACCTTAGACTTTGATTCTCATTTATTGCGTCAAGTTTGGATTCAAGTTATTTTGTGTGAGGATTTGAAACCCAGTCTGAAGGATTATAAATGAGCCTTCCAGCATTGTCACACCTGGCTTGGGGAACTGATCTATTATAATATCACCGTCCCCAAAACTGGTGAAATCTATATTGTGCTCAACCAAAATTTGGCACGCTTCTTTTATGGATTTTCCGATGCATTTCGGAACTAGTACATATTCCCGGTTCGCTTCATTAGCTATGTATAAAATATCATTTTGTGGAAGGACGGTCATTTCTTCGACAATTTTTCTGAAGGTCGGAACTGCTGATATACTTCCGTAGCGATGATCATAATCCGGTTCATCAAATAATATCACCATAACTACCTGGGGATTCTCAACAGGGAAAAACCCCGCAAAACTCGTAATATAAGCTCCCTCAAGGTATCCGTGACCTTCGGGATCGAGTTTTTCCGCAGTGCCTGTTTTGCCTGCGATTGAAATATATCCAAGCTTAGTTCCTACTCCGTGTCCCTCATCAACGACTGCCTTTAAGTACGTCCTGAGCGTGTCAAGAGCCCATAGATTTGATACCTGTCTCACGACAGTTGTTTGAGGTTCAAAGAGGATGTTCTGCTCCTCATCTTCAATTTTATATATTATTTTCGGCTGCAGCATTTTTCCGCCGTTCGCAAGCGATGCATACGCATAGGCAAGTTGAAGCACTGTCACAGTGAGTTCCTGACCAAAAGAAAGGGAATGCAAGGAATACTTGGACCACTTGCTCGGGTGCCGAATAAGACCTGCACTTTCACCATTTAAAATAATACCTGTTTTATGACCAAAGCCGAGTTCTGTAAGTGTTTTATATAATTTGTACGGTTCAATGTTATCTGCGACACGTGTAATACCGCAATTGCTAGACTTAGAAAGAACCTGCTTGAAGGTCAAATATTGCAGCGGTTTTACATCGGAAATAGTCCGTCCGCCGATCTTCCGGGTTCTGCAATCTATGATATCATCTGCATGATAAATATTATCTTCTATTGCGATGAGCGCAGTGACTGGTTTGAGAGTGGATCCGGGTTCGTACTGCCAGTTAATTGGGTAGATCGGCAGAGTATGACTCTCTCGCACAGAACTATCTATATATTCGCGGTTTATCCCTCTCATCGCAAATATTTCACCTGTACAGGGAGAAATGATAATGCCAATCGCTCCTTTTGCATCATACTCTTCAATGCCGTGAATGAGATTTTTTTCCAGAATTGCCTGAAGATGAGCATCAATAGTGAGGTAAACAGATTTACCGGAAATCGGTTTCTGCAGCGGCATGTCATCAAAATGAAAATCATCACCTGTCCCGTATTGAATTACTTCGGACCATCCGTCCTGACCGGTCAATTCGTTATCGGATACAAGTTCGATGCCACACAATGCATTGTCATTATCATACTCATAAAATCCGATGAGCGGACCTGCCAGATCTCCTTTTGGATATACTCTTTCCGATTTCTGTTTGTAATCGAGCACACCGTGAATTCCCTGATTATCAAGAGCTTGCAATATCCTGTCCTTTTGTGCAGCATCGATGTGAGTAACAAGCTCAAAACCATAAGGAAAATCCTCTTCAAAAGTCGATATCCTGCTGGTAAGCTCGTCACAGGTTTTATCTGTATTTTGAGCAATTATCTGAGTTATTTCATCATATACAATTTCTCTATCAACAGTAGAAAGTGAGTCCTTCTTTTCCCATTTTATCAGCTTCGGGCAGAATTCCAGCTTATATAATTTTTTGTTGCCTGCCAGTGCAATCCCATGCCTGTCATAGATAAAACCGCGCTCTGCGGGTACAATGGTTTTCTTATTTTTATAACGTTGGTAATTATTATAAAAGCCGTAAACGTCTAATAATTGGATGGAGAATAATCGAAATATAAAAACACAAAATACAAGAATAAAGATAATTTTTATCGATGCAATTCTACCTTTATTTTGCTGCATTGGAAAGAGTTATTTGCTATTTATCCGCAGCAATAGCTTCCGGGGAAATAAAGTTTAATAAAGAGTAGTTTACTTGATCTGAAGAAACCTGGTTTTTCTTCACACTGATAATGCTGGTTGGATCAGGAAAATCCATTTGAAGAGTGCTACCGGCGATTTCTATGATGCGGGTATCCAGGGATAACTGGCTGATATCATTTCTAAGATCAGTAATAATATCGCGGCTGTCCTGGATTTTCTGTTCGAGGGCTAAGAGTTCCCTTTGCTGTTCAAGAAAAAGTGAACGGAGCAGACTGGAAATCACGATGAAGCAAAAAAATGAAATAAAAATGATAAAAAGTATAGATGGTTTTTTATTCATCAGCACCTCTCTGCGACGCGCAATTTTGCACTTCGAGCACGAGAATTTTCCTTGATCTCTTCCTCGGTCGGAATGACGGGTTTTTTTGTGATAATTTTCAATCTTACTTCTTTTTCACAAACACAGCGGGGTAAATAGGCTGGGCAAATACATTCAAGATTCTCATATTTAAAAAACTGTTTCACAATGCGATCCTCAAGAGAGTGATAGGAAATGACTGCGATCCTTCCACCTTTTTTCAGAACCTCTACCGAAGATTTCAATCCCTTTTCAAGCGCATCGAGTTCTTTATTCACTTCGATACGAAGTGCCTGAAAAATTCTCGATAATGTTTTAAATCCCTTATCTTTCGGGATCACTTTTTCTATGATATCTCTCAGTTGTTTTGTGGTTTCTATCTTTTTGTCTTTTCTCGCCCGAAGAATAGCATTACTGATACGCTTCCAAAACCTGTCTTCGCTGTAGTCATGCAGAACCTGTTCCAGTTTGTCTTGTGGATAAAAATTCACAATGTCGTATGCAGTAAGTTTTCCGTTGTTGCGGTTCATTCTCATATCCAGTTCATCATCTTGCGTGTAACTGAAACCGCGTTGCTGGTCGATCTGATGTGAGGAGAAACCGAGATCAAAAAGAATGCCATCAATCTTTGAAATTCTGTTAAGCGCTAATGCAGAGGAAAGATAAGAGAAATTTTTATTCACAAAAATGATTCTGTCCAAATACTTTTTCAGGCGTTTCTGTGCGAAGTCAATCGCATCCCTATCATGATCAAATGCAATAACATGAATATCTTGTTCCTGTTCAAACATCGCTTCCGTGTGTCCTCCACCACCAAGTGTGGCATCGACATAGATCCCACCTTTTTTAATCTGGAGAAAGTCAATAGAGCAGTCTTTAAGAACAGGAATGTGAAAAGATTTCATTGCACGTAGTGGTGAGGTTGATCCTGATGCAGGTTAAAACTGAGATATTTTTCATAACGTTTGAAATTATCTCCATCCCAGATCGAGAAATAGCGATTTCCGCAATGTAGTAAAATGTGTTCATTCACTTCTTCGATATCAATGATATCTTTAGGGTGCATGAGGTGAGGAAGTGCTTCTACAGACAGCAGAGATGAATACATTTTAAATTTTTCGAGTAGTTCTTTTTCTTCTTCGGAGCCGTTTTTAAGTTTTTTTACATCAATGTACTGAGCACTATTTCCTCCGATCTCATACGCAAAGAGACCGAATTCCATTTCGTGCGGTACGTCATCAAAATTTTCGATCTTATAAGGTCCTTCCGGAAGTTTCACTCCTTTGATCTTCTTGAATTGCATAATCTGTCCGATGGAAACTTTCATTGTTCCTCCTGCGGATTTATAAGAGAAATTCATTCTCTTGCAGTTTTTCATCATAGTGCTGAGCAATTTCTTCTTCGTATTTTTGGAAATTTTCAGGATTCCAGATTGAAAAGAATTTGCCTTCACCCAAGAAAACGATCTTATTTTCTACCTCAGCGATCTCCAACAATTTTTTAGGTAACAGGATACGTCCCGGTCCCTCGACTTTAATCACCGTCGCATAGATGCGGAACATTTTCAGGAGTTGTTTTTCATTTTCTGTTCCCTGCTCAAGATCATGCTCCAGATTTTTCCAAACATCCATTGGAAATATATAGATCGTGTTCTTTCTACCTCGGACTGCAACGACCAGCATCCGTGCTGAGAGTGCAATAAGCTCTCTGAATGATTGAGGAATACTCACTCGTCTATTGGTAATCGAACCTTCGATCGAACCCAAAAAAGTACCGGACACGGAACCTCCCGAATGCCATATTTTGACTTTTTTTGAATATCTATGACATTCGATGCCAATATGTGATATTTTTTGAAGGGCTGTCAATTATTTTTTAAATTTATTAATATATATTAAATAATCGAAATCGTTGGGACGTTTTCCTGATAAATCGATTGATTTATTTATTGGTTTCTTTCAATTGTTTTAAAATTTATAAAGTCGATATTTTTCTTACAAATTATTAAACTTAATTTCCCCATCCACGATCGTCATATAGGGTTTTGCTTCCAGCCAGAATTCGTTTGGTTCATGTTCGAAATCATCGATCACAATGAGGTCAGCTTTTTTCCCGGGAGTAATTGAACCAATTATGTCCTCACTTCGCATTCCCTTTGCAGCATCAATTGTGTAGGCACGAATTGCTTCCTGCGCAGTAATTCTCTGTTCAGGAATCCAGCTTTTTTCATCAAAATCGCACTGATATTTTCTTTCCAATGCAGAATATATTCCGAGGAAGGGATTATGCGTTTCCACAGGCACATCCGAACCAAATCCGAGAAGCGCTCCCCTATCCAACAAGGACCGGAATGGATATGAATTGTTCCCGTACTCCCCCCACAACCTTTGTGTCGTTTTCACGTCAATACTAATGTGGATCGGCTGCATTGAGCAATAGATCCCTTCTTGTGCAACCCGCTGCTGGTCTTCCGGCAGACAGCACTGAAGATGCTCGATACGATAGAGCAGATTTTTCGCTTTTATTTCAGGAATATTTTTCACTTTTGTGAGTGTATTGATGACAAAAATATTTGCTTTGTCCCCTATTGAATGGATCGTTGGAGAAATTCCATTTTTTGCTGCTTTATATACAATTTCAAAGAGCTCTTCTTCACTATAAAAATGGCTACCGTAATTTTCTGGCTGCCCTGCATATGGATGGAACATATATGCAGTATGAGACCCAATCGAGCCATCCATAAATAGCTTTAATCCGCCATATTTGAACCACTCATCACCTGTATAGGAACGCATACCCTTTTCAATCATTTCATCAAGTAATTCATATCGGAAATGCCAGCAGGTTCGGAGGTTAAGTTGGTCTTTCTTTTTTAAATATGTGAATATTTCAAAGGCTTCTTTGCCTTCCATGCTGTTGATGCCGGTGAGTCCCAAGTGATGTGCTTCATCGATTGCATCTTTCACAAGTGAGACCTGTTCGTCAAACGAGGAATTGGGACGTGCTTCATCGATGTACTTCCATGCTTTTTCATAAAGAAAACCATTCAATGACCCATTCGGATTTCGACCGAAACTTCCCTCAAGAGGATCAGGTGTCGAAGGACCAATGTTCATCTCTTTTAAAGCTTGAGAATTACATAGAAAAGAATGGAGGTCTTTACTTGAAAGTGAGACAGGAATATCTGGAAAAATTCTATCAAGAAATGCCTTAGTGAAAAAACTCGGATCATCCCACAAATTTTTATCCCAACCGCTTCCATGTATCCAGACTTGCTTTTCGGTAATTTTTTCCTTGAAATTGAGCAATTTCTTTTTTATCGTCTCCGCAGAATTACATCCCGATAAATTTATGTAACGTTTTGAAAAAGCATAGTTTACAAAATGAGTGTGACAGTCAATAAAACCCGGGAGTAGCACTTTATTTTTTAGATCTATTCTGAGGATATCATCGAACAATGTATCAGATACTTCATCCTTTCTTCCCACAAACGCAATAGTATTGCCATCAATAAGGACTGTATCCGCAATAGGATTGTGTGGATCTTGGGTGAGAACTTTTCCTTTGTAGAGCAAAATCTTCATGGGAGGAAAGTGAAGTGCCGGAATAAATCGTCAAATTTTTGATTTATAAATCAAATCCCTTTTTTTTAAAAGAATCTAAATTTTCTATCAAATAGCTTTCTAATTAACCATTTAATATTTATTTCTTAAATAATTTTAGTGAAAATTCGTGTTAATTCACCTGCCGCGGCGTATTGGAAAGAAGCCGGGTGGTTACAAAAATATGGAGCGGGTTACGAGATTCGAACTCGCGACCCTTAGCTTGGGAAGCTAATACTCTACCACTGAGTTAAACCCGCTCTGTGTATTTTGAGAGTATATTTTCTATATGAAGTTAAATTGTCAATGAAGAAAGAAATTTTCCTTTAAAATTAGAGAATAGACACTGCAACTTGCACAGAAAGACTATCGCAATAGGAATTTGAATTCTTCCTGTTTACATATCAAAACAAAACCGCTGGAAATCCAGCGGTTCGTCAAATTCGTGGTTATGTGTTTAACTGAGTTTAGTCTGCGTAATAACCGCATGCAATGTACATGTCTTGACCGGGAACCTTCATCACATACGTTTTTTTGTGTGAGAGTTCTTTCTTCCCAGGTTTGGGCCACCAGTACTCAGTCCAGCCTGCACCATCTTCTATTGCAATTTTTGCAAAATCAAAAAATAGAAAATTGCCGTGACCATCATTGAATGTACTTAAATCAGTGTTGACAATCTCTGGTTTATAGGGATGCGCAGTCATTGTAACTCTATCTAGCGGACCTGCAAAAAGATACAAATCACCATCAATAAAAGGACCATTTACATTTTGGATAGCCTTCAGGGTTGGACCTTCCCCCTTCATTACAGCCATCACTACACCTTGCTCAACAAGAGCTTTTGCTTTTGCGGCTTCATCTGCAAAGAGGGTTCCAGTCACAAGCACTATGAATACAATTGTGAATGCAATTATGATTTTAACTTTTGGATTCATATAAATCTCCTTATTGTTTTTTTCGTACTCCTTAATAAAGAAGCATCAAATGTAACACTTTAATCTTGCTTTTTCAAGATTCTTTTTTAACAAAATTGATTTTAGACCTCATTCACAACTGCAATGAATCCAACGATTCGGTCATGTTCATCCTTTTTATAGTTCCATGCAATTGAAACGGGTGCTTCCTCTCCGTTCTTTTTCGTGAACAAACCTTTCCAGACAGAGGGCTCGGGCTTTTTATGAAGAATATCTGCAAAATAGCTGTTGATACTGTTCGAATCATTTGTTTCGGACTTAAACATTTTCCCTATACCTGTTCGTAACATCTCATCTCTGGTATATCCGAACAATTTTAATGCCTGATTATTTACATAAGTTACGATACCGGATTTATCAAACTCCTCAATTGCAATAGGTAAATTGTTCAGAAGCCCTTTATATCTCTCCTTTTTTTTTATAAGATCGTCCCCATTATTTATTCGAACTGAAATATCAGTTATGGTATCCATTATCTGTATGGGATTTCCCTCGTCATCATGTATGATTGAAGCGCTGAAATAAGCATGGAAAGTGGAGCCGTCTTTTCTCAGCAACTCTACTTCCATACGAGTAATATCATTATTTGTTTCAAGGAGATTTCGCATGTTCCTTGCAACTCTGTCCCGATCATCAGGCGTCACAAATTCAATTCTCTGCACCCCTATGAGTTCCTGGGGTTCTTCATAACCAAACATTTCAGCATTTTGCTTGTTGCATACGATTATCTTTCCTTCAAGATCAAGAATTGCAACTCCATTTTGAACAGTTTCCATAAGGGTTTTGTAGAGCTCTTCTTTAAGTTTCAGTTCCTTTTCTCTTTCCTGTGATTCAGTAATATCAATTGAATTTCCCACACTTCCGATCTGGTTGCCTTGCGCATCCTCCATGAGTGCAGAAGATATATAACTGATAAATTCCTCACCGTTTTTTCTTTTATTTCGGGCTGTTCCATAAAACGTGCCATTCTTCTGAATTAATTTTCCTATCCTTGTGCATTCATCAGCATCAGCATAAAGTAATTTTATATGCTCCCCAACAACCTCTTTTTTCTTATACCCGAAATTCTTCTCGGCAGCGCTGTTGAACTCTATTATTTTTCTATCATTATCTACTGATATGAACATAGTAAGTGAGCTTTCTATAAGGTTTCGGACATATTCATGCATTTCTTGCAATTTTGCTTCGTTTTCTTTTCTCAAAGTAATATCTGCGACAGAACCTAGTATTCTTACTACTTTGCCATCGTTATCTACAAGACATACACCTTTCACATATGCATATAAATAATTTTTATCCTTTTTCTGTATCCTGCATTCTATCTGAAAGCGCTTGCTTGTTTTTGTTGCTTTTTTTATTGCGTTCAAAGCATCATCTTTATCATCAGGATGAATAAGTAACACGGCATCTGAAAAAGAAAGAAATTCTGAAATGTCGTCTCGCGTATATGCGAACAACTCATTAACAGCACCTACAAATTCTATTGTTTGATTTGAATAATCCGCATCAAACACAACCTGGCCTGTCTGTTCTACGACCAGTCTGTACCGCTCCTCACTTTCCTCAAGTGCGTGCTGGATACGTTGTCGGTCTGTGATATCCCTGCAAATAATTCTGATCTCAGAGGGCATACCACTTTCATCAAAAATGAGTTGAGTACGCTCATGAACATAGAGTATTGATCCGTCTTTTGATACTTTCCGGAATTCGAGTTCGCTGAACTCCTCCTTCTTTTTGAATATCTCTGAGACCTGCTTCTTTACTTCTTTCAAATCATCTTGATGAACGACCATCCATACAGCTTTTCCTATTAACTCTTCCTTTGTATATCCAAGATATTCCGCACCGAATTGGTTGACTGCGGTAATGGTGCCTTCTGGTGAAACTGAAAAATACATATCAGGTGCATTGTCATAGAGATCATGATATTTCTTCTCTGTTTTAGCGAGTTCCAGCTCTGCCATCTGACGTGCGGTTTTCTCTTTTTCAATCCTTCGTTCAAGGATTTTGGTAGAATGTAATTCGTTTATTATCCTTAGTAAATGATCATAGTTCAGTGGTTTTGGTAAAAAACGGTCAATGCCAATAGTAATTGCCTCCAGCAAGTTTTCTTTCTTATCAAATGCGGAGAGTACTATTATAACAGTGGAGGGATCGATCGCTCTTATCCTCCTGGCCAACATCAAACCATCCATCTCCGGCATGATGATATCTGCAATGACCACATCAGGTCGATATTTTTCAAAGAGCTTTAATCCTTCCTCACCGTTGAGAGCTGTGTACACTTTTTTTACTCTTTTTTCGAGTATCATACTCACGGAATTGAGAATGAGCACTTCATCTTCGACATATAATATCGTAATATCTAGGTTTCCCATAACACATCCTTAAGAAAGTTTTTTGTGCAGTAATTTTTCTCTATAAGAAATTTTTTCTTCATATTTTTGATAGCCATAGCTTGATTTTATTAATCGAAAATTTATTATTTTTTTTATGTAAGCTTGTCAATATTCTTGAAAGAAAAATTTAAATTACTGATTTTGAATCATCGCTTTTTCAATATTTGTCCAAGTGTATCACGTATTATCTTGACGCAGCAATGAGAGAAATACATTTTATCAGGCAACTGGTTACATATTTTTCAGGCGTAGTATCTTTCATATTTATAGTACCGTATCATGAGGACATACTAAATGGAACACATGCAAGACTATAGGATAAGATCGATTGACCTGCTCCGTGGGATAGTTATCATTATTATGGCACTTGATCACGTCCGGATTTTTTTTGGCTTCGGAACATTTTTCGCTTTCCCTGCTAATGCAAGTACGACAACTCCCCTCTTATTTTTTACGAGATGGATAACACATTTCTGTGCACCTGTTTTTATTTTTTTAGCAGGAATTTCCGCATTTCTGTATGGGACGCGCAGAAAAAGCATAAAAGCATTATCATGGTTTTTATTCACCCGGGGAATCTGGCTCCTGTTCGTAGAATTGATTTTCGTCAATTTTGCATGGACATTTGATATCACTCTCAGTTATCATATTCTGCAAGTGATCTGGGCAATCGGTCTATGTATGATATACTTAGCAGGAATAGTTTTTTTACCAAGATATATTATTCTGGCAATCGGAATTATTTTTGTATTCAGTCATAATTTACTCGATCCTATTCAGGCTGGTGGAAAATCTGTTATTGATCTTATCTGGTACACTCTCCATCAGCAAAAGCTGGTTTTACTTGGTTCAGATTCAGCAGTTAATTTTGTCTACCCTATTCTTCCATGGATCGGATTAATGGCTCTAGGATATATTTTCGGCACGTTATATCAAAAAGATTTCAAAGCACAAAAAAGAAGAAAATGGCTGCTCTATGTTGGGATAAGTTCTACTCTGTTATTTATTGTATTTCGATTATTAAATATATATGGCGACTCAACGAATTGGAGCGTTCAAAAATCCCTCATCTCCTCTGTTATGTCATTCTTTAACCCAACGAAATATCCCCCATCATTACTATTTCTTTTGATGACTATGGGACCTTCGCTAATTTTATTATCAATCATCGAGCACTCCAAGAATAGACTCACAAATAAAATCATCATTTTTGGCCGGGTACCGTTATTTTTCTATGTAATACATCTCTATATCATTCATATCCTCGCAATAGTAGTGATGATTTTATCCGGTCGAAACTGGAGTGATTACATCCTTACAAAGCAGGTGTTCTTCTCAGAATCAATTGCAAATTTTGGCTTCGGTCTTTTATATGTGTATCTTGTGTGGGTCATTGTGATCTTGATTATGTTCCCTTTATGCAAATGGTATGACAGGTATAAAACCAATAACCGTGAAAAATGGTGGTTGAGATATCTTTAGAGGAGTATCATCTATGACTTCGGTTCATCCTGTTTTATCATATTTTTCTGGTTTGATTAATGTTGGAAAACTTTACATTATTATTGTATTTTCTATTTTAGTTACATGAAATTTGAATCCTGATTAAAATATAAGGATATAAAATGAATGCTACGAACAATATATTTGGAAAATATTTTGGAGAATTCTCTCAAGGTGACGTATATAAACATTTTCCCAAAAAGACAATTACAGAAAGTGACAACAACCTTTTTTGCCAGCTTACCATGAACCATCATCCCCTTCATCTTGATGAAGATTATGCTTCTAAGACTGTTTTTAAAAGACGAGTTGTTGTTGGCACCTACATTATCAGCCTGGTCGTGGGCATGAGTGTTCCTGACATCAGCGGAAAAGCAATTGCAAATCTTGATTATGAAAAGATCGTCCATAATGCGCCTGTATTCATCGGTGACACCATTCATGCGAGTTCCATAATCTTAGATGTTAGAGAATCAAAAACAAAAACAAACGAAGGGATTATCTTTGTAGAAACAAAAGCGTATAATCAAAAAAATGAATTAGTTCTCACTCTTAGGCGCCATATTCTGGTTCCCAAAAAATTAATATGAATACAAAAACGTATATTCTAAGAAGCATGCTGTTCGTCCCGGGAAATAGACCAGACTTGATCCGAAAAGCAGTTAATTCAAAGGCAGATGCACTGATCCTTGATCTGGAAGATTCCGTTGTGGAAAGTGAAAAACTTTTCGCACGAGAAGAGATAAAAAAACTGCTAAAAGCAGACATCTTCAAGAACAAACAGGTATTCATACGATTGAATGACATTGATAGCGGCTTGCTTGAACACGAGTTAGATGAGCTTACACATGAGTTCATTCTCGGTTTTCTTTATCCGAAAGTATTTGAATCTGAAGAGATTATACAATTCGATGAACTGTTACAGCATTATGAAAAAAAGGGGGGATTTGTAAAAAGAAACTTCAAGATAATTCCACTTATAGAAACCACTGCCGCAGTTATGAATATACAAAAAATTTGTAGCAGTTCAACAAGAATAATCGCAGTTGCTTTTGGATGTGAGGACTATTTATCAGATTTATGCGGCGTACATCATGACCCGGAATTTGCACTCCTTTTCCCCAGATCAATGATCGCAAATGCTGCCCGCTCTGCAGGAATTATTCCGATCGACACTTTGAATATTGATGTTCATAATCTGGAAAAATTAAAAAAGAAACTGAAAATTACACGAATTCTCGGATTTGAAGGCTCATTGCTTCTCCATCCTAAAGAAATTGAGTTAACCAATCGTTATTATACGCCCTCTCCGGAAGAAATTGAAAGAGCCGAGAGTATTGTTACACTCTCCCGGGAAATATATAATGGGAACAGATCAATTGCAGTCATTGATGGGAATTTTATCGGACCACCTCTGGTTCGAAGCGCACAGAAGTTACTCGATCGATATGAACTGATCCGTCAAATTGAAGAAAAATAGATTTTGGAAAAATCAATCTTTCATATCCCATTTAGGGTTTTAAAACGTTATAGATTTTACCAGAAAAGCCAATTCTGGACGAAAAAACAAATCGAAAAATTTCATGATGAAAAATTAATAAAACTGTTGCAACACGCAGGAAAACAGGTTCCATATTATCGCGATCTGTTTAAAAAATTAAATTTTGATATAAATAAATTTCGAGGAAGAGAGGACCTAACTCACCTCCCTCTTCTGGACAAAGAGACAGTTCGATCATGTAAAGAAAAGTTGATTTCTAATAATGCGGCAAAATTCGGTATCACATGGGATTCTACCAGCGGTTCGACAGGCACACCACTTCATTTCATCTTAGATAATTCGGTTCAGGCAAACAAGATCGCTGCGTTGCTCCGAAGTTATAATTGGGCTGGATACAGGCTGGGAAAGCGGACATTCAGCATACAAAGTTATTACTTCACCGATACTGATTACACATTCAATCCATTCTACAATATTCTCAGATTTGATTCAAATCGGTTGTCCAGAGATTCGGCTTTGCGAGTAATTCGAGAAATTAACCGGAAACGACCAAAATTTTTCATGGGATTTCCTTTTGACTTGCTCATGCTGGCTACATTTGCACATGATGCAGGAATAGAAATCCATCCTCCTCAATCAATCGTAACGTATGGCGAAACGCTCTCGGATGAAAAAAGAAATCTGCTAGAAAAATCTTTCAAATGCAAAATTCATAATTTCTTTTCTATGCATGAATGTGCAGCTATGATCTCGGAATGCGAGCATGGAAACCTGCACTTAATCGAGGACTTTGCCTATCATGAAATAATCAAAGAAGATGGAATATCAAAACTTGTTGGAACGAGTCTCTATAATTTTTCAATGCCGTTAATCAGGTACAAGATCAACGATGCGATCGTTCCTGAGAGCGAGGATACGACGTGTGCGTGCGGACGCCATTTTAGAATGGTAAAAAAAATACTTGGTAAGCAATGTGATTATATCGAGACTCCAGACGGTAGAATTCTCGGTGCAGTAATGTCTCATTCAATCGATAATGCGCAAGGTGTGATCTGCTCACAGCTTATTCAAAACAGCATTCATCATATTGACGTAAAATTAGTTGTTGATAAAACTTATAATGATACCTCCGAACAAAGGCTTGAAACCGGTCTGAGAAAGCGATTGGGCAATGCGATCGAGTTAAAGTTTATACAAGTGTCACAACTTGAAAAACCGGAAAAGAGTGGAAAGACGCCATTTATCATATCGAAAATAGGAAATAAATATACATAGTATCGGAGTTCGTCATGCAAAAAATCCTCAATTGGGATTCACTATCTAAAAAAGATCTGTATATGTTAGCAAGCGAATTGAAAGCTCAGAAAAACTGCTTTATCCTCGCACATAATTATCAGTTCATGGATGTACAGAAGCTTGCAGATTATGTGGGAGATTCGCTTCAAATGGCAAAGGTTGCGGCTCAAACTGATGCGGATATGATTTTGCTGTGTGGAATTATTATTATGGGAGAAACTGCCAAAATCCTGAATCCTGACAAAAAAGTCATCATGGCGCATCCGGATGCTGACTGCCGTCTTGCCCAGATGAAAACAGTTGCTGATCTTAGAATTTTGAAAGAAAAACATCCATATGCAGAGATTGTCTGCTATGTAAATTCTTCTGCTGAACTCAAAGCAGAAAGCACAATAACATGCACATCTGCAAATGCAATTGAGGTTGTTGCTTCCATCCCAAAATCGAAAGAAGTTATCTTCATTCCTGACAAAAACATCGGCATGTGGGTTTCATATAAACTTAGCAGAGAACTGATAATGTTCGACAGCACCTGCTATGTCCATGACGATATAACTCTTGATGAAACATTAGCAGTTCGGGAGCAATATCCCGACTACACCCTGCTCGTTCACCCGGAATGCAGGCTGGATGTCTGCAAGGAAGCGGATGTCGTCTGCTCAACAAGCCAGATGCTGGATTATGCAAAGGAACATGACAATCTTATCATCGGCACGGAATACGGCTTGTATGACCAGTTGAAATATCATTATCCCCAAAAGAACATCGTGTCTCTGAGCAATAAAATGCTTTGTGATGACATGAAAAAAACCACTTTGCGTAGAGCGGTTCGAGCATTAGCAGAAGAAAAAAAAGAGAT
This sequence comes from Candidatus Cloacimonadota bacterium, assembly GCA_049903315.1. Lineage (GTDB taxonomy): Bacteria > Cloacimonadota > Cloacimonadia > JGIOTU-2 > JGIOTU-2 > Celaenobacter. The sequence goes on along the minus strand of JBNGBT010000005.1, from coordinate 73,878 downwards.
CACACTCCCGGATGAAATCGTTTACAAAACCAGGAAATCTTTAAACAGAATGATGGAAATCGTCCAATGAGTTCACATTCGGGAAAACTGCGAAAAATCTATCCGATAGTACAACTCATCATTTCTGTATTTCTCCTCATTTTTATTGTTTATAAATATCATATCTCCTTTTTCAAGAGATTCTCTCAAATTCCAGATCCGAACTGGCTTTTCATTTCACTCATCATCACATTGTTTTTCATTCCGCTTCTTGCTGCTTTCCGTTGGAAGATCATGCTGTATTTTTCCGGAATAAAAGAAACAATTTTTCAAATCCTCAAAATCAATTTCATCTCCATTTTTTGGGGCATCATGCTCCCTTCGTCCGACGGATTTGCGGCTATCAGGTTATATCTCATAGAAAAACGACATCCGGACATTCCAGGCAAAGCAGGAAGTACTGTTGTTGTTGAAAAAATTTTCGGATTCTTGCTTCTCTGCCTTATTGGTATTGGATTCAGCTTTTCGCTTCCCCATCTTGAACAATTAGCGATTAGTAGAATTATTTTATTCGCAGTTATCATTTTCATTTCATTTCTATTCATCCTCATCTCTCATAAGAAGATTTACATAAAATTGTCCACCCGTGCTCAAAAACCAAAACATTGTAAAAAGCTTATTTCATTCATTCTTTCATTGCATGGAGCTTTCACCGACCTTCCTTTCGGAAAAATTATCATTCGTGTTATTCCAATTATGATAATCTTCCAGATTGTGACAATCATTAATGTAAGTATTGTATTCCGCGCATACGGAGCTCAGATTCCATTCATGACGCACCTTGCTCTTGTCCCGATCATTCAGATAATTTCGCTGATACCTGTTACTATAAGTGGTTTTGGTGTGCGTGAAGGAGCATTTGTTTACTTTTATGAATCGGTTGGAGTCCCACCCTCAATTGCATTAAGTGTTTCAATTTTAAATTTTTTAATTCTCACTGGAATTCCTGCTCTCATCGGAGGATTCTTGAGTATTTTAATCCAAATTCATAAGAAGGATATCAAAAAAAATGCCTGAACTTTCAATTATAATTCCTGTTTTTAATGATCAAGAAGTTCTTCCCGAATTAATAAAACGCTTACTTCCAGTATTAGATTATCTGACACTTAAGTATGAGATAATTTTTGTGGATGACGGCAGCTCTGATAAATCTTTCGCACTCTTGAAGACATATCATGATATGTATAATGCAATTAAAATCCTCAAACTCACCAAAAATTTCGGGCAGTCAAACGCGATTTCTGCGGGATTGGAAAAGGCAACAGGAAATATAATTGTGATAATGGATTCCGATCTGCAGGACAAACCGGAGGACATTCCAAAACTTTTAAATGCCTTGAAAGACAATAAGAAACAAATCGCAATCGCCATGTGGGAAACGCAAAAAGCCTCGTTGTGCAAAACGATACCTGCGAATATATTCTTTCATATTTCGAATTGTATCACGAAAATTCATCATCCCCCACACATGGGTGTATTCAGGGCTTTTTACAGAGAAGTATATGATAAGCACATAAAACCTTTCGCTTATTCAGGAACAACACTCAGTCAGTTTTACAAGCTTCATTTGGATTATGCTGTTGTGAGTCTTCATAGAGATAAAAGATTTGCAGGAAACAGCGGGTATGATCTTAAAAAAATGGTCGAGCTTGCTCTTGACAGAATTTTGCCTAATATGCGAATTTTAAATCAGGTATCCAGAAGAAAGCCATATTATAAAATAGAGAAATTTTTGGGATAAGATAGTATGAAAAAAGTTATAATTTTGGGTGGACTCGGAAATGGTTCTGTCATTGCAGGTGCGATCTGTGATGCACACAAACGAGGTTCACATGAATATGAATTCGCAGGCTATCTCAATGACAGGATCGGCAAAGGGGAAAGTATTGAGGAATTCCCTGTTCTTGGCACATTGCATGAGGTGAATAAATTTATCGATGCTGGATATCATTTCATAAACACAATATACCGGATTGACGGGCAGGAAACCCGCATAACTCTATTTCGGGATTTGGGCATACCACGGACATCATTAGCAACATTTATTCATCCAACCGCATATATTGCTCCGAAAGTTCTCATAAATGCGGGAGCAGTGATCATGCCGAATGCAAGTATATCTACGGGAGTAAAAATCGGATGTTGCAGTTTGGTCATGCCCGGAGCAACTGTCGGGCATAATTCTGTGGTCGGAGATTTTTGCCATCTCGCAGCACAGTCATGTATCAGTTCTTTTGTGAATATTTCTGAAGGCGTTCATGTCGGCTTGAATGCAACTGTACGCGAAAATGTTAGTATCGGGAAATATTCTGCTCTGGGAATGGGTTCAGTTTTGCTCAAAAACATTCCTGATAATGAGATATGGGCTGGAAATCCTGCAAAATTTATAAGAAAATCCGAATGAAAAAAGTGGCAATTCTCCAGTCAAATTACATTCCGTGGAAAGGATATTTTCATATTATCCAAAAAGTGGATTGCTTTGTGTTCCTCGATTCCACACAATACACAGTACGAAATTGGAGAAATCGAAATCAAATAAAAACACCACAGGGCTTACTCTGGCTTACTGTGCCCACAAACGGCACCCAATCTATGCCGATCAATGAAGTGGAGATCAATAATTCACAGTCCTGGCAACAAAAGCATCTCAAGGCATTGCAGAGAAATTACTCGGAATGCACATTCTTTGATGAGTATTTTCTTTTCTTTAAAAATATTCTTCTACAGAACTGGAAGCTATTGAGTGCGCTCAATCAAACTTTAATCAAAGAAATATGTAATGTGTTGAATATTGAGACCACATTCCTACAATCCACGGATCTTGAACTTATTAAAGGCAAAAACGAAAAAATCATTTCGATAGTGAAACAACTTGGCGGCACTCATTATCTCACAGGTCCTTCAGCTCAGGCATATATAAGACCAGAATTATTCGAGGAAAACTGCATCACCCTCGAGTATATGGATTACTCACACTATCCAATCTATGATCAGCGGTGGGGAATATTCTCACACAATGTCTCGGTTCTTGATTTACTCTTTTGTGCTGGCTCTCAATCATACAAGTATATCTGGGGAGAGAAAAGATATTGAGAATTCCATTTAATATACCGTGTGTATGGGGAGATGAGCAGAAATATTTGGAAAAAGTAATCTCAGATCAGAAATTTTCCGGGATGGGTGAATTCTGCAGCAAATGTGCAACACAATTAGAAAAAATCACTACATCAAAAAGTGTCTTCATGACCTCCTCCTGTACCGCAGCGCTGGAGATGTGTGCTCTACTCCTTAATATTCAACCCGACGATGAAATAATCATGCCGTCATTTACTCATATTGCATCTGCAAATCCATTTGTACGGAATGGAGCTAATTTGGTCTGGTGCGATATTCGAGAAGACACAAAGAATATAGATGAAAATCAACTTGAGAGACTGATCACTCGTAAAACAAAGGCAATTGTCATAGTCCATTATGGCGGTTTCGCTTGTGAGATGGACAAAATTACCGAAATCTGTAAAAAGCATAATGTCATTTTAATCGAAGATGCTGCTATGGGAATCGGTGCTAAATATAATGAACAATCTTTAGGCAGTTTTGGCGATCTGGCAGTTATGAGCTTTCATGAGACCAAAAATATCCAATGTGGTGAAGGCGGAGCACTCCTGATAAATGATCACGATTTGCTAGAAGAAGCTACTTTCCTTTATAACAAAGGAACAAATCGTGAAGAATTTCAAAAGGGTGAGTCAGACCATTATACATGGATATCGAGCAGCTCAAATTTTCTCATGTCGGAACTTCAGGCAGCTTTTTTATACACTCAGTTGCTGCATCTTACAGAAATTACTCATCAACGCTTTAATATATGGAATTTATATTATGAACTGCTCTCGCGGTTCTTACCATCTGAATCTCTTCCACCCACCTCTTCACATATACAATCGAATGCACATATTTTCTACATTATGTTATCAAACTCAAAAGAAAGAAAACTCTTGATAGAATACCTAGAAAAGCAAGGAATCCAGTCAGTTTTTCATTATATACCACTACATTCTGCTCCATTCTGGCAAGGGAAATACGCTAACACAAAACTTCCGGTTACGGACATGGTCAGCAAAGCCATTCTCCGGCTTCCTCTTTTTTTCGGTTTAAATCCTGATGATATTACTGAAATTGTTCATCATATACGGCAATTCTTAACATAAAATTATGAGCAGCCGGAAGAATTTCTTAGAGACAATAATTTTCATTACCATTCTCGTAATAATTCTCTTTGCCTTGTATTTTTCACCATATATCTTTCGAGGAAAAAATGTGTATATACCGATTCATGACAATCTTAACCAGTTGAATATGCAGGGAATTTTTGACGGTAAGTTCTGCGCATCTTTTATTCCCGGACAAGGAATACAGGAATTTACTCTCCCTACCACACACAATATCTTTCATCTCTCCCATCTCAAGTTGGATAAATTATTTTTCTCCTTCGATTATTTCTGGGGATTTGTACTCAATGAATTCTTCTATCGTGTTCTTTCGTTTATTGGAATGTTTTTACTTCTCAAAACGTTCATTTTTAAGAAGAATTTTCCAGAATATGTTCCGGTTCTTTTTTCGTTTGCCTGGATTTCTTTGCCATTCTGGCCTCAGGGAAATCTATCAATAGCCGGCATTCCCCTTCTTATTTTGGGTTTCATCAATATCTATCAAAATCGTTATATCACACTTTCATACCTTATAATCGTTGTCTACTCATTTTATTCGAACTTCTTCTTTGCTGGGATTTACATTTTCATCCTACTTATAATTTTCAATATATATTTTCTGATAAAAAGGAAACTGCGGCTTCACTTCTTACTCGCATCCCTTCTTTTCCTTCTGCTTGCAGTATTAACACATTTTCCTGTTTTCTACAATTTCTTCATTTTGAAAATCCCTACAAATAGAGCTGCACAGGTAATGGAAAAATATAATTGCATTGATTCTTTAAAAAACATGTTCTTTCTCTTCTTCAATTCTTCCAAACTCTCTCATTTATTTCATTCCTATCTCATCCTGCCGACCTGTGTTATCCTCTCGATCATACTATTGAGAATCGGTAAGAAACGACAGAAAAAAACTATTCTCGAATTATGGGCTCTGCAGTTCATGCTACTTTTTATTTATGGAATATACTTTTTTCGTCCCTTTTCTTTATTCTATGACTCATTAAATATTGGATTCAATTTTAGCAGGATTTACGTTTTCATGACATTACTCTGGTATATTCTCTGGGCTTTTTGCATCAAAGGAGTATACGAGATCTTGCCAAAAAAGAGAGTGGTACTTGTCGTTATCTCCACCCTACTCATCGCACAAATAATCATAAATTTTTCATATTCAACAATAACAGCTTACAGTGGACATCCAACATTCAAAGAATTTATGTCCGAGCAACAATTTGATGAAATCAAACTTCAACTTGATGAATGTAACGCAGAATATCGCATTGGATGTATTGGTTTTTTCCCTGCGGTTGCTAATTATAATGGTTTTCAGACAGTCGGTTCTTTTAGTGCCTATTATCCTATCGAATTCAAAGAAATATTTTATAAGATAATCAAGGATGAACTTGAATCATCCGAAATGCTCTCAGATTATTTCATACATCACGGTTCGGCATTATTTTTATTTGATGATGAAATAGGTAAGAATTACTATGACCAGGATTATATGAGGAAAAATATTAATGACATTTATTGTAAGCTTGATCTCTCAGAATTGCGAACCTTTGATGTAAAGTATCTCTTCTCAACTGCAAAAATCAAGAATGCAGAAGATATTGGTTTGAAGTTCAAGTTCGTAAGTAATAATCCGAATTATTACTACAGATTCTATATTTACCAGTTATAATCTTGTTTTATCTCTTATATTTCGGTTCCCATTCAAGTTCGGGTTTATCGTAATTCAGATTCCAGATATACTTTTCAATTTTGTCTCGCAACGAAGCATCGATCTCCTTTTTAACAGGATAGATATCAGCATTCAAAATATGTTGTAAGAGCACAATCGCTGTTGTTATCGTATTTTTATATCCTTTTGCAGAAACATTCTTTGCATTATCTCCGGGCGTGTGAATATGAAATGATGCCTTACCTCCAAAACGGGCAATGTTCACTGAGGGAATTTCATAAACCGAGAAGGGCATGTTATCGCTGCTGTAAATATCGAGCTTTGCTTCATACAAGATGCCGACTTCTTTCATGAGACCATCGCAATAGCCAAGAAGTTCATTCGTACCAACAACCATCATACCATCTGAACCGATCGGATCGCCAGAAACATCCAGGTTGAGAACAAGTCCGACTCTGTCTTTAATTTCTTCTAAATGAGTTTTCACATAGTGCTGACTTCCGAGCAGTCCCAGTTCTTCACCCGAGAAAAATATAACTCGCAGATCACGTGCAGGCTTATGTTTGGAGAAATATTCTAATGCTTTGATCAATGAGATTGTTCCTCCTGCATTATCAGATGCACCGGGACTTCGTGATACTGTATCATAATGACCAACAGCAAGAGTGAGATTCTCATCTTTTTTATTTTTTCCTGGAATATCAACGATAATATTATGTGCTTTCTTTTTTTGTACTTTCTGAGAAATTGAGAGTGAAATAGGTGTGCCTGATTTCTTTGCGAGCTTCATCCCATCATTATAGGATACAGTTACCATCGGCACATAACCTTCTTTATGCAGCTTTTGCCTGTGAGATAAACTGAGTGCTTCCCTTTCCGGTCTACTGATTACAATATATGCTTTGATGCCGCTCTTTTTCAGATCGGGACCAAGTTTTCTTGTATACCCCATGGAAATCACAATTTTGTCTTTGAATGCGTTTTTATTATATGCGATCACATCCTTATTTTCGAGAAAGATCAATTCTCCATCAAGCTCTGCGCTTTCATTGAGTCCGAATGGAACAGCTTCAAAGGTTTTGGTATCAGTTTTTATCTTTGCGGTACCTGGTTCAAATGAGATGAGATCAAAGGATTCAGTTTTTGGCTCAAAACCAACTTCTTCACAATAGGATGATATTATTTCCCTTGCGCGCTTCTCACCTTCACTACCTGCAAGCCGTACAAAATCCAGTTCTTTAATTATTTTAAAATGGTTTATCATGAAGTCTCCTGTACAAATGTTTTCCTTAATTTCATCTGGATAGAATTTCTCCTATGTTAAAATGTGTCAAAATTTATGTTCGTTTACGTTTTTTTCAAATACAGGATTTCATACCTACTCATAATGAAGTGCATCTATTGGATTGAGCTCCGAAGCCTTTTTTGCAGGATAGTATCCAAAAAATATACCAACTGCTCCCGAGAATATGAAAGCAATAAATGCAATGGCAGGATTTATCATAGGAGTTAATGAAGTGAGTTTTGAAAGGATCATTGTAATGATCGATGCAAAGAAAAGACCGAGTATGCCCCCAATCAGACTGAGGGTGATTGCTTCTGCAAGAAACTGAAGAAGGACATCTTTTGTTCGTGCTCCAACAGACAATCTGATGCCGATTTCTCGTGTTCTTTCTGTCACAGAAACAAGCATAATATTCATAATACCGATACCACCAACAATGAGCGAAACTCCAGCAATTGCTCCAAGAAGTAATGTGAGTGTCGATGCTGTTGAAGTAGCAAAATCAGTTATCTCGGATTGACTGCGAATGGTAAAATCAGCGTCATCTGCGACATCAATTTTATGGGCTCTTAGTAAAATTGTGGTAAGTTCTGCTTCAGCTTCATCAATCACATCATCAGAAACTGCACTGACATATATCATATTCACGTAAGAGCCGTACTTGCCGCCTTTTAGCCTATAAAGAACCGTCATTGAGGGCGCGAGTACGAAATCGTCCTGATCCATCCCCATCGAATTATTTCCCTTTTCTGCAAGCACACCTATGATAGTGAAAGGAGTATTATTTATCCTGAGTTTCTGCCCAACTGCGTTTCCGGTCGGAAATAATTCCTCTTCAATTGTTTTACCAATGACTGCTACCTTTTTTCGGGAAGCAATATCCTTCTCCGTGAACATCGTTCCTTTTTCAATCTCATAATTTCTGATATCCAGGAATTCCGGAGATACACCTTCAACTTTACAATTCCAGTTTCCCGAACCGCCAATTATCTGAGCATTGGTGCTGACACTTGGTGAGACTGCCTGTATCAATGTTGCCTGCTCCCGTAGGGTTTCACAGTCATCCATAGTAAGACTTGACCCGCTTCCTGCACCCCCGCGAACACCCTGATACGAGCTGCTTCCGGGACGGATCATAAGTAAGTTGGTTCCCATACTTGAGATATCGGTTTCGATCTTTTTCTGAGAACCCTCACCGATTGCGACCATAACGATCACAGAGCACACACCAATGATAATTCCGAGGGATGTGAGTAGGCTCCTCGACCGATTCCTGAATATGCTCGACAATGCAACTTTTTCTATACGCACGAGCTTCATACAACCTCCTCATCAAGATGATCTGCATGCTCTGGTAAAAGAACTGCTGGTTTCGCCGTTTGTGCTTTGTCCTTGATTATTCTGCCGTCACGAAGAAATATCGTTCTGCCCGTATAAGATGCAATGTCATGTTCATGAGTTACAACCAATATAGTGATTCCCTTATTGTTCAGTTCTTGAAGGAGTTTCATTATATCGATCGATGTTCGTGAATCAAGATTACCGGTGGGTTCATCAGCAAGGAGAATCGATGGGCTGTTCACAAGCGCTCGGGCAAGAGCAACACGCTGTTTTTGTCCACCGGAAAGTTGGTTTGGCACATGATCCATTCTGTCACCAAGGCCGACTTGAATAAGAGCTTCTTTTGCAAGCGCTTTGCTGTTTTTATTTGTCCCTGAACGATCATACAAAATTGGCAGCTCAACATTTTCAAGCGCAGTAGTTCGTGGCAACAAGTTGAAATTCTGGAATACAAAACCGATCTTCCTATTCCGCACATCCGCATACTGGTTCTTTGTCATCTTTGCTACATCTTCTCCATCAAGGAAATACTGCCCTTGTGTCGGTTCATCAAGGCAGCCGATTATGTTCATCAAAGTTGATTTGCCGGAACCGGACGCTCCCATTATTGAGATAAATTCTCCTTGCCCGATCTCCATATCGATATGCTGAATTGCAGGCACAACAATATCACCAACGTAATAATGCTTCACCAGGTCTTTAATTTGAATTACTTTTGTCATTTTGCACCTTTAGAATAGTCCGCGCATTGGAGGTCCGCCCGGACCGCGCTGCTGATTTCCTGTTGTTGATGTAGTTGAGGATGATTTCGTTTTATCATTATCTCCGATGATTATCTTACTATCTGAAGTCAACTTGCCGATCTGAGTGAGCTCTGTGTTGATACCATCACTAAAGCCCTTCTCGACAGGAGTCATCATGATCTCCCCATCTTCATTTTCAAACCATACGATTGCCATTTTTTCCAACATTTCTGCGCTTGGTTTTGTTCTGCCAAACTGCTGAGGGCGTTGTGAACTGCTCTCTTTTCCTTGAGAAGGATGCTGCTTTCTCTTATTCATCAAATCCTCGAGCACTTTCGTTGGAGGGGTATAATTCAGCGCAGTATTAGGAAGATAATATACATCCTCGACGGACTCTGTGACAATATCTATCGTTGCTGTCACTCCGGGTAAAAGAAGTTCTTGATCATTCGATGTTGAGATTATCACAGTGTAATTCACGACATTTGAAATTACTTTTGGCTGAAGCCGTATCTGCCGAACAACTCCGACAAACTCTTGATCCGTATACGATGCAACAGTAAATTTCACTTTCTGTCCCTCATCAATAAGCCCAATATCACTTTCATCGACAAGTGCATGAATCTCCATCCGGGAAAGATCTTCTGCAATTGTGAAGAGGACAGGTGCTGATAAACTTGCTGCAACAGTTTGTCCCTCTTCCACAGATCTGTCGATCACTTTGCCGTTTATTGGCGAGCGAATGATGGAATATTTATTCAAATTGGTTTGAGCTTTTTCCAGATTTATTTCTGCTGATACATAGGATGCATACGCTTGTTTATAACTCGTTTCGGAAGTTAATAAATCCAGATCGGAAATATAATTCTGCTCAAAGAGCTTTTTGTCATCCTCATATTTTCTTTTCGCAAGCTTATATTGAGCTTCAGAATTTGCAAACGCTGCTTGTGCATTTCGCACTTCATACACGATCTTAGTCGTGTCGAGTACTGCCAATATTTGATCTTCCTTAACATCATCATTATAATCAACGAGTACCTCAGTGACCGTGCCGGAGAGCTCTGTGCCTACCTCGACAGCTCCCAGAAATTCGAGAGTACCTGTGCAGGAAACCAGTTCTTCAATATTACCCTTTTCCAGGGATGCGTATTGAAAGATTACATCGCCATTCGATGCATTTATAAACAAGAGAAAATATGCACCGACAGCGAGAGCTACTATTATGAGTATGATTATTATTATCTTTTTCATTTTATCTCCAAAATTGTGTCATTCAATTATTTATTCATTCTCTAACTCAGTTGATGTTCCCAACTGAATTTTCATCCATATTTCAAACTGTGAGGGCATTTCCTGGATTTCACCGCCCATGGGATTCTCATGTCCGCTGCCGGGTCCGCCTTGTGGTCTATCATCCATTCCACCTGAAGGAGGTCCACCCTGTCCCGGACCGCGACCACCTGAGGGTCTTTGAGGTCTTTCAACTTCATCGGTTTCAAAGCATACATATATCACTTTTTTATCAGTCGGTTCAACAGAATATTTATGCTCCTCTGCAATAAGAGGTATTTTTAATTCGTAAATAAACATTTCTCTATTGAAGGTATATGCCACCTCAATATCTTGCAGATACTCTCTCTTGTATTCTTTCTCATCTTTCCCATCGATGATCACAAGATTCTTATCCACCTTTTCCATGAAATCGGGTTTGGCATTATCCGTTGAAGATTTTTCTTCTCTGGGCTGCTTGTCAAAACCTCTGTCAGATTTTTGCATCGCCATACCCTCGATATTTCTGATTGGGTAGTGTATTCCAAAATCCTTTTTCTTTCCTTTTGCATTCAGCCATATCGTAAAACCAGACTGCATAAGCTGCATTGCCCGCTCTCGTGAAGTTGAATAGAAACTAATATAAAGATACTCGTCATCATTAACCGCGCCAACCAACACATCCTGTTTTTCAAGAAACGTCATATCATTGTCTTGCCACTCATCTACATACCCATCTACAACTCGTTCTGACGAAATATAAATACTCGTAAGTTCCTGACTTTGACAGGAAGAAAAGCTAAAAACCATCATGAGTATAACTGTGATTTGAAGGATATTTTTCATTGATTCTCCTTGAGAAATTTTGCTTTCTTCATATGATGGTTATCGAGTAAAATGGTTTAAAATATTTCCGAAATTTTTATCGGATTGTAGAAGAATATGTTATAATTCTCAACAAACAACATTTACTCATAATTCCCTCTCTCAATTATTTTTATACTATTATAAAAATGCCTTATTTAATGATGAGCATCTTTCTTACTAATTCAATATTTTCTTTTTCAATTTTGTAGAAGTAAATACCCGAAGTGATGTGCTTTGTATTCCAGATTGCACGTCCATCTCTTCCTTGAACAGAATCGATGAGTTGTCCTCGAATATTGTAGATACATATCGGGATTTCTTCTCCCTCATGCATGTGGGGCACAAAATAGCTAATTTCAACAGAACTTGCAGCAGGATTTGGACAATGTTGTGCGCATAACGTTTGTGAGGTTGGGGGATCATCAACATCATAACTCACGATCATCGTTATAGGGACAATTACATCAGTGCTGTCGCTTCCATCATGTTCAATTACTATATCACAATGGTGCTCTTCACCCACTTCCATGCCTGTTGCATTGAGTTCGATTGTCATGCCAATCGAACCTCCAGCGGGAATAGTTCCTGTTGCATTTTCTGTGATCATAGCCCAATCATCAGATTTTATCTCGTACCCGAATACAACATCCTTTGTAGCCTGCGAAATAATACCACCAAGCACAACCTTTCCTGGAATGATCTGATCGCTACAGAATAATCCACTCGCATAGCCATCTCCAAGATCATCATTGACCTGTATTTCAACACCTGTAGGTGTCCCTGTTGCAATATCTATTTGCTCTATCCAACAATCCTGAACTGGACCATTTACACCTCTGAAGCACCACAAATATGGACCACCATCAGAGAATCCGTCATAAGCGACTCCCATCATATACCCTGGAGAAGGAATGATGTCTTGCTGCATTCCAATCCTGTTAATTAATCGCAGATCAGTTGTAACATTATTCACCCAGAAACCATCATTTACCGGATCATAGGTCATTGCTCTTATTTGCATCAAGGTATTGGTTGTACTGATCAGAGATTGTGTGTCGAAATCCATTTCCCAAAAATACATCTCTCTTTTTCCTCCATAGAAATATGTTCCATCGTATGCAAGCCCTCGAATTTCAGACACGCCAGGGATTGAAAATGAATTTATTAATGTTCCATCAAAATCTAACTTATAAAATTCAGATATATCATAATCAGCCAGATAAAAATATGAACCATCGGTATTTATACCAAATAGTTTCGTTGATCCTGTAGTCGCTGTTGCATCAAAGCTGAAAAGAAGGTCGCCGAAATTCTTACCCTCATCTTCATCAAAGACACATTGGGCTGAATAATTAACATCTCTTGTCCCTGTATTATTACAAAATATATATCCGGTTTCATACCCATCAGGTGGAACATGTTTATAAATTATTGCTGGATCTGGATCACAGGTCCCCCAATTGAGGTTAAAATCATATGAAGTTACATCATCCAATATAATTGTCACAAAATCAACGTATCCATCATACCCCCACGCCATACAACTAATTTGATGCTCGCCGATTGGCACATCATTAATACTGTATGAACCAGATGAATTTGTTTGTGTTGACTTATATGTACAAGTCACTGTGGCACCTTCAATCGGATTACTTGATCCTGCCTTAAATACTTCCCCGGTTAAATCTCCTGTTGCACTTGAATATACTGCGACTTCATTATTTACATTCCATTCCTCACCTCCAGACCCGGACAAATTAGAGAGAACTACCAGCCAGTCTGCAGGTGTAATATCATCAGGAATATCAACTGTTGCCTCAAATTCATCAGGTCCAGTTTGTTGTACAGAGGTTGCTTCAATCACGTCAGTTCCATGTATCAATTTCACATTAGGATCGTCAGATTGTGCATTTTGTGTAGAAATTGTAAGGTCAACTGTTTCGCCTTGAATAGCATGGTCCGGTTCTATAAACAATATTGAAGGGCATTCATATTGAGGAACAACGTAAAAGGTTATGCTAGCATCTGGTTTTTCATCAGAATATACGATTATTTCACATTCCTCTTCTGGGAAAAAATATGGCAAGGCAAAATCTGCAACTACAACCCGCTGCTCGGGAGAATTAATAGATGTACAATCACAATTCATTGTACTTGCTTCAATCCAGCACCAGATATCCTGTCCATACACAATAAAATCTTCTGGTACGATGATATTAACTTCGAAATTCTGACCTGGAAAAGCTACGTTTGGTGTAACCAAGTCGATAATACTCTGGGCATGTAATAAACATGGAATCGTAAAAAGTAAAATTATAAGAATAAATTTCTTCATGGAACCTCCAATGGGTTTTATTCGTTTACAGGTTTTGCTCGTATTGAGCGTAAATCGATTTCTAATCTTCAGCTACCCTTGGAGTTTCTGATTCAGAGGGACAACATGAGATGAACTAATAAGACTCACATTCTTTCCCTGATTTGAATTGCAATAAGATTAATTTTGTTTCTTAAAAGAGGTTTAAAATGTCAAGAATTTTGTTAACGATAAATATTTCTAGTTCTCATATATAATAACAGTGTTTCCTTGCTGAGTTTTGTTCTCTTGAATAGAAAGTTTTTGAAGAAATGCTCTCACCTGCTTCTTAGTAATCGCCTGCTTTAAAGATTCCTTGAAATGCAGTGTTTGCAATGCAATACTGATCGCTTTGATTGCTTGTAGATGCTGTTCGGGGAACCTATCTGGAGTAATGATCAGAAATATGAGATCAACAGGTTGATTGTCTGGGGTATCCCAGTTTACTGGATTTCGGAGTAACCCACATGCAACTTTTGTGGTGTTTATTGAAGAAATCCTGCAATGTGGAAGGGCAATACCTCTCCCAATTGCCGTACTGGCAAGCTTCTCCCGCTCGAGTACTGCATCCGTGATAATCTTCGTCTCAGGAACCAGATGTTCCTTTACAAATATCTGCGATAACTCAAACACGGCTTGCTCCCGCGTTGCTGCCATCATCTCGGTTACTCGATCTTGTATAAGATTAAAAAGTGAAAATTCATTAGAAGCATCCTCTTTTGTGAGAAGTGCTTCCCGCTCGCCTACTGTCCAGTTCCTCCACTTCACGAGCGTCCTCTCAGACAGCCATGCACCTACGAGTTCAAATACGACCAAGGCAGGAATGATCGTATCAAAAATGATCCCTCCACCGTGACCTTTCAACATTGCAGCTACGAGAATTGTCTCAACCGCTGCCACACCCGCCTGAGGAAGCATGAGTTTGGGCAAACTTGCGGTAATTTTGGGGTCTTGTTTTGTGAGTTTACAACCTATCCAGTTACCAAATAGTTTGCCAAGTGTTCTGAGTATAAGATATGCGATCACAAAAATTATTGTCTGTCTTGAGAAACTCTCCAACCTGACACTTGCACCAATGATCGCAAAGAAGAGCAGGTTCATAATGGGCATGACATTTTCTATCTTAAGTGAATCAAAAATTGCGTGGGAATGAAAATTGGAAATGAGAAGCCCGGCAACAACTGCTGTTATCAGGAAAGGAAGATTGAAATGAATGGCAATTGCAACACCGATAGATACTACTCCCAAAATAATAAGAAGTATCTCTACTGATGGAGTGGGATGCTCTGAGAGTACTGTTGAAAGAAAAGAATCGGATTCGGCAAAATCAATTTCTTCTGGCAATCGCTTTTTTATTGCGAGCTTCAGTACAAAGAAAATCACAGCTCCAATAAGAATCGCAAGAAGGAGATCCTTGAGCACATGACCAGTGATGGAAAGAGATGATAGATTCTGCCCTTTGCTCAAAACAATGCCAATGCTGAGGAACACAGAAAAGAACACAACCTCCATTATATTATCCAGCACGATCACATTAGCGAGCACTTTCCGCAACGTGCCTTCTATACGGAGTTTATTCATAAGCAGGAATGTGAGTGCCGGCGCAGTGGCAATACCGATCGAGCCGAGAATAAGAGAAAGAATCACATCAAAATGGAATATGAACCGGAACCCGAGAAAAAGCAAAGCCCATGTGAGAAGTCCTTGTATTACGCAGATGATTGCTGCTTTTGCACCCACTTCTTTGATTCGGTCAAGGTGAAGCTCTTCACCTATTGAGAAAGCGATCAAACCGAGAAAAAGGAAGACAAAGAAGTGGTAGCTCTCCAGGATGTTTGCATATTCAGGAAATGTCGTAGCATAGAAATGATAAATGGGTTTGAAAAAAAATATCTGCTTGAGTCCCTCATGATTCATTAAAAATTTGTGTACGAGCTCCAGAAAATGCGGTCCGACCAGAATACCACCGAAAATTTGCCCGATAACCTCCCCGATCTTCAGCTTACGGGCGATCATGCCGCCAATGTAAGCAGCGAGAATGAGCAGACCTATCTCAAAGATCTGCATCTTCATGTAACTCAGTTCCACGTGTTCGTTCTCTTTAAAATTCTGAAATAAAAGATAAAGGGTTCCGTATTTCAGGAACCCTATTCTCGCGTTTCAAAGTTGCTTACTTCTTCTTGGCTGGAACTTCTTTTTCTTCGGGTTTCGCTTTAACCTCTTTTTTGATCACCTGAATTGTAAAATGGGATGCAAGCGCTGCAAGTGCACCGATCGCTACCCATACGGGAGCTAAAACCAAGCCGACCACACCGATCGTTACGGGAATTTCAAGATAGGTTTTACCGTTATCATTCTTAATAATGATTTTTCGGATATTGCCTTCATGAATGATCTCTTTCACTTTTCCAAGAAGTTCTTCGCCCTTCACTTTGAATTCATCCACTTTTTTCTTATCCATATATGCTCCTTGATAGATGAGTAATTTACTTTTTCTTAGTTTTTTCCCTTATTATGTCAATAAATAGGAATAATTATGCGATTTGAAAGGAAAAGTGAGGAAGGAGGACTGAAAACGGATAATATCTATACAGTTGCAATCCTTGTTATATCAATCTTCTCTCAAAGTATGTGATACGATTCGGCATAGATGGAATCAGATAAAATGAAAAGAAGTCTGGAAATATTTCTGCTTCATTTTTACTACGAATCAAATCATTTTCACCTTATTATAATAGCTTTGATTTAGTTTTTTTATTGACACAAAACCTATAGAAAAACTGCATTCTAAAAAGATATTTTTCTTTGGGAGAAGTGAATGGATTTAGATAATCTATCTCGGAAGCAGCTGATTGGTATGCTGGATGATTTTGCCAAGAACTGGTTAGCGCACGATGGCTTATGGTTCCAGCAGGTGGAAAAGAATTTCGGTTTGGAAAAAGCGATTGAACTCGATATCGAAGCCTGGAGAGCTTTTACAAAGATCGAAGCAAAACGAATAATGAAGAGACATAACATTCCCGAAAACAGTGGTTTGGAAGGTTTAAAAAAAGCTCTTTCTTTCAGATTATACAGTAGATTAAATATTCAGAGTATTAGCGAAGAAACGGAAAATTCTTTCCTCTTCCAAATGAACCACTGCCGTGTTCAATATGCCAGAACGAAAAAAGGGTTACCAGATTTTCCCTGCAAAAGTGTGGGAATTGTAGAGTACGGCGAATTTGCCAAAACGATTGATGCACGTATTAAAACAACCTGTATTGTCTGTCCTCCAGATAAACATCCCGATACATTCTATTGTGCCTGGAAGTTTGAATTAGAAGAATAATTCCTTATATTTAATTTTATTTATCTAATTTGACAAAAAAATACAAGCATAAAAATCTCTCTCCACGTCGGGGCGTAGCGCAGCCCGGTTAGCGCGCCTGGTTTGGGACCAGGAGGTCGGAAGTTCGAATCTTCTCGCCCCGACCATTTTATAGGAAAATTATGGTTTATGTTTATATTTTACAGAATGAGAAGAACTCATTCTACATAGGAACAACAAACAAACTTCAAAGAAGAATCCACGAGCATAATTCCGATCAATCTACATATACCAAACATCGTAGCCCTTGGAAATTGGTTTATAAAGAATCCTTCACTACACGCTCTGAGGCAATGAAAAAAGAATACTTCATCAAATCCAAAAAAAGTAAAAAGTTTATTTTCTCACTCATCAATTCTCAAAAATAACTTAACATAGCCCGATTAGCGCGTCCCGATTGATCGGGAAGGTCGGAAGTTCGAATCTTCTCGCCCAGACCATTTTACCTCTCTCCCTTTAACACTTTATTTATACTTAGAGTAAATTTTCTTATATAAATCAGCGTGTATCAGCTTAGTCAGCATTTTACTTGTCCGCCTACCGGCGGATCTGCGTTCCATCAATCCCCACCTGCCTTACTGCCTCATACAGCACAATGGCGACGCTGTTACTCAAATTGATTGATCGAATATCTTTGGTCATCGGGATCGTGTAAGCATTGTCCCAATTATTCTTTAACATCGATTCCGGCAATCCTCTTGTTTCCGGTCCAAAGATCAGAAAATCCCCATCATGAAATGAAATATCGGTATAGGATTTCTGTGCTTTTGTAGTAAAATAATACTTTCGTGCATTCTCATATTTCTTTTGGAAATCTGCCCACGAATCATGAATTTCAAGATCAAGTTTATTCCAATAATCAAGTCCGGCTCGTTTGAGATATTTATCGTTGAGAAGAAATTTCATTGGTTTGATCAGGTGCAGTTTTGCATGTGTTCCGACGCATAATCTGCCGATATTTCCTGTATTTGAAGGTATTTCAGGTTCGTAAAGAACGATATGAAATGACATTATCCGAATATCACTGCAGCAACGATGAAATCGGTAACCAATATCAAAATTGATGAGATCACGACAGCACGAGTGGTTACTCTTCCCACGCCTTCTGCACCGCCACGGGCAAAAAATCCCTGGAAACAACCCACTGATGTGATGATCATGCCAAATGCAACTGCCTTAATAATACCGCTCCAAAAATCAACAGGAATAAAAAATGATCTGATACCGCTGAGAAATTCTGCAGTTGTTACATGATATAATGAAACAGAGACAAGATATCCTGAAAGAATGCCAAACAGATTTGCAAATACTGTGAGCACAGGCAGCATGACTATTCCTGAAATAATACGTGGAACCACAAGATAGTCATAAGGATTTATTGCAAGCACTTCCAACGCATCGATCTGATCGGTGACGCGCATGGTGCCGAGTTCCGCAGCAAGTGATGCGCCGATCTTCCCAGCCATAACAAGCGCAGTAAGTACAGGTGCAAGCTCGATCATTGTAGATTTCGTGATCATCGCTCCTAGATAACGGTATGGAAGGATGCCGCCTGTCTGATATGTTGCCTGCACTGCAGTGACCATGCCGGTAAAAGCTGAGGTGATCGCAATTAAAGGAAGGGATTCGACTCCCATCTTCTGCATCTGTGCAAATATGAGATGAAACCTTTTCCCTACTTTGCCGAAACTCTTAACAGTTAATCCTAAGAAAATAAAATATCTGCCAATATCCTGAACTGTCCGGATGATGATCCTTCCAATCGAGGAAATCGGATATGTGAGAATGTGCATTATGCGAACGATTGATTATCTATATTTTCAAAACGCGTGTAAGGTCCGATGAACTTGAGATTCATCCTGCCCTGCGGACCATTTCTGTTCTTTGCCACATCAATGACTGCGATGCCGGGATTCTCCGCTTCTTCCTTCTTGTAATACTCTTCCCTGTAAATAAGTAAAACAAGGTCTGCATCCTGTTCGATTGCACCGGATTCACGTAAGTCTGCAAGTTGCGGCATTTTATCCTGCCGGGTTTCCGGTCCCCGGCTGAGCTGAGAAACTGCAATAATAGGAACTTCCAGCTCCTTTGCGAGTATCTTGATAGAACGAGAGATTTCTGAGATCTCCTGCTGACGGGACTGGCGCGAAGCAACGGGAAGTAATAGCTGCATATAATCAATAATAAGAAGATCGAGCCCTTCTTCGAATTTGAGCCGACGAGCTTTTGAACGGATATCGTTCATGGTATTGCTTCCGCGGTCATCAATAAAAATGGGCGCTTCTGCGATCTTATCAGCGTGCCTTGTCAGGTTCATAATTTTATCTTTATCCATTCCATACCCGTGAAGCATAGAATGCAGGGACACATCAGAACCGGAGCTAAGCATACGCATGATGAGGGTTTCTTTATCCATTTCCAGACTGAAAATCCCAACTCTTTTATCCTGGAAAACTGCAGCATGATGAGCAATGTTCAGTGCGAGCGCTGTTTTTCCCATACTTGGACGAGCAGCAACAACAATGAATTGCCCGGATTGAAAACCGCCTGTTATCCTATCCAGCTCATTAAAGCCAGTTGCCACACCCACGATCTTTGTTTTGCGTTTTGCGATCTCATCGATCTTCTTTATAGTAGGAGAGACAATATCAAAAGCTTTTTCAAATCCCTCCTTGATCATACTTTGAGTGACATTGAAGATCTTTTTTTCAGCGTGCTCGACGATTTCCTTGCTGTCCTGCCCTGTGCCGTAGCACTCTTCTATGATCGAGGATGCAGTATGGATCAGACTTCGCAATGTTGCTTTTTCAATCACAAGCTGTGCATGAGTTTCCAGGTTTGCGCTCGATGAGACAATGTCCTGAATATCTGTGAGATACGCAGTGCCGCCTATCTTTTCAAACACATCCTTCTTTTTTAGTTCATCAATAATAGTAATGAGATCGATTTCGATATTTTTGTTGAAAAGTTCCTGGATTGCCCTGAAAATATACTTGTGTGCGCTTTTGTAGAAATAGTCTTCACGAAGAAGTTCCAGACCGCGCGCAGTAGCCCATTCTTCCAGAAGCATAGCGCTGAGTACTGCTCCTTCGGCATTCAGATCGTGTGGCGGAACCCGGACCGAATCCTGGTTATTTGCTGTTCTGTCTGTAATATTGTCAGCCATATTTATCTCATTTCAGCATATTCTCGTTTGAGCATTTTCAGATCTTCCCATGCAGGACGTTTCCAATCAGGATTATGAAGGAGAGCTGAGGGATGGTAGGTCACCATCAGTTTTGAAGATAGACAAGGAAAGAACTTCTGTCTCATTTTTGTTAATGTGTCATCGTTCTGCAGGAGTGTATTTCCTGCCACTTTGCCAAGTGCACAGATAATTTTCGGTTGTATGATCGAAAGCTGGAATTCCAGGTACGGCATGCATGCTTCAATCTCATCTTCCTTGGGATTTCTATTTCCGGGAGGTCTGCATTTCACGATATTTGTAATATACACGTCTTCTCTGGAAATATCGATAGCAGCGAGCATTTTGGTGAGGAGCTGCCCTGCTTTTCCCACAAAAGGCACACCCTGCCGGTCTTCCTGCTCACCCGGTCCTTCCCCGATAAAGACGATATCGGCTTCTGCATTTCCTCCACCCCACACAAGCTTATTGCGTGTTTGAGCTAATGTGCAGTTTACACAATCCTTATACTCGGCTTCAAATTGGTGCAGGTAGTTCTCCTTTGAAAAAGGTTCTGTTTCCTGCAAGAGAATTTCATGTATTCCTGAGAGTTTAAGTAATTCAATTTTTCTAAGCCGGGCTTCCGAGATCGCGTTCAATGCATAGATCCTATTCGTCTATAATATCCTGCATTTTGCCTTCGGTTTTTTCTTCTTCCGGAACAAAATAATCCGGAATTTCATCATCTGCAACATGATCTAACGCAATGGTTGTCAGCTTTTTGTCAAAATTCTTTTGAATTTGAAATGGAAGTTTGGAAATCCGCTCCAATTCTTCATTTGCAAGAATTAAATAAAGAAATGTGCAGTTGTTTTCTTCTATGAACTTTTGCATTAATTTACTATCCATATATATCTTTTCCTTCGCTTTTTTTATGTATCATTTTTATTACTTCATCGCTCACACGGTCAATATCATCGTTTATCACAAAACGATCATAATATACTGAGTCAGCGATTTCGTGCCTTGCATTATTCAATCTTGTTTCGATCACATCAGGTGCATCGGTTTTTCTATTTCTCAGACGCCTTTCAAGCTCTTTCATGCTTGGAGGAAAAATAAAAATTGAGAGCGTATCCGGTCTTCTCTTCATGAATTGAAGTGCGCCCTTTGTCTCGATTGCAAGAATTATAAACATTTTCCTGTTTATTGTCTCTTCAACCATCTTTTTACTCGTCCCATAATAGTGACCAAGATACTGAGCCCATTCAAGAAAAGCATCCTTGTCGATCATTTTCTTAAATTTTTCTTCTGTCACAAAATGATAATCTACTCCATCCTGCTCGGTTGTGCGAATAGGTCTTGTTGTATAAGAAATTGAATATACAACATCGGTGCATTTTTCTACAACGGCGTCGCACACGCTGTTTTTACCGGCTCCTGAAGGAGATGAAACGATTATCGGGAAGTATTTTTTTTGCGTCATTATTTGTAATAGCAAATTTTTATTGAGAATTTGTTGTCAATTTTTCTGATGAAGTTTTATGAATTGGTGAGTCACATTGTCTATATATGGGATATTAATCGGTAATATAGTTTTTACTTCCTTTATTTATCTGATATTGCCCGGGAAACACGATCTTTGTTCCATCATTTGAGAAACGTGGCTTATATCCGTTACTTACAAGCTTTCTTTTTTGTGGATCCGGATGAGTTATATTTTGAAATATTTTCAAGGTATCTCCAAAATTATATTCACCGGAAGGGAAATATAACAATATAGTATCATTAATAGACTTATTATCAATTATATATTGAATTTTACTGTTTACTCCGTTTCCGGGTATTGTGTCCAAATCAGTTTCGACGTTTATAATTTTATTAACATGTATTCTTTCATCTTCACCTAATTTAGATATACAACCTGAGTTCTGCCATGGCAAAAGACCACCTTCTTTATCAGGTAACTTCCCTGATGGAATCTTTGTCCCAATTTGACTAAATGTTATGCCCGTAAATACTAATATAATTAGAATCAATATAACAATCTTCTTTTTCATTCAAACTCCTTGTCTTAATTTGTTATTAAATTATCTTTTGCATTGTTTATTTCATAGTGCCCTTCAAATGCTAATTTTTCACCGTGAAGTAAAAAAATCGGATTGGAATCAGCTAAGTATGAAAATATTCTTCTATTTCCACTTCCATCCAAATTGATTATATAAATTGAACCGGATGATCTGCTATATGCAATTTTCATTCCATCGTTTGATAATGTATAACCGTCACACTTTACAATACCTACATTTTCCGAATCGTCATTATTAACAATGCGAAGCGAATCATATGATAAATATACAATTTTTTCTCCATCAGGAGTAATGTATAAAGGTTTTCTCCAGGTCACATAATCATCTCCGAATTCATACAGATGTGTTCCATTCTTATCCATTACATGCAGACTCGAAAAATGATAAGTATTATTGTGTTCTTGAATATAGTATATCTTTTCACCATCCGGAGAAAATATCGGATAGGTTAACATATAATCTTCCGTTGTTAATAATGTTGTTATTTCATTTAATAAAAGATCAAGAACACAAAGCGTGTAAAAGGTTTTACTATCTTTTTTTTCCGATATAAATACTATCTTTTCAGAATCAAAAGAAAATGAATAATAGTCCTTTTCTATTCCTGGTAAATCCGTTAATTGTATAACATTTGTCCCATCTACATTAGACATAAATAACTCATAATTTCCATTTACTTCTTTTTTGAATACTAATTTCTCCCCATTTTTTGATATTATTGTATATGTCATATGATTAGTAAATATTGTATCGATCTTCTCTGTCTCATAATCAATCGTGCATAATAATGAATCAGATGTAATGTAAAGAATTTTGTTTGTATTTGGTATTAATCTCATAATATATACAGTTTCTTTTAATAATATATTTAAATTACTTCCATCCTTATCAACAACGTACATGCAATCCTTATAATATGGTATATACACATTTTCATCACAACCTGTAAGAACAAGCGATGCTATAATAAATAATCCAATAATTACATATAGAATCATGTTTTTTTTCATACTACATTCCTTTTACTAATTTCAAAGATTGATAAGAACAATTCCCTCAACTTCAACATCCCATTCTTATTCTAATTTCTTATTCCAATACCATAATCATAAAGAGAACCTCTCTAATCGGGAATAATTATAGAGAGGATATTATAGAATTACTTTATTTTTACACTTATTAATGTATGTATTAGTTTTTCTTTTCCTTTGCCTTTTATTCATTATGAACTCCTTATTTATATCTTTACTACTTTAATTATTTTTTTATGTCAAATTTTTCCGGTTCCTCTCCATCTTATAATCGCAAGATCAGTCTTCGCCTCACTTCGCCTTGACAGGTCGGGATCTTGCGCTACAATTTTAATTTCTATCTGCGATAATCAGTACGATCAGTGTTTTCTGCGTGCTATTTCTTCTTTATGTTCAGCAAACGTGTCTTTTCCACAGATGATTAGCGAAGTGAGTGGCGCTGCCTGCTTTACTTTTTCAATGATATTTTGAGCAAGCTCCCGAATATCCCACTGTGCATGTGCATCCTGACGCAACCGTGCAAAGTGACACAGTTCTCGCAAATTGCATTTGAATAAAACAACTTTATGATGGGCATTTGTCAGGATATAATTTCTTACTCCAGGATAATATTCTGCGAGAAGATCATATGTTTTTTCTGACTCTTTCATAACCTTCTGAAAGATTTCTTTTTGACCAATTTCATCTATACTTTTTGGAATTGTATATCCAAATTTCGGACTATAATCGCTTGAAATAATCGTGGCAATCCTATGCCTTTTAAGCTGCGCAAAGCATGATGAACTGATATTTACCTGGAACATCAGATCCAGTAATTCAAACTCGCGCGGCAGGGAATCATGGCAGGTGATATCATTCAAATATTGGTGAAGAATTTCTTCTTTTTCCTGCGTGCTCATACGTCTCACATCTTCAAAAATAGTATTGTAATCTGATCCTGTCGAGCGGAAAAGCAAACCTGCAATAATTTTCTCATCTGCATGTTCAGGAGAGGATAAAAGAGTGCACTTCTCAATCTGTTTTTCGAAACCGGGAGCAACTTCCGATCTATATTTTCTCCGATCATATTCGGACGGCTCGATGTAGCGTATAAGTGAAGGTGCAATTTCTTTAACCTGTTCATACAAACTGTCTGCGAGATTTTTTGCTTCGATGAGAGGAAGTGCGTTCAACCTCTTGAGTAAATGCTCCAAACTCCGTGCATTCAGCGTCATGCCCATCTGAGTTTGTGTTGCCATAGAAAGTACATACCGCGCATCCTCTTTTACTCGACCTTCAATCTCTTTTTTGGAAAGCGTAGTCGTTTGTTGGAAATAGGATTTCAGCTTATCAAAAAGTAAGAGATATGTTTCATTCTGTAATTGGATTGTATCTTGAAATTGCTTTACTACTTGTGCATTATTCTGAATTTCTTCAGGAACAACATAATCTCCGTCCAGAGTCACATAGCGTTGTGATTTTTCCGTAAAGGAAGCCAGTCGTGTTCGTTGAACAAATTCTGTAAGATAACGGGAAATACCGATGACATCAAAGTTAAATACAGCGTGTTCGGCAACGGAGCTGTGCCCCATTTCGAAAACGATACTTTTGTTTGATCTTCTTGCTTTTTCTACATCGAGGACTGCTTCTTTTCGAAGCTCATCCACAGATTTCTTTGATCTGCTTATACGCGCATAGGCAGCAGAAATTGTCTCAGGTGTAGACTGTGTTTTTGTAGAACGAAGCTGGGAAACATCAATATTATAGCCAGCGAGTATTACTCTCAATTACACTCCGATAATTGCAAGACTTGCGCTCGCTCCGATACGGTTAGCTCCGGCTGCGATCATTTCCAAAGCTTTTTCAGTATCTCGAATTCCGCCTGATGCTTTCACTCCCATATAATCTCCGACAACGGTTCGCATCAGCATAATATCTTCGACTGTTGCGCCTGATTTAGAGAAACCGGTCGAAGTTTTTACAAAATCAGCTCCAGCTTTTTTTGCGATCAGGCATGCAACGATCTTATCTCTTTCATTGAGCAGGCACGTTTCAAGAATGACCTTCAACTTCGCACCGTGCTCGTGGCAGAGTTCTGCGATCTTCTCGATTTCGGTGAGGATATAATTGTACCCTTGTTCTTTAAGCTCGGCAATATTCAGGACCATATCACACTCGGTTGCACCCTGTTTAAGAGCGAGTTTCGTTTCTTCTAATTTTGTATGCGTGACATTAGCTCCGAGTGGAAATCCGATAACAGAACACACGACGCGTTTGTCCATTTCTCTTTTTGCAAGTTTCACATTATAAGGATTTACACACACAGATGCAAAATCAAAAGTACGTGCTTCCTGGCACAGTCTCACGATCTCTACATTTGTCGCATCCGGTTTGAGATTTGTATGATCGATATATCGGGCAAGTTCTTGCTGTGTGGGCACTTCATCGATGAGAGAATAGCTCTTATTTTTATACCCGCACACCGCACACTGAAGGCATATCTGGTGAGCTCCATTACATCTGGAGTTCGATTTTTCATCCAGAGGCCAGAGCTCTAATGCGATTGATTTAATGTTGTTCATCTTTGGTTCTCTTGTTCTTTTTTGCTTGAAATTTAGCCCTTTTCTTTTTAATTTTTTGCTCAAGATAATCATCAAAACTAATAGTTGTTAGCACGCCGTTCTCATCTCTCAGTTCAATTCTGTAAGTAAGATAATTATTTTTTCCTACCCTCATTTTCTTATCGTTATAGAATATCTCTTCACCAATTTCCGGATATTTCTCTGCTTCTTCCTTATAAAATTCTTCTTCATAGGCGAGGCAGCACAGGAGTTTTCCGCACAGTCCGCACATTTTAGATGAGGTCACACTCACATTCTGGTCTTTAGCCATCTGGATGGTGACACGGTCAAAATTGAGATCGAGATTTTTGCAGCACAACTCTCTGCCGCAAGGACCCACACCTCCGAGTCGTTTAATTTCCTGACGCTCATTGATCTGGCGGAGTTCAATACGAGTTCGGAATATCCGCGCGAGCACTTTCAGGAAATCCCGGAAGTCTACTCTTGTTTCTGCCATGAAATAAAAAGTGAGTTTGTTGCCGTCATACTGGTATTCGACATCTACAAGGTCCATTTCAAAGGGTTGCTCTTTGAGCGCATCGAGAAATTTATTCTTGGCATCTTCTTCTTTTTCATGAATGCGGTTCATCTTTTCGACATCATCCTCACTCGCAATGCGGATAATTTTTCTTATCTCATAGGATTCGGGAAGATTGAGTTTCTCTTTTTCAAGCGGGTAATTACCCACATAACCCATGTCTGCGCCCTTTTCCGCTTCAACAATCACGTACAAACCTTTTCTCAATTCGATATCATGAGTATTTTCGTAATACCGTTTTTCGTCTTGTTTGAATTTAACTTCTATTAATCCGTTCATTATGTATAAAACCTTTTAAAATATTTTTCTGAGAGATGCCGATCTTTTGTAACAACTCTCCAAAATTGTTTTTTCGTCATCCGTGAGTTCAAGCCCTCTTCTTGATTTTACGATTTCTGCAGTTTGGAGCATCTTTTTCAGATGATATTCCCCCATTCTGTTCGCGCTTCCAATACTGAAAGACGGAATAAATCCACTGAAAAGCAAAGATGAGTAGAGATTGCACCCAACTCCGATAACAATACCTGTATTGAAAGTTGTGTTGATGCCGGTTTTGACATGATCTGCAAAAACAGCGCCGAAAAATTGTGAACCGGTATCTTTAAAATTTCTTAGCGGATAATAAAAAGTTTTCACATGATTATAATTATTTTTCAAGTCGCTGTTATTCGCATCTGCACCGATGTTCACCCACTCGCCAATATATGAATGACCGAGGAATCCTTCATGCTGTTTATTTGAGAACGCCTGAAATATTGTTCCCTCGACTTCACCGCCGACCTTGCATACTTTTCCGATAGAAGTGCCTTCATAAATTTTGGCTCCGACTTTTACTGTACTTCCTTTACCTACATACACAGGACCTTTGATAACTGCATTTGCCATAATTTGTGCATCATCATCTATCATGATCGGCCCATTGGTTGCATCGAGCACGACTCCCGGTTCAATTATGACGTCTTCTCCAAAGAATATTTCAGAGAAGTTCATCATATGGAATGTTCCGTCCTGCAAATGCTGACTTATCTTGTTTTTTATCAAAAATTTATAATCGAGAGCTATTTGCTCCTCATTTTTTGCAACCAATTCCCAGATATATTGAATTGGTTGTATTTTCGTATCTATTTTCTTCAGTTTGGAAAATATTTTGGGCAGGTGCTCTGTTGAAATATCTCCTTCATGTCCAATGAGAACTCTTGCAGCAATGCAAGCATCATCGTTGAAGAGTCCAGTTTCCAATTCGAGAGAATCAAGTTCTTGCTTCATCATTTCATCGAAAAGCAGCCTGCCGTTAATGAAAAGATACTCTCCCTTTTCAAAATGATTGATTTTATATTCAGGATATCGAGATATATATAATTGCTTAAGCTCTTCACGCAGGATCAAATATTTCTCATCATCAGGATAAAAGCGCGAGATCTTATGCCTGAGTTTTAGAATTCCGCATTTCAAATCAAAATAAGCTCTCGTATATGTAAGAGGTAGGAAATGATCCCACGAACTATCTTCGAACACGCAAAGCTTCATGTTCACTCCGTTTCTGAATTATTTTGGGATTTTTCAATCAATGAAAGTGATATTGTCAAAGGGTCGGATTTATTGTCAAATACATCATCAATCAGATCTTCAATTTCGTGGTCGGAGACAACAATTTTTTTAATATGAGAGTGTATTGGTTGCTGCAAATTGTATATGACCTCATTCTTGATATGTGCCCAGTGTCTTACGTGAAGCATCTTATTTTCCTGCTGCAATTTTTGATGATCCTGGATCATGTGATATAATTTCTTGTACTGTATTCTGATTTTCGATATGAGTGTTAATCTGAGCGGCGATCCTGACATTTCCCGCAATTAATTGTGCAATTTTATTATTGAGATCCATCAAGCGGAAGAATTAGTCTTAATTCTTATGTTCCTTGAGTGACTGTAAAACTCGGTCAACATCTTCTTTGAAATCAAGTGTATAAACGATTTTGAGCAATGTTTCTTCATTATCTACAGTGGTGTAATGGCACATTCCTTCGACCGTTTCAAGTATATATCCGAGAAGCTGCAGATTGTTTTTCTCAGTTTTCAATACGAGTTCCTCAGAATTTCCTTCTATTTTTGTTCTTGAGACTATTTCAAAATCCATCTATTCAACACCTGTATCCTTATGTAATGCATGCTCGAGCACCTCATCCATTGTTGCGACTGATATAATATTTAATCCCTTTTTAATCTGTTTCGGAATTTCCGTCAATTCTCTAAAGTTTTTTTGCGGAATAATTATATTTTTTATTTTTGCACGTTGAGCAGCAACCAGTTTCTCTTCCAATCCGCCAATCGGCAGCACGTCTCCCATGAGAGTGATCTCACCTGTCATTGCGTAATCCACGCGCACTTTTCTTTTTGAAAGCGCTGATATAATTGCAGTCGCGATAGTTATCCCTGCCGAAGGACCATCTTTGGGGATCGCACCTTCGGGAACATGGATGTGGAGATCTTTCGTTTTATAAAACTCCTTTTTAATTCCGAAATCTGCATAATGAGCTCTGGCATAACTCAGTGCAGCGCTTGCTGACTCTTTCATAACGTCGCCAAGTTTTCCGGTGAGAGAAAGATTGCCTTTTCCTTCCAGAACAACGGCTTCTACCTGTAAGAGAACACCACCCACAGAAGTCCATGCGAGTCCGTTTGCCACGCCAACATTATCTTCTTTCTTTACATCTGAGTAGAGATATTTCTCTACACCAAGATATTTTCTGATACTGGATTCATTCACTTTATAGGAATTATTTTTTTTATCTTTTAGATATTCTCGCACAATTTTTCGAAGAATCGAAGAAATATTTCTTTCGAGGTTGCGGACACCTGCTTCACGAGTATAATTTCTTATTATTTTAAGTAAGGCATTATCAGAAAATTCTACTGTAATCTTATGGTTGAAACCATGTTTCTCCACCTGTTTTGGAAGAAGAAATCCCTCTGCAATCCGGCACTTTTCAAGTTCAGTATATCCCGGCAGTGTAATAACTTCCATTCTATCCTGAAGCGCAGGAGGAATCGAAAAAAGATTGTTCGCAGTGGTTATAAAAAGCACCTGCGAGAGATCGTATCCAATCTCAATATAATGATCATGGAATTCATAATTCTGTTCCGGATCGAGCACTTCCAGCAATGCAGCAGAAGGATCTCCACGGAAATCCATGCTCATTTTATCGACTTCATCGAGCATTATCACAGGATTCTTTGTGCTGACGCGCTTCATTGCCTGGATGATTATTCCCGGCATTGCGCCAATATATGTTTTTCTGTGCCCTCGAATTTCTGCTTCATCGCGCACCCCGCCGAGAGAAAGACGTACGAACTTTCGGTTCAGTGCTCGTGCAATTGATTGTCCCAGCGATGTTTTTCCAACACCCGGCGGACCGACAAAACATAATATTTGACCTTTTACTTTTTTGACCATTTTGAGTACTGCAAGATATTCGACAATGCGCTCTTTGATCTTTTTCAAACCGTAATGATCTTCATCAAGAATTTTTTCTGTTTCTGCGAGGTCAAACCGTCCCTTTTTAGGATTATTCCACGGTAAATCGGTGAGCCAGTTAAGATAGTTTAATGAAACTGAGTATTCGGGTGAAATGGGATTGGTTCTACGCAGTTTGTTCAGTTCATATTCGGTTTTCTCTTTTGCTTCCTCAGTAAGCTGAAGTTTACGAATCTTTTTTTCAAGCTCACGTACTTCTACGTTCTGATCTTCGGAAAAACCAAGCTCCTTCTGGATCGCTTTCAGCTCCTGGTTGAGAAAATATTCCTTCTGGCTTTTTGTCAGCTTACTTCTTACCTCACCTGCGATTTTCTTGCGGATCTTTAAAATCTCCAGTTCCTTGGAGATGTATTCGATCAAATCGAAGATACGTTCCATGAGATTGAGTTCAAGAAGCTTTTGCTTCACTTCCAGATCGAGGTCGATATTCGATGCAATAAAATCGACCTTGTCGTCCATTGATTTTAGATTCTCATAGGTGATAAGCACATCATCGGAGAAGTTTCTGCTTAGTTTTCCATATTCTTTGAAATCATGTGCCAATGTTTGTAGTAACGCTATATTCTCCGAGGTTTCTTTCAAAGTTTCTTTGGGTATGAGATCGAGTTTTGCACTCATATAATCATCAGAATAATACAGCTCCTCTATCTTAGCACGCTGCAATCCCTCAACAAGAATTCGAATGGTTGCGTCAGGCATTTTTAAAATTTGTAAGATCTGGCAGACCACTCCCATATCGTACATATCCTCTTGCTGAGGTTTTTGTGTATCAGGAGATTTCTGTGCAACACAAAAAATTATTTTGTTCTTTCCGTATGCTTCTTCAGTTGCTTTGATAGAATGCGTTCTTCCGATGACCAGAGGTACGATCATTTGAGGAAAGATCACAATATTTCTAGTGGGAATTATCGGAAGTGTATTTTCTTGTTCTTTCAATATTTTTTCTGTCATATATACATAAAACCTAAATTATTTACAATAAATTCTATCCTGCTAGTAATATTTGTCAATGAAAACTCGCACTCTTTTCTCTCAACCGTGTATGAATGGCGTGGCATTGCTTTTTCTTGACAGATGATTCTCATACTAAGGTTTTGATTCCCAGTCGGGATGTAGCGCAGCCCGGTAGCGCGCTTCGTTCGGGACGAAGAAGTCGCCGGTTCAAATCCGGCCATCCCGACCATTTTATTTTGAGTGAATGTGATGAGACGAACTATTATACTATTCTTTATTCCTAGACTTCATATAAGATGCGACAAGGAAGAATATCCCAAACAAAATGAATGGGTTTGCAGCAATGAAATAGTTCTCATGCTGTAAAAGGATATTGCTGTGTGGAAAGAATATCTTATCTATTATTCCAAGAAGTAATAATATAGCTGCAGCAATAGCACTGAGTTTCGCTAATATTTTGTACATATACCGTACTCCAATTTTAGATGCGTGTGCTATTTAAACCAGCAAAGCATCATTATTTCTTTTTATGACGGTTCTTTTTTAATCTTTTTTTACGTTTATGCTTATTGATTTTAGCTTTTTTTCTTTTTTTCCCGCAGGGCATTGAATCTCCAAAATGATTAGTTGTTATCCATTACTTCGTCAATAAAGAATTTTGAAAACTTAAAGGTGGGAACCACTCGTTCTGGAAGATGAACAAGGTCCTTTGTGTTGGGATTACGTGCGATGCGCGATTTACGTACTTTATTTTTAAAGGTACCAAATCCTCTAAGTTCTATGTGCTCTCCATTGATCATACTGATCTTTATATTATCCAAGAGTGCATCAACGATAATTTTAGTATCCTTTAATATAATTCCCGTTTCCTGAGAAATTGCCTGAATTAAATCGGCTTTGGTCATGAGGCCTCCATGGATGGATTTTTTTCTGTAATTATCGACTAATTTGTACATTACAAATCTTGTGTCAAATTTTACTGAAAAAAATATATTCATTACAAGAAAATTGACAAATAAATATTACTTTTTTCTATCCAATTATCATCAAGAGGGACACATGAAAAAAAATATTGCAGAAAATTTTTTGTATCATATCTGGGATGAACAGCATCTTAAAGATAGCATAATAACTGTAGCAGGATCTAAACTAAAGATACTTTTTCAGGGCAAATGGAATACTGATGCCGGACCTGATTTTGTGAATAGCATCATTCTATTTGACGGGAAAAAGCTGCAAGGGGATGTCGAGATACATACACATGAATATGATTGGAAAGCTCACAATCATCATGAGGATAAAAATTATAACAACGTCATTCTTCACGTCGTCTTTTCAAATGAGCAAAATGCTGAATTTACTATCACAGAAAACGGCAGTAAAATACCTATCCTCGAACTCCAGCCCAATCTGGATCAGCAGATAGACAAACTATGGAAACGATATGGACAAAAACCTTTCGACACCTCTCAGCAAAAAACGATCGAATGCCTTCTGGTAAAGGATTTGCACAATCCTGATCTTCTTAAGAATATACTTCTCAAACTGGGTAAGGAGCGCTTTTTAAAGAAGAGTAAACGCTTTTCCGCTGAACTATACAACTCAGATTTCAACCAGATCCTCTATGAAGGAATAATCGAAGCACTTGGATACGGAAAGAACAAAATGCCGTTTTTTAAGCTGGCAAAGCTGCTTCCATTTCAAAAATTGAAAACATTCATGAACGAGTTAAAAGGTTTCGAAGATATCTTTTGCATACTTCTTTTAACCTGCGGACTTGATCTGCATGAGTATAATTTCACTTTCATTGAAGAAAAACTTCTAAAGCGATTTGATAGAATTCATTCTCGTTTTCATGCAAAATCTTACCCTACACTCCACAAAGATGAGTGGAATTTCTTCCGTTGCCGTCCACAAAATCATCCAGTGTACAGACTCTGGCAAATTGCACCTTTTCTTTACACCGCTCTTGAGCAAGGAAATCTCATCAACTCGATCATTGCACTTTTTAGTTATGGAGATACACAGAAAATTGATGCTCGGAAAATCGAAGAAGAGTTTTCAAGCTTATTAAGTGAAGCGGATCATCCGTCGATCGGTTCATCCCGAAGCAGGGATATTTTCTCAAATATTATTTTGCCGATATGCTATGTCTATGCAGAAACGTTGCATTATGACACATTGCAGAAAGTGATCGCTACAGTGTATGGCGAACTCCCGAAACTATCAGATAATTACATTACCCATTATATGCACACTCTTCTGAAAGACGGCATTCGTTTCCGCATCAACTTACAGATGCAACAGGGAATGATCCAACTCTTTTACCTGTTCTGTTCCCATCATGAGTGCGATAATTGCCTTGCGAATCTCAAATAAGTTAGTTTCATTCATAAATCTCAGTTACTCTACGTCTTAGAAGGCAGAAAAAATTTTCATTTTTCTTTGTATTTAATCATCGTTAATCAGCCCAATCAGTGCTAATCAGTGTTCCATTTCCTCCTCTACTACACTCATTTATAAATATTTATCTGTATGATTCGCGCTCAATCCACGAAATATTTGACAAGCTTTTCCCTGAAAATCCCACTGTATTTTAATAAATTATGTCTATACCCATAGTTGCAATAGTAGGACGCCCGAATGTGGGCAAATCAACCATTTTTAACAGGATGGTGAAGAGGAAACTTGCGATCGTTGATGAGGAATCCGGAGTTACCAGGGATAGAAAATATTACCAAACCGAGTGGAATGGTTATCCTTTTATTGTAGTTGACACCGGCGGGATCGTGCCAAGTACAAATGATACTATGACACAGTCCATCAAGGCGCAGGCAGAGCTTGCGATTGAAGAAGCAGATCTGATAGTGTTTGTGGCAGATTGCAAGAACGGGATAACGGATTATGACCAGCAAATCGCACAAATGCTTTTCCCTGTTCAGGATAAAGTCATCTTCACTGTAAATAAAGTTGATAATGAAAAAGAGGAACTTGAAATATTTGAGTTCATGAACCTTGGATATGGTGAACCCATTGGAATTTCTGCACTTGGCGGAAGAAATTTCTCAGAACTTCAAGATCAGATCGTAAATAGATTACCAACCCTTGAAGAAATGAAGGAACAGTTCAAAGAAGATACCATCAAGATTGCAGTGGTCGGAAAGCCAAATGTAGGAAAATCTTCATTAGTTAACAAGATCATAGGACAAAATGCTGTAATTGTAACGGACATCCCCGGCACAACTCGTGATTCTGTGCACCTCAATTTCAAATATAAGGATTACGATTTGACTATCATAGATACAGCGGGATTGCGCAGAAAAAGCAGGGTGAAATTTGGCATTGAGTATTTCAGCAACTTGCGAAGTCTCCGCAGCATTGACGATGCTGATATCGTACTTGTTCTTCTGGATGCTCAAGAAGAGATCTCAGTACAGGATAAGAGGATTATTGAATATGCTCAGTCCCAGTTCAAAGCTATTATTCTTGTATTTAATAAGTGGGATGTGATCGAGAAAGATCATAAAACTGCAAAAAAATACGAAGAGGAAATTCGTTATAGTGTGAATTATGCAAGCTATGCTCCTCTTATTTTTATTTCTGCGAAATCGGGACAGCGTGTTACCAAACTCCTTGACCTTATACTTTATGTGAATCAACAGAGAAAGAAGCGCATCCCTACACATGAAATGAATACATTTCTTCAAAAGATCATTGCGCAAAATCCTCCTACTCATACATCCCACAAACGAGTGAAATTCTATTTTGCATCGCAGGTCGATACCAATCCCCCACTTTTCCTTTTCTCAATGAATAATGCCACACTGATCACAGAAAATTATAAAAGATTCATCCAGAATCAGATCAGAGACGAATTCGGTTTCGACGGCATCACAATTAAATTAAAGTTTAAGGATAAATCGTGATTTTATTTATTGCCTTACTCATTTCCTATTTTCTTGGAGCAATTCCCAGCGGATTTATTCTGGGTAAAATAATCAAAAAAATTGATATTCGGGAACATGGCAGCAAAAGCACAGGTGCTACAAATGTTCTGAGAACTCTTGGAGTTGTTCCAGGTATTATTTCTTTAATTTTTGATTTTTTTAAGGGATTTTTTGCAGTCGAAATTGGCAAACTCCTCCTTGCGCAATCATGCGAACATACAATTTTTGGTTTTAATCCCTGCCTTGATTATACAAATCCACAAACTTATCAGATTGCTATCGTTGCGATCGGATTAGTTGCGATCATCGGGCATGTATACCCGGTTTTTCTGAGATTCAAGGGTGGAAAAGGTATTGCAACAGGGGGAGGTGTATTGATGAGTCTGCTCCCAATCCCATTGCTTATTTCTGCTGGAGTATTCCTATTAATTGCAGCACTATCACGCTATATTTCTCTTGCTTCCCTTTGTGCAGTCTTTTGTTTCTGGGTCGTTGAACTCATACGAAATATCCCCGATTTTAAGGAAATTCCACTGCTCATTCTCACAACCTGTATTGCAATTTTGATAATATATCGTCATAAAGAAAATATTACTCGCCTGCGAAAAGGTGAAGAATCGAAAGTATCTTTCCGAAAAAAGAAGTAACTTAATAATATGTGCGGAATCATAGGAATATATCAAAAAGATAAGCAACTTGAAACTGCTTCACATCTCGCAGTCCTTGGACTTTTTGCTGCTCAGCATCGCGGACAGGAAAGCTGTGGAATTACGTATTTCGACGGCGAGAAATTACAGCTCATAAAACAAATGGGGCTTGTGAAAGAAGTTTTTAATGAAGGTGTACTTACACAGATTCCTTCTCACGTTGCAATAGGTCATGTCCGTTATCCTACTCAAGGTTCTTCAGATATCGGAAATGCCCAACCGCATTTATTGAACAATCTCTCCGGACCAATGTTTGCTCTTGCAAGTAACGGGGATATAGTAAATTATAAAGAACTGCGCGAGATCCTGGAAGCAAAAGGAGTCTTTTTTGAATCACAAAATGACGGTGAACTTATCTTGAAATATATTGCATATTTTCACGAGAAGCAGGGACTCTCAATTGTTGATTCAATTAAACATCTTATGGAACATTTTCAGGGATCTTATTCTACTGTCATGCTTGTCAAAGATGAACTGTATGCATTTCGTGATCCCCACGCTAACAGACCATTCATTTTTGGTGAGCTTGATGATGGAACCTATGCATTCGCATCGGAATCCTGCTGCATAGATATTATTCAGGCTCAATTCAAAAAAGAAGTCTCACCGTGTGAGATCATTCATGTAAGTGAAAAAGGAATGGAATCAATCCAACTTGATCCTGATGAATTCAGAAGCAGAAAACATACTGCACATTGCATATTTGAGCTTATCTATTTCTCCCGTCCAGACAGTATTGTTTACGATAATGCAGTGTATACTTTTCGGGAAAAACTCGGTCAAAAACTTGCAGAAAAAGAAGATATCATAACCGATGTTGTCATGCCCGTACCTGACTCGAGTAATTTCATTGCCCTGGGTTATGCTAAAGAACTCGGCATTGATTTCAGCTTTGGGCTTATTCGAAATCACTATGTGGGGCGTACCTTTATTGCACCGGAACAGACTATTCGTGATGAGAATGTGAGTCAAAAATTCAATCCCCTCCCTGGTTTTCTCGAAGGGAAAAAGGTCACTTTGATAGATGATTCTATTGTGCG
This sequence comes from Candidatus Cloacimonadota bacterium, assembly GCA_049903315.1. Classification (GTDB taxonomy): domain Bacteria; phylum Cloacimonadota; class Cloacimonadia; order JGIOTU-2; family JGIOTU-2; genus Celaenobacter. The sequence goes on along the minus strand of JBNGBT010000005.1, from coordinate 37,112 downwards.
GGGTACCACGCTGAAAAAAATCGTAAAAATGGTTCGCGAACATGGTGCAAAAGAAGTACACGTGCGAATTGGTTCTCCGATGGTAAAATATTCCTGCTATTACGGAATAGACACGCCTACTATGGAAGAACTTATTGCAAACCATAAAACCGTCGAAGACATTGCAGCTTTTCTCCAGGCGGATTCTCTTCGCTATCTTACTGTGCCTGATCTGAAAAGTCTGATAAAAGATGATAAAGAATTTTGTTTTGCTTGCTTTGATGGGAATTATCCCATCCATTTAAAGGAGTAATATGCATATTGATGAACAAAAACTCAAAGATATCTTAACAAAGATTCAATCAAAAAAGATTTTGGTAGTCGGCGATCTCATGCTCGATCATTACATCATTGGAGACGTTGATCGAATTTCACCGGAAGCACCAGTACAGGTCGTGAAGGTTGATAAGGAAAAATTTGGTCCCGGTGGTGCTGCAAATGTTGCTCAGAATATAAAAGCACTAGGGGCTGAACCCTTCATTATAGGAACGGTTGGAGATGACCAGAGTGGTAATCAATTACGGCAGATATTCCGAGATAACAACATTTCTGATGAGGGTATATTTTCCAACTCTCTCCGTCCCACAACCCAAAAAACACGAGTGATCGCACGCAATCAGCAGCTTGTGCGTATCGATTTCGAGAAGGATGATGAAATAGATGGCGAAGTGTTTCACGAAATTGAAAAATATGCACAAAAAATTATTCCTTTGATCGATGGCATAATACTTCAGGATTATAATAAAGGTTTACTCACAAAAGACCTCATTCATCTTTTCACTTCTCTTGCGCAAACACATGACAAATTCATCGGTGTCGATCCGAAAGCAAAAAATTTCTTCGAATACAAAAATATTACTTTTTTCAAACCAAACAAAAATGAAGCTGAAAAGAATCTGCAATATGAGATCAAATCTGATGAAGACCTGAAGATCGTTGCGCAGAAACTCATGGACAAATTGAGTTGCAAATACGTTGTGATCACACTCGGTTCAAAAGGTATGTTTATCTGTGATGATCAAAACCAAAGCTGGCAGATACCCACATTTTCCCAGGAAGTGTATGATGTGTCCGGTGCTGGAGATACTGTCATCAGCACTCTTATGCTTGCCATAACAGCGAACTGCGATATCAAGACAGCATCAATAATCGCAAACCATGCTGCAGGTGTTGTGTGTGGAAAAGTTGGAGCTGCAACTGCTTCACCAAAGGAAATCCTGCGCTCTTTTAGAGAATGGAACGAATCATGATCGCTACAAGAGAAGAAATCACCGAAATATCAGGTAATTTGCACGAATCTGACATGAAAATTGTATTCACCAATGGATGCTTTGACCTCATACATAGAGGTCATGTTGAATACTTGAATAAAGCAAAAAAATGTGGAGATATCCTCATCATCGGTTTGAACAGCGATGATTCAGTGCAAAGACTTAAGGGCATTGACCGTCCTATAAACTATGAACAGGATCGTGCAGTAGTACTCGACAATCTTAAATCTGTGGATTATGTGTGCATTTTTGATGAAGATACACCTTATGAACTCATCAAAATGATCCAACCGGATATCCTCGTAAAAGGCGGTGACTGGGCTGTTGAAGATATTGTGGGAAGTGATATTGTACTCGGGCAAGGTGGAGAAGTAAGAAGCTTACAATTCATCGAAGGAAAATCTACAACTGATATTATCGAGAAGATCAAGAATCTATAATTTATTTCCTATAAATCTATTGTCACCCTGAGGTTCTCGAAGGGTGGTTTAGTTGAACATATAATGAACTGATATACTCTAAATCGTATGAATAATTATACAAATTGCTCACTTTGTCCTCGTGAGTGCAATATTGACCGCACACAGGACCAAACAGGTTATTGTGGGGAAACAAGCCAGTTTCGCATTTCGAGCATCAGTGCACATTTTGGTGAAGAGCCCCCTATCTCTGGCACAAATGGATCTGGGACTATCTTCTTCACGGGATGCTCTCTCAAGTGTTGCTACTGCCAGAATTATCAAATATCTTTTGAAGGAATGGGAAATTTTTACACATGCACGCAGGTTGTTGACGAACTTGAAAAACTTGTTCTATCCTATGATATTCATAATGTGAACTTCGTTACGCCTGATCATTTTTTGCCTCATACTATAAAAATCGTTGAACTGCTCAGACAAAGGAATCTCTCACTTCCAATTCTCTATAATATGTCTGGATATCAGAAAACAGAGTCAGTTAAAAATCTTGAAGATTATGCTGACATCTACATGCCTGACTTCAAATATGCCGACAGAGAACTGGCAAAAGAGCTCTCTCATGCGGAGGATTATCCTGATAAAGCTCTTGAATCACTTATCGAGATGGTTCGGCAAAAAGGATTTCTCGATTCTTTCACAGAGAACAAGCAGATTGCATCAAGAGGTGTGCTTGTCCGCCACCTTATTTTACCGGAACAGGTGCAGAACTCGAAGAATGTACTCTCAACTCTCTTTATCGAATTTGGGAGAGAAATCCCGATCAGTTTGATGTCACAGTATTACCCGCCTGAACGATTGAAAATGGACAAGACTGCTAGCATTCAGTTCTTAAAAAGACGAATTACTCTCGAAGAATTTGAGGAAGTTTATGAACATGCTTTGAGTTTGGGATTTACAAATATACTGGTGCAGTATCCCCAGGATTTCAAATCGTTAAAAGATAAGGATAATTTCGTGCCCGATTTTAAGAAACAGAAACCTTTTAAGGGGAATAGATAAGACCAATTATTTACTCCTTGTAATAGAACTCAGATTAAGATTGTTAACCACGAATTAACACGAATTTTCACCAATGAAAACAGATTAAGAATTCAATATATTCTCTTCTTTATAATTTTTTATGAATCAGTGTTGATCAGTGTAAATCCGTGAGCCATTTTCTTTTTCCCAATTTCAAGTTTCAAGTTTCAAATTCCCAAATAAAAAAGGGCTGAATCCAATCAGCCCCGATAATTATGCATTCCCATCAACCAGCTGGCGGATAGGAACGAGAATTTAATACATTTATTTCATTAATATCAACTGCTTGGTGGCATAGTCCTTGCCATTAACTTTTACTGAATACAAATACACGCCATTGGAAAGTGATTTGCCGGAGTCATCCTTACCATTCCATTGGAAGCTCACATCTTCATCTGCATTGGTCATTACAGTATCAAATGATTTTACCAGCTGACCTTTCAGATTATAGATAGCAACATCAACTAAACTGGTTTGACTCATTGCAAAAGTGATTTCGGTTGTCTGTGAGAAGGGGTTGGGATCTGCAGTAATTTCGTAGGCAACAGGAGGAGTTATATTCTGTCCGGGATCGTTCGTATGAGGAATAGTGACGTTGGCAACCATATCAAAATGATGGATCGTTCCACTGTAATCCACACTCTCGAGCCAGTAGAAATACGTCTGCTCAACCTGAAGTTGTTCTGCATCCTCGTAAATATAGGATTGCGGCTGCGTAGTTGTGCCATGTCCCTGTATCATGCCAGAAATTTTCTCTGCTGAAGTGAAATCTTCAATTGTATTTCTATAAATAAACCAACCCATGTTGTCTTCTTCAGACTGCGTCTGCCAATAGAGAGTTGGTTTGCTGTTGAGATATTGAGCAGTGAAGGTGGAGAGGGTGACAGGGAGGGTTGAAATACCTGGAGTGCATTGCGCTGCAGTTGCTGAAGTGATTGTCCATTCGGATGAAGTCCATGTAGAGTTAGGTTCTGTTACACCAGCATTTCTTACTGCATGTCCATCAGTATATTCCCAATCTTGGCTAGTACCGTCTTGATCAATAACTCCATATGCATCAATTAATGTGCCGGTTGCATGACCAGAACCATAATACAAGAAATATCCATCATCTCCATTACCACTTATAGAACCGCTATATTGATCAGCAGGAGAAGGATAAGTTGATTCATAAGTACCTTGGTTATATGCGATAACAAAAGTTCCACCAGCTGATATTGTTCCTATTAATTCCACATCAGACCACGAATCACCATTAGATTGTCTACATATAAACCAATCAGTATCGAATGTTATTCCAGAACCACTTGCATTATATAATTCTACAAACTTTGCATTGGCAACATCAGATGGATCTGCTACTTCTGAAATTAGAATATCTGGGATTTCGGGCATTGGATCAGTTGTTGCATTTGCACTCGGTACAGTTCCATCAGTTTTATAATTAATAACTGAACCTGAATTAGTATAAGGATAAATTTTAAAATAATAAGTGCTTTCTGCTGTCAATCCCGTCCATTCATAAGCTGTTGTCCCATGAGATATATTCTTTGCTCCACTATCATTACCAATGGTTGTATTATCAAAAACAGGTGTTCCATCGGAAGGATTGGAAACATTATCAGAAGTACTTGCTTTTATAAGGTATCCATCAGGAACGACGGCACCATCATTTTCTGTCCATGATAAATCTATTTTGTTAAAACCATCAGCGGTAGCAGTGAAGGAAGTTACATGATTAGTAGGTTCAAGTTTATATACTTCTCCGCTACATGTAACTGTTCTAGTAGACGCATCTGTTGATGTGGCTGAGATATCTTCACTATTATATTCGCCTGCACTTAAGCCAGATTTTAATCTAACATATATTGTCGTTTCTGCAACTGATCCACCACTTTGTGTTAGGATTATTGGATTTGTGGCAACGAAGGATCCGCCGCTTCCTGTAGATATTTCATAATTAGTAGTAGCAGCTATAGAAATATTTGCTGTTAAATCACTTCCTTGAGCAGTGAATGTTTGTTCAGCAGAAGGACCGCTACCTACGTAATATGAAAATCCAGTTAATGATGATTCACTAAGTGTTATCGAAGGAGTGCCGCCACCTGTTTCAGTAAATGCAGTAGTGGAAATTGGTAATATTAACTCTCCATCGCTTGTTTCAATCTGCCAGTTTGAAGCATTTATTATTAATGGTAAATAATCTTCAAAACTTGCTTCTCCGGATCTTGATCCTGTGTACTTGTATCCATCATTATCATCGTTAAAGTCAATTGCGTTTGTACCTTCTGTCAATCCAGTTCCAGTAAGCCACCCTGAACCTGCATCACTTGCCATTGCAGCTAAAAACGTGGGAGGTGTTCCATAAGAGGTAGCTGGAGCTTCTATAAGAGCATAAATCCATTCATCACTAGCGCCAAGATTCCAGCCATTACCAGTATGAGATCCAACATTTACTGAACCTCCACCATTAATTGGATCAGTAAAAACAACAACAGAACCTGCATCTAGTTGGGTACCTCCATTTGTCCATTCTATCTCTCCTTCATTAAGATCGGCAAATGCTGTTCCATTCCATTCATTATCAGTAAAATATATTGTTGCACTTGCCGGTATATTTACAAGTGTAACAAAAGCAAAATCATCACCACCATCAGCGTTATATGCAATAAATGCGATATCACCAGGGGAACTTTGTCCCCACACCAAACTAACCATAAAAATCATAATAAATCCCATAATAGTTATCACTTTCTTCATCTTTCTCCTTTCCAGTTGTTTTAACTGGACTAGTCGTTCCAACTAGATCTGTAATTTTTTATTTTTTCCTTATACTTCACATCATGTAAACTTAAAATCGAGACTGCAAGGTAAGCAGCATTTTTTGCACCGGAATTGCCTATGCCCACACCTGCAACCGGGATACCCGAAGGCATCTGTACAATGGAGTAGAGAGAATCAATGCCATTCAATGCAGAGCCGGGAAGGGGAACTCCAATCACAGGGATAGTCGTCATAGCAGCAATAATACCAGGGAGAGCGGCAGCCATACCAGCAAGTGCAATAATTACCTGAACCCCATTCTTTTCCGCATCTTTGGTAAGTTTTTCAGTTTTTTCCGGATTTCTATGTGCAGAAGCGATATGCATATCGTAAGGTACGCCAAAGTCTTCGAGTACCTGCTGCGTTTGCTCAACATAAGGCATATCGGATTTGCTGCCTGCAATGATGCGAACTAATATTTTCTTATTCATATATACTCAAACATTTATATATTAAAAATGTTAATTGTAGATAAAGACTGTGTAAAATCGTGTAAAGTTTTTTATTGTTTCTCATCCATTTTTTTTTGCCGGTTATGAAATATGGACTCTTTTAATAGTTGAGGGTAAATTCTCAGTGTAAGTGCTCGTATTATAATAACAGATTCTTCTCTCCACTTCGTTTCGCTCAGAATGACAAGCGTGTTTTAAAAATTTGTCATTCTGAACGCAGTGAAGAATCCATTTACTATAGTTGATAGCAATTTTTCAGAAATAATGCTCATAATTTATTAAATAGACTCTTCTCCGCAAGTTGACGGATCAGAGCAACAACTTATTTGCGATCACGAGCTCAAGCGTTTCGTTTAGCATCAAACCACTGTATTTATTTAAAAAGAACAATTTGCTTTGTCGTATATAATTTATCATTAATATGTAATGAATACAGATATAACCCATTCGCAAGAGATCTTCCATTTTTATCTTTTCCTTTCCAGGAAAAAGATGCATGGTCGTCTGCATTCACAAATTTTGAATGCAATTCATTTACTAACTCACCTTTCAGATTGAATATCCTCACACTCACAAAACCCGCTTCTTTCAATACAAATGAGATTTTTGTACTTTCAGAAAAGGGATTAGGCTGTGCCTGGACATCATACAAAACAGGTGGAGTAATATTATGATTTGGAACAGTAATTTCAGGAATAAAAAGTTGTGCAACTCTATCGTAATGATGAACTGTTCCGCTGTAATCAATACTCTCCAGCCAGTAATAATACATTGATTGTAGAATCACTTCAGTGTCTTGATATAAATATGAATGCATTTGGGCTGATGACCCATGTCCGGGTATCAAGTCAGAAATACAGAGCGCGGTAGAAAAGTCATTTTCTTCATTACGATAGAGTAACCATCCAAGATTGTCTGTTTCGGATTGGGTTGACCAGTAAATGGTAGGCACATTATTCATATATTGAGCAGTAAAGGAACTAAGTTCTATAGGAAGAGTGAAATCAGAAAATGTAGTGAGATCATATGGGGTTTCACTCCCCGACCAATTTGATGCATTACTCACGGTGGAAAGACATTCTGCTCTTGAACTAAAACTGGTACTTCCAAAATATTTTACATTGTTCGATTCTTGTACTGCGCATGCAGTAGTGCCATTTGTCAAACCGGTAGGTAAAGCTGAAGTATTCGAGCTTGTAGCAGTAGCCTGCCAAACCGCATTACCTTCTATATTTAATCCATACACAAAAAGCGGAGTGCTCGAATCACCCTGGAAGATCAGAAGTTGCTCTCCATTTGTTGAAAAAAGAAGGTCGCCGGTTTTATTAATGAAATCTCCCGAATCTTCATTCTTTATATAATTTATAATGGTTCCTGCAGGCATATCATCAGGAACCAGATATTCCATCCACCCTTCTCCAGCACGAAAAGAACCTGTGTTGAGCCATCCATTATCAGTAAATGTAACCTGTGTCCCATTAAGTATATCAACTGTCGTAAGTATAGTAAAATCATCAGGATCAGAGGTGTTTACCCCAAGAAGAACTATATCTCCAGCTGCCAGCACCTGGAATTTTCTCTGAGAACCAGCTTCAATCGTGTTATCATGCAGGTCTTTTACATTGTTGACGGTAAGATTATATGTAATTCCCCTCGTAAGAGAAGAAACTGTAAGGGACACAATGGAGTTATTACCACTGACTCCGCGAACTGCATTTATAGGATTTCCAATGCCATCATCAATCGAATAGTTCGTAGTGGCCTCTGCCGTTGTTTCATCAACCGATTCGGAGAAATGAATATATAACTCTGTACTTGATTCCACAAAAATATTTTGAATAATAGGCGGGGTAATATCTGAAGGACTCCCTCCCCAAATATCCCCAACATAATCCGGTACATCTATAAAGGGATTTCTGTTACCCTGATAATCGTAGATATCATCATTTCTGTTAATTTCCTCAGTACTGATGGGATCATTCGTATGCCATTGGATGAGCGTGGCAAGCATATCCACATCACCTTGTGTAAGATCCATTTGATATCGGACAGAGAAATAGAGCATAGCCCTGGCAGCATCGCCTTTATGAACATCAGCCGGTTCAAAAACGGTTGCGCCTAATGTATTTGTTCCAAGATAGCTGGTATAATCTCCAGCCACGTGATATGTATGTGAAATACTATTAACATTATCCATGGGGTAATTACTGCGGGAAGAATTCACTCCTGCTTCTACAGGAAACAGATGATGAACATCTGCCTTTGCGATTGCTTGCTCTGGAATTCCTTGGAACCAGCTCTGGCAAAAAGTATGTTCGCAGTTAATACCATCAGGAGCAGTATATGTTCCCTCTGCATGAGCTACAGCATAGCCAGTATAAAAGCATGTAACGGTGTTGCTGTGATTATCAAAATACGCATACATCTGTCCGCGTGCACCGGTTGATGAAGCATCATAGTTTGTATTTGTATTATTATCAATGATATCGTGGAGTGCATTTTTTAGGTCAGTGCCAGTGAGACCTGATGCAGAATTGTAGTATCCAGCAGGAATTTCTGCGAATAGATTTATATTTATTATTATGCTGAAAATAATCAGCGATATGCCCAATTTCATACAGGGTGAATGTTCGAAAACGCTCACAAACTATGTCAATTTTTTAGATTTTTTTCTACGCTTAAAATACTGTTAGGAGAAATATAATAAACCACGAAAAACTCGAAAATAAAAATACAGCTTAATTTCATTCCCTCGTGACAGTGAAAACGCTGATTAACATGATTCAATAAAATACTTTGTAACTAAGAAGAATTCCTGCTTCATCATTTGAGGATATTTTTTGAATTTTTTTTAAGTTCCGCTTTCGTCTTTTTCGTGAATTTCGTGGTTTTAAGTGTTTTGTGGTTAAGTTTATTTATACATAGAAAATTACCAATTAATATTTTGACATAATGCGTGATCGACCTACATTTTAGATAAAATTAGCACTCTTGGAAAAGAAGTGCTAAAATCGGATAAATAATCATGCAAAATAATATAGATCAAGTTGAAATTTCTTTATCGGAACGACAGAAAAAACTGCTTCGGGCTATTATTCTTGAATACCTGAAAAATGCACAAGCAGTCGGCTCAAAAGTTCTTGCAAACGACTATGATTTCGATCTGAGTTCTGCAACGATACGTAACGAAATGGCTGTACTTGCAGAAAAAGGATATATAGAGCAACTCCATACATCAGCTGGCAGGATGCCTACTGAAAAAGGATATAAATTCTATATAAATGATATTATTGATTTTGATAAGAGTATTCCTGATCAAAAAATAAAACTGATGCAGCAACTTCTATCTGAAAATTATCAGAGTCTCGATCGAATGCTCAGTGCTGTGCATAGATTCCTTGCGCAGATATCCGGTCAACTCAGCATCATTGCAGAGCCCGATTATTCACTTGGAATACTGCACTCTCTTCAAATATTCAAGATCGAGGGCAATAAGCTCCTCATTGTCGTGAACCTGGAAGGCGGTATTGAAAGAACCTTCACTCTTCATAACACCTATTCACTCTCCGACGCTCAAATAAATGCACTGAATCGCTATATCAATACAAGAATTTCAGGTAAACCCATTCACAAGATCGAGAAAATTGCTTTTGATGACCTCATTTTGGATACTCAGAAAGAAGCTTTTCTGAAGGATATCTTGTCAGAAATAAGAAAAATAATCCAGCAAGTGAAGCAATATAATATTCGCTTTGAAGGAGAGGTCGGTTTTATAAATCAGCCGGAATTCAATTCACAGGAAAAGATCGTGCAACTGCTCAAGATCATAGATAACAAGAAGGATTTCCTTACAATATTTCAGCAGTATGCTACAGAAGATTACACGATCCTTATGGGTGATGAGATCAAAGGTAATGAATATAAAGATCTCGTACTCATTTTTGGAAGATACCGTGTGATGGACCTACCGGGTTTTATAGGAATTCTCGGAACGAAACGTATGGATTATCGTGAAAACATTCCAATGATCTGCTTTGCCTCACGCATGATCACAGAAATGACGACAAAGGGAACGGTCATGCCCTTCCGTGCGGTATGAGAAAAAAATGGTGAAACACACGTCTTCGCTTCGCTACGCCGTTGCAGGCGAAAAACTCGAGAATCGAGAAAAAATAAATTTATAAATCAGGAGAAATAAATGCCTAAAAAGAAACAGGATAAAGATATGGAACAGGATATGAAACAAGAACAGGAACAGGATTTTATCAATACTTTAGAAGAAGAAATTGAAACTTTGAAAGAAGAAGCAACCTCATATAAAGACCGATGGTTAAGGGCAGCAGCAGAATTCGAGAACTTCCGCAGACGAAATGAAAAAGACAGGATCGATTGGATAAAAAATGCCAATAAAGATCTTATCCTGGAGCTCATCAATGTGTACGAACATCTCGAAATGGCAATGAAATCTGCTGATACAGACCAGGTTCCGGAAAACTTCCGCAAAGGTATTGTCATGGTTCACGATCAGCTCAAAGACATACTGAAAAAATACGGACTAAGGCGCATACACGCTGTGGGCGAAGAATTCGATCCTCAATATCACCAGGCAATCATTTGCACTCCGAAAGAAGGTTTTGACGATAATATTATCTTCGATTGTATTCAAAGCGGTTATATCCTTAATGATAAAGTACTTCGTCCTGCACGTGTTGCAGTGGCAAAGGCTCCAGAAGAATATATCGATGAAGATCAGGAAACTTTCGAAGATGAAGATGAGAAAATCGAGATTAATTCTCATAAGAAAAATAAAAAAAATGAAAAATAATGTTTTAATAAAAAACAAGGAGTATAACAATGAGTAAAATAATAGGAATAGACTTAGGAACAACCAATAGTTGTGTCGCTGTCATGGAAGGTGGAAAACCCACTGTTATTCCAAACTCTGAAGGTGGAAGGACAACCCCGTCCGTGGTTGGTTTCACAAAAGATGGCGAAATACTGGTTGGTCAGTTAGCAAAACATCAATTAGTAACGAATCCCCAGAATACGGTTTACTCGGTAAAACGTTTCATGGGACGAAAAGTGAACGAAGTAAAAAATGAAGAATCTGAAGTAAGTTTCAAGATCAAAGGCAACAGTAAAGGTGAAGTTGAGATCGAGATCCCCAATCAGAAAAAGGACTACAGCCCGCAGGAAATATCCGCATTCATTCTCAAAAAAATGAAGGAAACTGCAGAAGAATATCTTGGAACTAAGGTAGAAAAAGCTGTCATCACAGTGCCAGCATACTTCAATGATGCTCAAAGACAGGCAACAAAAGATGCCGGCAAAATTGCAGGGCTGGAAGTAGCTCGTATCATAAATGAGCCAACTGCAGCAGCACTTGCTTATGGACTCGAGAAGAAAAAAGATGAAAAAATCGCAGTGTATGACTTCGGTGGCGGCACCTTTGATATCTCTATCCTTGAGATAGGTGAAGGAGTGGTTGAAGTGCTTTCGACTAATGGAGACACACACCTCGGTGGTGATGATTTTGATAAAAAGATCATTGATTGGGTCGTGAGTGAATTCAAAAAGAGCGACGGCATCGATATTTCAAAAGATCCTATGGCAATGCAGAGAATTCGTGAAGCTGCTGAAAAAGCAAAGATTGAACTAAGCGGAACTCAGTCCACAAACATCAATCTGCCTTATATCACTGCTGATAACAGCGGTCCGAAACACCTTTCTTTGAATCTCTCCCGATCTGAATTCAACAGGATGATTGATGATCTTATTGAAAGAAGCATCACACCCTGTAAATCTGCAGTAAAAGATGCTAAAATAGATATATCAGAAATTGACGAGGTTATTCTTGTTGGTGGCTCGACACGAGTTCCTGCTGTTCAGGAAGCGGTGAAGAATTACTTTAAAAAAGAGCCAAACAGAAGCGTGAATCCTGATGAAGTCGTCGCTATCGGCGCATCAATACAGGGTGGAATTCTTTCCGGTGATGAAGATTTGAAAGATATTCTCCTTCTTGACGTCACTCCCCTTTCTCTCGGTATCGAGACACTTGGCGGCGTGATGACCAAACTCATCGAAAGAAATACAACAATACCTGTGAAGAAAAGCCAGATATTCTCAACTGCGGCGGATAATCAAACTGCGGTTTCCATTAATGTGCTGCAAGGTGAACGTGACATGGCTGCTCAAAACAGGACACTCGGCAGGTTTGACCTTGTCGGCATACCTCCTGCACCACGTGGACTTCCTCAGATCGAAGTGACGTTTGACATTGATGCAAACGGTATACTTCATGTTTCTGCAGTGGATAAAGGAACCGGCAAAAAGCAACAGATAAAGATTGATAAAGCCGGCGCACTCTCAGAAGATGAGATCGAAAAAATGGTCAAAGAAGCTGAAGAACATGCACAGGAAGATCAGAAATTCAAAGAGCTAGTAGAACTTCGAAACCACCTTGATACAATGATATTCAGCACAGAAAAATCTCTTAAAGAATACGGTGAAAAACTGAAAGATAATGACAAAGCAGAGATTGAAGAAGCGATCAAAGTAGCAAAAGAAAAACTCGATTCGCAAGATGTCGAGGTGCTAAAACAGGCAAAAGCGGATTTCGAGCAAAAAGCTCAGAAACTCGGCGAGATAGTATATCAGGAAACTATGAATCAGCAAAAGGAACAGCAGCAAGAACAGGCAGCCGGACAGGAACAAGCCGGACAGCAAGAGCAGCAAACACAACAGGAACAACCTGATGATGACGCAGTAGATGCTGATTTCGAAGTTGTTGATGACGAAGAAAATAAATAAATCCAAATAACATTATGCACGGGGATTGCACTCTCGCGGTTCCCGTGCGTATCAATAAAGAAGGTTGCAACAGAATATGGCAAAGAGAGATTACTACGAAGTACTCGGTGTTGAAAAAAGCGCTTCACAAAGCGATATTAAAAGTGCGTATAGAAAGCTGGCATTGAAATATCATCCTGATAAGAATAAAGATGATAAGGAAGCTGAAGAAAAATTTAAAGAAGCATCTGAAGCCTACGAAGTTTTGAGTGATGAAGATAAGCGCAAAAAGTACGATCAGTTCGGTCATGCAGGAGTTGAAGGCTCATTTGGCAGCGGCGGCTTTACATGGGATAATTTCACTCATGCGAATGACTTTTCAGACATCTTTGGAGATGTCGGCAGTATTTTTGAAACCTTCTTTGGTGGAGGTGGAGGAGGATTTGGTTTTGGGGGTCAACCTCGGCAGCACACAGTTAATCGCGGCGGTGATCTCAAGATATCCCTTTCTCTCACTTTAGAAGAAATAGCAAAGGGCGTAACCAAGAGGCTCAAAGTCAACATCAAGCAAACATGTGATGCATGTCATGGAACCGGATCAGCTGATGGAAAAGTTGCGACCTGCCAGCAGTGCGGCGGCTCTGGAAGAGTCAAACAAGTACGTCAATCATTCTTCGGGCAGATGTCAACGATCACGACCTGTCCTGCATGTAATGGAACTGGTCAAAGTATCCAGAATAAGTGCACAAAATGTAATGGCGATGGCAGAATTTCCTCTGTAAAAACTATCAAAGTCGATATTCCTGCAGGTGTCTCAGACGGACAATATCTGAAACTCCGAGGACAGGGACACGCAGGCAAACAGGGCGGTCCTGCCGGTGATATACTGGTTTATATCAAAGAAAAGAAAAACGACCTTTTTGACAGGGACGGACAGGATCTCATTTGCACATTTCCAATCACTGTATCGGATGCAGTCCTTGGCAATACTCTTGAAGTCCCCACACTTAAAGGTCACGCTAAAATGAAGATACCATCAGGTACACAATCAGGCAAAGTTTTCAGATTGCGCGGACAGGGCTTACCCCACCTGAACAGTACTCGAAAAGGTGATCTGTATGTGAAAATAATTGTGGTAATTCCCAACAAAATATCCAGCGAGGAAAAGGAATTATACAGTAAGATCGCACCTTTTGATCAAAAGAGAGATTTGAAGCCCGGAAAATCATTTTTTGATAAGATCAAAGACTATTTTGTATAATTTTATTTAACCTATATGCCAATTTTCTACACACCTGATCTTACAGATACTTCAAAGGAGATTATTCTGTCAGACACAGAATTTAAGCATGTAAAGAATACATTACGAAAGAAAGTCGGAGATTCCCTTCACACAACAAATGGCAAGGGATTGCTTACAGAATGCAGGATAAAAAATTTTTCATCTCACGAAATGATCCTGCAGGTAGAGCAGATTACAAAAAAAGAGAAATCACGTCCGCACATTGCACTGGCATTCTCTCTTTTAAAGCAACATAATGAATTTATCATTGAAAAATGCACTGAGCTTGGTGTGTATGAATTTTTTCCTTTCTTTGCACATAGAAATGTAAAAACATCCCTATCTGCCAACCAGTTCGAAAGACTCCAGAAAATTGCAGTGGCTGCGATCAAGCAGTGCGATTCCACACATCTCCCAGAAATTCATAACCCTCTTAATTTCAATGAATTACTAAAGAAATTATCTCGCGAATACATGCCGGTTCTCGCATGGGAAGAAGAAAATGAGCAAAATCTTCAGGAGGTGCTTCTTAATGCAAAGAAGGATATCTGTCTGATCGTTGGTCCGGAAGGCGGTTTTGAGGAGAAAGAAGTGAATTTTGCAAAAGAGCATTCAGCTCAAATTGTATCTTTAGGAAATCATATCTTACGTGCAGAGACCGCAGCGATCACCATTGCTGCAAATACGATATTTTTTGAGTTGGAGAGGAATAGGGATTTTTATTAACCAGCAACCACTATCTGTATAAATTTGCTTAAACTCTCAGCATCTCAGCATTTTTCGGATCATCTAAGTCAAACAGGATGATGCCGTTTTTATCTCGCTCTGTTGCTCCCTGAAAGCAGATTGTATCTCCGATTTTTTCCATCCAACTGCCAGTAATTCTCGAAGATTCATGAATATGACCATGTAAAGTGATGTAGGGAGATCTCGTAAGAATGAATTCTTTGATAGCAATACTTCCCACATGAACATCCACTGGTGCGTGATCAACACTCACACCGTCAAGTGCAGCACGATCAAGCTTTGTATTGTAAGGAGGTGAATGAAACAAACAAATGGTTTTTGAAAGATCAGCATTAGTAAAAAGTCTGTTCAGATCACGTTTTATTGTGAAAAATCGCAGCTCATGTTCTGAAACCGGAATACTGCGATAGCCTTCTTCCGGAGACACACAACCAACATCCACAAAGCGGGATACATCATATTTTTCCCAATCCTTATTTAAAAACGGGGTGGGCGGTACATACGAATAGCCAATCACTGTATATTCATGGAATTTCACTGTTCTTTCATTTACATAACTGATGAGACCAGTTGTAGAAATATCAAGTAATGCGGCTTTATGAATTTTAGGATCATCATTTCCCAGGATCACAAAAATAGCAGGATATTTATCTTTCAGTTCATCACTGATTTTTTTGAGATTCATTGCAAGGTAATCATATAAAAAATCCTCACCTGTGGGAAGTGCTTCGTTTCGCCCTTTCGCGCTAAATCCCATCAAATCTCCCCCTAGAAAAACAGCGGCTGGTCTTATTGCGAGAATTTTATCAAAGAGAAAATCATACTTCTTTTTGGAACCATGCAAATCACTGGTGAATAGTGCAGCGGTCATTTCCTCATATCCAGTTTTCTTGCTGCATCGGTCACAGCATTGATCTTGAGAGCAAAACTGGTTTTATTCTCGATATCCTCATCAGTGATGATATGTACATCTAAAAGTCCCCCGGTTTTATAACCTGTTTTAAGATAGTTTGAATAATCCAATGACAAACTCCAGCCATCCAACCATGCAATAAGTTCTTTTCTCTGCATCTCATTTCCCCTGAAGTGAATCAGCAGGTCGATATCACTCGCTGGACCTGCATTAGCGTTTTTCACGCTTCCGAAAACATAAAGGGCTTCTACGCCAAGCTTCTCTGCTTCAATATTTTGCGCCAGGAACTCGCATACTTGCATACGCCAGAACCAATAATTATCAGCACTTTTATCATAACTCTCGGGCTGATAAGAGACGTAGTCCCGGCTTATACCTGGCATTCCTACGTACCCGATTGCTTCATCCAGATCAGCATTCATGAATATCTTCAGAATTTTACCATCAGTTTCTGCAGAAATATCAATAACCTTAACACAATCCTGCAAATCCATAAAGTCAGGCACAAGATCGGGTAGGATATTTTTTGAAAACCTGAAAAAATTTTTATTGAATATATTACCCTCTTCATCAGGATAGAGTGGAATATAACGAATTTGTGCTTCTACTAAATCCTGGAAGAAATGTGTGCCAAAGGATAGATCGGGAACATAATTCCCCTTTTCTTTCGCTATTTCGATGAGAACAGCTGTTTTATTAATGTCTGAATAGGTGACGTTCACGCCCAATTTTATATCTCCCTTACTCCCCCATCGTCCGGGTCCTAGCAGGATAAATTTCTTTTTTGGAAGTAACAGATTCAACCTTCCGATACAACGCCCTACTTTGTGCAGCTCATCAATAGTATGGAGATCGCTGTATTTTTCAGGATCCACATAAACCATGTAAGAAATCTCCGGGACAAACCCATTCGAAATATATTTATGCGCGGAAAATAGGATATCGTTGTCGGGAATATCCTGAGGAATAGGTTGCGGATTATCAGTTTTAGAAAAACTCTGAGGACGGCATTGTAGAAGATAAAAGTCGTCATCTTTCACTGCGAATTCCACATCTACCGGAGTACCCAACTTTTCTTTCAATATCTCAAGAATCTTATTAATCCTTTTCAAGAAAGGAGTATTGTTGATCAAACCATTGAATGTGACGATTAAGTCATCGTTTTCAAAATCGATATTGAAGCCGGATTTTTCGATGAGCTCGTTATCTTCATAAACTGAGAACAGTTGCCGGTAAAGAGGAAATTGTTCTTTGCAATCCCTTATAACTTCTCGGATTGGCAATGATTCAAATGAATTCGTTTCCAGGTTGATCAGATCGATATTCTTAGGACTGCATTTTAATATTTCTTCGGTCGTTGCATTAACCCTGATACCCGGTTTTCCGGGAGATGCTAGAACAGGATAATCATTGCTCAATCTGTCCACAGCACGTGTTCCCAATCCAGGAACCATTCGTACAAGTCCATCATCTCGTTTTATTCGGGAAGACCAACGGAATTCGTTATTAGAAAAAGCAACTCCAGCAAAAGCAGGGAAAAAGTATTTCCCGCATTTCGTTCCAACTACTTCCTGTATAAGAATTGCCATTTCTTCCTTAAAATCAAGAAGACCGCGTTCCTTACGGTACTCAATCGGATCAGGTCCTACGATGGAAGCGTATACTTCTGCAATGGCGTCCTCCAAAGCATTCAATCGCTCCTGCTTATTTCCCTGATTAGCCAGGAAAAGACTTTTATACTTACCGGAAAAAGCAGCGCCATAGCTGTCTTCAAGAAGAGAAGAACTTCGCACGATGATCGGCTTGTCACCCAAAACATCCAGGAATTGAGATAATCCTTTTGAAATCTCGTGCGGGAAATGGGAATTTTTAAACATCTGGATAATATTGCCATATTCAGCCCGAACACTCTCAATATCCTTGTATTTCTGTTCTACGATTTCTTCCAAATTATTATAATGAAGGAAGTGAAGCATCGCATCGGAAGTAATATACCAGGTTTGTGGTGTTTTAATGTATTTCGCGAAATCTTCATCAGCTTCGCGTTTCACAATATTATTGGCAAAGAAAAGACCAGTACTTTTTCCACCCAGTTTTCCATGTGAATTGCTTGGAAAGATCGTATGCTGCAATACTTCATAAAAATCATCAACTTCAATATAATTCTTCGCAACATTAATGAATTCAAGCTGATTGGTGAACAACTTCTGAATGAGTAGCACTTTTACATTCATGTAAGCAAACGGCGAGAGACTTTCTTTATCAATATCCTGATTATTATAATGGAAAATGGCATCTTGGAGTTCGGAGAGGTTTGTATCCTTACTTTCCAGAGAGATGACCAAAAAGTTCAATTTATCTTCCTGCATCCACTTGCGGATATAATCCATTAATTCTTCGTCGGCAAAATGTTTTTCGGCAATTTCGAATATCTGATCACTTAACTTGATTGTATCTTTATAATCTTTTTTCTTCAGTGGAACATTGATTTCCTGGCTTAACTCAATTTCAGAGCCACGGGTAGTAGCTCCGAATGATGCATAGATCGATTTCACTTCTCCGATTCCTTTTTGATAAAGGAGATTCAGCAGCTTTCTGGCTATGCGCAAAAAAAGCTTAATATCCGTCTTTTGCAACATATTGATGATAACTTTCCATTCACCACGATGCGCTGAGATGGGTGCGGTTTCCCTGTATGAACGCACTGCGAGATAGGAAGCCAGGATGCTTGCAACAGTGTTTAAAAGAGAGTATTCTTCTTTGAGAAAAGGATCATGATGAAGCTCAGGCGGAACATCGGAATAGTAGATCCGAATCTCTCCAAATCGAATATTGTTTTTGTGTAAAGGAGACTTCTGTACATATTCTGTGTTGAGTGATTTTGAATTTTTATACACCTTATCATAATATTCTATTTCGGCAAAACAGAGGTCGGGAAATTGCCAGCCGTGAGGAAGAATATCTAAGATCTCCCTAAATATTTTCTCCAGAGGTTGATCGAAATCGGCTAAAATGCTTTCCAGCCCATGAATACAATTAAGCTCTTTTTGTCTTTCTTTCAGGCTTTCTATTAATGTATTAGGATTTTCTTCAATTGTGTTCATTGTTTTATATCTTCATTCTTAAATATAGCACCGTTGCTGTGTCTGCCGTCAACCAGCACGGTCAGATTTCGCTTTAATCTTACATGCTTCACGAATTTCGTTTCGTTAATTGTTTTCTGATGCTGAATCCAATTCCAGTCAAGGTTTTTGGCGTCTTCCTTATCAACAGAGAAGTAGAATACATTATGTGCAGTCATGTTGTGGAAGAAGTGTGCGCCCTGGCTGAAATCTGCTCTCATGTTTGGCAGTACTGTTTCAACAATTATTTTCGCATTCGAGATCTGCGGCCATTGCACCGGGATTCCACACCATGGGTCAGATGTACCCCACCTTCCAAATCCGATCAACAGATATTTACGTTTATTCGCAGTAAAAAGTGCATTAAATTCAGAGATATCAGCAGCTATCTGATTTGTGTACTGAATTTCGAAATTCTCCGGACGAATGTACACAATATCAAAAATGTCATTCGATTTCCCGTTTCCCATTACATTTCTTGAAAAAAGCAGCAATTCATCTGTATTATCTGCAATTTTCGGCAAATCGATAATCTCATTTGAAATATTTATTGGTCGAAGTTGCAGGAAACCAAATCGTGGTTGGGGATTATTTGTTGTTCCCAAAGATATTGCAAATTCAATTTCTACTTTGCTGTTTGTTTCTTCCTCACATGCTTTAATTATCTCGGAGATCACAGTATTCAAAGGCAAAGTTTCAGCCCGTAAAATAGGAGCAAAATCCAAGACAGGAGCACCATAATTCTGCACACCCATAATAAGGCGGTCATTCGCATGGTCATAAGTGGAACAGATATGTCTGAGTAATTTTTTGTCTTTGATATCGAAGATAGAATTTAATGCCAGGTATTCAGTTTCCGCCACAGGATTGTAATTATTGATCTTTCCCAGGTTCACAGCCCAATATTCTTTTTGGGTATTATTCAATAGGTCTTTCATATTATTGAATGGTTGAGGAGTGCGGGGATAGCGCGGACAGTAGCTCCAGCAACTTGAGCCGTCAACGATCGTTTTACCCAAGCCAAAAGCCAATGCAGCAAAACCTGCATCCGGTTCAATCTGCTCTGAAGGATAGAAATTGTAGGATTTCAGTACACCTGAAATGTATGGATAGAAAAAATCTCCATGCTGATCACCCACAACTTCTTGAATAATAACAGCCATCTTTTCATCACTGATATCGCGATTAATGGTTTGAAAATATTTCTTAGACTGCTTAAAGAAAAGTGAAGCATACACATATTTGATGGCATTGACCAAAGCATTATATTTATCTGTGATGCTTACCTGATTATTTGCCACCATTTTTGTTTCATAAAATCCGGCAAACGGTTCGTTCAATGAATCTTCGCAAATGCTTGAGGAACGTACTGCGAGTGGCTTATCGACATTTGAGATCAAAGAGTATAGATCCCCGGTATATAAGCCACCAAAAGAAGAATTTATAAAACTGATTGCAATTTCTTCATCGGAAGCATCTGAGAGAGAAATTTCATAGAGATCATTTTCCTTCATAAATTGATCGAACACTCCACTCAGCAATACGGTTGTGTGTGGTATATTAACCTGCATTCCAGCAATATCACCTTCAGGGAAGTGTTTCTTCAAAATATTTTGCGATAAAGCCAAACCTGAGGCTTTACCACCCGGAAAGCCTGTTCCGATATAGGTAAAACCATCATGAAAGAATCCGGTCTCCCGCTGAAATTTTTGTCCGCTTTTCATTGCATTTCCTTTTAATAATATCTAAAGGGCAGACGTGAATCTGCCCTTTACGGAGGATATTTCTCTATATCCAACCTCTGGCAACAGAGGCTCGTACTACTCTGTCGACAGAGATCATATAAGCTGCGTCACGCATGTATATTTTCTTTTCTCTTGCGAGTTTAGAAACCTTGTGATACGCAGTAGTCATTTTGTAATCGAGTTTTCCAAGAACTTCATCTTTGCTCCAGAAATAATTCATATTGCATTGCACCTGCTCGAAATAGCTGCAGGTAACTCCGCCTGCATTGCACAGGAAATCCGGGATCATGAAAATGCCGCGCTCTTTGAGTACTTCGTCAGCTTCCGGTGTAGTGGGTCCATTAGCTCCTTCTGCAACCAGTTTTACTTTTGAACTGATCTTGTTCACATTTTCGCCAGTTATCTGATTTTCCATAGCCGCAGGAACCAATATGTCGCACTCTATTTCAATCCACTTCTCGCCCGGAAGTATTTCATAACCAAGCTCTTTAGCTTTTGTTTTGTTGATTCCACCGAATCTGTCTGTGATATTAAGAAGTTCATCTATATTGATTCCTTCTTTTTTATAGAAAGCATAGGATGTTTGATCCTGCTGATCCCAACAGGAAACGCAGAGCACTTTACCGCCGAGCTGGTTATACAATTTAATAGCATATTGTGAAACATTACCGAATCCCTGGAAGGAAGCAGTGGTATCCTCGATGTTTATATTCATTTCTTTCAGAGCTTCACGAACAGTAAAGATAACACCATAACCTGTCGCTTCAGTTCTGCCAAGTGAACCACCCATACCAACTGGTTTACCGGTTATCATCCCGGGATATTTTTCACCCATAATCGTTTCATACTCGTCCAACATCCACAACATATGCTGTCCATTCGTCATCACGTCGGGAGCAGGAATATCACGAAGCGGACCCACATTTTTATGCAATTGGCGAATCCAACCACGGCAAATCTGCTCTTGTTCTCTGGCTGATAGATTATGCGGATCGCAAATCACTCCACCCTTTCCTCCGCCAAGAGGAATATCAACAACAGATGTTTTCCATGTCATCCACATGGAAAGTGCGCGAACTGTATCAACAGTTTCTTGTGGATGGAAGCGAATTCCACCTTTGCATGGTCCTAAGGCATCATTGTGTTGAATGCGAAATCCACGGAACACTTTAGAGGTTCCATCGTCCATTTTCACAGGAATAGTAAAATGATATTCCCGCATTGGAGTTCTCAAGAGTTCTCTTGAAGCTTCATTCAGGTCTAATTTGTCGGCAACTGCATCAAACTGATCTTGTGCCATTTTAAATGCATTGAAAGACTTTTCCATCTTTTCTCCTTTGTAATTTTCTGCATTTTTGATTTGTCTATTTGCAATTTTTATGCCAAAAGATGGAAAAATAAAAAATTAGTTATCCGAAAGCTGCAAATGCCTGATAACACTGCAGTAAAATAAAATGATAAATGATAAAAGTAACTTATTGATAGTGAATATAAAAAATATTACAATTGAAAAATGAGGAAATTTTCCCCATACTTCTAGAATTCCACAGCGACTTCAGGTATTGTAAGTCAGAATATGAAACGCATTTAGCTCTGTTTAAGAATTTTTTTTATTTTCTTGATTGAGCTTATTATTTAAAGTTTTGCGATCGATATGTAGAATTTCAGATGCTTTTGATTTATTATTGTCTGTATATTCCAGCACATTTTTGATGTGCTCGATTTCGACTTCTTGCAGAGTTCTTTTTACATCACTCACATTGCTGATCCTGGATTTCATAAAAACAGGCAGATCAGCTTTGCGGATTATTCCATCTTCATTCATTATCACTAAGCGATGAACAAGATTCTCCAATTCACGCACATTACCGGGCCAGTTATACTTTCCTAATATATCCAGCACTTCATCATTGAAGGATGGAATTTTCTTATCGAATTCACTTGCGTATTTATTGGCAAAATAATTGGCGAGCTGGAAAATATCTGTACCCCGTTCTCTTAGAGGAGGAATGTTGATAGTGAGAACATTCAAACGATAGAAAAGATCTTCTCTGAACTTACCCAATCTCACTAATCCATATAAGTCTTTATTGGATGCAACCAGAATTCGGACATCGACTTTCTGAGCTTCAGTGGAACCTACCATATACACTTCTTTTTCCTGGATCACACGTAGTAATTTGATTTGAAGCATCATAGAGGTTTCAGATATCTCATCTAAAAAGATCGTGCCTTTATTGGCACTTTTAAAAAAACCATCACGGGTAGTATGAGCACCTGTAAAAGCACCTTTCACATAGCCAAACAACTCGCTTTCTAAAAGTGTTTCCGGTATTGCTCCGCAATTTATGGGAACAAAAGACGCCGCTCCCCTGAAGCCAGTATAATGAATTGCTCGCGCCACTAATTCTTTTCCGGTTCCGCTCTCGCCGGTAATCATTACTGTGCTGTTTATTTCAGAAGCTTTTTTGATTGTTTTAAACACTTCCAGCATCTTCTCAGAACTGCCTATAATTCCGAATTTTTCTCCGAATCCATCAGTGATTTCCCGGTTAAATTCCCGTTTATTATCCTGTTTTTCCAATGCTTTCTTCACTGCTGCTAAAAGTTCTACATCCGTAAATGGTTTTGTTAAATAATCATCAGCACCAAGTTTTACAGCATCAACAGCAGAGGTAATGGTAGGATAACCAGTGATAACAATTATTTCGACATTCTTGAAATTTTCAGTGATATAGGTTATAACATCCAATCCGCTGATGTCTGGCATTTTTAAATCTGTGATCACCAGATCCGGTTCGATTTCCTGAAGTATTTCCTTCGCCAGATCAAAGTTTCCAGCTGTATAAAGTTGATAACCATGAGCAGCAAGATTTCGCTTTATCACATCTCTGGTTATATCTGAATCATCCAAAACAAGAATTCTCTTATTTTTCATTATTAACCTTCCTTTAAAGCGTGTGGAAATGTTATCAAGAATTTTGTTCCCTTGTTCAGTTGACTGGTCACTTTTATTTCACCGCCATGGGAGTAAATAATTCCATGCACCACTGATAATCCAAGACCGGTTCCTTCATTCACTTTTTTTGTTGTGAAGAAAGGATTAAATATCTGACTCAGTATGTTCTTGCTCATGCCAATCCCGTTATCCCTGCATTCCAGAAAAACAAGTTCGTCATCAAAATATGTTCTGAGGTTTATAATACCACCATCCGGCATAGCTTGCAGCGCATTTACGATCAGGTTAATGAGTACCTGGTGGATCTGGGAAGAATCTGCTCTGATACTTGGTATACCTTTTTTCAGATCGAGTGTGATCTTCACTAAGTTCTTGCGGCAGCGGGATTCCAAAAAAAAGACAGCATTATTAACAGCCTCATTCAAATTCAGAATGGTTTGGGAAGAAGGCATTTGACGTGCAAAAAGCATCAATTTTTTTACAACTTCCCGCGCATGTAATGATGCTGAGACAATATTTTCCAAATCAGATTGAGCCTGCTCATCAAGACTTTGATTTTTCTCCATCAATTGAGCCAATCCCAAAATTCCGGCAAGAGGTTCATTGATCTCATGGGCGATACCAGCAGAAAGTTGCCCCAGTGTCGCGAGTCTGTCTGCATGGCGAAGCTGTTTCTCTAAGTTCTGACTTTCTTTTTCAGCTTTTTTCTTTTCCAGTGTAATACTCAATTCCTGAGCGATGATGCTAATCAGATGTTCTTCTTCTTTTAAAAATAAATAACTGTCCGGCAATTGAAAATCATTTGGATAACTCACTTCTACAAAACCGGTTTTTGTTTTGCCTAATACTATAGGAGCGTTTAGTGAGCGCTCACCCTCGGTAAATGTATCAGTCTGGAATGATTGGTCATTGTAGACAATGCGCGCACTTGCTTGTGCGGGAAATTGCAAAGCAGGTGGGAGAAGACGAACAATCTCTGTAAGAAATTCTGAAATACTGAGATCTGTATTCTCTGCAATTTTGCTGATGCTGTGCAGACAGCTCAATTCTTTCACTCTTTCATGCAATTGTAATTGCCGATAGATTGACTTGCAGATGAGAAAGAAGAAGTCTTTTATCTCTTCCAATATCGCCAGCAGATCGTTACCCTCATCAATTGATCGAACGATGATGTATCCTACGGGCATATTAAGATCCTGTATCTTGATCTTAATATCGGAATCGCTTTTAAAATTTATCTCTTTGAATACAATATCTGCGAGTCGGGAAAACCTGTCCTCATCCTGCAATTCATTCGTACGGATGTCCCAATATTCTTCCTGTTCTGCGTTATATGAACTTTTTAAAAAATAGTTGTCGATAGCAAGAATGAATAATGATTTCTGAATATTTAACTCATCAGCAAACAGCTTATGAACGGCATGTACAAAATCCAGGAGCTCCGTCTTTTGCTTAGAGAGCTTTATCATTTTTTTTAAAAAATCATGTACTTGAGCAATCATTTCATTTTCCTTGATTTGAACTGAATGAGCAATTTCGCAAGATGGTTTATTTGTCAAATAAAATAGTGTTTTAGGTGCAAATGCTGTTGTGAAAAAATAGTTCGTATCATTTTATTTCATACATTTCGAATAATATAGATTTCTATGTTTCACTCTCAAAGCAAAATAATTGACAGCAAATTGACCTCTATGCATTTATCTCAATAAGTTTATAAACAGATATGGAGAAATAATGGCAGCTATATTTTTTACGATCCTTCCAATTTTTTATTTTTTACTATTCTCCATTATTTTCGCACTTGGGTTATGGGCATACAGGGAAACTCAAAATAAGTCACCGCTACTGATAGGAATTGCTTTTGCACTTTTCGCAGTGATATTCATACTTAATGAGATAATCTTCAGCACCTTCATTATGGGTATTACAATTTTAATGAGAATCGTTGCCTATCTTCTGATACTCTATGCAGTGTTTAATCTTGGGATTTCCTACAGCAAAAAGAAGAATGCGGAGAAAACAGATACAAAGGATGACAAATGAGAGCAGGCGTTATCGGAGTTGGTCACTTAGGACAGCACCATGCAAGGATTTACAGCGAGTTGCAGGACATCGAATCCGTTGGTATTTTTGATACAGACAAAGAACGGGCACATGAGATTGCAGATAAAAACGGTTGTCAGGTTTATGACAATCTCGACGAACTGCTCATACATTCTGATCTGCTGAGCATTGCATGCCCCACACAATCGCATTATGAGTATTCAAAATACTGCGTTGAACATAATAAGCATGTGCTCGTAGAAAAACCCATCTGCAGTACCCTTGATGATGCCAGGAAGATCGTTGAGCTTGTTGAAAAAAGCGGAGTAAAATTCCAGGTTGGACACATCGAGCGTTTCAATCCTGCAATTATGGCACTCTCATCTGTTTTGCTCAAACCAATCTTTATTGAAGCAAACCGGCTTGCCCCATTCACTCCACGCGGCAGTGATGTTCCGGTTGTGTATGATATTATGATCCATGATATTGATATTATCCTGTCACTCGTACAGAGTAGAGTAAAAGAAATAAATGCAGTAGGTGTACCCATCCTTACAAACGATATCGACATTGCAAATGCAAAGATCGAGTTCGAGAATGGGGCACTGGCAAACATCACATCGAGCAGGATATCCCTTAAGAGAGAAAGAAAAATACGTTTTTTCCAGAAAGATATGTATATTTCCCTCGATTATCAGGATAAAAAAGTGCGGGTGGTTCAAAAGAACCCACAAGTTGATGAGATCATGAAAGATGTCATGGCAGGAAAGCGCGATGCCAATATTTTTGAGCTTTTTAGAACTGAAGAACTTCCCATTATAGAAAAAGAACCGCTCAAAGCTGAAATAGAGAGCTTTATTCAATCTATAAAAACCGATATTCGCCCGATCGTGAATGCTCAAGATGGTTATCAAGCTCTGCAAGTTGCCTACAAAATAATGGAAGATATTGATCAAAATAGAAAAAACATGGATTTGAAATAGACATGGCTAAGAAAATATTTGTAAAAGACCTCTCAAAATATATTGGAAAAGAAGTGACCCTTCAGGGCTGGGTCAGGAACTACAGAAAATCGAGCAGCAAACTCCGCTTTATCATCTTTCGGGACGGAACTGGAGAAGTGCAGGCAGTTGCATGGAAACCTGATCTTGGTGAAGAGAAGTTCGAAAAAGTAAAAGCTCTAACACTTGAATCATCAATCATTATTACCGGTATTCCAAAGAAGCATCCTAATATTGAGGGTGAATACGAGCTTCAACTCACAGACATCAAAATCGTACATATAGCTGAAGATTATCCAATCGGCAAGAAAGAACATGGCGTAGATTTCCTGCTTTCAAACCGGCATCTCTGGCTGCGATCCAGTAAGCAAAATGCTCTTATGAAAATCCGGCATACGGTGTATTTTGCAATTTGTGAATACTTGAATAAACATGGCTTTTTCAGGTTTGATTCCCCAATTCTCACACCCAATGCATGCGAAGGAACAACTACTCTTTTCGAAGTCCCCTATTTTGATCAAGGCAAGGCATATCTTTCACAATCGGGTCAACTTTATCTCGAAGCAGGTATCATGAGTTTGGGGAGAGTCTATGATTTCGGTCCTGTGTTCCGTGCAGAAAAATCTAAAACTCGCAAGCATCTTACCGAATTCTGGATGATGGATGCGGAAGCTGCCTATGTAGAGCACAAAGAGAATATGAAAATACAGGAAAATCTGATAAGATTTGTCATTCGATCTGTTCTGAAAAACAATCTGACAGACCTGCAAACACTCGAACGCGATGTCGAAACACTACACAAAGCAGATGCTCCTTTCAAGATTATTTCCTACAAAGAAATGATAGAAACACTACAGCAAAAGGGAATAGAAATTCATTTTGGAGATGATATGGGCACTCCGGAAGAAGAAGCTCTTGCTGAAGGTTCCGATGTGCCGATCTTTGTCGAAAAATGGCCCAAACATATCAAAGCATTTTATATGAAGGAAGATCCACAAGACCATGAAATTTCTCTTGGCTCAGACCTTATAGCACCAGAGGGATTTGGCGAGATAATCGGTGGTTCGCAAAGAGAAGACGATTATCACATACTCAAAAAGAGAATGGAAGAAGATAACATATCATTAGATGATTATCAATGGTATCTTGACTTACGAAAATACGGCTCTGTTCCCCATAGCGGATTCGGTGTCGGGTTGGAGCGCTTGATCGGCTGGATGGCGGGTGTGCGTCATATTAGAGAAGCTATCCCCTTCCCTCGAATGCTTTACAGAATTTATCCTTAATACAACAATGAACCACGAAAAACACGAAAATCACAAAAATTTTATTTACAGTGAAATGAGTTATTCGAATCAAAGAGCAGTGTTTTATCTCGATTCTCGTACAAATTCCTTGATTGAGAATGCATTGTTTTCTAAGCTCATTCTGGACTCTGAGGGTTTTAGAAAGAGATGAGAAGCTTATATTTTTTTGAACAAGACAAACTGTTCATTCGCGTATTTCGTGACTTTCGTGGTAAAAATATTTTTTAGGAGATTATATGAAATATATTTCTTTATGTGCGGCTCTTATACTTTTGTGCTCGAGCATTCTTTGTGCTCAAGACCTTACACCACCTCAAAATGCACCATCCTCTTTCTCTTTCCCCTCGAAATTACCGCTTAACAACCTCAAAATGAGTCAATCAATAAGTTTTTCTACAACATATAACAGCGGAACGAAAAGTGCGTATTATCTCAGCAATTTCTGCAATAGCTTCACACTTCCCCTCTCTGATAAACTAAAACTCGCTCTTGACCTAAACTTTGTAAATTATGGTAAATTTGGCTCAAGCAGTCCACTTGTTTCAAATGAAAATACCAAAATCCTGCCCAACTTCAGTCTCGATTATGCCCCTACTGAGAATCTGAGATTTCGTATCGAATACCAGAGCTTCCCGACCTATTATCATACATTTCGATAAAAGATTTGAATGTGGAAAATCTGGATTTTAACACTTGCTTTTGCAGGCATTATAATAGGATGGCTCTGCACCCGAATTATTTGGCAATACCCTAAAAGACAAAACATTTTTCATTCGTTAAAGTGCAGTAATTGTAACCTACATCTCAGGTTTATTCATCAAATCCCGATCATTGGATATATTCTATGTAAGGGAAAGTGTTCGAACTGTAATAATAATATTCCCTTGTATGTGCTCATTATTCCGATTATTACTCCTTTGTTGCTTATATTATTGTTCCTGAAATTCCACTTCTCAGTTCTGTTTTTTCAGTTCTCCCTTTTAATAATCGCTGGAATTCTCATTTTTTTTCTCGATCTTCATCACCGTATCATACCTGACATCATTACATATCCGATGATTATTGTCGCAGTTATCTTTTCATTTTTCAATGGACTTGGATTTTGGAATGCCCTCATTGGACTTGCATTCGGCGCAGGAGTTTTTATTTTGATTGCTTTTATTTTTCGTGTTATTACCAAACGTGATGGGTTGGGTGGCGGAGATATAAAACTGATAGCTTTGATCGGTTTGTCCTTAGGTTTAAAGCTCACTTTTTTGACAATATTTCTCAGTTCAGTGATAGGTATGATACTCTATGCTTTTTCGAAAGTTCGGCATACTGTATTAATTCCATTCGGATCATTCATAGTCATTGCCATGTTCGTAAGTATGATAACCGGTAATGAACTTATTAAATTTTATTTAGGAATCTGGGGCATTCAATGAAAGAATTTGATGAACTTGTAAAGATCATGAAAACACTTCGCGATCCCGAAAAGGGTTGTCCCTGGGATAAGCTACAAACACCCGAAACACTTCGTCCACATATGATAGAAGAAGTGTATGAGCTCTCTGAAGCGATTGATCATAAAGATGATATGCACATGAAAGAAGAACTTGGTGACCTGTTGCTTCACATAGTATTCCAGGCAAAGATCGCTGAAGAAGAAGATCGTTTCACTTTACAGGACATTCTCAATTCAATAAATGAGAAAATGGAAAGGCGGCATCCGCATATTTTTGGAGATATATCTGTAAAAGATCATGAAGAAGTCGAGCACAACTGGGAAATGATAAAGAAAAAAGAGAAAACAGGTAGAAAATCAATTCTGGAAGGACTCCCAATATCTCTTCCTTCACTTATAAAAGCCCGGAGAATCCAGGCAAAAGCCGCAACTGTGGGCTTTGACTGGGATAAAGTTGACCTGATATTTGATAAACTCAAAGAAGAAATTAAGGAATTTGAAGAAGAATATAGATCCAAAGATCATGAGAAAATGAAGGATGAGCTAGGTGATATTCTCTTTGCTCTGGTCAACCTTGCGCGGCGTCTGGAAATTGATCCTGAATATGCACTGGATAGAACTATTAAGAAATTTATAAGACGTTTCAATTTCATCGAGGAGGAGCTCAAGGATAAAATTTTCTCTGCCGATCTTGATGAAATGGAATTTTACTGGCAGAAAGCCAAGGACAAGGATGAAGAATAATAATAAAAACCTGACCTATATTAAGTCCTATTTTATTATCGGGAGCATCATTATTATCTTATCATTTGTGATCTACTCGAATAACCTGCTTCATCAAGTGCGCAAGGAACTCGAGGTTTTTCCAAAGATATATGGAAGGTTTGCAGAGGTTTCAACAAGAGATAATATTGAGAGTGAACTACTTGAAATTATTCTCACTGAAGTCATTCAAAAGATAAACTTTCCGATTATTGTTACGGATGTGCAGAATAATCCAAAGTATTGGAAAAATCTTGAATTAAAATCTTCTGAAGAAGAAATAAGTCCGGAAAAATTAAGAGAAATCGCTTTTGATATGGAGAAGAATGAGACATCTATACTCCTCAAAGAACCTCAAACAGGGGAAGTGATCTCTAAAATTTTATATAGCTCCTCCCATACTATAAAAAGACTGAAGTTCCTGCCCTATCTTGAATTCTTCATTGTTATTTTATTCATTGCTGTAGGAATTTCAGGTCTTTCACTGATGAAAAAACAGGAAAAAGAATCTCTGTGGGTGGCTCTGGCAAAAGAGACGGCTCATCAGTTTGGAACGCCGATCACATCCCTGCTCGGATGGCTGGAGGTATTGAAATCAAAATCTGCGGGATGCAAAGATATCCAACAAATGGAAGATATCATTCAAAGTATGAAAGAGGATGTTCGTCATCTTGAAAAGATTGCATCCAGGTTTGGCAAAGTTGGTTCCGACATTCAGATAAAGCAAGCAAATATCGAAGCAACCATTCACGAAATCCTAGATTATTTCCGCGAGCGCATTCCCCGCTCAAAAAAGCAGGTCAACCTTAACTATATCAATCATGCAGAAGATAAGGTCATCTGCTTTGATCCTGATCTCATCAAATGGGCTCTGGAAAATCTCATCAAAAATGCCATAGATGCATTGAAGGAAAAGTCCGGGAATATTTTTATTATTACGTATGATAAGGGTGACAAATTCTATATTCAGATCAAAGATGAAGGTTGCGGTATACCCAAAAAATCACAGAAACTGATCTTCGATACAGGATTTACGACAAAAAAACGCGGTTGGGGTCTAGGTCTTGCCCTCACAAAAAGGATCATTGAAGAGTTCCATCATGGTAAGATATATGTATCAAAGAGCGAACCCGATGAAGGAACTACCATAGAAATAATGCTTACAAAAAAGAATAAATGAGGTACATATGTATATATTAAGTCCTAAAGAAATGAGATATTTTGATAAAACTGCGCAGGAGCAATTTGGTATTGAACCAATCATTTTAATGGAAAATGCAGGTAAGAAGAGTGCAGAAATCATAGAGATGGAAGTGCTGGAAGATACTGACTCTGTGGCAGTTATCTGTGGTACGGGCAACAACGGAGGAGACGGGATGGTCATTGCTCGATGGCTCTATAACCACGGCTTTGACGTGAGTTGTCTTGTCGTGGGTGATAGAGAGAAATTTACTCCTCTCGCAAAAAAGAACCACTCGATCCTTCAAAAAATGCATTGCGAGCTCCAGTACATTTCCAGTAAGGAAGACCTTGATAAAATCCTCGATCAGTTTTATGATTTTGATGTAATCATTGACGCACTTTTCGGAGTTGGACTCAAGGGCAAAGTCACGGGCTATAGGAAAAATCTAATAGAGGTCATTAATGAGCTAGATGAGATCATCGTTGCAATTGATATACCATCCGGTCTTGATGCCGAAAAGGGAACGGTTGCAAATGTGGCGATCCATGCAGACATTACAATCACAATGGCAAATATGAAATACGGGCATTTGCTCTATCCCGGACGTGACCTTTGCGGAGAAATGTATATCGTAGATATCGGCATACCTGAATCTGCCTATGAAGAAAATCCCCCTATTGCAGAAATTTTGCCGGATGTGCTTCACTACTTTCCGCATAGAATGAGAAATACCCATAAGGGTGATTATGGTAAAATTGCAATTATTGCCGGCTCGCCGGGCTTAACTGGGGCAGGTATTATGGCGTCTGAAGCAGCGCTGGAAATGGGCTCAGGTTTGATAACTCTCCTTCATCCAAAAAGTCTGGGCACGGTATTTGAGGTCAGCCTGCTTGAAGTGATGACACGAGGAGTATCAGAGACAAAGCATCAGACCTTTTCTCGCGAAGCAGTTGATGAAGTGCTTGATTTTGTCGAATTTTGCGATGCAGTAGCTATTGGACCGGGCATTTCCAGGAACGAAGAAACCGCAGAGTTCGTGCGGGAATTTCTCGCACGGAACAATAAACCGACAATTATTGATGCAGATGCGATCAATGCATTCGAGAAAGACAAAATTGCTTTGAAACAGCTTGCAGGAAAACCTTATATCTTTACTCCTCATATAAAAGAATTTTCCCGCTTGAATGGTCATACCATTGAAGAGATCGAGAACGATTTGCTGTCATATATACTTGATTTCACCCATAATCACAATCTTACTCTTCTTCTTAAAGGAAGCACTTCAATAATTGCAGATCCTGACGGGAATATAACCTTCAATGTGACAGGCAATCCCGGCTTGTCAACCGGGGGAAGCGGTGACGTACTCACTGGAATTATTGTATCGTTACTCGGACAAAGTTTTTCCCCGTATGATGCTGCACGCGTAGGCGCATTCATTCATGGAGAGGTAGCGGACATTCTGGTTGATGAATATGAAGAGGCAGCGATCACTCCCTCAAAACTTATTACAAATCTTCATCGAATATTTGTCAAAACTGAACCCGAAGAATAAAACTTATATCTTATTAAAAAAAGTCCCAACCGAATGAACGATTGGGACTTTATTATATTCTTAAGAGGGTTATTATTTGATCAGTAACAATTTACGTGTCTGAGTGAAATTAGCGGTTTCAAGCTTATAGAAATAAATTCCGCTTGGAAGTTCGCCAGGATTCCAGGTTGCGACACCTTTTTCACCCTGTATAGAATCAACTTTTTGACCGAGTATGTTGTAGATATCAATCTCAACTGGTCCGTTATGATTCTGAATTCCATATTTAATCTGAGTTGAACCTTTTACAGGATTTGGGTAATTCTGAAGCAGATAGGTTCCGGTAACAGGTTCGTCATCAACGCCAACAATAACATTAGTATCGACAACTGCACGTATCATCATATTCTGAGGGATACCCATGTTGTAATCGAACCATGATCCACTGGTATATTGCCAGCTTCTGAAATAGGATGGCCCGTTTGTATCGACACCGATCAGGCTGCTGTTTGAAGCTTCGAACCAACCAACATAGAAATCTCCACTCTCGATAACAATATCGTATCTGGAATCATCCGGAAGGGTGATTACATTCCAATCATTGGCAACCAGGTTTTGCGTAGGGATCATATAGATAGGATCAATAAGCTGGGTTCCGGGTATTCCGCCTGGACCGTCATCATCCCATGCATACACAATGAGTTGCTGGTTTACTTCAGTGAGGAAGTATTTAATCCTGATAAGTTTCACAGGATATTGGTCAGGAGTGATCCTTACTGCAAGACAGTTTGCAGGTGAACCGGCACGGTAACCCATTTCAGCAGTACCGTCATCATATGCATATTCTACAGCAGACGCCACCTCAACAAAAGCGGACGCTTCATTTGAGAATTGACTTTCACCAGCAGGATATACTGCTTTTATTGCATAATAATATGTATTACCAGGTTCAACTGTTTCATCGGTAAATAAGGTGTCAACAGTATTTCCAACAGGAGTATCATCATAGTTTCCACTTTCTAATCCACGATATACATTGTAACTGTCTGGAGCTGGTACTGTTGCATATGTTGTCTCACAGCGAATACCCCATTCTCCATCAGGGAGTTGATTTGCTGCTGCAACGCTTGCCCATGTTGCCCAAGCACCACCTGTATTGACCATACTATGCTCGCTTGGAACTGTAGTCTCATCTAATCCACAATCTACAGTTGCAGAACATTCATACCCGAGAATAAAGCTATTTTGTACATCCCAATGTTGTCCTGATACATCATATGTAGCAGCAGCACCTGCCTGAGTTGTAATTGGCATAGTATAAGTGGGAGTTGAAGAATATGATGCCCCCTCTTTTTCATACACGCCAATTGTCGTAGGGCCGGCTAAGGTTTCACTAAACACTGTGAATTCAAGGATTTGACACTGTCCGCCAACGGGGAAGGTTGCACCCATGATACCGGAACCGGTTGTGAATGAAATTGCATTTTCAAATGTTCCATCATCCCATTGCATTTCACCACCCAGTCCTGTTGGAGCGTCCCAATCAAGGTCAACAAAAGCAGTTTGTTCGTTATAGTCGGCAACGAGATTAGTTGGAGGTAACACATCCAGAGAAGCTAAAACCTCGAAATTATCGACATTGAAACCCCACGTGGTTACGGGATCTGCATTTGAATGGAGTCCAACTCTGAACTGAACTGTCATACCACCAAGTACTGACATATCTGAGTATCCGGACCAACCAGCAGAGAAAGGTGTCCAGTCTGCAATGCTACCTGTGAATACATAGTTATTACCAGCCGGATCTCCGAGAGGATTACTTACTGACCACCATGCACTCCATCCTGTGCCGTCGTCATGGCGTACTTCTACATAAATATAGTCACAATCTGGGAATACGCCAGCATCGAGATCTGTTTGTACATACATATCCCAAGTAATATCTACATTTGCAGGAAGATCAAATTCCGGGGTAATATAATAGTCATCCATATTTGGATTATAAAATCCAGTTCCTGCATCAAAACAACCGGCAGCATGAGTGGGTGAAGGTGCTGCAGCATCATCGTAAATGTGCCAAAGCTGCCCGCCCTCTGGTACGTTAGAGAACATATCAAAGCCAGTGGCATCATCACCGGTGTTATAAAAACTTCCAAGTGCAATATTATCCACAAAAACACCAATTAATGCCGGATCATCTTCAGTATTGTAAGAAGGATCTGAAGCAAATGCAAAGCTGATTATTACATTTTGGCCATTCCATGCGGGAGGAATAATAATTGATGTTGCTTCCCAACCAGAGGTTGAACCACCCCAGCCGGGGATACCGGGAATACCTGATGGACATTCACCATGTTCATAACCAAAACTGTACATGCTTGTGCTGTTATAAGCAGGATTGCAATCAGTAAGTACTTCTGCTTCCGAATATTCTTCAGTTGCAAGACGAATTCTTACATTTAAGCCATCCCAACCATTGAAGTTCCCACTTACACCAAGTGCTTCAATTGCGCGGAATTGCTGAAAACTAAGAACATTTTTCGCATGATCAGGAATCAGAATAGGAGGGGTGTCCAGGACTTGATACCAGTGATCAAGATACCCACCATTTGTGCCTACATCGGGATCGCCCATCCACCAGGACATACCGGAGCCGCCATATGCATTATATGTATCAATATGCCACATCGGCGGGGTTGCTGTTGCATCCCATGCTGTCCAATCAGGAGCTCCTGTTTCAAAATCTTCATAGAAAATTTGAGTTAAATCTCTACTCTTTGCCGGAGGTGTAACCATTGGTGAATCAGTTCCGGAAAGAATAGGCTGCTCATTGACATTTTGTACTATGATCTTTTGGTTTTCTGCAAACGCAAGACCAGTAACAAGTATCAGAAGAGCAAAAACTGTTATTACCTTTTTCATCTTTTCTCCTTTCAAAGCGTCATATTTTTAGACGTTGAATATTTAATGAATTGTTACTTTCATGGAATAAAAGGAGGTGGAGTCAAGTTTTTTAAACCTTACTTTTAATAAGGAATGTTTATTAATAATAATTATTATATTTAATAAATAAAAAGAAAGGGAAGAAGGCGAACCTTCTTCCCTTGATTTATATGAGTTTCAACGCGAGTTACTTCATCAAGATCATCTTTTTCAGGAAGGTCTTGCTGTTTGTCTCAAGCTTGTAGAAGTAGATACCGTTTGCAAGCCTCTTACCGTTCACAGTGCCATTCCAATCAACCTTATAGGAAGGTGTCGGATCAATCTCAGTATTGACTAAGACGTCAACCAACTGTCCTTTTACGTTGTAAACAGACAGTTTGACATGAGATCTTTCTTTCAGACTGAAGCTGAAGGTTGTAGAATGAAGCATTGGGTTCGGGAAGTTCGCATACAATGCGGTCTCTATTACAGGTACTTCGCCATTCGAGACTATATCAGTGGCTGTAAGTGTCACAGGAACGATAACTGAGCCCACATCTGGTGTAGGTATGATTTCGATGTCAGCGGTCTTGATTTCACCGTACGTAAGTTCGGTAGCATCAAACATGACAGCTATTTGCATAGAACCACCAGGAGCAATCGTTCCGAATGTCGGATCAACAGTTATCCATGGAGCTGAGCCAAGACTGACCACACCCTGGATACACCAGTTGTAATCAAGCGCATAGGCTGTGCTTATCTCTATCCATGAACCACTGTAGAACATCCAGTCACCTTTTCCAGCAACCGCTGGTCCAGCATCAACACTGCAAGGATGATCCGCAGTTGCAGTTATGGAGTATCCAATCCAGTATTCATTACCACTTACAAGTGGTATTGGAGTAGTGAGAACAACGTTCGTCCATTGTTCGATCAGTATGTTCGCTGTGATGTCCTGAGAGTAAACCTCTGTTCCAGCGTTACCAAATGAACCACCTTCCCAGACCTTAAGTTCAACCAGGGTGAAGTCTGCACTTCTGATATGAAGATTCACCTGTGTGAGATTATAAGTGTCATAGTAAGGAGTTAACTCAGTTGAGGTAAATCTGGCAGCACACATTGCATCAAATGCAGCACCTGTACCAATACCATTATCATCATAACCGCTTTGATATTGTATTATCACATCATCACGGTTCTGAGGTTCGGCATTAAATCCAGATGTGCCTGTCACTATTGTGCTCTTAAGAGGTTCGAGAGGTTCACTGCTTG
>JBNGBT010000059.1:0-533 GCA_049903315.1 Candidatus Cloacimonadota bacterium | reverse complement strand
CAATAATTACAACAGCCTGTGAAGTTGAGAAATATTGACCAACTATCACAGTTGTATCATCAATATTTGACACAGAATAAAATCTGCTTGGGTTAAGTACATCTGCAAAATGCTCAAAATCTATTCCATTGTAATGCCATACATTTGACCAGTCTCCAACAAAAAATACATCATTCCGTGTCTGCCCATTTACAGACTGGGTGAATGCAATCCAATCAGTCCAATAGCCTAAATTTTCTGCTTCACCTTCCGTTGTAATGTGGGCTTTAAAATATCCATCTTCAGTTTTAACCCAGATGGAATCGGGATGATCTGTATAAATTCCCTCAATGACCCCAGTTATTTGATATGGATGAGGATAATCTGGGAGTATTCCGTTTATATTGTGATGCCAACTCTCTCCATTATAATGAATTAAGGTTGTGTGAAAACTTGCATTGTCTAATGCATGTCCGCTGGTGATGTCTTGTAAATTGTGTAAAAAGTAAACAGGGTGCAGCAAGTTGTTTTAATTTTGTTTTCTCGAACAAAAG
>JBNGBT010000058.1:0-543 GCA_049903315.1 Candidatus Cloacimonadota bacterium | reverse complement strand
CTCATTTATTGGGTGATCCCAATGAGTTGAATTGGCTTTTTGATACAGTCGTAGTTAATGATACAAGTATATATGTTGTCGGTTATCTGACTATCGATGGACAAAATTATAATTTTGCACATTGGGATGGTGAGTTATGGGATTATCAGTTGGTAAATGTCAATTGGGAATTAAGGGGCATAAAATATTTTGGGGAGAACAATATTTGGGTTACTAGCGGTGTTCTATATCATTGGAGTGATTCATTATGGACACAATATCATCTTTGGGATATGGGGGTACTACTAGATGATGACTGTGGAGTAAATAAAATATGGGCATCAGATCCTGATAATATCATTTTCATCGGTGATTGTGGGACCATTGTTTATTTCAATGGTAATGAATTTATCAGAATTGAAAGTGGCACAGATGATAATCTCTATTCAATAACGGGTACTGACATCAATAATGTTTGGATCAGCGGACATGGTCAAGTCTTTTTTTGTGTGTAAAAACTCCACAGGGTTAAGCAGCTATCACGTATGAAATCCGATCATCATC
>JBNGBT010000057.1:0-556 GCA_049903315.1 Candidatus Cloacimonadota bacterium | reverse complement strand
AGATGATGATCGGATTTCATACGTGATAGCTGCTTAACCCTGTGGAGTTTTTACACACAAAAAAAGACTTGACCCAGAATTGTACATTGATAATGAGATTTGTGATCCGTGGGGTCCAAGTTCACCTGCTCCAACTAATATATTAGACGAGGACTACCATTTTTATTGTTGTACAGATGATCCAGCTGGACCGATTGGGATAACAAATGGTGACAGTGGCGGACCTGCAATTGTGCAAGATACATCTGGTACTTACTTCTTAGCGGGTATCAATTCCTGGGCATGGCAAGATTCAATTTGGCCAGATATTCCAACTACGATGATCAGTGTATTCTCAAGATTAGATGATAAACTAGATTGGATATATGAAAGTATGGAACCTGATACTGTTGTAATCGCAAATTACAATAATTCACCTTCCAATCTTTTAACAGGCACTCTTCAGATCGATAATTTTAAATACAGTATTAGCTCCGGAGATACTATCCTGGCAGCTGGTGTTTCGGTCTCGGCTCCTGCCTGGACTATTCGTACACTAGATGAAGTAATTTCAGAT
>JBNGBT010000056.1:0-556 GCA_049903315.1 Candidatus Cloacimonadota bacterium | reverse complement strand
ACTCAACCTCTGAAAAGCAACTATTCACTTTCAGCTCAACTGTGACTTGGGTTACCTTTTATTATGAGGCAACTGGAGTATTTCTTTACCCAGAGTCAAAGGCAAAAAAGTCAGTCTTGATTTCCAGGGCGGCAACATCAGCAGTGATGGCGGTGCACTGATTTTAAGCGAAATTGACAATAATACTGGTACTATTAAAAAATTTGTTGATTGCATTTCAGACAACCGCAGAGCTTACTCAATCAAACACTCACTGTTCGATCAGGTAAAGCAACGTGTACTTCAGATCTGCTGCGGTTACGAAGATGCCAATGACAGTAATACACTTCGTAAAGATCCCATTCTCAAGATGGCTGTCGGCCGTTTACCTGCTGAGGGTGATGATCTGGCCAGCCAGCCTACCTTGAGCCGAACCGAAAATATGATCACCGGAAAAGAACTGATCAAAATAGCCCGGATGCTGGTAGAGCACTTCGTTTCCTCCTACACAAATCCTCCAGAAGTAGTCGTACTTGATTTTGATGATACCAATGATACGGTACATGGCAAACAGCAA
>JBNGBT010000055.1:0-568 GCA_049903315.1 Candidatus Cloacimonadota bacterium | reverse complement strand
TACATATATTTGAAAATATTGAAACTAATTGGGAGGAAGTACAGATAATTGAATCTCCAATTCCATTTGTTAATTTTGGGAAAACAATACACTTTTCTGGAAGCAAATTATTTATAAGTGCTCATTATGATGGTAATGGTAATATATATATATCAAAACGAAAATGGTCTGTGGGAGCAGGATGATTTCATCAATGTTCCAGATTCGACACTATATGATTTTGGGACATATTTCTATGTGAAAGGAGATATCCTACTCGTACGGTCTGTTCCAATTGATTCAGATGATACAAACAGCTGTATATCTGTATATCGAAGGTCTGATGATTCTTGGGTTGAAGAATTAAGAATATTTAAAGCTGAACAATCTTTCGGTGTAGACTTAGAAGTAATATCAAATACAATAGTGCTTATTGGCACTTTAGGTACAAACAACTCAGCTGGGATTGTCGAGATATATGAATTTGTCGATGGAGAATGGATTGAGACTAGTGGTCAAGTCTTTTTTTGTGTGTAAAAACTCCACAGGGTTAAGCAGCTATCACGTATGAAATCCGATCATCATCTGA
>JBNGBT010000054.1:0-578 GCA_049903315.1 Candidatus Cloacimonadota bacterium | reverse complement strand
GAACTATACAATTCTTACAAAAAACCCTCAATCGGAACAACCACATATTCTCTATTATCAGAAATTCGACAGCGATGATGGAGATTCGCTCTTTTATTATGCATATGATCTTGCAAATGGGCAAGAAGCCTGGTCGATCAAAGAGCCCTTATCAGAACACAATTTCATAATTGCATCAACCTGCATGACAGTAAATGATGAAGACCATTACGTAATGTATTTCTATGATAATAACACACTTGAAATTCGTGATCGTTTGAATGGCAACATTATACATCAGAAGGATTCTGTCTTTGTCGCGAGAGATATTCTCAGAAAGAGTGATGGAGAGCTTCTCTTCTTTGTAGAAAAAGATGATGAAACCGGATATGATGTCTATACGCTGGATGGACCGATCTTTGTTTCAAATGATGAACCACCAAATCAAGGTGATTTATTTATCGAGCAATATCCCAATCCTTTCAATTCATCAACCACTTTCTCTTTCACATCAAAAGAACCTGTCCAAAATGCTGAAATTAAAATTTATAACATCAAAGGTCAGCTCGTCCGAGAATTACGTTTTAACGCTTCTTCGC
>JBNGBT010000053.1:0-601 GCA_049903315.1 Candidatus Cloacimonadota bacterium | reverse complement strand
CCAGCCCTTACAGGCTGCCATACATTAACCCAGCTTTATTCAATCTCCATATAGAACCTAAGTGAGACCTGCCCCGAACATAATCAGCACCATGTCGGGGCCAAGTCCAACCCCGACTTGAAGACTGACCGTGGATGTTTTCTGATGTCGGTCAGCTTCGAACTCTTATTTCGATAAATACATCATCATTATTGGCCACCCCCTGAATACTAGATTGGTAATCAGTGTAAGTTAATAATATTACAATGAATTAGAAGATTTCAGATAAAGAAAAATAGCTCCAGTATTGGTAAATTTAGGTAATTAAAAACTAAAGATTTACACAATAAAGGAGCTAAATCTATGTTGGTAAAAATTACTGCCAGAATCCAGTCGGAATTTAATTCCTATTTCCATCGTCTTTCAAAGCATATCAGCAAACCAGAGATTCGATTTGTACAGGAAGCCTGTCATGGAATACTTACAAGCAAAAGTGTTATTATCACCAAGATGGCTACTCAAATACAGGATAAAATCCGTTTAAAGAAGACCCAGGAACGTTTCAGACGTCATTACAATAAAAAGGATTTCTGGAAAAAACTGATTACAGGTCATTTGCAAT
>JBNGBT010000052.1:0-633 GCA_049903315.1 Candidatus Cloacimonadota bacterium | reverse complement strand
ACGTTGATCTGCAGGACTGTGCAAATCTTGAACTTGGGAATGCCTTTGGATTTAGCATAGAATATGACACGGACGATATCTTCCTTATTTCT
The DNA here is from genome assembly GCA_049903315.1 of Candidatus Cloacimonadota bacterium. Classification (GTDB taxonomy): domain Bacteria; phylum Cloacimonadota; class Cloacimonadia; order JGIOTU-2; family JGIOTU-2; genus Celaenobacter. Next base: position 541 of record JBNGBT010000052.1, on the reverse strand, counting down.
ACTGGTAACGGCCGAGATGGAAATGGACCCTCTACTACAAGTTCACTTTTTTTTTCAGAGAAGTAAACAGAACTGACATTTCTGCCAGAGCTTTCTCTTTTTTGCTAAGTTCACTCCGGAAATCATCAAATTGTTCTTTGGGCACTGTTTTTATCTTCTTGCGACCCGTTGTGCTGTTAGTCAATCCTTCAACCGCACTGTCTTCCACTATTTTACGGATACGCTGCAGGTCAGAGGAATACAGACCGTGCGATCTTAATATCTCTCCAATTTTAGCATCAGGCTGCTGGCACTCCTGATAGATCTGCCACTTCTGATGTGCGCTGAGATGTCTGCGTTTCTTTATGTCGTTCATTATTGTCTCCATGTCTATGAAACGGCTTGGGCAGAAATAGTAAAGCTGCGTTCGCTTCGCTCTCTCCGCTTTACTATTTCCTGTTCCATAGCTTAATAAACATTCTGCATTACGACATAGTCAGAAAAGCGCGCGGCCAGTATTAATGAAAGAAAAGTTATATGTTTTCGAAACATATTTTACTCC
>JBNGBT010000051.1:0-686 GCA_049903315.1 Candidatus Cloacimonadota bacterium | reverse complement strand
AACCTACGATCTCGATCTCTTCATTCACTTTGATCTTGCCGCGCTCTATCCGTCCCGTCACTACCGTGCCCCGTCCGCTGATCGTAAAGATATCCTCGATCGGCATCAAAAACGGCTTGTCAACCAAACGTACCGGATCAGGTATGAATGAATCCACCGCTTCCATCAGCTCCAAGATCGACTTGTTCACTTCATTATCAGGATCACCATCAGACTCCAACGACTTTAACGCGCTCCCGCGTACTATCGGTATATCATCTCCAGGAAACTCATACTTCGATAACAACTCACGTACTTCCAGCTCCACCAGATCCAAGATCTCAGGATCATCCACCAAGTCCGTCTTGTTCATGTATACCACGATCGCCGGCACATTCACCTGCCGGGCCAACAAAATATGCTCCCGCGTCTGCGGCATCGGACCATCATCAGCAGCTACCACCAATATCGATCCGTCCATCTGCGCCGCTCCCGTGATCATGTTCTTGATATAGTCAGCATGACCAGGACAGTCAATGTGCGCATAGTGACGGTTTTCCGTCTCATACTCAATGTGCGCGATCTGAATCGTCAAGCCCCGTTCCTTTTCCTCCGGAGCATTATCGATCTCAGCATAGTCGATAAAGGACACCTTCTCCGACGCCTTCGCCAACACCTTGGTGATCGCCGCCGTCAGCGTTGTCTTG
>JBNGBT010000050.1:0-691 GCA_049903315.1 Candidatus Cloacimonadota bacterium | reverse complement strand
GATTTGAGGTCGCCGATGGGGGAACCCTCTTTCTGGATGAAATCGGCACCATCCCCATAGAAGTCCAGGAAAAAATATTGCGTGTGGTGGAGTATGGGACATTTGAACGGGTGGGGAGCTCAGAAAGTATAGAGGTAGATGTTCGAATTATTGCAGCCACCAATGCAGACATGGTATCCTTGACATCCGAGGGCAAATTTAAACAAGACCTATTAGATCGACTGTCTTTTGAAGTGCTGTTTTTGCCGCCTTTAAGAGAAAGAAAAGGAGATATCCTTTTATTGGCAAACCACTTCGCCATGCGGATGGCCTCTGAACTTGGATGGGAAGAAGTTCCCCAATTCGATGAAGAAGCCATCACGGCACTTGAAAGTTATTCCTGGCCCGGGAATGTGCGCGAACTGAAAAATGTGGTTGAGCGCGCGGTATATCGATCGGACTCATCAATGATCACCCATATTATTTTCCACCCTTTTCGTCATTCCTATCTTAAACACCGCGGAACAGAAAAAGAACCTGCCACAGTTGAAATTGATGCCCCCTCCCCTACCAATCACCTTGTGGAAAAACCCTATAAAGAGGCTGTTCGGGATTTGGAGATTCGTTTATTAAAAAACGCTCTTAAGGAATCAAAATCCAACCAAAAAAAGGCAGCCCGGATTCTAGGTCTTACCTACCATCAATTCAGAGG
>JBNGBT010000004.1:0-272030 GCA_049903315.1 Candidatus Cloacimonadota bacterium | reverse complement strand
ATTGGTCATGCGAATCAGGTGTGGGCTAGTGACATTACTTATCTTCGTCTGAACCGTGGAGTTGTTTATCTCGCAGCTATAATAGATATCTTTAGTCGTAAAGTGTTGAGTTGGAAAATCAGCAATACTTTGGATCGCAGCTTTTGTATAGAAGCATTAAATGAATCTATCAGTAAATACGGGAGACCTGAAATCTTCAACACTGATCAGGGAAGTCAGTTTACCAGTATTGAATTTACAAGGGTCTTATTGGATAATAATGTCACAATCAGCATGAATGGGAAAGGACGTGCTTTAGATAATATATTCATAGAACGCACTTTCCGATCGTTGAAGTATGAAGAAGTATATTTAAATGATTATGAAAATGTTAATCAATGTCAAAGGGCTGTTGAGAGTTATTTCAGATTTTTCAATCAAGAAAGAATACATCAATCACTAGATTACAAAACTCCAGATGAGGTATTCTTTGAAAAGCAAAAACTTCTGAGGGCTTGCTAAATGTTAACTTATATAATCAATATTTTTGTCTGGACAATGGGGTGCACTATAATATAGTAAAGAATACCTGTATAAAATCAATATAAAATTTGACAACGAAAATACAAATTTCATTAATCCAGTTCAAAGGAAAAAATATGAAGGTAACGATAAGTTTCTGGAACATTAATTACGGAGGACTTACCCCCCCCCCCTCAGCATTGCATAATTAGCGCATATTATGTATGTTACGAAATTTTTTGTTATTTTAGCGCTGCACATAAGTGCGCATGTAATATATTTAACTGCTTTGGAAAAAATAAATTTATATTCTCCCACCTTGCTATTCTCGATCCCGGGAATAGTGGGGTGTAAGGAATATGAGTATTCAACTGGAAAAGATTGGAATGAAAATGATGTTGTGGGATATGTATTATGGGTTGCTCTTTTAAGAGATAGTGTGTTCACAGAAAATAAGGAGAAAAATGAAAAAAATAATTATGATAACAGCATTTCTGCTGTTGATATCAACAATGGGACTTGCTAGCATAATAATTGTTGACTGGAATGGTGGTGGTGACTATACAACTATACAGGCAGGAATAAATGCATCGAGTTCGGGTGATACAGTTTTAGTATATCCGGGTTCATATTATGAAACAGTTACAGTAAATGATAAGAATATTGAGATTGGTAGTCGTTATTATACAACAAGTGATACAAGTTATATATCACAAACAATGATAGTTAGCGATAGTATAGGTCAATATGGTGTAGTTAATTTCACAAATGATCAATCTTCTTTGGTTGGATTTACTATTCTTAGAACAACACCACCAAATACAGGTATATTTAGTTATAATGCACAACCATCAATTCATAATAATGTAATTTGCAATTTTGAACTTGGTATTAAGGTTATAGGTAATTGTCCATATATTTACAGAAATAAAATATATGATAATTCTGATGGAATCCAGCTTTTAGGCTCGACTAGCTATCGCGCACTTGCTATTAGCGATAATGAAATATATAATAATGAAAAAGGTATTGTATATGGAAATAGTACTATTCCAATATACAATAATTTGATACATACAAATGAGTACGCAGGAGTAGTATGTGATTTGGATAGTGATGCAGATATTATATCAAACATTTTATCTGATAATAATATAGGATTAGTTATCGGACCATATAGTGATTTGGTTGTTAATAATAATACAATAGTAGATAATGTAGTTGGCATTAGGGTATGTAATAATACGAGTGCTGAAATAAATAACATAATAATATATGATAATACTGATGATTTTGAACAACAAAATCCAGAGATTACTACTGACATTGAAATTGCATACAGCTGTATTGAAAACGGCATACCAGGATGGTGTACTAACAATGGAGATAATATCACAGATGATCCAATATTTGAAGATTCAAGTAATAATGACTATTCTCTAACATGGGATGAATATGATTTCTCCCCCTGTATTGACACCGGTGATCCTGCAATGGATTGGGATGATGACGACACACCTCCTGATATAGGTGCTTTGCCAACTTTTACGCATGACTATTTCCGCGATGATTATGATGGATACTCTTATGACAACATAGACTGGATTTCGTTCCCAGTAATGAATAGAACCACCGATGAATGGATGGATGCACTCGATGTGCTGGAAGGACAGTATCTTATTGATGATGATCAATTTTATTTGGATGATATACTCGATTCAGTAATATACGAAGATAATGCAGCAGTTTGGTTTTATGTTAGTTGGCAAACGAATTTAACAAATGGTGAATTTAACAGCAAGCAGGGTTATAAATTTCAGCTCAAGGAGCAATACGATTCTGTTGCGGTGCAGGGCATATCCGGCACATGGCTTGATCCGAGTACGCCGGTACAGCTTTATCCTGAACAGGAAAACTGGGTTGGATGCTTCCTCATTGAACCTGAATACTTTGATGATGCTTTCGAGTCTATCGAAGATGAGTGGCTCACGATCAGTTCTGAACATTGGTATGCTCAACGTGGATCAAGGGTAACAAATTATACTGCTAATCCGGGTGAACTCTATATTATCACCGTAGATACATTATGCCAGCTTGTATGGGGTGATAGCTTAGGAAGCAAAGGTGTTACTCCTTTCATAAAAGAGAAAACAGAGTACTTCACATACAATGAGACCATCGATTATATGGCGATCGATATAGATACAGTATATTCCAATATACCTGTTGCTGAGATTGCTGTTTACTGCGATGTAGAATGCCTTGGAGCAACAAAAGTTTATGGCGATGAATATCCAGTGCAAATTCTTGCTTATACACCAGAAGGAATGAACGGTGGAGGTGGCGAACTAGAGTTCAGGTTTTATTACGAGGAAGGTAAAGGTTTCTCAAAATCAATTCCTTATATAACATACATTTCAAATTCACAAGCATACTACCAGCAATCACTTTACTATAAACATAAAGGTTATGCAAAAGTACAGTTGAATACAGAGGAATCAACACTAATTCAAAACCTTACATTGTTGCAGAATTACCCAAATCCAGTGAGATCAAATATCACAACTATACATTTCATGCCCGAACAGAATGCTGAGCATACGGAATTGAATATTTATAACATACGAGGACAATTAGTACAAACCATCGACTGTGACGGCATTATTTCCGCAGGAACTAAGAATGCGCATTACTCGGTTTCGTGGGACTGCAAAGACAGGCATGGTGAAGATGTGAAGAACGGCATCTATTTCTATAAACTCACGTCGGGTGAGAAGAGTGATCTTCACAAAATGTTACTCATGAAATAATACTTAAATTAATCCTCTAATCCCCCTCTCTGATTTTTCGGAGAGGGGGAACGGGGGTGAGGTAAACATGAAATACTTTTATTCAATTATAATACTTTTACTACTATTTCCAATTTATTATATTTACTCATCAACGATAGTGGTTGACATAAACGGAACAGGGAATTATACGACAATTCAAGAAGGGATTAATAATTCTCAGGATGGTGATATTGTTTTAATTTATCCAGGAACCTATTTTGAGAATATAGATTACATTGGAAAGAATATTACCGTTGCAAGCAAGTACTATACCACAGGAGATGAGTCGTATATTAAAAATACAATTATCGATGGAAATAACAATGGGAGTTGTGTCGTTGTAAAAGATGGTGGGGATGAAGCGACTATATATGGATTAACAATTCAAAATGGCAGTGGATATGATGCTTATTATACATATGGGGGTGGAATTTATATATGTGAAGAGACTATAAACACATTCAATATAACATCTTGTATTATAACTTCAAACCATGCGGATACTGGAGGGGGAATATTTGTGAATGATTGTCTTGAAATTAACATATCCGGGACAAAAATCATACATAATTTTGCACATAGTGCAGGCGGAGGATTTGATAAGGGTAACGATAATGTTGATGTTAATTTTTCTTCACAGGATCTATGTGATATATATATGAATTATTCTTCGCTTGGGAGTGATATTTATAATCATGCTGGAAACATGATTGTATATGTTGATACATTTACTGTTAATGAACCGGATGAATTCTATGCTTATTCACGTGAGGATAATGTCATAATAATTGCCAATAACTACAAAATAGAACAAATCAACAATGATGTATATGTATCTCCTAATGGAAATAATTCTAATAGCGGTTTACATTGGAATGATGCATATAAAAATATCTATTATGCTCTAATCATGATTAAATCAGATAGTTTACGTCCAAAGAAGATTTATGTGGATGAAGGAACATATTCACCTTCTACGACTGGTGATTTTTTTGCTATTGGGGGTAAAGACTATATATCACTCCTTGGTGCAGGAAAAGAATGTACGATATTCGATGCTGAAAGCAGCGCTACTACAATTCAATTTTTTAAAAAAAGTAACTATATAATTAAGGATTGCACTATATTTAATGGAAAAGGTAATTGGGTTGGGGGTATGGGTGTATGTTATAATTCTTCTTTCAAAATTGAGAACGTTGTAATTAAACACAATAATTGCGTGAGTGGTGTAGCCCAGATATTCATACACTCAGAGTGTGATGTAATTTTTAATAATGTTGATATAATAGCTGATGATGATAGAAAAGGTCATGATATAGGTGCAAACGTTAATGTTTCGTTAATGGCGTATAATTGTGAATTTAAGGGTAATAATACAAGTCGAAACAGAACCACTTTTGGAGCATGTGAATTCGTTAATAATACCACACCAGTATTCATAAATACGACTTTATCAAATTATTGCGGATCAATTTCATCTGGAATTGCAATGTTATGGAGTTTTGATAGTATGTTTCTGATAAATTGCACAGTTGTTGATAACAAAGACTGCTCTGAAGGAACAATTCGTTTAGTTGATGATAGCCACATAACATTGATTAATACAATTCTGAGAAATGAATCAGATACTGAAATATGGTTTCACCCAACGGGTGCTCCTAGTTCTGCTTATATCGAGTACTGTAATATCGAGGGTGGTATAGATGCTATAAACACAAATAATAATGGAACATTATATTGGGGAGACGGCAACATAGACGAAGACCCATTGTTTGTAGGAGGCGATCCGTTTAGCTACGAGTTAACCAAATACTCACCATGTATCGATGCAGGCACACCGGACACAACAGGACTGCATTTACCGGCAACGGACTTAGCAGGTAATCCGAGAATATTCAACGGGAGAATAGATATCGGTGCATACGAATGTCAGGACACGGTAAGTGTGGATGAACCTGATACAAGTTTTATTGATAATTTGTATCTTTTCCAGAATACACCGAATCCTTTCACCAATGAAACGGAAATATTATTCATCACTGCGGATTACGAAAGAGTAGAAGATTACACACTTTCCATATACAATACCAAAGGACAGCTTGTCCGCAGGTTCGATGGTAGAACTAATAATTTTTGGGTAAAGACAAAGATTGTCTGGGACGGAACGGATGAACGGGGCAAACACGTAGCACCCGGAACATATTTATATAAATTAGAATACAACGGACATGCAGTGGTCAGGAAGATGGTGAAGATAACCTCACCCTAACCCTCTCCTTTCGCAAATGAGAGGGAAATGAAGAGAGAGGGTTGATATGCGTGAAGAGAGAAGTAATCTTTGCGAAAGTTCCGAATCTTTCGCAAAGTTCTATTTACATTTTGTTTTGGAAGATTCTTCTTCGTTTCACTCATCAGAATGACAAAATTATTTTGAATTGGTTCGCAGCGAGGTGTGAATCGTTAAAGAACACATTTTTTACTCAGCGTTCTCTGCATGATTTATGTACTCTGCGGTCTCTGCGTGAAAATATATTTCGAAGTATTTATAATTTGTGTCCTTTTGTGTTAATCCATGTTTTTTTTGTTTTCTCCTTTTCGTGCCTTTCGTGGTTTTAATATCTAAAGGAAGCCGCAAAGCGTCATAAAATTTGACACTGCAAAGTGCGGTCATAAATTGTGTGTCAAATCAAAATGTATTAACGGAGTACATATATATGAAAAAAGATATTCATCCAAAGTATCAAAAATGCATAGTGAAATGCGCGTGCGGAAACACCTTTGAGACCAGAGATACACTACCCGAAATCCATGTGGAGATCTGCTCGGAGTGCCATCCTTTCTATACTGGTAAAAAGAAATTAATGGATAGCGCAGGACGCATTGAAAAATTCAGAAAAAAATACAGCAAATTCGAGACTAAAAAAGAAGAAAAAGAGCAATAGCACTTCTCATCAGGGAAGTTTTACACACCTTGAACCCATCAAATTTAAAGATCAAATAGGATACTTTTACCAAAAATTTAAAGCTTATGAAAAATAAACCGGAAATAGCTGTGGGCGGACAGGCAGTTATTGAGGGCGTCATGATGCGCGGACCTCAGCACATTGCTACTGCTCTACGAAAAAAGGACGGCCACATCATCCTGAAAAAAGAGGAATTCATTTCTAAGACAAAGACCAATAAATTCTTTGGCTTACCTCTTATCAGGGGATTCGTCTCGCTGATCGAGATGCTCTCGATCGGCATCAAAACATTGAATTTTTCTGCTGAAGAAGCAATAAAGGACGAAGAAGAGAATAAACCTGCAAAAAAGAAAAACGTATTCTTTGAAAAACTCTATACTGCTTTCTCCTATATTTTTGCCTTTGGTCTTGCATTCCTTCTTTTTGTGTTCCTACCCTATCGTATTGCGTATTGGATCGACATAGAAAAAACAAGCATCCTCTTCAATCTTTTTGCTGGAGGAATCCGAATAATTTTCTTTGTAGTGTATATTTATCTCATCAGCTTTCTCAAGGATGTTCGCCGCCTATTTCAATACCATGGCGCTGAACATAAATCCGTATTTGCGTATGAGGGAAATCCAGATTTTACTCTTGAGGACACGAAAAAGTACAGGACTTTTCATCCCCGCTGTGGAACAAGCTTTATGCTTATTGTTTTGGTTATTGCGATTTTTGTTTATTCTATAGTTGATACAATACTTGCACTCATTCTTGGACATGCAATACCCCTTGGAATCCGCATAGGGCTTCATTTATTACTGCTTCCATTTATTTCAGGAATTTCGTATGAGATTTTGAGATTTTCCGGAAAGAATATCAATCATTGGCTGGTAAGAGGTTTTTCTGCTCCCGGTCTGGCTTTGCAGAGAATTACCACGCAGGAACCCGACGAACAGCAGCTTGAAGTGGCAATATGTGCACTCCACGCTGCACTCGATCTTCCCCTCACCTATCCAAACGTAGAAATTTTGAACGATGACGAACCTTCTGAGTAAAGTAGCAGAGCTCCGGCAGGAATATTCTGAGTTGGAAAAGCAGCTTGCTGATCCTACTATCATCAATCAACTTGACCGATACAGGGACATATCTTCCCGTTACAAGGAAATTTCTGAAATTCTGCAGTGTGCGGAGGAGCTTCAAAAAAATATCGAAGCGCTGGATGAAAACAAAGAGTCATTGAAGCATGAAGAGGAGGAAGAGCTTGTCTTTCTGATAAATGAAGAAAATGCCAATCTCGAAAGCAAGGTTGAGAAGTATTCACATAGACTGAAAACAATGCTCATACCAAAAGATGAAAATGATAGCAAAAAAGCTATTATGGAAATCCGGGCAGGTACGGGTGGTGATGAAGCAGCGCTCTTTGCATCAGATCTTTACAGGATGTATTCGCATTTTATCGAGAATAAAGGATGGAAGGTAGATATCTTAAATTCTAATCCCACAGGCATGGGCGGCTTGAAAGAAATTTCTTTCGAAGTTATTGGAAATAATGCGTATGGCACGCTCAAATTCGAGAGCGGCGTTCATCGTGTTCAACGTGTACCGGAAACAGAATCTTCGGGAAGAATACACACGTCTGCCGCGTCTGTCGTTGTGTTGCCGGAAGCGGATGAGATCGATTTTGAGATTGATGAGAACGATCTGAAGATCGATGTGTACCGCTCATCAGGTCCAGGCGGTCAAAGTGTGAATACTACTGATTCTGCAGTACGCATAACCCATATTCCCACAGGCACTGTTGTCACATGTCAGGATGAGAAATCACAACTGAAAAATAAGCATAAAGCAATGAAAGTGCTCCGGTCACGGCTACTCGATCTCGAGATCCAGAAACAGCAGTTGTCAATAGCTATACAGCGGAAAATAATGGTTGGTTCCGGGGACAGAAGCGCAAAAATCCGCACCTATAATTACCCGCAATCACGCATTACTGATCACAGGATAAACTATACTTCACATAATTTAGAATCATTTATGGATGGAAATATTGACGAACTCATCGACGCTCTGCATATTGCCATGCAGGAAGAGATGTTAAGCAATGAATAACATCATTCTTGAATAAAATATAAATGATAAGCATAATTATTGTTGCAGTATTTTTTATCGGATCTGCCTTTTTTTCCGGCATTGAGATCGGTCTTATATCCATTGATAAACACCGATTGAAACACGAAGCCTCCAAGAATAAGAGTAAAAAACAGCTCTATGATTTTGTTAGAAATCCTGATAAAGTCCTCGGAACAACACTTATTGGGACAAACATTTCCCTCATAATCGTTTCCTCGGTCTTTACTGCTTTTATGATAAAAAGGGAAATCATGTCCGAAACATGGGCGACACTGCTTCTTGCTGGCATACTTCTTATTTTCGCTGAGATCATTCCAAAAATAATTATAAGAAATTCCTGCAATACTTCAATCCCAAAATTTTTCTTTTTGATACGATTCTTTTCATTCCTGTTTCATCCCCTTATCTGGATTCTCAGCAAGATCAATAATGCTTTCTTCAAACTGTTTAAGATCGATAAACAAAGCAGCACTCACCTCTTTACAAAAGACGATCTTTCTTATCTTCTTGAAGAAGCCCAAAAGGATGGGCATGTAAAAAAGGATGAGCACGATCTTATTGAAGAAGTGCTGGATTTTCGTGATCTGACTGTGAAAAATATAATGATCCCCCGCACGAATATTGTAGGCGTAAAAGCAGACACTCCAATTACGGATGTGATCAGCTTGATGAAGGAAGTAGGATATACTCGTTTCCCAGTGTATTCAGTGGATATCGATCATATAGATGGCATGCTCGTTATACACGATCTTCTTGAAGTTGAAGATCTTTCATTGCCTGCAGAGAAATTCATGAGAGATGCATATTTTGTGCCCGAGATCATGAAGGCGACCACTCTGCTTAAAAAAATGCAGAAGAATAAAACCCCTATTGTTGTTGTAGTGGATGAATACGGCGGTACTGCCGGTATTATTTCTGTGGAAGATCTCCTTGAAGAACTTGTCGGTGAGATTGAGGACGAATATGATGCCCAAGAGAATGACATCAGCAAAGTGGATGACAAGACTTTCCTTGTGAACGGTGAGGTTGAGATCGAGCGTTTGATTGAAGATTATCATATCGAGCTTGATGAGGGTGATTATGAAACTCTTGCGGGGATGCTTATTGAAAAATTTGAACGGATTCCCCGTTATAATGAAAAACTACTTATAAAAAATTATGAGTTTACGATTAAACAAGTTACCCCGAAAAAGATTGAGAAAGTAATGATAAAAATTCTTCCTAAACAGGAAGAATCCGACTAACTTTCTTCCTCTCCCGAATAATCTTCAGAAATCTTTTTTTTCTTCTTTTTAAGATTCAAACCATACTTCTTTTTCATCTTATCAAAAAAGGCATTGAGTTTTTTATTATCTATCAGGCCCAGACCTGCAGCGATCAAGAGGATTCCCTGTAAAAAAGGTGTAAATAATCCAATAATACCAAGACCCAGGAGTGTATAACCTGCGACTTTTTTAAATTTTATTTTTTCTTTCACACTACACAGCTGTAACTGTTTTCACTTCAGGTATCTTCTCTTTGAGCTGCTTCTCAATGCTGTACTTCAACGTCATCTGGGAAAAAGGACATCCCCTGCAGGAGCCCTGAAGCTCGACCTTCACATCTCCGTCCTCAGAGACATCTATAAGTTGCACATCCCCGCCATCACCTTTCAATGCAGGACGTATTTTTTCCAATTCTTCTGATACTTTCTCTTTTAAATCCATTGTAACCTCTATAATTTTACTTTATAATCTACACGTTTTTACCAATTGTCCACTAATATTGTCCACTAAATTTTTCTCGGATCAGTTATCACACCCTTAAGCGCTGATGCTGCGACAGTTTCCGGTGATGCAAGATAGATCTCAGCAGTCTTGTTTCCCATACGTCCTTTGAAGTTTCGGTTTGCTGTGGAGATCGTCACTTCATTATCTGCCATGACACCCTGATGAGCACCAAGACATGGACCGCATCCGGAAGGTAGGATCACAGCACCTGCTCTATTAAGAATGCTCATAGTACCATCATCCGTTGCCTGTTGATACACTTCCCTCGAAGCCGGGAGAATTAGTAATCGCGTGGAAGGAAGTACGGTTCTTCCATTCAGTATTGCTGCTGCCGCATGAAGGTCCTCTAACCTTCCGTTGGTACATGTACCAATAAAGCACTGATTTACTTTTATGCCCTCTGCTTTGGATATATCCTTCACATTATCGACTGTATGTGGGAATGCAACCTGCGGAGCAATCTTACTCAAATCATATGAAAATTCCTTTTCATATACTGCATCATCATCCGCCCAGATTGCATCGAATGTATCCACCTTGTGCTCATGCAGCCACTTCTCAGTCTGTTCATCGACAGGAAACACACCGTTCTTCGCGCCCATTTCCACAGCCATATTTGCGATGGTCATCCTATCAGAAATATCCAGGTTTTTGATGCCTGTGCCGTGATATTCAACTGATTTATAATTTGCACCATCAGCACCAAGATCACCTATTATTTTCAGGATGAGATCTTTTGCTGAAACTCGTTGTTGAAATTTTCCTTCCACTACGATCTTGTAGGATCTGGGAATCTTGAACCATGTTTCACCAGTAATCCAAATTCCTGCAGCTTCCGTTCTGTCAATGCCAGTCGAGAACACATTAAAAGCGCCATACGTACATGTATGGCTGTCGCTCCCGACAATGACACTTCCCGGTTTTGCAAGCCCCACCTCAGGGAGTACCTGATGACAAATACCTCTTCCAATATCATAAAAATGAGTGATGTGCTGCTCTTTTACAAATTCCCGAATTTCCTTATGATTATTCGCAGTTTTTGCATTTGCAGCAGGTATTACATGGTCGAGTACGATTACAATACGATCTGGATATTTTACTTTGATGCCTTCTTTGACCTGTGCGAGTTTCTTTATGATCGCTGCTGAGTTATCGTGTGTTAATATATAATCCGGCTCGGTGAAGATTATCTCACCTTCTTTAACCGGTCTTCCAACCTTGCTTTCAAAAACTTTCTGAATAAAGGTTTTACCCATTATTGCTCCTACATAAAAATAATTTTTTGTGACTTTTGCCTGTCGCGGCGTATTCCCGATTAAATCGGGATGAAGCCGGATGTTTTTCGTGGTTCACTATTATTTTTCTTTTTTGATTTCAGATAAGACCTGAATAATGTTTTCACCTGCTTGCTGGCAAGTTTTTCCAAAACTTAAAAATCCGTGATCTTTCATTATGATAATATTATGTTTGCCGAGTACTTCGCTTACGGATTCCATCAATTCTAATGTGCCGTAGGGATACCATTTCTTTGTTGATATTAATCCAATTTGAGAGCACCGCGCGAGTAATTGTTGATTATGACCGTGAAAAATAACCTGCACATCGTGCCTGCTTTGATAGATACTGTTATGAAGCATTGTTTCAGAAGAGGGTAATTTTGTTCCAACTACATGTATATGTTTCTGATGAGTATCTACATCATGAATCTCTACAAAATTTTTTTGTGCGAGTGCTCCAAGATTCGAACCTGCAGAAGTGATAATAAACCGATCGCCGACACGGGCACTCAGGTTTCCTGCTGAACTTATGATGCGAGGATTTTCAGGATGCGGATATGTTGGAATACACCCCAATTCCGACAACTTTTTCCCCCACGCAATGAGCTCATTTTGGATTGGAAAATCGAGAATTTTCTTCTCGGAGAATCGAACAGCAAACTTAATCCCCTGGTAATTTTCCATTAGCGTAAAATGCCTATATTCTTCGGATTATGAATGCCATACTCATTAATGATACCTGTGATATACTTTGCTGGCGTTACATCAAATGCAGGATTGAGCGCATCGCTATCTGCATTTGCAATAAGTCTTTCTCCCGTACGCTTCACCTCGATTGAAGAACGTTCCTCAATTGGGATATTTTTCCCGCAAGGGCATGCAAAATCAATTGTAGAACACGGTGCAACCACATAAAATGGTATATTATTTTCGTGTGCAAGCACTGCTTTTTCATAGGTACCGATCTTGTTTGCCACATCTCCGTTGCATGCGATCCTGTCCGCACCGACAAACACGATGTCGATCTTTTTCTGTTGCATAAAGTATCCTGCTGCGTTGTCTGCGATGATCGCATGAGGAATACCGGCTTGAGCCAGTTCCCAAGCTGTCAATTGTGCTCCCTGAAGACGTGGACGTGTTTCATCCGCATACACAAAGATATTCTTCTCTTGCTCATGAGCGACATAGATGGGTGCAAGCGCGCTGCCCCATCCCTGTATTGCAAGCTTACCTGCGTTACAATGAGTAAGAATGCTGAATCCGTCTTTGATAAGTTCTGCTCCGAGTTCTCCCATCTCCCGTGAATGTATCTCGTCTTCATGGAGAATATCATCCGCTGTTTGAAAAGCTCTTTCTACAGGATCTTCAGCATTCAGGGCTTCTTGATACACTCTCCTTGTGGCATAGAAAAGATTCTGCGCAGTGGGTCGTGATGATTCGATATATATCTTTGCTTTTTCCAGGTCCTTTTTGGTTGAATATTCTGCAAATGCCTGTGCCATCGCATATCCGGCAGCCACACCAATCGTCCCTGCTCCTCTTAAAAGCATATCGCGGATTGCATTTGCCGTAGCAATATAAGTGCGAAGTTCAACGATCTCGAAATTGAAGGGAAGCTTGGTCTGGTCTATGATAAAGACTGTTCGCTCTTCTTGCCAGATAGCTGTCCAATTCTTGTTGTTCATGATTTTTTCCATTGCATCCACCCAAATAAACAGAAAAAACTTGTCAAAGAATGCGCATGAAAAATCTCTTCAATCAGGAGAAAACATGAATGTATATGACGCAATAATAAGCAGAAAAAGCATACGAAGTTATGACACGAGACCTCTCAAAGATGAAGAACTGAGTAAAATACTTGAAGCAGGTCGGCTTGCACCTTCATGGCAGAATAAGCAGTGCTGGCAATATGTGGTCGTGAAAGATAAAGATACGATTGGAAAACTCGCACTCCGATCGGGTATGATCAGTAAATCAAATTTTTTTATCAAGGATGCGCCTGTAGTGATCGTTGCCTGTGCCAATCCCAAAGACAGCGGACATCTTAACGGGCAAGATTACTACCTCGTCGATGTAGCGATCTCATTTCAGCAAATGATGCTCGCAGCATGGGAACTAGGGATCGGCTCGTGCTGGCTTGGTGCATTTAATGATAAAAAAGTTCAGGAAATACTGGGAATTTCCGAGAAAGTAAAAGTCGTAGCGCTCAGCCCATTTGGTTACCCGAAAGATAAAGACAGTTTGTATGCCAAAGCAATAAAAACGTTTGCCGGAAGCAAAAAAAGGAAAGATTTAGAGAAGATAGTTCATTGGGAAAAGTGGTGAAGAAAAATAGAACACAGATAAACGCTGATCTGGCGGTTGGCGGACAAGTTCAAGCTGATTTACGCAGATAAAGAATTGAATCTCATTCCCAACTTGTTGAGCGACGTTCCAAAGTTCAACTTCGGAACGAGATATTCTTTTTCCTTTTCGTGCTTTTCATGGTTAATATTACATTCATGATAAAAGTATAAATTCTTTTTGACATTATCACATTTTACATTATATTTCTTTGATTTCAGAAGACCAATAGTTGAATAAATAACAAGCTGAAAAGTTACTAATCAGCACTTAAAATCTCAATCAAGGAGAACCAAGATGAAAGCAAGCAGTGGAAAGAAAAGCAACAAAAAAACAGGTATGAAAAAGGACACCAAACCCCTTTCAAATACAAGTCCAAAAACTACTAAGCCTGAAGTTGTAAAAGCCAAAAAAGCAAAATAACTTCATCGCTTAAATATTTGTTGGGCATTCCAGGCAAGTCGAAGTTTATCGATCGATTTGCCTGGAGTGTTTTATAGTATGAGAGTACCGACTTCTAAGCCAGACAGAGTTAGTGGGAATAGAACACAGATTGAGAGACGTTCCAAAGTTCAACTTCGGAATGAGATATTCTTTTCCCTTTTCTAAAATTTCGTGTATTTTCGCCTGCTACGGCGTATTGAAAAGAAGCCGAGTGGTTACATTTTTGCGAGAGCTGTTTCAATCTCTGTTATTGCGTGTTTTTCCAATTGAAGAGCTTCCTGTAATCTCCTGATCTGTTCCGTTCTCATCTCATTCGACCAGTTCTTATCCTTTTCCTGCATCCATGGGTAAGGGACAAAATCAGTAAAACATCCCTGTTTATCAAGCAGTTTCTCTGTCACCATTTTCTCATAGAGATCAGCAGCATTTAATAGATGTTGCTCTGCTTCTTCATAAAATCCCTGTGAAAGTCCACGAAGATAATTTACTGCATGCAGTCTGTATGAAATCAGGCACTCATATATCCAGGCGTTGCCCATCATATCATCCTTTTTGATCAACTCATTATTCTCATTAAGCTTCTGCAAATACTTGATATACTCTTCCCAAGCACGGAATCCGAGCCAATATTCGTCTGCATCCTCCTGAAGAGCCATTTCAACTGCCTGTTTCAGAGATTCGACAGCAAGCTCTTTCTTTGAAGGGAGAGAGTCTTTCTTTGAAACGAATTCGACGACCCCCCATGGAATGTCTGTTTCAATGACGATTTTTTTGCCGTTTTGCTGTAATGGATCGTAGCATAGCCATTCATCACCATCTTTCTGATATCCAACAATGATGCCATCCTCAATCGTTCCATATTGTAACGGACGCCCATCATCTATACTTTCTTTTACTGCATCACGAAGCTCTTTGACTTCTTCTGCATTCTCGGATTTAACTTCGAATATTCTCAGTTCCCATGGAGAGCTTTTTGTGGAGCGGGATACACACATATATCCACAGCATGAATGTGGAGAACTCGGACAGAGAGCTTCTTTAAAGACCTGCATACGAAATGCCAAACCGGACACACCGAGAAGGTATTCATAACTGAGAGGAGTTCCCAGTGCTTCTAAAATCTTTGCCTGTGAACCGTGTACAGAACTTGTGTATTCTTCAAAACTGAATCCCTCAAACCCCTCGAGCCATACTCTATCGTCTTCGTGATTTACTTTCAGTTTCATGTTTTGATCCTCCTGACACAATAGACTGCCTGCATTCATAAAAATGACACATAAAAGGACTATACATGCCTTCATTATCCTAAAAAAAAGTCCCATATAGTGTATTTTTCTATTCAGACTTGCGTCTCACACATGCGCAGAATCCGTGATAGATCATGCACACACCACCGAAGATCGAGATCAGTCCCCAGAATAGTGGTCTGATGAATACATATATGATCGATGCACCTGTATATGGCAACAGATAGACGCCCCACGCTACAAGAATACATCCGATCACGATGAACATATGTCCTAAAATAACGGTTACTTTTCTGCCTTGCGTGAAACCTGTTCCTATAAGAGATAACCCGACTATCAGCGGGAAAACACCTGCTAATTTACCGAGTAAGATCAGCATGGCTAATCCCATAATTAGAAGTAAAACGCCTATTGCGAAACCGATAGGTTGTTTAATTTTCATTGAAGCTCCTTATGTTTTATATTCCAAGTAATTTTAAGATGCCAAATAATTTCAGGCATGCAACGATCACAGCAATCGTTATCACGATCTTCACAAAACCTGCGCCCTTTTTCACAGCAGCACGCACACCTATAAATGCCCCGAGCATGTTCCCGGCAGCAAGCAGTAAACCATATGTCCACATTATTTTATCTGAAACTGCAAAAACAATGACTGCAAAGAAAGTGTAGCACATAACGATAAAAACTTTTACCGCATTTGCGCGTATGAGATTAAAATCCTCAACCAAATTTAAAGTGGCAAGAAAAATAAAACCAACTCCTGCCTGAATGAATCCGCCATACAGTCCGACACAGAAAAAAATGAGCACTTCGAGCCATTTGGGGATATTTTTTCTTTCTGCTGTTGCTTTTCTCTTTGGTTTAAATATAAGTACCAGAACGAGTATCAGCATTACTCCGAGTACTTTATCAAAAACCTGCGAACTGATATCTACAGCGAATAGCGAGCCGACAATCGCTCCGACAATCGCAGCGATCGTGATATGTATGACAGGTTTGACATTCAGTTCTTTATACTTTGCAAAACGTGCAGTACCAACCACATTTTGCAGAAGTATCGCCACCCGGTTCGTTGCGTTGGCAATGGGAGAAGGAAGTCCAAGCAGTACCAAAACAGGAAGCGTCAGCGTTGACCCGCCGCCTGCGAGGGTGTTCATGAAACCGGCTGCAACACCGGCAAGAAAAAGTATGATGTAAAGGAGCATATTACAAAATCCTTTCAACCACAGAGAACACAGAGCGAAAAAAATACATTACTAAATAGATTTAATCTCAAATGAGTTTTTGAACAATCTACTTTATATGGTCAAGAATTTCAATTTTCAACGTCCTTTGCGTGAACTCCCCCATCACATCTCTCTCACATACAAGTTCGGCATACAACATCTTATAATTTGACAAAAAATGGACAGATCTCTCCTCATCAAAACATGGAAATAACATTAGAAGATTTAGGATATAACACTGCATTCGAAAAGTATAGGATTGAACACAAACTCGATAATTTCGAGATCGGACGAGTTGTTACGCAGCATAAGGGCGGCTACACTGTCAGGATAACAAAGGGTGACTTTGATGCTGAAATAACTGGGAATTTGCGGTATTCGGCACAAGGTCGTGAAGATTTTCCTGCAGTCGGTGATTGGGTAGCACTCACGATCTACGATGATAACTTTGCAACTATTTATAAAATACTGCCACGATTTTCAACACTCACCAGGCAAGCGGTTGGACGATACGGCGAGATACAGGTCATTGCAGCAAATATCGATTATGCCTTCGTAGTTCAATCCGTGGACAGGGATTTCAATATTAACCGAATCGAGCGCTACCTGACTATATGTTTTTCCTCAGAAATACACCCGATAATTATATTAACAAAAACTGATTTGGTACCAGAACAACGAACTGCCGAACTGTCGAATAGCATAACACAACGAATTAACGATATTCCGGTTTTTGCGGTCAGCAACGAAACCCAAAATGGATATGAAGCCCTGAAAAAGATGATTGAAAAAGGAAAGACCTATTGCATGCTTGGTTCTTCAGGTGTAGGCAAATCCACTTTGTTAAACAATCTATCCGGGAAATCTGTAATGCGCACGGATGTGATCAGTCAGAGTACAAACAAGGGCAAACATGTGACGAGCCACAGGGAATTAATTGTGCTCGATAGTGGCGGAATACTTATCGACAATCCGGGAATGCGTGAAATCGGTATAACCGATGATGTAGGTGGATTTGAGACAACGTTCGACGACATTGTCAGTCTTGCGCGATACTGCAAATTCAACGATTGTACCCATACGAGTGAGATCGGCTGTGCTGTTATTGAAGCCGTCCAAAATGGTGAATTAGACAGAAGTTCATATGAGAATTACCTAAAATTGGAAAAAGAAAAAGCGCACTTTGAAACTTCAGTTATAGAGAGAAAAAGAAGGAATAAGAAATTTGGAAAAATGGTTAAAAACTATAAGAAGAATAAGTATAAAAATAAATGATGTCGTTTATCCTCATTCAATATAGAGGTGTCATGGACCATTCCGTGACATCGTCCTAAGTCAGGGAGTGGTCCCTGACTTCTTAGTTATAGTATATTATTTTCTTTGCGCCCTCAGCGTTCTTTTCATCTTTGCGTTCTTTGCGTGAAATCCCCCATCACATCTCTCACATACAGGTTCGGCATGATCCTGCACCCGGTCACGCTGGCGATCACATTCGAGGTGCCTGCGCGTGTGTACACACCGTGAAAACGTCCATTATAAACAAACAATCCTGTAATATATTTATATGGTTTAACAACAGGATTTTCTTTTTCGAATTCCACACATTCCAGAACAGGCGGTTTGATAAAATGCTGCACGAGATAGGAATTTTTATCTTGAATTGAGTCGAGAGTGTTATTCCATTCTTCAGAAGTATGGTCAGCTCCGATGAACACGCCTTTTGCTGCATACCTATCCATGGGCTTAAGAATATACTCATCTTTTAATGTTCGTGCGAGTTTCTCTGCATCAGGATCGGATAACTCTTTTGTAAATGGAATATGCTTTTCAATAAAATCACGTTCTTGGTCGTTTAAGAATCCTGTCTTCTCTGTATCTCTAAGAATAGAAAATATTTTTTTATTATGAATGATGTGAGAACGAAATGCTCCCACCATACACACATTTCCATTTGCATATGCATCGAGCACATCATTTACCTCATCCGCTCTTTCGCACATCTCAAATGTCAGTGCACGGCGATAGATCAGATCTATGGGCATATCGAGGAAGTATAATTTATTTTCTCTATATTTAAGGTCACGGGGATCGCAGATAACGGTTCTAAATCCTCGTTGCATCAGAATATCCTGGAAAACCTTGAACTCCTCGATCGTTGCCACACCTTCCCAATCCATGATGGCAATATTCGGTTTGTGATTAGATGTATTCGAATATTCTGCATAGCATGCAAGCAGTTCCTCGATCCATGGCAGGAAAAGCTCAAAATAACTGATGCGGTATTTCTTCTGAAGCACTTTCAGTATCTGTGAGGACAGCACCGCTTTTTCCACAGGATTGGATTCATTCATACCTGAGGTGCCATCTGTATTAAGCTCACAAAAATTATAGTCGTCATCATAGGAATAGAAAATATCAAACCGCGCCATGGGAAAAGGCATAGCGTAGCCAGGATCGATAAGTATAAGTTTTTCCATTAAAGGCGGAAATTCAAAATATGAGCGGAAAACAGGATTTCTTACGTATTCATCAATCACTTTTGTAAGAATGGATGAAAAGGTTGTGACGAGATGTTCGAATCTGATTATATCATCCTGATCAAAAAACATGGGCTGGTAATGAAAATCAATCGGTTCGCCTTTATACAGTGCAGTGGAATTCGCAACAGCATTCTCTACAAGCGTGAAATCCTTATAATATTTCTCTGGATTAGTTAATACTTCTTTGGAATATTCTTCGTAAATTGGCAAGAGTGATTTCATTCAGCGAAATAATTATTTATAATACAGTCTTTTAAAGATTCCTTCAGCGGCACATGATCGTTTAATTTCTGATTGATGAGTGTAACGGGATTCTTTCTCATTTCAACTAATTCGTAAAGCGGATTGAGATATTTTTGCTCTTCTTTTACCAGTCCTTCTTTTGCAAGATTTAAAAATTTCAGGATCGGCTCCATAACATGCTTGTCACATGCCTTTGCTTTTAGTCCCCTGTTAATTATCTCGTGTTGGAGCGCGAGAATTTTTTTGAACTCAAAACATCCGGTCACGGTTTGGTGTATCGTTTTGATATTTTTACAATCATAAAGCAGACCCTTGAGAAAAGCAATATAAGCAAGATTAAGAGGATATGGTATTGAGTCCGCAGTACGTATCTCTATGAACTGCTTTGTGCGTACATCCGGAAAAAACATTGTCAGCACCTGTTCCAGTTCTTTATCCGTGCTTTCTTCAGGATCAAAGATTGCTTTGAACGGCTGATTTTCGGTAGAGCATAACTGCCCCGCCCGTGTAATTATGATCGGTGGTCTCTCAAGTATATACCTCGCATACGTCGCATAGCAGAAATCTGTATCAAATGCATGGGGTATTATTCCGCACCTTTCATCATCACAATGCAGCCAGATATTTGTACGCAATGCATATTTTTTATACCGCTCACCTTCAAAGATCGGACTGTTATCGGTCAAAATTGCCATCAAAGGTGAGAGGTAGCATGCAACCTGAAATTTCAGTGCATAATCTTCTTCGTTCAGATAGTCCAGTGCAAGCTGGGTTGATGCGGTGCCCTTCATCATATTGAGCGCATACTTTCCCTTCTGGCTGAGATAATCAGACATAAATACATAACGCTGCTTCGGGATGAAAGGAATATCCTCTATCTTTGAATGAGGTTGATAACCAAGTGCAATGAGAAGCTGCTGATTATCCTCCAGCCATGGCATGAGATCAAGCACAAAGTTCCTGTAGGTTTTCTCAATTTCAGAGAGGTGGGATGTATGCTGAGTGCTGAGTTCAATTTGTGCGCCTGGTTCCAGGGTGACTGTCGAACCTTGTTTTTCCAACCCGATGAGATTATCACCCTCAAAATTGCCACGCCAGCCCTTTTGGAGAAGATATTCGAGCAGGTCTTTGATGCCGTCCTTGCTGATCTCGTCATAACGAACTGCAGAGAGGTCATTTTCCCGCACAATAAAATGCTCGAATTCAGCTCCAATCTTCAGATTATCAGGTGTCTTTTCCTGTCTGTGGAAATATTCTACTATCCTATCAACCTGTTTATTATAATTCATTCTACACCCAACATGCGAATAATAAAGGCATATCGTTCTGCAATATCCTCGTATTGCGTGTATCTGCCAGAACCTCCATAATGTCCAGCCATATTTGTTTTGAGTATGATCACATTATTGTCTGTTTTCATATCGCGGACTTTTGCTGTCCAGCGGAGGGGCTGCCAGTAGCGGACACGGCTGTCATTAAAGCCGGCAGTGAGCATCATATTCGGGTAGTCCTGTTTTTTGATGTTTTGGTAGGTATCCCAGGACAGCAGGTAATCAAAATACTCCTTCTTGTACGGATTCCCCAGTTCATCATAATGATATTGTGTGCCGGAAGCAGTCGAGTCCATGAGCACAGTCAGCTTGTCCATAGATGGCACGTCCGCAACAATAACTTCAAAAAGATCAGGACGCCAGTTTGCCACAACTCCCATCAACATGCCACCTGCACTAGCACCAAAAGCAGCTTGCTTTGAAGGATTTGTGTAATGATTCTCAACTAAATATTCCGCACACGCGATATAATCGAGAAATGTATTTTTCTTATTGAGTAATTTCCCTTGCTCATACCACTGCTCGCCCTTCTCTTTTCCACCACGGACATGCGCAATTGCATAAACAAATCCCCTATCAAGCAAACTTATACGTATCCGAGAAAACCCGGCACTTCTGCTGCTCCCATACGCGCCATACGCAGTGAGATACAGCGGATTGGTTCCGTCTTGTTTGAAGAGATCTTTTTTATAGACAAGAGAAATCGGAACCTTTGTGCCGTCGTGTGATGTCGCATAGATCTGCTCGGACTGATACTGTTCAGGATCGAAGCTCCCAATCACCTCGTATCGTTTGAGAAGGACTCTTTCTTTTGTTTTCATATTATACGCATATACAGACGATGGCGTGGTGAGCGAGGAATAGGAATAGTATAATGTGTCCGTATCAAAATCCGGAGTCCATCTGCTGGAGAAAGCATACACATCTTCGGGAAATGTCATATAATAATCCGTACCATCTTCAAGAAGGAAAATATGTGGTTTGATTACACCGCTATGTTGCTCGTACACAACGAGATACTTCTCAAAAACATCGAATCCATCAATATAGACAGAATCGCAGTGCGGAATGAAGGTTTTCCATTGAAAGCGATCGTTCCATTGAGTGGTCATGATCTTATAATTCGGAGCTGATTCATTAGTTCTGATGTATAAAGTTGAATCATTATTGGTCATATAATACTTCACATCCTGCACTCGTGGTTGAAAGAGTGTGAAGTCTCCTTCGGGATTGTCCGCATCGAGATAGCGAGCGTCAGATGTTGTTCTGCTGTTTGTTCCAAGAACGATATAATCATTCGACCGCGTTCTGCCAAACCACACATAGAATGCATTATCATTTTCTCTGTAGAGCAGCTCATCTTCTGACGGATCGGTTCCCAGAACATGCCGATATGCGAGTTTACTTTTCAGGTTATCTTCATTTGGCGTTACATAAAAAATGGTTTTATTATCATTTGCCCATTCCACATCATTTACGAGATACATCTCATCGGAAAGCAATGTGTCAGCTTCAATATCCTTGATGTATAGCGTGTATCGCTCATCACCAGTAACGTCAACAGTATATGCCAGCAAAGTTTGGTCAGGACTGTACTCCCTTCTCCCTACAGAAAAAAAATCGTGCCCTTGTGCAAGTTTATTCAAATCCAGGACAATCTCTTCTGTGGCTGCAAGCGATCCCAATTTTCTGCAATAGATCAAATAGGGTTTACCCTCTTCCCTTCGTGAATAGTAATAATAATCACCCCAGCGAGTGGGAGCATTCACATCTTCTTCGCCTATCCTGCCAATTATCTCATTGAATATCGTATCTTTGAGTGCAGACATATCAGAAAGGATTTCCTCTGCATAGAGATTTTCTGCCTCGATATATGATATGACAGCAGAGTCGGTTCGTGTGTCATCTATCATCCATGCATAATTATCTTTCAGTTCGACGCCATGCAGCGTTGTTGATGTGGGGATTTTTTTTGCAACTGGCGGCACCAAGTGCGGATACAGAGTATATTCTTTTTTGATTGTTTGAGATGCACAGGAACCCAGAAACAAAATAAAAATAAAAATAGTAACTTTTTTCATCTAAAACTGAATCCCGAGAATATCAAATATAAAGGCATACTTCAGTGCCACTTCTCGTAAATAAGAAAATCTTCCTGTTGCCCCAGCGTGACCAGAAAGTTGAATTTTAAGCAGCGCAAGATTGTCATCCAGCTTGTTTTCGCGGATCTTTGCAATCCATTTCGCCGGCTCCCAGTAGTTGACCCTGGGATCATAAAATCCACCTAACGCAAGAATATGAGGATAACGCTGAGCTTTTACATTTTGATAGGGACAGTAGGATATCATATAATCATATTCTTCTTCATTCAGAGGATTTCCAAATTCATCATAATGCCATTCAACTGCAGATAAAGTTGTATCAAGTGATGTATAGATCAAGTCCACAAAAGGGACATCCGCAATTGCAATCTCGCATAATTCCGGTCGCATATTCAAAACCGCGCCTATAAGCAAGCCACCTGCACTTGCTCCTTCGATCACGAGTTTTTCCGTGCTTGTATAATGTTCCTGAATAAGATATTCCTCGCAGGCAATGAAATCCGTGAATGTATTCTTCTTATTGAGGAGTCTTCCCTGATCATACCACTGTTCCCCATTTTCACCCCCCCCGCGCACATGCGCAATCGCATAAACAAAACCACGATTGAGAAGAGATAATCGACTTGTAGAAAAATAAGGATCAATGCAGTCCCCATAAGAACCATAGGCATAAAGCACCAAAGGATTCTTACCATCTTTTGAGAATAGATCTTTTTTATACACTAACGAGATTGGAATTGGTGTGCCATCCAGAGCTTTTGCAAAAACCCTTTCGTAGTTATATTGAGATGCATCATACCCGCTTGGAATCTCCTGACTTTTCCTCAATTCTCGTTCCCTTGTTTCCATATTATAGTCATAAATAGATCTCGGTGTCACCATAGACTCATAGGAAAATCTGAAAATATGAGTAGCAAAATTAGGATTCCTCATTGCAAAAATAGAATAGAACGGCTCAGGAAAATCTATATAATATTCTTCATTTGTGTTAATATTTATTATTCTGATTTTTCGTAACGCATTTTGCTGTTCATATATAACCATATAATCTTTGAATATTTCAATATCAATTGAAACTGAATCCCTCTGGGGAATGATTTCCTTCCAGTTTTCTTTCCCCGGATTGTCAACGGAAGTGATCATCACCTTATAATTTTGCGCATCATCATTTGATACAATATAGAAGTCATTCATATGGGGACAGATATAATACCTGTGATCCTGTTCCCGCGGTTGGACGATCTTAAATTCACCAAATGGATCATCTGCTTTCAGGAATCGGACTTCATACGTTGTTTCACTGCCAGTAGTAAATATTAGATATTCTCTATTTTTCGATTTATATATCCACACATAATATGCCCTATCATTTTCCTGAAAGAGCAGTTCATCTTCTTTCCGTTCAGTACCAAGAACATGCCGATAGAGTTTATCGCTTCTTCCCACCTCATTTTCTATAGTATAAAACATCGTCTTATTGTCTTCTGCCCATACAACATCACTGACGGGATAGGCAGTATCAGGTAAAAAGGTATGTTCATTAATATTCTCTATAGTAAGCGTGTAACGCTCTGCTCCGGTTGTATCAACAGCATACGCAATATACTTATGATCCGGACTCAAAGCAATATCAGATACATCGTAAAATTCATGCCCGGAGGCCAGTTCATTCACATCAAGTATTATTTCCTCTTCAGCATCGGGCACGCATTTCTTTCTGCAATATATTGAATATTCTTTTCCTTCAATATCTTTCCAGTAGTAATAAAAACTGTCGATACGGACTGGAACGGAAATATCTGTTTTCTGAATCCTGCCAACAATCTCCTGGTAAAGATGCTCCTGCAATTCAGTTGTGTGAAGCAATATGCTATCAGTATAAGTATTTTCTTTTTCTATATGCGCAATCACGTCGGGATCGGTTCGTGTTTTATCTTTCATCCAATAGTAGTAATCAACCAGAAAAGTGTCATGGATAGAAGTTTCATACGGAATTTTCTTTGCTATCGGAGGTTCGGGCTTGATTGCTGTTTTTGATTCGCTAACAGGTTGAAGATATGCACACGCAATGAGAGACAGAGCTATCCCAATAAGGATAAATTTTTTCATATTCGTAGATCCTAGAATTTATTTCCTATAAGCAGTATTCTATGGGTGCCATTCGTAAGCGCCGAGGTCAATTTCGTTATTATGGATTCGTGGCTCTCCATCCAGGTCTCCTGTCCAATATACTACTCCTGTCATTCCGATATCCAGGCATGGACTTACAGATTTAAGATGATAGTCATTGCTGGTGATGAACTGTGGATTGACATAGATATTCCCCAGACTATCAGGATTAACATCTGGTATCTCTACAGATGAGCAGGAATTCATAGCTTTAAGACTATTATTTGAGAGGATTTCCAAATCGGTTCCGTTATCCCAAACGATACAGTTGTACATTGTTGAGAGTACATCGCTGCTTACCCGTACTCCCCAGTTTGTATTCGAAACAATAGTGTTATTGACCATGAGGGATTTGGCATTAAGAAGATACACACCACGGTTATTGCCAGCGATCAGATTATTGAAAAGCGACGGATTGGAGTCATCGATCGCATACACGCCGTCCAATTCGCTTTTCTCAATGTAATTCAGTAAGAGAACAGGATTGGAATTTGAATCAAGTATGAAACCAGCCATATTATCATAAAACCATGAATTCTCAATTCTAGGATTTGCATGAGAACAGTACACTGCGCACCATCCGCAATCATGAACCCAGCAATATTGAATGGTCGGCTCTGTATTTTCACAATAAAATGCCGCATTGTAATAATTTGCATCAGAACCCATATTTCTAATAGTAATGCCGTAAATAAGATCTGCATTGCTTTGGAATGAGTTATCAAAATAAAAGCCAGCTCCCTTTCCGTTGCCTTCAATGATCGCATAATTCTGCTGGTGTCCGCGCAGATCGGTCATAATTGTCAGGTGTTTTTCTTCTCCATCCCACATCAAATTTGTGTTATTTGTACCGGCATAAATGCCCTGTGTGAGACGAAGAGTGTCTCCATCTACAGCAGCATCTATCGCGCCCTGGATCGTCTCATAGACGGCAGCACCAATAAGTACGCCTGAGTTATCCGAGGGAATGTCTGTTGAAGTCTTTTCACATGAGATCATGCACAAGACCAGAGTAATTATGCTTATAAACACTAAAATATTTTTCATGATACCTCCTGTTATATCACTGATTCAATAACGATTAAATAACTTTCATAATATTGGATCACTCCTGTATGGGTGGTCCAGCCAACATCTGTTGTATCGATGAGAATAAATCCTTTTACTTCATGAGCTTTAGGGAATTTGGACGAGATCATTTCCTGCAGAACATTTGTTCTGCTTTTGGAGATTTTAAGCAGATCGTCTGAAAATTGTATTTTCATTTCACCAAAAAACACATCTTCCCCAACAGGTTTTTGTATCTTCCCCTGATAACGAAGTACTGATATGAAAACACCTGTCTTGTCCAAGCGGATTGTCTTATCCAATCTTACTTCCGAGAGTTCAGCGTTACGTATACTGAGCTTCATTTCCCTTTCCTCATTTTTATTTGTATAGGTGAAATGCATACCTGCAGTCTGCTCTGCAATATTTTTTCGTGCTGTGGCTTCTGCCATATTCGCAGAGAGCTTTTCATTCATTGATTTTGAGAAACCATAACCAAATACTTGTTTCTGAACTTCTTTATACATCACATCTTTATACTCAAAATTTTCTACAGAGGCACAACCGAATAAGAGAACAGCAATAAAAAAGAGAGTTAAGAAATTTTTCATCACATCTCCAATAAATTTACGAACTCTTAAGAAATTCAATAATTTCCTGAATATCCGGGAGTGTAGGAATATCGTAAATTTTGATAAAGATCACTTTGCCTTGTTCATCGACAATAATATTTGCTCTCTCAGTAAAACCCTTGTCTGTTTTGAACATTCCAAATTTCTGTGCCACTTCACCATGAGGCCAGAAATCACAAAGGAGAGCAGTTTTCCAGACTTTCAAATCCTTTGCCCATGCATGTTTGCATGGAACGGTATCCACGCTGAAGCCTACTGCAACTGTATTAAGCTCATCAAAAACTTCTTTATTATCTTCAAGAGATTTCATCTGCTGAGCACATACCTTTGTCCAGGCAAGTGGATGAAACGAGAGAAGCACTTTCTTACCTCTCAGTTCAGATAACGTAAATTCCTTATTATGGTGATCTTTTAAAGTAAAATCGGGTGCGAGGTCACCAACTTTTATATCTTGCATATTTCTCCTTGAATATATATCACATTAATGAAACCAAATTTTTTAATTATCTCTCAGAATATTCTCATCATACTCATCTTCAAGACGAGCTTTGTGCTGTACTTCTTCTTCCACAAGGTTGAGGAATAGGTCTTGAATTTTCTCATTTGGAGCGAGTTTTGCCAGTGTCTTATACAGATTAACCGAGCTCTGTTCTCTTTCCATGGCAACGGTGAGTGCTTGCTGATAATCCATATCCTCTGATGGTTTAACTTCAACGAGATAATCAGCGATCTTCAAATCTACGATATGCTTTTCCGAAGGTTTGAGTTCACCACTCTTTTTTACACGTTTTAGATGTTCTTCGTGTCCTTTCTCCTGGAACGCAAGCCCTTTCAGCATCTCTCCTATTGCTGGATTTTTTACCTTTTCCGACCATTTATTATAAAAATTCTGCGCATCTATCTCTCTATCTATTGCAAATTGCAGAATATCTTCAGTTGATTCGAAATGTGTTTTTTCCATTATTGCTCCTTATTAAAATTCCTTATCTACCAGTTCATCTATCAGCTTTTCATCTGGGATGAAGGGTAACGTTATATGTCCATTATTTTTATTTCTCTCATTCCATTCAATTGAGGTTTCTATTGCATGTGGATTGCGCGCCCATGCTCTGCGAGCCACTCCTCCCATCACATCCCAATCCAGTGCAGACTTTATCACTTCATCGACTTTTTTGCTGCCGTCGAGCACCAGTCCGAAACCGCCGTTGAATGCTTTCCCAATGCCCACTCCGCCGCCGTTGCTTTCTACAACGAGTGTCATGCCTCGTGCTACATTACCTGCAAAACAATGGATTGACATATCTGCACACACATTGCTTCCATCTTTTATATTCGCAGTTTCGCGGAATGGTGAATCAGTCCCGCCCGTGTCATGATGATCGCGCCCGATCATGATCGGTCCAACCTCACGTTCACGAACCATTTCATTGAATTTGAGTGCGATCTTCACTCTTCCCTGTGCATCTGCATAGAGAATACGCGCCTGAGAGCCGACAACGAGTTTATTTTTTTCAGCACTTTCTATCCAGTGATAATTATCTCTATCCTGTGCTCTTCTTGTAGGATCGATACATGCCATTGCAGCGAGGTCTGTTTTATGAAGATCCTCGGGCTTGCCGCTCAGACACACCCAACGATACGGTCCGTAGCCGTAATCAAAACAGATTGGTCCCATAATATCTTCTACATAGGATGGGAAGATAAAACCATCTTTTGTGTTTTCACCATTTTTTGCAATGTCATGTGCTCCTGCATCAAAAACTGCTTTCATGAAACTGTTCCCGTAATCCCAAAAATATGTGCCGTATTCGGTCATTTTTTTTATGAGTTCATACTGCTTAATAAGTGATTCATCTACTTTCTTTTTAAAAGCTTGTATGTCATTTTTGATGAGTTCGCGACCTTCTTCAAAACTTACTCCCTGCGGAGTATAGCCGCCCTCATATACTGCGTGGCATGATGTTTGGTCAGACAGGAGTTCTATTTCAATATCGTTATCAACAAAATATTGCAAGAGGTCGACCACATTTCCAAAATATCCGATCGAGACTGCTTCTCCTTTTGCCTTGCTTTCCTGCATCCAGCTCACAACCTGTTCGAGGTTATCAGAATATTTAGAAAGCCAGCCCTGCTCATGACGGGTTTTGATGCGTGAAAGATCGACTTCTGCGATCACACCCACGCCACCTGCGATCTCGACTGCTTTTGCCTGTGCGCCGCTCATCCCGCCAAGTCCGGAGGTTACGAATATTTTTCCTTTTAGATCTTCATCTTCAGGAATGCCAAGATACATTCTGCCTGCATTCAAAAGTGTTATATACGTTCCATGCACGATACCCTGCGGACCGATATACATCCACCCACCCGCAGTCATTTGTCCATAATTTGTGACGCCCATTGCAGCAGCTGCTTTGAAATCCTCGGAATTGTCAAACATGCCGACCATTAAGCCGTTCGTGCTTATCACACGGGGACTTTCAGGTCGTGAAGGAAACAATCCAAGTGGATGCCCCGACGCAACAACAAGTGTTAGATTATCTGTCATTACTTCAAGATATTTCTTTATGATCTGATACTGCATCCAGTTCTGGCAAACCTGCCCACTTTCGCCATATGTAACAAGCTCATAAGGATAAAGTGCCACATCAAAATCGAGATTATTATCAATCATGACTTGCAGCGCTTTTCCTTCCAGTGTATTCCCTTTATAGTCGTGTATTGGTTTTGCTTTTATCTCATCCTGTGGACGATAGCGATATCCATAAATACGTCCTCTGGTTTTAAGCTCTTCAAGAAATTCCGGTGCAAGCTTTTTATGCAGTTCGGAAGGAATATATCGCAAAGCATTTTTCAATGCTGTCTTTATCTCATTTTTCGAGAGATTCAATCCCCTGCCCGGCGCTCTCCTTATCCCTTTTTTGAAAATCGGATCAGGTGGAAATTCCTTTGATAGTACGATAGTCATGGCTTTGGAAACATCTACATTATATTGCATAAACTCCTCGAATTTAATATATAAAATCAGTGATCAATGAATTATCAATTACCTCGAAATACTGTCCAAGTTTTTCTAAAGAATAGCTACTTTTCTTGATCTTCTTTAATGGTGAGGATATGACATAGACCGGTTTTTTGAAATATTGTGCAAGAAGAACCACCTGCAAAGAACCTATTTTATTCACAAAAAAATCTTTAGCAATTGCATCAGCACCAAGAAGTATGAAATCGGCATTAGGAATAACTTTGGACAGTTCTGAGTCTTGGATTAAGTGAGAATTAATATTATTTTTATTGAGATCCTCAGAAAATTTCTTCCCTTCACCAAGCGGAAGTGAATAGCAACAGGTTACCTTCTCGACAGATTTTGTATAATAAAGTATCACATCTTCTACTGCGGAACTTCTACTGAATGAGACAACTTTCTTCGGCGCATCAAAGAGAAACTGAGCATTTACAATATAGGACTTATCCGATAACAGAAATTCAAATTCCTTGATAGTTTTTTCAGATACTTTATCATAAAATTGTTCTTTGAGCTTAGTAATAGCAACCATCTGTGGAAATCGCTCAACAGCTTTTTCTAAAAAATTCATGATCCTTGCAGTGTTGTTGCCTTTCGTATGCAATCGTATGATAATTCCAAGTGCATGTCGGGCAAGTTCGTGTGAGCCGGAGCTGCGATCGCGAAGAAATTCCTGTATCTGGTTTTCGATAATATCCATAATTTTTAACGCTCGTAATTATCCATAACCCAGGCATCAGAAAAAAAGACTTTTTTCACTTGTCTAAGTTCTTCACCCAGAATCTGCCAACCGATCTTTTTGAACTTTTCCGGGTTATCACTGACATAAAACAAATAATTGCCTGATTTTTTTTGTACGGGATTGGATGAGTACATCTTTTTCAATTCAAGAGCAATCGACTCGGCAGAATCAACAAGAGTAATGCTCTCTGCGACCACTTCCTGGATCACATGCTTCAGCACAGGATAATGCGTGCATCCCATAATGATTGTATCGATGTCTTTTTCCAAAAATTCCTGCAGGTATTCTTGAACAATCTCTTTCGTAACTTTGTGCGTTATCCAGTTCTCCTCTACGAGTGGTACGAGCAATGGAGTTGGTTTGCTGAATACTGTGCATGTTTCATCCAATGACCTCAATGCCTTTTCATAAGATCCGCTTTTAATTGTACCTTCTGTACCAATCACGCCGATTCGTTTGTTTTTGGTAACCTGCAATGCTTTTTTTGCACCCGGCTCGATCACACCAATGATCGGAATATCGCTTCGTTTTCTTAACTCCTCCAAAGCATAGGCAGATGACGTATTACACGCAACCACGAGAAGTTCGATCTTTTGCTGAAGAAGGAAGATCATATTCTGCAGGGAATATTGGATAATCGTTCTCTGCGATTTCGAGCCGTACGGCACACGCGCAGTGTCGCCAAAATACACAATATCTTTGTGCGGCATCGCCTTTTTTATTTCGTGGAAAACAGTGAGTCCTCCAACGCCGGAATCAAAAATACCGATAGGATTATTCATATATTTGAAACCGTTTGAATTAGTTTGGATGTCAAGTTTTTGGGAATATGTCATTTAGAAATAGATCCTTCAAATGAAGAATAATTCGTTTGATTTTTCCAACCTAATCCAAAATTGTTTAAACAATTTTTGGTTATAACCGGAGATTGTTAAGCTTTCTCAGATTAATGTCTCTCGTTTTCAAACGTCATCAATTGCATCCCCAAACCAGTTTCCATTCCATTCTGCCCCGATAAACAGGAGATTGGGAATGATTGAGAATTATAATTCCTAAATCATAAATTGTTGTTCGATTTTTGTTATTAACATGCTGTCATGGAATGGTCCATGACGGCTCGGATTGAAGGAAAACTTAGGAATAAATATGAAAAGTTGACATAAACATGATTAAAATATAGTAAAAACCAAAGTTATTTAAAAGGAGTTTAATGTATGGAAAAGCTCGAATTAATATATCAAAACATTTTAACAAAAATTTCTAATACCATGAATTCTCACATTGAAATTGCAGATGAGAATGCTATATTCTCCAAAGATTGGTTGGAACTTTTTTCTGATTTTGATCAATGGATTATAACTTACTGCTCTTTATATTCTGATTTTAGAAGTTGTTGGATATATCCAACTTTTTATCCTAAGAATCAAATAGAAAAAATAGAACAACAATTACCACATTTCGATTTTATTCAATCGTGTGTTGCCTATGGTCAGGTATCAAACGGTAAGAACAATTGGCTCGAAACATACTGGGATGAGTTTGATAATTTTCAAAAAGCTGAAATTCCTCTTTTCTTTCATAGAGATTATTATGGTTATCCCAAAGGTAAAGAACATTATTATGAGTTTAATCAACTTGTAACACATCCTATAGATTTACATTGGTCCCCAAATAAGAATGCATATTGTGTTTTAAATTCACTTGGTGAAGAGGTTGAAAAAATAAAGCTAATTAATAATACAGATGTTAAATTAATATTAATGAAAAGAGATATTATTGACACACTCCTCTATCTGGGAAATTGGATACTAATACGATATTTTGAAATTGATAAAAGAAAAAATGATTTTCCAACACCTAATCAATTACAATACAGTGATTATGAATCTAAGAAACACCACCTTAAATGCGAAATTGCTTCATATAAAAAACAATATATCATGTATAGAGGGGCACAAATATCATCGCCAAAAACTGATTATAATACAATATTTTCCGATAACAATGTAAAAAAAAGAAAATATGGGAAATTTATTGTACATGATTTGAAAAATAAAAAAATTATAGAAGATTATTCTTTGAATCCCAAAAATTTCGTTAACTATTTTACTGAGAGTAAACTCCCTTATGAAATAAGTCCAATTTTTTTTAAAGCTGAAGTCTTAGATAAATATAAAAACAATCCGGACAAATATGAATTAAAAGAAAGAACAATATCCTGTCGTGGAGGTTGGTATCTTAAAACCTATGATATGAATGAATTTAATCAAGTTCATACTTACGCTATATACCTTAGTCGTTTACCCTATGAAGAACAATTACATTGGCAACAGTATAATGAAAATCCGAGGGGTCCCATTTCTAAAAGAGCTATTAAAACAGATTTTAAGGGTGAATTTCCTGACACAGAATCCCCATTTGAAACATTAAGAAAAAGATTAGACAATCTAAGTAAATGCAAAATTGGAGATAACATATATAAAATCTGGTTGCCAAAAGGTGGATCATGGGAAACTGCAACTAAGCAATTACATTATATGAAAACTGAAAATTCAAATCAGTGGCAAGATTTTATTATTGCTTTATCCAATACTACTATTGAAGGTTTGCAACAAAAAACCTTAAAAACAATAGCTAATAAATATGGAGAACTAGATAAGGATTTAAGACAATTAGGATTAATTAAGTTTATATTAGAAAAATCTAATAATAAATCTCTTATTGCTGATATACACGGAGTGCTTCAAGACTTACAAAAAAAGAGAGGGCAAGGAAAAACTCACGGTAACTGGAAAGTACCAGATGGTTCTTTAATACAAGATGCCAATAAAACTCTTAAATCAGTAATTGATTCTTTAAATAAATTACGCAGTGTTTTGGAAGATTTGAAATTTGAACAATAATTTAATAATCAATTAAGAAATAACATTAACAATGAAGAAAGCCCGAATTTCTCCGGGCTTTGTTTATACGAATTACGAAAATACTATCTGATTACCACAAATTTATAGGTCTCTCCAAAAGAAGTATCTTGCAATCTGTAAAAATACACACCTGTCGCATAACGTGAAAGGTCTATTTCGGCAGAACCATTTTGTCCGAAAACAGTATCGATATATTCACCTTTCATATTATAAATGTAAATCACTACATCCTGCTGGTCTGCGCTACCCTTTATCTGGTACTCGATTTTCATATTATTTTCAACAGGATTTGGATAGTGTTGTAAGACTAGTGTTTCTGTAAAATCATCGGGACCAGGTTCTCCGCCGCTTTCCGGTATGTACACAGCTGGTCCAAATAACTCACTCAATCCACTGTAGTCCATCTGCTCGATCCAATAATAATTCCTGAGATCAATGTCTGCATCAAGATCATCATAAGAATATGAATGCCCAACTGTTGTGGTTCCTTGACCGGGAATAAGTCCCGCATTAATTTTCATTGCATCATCAAATTCATCAGTTGTGGATTGATATACATTATACCCAAGCACGTCAGTTTCAGTTGAAGTTGCCCAGTTGACCTGCACGAATTCAAGCCCACTCTCATTTGAATACACTGCATTGAAAGACGAAAGTTGTACGGGGAGTGTATGGTCACCATCACCAAGACAGAAACCTGAAACAATTGCTATATCGCCGAAATCAACTTTATAGGGGTCACCCAGCATTCCTGTACCGGTTGCGCCTGAAGGAGTGCTGATAACCTGCCAGCTTGGAGGTGTATGACATAAATGTCCAACGATCCTGCTATTAACTCTTGCTTGTTCGAAGGGTTGTGTTTCCTGAGTTTGAAGCCAATAAAAGGCAAAATCAGCATATAATATACCCTCTTTTATGATATCCCATGTGCGTTGCAGGCAGTACATTGCATTCGGATGAGTTGGTGTAATCCCAGTTTCAACACGTGCACCGATTGAGGTCAACGCAACACCGTTATTATCAAAGCTGAAACCATTATAATTTGATACATCAGGTCCAATCGGGAAATCTCCTGAAGAGACATTGTTTTTAATTAAATAGCCGGAACCTGTTGTGGCAACATAGGAATTCGAACCGGGAGTAAGTGTGGCTCCATTTAATAAAGTAAGATTATAATTTCCGACATCAATAAGAGTGTTTAGAAGCAATGCCTGGCTTACATTGGTATTTCCAGCCAACATTTTTGTAGTGCCTGATACTTCCAATATTGGATATGTTATACCTTTGACTGCCTGACTGTGAGTTGTGCTATTGTAGGTAACTTTGGAGCTGGGATCAAAATTGTTTGTTCCATAATTTGGTAACGTATTATTACCCCCGATGATAATTTCGCTATTTGCACCTACAGCCCAGTTTCCCATACCGGGACTAGTTGGTTCCAGAAAACCTGATCCTATATCCAACGTCCCACTATTAACTTCAACATTCCCTGCGGCAAAAGAGGTTTTTTCATCAAAAACAACAGTTGAATTATTATTCACTTTCAGATTAGGAATCATATTTGTATTCGGGAAGGTGGTGGGATTCGTTACAGATTGTGTGGTGCCGCCATTAAATACAATTTCGCCATTCGATCCAGTATTGATAAATGAGCTGCTGAAAGAGGCATCACCTCCGATATTCAATGTGCCGCCACTTTGTGTATTGGTACTCGTGCTGGATAGAGTAAAACCTCCATTAAATGATGCTGTTCCGCCTGTTTGATTGTATGTTCCATTATTAGTAAATCCAGCGTAGGTATTTGCGGTCCCGCTGGAAAGATTAAATGTCCCGTTATTTGTGGCAGAACTCCAATAAGCTTCTCCACCTTGTACATTTGTCACACCGCTGGTTGCGTAAGAATTTATGGAAAAATAACCGGAATTGAGGTCTATCTGGCTGGTTGCTCCCCCAACAAAATTAGGATCACTGCTGCCGCCAGCCCATAGTGTACCGCCATCAACAGTAACAACTCCATTACAATTAAAGTCGCCCTTGTACTGAAAGCTAGCATTACCGCTAATGTTGAGTACTGAGTTGGGATCAAATGTTCCTCCACTTTCTGCAGTGAAACTTCCACCAGATTGAGTATTACTACTTGAACCACCGAACACAAGATTGTTATTCACATTTAATGTGCCACCTGACTGATTTAACGTACCATTGAATGTACCATGACCGATATCGACATAACCTGCTGAAATCCCAAAGGACCCTCCAGTGTCATTTAATAATGTTCCATTCACATCAGTGGTCCCGCTTGTTTGAATAAAAGTACCCTGGTTCGTAAAATCCTCTACAGTTTGATCTCCCCCATCATTCTCCCATGTGCCATCTGGATCATTTATTACAGCAATACCAATAGTGCATTGAGCAGTATGATTATATAGTACTCCTGAATTTGTTAATGTTTCAGTTACATTCGTTGTGCCGCCAGTTTGGTTGAAGTTACCGCTATTATTCATATCCTCCATCACATTGATGGATCCCCCATATTGGTTCACCGTTCCTCCAACCAGGAAATTTGTAGCATATACTGCCGCATCGTCAATATTTACAGTGCCATCAGCATCAAAATCACCATCAATCGAGAAATATCCTCCATTAAGATTTACCGTGCTTCCCGAAGAAGATATGAAATCCTTTCCGGAAAGTGTGGCATTATCATTTACATTCACAGTTCCATCACAATTAAAATCTCCATCGATCTGCCCATAAGCAAGACCACCATGTCCGCTTAAAGTAGTACTCGAACCAGTTGCACTTGTAAAATCGTAGGCTGCGTTAAGTTGGCCGCCAGTAATATTCAATGTTCCATAATTTGCTACTTCATAGCATGTACTTGAGCCAGTACTATAGGTCGGCCAGTTTCCACTTGTTACGGATGACGGAATGATGACCGAGTGAGTCGCATCAGGAAGACCATCGGACCAATTTGTAGGGGTATTCCATGCAGTATCAGTATTTCCTGTCCATTGAGTAATAAGAGCATTGAGATAAGAAAAACCACATACAAGAAAAATACAAACAATTATTAATTTTTTCATTTTTTTCCTCCGCGGAATTTTTTAATTAAGAAAAATTTACACCTTCATTTAATATTTCTGTCAAGAAAATATACGGAACTACTTTATGAAATGCATTATGACTAATCTCTATTCAGTTTTTGTGCTGGAGCATGAGGATTGAGTCTTATTGCGTGCTATCCTGTATGGCTGTAACAGTCCAACTTTGATTGATAGTATCCAATGTTCCATCTTGTATCATTTCATTAAGTGTACTTTGCCATTCTTCCACAATATCTGGTGAAATATTTTTACTAAAAGCAATATAGAGTGGAGTCTTTTTCACGGAATAGACCGGTTTCAGTTCAGATGCAGCCACACCTGCCTGGCCTGCCATCATAGCCATGGTCGCATTGCTTCCAAGTACGAGTTCGACTTCACCGGTTGCCAAAGCCCTGTAACACTGCATATCGGTCGGATAAAGTTTCAGATTCATTATATTGTTCCGTACAAGCAGTTGATGACGGGCATCATCCTTCACTACTCCAATCGCTGCAACTTCCTTTACATCTTCCAGACTGTCGATCACAATATCTGAACCTTGAAGCGCATAGAACAACATTTCATCAGTTGCAATTGGACCAACCCATTGAAAAAGATTTTCACGATCATCGGTGCGAAAGGTTGAATAAAGAATTACATCCGGCTTCGAGAGAGCCATTGCATAGGCCTTATTCCAGTTCATAAGTTGAATTTCGATATTCAAACTAAGTCGTGATAATATTTCCTCAACCACATCTGTAGAACGTCCCGTGATCTCTCCATCTTCAGATCTAAAATTATAGGGAGCGAAATCCTCTGTGATGATCTGTAAGTTTACTTCTTCATTGTCCTGCGCAAAACATTTTGTTATTTTCTGACCTGTAAATATAAATATTATGGCAAAAAATACAACACCAAAAACAATCATCCTGTTTTTCATTCTTTTCTCCTCGAAGATTATTGACTATTAACCTTCCAAACTAGAGTGCAATTTCTGTCAAGAAATCACATAAAATTAATTCATTATACTAGCGATGACAATGCGCCATCCTGTTTTGGGTGCAGTTGTCCACACTGCATGCCAGTCCTTTCCGTCAAATGTAAAATTGCACTCACCAGAATCCTTAACTAAATTTGACTCCAGATCACTGTTGATATTACCTATCTGCTGCCCTATCCATTCATCATCTGAATGTAAAGAAATGACCCCATCATTTGCGACTGCAAAAAACATCTGATTAGACTGTAACGGGAATGTATCTCGGATTTCATCATTAATTTCCTGCATGTAGATCGAAGTGCCGAGTGCTCCTGCTACCTTGTCATTCTTTATAATCGGAGCAGCTACAACGGCTACTGGTTTGCCTGTAGATTTACTCACAACGACTGAACCAAGAACGGAGTTTCCTGCGATCAAACCAGGGAAATATGAACGGCTTTTTAGATTCTTGCTCGTGAGATCATCCACAGTAGTACAATATGAACCATCAGGTAACAGGTACCAAATGCGTCCAGCTTGCTCTGCGTTTTCGCGCTCAACGAGAAGTGGTTTCATTTTTTCCCAGTTTCCTGAACGGACTTGATCTGTATAGGATAAAGTTTGCAACACAGCAAGAAATTCACCAAGACGAAGGTCAACATATCCTGCAAGGAGTTGTGTTGCGGCAATCGAGGTTATCCCAATGCCTGTATCTGATTTCGTGTAACCCTGTATAGTTCCGCCACCCCAACGTTCATTTATATTATCAAATGTCCCGTCTCGTTTTATTTGATTAAGTGTGTTCTGCCACTCTTCCACAATATCGGACGAAATATTTTTATTAAAAGCAATATAGATCGGAGTTTTTCTTACGGAATAAACCGATGTCAATTCAGACGGATCCAAACCCGCCTGACCTGCCATCATAGCCATACTTGCATTGATTCCCAATACGAGATCAACTTCTCCATTTGCAAGAGCTTTGTAACACTCCACATCAGTTGGATAAAGTTTCAAATTCGTGAAATTATTCTGCACAAGCAGTTGATGACGAGCATCATCCTTTACTACCCCGATCGCTGAAACTGCTTTAGCATCTTCAAGACTGCGGATGACAAGAGCCGATCCCTTTAATGCATAGAACAATATCTCATCAGATGCAATTGGACCAACCCATTGGAATAGATTTTCGCGATCGTCGGTGCGAAAGGTTGAATAAAGGATGACATCCGGCTTAGAAAGAGCCATTGCATACGCCTTATTCCAATTCATAAGTTGAATTTCGATATTCAAACTAAGCCGAGATAATATCTCCTTCACCACATCTGTGGATCGACCAGTGATCTCTCCATCTTCAGATCTAAAATTATAAGGCGCTAAATCCTCTGTGATGATCTGAAGATTTACTTCTTCGCTGTCGTGTGCATAACATTGTGTTAATTTTATGCTTGTAAAGACAAATAACATAGTAAAAAATACAACACTAAAAGCAATAAATCTTTTTTTCATTTTCTATCTCCAGTTTCATTTATAAATTACAGTTTATGAATGTACATTAATAGCAAATTGTATCTCTATTAACAGCATAATTATTTGATTATGGTTTCGATATACTCAATGGAGTCTGTCAAGAATTTATCTCAATCCCTCAACAATCCTGCCGGTATTCCCTCTTCACGTTTATGATCAGTAATCGTATAACTTGCAGTATGGGTATTATAAACTAAAATTTCCAATTTTTTACCGAAAAACTGCCGTAAACATTACTGAATCAACAACATTTTCCTGATTTGTTTATCAACACCATTCAGACATAATGAAAAGAAGTAAATGCCCGGACTCACTTTTTTCCCCTCATGATCTTTGCCGTCCCATACTGCACTTGATCCTGATTTGGAGCATTCAAGCTCCAATTCTCTAACCTGCTGCCCTTTTATATTATAGATTTCAATTCGTGTAAATTCGTGTAAATTCGTGGTTCCAACAAAGGATATAGTGGTCGATCCATTGAAGGGGTTAGGAGAATTCATCAACAAAATATCAGAATTTACACTTTGACCAGGTTCATCAACGGAAATTGGCACATAAGAATATAAGCGTGCAAATCCCTCAACATCCTGCAGATTATTGAGGTGCAAAATATTGGAATAGTTGCAATACCAATCAGAGCCAACAGGAATATTAAAATCAACCTGACCCTGATCCACACCTAAAAACATATTAAAGCATTCAAAGGGTATGTTCATCATGAACCAGATGAAATTGAGATCATCGGTCATGACATAATCGATGCTGCCTGTTGCTTCTTTTTTATACAGGGTCGAGTTATCCAAATCGTCCATAAGTGACAGACCGGAAACAATCTGGGAAGGAACAGTAAATTCGACAGAAACGAGATAATCATCTACTGTATCCTCCGGCACATCAACCTCGACATGATTCAAAACAGGCATCGTACCGGAAACTGTCATTGAAAATGTATATTCTTCTCCGTTCACGGAATTTTCCACCAAACTTTCCAGAGTACCGCTTGCAACAGGATAGCTACCGATATCTGTATCGATTCGCGCATGATAATGTCTTCCTTCACCTACTATGAATGTATACTTCCCGTCATTATCTGTTATGCCATAATTATCCACTAAAATACTTGTTCCCGACTGTACGCCAAGTAACACTTCAGCACCGTCAATCGGATTGCCAAGATTGTCCAATGCATAGATCGTGATGGTTGCTGAACCTTCGGAATATCTCTCTGTTACAGAATTAAGCCAACCGTCACTTCGAATTTCGAATACAGAACCAAAGACCTTACCCCATCCATTTTCATACACGAGAGGATTATCAAGAGAGTTGTTGACCGGCTCCCATTGCACCCAGCCATCATCCCAGAATTCATTCCATGTATGATCGCCCGATATAGCCAAAATGCTTGTGCAGGGAATGAGTGCGGAACGCGCTGCTGCTGCAGATATATCCGCATGTTCTCCGCATCTGCCGATATGCTTCTTATAAATGCGTACCGGTTGGTGGGGTCTTTCATAGTTCGATGTAAAATCCATTGTTGCATTAATCCAACGGGTTATGACCGCAAGTGCATGTGTTTTCGAAGCATTCACATTCTGTGTACCGTCCCAGACAACCGCGCAATTTGCCAATGAGTCCCTCAAGATTGGGTAGTCAACATCTGCATGATTAAAAAGGTAATTCCTCCAGAAAACTCCAACTGGCGGATCGGCAAAATTATTAGTATGAGTGCTATTATCCTCAACAATATCTGGATCAATATACGCAGGAATCTCATCAGTGATTTTTGGATCGACAATATACCAGTAATAGATTTCCTTTGGAACTTCTACATGTACAGTGTCTCCACGAGCATTCACTTTGGTGTAACGTGTTGTAGAATAGTAATTCTCATCTGTTGTCGAGCTTCCATAATCAACCACTTCAACATAATCCAGATATTGGGCATTGTTATAGATCATCTCTGCATTTTCCTGTATAAGTTCTGCAGAACCATACAGGTCCCCTGCGACATTTGCAGAAAGATATTCTGGTGAAAGGTGAGCAATACAAAAGGCAATCTCATCTATATAAGGATCCTCCGCATCGTTGATCGCAGATGCCCATTCCGGCTGATGCAGTTCGTTCACATGGGACAGCACATTGTACAGATCTTTTCTCAACCACTTGGGAGCTTTTGCAATCGCCAGTTTCGACTCGTTCAATAAGGTATATTCGGAATAGATCGGATACTGCTCGAGTGAATCATTATCATTATTGAAATAGACACTGTACATACTCCCTGCATTAACATAATGAGAAAGCTCCAATGAATCAACCACAACCCAATTTCCGTCCCTGGTAATTGCGGTTGGCTCACGCCCCGTTTTTTCCGGTGGGTTATATGGAGTTGCATTTCCAACAGAAATAAAACCATCTGGATGAATTTCTTTGTGTGTGCATCCTCTTTCATCTGCGAAAGCAAAGGAACAAATTCCAATAATTAATAAACATATAAAAATTTTTGTTCTCATTAGTTAATACTCCTCTAATATTTTCAATGATCACATTATTTAATGGTTTTGATTGTAGTAATAATCGGTTGTGTCAAGAATTTGTGTGAATTTTATCTTTTATTATCATAAGTAGCAATATTTAAATTTTCTTTTTCCCCAAGATACTGTAGAAGCATTCATATTAAAAAAAATCTAAATACATAGAGAAATATTTGACAAAACTCTTACGATAAATGGTTAATACGTTCAAGGAGGATAGCATGAAAGATAAAATAATATTTTTAATCTGCATCATGCTGGCTTTAGCACTGGTGTTCAGTTGCTCAAAGAACACAACAGAACCGGGAGATTTCCCTGATAATCCTCTTGAGTGGCTTTC
Source organism: Candidatus Cloacimonadota bacterium (assembly GCA_049903315.1). Lineage (GTDB taxonomy): Bacteria > Cloacimonadota > Cloacimonadia > JGIOTU-2 > JGIOTU-2 > Celaenobacter. Next base: position 230,096 of record JBNGBT010000004.1, on the reverse strand, counting down.
TATTCCGTAGATTATGGAGATCGATGTTTCCAACAGCAAAGACGTAGAAATTACAGTTGTAACTCATGATAGTCTTACTTCGGGTGAGATAACGATCAACGGTTGTACAGCTCCACTCGAGATAAGCGGTTGGTTTTTTTTGTGGACGTATAGTCCCACCTTTGACAGCACCTTTACCCCACTTAATCCAGGCGACAGCATTTCATATACTCTTAAAGTTAATGAAAAAACATATTCTGGTGGGATGAATTTGACCTATCAACCAGAAACAACATGGCCTGACACTTTCGATATGAATGAAGATTATACATTTACCTGGACTATACCAGAGGAACCGGATCTATACTTTTGTCTTTGTGATGTTATGTATCACAATGACACAGAAGAGATGAATAGCTGGACTTTTAAAGGACCAAGAAGTCAATATAATATAGCAAAAAAATATTATAATGATTACTATCAAATTGAAGATTTGCTTATATATTTCGCAACGTATAATTATTGTTATTTTGGATCTTGTATAGTTTATTCAATTGGATTGTCAGAAAAGCATTATATATTATGGAAAGACATTATTACTCGGGATCGACGAATGTTACGATTCAAGAGACTGGAGATGCTATTAGAAAGTATCAATTAAGTTTATTGAGCATTATAGTAAATTATTGATCCTCTCCTGTAACTCTTTGCAGGCTTCACGGGCTGACGCATTAAAATCATTTTCATTTTCTTTGGAGTAAGAAAAAATAATACCTCTCGAGGAATTGATGAGTATATTTGGGTGTTCTTTTCCGGTAGTATATTTCATCACTTTTTCAAGATTACCACCCTGCGCACCGATGCCGGGAATAAGAAATATTGAATCAGGAAGCATGCCCCTGATCGCACTCATTTCTTCATCATTTGTTGCACCGACAACTGCACCAAGCATGTCCTGATCCCACTCATTGATCTTCTCACAAATTCCTTCATAAAGCATGTATTCAGAGTTTAGAAAATCAGTATTGGATGGGTTGGAAGTGAGTGCGAGAACAAAGAGGTATTTATCTTTATATTTCTCAAACGGATCAATGACATCATAACCCATCAAAGGATTTACTGTCAGTGCATCAACGTTGAAAACATCGAAATATGCCTTTGCATAATGCTTCATCGTATTGCCGATATCCCCTACTTTCACATCGAGGATCACCGGAATGTCATCAGGAATATAGGATATGGTTTTCTGCAAGGACTCGATGCCTTTTATTCCCTGTGAGACATAAAATGCAAAATTCGGTTTATATGCTGCAACAAGATCTTTTGTAGAATCTATGATGCGTTTGTTGAACTCAAACTGGGGTAACTCGTATTCTTTTCTAAGATGTATTGGAATTTTCTCTATATCGGAATCCAGTCCCACACATACAAGTGAGTTATTTTTCTCAGCAATCTGATAGTATTTTTCTTTGGATTTCATAGGATATTCCTTTTATTCTTTGATGATCAAGACCTCATCTTCGCCATCTATTTCTTGTAAGTGAACCTGCACTGATTCCGATTTCGCGGTCGGCAGGTTTTTGCCCACAAAATCTGCCTGGATCGGCAACTCTCTATTTCCCCTATCAACAATAACCAAAAACTGTATCGATGCCGGTCTACCGTAATCCAGAATTGCATTGAGCGCTGCCCGGGCTGTTCTGCCGGTATTGAGCACATCATCAACTAGCAGAATATGCTTTCCTTCGATATCAAAATTGAGAATTGAATCCTGAATAACCGGCTGATGCTCTATGTACGCAAGGTCATCCCGATAGAGTGTGATATCCAGAGCGCCGACTCTGATTGACTCATTTTCAAATTTTTCAATATAGTCCGCTATCCTTTTGGCAAGAGGAACTCCGCGCGTGTGAATGCCGACAATATAGAGATTCTCACAGCCCTTATTCTTTTCTATGATTTCGTTTGCCAGGCGTTTGAGAATCCGCTCCATCTCTTTTTCATCTAATATTTTCTTTGTATTACTCATATTTTTTTCCTTATGTTTGTATAGAACCAATTAAGTTTTTGTAATGGATATTATTATTTATGCAATATTCCTGAATTCCTTGAATGATCTCTATTGTTCCAAAAGGATTCACAAAATTATTTGTGCCTATTGCTACTGCTCTAGCACCGGCAATGATAAATTCCAGTGCATCATTCACAGAAGAAATTCCGCCCATTGCAAGGATTGGGACATTTACAGCTTGTGCCACTTTATATACATTTTGCAATGCAACCGGCTTGATGGCAGGTCCCGAATAACCGCCAATAATATTATGCAGTTTCGGCTTTCTAGTGTTCACATCGACTGCCATGCCATATAGGGTATTTATAAGCGCAAGTCCATCTGCACCTGCATTTACCACCTGCTTGGCAATATCCGTGATCGAAGTTACATTCGGTGAAAGTTTGATAATAAGTGTTCGCTCTGTTGCTTCTCTCAACTTCTTTGTGAGATCAAAAACAATTTCCGGGTCAGTACCGAATGTAATGCCTTCGTTCTCAACATTCGGGCAGGACACGTTTATCTCGTATGCATCGATGCCTGATTCAAAATCCAGCTTCTTCACCAATTTTACAAATTCCTCAATTGAAGATGCGGACACACTCACGATAAGATTCGTTTTGATTTTTCGGTATTCAGGCAGATCATTTGTTATGAATTCATCCACACCCGGATTCTGCAAACCGATAGAATTTAATAATCCCGCTTCAGTCTCAACTATTCTTTGAGGTTTGTTGCCGGTTTTTGGTTCAGGGGTAATAGTTTTCGTGGTCAAAGCACCCAGCTTTGACAGATCGAAGAGTTCTGCATATTCCAGTCCGAAAGTGCCTGAGGCAACGGTAACGGGATTTTGCCATTTCATTTTTCCGAAAATGATTTCACACCTATTCATCCCATACCACCTTTTTGCCATCAAAAACAGGTCCGTCTTTGCACACCTTTTTATACACGACCTTGCTATTTTCTCTTATTTTAACGACACACCCGCAGCACGCCCCGACTCCGCACGCCATGACTCTTTCCAGAGAAACATATATAGAAATATTTTTCTCTACGCACATCTCTACTACCGCTTCCAACATCGGTTCTGGTCCGCAGCCATACACGACATCGATCTCAGTCGAATCGAGATATTTTTTAATATGCGTGGTGATCAAACCGAAATGCCCGCATGAGCCATCATCTGTACAATTTATCACATCATCACAGAAAATATCTTTTTTATTTCTGCCGCCATGATAGAAATGGACTTCATTACCCGCTTCTTTCAGCTTTTGCTCGAGATACAGCATGGGCGCAAATCCTATTCCTCCGCTTGCAAGAAGTACTCTTTTATTTTCAAAAGATGGGAAACCATTTCCAAGAGGACCGAGAACCTGAACGATGTTTCCTTCTTTCAACTCCGATAATTTTCTCGTGGCTTCGCCGACTATTTTTATAAGAAATTCCAGTTCATCATTTCTGACTTTGTACACACTGAACGGACGTGGTAGTAATGGTATTTTTGCATCAGGATCTTTCACCTGAAAAAACTGTCCCGGTTTGATTTTTTGTGTGAGTTCTTTATCTCGGACTCCAAGCACAAAATAATCTTTATTGAGTTCCTCGATCTTCAAAACAGGCAGTTTCTTAAAATACATTATTTTTCCCAGGTAAATTTTCCGTCACAGATCGTATAGTATATTTTGCCCGACATATTCATGCCAAGGAATGGGCTGTTCTTTGATTTCGATAGAATTTCATTTTCATCAAAGGTAAAGGATTCATCAAGATTAAATATATTAAGATCAGCAGGAGTCCCTATTTTAAGCACTCCCACTTCCTTTTTTATGATTTCTGCAGGCATGGACGTCATTTTTTCAACAAGCTCTTCAAGTTTCATTTGTTTGTTCTTCACAAATGTTGTATAAAGCACGGGGAATGCGCTTTCGAACCCAATCACACCAAAGGGTGCTTTCATGAATTCCAGTTCTTTCTCGTAGTCTGAATGCGGCGCATGATCTGTGGCGATCACATCGATCGTACCATCCAACAGTCCTTCTATGAGTGCTTTTCTATCTTCTTCCGATCGCAGGGGTGGCTTCATCTTAGTATTCGTATCGAATCCGTCACAAGCATCTTCGTTGAGCACAAGATGATGAGGAGTTACTTCCGCAGTCACCTTAATGCCGTCCTTCTTTGCCTGACGAATAAGCTCGACCGTCCTCTTTGTAGAAGCGTGGGCAATATGAACACGTGAACCGGTCACATCTGCCAGCATTATATCCCTGCTCACCATGATTTCTTCTGCGAGGGTAGGAATACCGGGTAATCCAAGTTTTGTGGACATCGGTCCGTAGTTCACCTGTCCGTCTCCGGAAAGAGAATAATCTTCCGAGTGACAGATCATTGGAATATCATAAATGGAAGCATATCTCATCACATTAAGTTGCAGTTTTGCAACCTGTATGCAGTTGCCGTCATCACTTAAACCAACGACTCCTCCTTTTATCAGGGAGGCAATATTTGCGATCTCTTTGCCCTCGATTCCTTTTGACATTGCACCGATCACGAATATCTTGGTTTTGCCCACATCACGGGCTTTTCTCATTATATAGTCGAGTGTAGAAAGATTGTCTATTGCCGGTTTTGTATTCGGCATGCAGCAGATGCTCGTAAATCCGCCTTTTGCTGCGGACACTGCTCCGCTTGCGATATCTTCTTTATACGTATAACCAGGTTCTCTCAGGTGGCAGTGCATATCGACAAATCCGGGGAAAATATGCATTCCCGAGCAGTCGATCACTTCAGCATTTTTCTCCTCAATTGAGGGCGCTATCTTTTTTATGACTTTTTTGTCGATCAATATATCTGCTTTTTTGATTTTTTTCTCATCTGAGAGATAAACCATTCCGTTCTTTAAGAGTATCATGCGACCTCCCTTCCCGGTTTCCCGCCAAGTATCAGGAACAGGAGCGCCATGCGTACAGCCACTCCGTTTGTAACCTGCTCAATAATAATACTATGCTCACTATCCGCCACTTCGGGAAGGATTTCGACTCCCCTGTTCATAGGTCCGGGGTGCATGACCAGCACATCGTCCTTTGCGTATTCCAGTATCTTGTTACTCAAACCATACCTGCCTGTGTATTCACCGAGTCCGGGGAAGAGTCCTTCTGTCTGACGTTCTAACTGCATGCGCAATCCCATGACCACATCAGCATCTTTGATCGCTGTTTTCAGATCATATTCGCACTGAATGCCGTATACTTCTTCAATCTTCGGCGGCATCAAAGTACGAGGTCCGCATACCACGACATTTGCACCCATTTTTTTCATGCCGATCAGGTTTGAACGCACCACACGTGAATGCAGTATGTCACCGATTATCGCGATCCTCAAACCTTTGAGAGAACCTCTCTTCTCCCAGATGCTGAACATATCCAGAAGCGCTTGGGTGGGATGTGCATGTCTTCCGTCCCCAGCATTGAGAACCGGTTTTTTTGAGTATTTATTCACGAGTTGTGGTACGCCAGGGCAACTATGCCGGACCACATAAAGGTCGATGCCCATTGCATTGAGTGTGTACACTGTATCCTGGATGCTTTCACCCTTTTTCATGGCGGAACCAGCAGTTGTGAAGCTCACCACATCCGCGCTCAGGCGTTTTGCAGCCAGTTCAAAAGATATTCTGGTTCGTGTGCTGTCCTCAAAAAAGAGTGTGGCAACGGTTTTTCCGCGCAGGGTTGGTATTTTTTTATACTCCCTGCTATTAATTTCCTTCATCACCTTGGCAGTTTCAAAGATGGTCTCGATCTCCTCAACAGAGTAATTATCAAGATCAAATAGATTCCTGCCTGTGAGATTGAGCGTATGCTTCATACACTTCTCCTCTTTTGTTGATAAAAAAAAAGTCACCCTTTGACAAGCTCAGGATGACTTGGTTGATAGCTGTAGTAGAAGAAAACAGCTCCCTCGTTGTAAAATCGAATTTTACAAAAATCTTTCGGGCTGTGCTGCTTTCTTATTATCTTCAAATTAAATGCGTGATTAAACCGCTTCGCAATTTTGGTTCAAACCATGTTGATTTCGGAGGCATGACATTATTCGAGTCTGCGACATTCATAAGGTCATCTATCGAGGTCGGGAAAAGTGCAAATGCAACTTTGAATTTGCCGCTGTCCACAAGTTTTTCGAGCTCTCCAAGTCCTCGAATGCCGCCCACGAAATCTATTCTTTTATCCTTTCTTGGATTGAGTATACCAAGAATGGGTTCCATAATATTTTTATGTAAGATACTCACGTCGAGAGAATCGACAGGATCATTCTCATCAAAAATTTCGGGCTTTGCCGTGATTTTGTACCACTTACCATCGATGTACATTCCAAACGAGTGTTTCTTCTCTGGTTTACTTTGTGATGCTTGCTTATCAAGATAAAACTTATCAGTTACTTTTTCAATAAATTCATCGTCCGAAAGTCCGTTCAGGTCTGTGACCACTCGATTGTAATCCATAATATACATCTGATCGTCAGGGAAGATAACCGTGAGGAAATAATTGTACTCTTCGTCTCCTGTATGAGCGGGATTATTATCTTTTCTGATCTTCTGTACCCGAGATGCCGCTGCGGAGCGGTGATGTCCATCAGACACATACAGAAAATCGAGCCCAGCAAATTCTTTGATGATCTCTTGTATGATATTTTGGTCGCTGATTTTCCACACTGTGTGACGAATGCCGTCGCTGCTCGTGAAATCATACAGAGGTTCCTCTTTTTGGCACGCTTCCACGATTTTGTCTATTTTCTTTTTTGCATGATACGTGAGAAAAACCGGACCTGTATTAGCGCTGAGCATATCCACATGTTTTGCTCTGTCCTGCTCTTTATCCTCGCGTGTGTATTCATGTATTTTTATGATGCCGTTGTCATAATCTTCGACTGAAGCCGCTGCTACAATACCACTCTGCTCATGATCTCCCATAATTTGGCGGTAGATATAGAAACACGGCTCATCATCCTGAATAAGGAGGTTTTCAGCGATCATTTTTTTGAAATTCTCTACCCCTTTTTCATACACCTGTTCATCATGAACATCAATATCAGCAGGCAGATCGATCTCAGGTTTAGACACATGAAGGAAGCTGTATGGATTATCTTTTGCGAGCTCTCTTGCTTCTTCGGAATTTAATACATCGTAAGGTGGAGCTGCTACTTTATCAGCATATTTTTGGTCTGGCCGAAGTCCTTTAAAGGGTCTGATATCTGGCATAAATTATCCTCATTACCATTGATTATTTGTATTACAGTACAGGTGAATGATTAAATATCCTGTCAAATAATTTAGGAATGAATTTAATATAAAGCCTAAAGTCCTCATTTTTGCTTTCGATTCAACAAATTAATGTCATGCTGAGGTTCTCGAAGCATGGGTGTCAAAAACCCTTCGACTCGCCTTCGCTTTGCTATAGCGCAGCAAGCAAGCTCAGAGTGACAATGTTTAATAATTAAAAAATGATAGTTTCTGAAACCTCAAATCTCAAATTTCAAGTTTCAAATCACTCCCCTCCTCCCTCTTCCGTCCTCTTTTCTCCCTTTTGACCGTTCGCAAGGTTAAAAACCGTTGCGAAGGTCTTAAATCATAAATCTTCAATCTGAAATCTGCAATCGATACTCCCTCCTCCATCCTCCGCTCTGTATCATCCACTCTTCATCTTAAAAACACACTGATTATATTTTTCTCTGCGTTCTCTGCGCAATCTTTTTCTTTGCGACCTCTGCGTTTCTTTGCGTGCCACGTCGTAGCCACCGGCAGGTGGTGAAGACGGACGTTCTTTGCGTGAAATCTTTTCTCTTGACCCCATAAAACAGAATATAACAATTTTTGCAAAAAACGGAGGTACCATGTCTGAATTCGTGAACTGGCACAACGAAACAATGATGAAAAAGGCAAAAGAAGCGCTGGAAAAACATAACTTCCTTGTAGAACTCTGTGAAAATAGTGACGATGCCCGTGAAAAAGCATTGAAGGAACTCGATAAGAAATCATCCATCGGCATAGGCGGCTCCATGACCGTGCGGGAGATCGGACTGTTCGATCATCTCAAAGACAATAACTACAATATTATTAATCCCTATCTCCCCAACCTTAGCAGAGATGAAATTTTTGAACTTCGCAGAAAAACACTCATGTCCGACTTCTTCCTTGCCGGATGCAATGCAATTACCACAGAAGGTGAGATCGTGAATATCGACGGGTATGGCAACCGGGTTTCAGCTATTATTTTTGGACCAAGAAAAATATTCCTCTTTGCCGGCATGAACAAGATCGTGATGGACAGGCAGCAGGCGATTGACCGGGTACTCGATGTGGCTGCTCCCATTAATGCAAAGCGGCTGAAACGAAATACTCCATGCGCTGAAAACGGCTATTGCACAGACTGCGATGCTGAGGAGCGTATCTGCAAACACCTGACCATTAATATGCGCCAGAATATTCCGGACAGGATAAAGATATTTTTAATTAAGGAGAATATGGGATTTTAATGAAAAAAATATTTACTTTGACAAGAGGAATATGATTCTCCAAATTATGACCTGAAGGATATAGTATGCAGATAAAGACTAAGGAATATTTGATTGATAAGCAGAGACGTATTGCTCTACTGTTTGATTATGACATAAATACGATTAGACAGATTAAACAGATAGAAGGCAGAAAGTGGTCTGCTTCAAATAAGTTCTGGCATATCCCCTATCAAAAAAATATCATTAGTGTTTTACATACGAAATTCAAAGGTAAATTAGAATTCATAGAAGATACTGATACAAAACTAGATTTCCCTTCTGAATACATTGAAACTTTGAAATTGAAAAACTATAGTGACGCAACCATTAAAACTTATCGTCTTCATTTTCAGCGGTTTTTAAAATATTATCAAAACACTAAATTGAAAGATATCACACATGAACAGATCCGTAAATATTTGTTATACCTGGTAGATAAGAAGAAATATTCCACTTCTGCACAGAATCAAGCAATAAACAGTATAAAGTTTTATTATGAAAAAGTGCTGGGAAAACCTGTTGAAAAATATTACGTTCCTCGACCAAGAAAAGAAAAAAAGCTACCGGAAGTTCTAAGCGAGGAAGAAGTAACAAAAATATTGAAACAGGTCAAGAACCTGAAATATAAATGTATTATCTATTTGATCTATTCTGCAGGATTACGTTTAACAGAAGTTGTACATTTGAGAATATCCGACATTCATTCTGATCGAAAACAGATATTTATTCGAAGCGCAAAAGGCAACAAGGATAGATACGGCATTCTTTCAGATACCGTATTAGATTTACTAAGAACATATTATAAGGTTTATAAACCAAAGAAATGGCTGTTTGAAAGCAAATACGGAGAACAATTCAGTAGGAGAGTAATACAAAAATTATTTAAAGCAGCTGTAAACAAATCTGGAGTAAAGAAACATGCTTCAATACATACTTTACGGCATAGTTTTGCTACTCATTTATTGGAGCATGGGACTGATTTGAGGTATATTCAAGAACTTTTAGGGCACAAAAGCTCAAGAACAACAGAGATATATACCCATGTTACACATACAGCAAGAAACAAAATTAAAAGTCCATTGGATAATTTGAAGTTAGATGAAACATAATTTCATAATTAAAACAAGTTCGTATATAACTTATATATTGTATTGTATACGACCTTATAGGAAATTTAATCGTAATATACACGACCTTTTGGTCGGGTATACAAACATTAGCTACATCTAAATGAAATGGATGGAGAATTGGAAAATATTTTTAGGTTAATAATATGCTAATAAAATTATTAAAATCAGCGTGTTTCTTATTTTTGTTATCTTCATGTGCATATAACTTCAATACTAAAGTAAGTTATAATTATATCTCGAATCTTTATAAACATAGAAGTATTTCTTTAATAACTTCTGACATTTCCACAAAATTAGATACTCTAACTTTTTCTGTAGATATTAAAGGAATTGATAATCCTGATTTTTATTATTCGTCAAATCTTTTTATTCTTTATAAAAATGAAAATAATAAGCTCAAAAAAAAACGTTTATTACCGACTAAACAGGGTTTCACAATTTTCAATTATCCTGACAAATATAAAGTAATTGCCCCAATCAAAGGCAAATATAGCTTTAAATTAATTGGAGACATTATATATATGCACTCGCCATTTATAAATATGCCTGGGTCGCCTTACAAAGGTTTTTATCCACAAGGTAAAATTGAATCAGAATGGTTTCAGATAAAAAAATGAAGAATTAATTATGACACCCATTTATCCAAGAACAACAATAAAATTCTTTACTTAAATAAGTTTAAAATGTAAGTAATTGAAATAGAAAAAGATGTAGCTAACAAGCGTGTCGGCAGTAGGGTTGGTCAGTGCTCTTTGTTTGAATCTTCCGATTCAAACGGCTGGTCGGTTTGTTTTGGGCGTGATCGTTCCGATCCCGTCGCACACGCCAAACATTAGGCACATTTAAAAAAAAATTGGAGGTAAAGTAAAATGAAAGAATGTTACATTAGATTTATGGCTCCCGTAATTCCGCAAACAAGTGATCAACTATTACGGATAATTGATCAAAAAATCGCTCAAAAATTTGAAAAACTACATTTAATGATTTCTTCTCCAGGAGGTTCTGTCTTTCATGGTCTGTCCATTTATAACTATCTCAAAGGAGCTCCAATAAAAATTGACACGTATAATTTTGGTAGCGTTGATTCAATTGGTGTTGTAATTTATTGCGCTGGAGAAAAACGTTTTTCAGTTCCCCACTCAAGGTTCCTTCTTCATGGAGTAAGATTTAATTTCAATGGTAACGTTAGCTTAGACGAAAAGCAAATAGAAGAACACTTAAATGGATTAAAAATTGATCAATTAAATATTGCAAGAGTTATAGCTGACAATACAGGAAAATCAACCGATAAAATATTCGAGGACATGAATAATCGAACTACACTTAATCCGACTGAAGCAAAAGACTATGGTTTAACACATGAAATTAGTTCCAATTTGTTACCTGTTAATGCTGATTTATCAATAATTTATGAACCTCAAAAAAATAATCCCATAATTCAGAATATACCAATATCAATTCCCAGAGCACAATCATATACAAGATCTCAGGAACTTGATTTTTCTACATAAGTAAAATGTGCCTAACAGGCGTGTCGTTGTTCGGGTTGGTCAGTGCTCTTTGTTTGAATCTTACGATTCAAACGGCTGGTTTGTTTGGGTTGGCGTGATCGTTCCGATCACACCGCACACGCAAAACATTAAACGCATATTAATTATTGAGTTTTGTGGGGTTGATAAATGAAATTTATTCCTTCAAGAAAACAATGGAAAGCTTGGAGTTTTCCAACAAAGATAACTGTCTTTGTATCTTATTTAGCAATAATATCATTCGCATTAACTCTGGTAACTAAATTCATTATTAATCCAAAAGAAGATGAGTATAAGGAAATACATAATACTACAGATGGTTCTTTCTCACCTGCAATTTCAACGGAAGGTGATAATAGTGATGTAATAATTAACTACAATTTTGAAAACTCTGAAGACAATGTTTCTATTCCCAAATATGAATTGTTCTATCAAAAAATTAAAAATCCTCAACCCTACCAAAATACAAATAAATATTATGAGCTTGGTTTCAAAAACATTACTAAAAAACCAATTAATAATTTTGAATTTACTCTAATATTTGAACAACCTGTTGATTCAATAAATTATGAGTATCGAAGATCAAGTTCTAATTTTACAGGTGGAAAAGGATTATATGATAATGGGAAAAAGTTTAACTGGAGAGGAAATCAAATTAGTGAGAATAATGGTTGGGTTGTTTTTTTAATTAAAACAAATTATCCTCCACCAGTAATTTCAAAAATATATACAAATGTTACAGGAATTTTTCATACGAATAAGCAAATAATCTTGGCTGATTCAGATTATTTTCGTAATTGAGTTTCGGTGAAATTTTATGATATATGCGTTTAACAAGCGTGTCGGCTGTTCGGTTTCGTGGTGTGTTTTGCCTGAACCTTTCGGTTCAGGGTTTGGGTTGTTTGTTTTACGACGGAATCCTTCTGATTCCGCCGCACACGCCAAACATTACAGGCAGTTGCTGTATTTTTTTATTGTTTTAATTGAGAGGATGAAGTGAGTGAAAAAGATAAAAATAACAACAAATTAACATGGAGAGATATTGTATCAATCCTACAAATAGTAATCCCAATTTTATCTCCTTCAGGTCTTCAATTTTTCCCATTTTTCTCAAAATTATTACAGCAGTTATCGTTACACAGTAAAATATCACTACCAATGTTGAGATTATCAATAATATTAATGTGTTTTGTAATTCTATCACTTGTCTACACCTCTATTTGCTTATATAAAAATCGTAAATTAAAACTACCAAATAAAAAACACCTAAGAAGACTTTTATTTGTTTTGTTAACGAACGAAGCACCTTGTTTTTTTAAAGATAAATATGCCGAAGCGGTAGGTTTCAAAGAATCAACAATAACTGCATATCTTAAAACACTAATTGCATTTGGATATTTAAAAGATAATGGATATTTAGATGGATTTATTAATAAGAAAAGACGAAAATCATATACAGTTACTGATGAAGGTGTAAAATACCTTGTAAGATGCAAATATATCTGGTGATTTAAATTATGTGTAGAATATTTCATCTTAAACTGCCTGTAACAGGCGTATCGGCTGTTGGGCTTTTCGGTTCTTTTGTCCTGAGCCTTCCGGCTCAGGTGTTTGCTTGGTTGTTTTGGCGTGATCATTCTGATCCCGCCGCATACGCAAGACATTAAGTGCATCAAAAGTATGGAGTAAAAGGAATGAAATATTTAGCTTATAGCATTTCGGTTGTATTAGTTCTATTTATAATTGGTTGTGAACCAATAACTGAAACTTACTATTATGACTATCTAACAATGATTAATTGCGATGGTACAAACAAAATTCAACTCACAGATTATAGTGCAGGACATTCTATTTTTTATGATAATAACTCAAAAATCCTACATAAAACTAAGATTAGTTACCCTTATGATCAAATTGTTTCACTCGATTTAAACACTTTAAGTATAAATACTATCCTACCAACTGATACAACCAATTACGATATTAGTGATTTTGAGTTGTTCCCAAATTTAAACAAAATAATCTTCTGGGGTCCAACTTCAATTGATTGTGACATTTATTTAGGTTCGATTGAATCTGGAACTGTTGAGGTTCTAACAAATACTGATTCTATCGTAGAAGGTTATGTAAAACCATCACCAAATTATGAATATTTTGCATATATTCAGAAACATTATTTTGAGCTACCAGACAGTGTTCTTTGGTCACTTAAATTTCGCAATTTAGACGGTTACATCGATGTAGTAGTTGATTCTGAATTTTCATCGGAAAACTCATATTCATCTGTTGATTGGATTGATGAAAACACTCTTATCTATGTAAATGGCAAATACTTCTCTGAACCAGGTATCTATGTAATTAATACTGATGGTACTAATAATCAATACATTTATGAAGGATTTTTAATACAATTATCAATGTGCGAAGATAGATCAAAAGTTGTTTTTGAGGACGATGATGAAATTTATCTACTCAATACATCTAACTATTCCGTTTCACATTTATTCTCAGGAACCTTTCCTAAAATCTCTCCTGACGGAAATAAACTTGCCTATATAGATGAGTTCTCTAAATTCATGGTTTGGGATATGGTAACTGATCAAATAACATTATTATCTGAAACTCCGGCTTCTTCTGCAAGATCATTTACAAGTGATAGCCAAAAATTAGTTTTCAATGAAACAATTGAAGTTACTTATACAAGTGGAAGAGATGTTTTGGATTGATGCACTTAACAAGCGTGTCGGCTGTAGGGCTGGTCAGTGCTTCTGTCCTGAACCTTCCGGTTCAGGGTTTGGGCTGTTTGTCTCGGCTGAATCATTCTGATTCCGCCGCACACGCAAAACATTACACGAAATTTTGTAATTAGTTGGAGATAAAAGTGACCTTAATCGTTTCTTGGTTAGGCGTTGACACACACGGACCAACGTCAGCATATATTGCTGGCGATAGCCGGTTTACATGGAATAGTACAACCAAATTTGATTATGGTAAAAAAGTTTTTTCCTCAAAAGAATATCCTGAAATATTAGCTTATTCTGGCGATGTGTTATTTCCATCAATAGTATTATCTCAAATAATCGAGATGATAGATTCCAATATTCTTTTTACAAAAACCCTAAATTGTGATAAAAAAAACAAACTTGTATTCGAAAAAATATCACATTCTTTTTCAAAATATCCGAAATTGGTAAGTAACATCGTAAACATAATGCACATTACCAGAGACACAATTGTTAATAATTATCCTAATTTCAAATGTTATAAAATGACTTGGTCAAACTCAATTACTTCTAAAAGAGAAACAATGAATTTGCCTATGCAATCAGATTTACTATTTGTTCTCGGTTCTGGTAGACAAGAATTTATTGAGAACTACAAAAGATATCAACAGGGTGTAAATAAAAGCACCAGTAGAAATGTCTTTCATTGTTTTTGTGATACTTTATTTAATATAAGAGATAAAAACTGTGGAGGTTCTCCACAACTAATTGGTTTATATAGAAAACCGGATTCTGCTTCGATAAATTTTGGCATTATTCATAATAATAAAAGGTATTTCCTTGGTTCAGAAGTGCCAGGAACTTCAAATTTCAATCAAATTGAATGGCGAAATGATAATTTTGAAATATGTGATGGTCTTTCGATGAAAAAAAAACATTGCGCAAAAAAACAAATAGATGAAATTCGTAGAAAATAAAGCAACTCCCTGGATCTCCATTTATTTGGAGAGCGAGGTGCTGTCGTTGGCTGGGGCATTGTCCCAGTCAGCTACCAGGGTTAGCTTTTTTCTAATTCTTTCGAGATTAATAACTAAAAATTCGTGTAACAGCCGTGTCGTCAGTTGGTTTGGTCAGTGCTTTTTGCCTGAACCTTCCGGCTCAGGTGTTTGGCTGTTCGTTTTACGACGGAATCCTGCTGATTCCGCCGTATGCGCAAAACATTATCCTCATGATATTTGGCTTTACCTTCTTGCATCGGAATGGACTAACATTGCTGAAGAGGAACCTTTTGTCGGCAGATGCGGAGATGCGGAGGATGAGTTAGGTTCTCGCATTATTGCTGCTCGATTAGTCCAGTCACTCATGAGACTTTGCTTTTTAATGGAAAAAGAATATGTGCCTTACAGCAAATGGTTTGGAACTGCTTTGGCACAATTAAGATCAGCAAAAGAACTCACTCCTCTTTTCCACAAAATTATCTCTTCTGAAAATTGGAAAGAAAGAGAAAAATATCTCTCGAAAGCATATGAAAGTATTGCACACATGCACAATAATTTAAAAATTACCAAGCCCCTTAAAGTTAAAGTCACTGAATTTTATGATAGACCATATCTCGTTATTAATGGTGGAATTTTTGCAAGACATATAAAAAAAACAGATAAAGAACAAAGCCATTCTGCACATAAAATCTGAAATCGGATCAGTAAATCAGATTACAAATTCTGTTGCCTTACTTGAAAATGATGAACTTCTGCAGCGAATGAAAAATTTGTATAAATAATAAGAAATAAAATCGCGGGGTTGTCCCACAACCTCAACAAATATACAAGAAATTCGTTAAGCGACATATTTAACTCATAATAAAATTTAGATCATACAGTCAGGATCAGGTATTTGCTTTCCCGCCTATTAAGAAAATACGTTAAGAAATTTTGTGAATGAAGCGTTTAAAAAGAAAAGCTGTCTGAGTTCTTCCGAAGTGTCGGAAGAACAAGTTCTTTTCTTTTAGCTGAATGAATGAAATTTTAGTGTTTTCTTGATCAGCGGGTGATTCTTTTGGTTCGTTTTCTCATCAAGGAGAAAATGAACATAATTATCTTTCAGTTATATTTCAATTCCAACTATTTACCCGACTCATCGTTATAATTAATGTGTTCAGTTCAGTTATGAATCGCGCAAGATTGGAATCATGCGTTACTTTTTCAATAATTTCTCAATTTCGATTGATTAAAATTCATGAGTATTTTTACTTCTTTAGAATTTTCATTATTAAATTATGCAACTATCTCTTTGGGCTTTACCTGCGATGATGTATCCGCCAGTTGGCGTACTCCCCTTATTTAGAGAGGATTTGATTTTTTCTTATCCATTCCCGCCTATTAAGAAAACACGTTAAGAAATTTTGTGAATGAGGTGTTAAAAAAGGAAAGCTGTTTGAATTCTTCCGAAGTGTCGGAAGAATAAGTTCTTTTCTTTTAGCTGAATGAATGAAATTTTAGTGTTTTCTTGATCAGCGTGTGATTCATTTGGTTCGTTTTCTCATCAAGGAGAAAATGAACGACTATCTCTTTTACTTACATAAGATCGGAATCTTGTGCTACATTTCTATACGTTCTTTCTCTGTGCTCTCTGTGTTCTCTGTGGTGAAGTTTGTTCCCAAGATAAATTCATAAAATTTGACAGCAAAATTATAAATCTACAATTACACCATGGCATACATAGTACTCGCACGAAAATACCGACCCCAGACCTTTGATGAGGTCATTGCTCAAGAGCATATTACCCGCACGCTGAAAAATGCGATCAAGACCGATCATATTGCGCAGGCATTCCTTTTTACCGGACCGCGTGGTGTGGGAAAAACCTCGATGGCACGCATCCTGGCTAAAGCACTTAACTGCGAAAAGGGACCCACAGATACTCCTTGCAACGAATGCAAGAACTGCGTGGAGATCACACGCTCGAACTCGGTTGATGTGATCGAGATCGATGGTGCATCAAACACAAGCGTAGAAGATATTCGCGGTCTGCAAAACGAGCTCTTATACCCTCCGCAAAGTTCAAAATATAAGATATACATCATCGATGAAGTGCACATGCTTTCTAAAAATGCATTCAATGCACTCCTGAAGACCCTCGAAGAACCACCTAAAAACGTGAAATTCATCTTTGCAACAACTGAACCTCATAAAGTTCTGGCAACGATCACTTCACGATGCCAGCGTTATGATTTCCATCGAATACCCATCAAACAGATCATCGAGCAGATACATACTATTACCCCAAAAGAACATATTACTTTTAATGACGCTGCGATCTTTCTTGTGGCAAAAAAAGCAGATGGAAGCCTGCGTGATGCATTGAGTTTGATGGACCAGATCGTATCTATTGGTAAGGACAAGATCACGAAGGAAGATGTACTCCAGGTGTTCGGGATTGTGAATGTCGATGTATATCATTCGCTAGTGCAGAAGATCATTGGAGATGACGAAAAGGGTCTGATCGAAAATTTTCATAATGTCGTGGCAGAAGGCAATGACATAAATGAACTCACCCTCGGCATGATCGAATATTTCAGAAATATCCTTATGATAAAAATCGGCATCATTCCAGAGGAAGTGCACTCGGATGAAATCGATGCTCTCTCCCCTATCAGCGAATATTTTTCCGAAGAAGATCTCCTGTACGTCATTACTTTGCTCGTGGACACAAAAGACAAGTTGCGCACCTGTTCACATCCTGTGCTTCTTCTCGAAACAAGTTTGCTTAAATTGGCTAATATCAGCCGGTTAGTTCAGGTTGAAGATATGGGTCAGCACAAACAAATGCCCTCTTTTACTCCACGTACACAGAAAGAAAAAAAACCCTCTGAAAAAGTTTTGTTTGAGAAAAGATCAGTTAAAAAAAATAAACGTCCTGAAAAAACAGAAGAGATCAAATCTGAAAAAACTGATCCGGAAATAAATCTTACAGAGGATATCATACAAAGTGAGTGGCAAGCACTGAGAAAGAAATTACAGGACGAAATGCCAATTATTTCAAATCATTTTTCCAAAACAACAATAAAAAATATTTCCAACAATTTTATTCATTACTCGACCAATTCCAGAATTACATACCAGATGCTGAATGAAGATATTGATAAGATCGCAACGATTTTTTCCGAGCATTTCCACACACCGGTTAAGGTTGTATTCGAGTTTGAAGAGCCGAAGACAGGGAAAAAGTATATGCACGGCGCATCATACGAGGAAATCAAGAAAAAATCCCCGAAACTCGCAGACATGATCAAGGCGATCGACGGCTATATTATCGAACAGAAGCCCGATTAATCCTCTCTATGATTGATAATTCCAATATTGGCGAGATCCTCTCGCTGATAGAAACTGAATACAATAAAAACCGCAAACCAATTGTCACAAAAATTTCTGAGAAACAGAGAAATCCCTTTCTCATTTTGATCAGCACAATTCTTAGTCTACGCACAAAAGACGAAGTCACTGCAGAAGCATCATACCGATTATTTAATGTGGCTTCAACTCCGGATGAGATGCTTAAACTCAGCAATGTGCAGATAGAAAAGCTCATTTTTCCTGTTGGTTTTTATCACAGAAAAGCGGAACACATTCTTCAGGTATGCAAAATATTACTCGATAAGTATGATGGAAAAGTGCCGAATAATCTTGATGATCTGCTTGCACTCCCCGGAGTCGGTCGTAAAACAGCAAATCTTGTAATTGTACTTGGATATGATAAATACGGCATTTGTGTGGATACTCATGTGCGCCGGATTTCCAATAGATGGGATTATGTGCAAACAAAAACGCCCGAGCAGACCGAGTTTGCACTTCGGGAGAAATTACCAAAAGAATATTGGAAAATTTATAATGACTATCTTGTGTCCTTTGGTCAGCATCTCTGCAAACCGATCTCTCCTCTCTGCTCGACATGCCCGATCGAGAATTTTTGTCCCAAAAGAGGAGTAGAAAAACACAGATAATCTAAAATCTTGCGAACGGTTGATGAAGGAAACCTTCGTAACGGTTAAAAAAATAACTCACGATCCGCCAGCCGAGGGACACGTTCGTACAGATTTAATTGAAAAAAATATACAAATACAGAAGGCGATAATGGCCATTGTCGCCTTCAATATCAATGGCAATTAAAAAAGGGCTCCTGACACGCAGAAGCCCTGAATCATGTTTAATATTGTTTAGTTCAAATAGAGAATTCCTGAAAGAGTGAAAGTCGTAGTTGAAAGTTTAGTGTAATTTCCTTCTGTTTCGGCAATATTTTGTTTAAAGGAATCCATTGTTACGGTAGCATCTATAGCTATCTTTTCAAAGATCAATCCTGTGCCAAATGCAAATCCTGAGCCAACAACCTGATCAACCGGATCACCATAATCATCAAAATTTGAATATGTCGTTGGAAGTGTATGGAATCCAGCCCGAACAGGAATGACAGCAAAATCTGTCACAAGCAAATACTCTGCGCCAAATCTTAGCTGATTCAGATCATAATCAGACAAAGGAGTTTCTCCACCGCCATCATACACGATCTTGCTTGAACCGTAAGCTCTTGTTTCATAATCACAAGCAACGGTCAAATTATCACCAAGACGTACCGAACCTCCAAATCCAAGCATGGTGGGCATCTCAACTGTATAATCAAAATCGCTATTAAGATCAAATGGAGATTTAAAACCAAAACCGAATTTTACCGGAAGCGGAGAATTTAAGTTTTCAAGATTGATCATTGCACCAAGATTAAAATTGAAACCAGAGAAGTGTTCAGCGTTGTCATCTTTGCTTATCAATTCATATTTATAATTTCCTGTCCACACATTAGAAGTGACACCGACTGAAAAAACCGGTATTATTTGCGCACCAAGCCCCAAACTCATTGTGTACACCCCACCGGTTGTTTTATAATCGTCACCATAATAATCTTCCCCTTCTGAATAGAAATCAAGCATTTGCTGATATGCAATACCTGCTACGATGCTTCGACTTCCAAAGTTGAAAGGATAGACTGCACTCATAAAGTTCGGTACAACATGCCCGATGCCAAGAGTGTTTCCCGAACCCATTCTCACAAAATCATAGCTGTCATTAATATAACGCATCACGGCTGAGAATTCCGGATCGATGAGCTGGGTAAGACCTGCAGGATTCCAGCTGATTGCTGTTGCATCATCTGCCACACCGATAAATGCTCCGCCAAAACCTGCAGCTCGGGCACCGGCACCGGTCAGATTCCAGTTAATATTCTGTGCATAGCTTAAGGAAGTTACACAGAAGAGGATTGAAATAATAACAATGATAAATTTTTTCATGAATACTCCTTATTTATTTTACGACTACTTTATCTCCAATTTTAATAGTACCTTCTTTTGCCAAAACTTTTGCGATAGACATCTTTTCCTGAACCTGTGTAACGATCAATTCACCGAGCATAGTGACCTTCGTGCCCAGAACTTCTTTTGTAATAGGATGAATGATCTCATCACCTTCCCGGAAAGCGACACACTTCGTTCCCTTTCGGATGCCCACATTGCTGCCCATGTCAAGATACAGGACATTTTCATCGATATTAACTATATATCCTTCTACGAGCGGGAGGGCATTATAGATCAAGATCGCGACATTCTCCACCAGCGATTCAAGATTAGACATGCTGGGTTCACCAGTTTGGGATTCTTTTGCAACGATCATTTCTGCAGTTTCAGTATCAATACCGCGTGCACTCACTTTTCCGAAACCCTCTGCAATATTTATGGTTCCGACCACGATCACATCCGCACCTGCAAGTTTCCCCACCTCGACCGCAGTCTCTTCATCGACCATGCCAGACATTCCCAATGCCTGCTCATTCATGACCTGGTCCATCGCACCGCGCTCTATAACCCTGAATCTTCTCAAGTTAACAAGCTGCGTGACCAATTTCTCCATAAGAGTGAATTCATATTCGTGTGCCTGTCCCTTTGCTTCAAATGGCATCACTGCGATTGAAAGACGTGAGCCCACCTGTGTGACTTTGGAAGGGTCATAAGTAAGAGCGCCAACCGGAACTTTATCAGTTGGGGGTTCTAATGTCACTCTTTCTTCATCTCTCTTCAAAGTTGGGACAATTGCTCTTTCCTTTTCTTTCTCTTTCTCTCTTTTAATCACATCTTTATCGATAGAGGCAATTTGTACCGGTTTCTTCCTGACATCCTCTTTCTCTTTAGGTTCTGTGATGACCTTTTCCGGTTCTTTCTCAATCACTTGCTCTTTCTGCTTTTCTTCGATAACTTCCTCTATGATCTCTTCCTGAACTATGATATCCTGCTCCGGAGCAATGCCAAGAAGAACTCTTTCAAGATATTCTTCTGCTTCACTCGTTTTCTTATAGGCAATTGAAAGTTCAAGCTCTTCTTTAGCGATATCAAATTCCCCGAGTTGATAATAGGCAATACCCATCTCTCTGTGAGGAAAATATTTAATGAATCTCGTGCCATACGTGCGCATTTTTTTTGTATCCTCAAATTCGAGGGATGCCGCACTCTTGAACTCCTCGATCGCACGCAGCCAGTCACCTTTCTCCATATATTCCAAACCCTTATCATAGTACTGATAAAATTTTTCAAGTCCGTGTAGAAAGCTCGTACAGAGCAGAAGCATAAGTAAAAATAATATTATTTTTTTCATTAAAGCTCCAAAAATTATTGCATGATTTCAATGATCTCTTCTGAGATCTGTTTTGCTGCATTATCGAACGCTGCCAGACCTGCTTTGTCCATATCCGTATTGATGCCTTTCGCATTAGAAAAGGTATTCTTGTAAATTTCCTCATACGTAGACATGTCCATCACGGAGACAGTTACATCTACAAAAGCCGAACACATTTGATAAACTGTTGAACCTTTCCTGGACTGTGCATCGATCATAATAACATAATCGGCATCAGACTTCATATCCACAAAACTATATCCGTAACCGGAGAGTTTCTCTTTCAGTTTTGGCTCAATATAGGTAACTTCCAGGGGATTTCCAAAATTTAACTCGGTTGATTCAATAAAAACCTGTGGTCCGGATACATTTAATATGACATTCGCAGAAGGAATTGTAAGACTTTTAATAATATCCTGAATAATAGGATTTACATCATCCTGTGATATGAGTTTGTTTATTGCCAATTCTGCTTTAATAACCTGCATTTTATCAGCAGAAAGAATGTTAGAAACTCTGCACAATACGATGCCATCAGCAGCAGACTTCGTATATTCGATCAACTCGCCTTCGCCTTTTATAAAACTGAAATGAAGCGGGAAATTTGCAATCGGACTTTGCATGTAGAGCGCATTGAAAAGAATAGGATCTTCCAAACTCTTCCCAATTGTCGCATCGATCTCGGGCTCAACCGGTTTAAGAGAAATCGTTCCAAGAACCTGCTGCAATGAGGAATGAATCGTGTTTAATAGATAGATATTTTGCTCATTATACCTCGTTTCGAGAGGTTCAGAAATAAATGGCTCGATCGGATTGAACGCCTGCAGATAGAGTTGTAATGCTTCAGTTATATGACTGTCTGCTTTCTTCTGCTCAGCTTTTAAATAAAAATCCAGGGAAAGAGAAATCGCTTTATCAGTCTTTGCTTTACGAAGCTGTGCATATTTTTCTTTTGATAATTTGTAATAAACCCAGTATTGATTTTTATCTTGCCATGTATCTACCAGTTCGTATCCTTCCAATTGTGCCTGCGTTGAAGATTGGATTTGGGATTCAAATTCTTCTTTGACCACACCTGCTTTTTCGAGGATCTGGTTCAACGTGGCACCGCTAATAGTGACGGTAATCTCGGAAGCGATCTCCCGCAGTGCGCGGTCTTTTGCTTTTTGGATATATTCGCTGGTCTCAGTATCTTTTTCTGCAACACCAATACCAATATAGGAATTGTTATCAATTGGTCTCTTGTTTACCCAGTCCGGTTTTTTGGCAGCAAAAACCGAAAAACAAATCATTAAAAAGATAAAGAGAAAAATAATAATTTTTCTCATGTACACGCCTCTAACTAAATTTCTGTTTTTTTACAGATTTTTATATTCATTATATGTGTCAAGAATTTTGAAACTCGGTTTTCAGGTATGTATTTTTTCGAAGTTTTTATGAAATTGAGTAATCTGTAGAAAAATCGTGTTATCTACAAATATTACCTGTTTGCATCATGTTTACAATAAGATTTTTGTTAATGTTTCAAATACAGAATACACAAAAGTAATAGCAAAAATAGCGAATCCAAGCCAATATACAGGCAGGTTTTTCTTCGCAACAGTGAATCCAAAAAAGAACTTATTAAAATCATTCATGAGCTTAAGATAATCATCCTGATCTTCATCTGCAATATCTTCGAGTTCCCCTTTAAAATTCCTAGAATCCTGGGCAATTTTTACAGAGAAGAGAAATCCGACGAGTACAAGCAACCCGACTTTCAGGAACCATGGCGCGCTGTACACAGCCATTGAGGTCACCCCCAGAAACTCCCCATTCAAATTTAGTTTTTCTTCTATATTCATGAGCACTCCCAATTATTTTATTCGATAAAGATAAAATCTATTTTTTGATCCGACCTTCTCAATAATGCCCATCTTCTTAAGGCAATAGACCATTTTTTGTGCAAACCATTTTGACCGTCCAAGTGTGAGTGAAACATCTTCGGTCGTAAAAGTATCCGGCAGGTCGGTTGGCAAAAGTATTTTCAGATTATCCGGTTTTTCAATACGAACAGAATCAACAACATCAAGGAGTTTTCTTTCAAGCGTAATCCAACCATGCTTGCGCCAGCCCCTTCTCCTGTCGAATGTGCGCACTTCCTCTTCTTTAATAAACAGTATTTCCAGTGTGAAATTATCATGCATGAGCAGTGATGGGAAACTCACCAGTTCATCGAGGATATCGTAGATGGAACCCCGCCTGGGAGATTTTCTTCTTACCGATTCCCCAATTCCTTCTTTCGGAAGTTTTACCAACCATTTCTCCTGAGCAATCGCATGAACGAGATGTACAGGATATGTTTCTACGAGATAGAGTATTTTTTTCTTTATTGAAGAAAAATTTCGTGTTTGGATCTCGATCAGGTTGTTGCCCCTGACAATATCAATATAGTATCCATCAAGCGGGACTTCCAATTTGTCACCCGGTCTTGCATACCACTTTTTAAGGTCGGCATGCAGGGATTTTTCGTTTAATGTTCCTATATAATTTTCAACATTCTCTAAGTCTGTTTGCGGCATGTCCCGATAAAAAGAACTTATGAATTATGAATATGAATCCACATTGCCCGATCATTCTCTTCAAAGCCGCATTTCTCATAAAACTCTTTTCTTCCTTCTGTATAGGTCAAAAAGAAATAGGTTTCTTTGAAGGTATCTCTCAGCATGAGCATCATTTTTTTGCCTATGCCCTGCCTTTGATATTCCGGACGCACGATCACGTCGAAGATATTTGTGTAGTAACAATTATCCGAAATTGCACGTGCAAATCCAATAAGCTTTTTTCCGTGATATGCCGTAATATAATAGGAATTCTTGAATGCTGCAACAATGTTGTTCGGATTCTTTCTCCATCCTACGCTTTGGAATACTTCGATAAGCTCTTCTGGGATTACTTCATTATTGATTTCAAATCGAATTTCAAACCTTTTATCCATGTGTGAGCCACTCAATTGCTTCCTCTCGAGTTTTAAAAATACGGAAATGATTCCCCTTGTTTGTCTCGAGTGCCATTTCAGTAAATCGTTTATTATTCTCAACTTCAGACGGCAACACCATTGCCAGTCTCATATAATAATTCATGCATTTTTGGAGAATTTCGCCTGCAAGTTTGGATTTCAGATCAAAGAAACTCTTATCAACATTCTTTGCATAGAGCAGCAGATTATTTGTTTGGTGATATCCGCACAAGCCGATAAGGTCAACTGCATCCTGTTCAGAAGTAATAAGTTTTTCTGACGGTTTACACTCCGCAAAAGTGACATCATTCTCGTTGCGAACATATATAATCTCCATAATCTACACATTTTCTTGAGTACACTTGTAAATCACAACTCGGTTTCGTCCCGCTTCTTTTGCATCGTATAAGGCAATATCCGCGCATTGAATGAATCTCTCATTGCTTGCAGTATCACTTTCTAATCCTGCGATGCCAACGCTGATTGTTGCTTTAATATCAGGATGTTCGTTGTTCGCAGGTGCTAATACAGTATTCTCAATTGATTCACGAAGTCGTTCTCCTAAAACATCTGCCACTTCGAGGGTAGTTTCCGGTGCAATGATCGCAATTTCCTCTCCCCCATAACGGGCAACAATATCAGTTCTACGTACACGATCTTGAATAAGAACTCCGATTTTTTTCAATACCTGGTCACCTGCATCATGTCCATATGTATCATTTACTTTTTTAAAATGATCTATATCAATCATAAATAGAGCGAGAGGAGAAGCGTACCTGTGAGCGCGATTTATTTCTTCTTTGAGACGTCTGTCAAAATGTCTTCGATTATGGATTTCCATAAGAGGATCGGTAATATTTTCCTGTTCGAGTGTACTGATCCGCAAAATATCGCGAGCTGTCTGTACTGCAAGAGAACTCGTGAGAAGTGCAAAAATCGCTCCGAAGAAAAACACAAACGGGACAATCAGATCCGATGCATCCAGGTATACATTCCACTGAGCAACCACATAAACGACATAACCCGCAAAGAAAAAAAGCATGAGTATACTGAGCATATCCCATCTACTGCGAAGAGAACTTGCGGGTAATTGCTGCTTTAATTTCTGTATTGGTGACAGAGAAATAATCAAGATTAACGCACCAACAATTATCAACCAGTTTTTTATTAAATTCATTATTATCATAAGAACTCCAAAATTCTATTAAGGAATATTATACGACAATCCTACAATTGCCTGGGAAAATGTTTTAGAATCTTTTGATATAATTTTATAGATATCGTATTCAAGAACTAATGCAAGCATACCACCAAGCCGGAAGCCCGTTGATAATCCAGCATAGGTAACCCAGTTCATATTATCATGATAATAATATATTCTAGGACTCAGAAATACAGCAACTTCTTTAATAGGATGCAAGGAAGTGTACAACGGCGCAAGAAGTCCAATTTCCCTGAAGCCAGATCGTACAGATTGAACGGTGAAACCAGCTCCAATGCTCAATGCGAATAAGGAACAATCAGTTCCTGCAAATTGATATTTCACGTCAAATGTTGTTGGATAAGCGCTTGCAAACTCTAAACCAACATCAAAATGGTTGAATAATCCATATCTAAGATTCATTTCCCAGAAATGAGCGTCCGAGAAGACATTGCTGCTTTCACTACTCAGCAAATTCCCATAGCCAACAGCTAATCCAACATCACCCTTCTTCATTGTTCGTCCAGTCTGCATTGATGACATCATAGAGCAACGAGAAATCACAAGTGTTACAATTATCACACACGTAATATTCTTTAGGGCATTATACTTTACCATCAATCCCACCTCCTTAATTGAACTTACTTTTCTGCATGTATGAGTGACGGCTTGATATGTTCTGTCAAACCTGCTTCTTTATAATACTTCAGCGCACCAGGATGAATGGGAGCGGATAGTCCTTTAAGCATGCTTTCTTTGGTGAGTGTACCATAAGCCGAATGAAGGGTTTTAAATTCATCAAAATTCTCAAACACCTCTTTAGTCAACGCATACACGACATCATCGGAAACATCTGCCGACGTGATCAATGTGGCTTTTACGCCAATAGTCGGTACATCAGTTAAATTGGAAGCAAGTTCATAATATGCATGAGGAATGATCGCTTTATCATAATAGGGTAATGCTTCCAGCAATGAGTCAATAGGAGCGCTTTCGATAGGAACAATGTGTACTTTGATGCGACCTGATGTAGCTTCTTTGATATTTTCATTAGGATGCCCAACAGTATAGAAAAATGCATCCATGCGTTCATCCTGAACGAGTCCGGGGGCTTCAGCTGCTTTGACATACTCACCTTTGAGCATATCCTCACTCACACCAAAAGCCGCAAGTACATCTCTGGAATTCTGGAGTTGACCTGAGCCGGGATTGCCGAGATTTACTCGTGCTCCGACAAGATCAGTTATTCTGCTGATTCCGCTTTTATCAGCTGCAATAAGGGTAATCGCTTCCGGATGTATTGAAAATACAGAGCGAAGTTTTTCCTGCGGTCCGATCTCTGCCCAATCTGACAATCCTTTTACTGCCTGGTACTGCCTGTCCGATTGTGCGATACCAAAATCAAGATCTCCGCTCAGCACGAAGTTTATATTATACACAGAACCTGCTGTGGATTCGACAGTTGCTTTTATTCCGTACTCTTTAAAGTTCTTGTTCACCATTCTGCTGATTGCGCCACCTGTAGGATAATACACTCCTGTCACCCCGCCTGTACCAATGGTAACGAATGTGGTATCATGCTTTGTGCATGAAAAAATTGTAATGAGAAGTAAAAGAGTGAAAATTAACCGTACTTTCTTCATGTGTATGCTCCTTTTGAATAATTTGAAATATTGTGTGAGCTTAACTGACCATATCGGATGTCAAGAAATTATTAATCATTTACAATTTACACCCTCTAAAAAAAAGAAAATTTAATATTCTTTATCAGCAATATATTTAGAATGTATAGCTCATAATACACCAAAGTCTTGACAAAGAATACTCCTCATAATCACTCCTTCTTTGAAAAAGAATTCCGGAGCAGAGATGAAAACCTATTTGATCACAGGCGGTTGCGGTTTCATCGGATCGAATTTCATCCGATATCTTCTAAAGCAAAAATCGAATGCTCACATCCTGAATCTTGATGCACTCACTTATGCAGGAAATGTATTGAATGTTGAAGAAATTGAGAACCTCTATCCTGAGCGTTATACTTTTATAAAAGGAGATATTGCTGACCAAAAACTTGTACGAAAAATTTTTACAGAAAATGAAATCGATTTTGTCATTCACTTCGCTGCAGAATCTCATGTTGACCGCTCTTTTGATGATCCGCAACTTTTCATGAAAACCAATGTACTCGGCACTTCAGTTCTGCTTCAAGCTGCACAAGAATCCTGGAAAAAAGATGAGTTGGAATCCAATAGATTTCTGCATATCTCCACAGACGAAGTGTATGGCTCTTTACCACTCGAAGGAAAAGAGAAATTTACTGAAGATTCCCCTCTTAAACCGCGCTCACCTTATGCAGCATCCAAAGCGGCAGCAGACCTTCTTGCTCAATCCTATTTTGAGTCATTCGGATTCCCCATTCTTATCACCCGATGTTCCAATAATTTCGGTCCTTATCAGTACCCGGAAAAGCTGATTCCCCTCATGATCCTCAACATGAAGAATGAAAAACCACTTCCAATTTATGGAAACGGCTTGAATGTTCGTGATTGGATATATGTGGAAGATCACTGCAAAGTATTACTTGGAGTATTAGAAAAAGGCAAGATTGGTGAAATATATAATATCAATGGAGAATACGAGGTCGACAATATTACACTCGTGAACCAGCTCTGCGAAATTGTTGCTTCTCATACAAATAAAGAGAAAGATTATTACAAAAAATACATTACATTTACAAAAGACAGACCCGGTCACGATCTACGCTATTCAATGGATTGTTCAAAAGTACAGGCAGAGATCGGATGGAAACCTTCTCATAATTTTAACAAAAATCTCACATCCACTGTCGAGTGGTATTTAATCCATGACTAATGGATAAGTTCTTGCGAAAACAGCTTCTCAAAATGGATAACTTCTCATTATGATCTTTAAGATTTGACAGACACACTCAATAAACTACATTACTTTTACTGACATGAAAGATATTAGTTTGAACGCGGTGAAAAAATCATTTGGAGGGTATGAAATTCTCCAAAATGCTTCCTTCGATCTTATTCGAGGAGAGAAGGTCGGTCTTATCGGCAGGAATGGAAGCGGCAAGACGACAATTTTCCGTTTGATCACCGGCGCCGCAGATGCAGATGCTGGAGCAATCAGTGTTGCAAAAGGATCAACTATCGGATATATCGAGCAAATTCCCGATTATCCTGAAGGCACTGAAGTCATCGAAGTACTCAAACAATCCTGCCAGCATATTTTTGACCTGCGAGACAATCTTCGAATTCTCGAACAGCGCATTTCGAGTACGAAAGATAAAAATGCTCAAACAAAACTGATCTCAAAATATGAAAAACTATTGATGCGGTTTGAGCATCTTGAAGGATATGATATCGATGTCAAACTTGAGAAAGTATGTACCGGTCTCAAGATCACAGACCAGATGCTGCATCGGGATTATAATTCCCTGAGCGGAGGAGAAAAGACAAGAGTAATGCTCGGGCAGATATTTCTTAATCATCCTGACATCCTGCTATTGGACGAACCAACAAATCATCTGGACATCGAATCGATCGAATGGCTTGAAGACTTTATTTCCCAGTATAAAGGAAGCGCAATAATCGTTGCCCACGACCGCTATTTTTTGGATGCGACAGTATCAAAAGTAATTGAGTTGGAAAATGGCAGAACAAAAACATACAAGGGTAATTATTCAAAATATATCGAGCTTCGCGAGGAAGAAATACAGCGCCAATTTTCCGCATACAAGAATCAGCAGAAAAAGATCGAAGCAATGGAAGAAGCAATCAAGCGGTTCCGGGATTGGGGAACACGCACAGATAATCCAGATATGTTCAAAAAAGCAATGAACATGGAACGCCGTCTTGAGCGGATTGATAGAGTGGATAGACCCACAGAAGCTAAAAAAATGGGACTCGATCTCTCATCTGTGCAGCGTTCAGGCAAAGATGTGATCAAACTCAAGGATGTAACAAAGACTTATGAAAACCTTGTTTTATTAGATTCGATTGACCTGTTTGTTTATTATAAGGAACATATATGTATTCTCGGCAAGAACGGTACAGGCAAAACAACCATTTTTAAGATCATTCTGAATCAAATACAGCCGGATTCCGGAGAGGTGAAGCTTGGCTCGAGATTGAATATCGGTTACCTTGAGCAGGAAGTACATTTTGAGAATCCCACAGAATCAGTTCTCGATGCATACCGCAGGATGTTTCCCATGCATGAGGATAGAGCCCGGACTGCTCTTGCTCGTTTTCTCTTTTTTGGAAATGATGTTTTCAAAAGATTGGACGACCTTTCCGGAGGTGAGAAAGTACGTTTCCAGCTTTGTATTCTCATGAAAAAGAATCCCAATTTACTGCTTCTGGATGAGCCCACGAATCACCTTGATATCGATTCTATGGAAATGCTGGAAGAAGCATTGCTCGACTATAAAGGCACGATACTCTTCATCTCTCATGACCGATATTTTATCAACAAAATAGCACATAAAGTTATCGAACTTGAGCAGCGAAAACTCTATGAATATCCCGGTAATTATGATTTCTATAGAAATAAGAAAAAACATGATTCACAAGAAGATACACCTCATAAAATAATTGGTGAAAAGCCAATATCCCAACTGGATCACGCCTCACGCAGAAAAGCTGCAAATGAAAAGAAAAGCAGGGTGAGACGGCTTCTGGATATTGAAAACGAAGTGGAAAAGACTGAAGATCAAATCGAGCAAACTGATAAAGACATCAGTGCCTTTGGGAAAGACTACAAGAAATTGCTTGAACTCTACGATCAGAGAAAATATTTACAGAATAAATTAGATGATCTGCTCAAAGAATGGGCTGATCTCGACGCCTTTCAACAGGAAAATAAGGAGTAAGTATGCCGATCATAACTCTTGAAAATGCAGGTGAATTATCAAAGGAACAAAAACAACTTTTAATTAAAAGATTGACAGAGGTTGCGGCTGAAATTACAGGAAAAAATGAAAAATATATTTATGTCCGTATAGACGAAGTTCCCCGCGAAAACTTCGGAATCGGCGGAAAGAGTTTATCCTAAATGTTTGAAGCATGTTATCATACTGTAGAAAGGTGGGCTCATGAAAATTTTTAAACGAAGTATTCTGCTTTATCTTTTCTTATTCTTGATCTGGTTTTTGTTCACTGGTTTTAAAATACAGGAACTCATTGCAGGCGCAGTGGTATGCCTTATTATTACTGTCATATACAATTCAAAAGCACTTGCCTTTGAAGAACTCAGACTCACTCCCAAATCGATTCTATACAGCATATTATATGTTTTTGTATTTCTTCTTGAACTCATAAAATCCAACTTTGATGTTGCATTCCGTGTCGCACATCCGAAACTGCCTATACAACCCGGGATAGTAAAAGTGAAAACCAAACTGAAATCAAAAATGGGTAAGCTCATTCTTGCAAATTCCATAACACTCACTCCCGGCACATTGACCGTGGAAACCAGAGATGAATTTTTCTATATACATTGGATCAATATATCGACAGATAATATCGATGATACCAGCAGAGAGATCGTTGCACGATTCGAACGTTATTTGGAGGTGATCTTTGGCTGAGATAATTATTAACATTGCCGGATATATCGCACTTTTTGCACTGGCTCTTTCATTCATAAGAATGATACTAGGTCCTACCACTGCTGATCGAGCAATTGCACTCGACACAATGACCATCATCAGTATTTCCTTAATCGCATTCATCGCTTCCAAATCAATGAGAATCATTTATCTTGATGTCGCGACGGTGTATGCACTGATAAGCTTTCTTGGTGTTATTGCTGTTGCGCGCTATATCGAAAGGGGGATCTAGTGGCTGTGCTTGATATAATCGGAGCTTTTATTACCCTGATAGGATCCCTTTTTCTTCTGCTTGGGTCTATTGGAATACTTCGTATGCCGGATGTATATAACAGGATGCAGGCAGGCACAAAAGCAACCACTCTCGGAAGTATGCTGTTCTTGCTTGGTTTGGGAATTTCATATATCGAATGCGGCTGCATAGGAAGGATAATAGTGTTGATACTTTTCATTTTATTCACCAATCCAATATCCTCACATGCTCTTGCCAGAGCTGCTCATCATGCCGGGATAAAGCTTGCAGATGTCTCTATCAGAGACTGCTTGAAAGATGATGAACAAGAGCAGGAAGGAGCGTCTGTATGATCACAGTTTTCATCATCATTTTAGGAATCATTATGATACTCGCCGCAGTCATTGCAGTGATGTCCAAAAACCTGCTGACAGCAATTATCACCTCAGGAGTGATCAGTCTCCTTGCAAGCATTATTTATCTTATCCTTTCTGCACCGGATGTTGCAATGACGGAAGCTGCGATCGGTTCGGGGCTTACGACTATTGTATTTCTCTATGCACTCAGCAGGATCAAGAAGATAAATAAGGAGGTTGATGATGATTAAACGTATGCTCGCTATTGCAGTGCTCATCGTCCTTATTGTCATCTTCCTTCCATTCATGAAAAATGTTATTCTTAAAGACTCACTTAATGCCCTCTCGTCAGGATATGTGGAAAAATCTGTAAGCGATCTTAAAACCGCGAATATTGTCACAGCTGTTGTGGTTACATTCCGTGGACTTGATACTCTTGGCGAGGTGACTGTTCTCTTTATCGCGACTGCCGGAGTGGGATTACTCCTGAAAAGAAAAAAGGGTGAGAAGAACAGTAAATCCGACCGGCGTCCGGCATCAGAAATTCTGCAAACAGGTGCATCATTTCTGTTTCCACTCACAATTTTGTTTGGTGTGTATATTTTCCTTCATGGACACCTTACCCCTGGCGGCGGATTCCAGGGAGGTGTTGTGCTTGCTTCTGCATTCCTTCTTCTCTTATTATCAAATATCAATTTTCAATTTAATCATACAGTTCTGCATTGGGTTGAGTCACTTTCCGGGGCATTTTACGTACTTCTGGGATTGCTTGGATTGGTCTTATTAGGAAGTTTTCTCAATTCTACGTTTCTCCCGCTCGGTGTGCTCGGAAAATTATTCAGTGCAGGTGCGATTCCTTTAATATACTCATTCATCGGTCTAAAAGTTGGATCTGAACTCAGCAATGTGCTGGATAGTATGAGAGGAGCCGAAGAATGAGATATACACTTATACTTGGCTTCATATTATTCGTCATCGGACTCTGGGGCATGCTCACCCGGAAAAATCTATTTAAGATCGTGATAGGATTCTCAATTATCGATACAGGCATTCATCTCATCATTGTAACAATTGGCTATCTGAGGGGAAAAACTGCTCCAATTCTTGATAAAATGGTCACTCCGGACAATGCAGTCCAAAAAGTAGTTGATCCTATTCCTTCTGCCCTTGTACTCACTGCTATTGTTATCGGACTTGCAGTGACCGCACTGATGCTTAGTTATGTGGTTCGATTGTACAAACGCAGAAAATCGCTTTCAATCGAAGATTACAGGGAGCTGAAATGGTAAATCCAATTATAATTTTTATTCTCTTTCTTGGAACCTCATTTCTCCTTTCCCTTTTTGATAAAATAAATCGAAGATTTTCCCTTGGGATTTTACAACTTGTTCTTCTTATAAATACTTTTATAGCTGGACAGTGGCTGTATAAATTTGTCTTTACCTCACAAACGCCAGTAATGATCTTCACGGCAGGTTTCAAACCACCTTTTTCAATCAATTTAAGGATGGGTTTGGAAGAAGCATTTATACTCTTTGCAGTGAATCTTATAGGACTCCTCAGCGCATTATATCTCACTAAGTCTTTCAAGCAGTCAAAAATCTATCCTATGGTCCTCTACCTCATGATGATTATGGGGATCAATGGCATTGTGATGACTCGCGACCTTTTCAACCTGTTTGTATTTCTGGAGATTTCATCCATTTCCACCTATGCTTTGATTACACTGAAAGAAAACGAGCAGCGTCTTGCATCGGGCTTCAAATATATGATCGCCAGCGGCCTGGCCTCAATATTCTTTCTTCTTGGCACAATTTTTATCTATCATATCACAGGTACACTCAATATTGATCAGATCATTGCTCAAAAGAGTTTTGTAATAACAACACTTGGATTTTTGTCTCTATTTACACTTCTGATGTCACTGATCATAGAACTTAAACCATTTCCTGCAAACGGATGGGCGCTTGATGTCTATCAAACTACTACTTCGGGAGTTGTATCCATTATTGCTGTGGCAAATTCGGCTGGAGTTTTTTATGCATTTTACAAGCTTCTTCCTCTTATTCCACACAACCAATTACTTTACATTGCTGGTATTGGGATAGTATCTTTTGTTTTCTCAAATCTAATAGCTCTCAAGCAAACTGATGCGAGACGTCTTCTTGGATATTCATCAATTGCGCAGATTGGTCTGCTCATTACTGTAACCGCACTTACGCGATATCTCCATGTAAAAAGCTCGACCTCACTTTTTATTATTTCGAGTATATTTTTAAGTAATTTTATTGCGAAAGCCGGACTTTTCTGGATTGCAGGGATTATCAAAAAAGCTCATATCAAGGAGTGGGCAATACTACGTTTCAAACCGGGCTTGCTTATCATATTTAGTGTGTTCATTTTTACTCTGGTCGGCATTCCTCCTTTTCCAAATTTCTGGGCTAAATGGGAAATAGTAAGATTCCTGGCTCTTTCCAAACTTCATGTCTGGATAGTCCTTATTCTCATCGGCTCTCTTCTTGAAGCATTCTACCTGTTTCGCTGGTTCGGAAGCATTGTAAGATCAGAGCAAAAGGAAGAGCACTTTTTACAGCCTGCATATAAAACAGTTCCAATTATACTATTTTTCTTAATATTAATCATTATTTCTCTCGGCATCCCAATCCATATTTACAATTTTGATATTCTGCCGCTATTGCCGCTTGCAGGAATACTCGTTCTGAGTATATTTGACTTCCTTCCCTCCAAATTGAAAGCGATTATTTCAATGTTAATAGTAGCGGCTTATACTTTTTATATCTATCCAGTACTTTCAGGGGTAAGCCTTGTATTTGCCTTTATATTCCTTGCCGGCAGCTTTATTCAGCTTATTGCGACTATGGGCAGGGAAGTACAAGACAGGGGCTTTTTCCCCTTCCTCGTCGGAATGATCCTTTCAATGGGTTCCATGCTTGTCGCGAGGAATTCTCTTGAGTTTTTCTTTGCATGGGAGATGATGACTATAGCTGCGTACTTGCTTGTCCTTCGCGGCAAGAAAGCAGAAAAGCCAGCACTCCTCTTTATTACTTTTTCCCTGGCAGGAGCATATATGCTTCTCAGCGGACTGAGTTATGCTCATACTATTGACTTTTCACTTTTCGGCTTAGGATCAATACCTGTTTCTGCACACATTTTACCAATTACTGCATTCGTACTTATCATAGGTGCATTTCTCATCAAAGTTGGAGCTATAGGATTTCATATCTGGCTTCCCGGTTCCTATGCAGAAGCTGAAGATGACACAACTTCCTTTATGTCTTCCATACTGAGTAAAACAGGAATTTTCGGTATGCTTATTTTACTGCTATTTCTCATAAAAATGAACATGCATCATAGCGCACTTTTCTTAAGCATGCTTGGTTGGATCGGCATCTTTACTGTGTTTTTCGGCTCATTAATGGCGATTTTTCAGGAGGATGTAAAATACCTTCTTGCGTACTCAAGCATGGGACAGCTTGGCTATATAGTATTGTGCATGGCAGTGATGTCACATCTTGGTTGGGTATCCGGACTCTATCTTGCAGTAAATCACCTGTTTTTCAAAGCCATGATACTCCTCACAGTTGCAGGTGTTATTTCCAGGGTTGGAACACGTAACATGTACGAGATGGGTGGTCTTATCAAAAAGATGCCCTATTCTTTCATATCTGTATTGATCGGTATTATTGCACTTTCCGGTGTGCCGCCTTTGTCGGGATTTGGAGCCAAATGGCTTATATACACCGCGCTTCTTGAGAAGGGTTGGTATTTCCGGGCTGGACTCTCCTTCTTTGCAAGTGCTATCGCATTTCTGTATCTTTTCAGACTGATTCATACGATATTCCTTGGACAGCCCAAACCCCAGCATAAAGATGTAAAAGAAGCTTCTCCATTCTTCCTCGTTCCCCAGTTTCTATTTATTTTTGCGATCATGGCGATCTCAATGTTCCCGAGTTTGATAATCAAACCCTTGAGCACATTCATCACTCCTTATTTTGCTTCCACAATTCATTGGCAGGGAAACACGCTGTATAGTAGTTTGGGGTACTGGAACGGCAACCTCGTTATGTATGTCACAATGGGTGTATTCATGCTTCCTCTTATCTGGCTCATAGTCTCGATCGGTCGCGTGCAGAAAGTGAAACAGTTTAATATTGTGTTTGCAGCAGAACGACCTTTTAAACCTACTACTACTCATTTTGCACACAACTTTTATGCTCACTACAGAAGAGCGCTTGGCACGTTTGTGCGCCCTGTCGTTACTGGATTCTGGAGTAGTCTTGGAGAATGGGTCAGTTCTATAGCAGGTACGGTCCGGCAGATATATTCCGGAAACGGGCAAACCTATCTCTTGCATATTTTACTCTATTTTGTTGTACTCTATTTCATTATGGGAGGTAAATAATGACTACTCCCCTTCTACTTAAAATTCTCTACTCGCTCATCTCACTTGCCGTTATTACAATCTGGGGATTAACACTCGGCGGTATTGTACGCAAGATATATGCACGAGTACAGGGCAGGATTGGACCTCCATTCTGGCAGCCGTTTATTGATATTATCAAAACGTATGGTAAGAGGACAGCAGTTACTCATGGGATCATGTTTTTTCTTGGACCGGTTTTTAGAATTGCAGGCGGAATTGGCACGTATTTATTCATCCCAGCGATACTTGGATCAACGATTTTCAGCAATTTCAGTGTTTCGGGTGATGTGCTGCTTGTGATGTATTTTATCTTTTTCGGTCAGCTCGGCATGGCTTTGGGAGCTGGGGAGAGTGGACATCCATACAGTGCGATCGGTGTGGCAAGAGGACTCGCTCAGATGACTGCGTTCGAAGTTCCCTTTGCACTTTCTATTATTGCAATTGCAATTCAGTATCATACATTGAACATTACTTCAATCGTAGTTGCACAGCAGGGCAGTATACTGAACTGGACATTATTTACCAATCCTCTTGCGACCACTGCAGCGCTCATCGCTATGCTCGGGATGAACATGCACAATCCATTCAGCGTGGTGCTGGCACCTCAGGAAATCCCAATTGGACCACCAACCGAATTCCACGGCAGCTTTCTCGGACTCATGCAGACAAATCGTGGTATTTTCAATGCAGCCAAGCTTGTGCTGTACATGAATCTGTTCTTTGGAGGCGCGACAAACATCTTTGCCATGATCATAAAAACTTTTGCTATATATATGATTTCAGTTGTGGTTGGTGTTTCCTTTCCGAGATTCAGAACTGATCAATCAATAAAATTTTTCCTTTTTGTTCCCACGCTGATTGCTTTGCTTGCAATCATTATTATGGTTTTATAAGGAGCTTTGGTGAAGAAAGATAACAGATTATTACCAAATAAAGACATGCCCGATATTGAACGTGATTACTTCTGCGATGCATATCCCGAGCAGGTAAAACCGCTTCAAGGATATATTGAGAAATTTCTCAATTGGGCTCGGGCAAACTCGTTATGGATTCTTGGATTCGGCACAGGCTGCGGAGCGATCGAGCTTCGTCCGCTGATGACTGCCCGTTTTGACATGTTCCGTTATGGTATGGCTCCGCGTCCCACGCCACGTCAATCCTGTGTATTTGTTATTGGTGGTTATGCATCCATAAAAACTTTGAAGCGAATAGTCCGAAGTTATGAACAGATCCAGGCACCGAAATTCGTGCTTGCTCTCGGAAGCTGCACGATCAATGGTGGCATGTATTTTGACTCCTATAACACGATAAACCGCATCGATCACTACATACCAGTCGATGTGTATGTCACAGGATGCATGCCCAGACCCGAAGCTCTTATTGCAGGACTGAGAAAATTGCAGGAACTTATCAAACAGGGCAAAGCTGAAAAGGCAAATGAATATATAGAAAATTTTGAATGGTACAAGGCAAACCAGAAAAAGGTGATCAAAGACTGGAACATGCCTGATTATAATTGGTAGGATAAAGAAATCATGAATGATATTTTAAAAAGACTTTCTGATAGATTTCCGGTGTCGAATATAGTGCATCAACGAGAAAGTATGGTATTTGTAGCTGTACAAAAGAGCAATGCAATACCGAGTATTTCCTATCTCAAGCAGTTTGAAGGTTTTACTCATCTTGTAATGCTTGCAGCAGTTGATTTTATTGAAGATGGGATTTTCCAGCTTACGTATATACTCCATAATTATGATCTTCATGCCGATATTGGCATACGTGTAAAAATCGAACGAAAACATCCTGTGATGGAATCAATTCACACTTTTTGGGCACAGGCAAGAACATATCAGCAGGAACTTAAGGAAATGTTCGGCATTGATTTTCCTGGTAGTCCCGGTATTGACAAACCATTCCTCCTTGAGGGCTGGCAGAACATTCCACCAATGCGAAAAGATTTTGATACATTAAAATATTCGCAGGAGACCTTCTTTCCGCGCCCGGGCAGGAAAAGTTATGATCCACAGAAATATATGAAACAAAAATTGTATCCCGATAAAGAACCTGAGTAACATGTTCACACAGTATTCAGAGGTTTTAATATGAACGATAAAGATAGAGAAAAATTTCCCGAACTCGTGGATGGTAAACCTGTCATAGATCTTGACTCGCAGAAATTCCTGAAGGTCTGGCAGGGACCTCAGCATCCAGGCGTGACAGGGAATATATCCCTGGAAGTTACATTGAGTGGCGACGAAGTTGTCGACCTGAAAACGCATGTCGGCTACCTGCATCGTGGTTTTGAGAAGCTCATGGAACGAAGAAAATATCTGCAGTGTTTCACGATCGTATGCCGAATATGTGTTCCTGAGCCAGATACGAATGAATATATCTTTGCTGCCGCTACAGAAGAACTTGCGGGAATTACTGTTCCCGAAAAAGCGAAATGGCTTCGCACTCTTTCACTTGAGATGGCTCGGCTTGCAAGCTTCTTGATGTGGATCGGCGGACAGGCAGGCGCGCTTGGAATGGGAACGATCGCTCAGTGGACTGTCGCCCAACGAGACTATATTCTTGATCTTTTTGAAGAACTCACCGGCGGGAGAGTATATCATATGTATATCGTCCCGGGTGGTGTGCGTGGCGACGTTCCGGATGGATTTCTTGAGCATGTTGAAAAAGTTATGAAGGGTGTCGAAAAAGTTCTCTATGATGTAGAAATTGCGCTCCTTAATAATGCAATTTTCAAAATGCGAGCAAAAGGACTAGGATACATTTCAAAAGATATGGTTGATGAGTACGGGATTGTCGGTCCCACTGCAAGAGCTGCTGGTTTTACTCGTGATATCCGCAAGGATTCTCCTTATTTAATATATGATAAACTCGACTTTAATGTGATAACCGGCACAAAATCTGATGCTCTTGAACGAACTTTCGTGCGATTTCAGGAAATGGTACAGTGCGTATCATTAATACGGCAGATTATAAATAAAATGCCGGAAAATGGTGAGTATCAAACACGTATTCCAAATCCCCTTCACTGGAAAATCCCTGCAGGCGAAACCTATGTCCGTGCAGAGGCATCGCGCGGAGAATATGGCTATTACATGGTTTCTGACGGCACAGAATATCCAAGACGAGTACAGGTGCGCGGACCAAGCTATACACATGCAATAGCTGTTTTGGAAAAATTAGCGATCGGCACAAACATAGCAGATCTTGCCGGCCTGATGGTTTCTCTGCATACATGTCCGCCTGAGATCGAGAGGTAACTATGAAACTGAAAGACTGGATCGCACCATTCTATGTGTGGAAACGCGCATTCGAAAAACCTTTTACTGTTCCAAAGCCTCTGAAAGAAAGACCCGGCTCTCCTCGTTACCGCGGATTTCATCAGAATGAACTGGATGCTTGTATCGGCTGTGGAACCTGCGCTTCAATCTGCCAGAACCATGCTATTGACATGGTACCTGTTGAAGGAATAGAAACTCACAAAGGCGACAGTGGACTTCGACCCAGAATCGATTATGGACGATGCTGCTGGTGTGCTCTCTGTGTGGACATCTGTCCGACACAATCTCTCTCAATGAGCAATGAATATGTGTGGATAGACTCTGATGCTGATGTTTTTCGTTTTGTGCCCGGCGCAGAGGAAAAACCGTGGGACTCATTTGCAAAAGGATATAAAAGAGAAGAAGACTATCATCTGGTTGATCTGCAACGAGTTGCTATGGAAATGCTCACTCCGGAAGAAAGAGTAAAATCATTTCTTGAGATGGTGAAGGGTTACTCCAAGGAACAGGCACAAAAAGAAGCCGACCGTTGCATTCAATGCGGAATATGCACAGCAACCTGTCCTGCCCACATGGACATCCCGGGATATATAAAAGCAGTCCGGGAAAATAAGATTGAAGACGGACTGAAACTCATGTATGAAACAAATCCCATGCCTGCGATGTGCGGTCGTGTGTGCACACACCAATGCGAAGAGGACTGTGCTCTTGCTCATACGGGTGAAGCGATCTCCATACGCTGGCTCAAGCGTTACCTCGCAGACCAGATTGAACTTGGGGACTATTCAAAAGCAATGCCAACCGATATTCAGTCAAACGGAAAGAATATTGCGATAATCGGCGCTGGACCGGGCGGATTGAGCGCTGCATACTACCTGCGGTTACTCGGTTATGAAATTACTATCTATGAAGCAAATGAAAAAGCAGGCGGTATGACCCGTTACGGCATTCCAGAATATCGGCTACCCTATGACCAGCTTGATAAAGATATTAAATATATACTCTCTCTCGGTATCAATATAAAATACAATACACGAGTTGGAAAAGATATCTCATTTCAGGAAATCCATAAAAAAAATGATGCTGTTTTGATCTCTATCGGGCTAATGGTTCCATATAAAATGGAAATCTCCGGCGAAGATCTGCCCGGTAATATTTCTGGACTTGAAGTACTCGACAAGATCACTCGCGGAGAGAAAGTACCTTTTGGGAAAAAGGTAGCTGTCATAGGCGGTGGAAATGTCGCAATGGATTCTGCCCGTACCGCGAGAACATTTGGTGCAGAAGTGACAGTGCTTTACAGAAGAAGGATCGAGGATATGCCCGCTGATGAAGAAGAAATTATTGATGCACAGCGAGAAAAAGTGTCATTTATAACTCAGGCAGTTCCTTTAAGAATAGAACAAGCAGAAGATAACCGTTTGAATTTTATTTATGGCTTGGCAGAAATGGTTGATCAGGGACAAGGTAAACGACCAAAGCCGGTGCTGATCGAAGGAAAAGAATACTCAATCGTTGTTGATATGGTTGTTTCTGCTATCGGACAGGGTGCAGATTTCTCCTTTCTTCCGATGGAATATGAAACTCTTTTTAAACGAAAAAATCAGTTAAAGATTGATGAATTTTGCCGGACTCCGGATTGTAAAATATTCGCAGGAGGTGACATTGCGAATCAAACGAAAGATGCTATTAGCGCAATTGCAGATGGACACCGTGCGGCAAGATCGATTGATCACTTCTTAAAAAATTTATAGGAAATATTATGTTATCTGAATCAGGACTTTTTTCTTACGCATTACTCCCTCTTTTAATTTTTATATCACGCGTCATTGACGTGTCCCTCGGCACACTTCGCATCATTTTTGTTAATCGGGGCATGAAGTATATAGCACCAGTCATCGGATTTTTTGAAGTACTTATATGGCTTGTCGTTATCGGACAAATCATGCAAAACCTTACCAATGTTACAAATTATATCGCTTACGCAGGGGGCTTTGCAATGGGTAATTTTGTCGGCATCTTTCTTGAACAGAAACTTGCTATGGGTATTGTGCTTCTTCGTATTATCACGATGAAAAAAGCAAAAGAGCTTATCACTCATTTCCGCGACTTGGGCTACCGTGTGACACACGTACCAGCCGAGGCGAATGTCGGCAAGGTCGAGATCATATTTATTCCTATAAAAAGAAAAGATATACGTTCTGTTGTTGCAGCGATAAGAAAATATAACGAGAATGCACTGTACACTTTTGAGGATGTGCGCATGATGAGTGAATGGGCAATACCTAAAAAGGAAAAACACCCAATCCTACCAAAGATGAAAGCGTATCCCCGACTATTCAGATTCAAGAGAAAAAGTAAGTGATACCTCCTCAGAAGTATAAAGCCCTCATCTTTGATCTTGGGAATGTCATTATTGATATTTCACCAAAAAATACCTGCGATTACTGGGCTGATATATGCGGAATTAAACCAATGGATTTATATGTCGCCTTTCCATTTGATGAGACGTATGCACAGTTTGAGAGAGGAGAGATCAGTTCGGAAATCTTCAGGACACACGTGATGAAATGTCTGAAGATAGATATTTCGGAAGATGATTTCATCGAAGGATGGAAAAGAATCCTCATACAAATCAGAAGCAATATTCCAGAACTATTACAGGAACTCAGTATGTCATACAGGATCGTCGCCCTTTCCAACACGAATGAAATCCATGTGCCGATGTGGCTTGAAATGTGTAAACCGATCCTCCCCTGTTTTGAGAAAATATTCTCTTCAAATGAGATAGGCTATCGCAAGCCAGAGCATAACGCGTACAAATGTGTGCTGGATTACTTGCAGCTTCCACCTGGAGAGACTGTATTTTTGGATGATAATCATGAAAACATTCTCTCAGCTGCGAATATCGGAATGAAAATCATTCACGTGAATAGTTATGAACAAATGGTAAAGGAACTTAAAAGAATCGGGATTATGTAATAAGAATCAATTGCACATCACACACATTCGTGCCTGTTATTCCGCTCTTGAATAAATATCCGCACAATTCAAAGAACGCATAAGAATTATTTCTGCGAAGATACTCTTCTGTATTGAGCTCCATCATTTCTGCAATATGTATAATCTCTGATGAAGCAAATGCTCCTGCTGCATCAGTTGGTCCGTCATCTCCATCTGTGCTGGCTGAAAGAAAATAAATGCCTTCTGCTTTTGTTCCGAATTTTTTCAGCTCATCCAGAAATGCAAGCGCTATCTCCTGGTTCCTTCCACCCTTTCCTTCTCCTCGTATCGTGACAGTCGTTTCGCCGCCACAAATGATAATGAATGGCTTATCAGCAGATTTCCCTTGTTTGAGTTTTAATGCTTTATGAAATAATTTCCGCCCTGCTTCCTGCGCTTCTCCTTTAATCCAATCAGTAGATCTTTCTACGTTAAATCCGAGTGATAGAGCATGCTCTTCAATAGCGTTCAATGCAAGTGCATT
Organism: Candidatus Cloacimonadota bacterium; assembly: GCA_049903315.1. Lineage (GTDB taxonomy): Bacteria > Cloacimonadota > Cloacimonadia > JGIOTU-2 > JGIOTU-2 > Celaenobacter. Next base: position 186,778 of record JBNGBT010000004.1, on the reverse strand, counting down.
ATTACCGATAATGACATTCTCTGTTTTATCAAAAACAAGTGTGTTGGTTTTAGGAGTTTCCAAAATTTTCTCATCAACTCCCCATTGAATTATTCTCATCACATTTTCTGGCATCTTCTCAGCCAGATCATATTTTTCAATTATCTGGAGCGCATCTTCAAAAGAGGTTTTATCATACGTGGTCAATCCCGAACCGATAACATCGATGCGGTCGAATTCATCATCGGATAAAATCAAGTTGAGTGCAGTTGCAGGATACATCCATGCAGAGAGATACCCGCCTTTTATCATTGAAATGTGCTTGCGTACACAGTTGATTTCATCTATAGAAGCCCTACTCAGGATAAGTGCAGAATGCGTTGCAATAATGTCTTCAAGCGTGAGTGCGACCGTGATATTACCGACCTTATCGATGCGCGGCACTTCCACCAATGCTGAAGCACCCCCTGAAATCAAGGAAATAAATAATGTTCGTTCATTTGCCCGATGTGCTTTAACCTGCAGCGCAATGCCGCATTCGACACTCCACTTATCCGGCAATGGATGGCCTGCGTCCAGAATGTGGATCGCTCCAATAAGAGGATAACGGACATATTTTGTGACAACTAGCCCATCACTGATCCTATCACCCAGGATATTATGTATTCCTGCTGCCATCTGCTCACTTGCTTTCCCCGCGCCGATAACCAGTATTTCATCAAATTTATCGAGATTGATCAATCTAAAATCAAGTTGCCTTTGTAAAATAAGTGTGTTTTTCTCTAACCTGAGAATATCCTGAATAAGATCAGAAGGATCAACTGCCCGGACTCCTGCATAAAACAGGTCTTTCAGAATAGCATAGGAGGTATCCTTGTTCATATAACTACTCCGAACTCCCTTAATTCATTTATCAATTGATCTTGATCTTTGAATAGAATTCCTTTTATACCGCACTGATTCGCCACAGTTATATTTTCTTTATTGTCATCGATGAAAAGGCATGAATCAGATGAAATATTCAGATCAGTGAGAAGTTTCTGAAAATTGTGAGTTTCATCCTTGAGATGACCTGTCTCGAAAGAATACATTCTCATAGAAAAATTGCTTAAAAACCGGTGATATTCTTCAATATATTCTATCCACTCCCGTGCATGATCACTGAGAAGAATGAGTGTGTACTTGCCAGATAATTCTTCAATTATCTCGTCCATATTTCCCATTACGACATGAAAATTATTTCTGATTATCTTTTTGAGTTCTTTTAACGAGCAATCCCAATTTTCATTGGTAATGATGTTCTTTAGATATTCATCCTCGGTTATATCATTCTTGCAGAGTGCTATTAAATCCTCTCCTCCAAATGTATGAAGTAACTTTTCAGACTTTCTACCGAGCAGTTCACCAAGCGCATCATCAATGCCGACCAATCCCCTGATAATCACTTCCGAAAGATCAAAAAAGAGATGAGTGATTTTATTATTCTGCATATTTACCTAAATAAACTAGAAAGATTGCCGCTAAGACATGAAGTCACTAAGTCCATTTTATTTTCCTTTAAGCTCTTTGTGCCTTAGAGTCTTCGTGGCATATTTTTATCTAATTTTTTTAAGGAACACTCGATCATGGAGGTTGCAAATAAAAGAAGAGAGGAACTTTCATTCCTCTCTGTAAATTTGTTTATTGAAATTCTACTTATGAAGTTTCAACTTCAGACTCGACACCTTTGGAAAGTACGCTGTAAATATACGCTTTCACACCCATAGCAATGGCAATAATGGCGATAATACCAATAAATGTGAAGAGACCGCCAAGGAATCCCCATATCTTATAAAAGATCGTGACGAGGATTACGAAGATAATGCCTACGATAAGCATAAGAATCAGTTCTCCGAGGAATATGTTCCACTTCTTGCCATAAGTAATATCATTACTTTTTCTTAGTGCACCGAGTGGCTTAATACCTTTATCAAGGAAAAGGTAGAATGCCTGTCCCCAGGCAACCTGCAATACGATACCGGGAATGATCATGAGCATCGAAGCAAAATAAATACCTATCATCAAAAAACCGCCCAACAGGAAAAATTCACCAAAATTCTTTCGATATTTTGAATCGAAAATAACTGTTGGTGAAAAAGGCTCTCCCTTGCTCATATGCACAACCAATCCCACGAGACCGATCGTTGTTCCGATATTGAGATAAGGTATCCAAATAGTGACGATCCATAAGATGATTGCTCCAAGCAGATTGAGAATGTTTCTTAATCCATAGGAAAAACCGTTCGAGATAATGTTACCAATTGATAACTGTTCGTCCATCGTTACTCCTTCATGTAATATTTCAGCAAAATTGCCGATGATGATTGTATGGATTGAGTGCATTTTAAAAATTTATGTCAAGAATATGTGGAAATTATATGGTTTAAAATTTTAAAATATTTACAAAAGTGATGTTGAAACTCTCCTCAATCCTTAAGTCAAGTTCGCTTCGTGCCCTTAACTCAAGTCTTGTCGGACTTGACTTAAAAGCGAAGCGTTGAGTTAAGAACGACAGAATGACATTCAATGATTTTTTCTCTCTTTCGGTATTTCCAGTGTAAAACTCGTGCCATTCTTTCTGCCTACCGAGTAGGACCCATTTAACTCACTCATCAGCATATCCACAAGTGATAGTCCAAGCGTTTTTGGATTCGGTATTTTTATATTTTTCGGAATACCTATACCGTCATCTGATATTTCAATTGTTATATGGTTTTTTGCATCCTTTAAAATGATGTGTATATTCCCCCCATCTCTTCCTTTGAAAGCATATTTTATCGAATTTGTAATTATCTCATTCAGGATCAGCCCGAGTTTAGATAATTTCTCTGCGTCAAAATGCACATCTTCCAAAGAGTAAATGATCTTAATTTTCCTATGGATATCATAATTCCTTCCCAGCTGGTCTGCAAGCTCTGTAATATATTCACCGAGTTTTATTTCTGACATATATTCCGACCGCAATAAAATCTCATACGATTTTGCCATTGCCCTTATTCTATCCTGGGTTACTTGAAAACCCTGGAGCGCATCTTTTTTGGTTAGGATATTGTCCTCCTGCATCTGCATTAAACTACATATTGTCTGTAGATTATTCTTTGTCCTATGATGGATCTCCTGCAATAAAAGTGTTTTTTCTTTCAAGTCTCTTTGTATTTGCTGCTCTGACTGCTTACGCTTTATCGCGATCGCAACTTCACTTGATACAAAATCAAGAATCTGAATATCCTTCTCATTATAATGATCCGTATCATCATAACTTTGTACAGCAAGGGCTCCGATGACCTCATTTTCCACTTTGAGAGGAGCGCTAAGCCAGACTTTAGAACGGGGACCAATAATCTCAATTTTGCCTTCTCGTGCCAGTTCATCCTGTTTTTCCAATGTAGCGAGTATAGTGTTACCGGTGGAGATAACATATTCAGTTAGACCTTTACCAAATGCTCGACCGGATGGAAGGTAATCCTTATCAAATTTTTCATCTGCATAATATTCAAATGTTAGTAACTCATTTTCTCTATCGTACAGCGCAATGTAGAAGTTCGTAGTATCAAGAACCTCTCCTAAATATGCATGTATCTCTTTATACAACATTTGCAAATTTTCAGTAACATTAAGGGCTTTGGATATGTTAAACAAAATTTTCTGCGTTTTCTCAGCCAGCTTACGTTCTGTGATATCTAAATGGGTTCCTGCTGCTCGCAATGGTTTTCCTTGCTTATCTCTTTCTATTACTTTTCCACTGTCGAGTATCCATTTCCATTCATTTGACTTTGTCTTCATTCTGAATTCTGCTTTGTAGGAAGGTGTATTTCCTTTCAGGTGATCATTAAGCCCCTTCATTATACCCGGCAAATCATCAGGATGCACCAATTTTTCCCATGTTGATAAAGTGGGTTCGATCTCACTCAGTTTGTATCCCAGCATCTCTGCCCATCGCTCGTTAAAAACGACATGACCTGTTGGTATATCCCAGTACCATGATCCCAAATCTGCACTTTGTAAAGTTAGTAGTAGACGTTCTTCACTCTCGTGTAGCCCTTTTTCTGTATGCTTTCGTTTTGTAATATCATGCATAGAGCCTATGATTTTTTCAGGTTTTCCTTCATTGCCAAACTGAAGTATTGAAGCAAGAGAGCATATTATCCGGGAATCATCTTTATTTTTCAGAGTGATTTCATAATCCGATACCCGTTTATGTTTTAATAACTCCTGGATCAACTCCGTTCTTTCTTCAGGTTTCGAATAGAAATCATTCATATTCTTGCCGATTACTTCCTCTCTGGTATATTGTCCTCTGGAAAGTGCTTTAATAGAGGGACTCACTTCCAGTATATTTCCCTTAAGATCGGTTTCATAATACACATCCTGGATGTTTTCATAAATATCTCTGTATTTTTTTTCATTTTTGATCAGGGCTTCTTCAGCTTTAATACGTTTATTTTCCGTCTCGATAGCAGAAATAGCAAATGATATATCCTGAGTTATTTCATCCAGAAGAGCTATTTCAGTTTCATCAAAGAAATGCGGATTGTTAGAGTATATATTAAAAGCGCCGATCACTTTATCGTAGAGTTTTATGGGAAGAGCAATGGCAGAACGATAATCTCGCTTGAGAGCTTCTTCACGCCATGGAGTCATGCGGGGATCATTGGGTATATCATTGCAGGCAACATGTTTTCCTTCTCGAATGGCTGTACCGGTAGGACCTCTGCCTTCAGGTATATCTTCGACGGATATCTGGGGAATTGTGGAGAAATATCCGGCCCCATTCCCCGCATATTGAACAGGAACCACCAGTTTTGTAGATTCATCGACTATGCCGATCCAGGCTAATTGAAATTTTCCAAACTCGACAGCAATGCGGCAGGCTTCTCTAAAGAGTAAATTTTTATCTTTTTCGTGTACAATCGTTTGATTGATTTGACTGATCACTGAGTATATCCGATTTGCTTTGGTGATTTTTTCTTCTGCCTCCTTGCTTTCTGTAATATCCTGCAGTGACCCGAAGAGGTGAGTTATTTTCCCACCTTTTCCTTTCCTTGCGATTCCGCGTGCAAGGCAGATCCTGGTCTCACCGTCTTTCCGGATAGCTTTGAGTTCCATCTCGTAGGTACTCCCTTTGGTCACAGCTTTTTCCACAGCAGCGGTCAATTTCTTCATATCCTCAGGATAATAGAGAGCAGAATGCTCTTTCCAGCTGGGAGCGGTTTTTGCAATTTCTATACCGAAAATTCGGAATAACTCATCAGACCAGATGACCGTATCGGTGGCTATTTCCCATTCCCAGCTACCAATATGTGCGATTGCTTCCGTTCGTACAAGCATCTCACGGTTTTGCTTGATAGTTTGTTCATTTTTTTTTCTGTCTGAAATATCACGTGTAGTACCCTGTAGTCCGATTATTTTTCCTTTTTTATCTTTGATTAGTTTACTGGTTATTTCAAAGTCTATTTCTTCTTTATTCTTATTGAGCATTTTGGTCTCAAAAGTAATATGTGAAAAATTTTTATAATTCTTTAATGCATTAACTGCCAGAGCGCTTACTTTGAGAAATTCTTTCTTAGTAAAATGAGTGCTTAAATGTGTTCCAACCCATTCTTCCGGTTTAAATCCAGTCATTCGTTCCAAAGCAGGACTGAGATAGGTGAATTGTAATTTTTTATTGATTTTCCAGATACAGTCGATCGAGTTCGCTGCGAGCAATCGGAACATTTCTTCACTGGCAGCAAGTGAATCGATGGCTTCTTTCCGTTTCTTTTCGAGTTCAGCAGTATAAAGAGCGAAACCTATATCACCGGCAACTTCGATGAATAAATCCTGTTCATCAGCATTTAACGGTATTCTTTCCGGAATCCAGCCACTAATAAAGCCGAATATCTTTCCTTCATATTCCAACCTGATCGACATGGCTTTAGATTTCGGGACAAGTGATTGTAGCGGACAACCTTTGCACTGTTCTTCCGGATTATCAAGTATTACAATTCCTTCCTGATCCATAACTTTTCTGCACATCCCATCCCAGGTTCCTTTTTTTACTGCTTTTTCGAATAGAACATATTCTGGGGTATTCTTTGCCAGGGAAGATTTGTATGGTTGATCATGTTCATCAAACAATACTATGCAGGCACGATCATAGCCCCTTGTTTTGGTGAGAATATCACATGACTTTTTAATAAGGGCACTCATGTTCTTTTCTTTTACAATAAGCTGATTTACATCTCGAATTGCTCTCAAAACTTTGTTCAAATGAAAAATACTATCTTCTGCTGTTTTATGTTCGGCAACACGTCCGAGATGTTCAGCGACTGCATTAAGGAGACTCTTCTCTTCATCCAAGAATTGCTGATCCTTTGTTTCAGGTATCGCTTTTATATGATAAACGTCAATCACACCAGCTTTTACATTATTGATAACTATATCTTGGTGGAGTGCCCAATCGGTTTGTGTAAAATTCTTTGTTAAAAATTCCTTATCATTTATTATCAACTTGCAAACGGTAATATTGCTATGTTGAAAGGCGGGAGGTATGAGATCGACAACACCTTGAAAGAAATGTTTATCCGAGATCCCGGGTGTTTCGACAAGTTGAGAAATTTTATACAGACAATTGAGTTCTTTAACACGTTCATTCAGAATATAGCTTTTTTCACGCAATGCTTCTTCTGCTTTGGTCTTTTCTTCGAGCAGCACTTTCTTATCCAGAGCCTGTTCAATAGCAGAATTAAGCCGAATGAGATTTTGTTTTATGACATAATCTGTTGCACCTGCTTTCATGCATTCAACTGCAGTATCTTCGTTGATCGAACCAGTTATGATAATAAAGGGTATTAAAGGTGAAATTTCTTTATTCAGTTTGAGTGCTTGCATGCCATTGAACTGGGGCAATCTATAATCCGAGAGAATAAGATCAGGTTTAAATTCATGTAATCCTTTTATAAAATCCTTTTCGGTTTCTACATGAAGATAAGTGAATTCTAATTGTGCTTTTTCTAGTTCCATAAGAACTAATTCGAGGTCGGTGAGCACATCTTCGAGGATTAAGAATTTGATCTTACGTTTCATAACTCTTCCTTTCTTTCTTGTGATGATGCTGTGTTTATATTTGTTTTCATTGTTTACTCCGGGGGCTGGTTTAATAACAGCCAATACAAACCCAATCCGTTCACTACTTTAGAAAACTGGTCAAAATCAACCGGCTTCACGATGTAGCTGTTTACTCCGAGACTATAACTTTTCAAGATATCATTATCTTCTCTTGATGACGTGAGTATCACGACCGGTATCGTTTTCATTATCCCGTCCGATTTGATCCTTTTCAGAATCTCCAAACCATCAATTTTGGGCAGCTTAAGGTCAAGAAGTATCAATTTGGGCTTATGTTCAATATTTCGCCCTGTATGTTTTCCTAATCCAAAAATATAGTCAATTGCCTGTTCACCATCTTCAGCCCAATGTATCTTATTGGCAAGATGATTTTCTGTTAAAACATTTATTGTCATTTCAGCATCATTAGGATCGTCTTCAACCAGCAAAATTTCATACCACTCTTCTTTCATGTTTTTACTCCTTTATTGAGGTAATGAAAAATAAAACGTTGCCCCATTATTTACTTCGGCTTCTGCCCAAATAATTCCGCCATGTCTTTGCAGAATTTTATACGCAATCGCCAAACCTACACCAGTACCTTCGAACTCTCTGTCTGTATGCAAGCGCTGAAAGACATTATATAACTTATCAGCATATTCCATATTAAATCCTACGCCATTATCTTTCACATAATAGACAATTTTATCTTCAGTCTTCTGGCACCCGACTTCAATGACTGCATGTTCCTTTGTTTGTGTGAATTTGACAGCATTAGCGAGAAGATTGGTTATTACATGCTTGATTAATGAGGCATCTGCGTTCACCGAGGGAAGTTTTGAAAGCTTGAATTCAATTTGTCTGTCAGTTATAAGATTTGTTAATTCGTCAAATGCTTCTGTAAATAGAGGATTCAGATCAATCAAATTCTTCACAACTTCTTTTCTGCCCAATCTAGAGAATGCGAGTATGTCATCTATCAAGCAACCCATTTTGCTTGCACTATCGATAATGACATTGATCAATCTTTTTCCCTCATCATCACATACATCAAAATATTTTTTATACAAAGCATTTGCAAAACCGGAAATTGCTCGCAGGGGTGTTCTGAGATCATGGGAAACCGAATATGAGAACGCTTCCAGGTCTTTATTTGAAATCTCAAGTTGTAGGGTTCTTTCCTTTACCCGTTCTTCCAGTTCTTCATTCATTTGCTTGATTTTCATCTCAGCGATCTTTCTTTCAGAAATATCAACTGCAACAAGAACTGCTCCCTGAACATCCCCATTGCGATTTAAAAGAGCTGAACCGGAGATAAGAGCAGGTATTTTATTGTTATCTTTCGTGATAATGTTCGCTTCTACTTTTTTAAAGGAAAAGTTTGATTTACCCAGCGATACATTATAATCTTTTATTGAATTGAGCCACGTAGTATAAATATCAGTTTCAAATAATTTTCGTATCTTTGAACCTATCATCTCTTTGTTTTTATAGCCCCAAAGTGATAACGCAGCTTTATTTACGGTTTTCATCACCCCGTCTAATGACAATACTATTATAGAGTCATTAACAGACATTAAAATACTTTCAAGATAGTTTTTCGATTTCTCAAGCTCGATTTTTTCAAGGAGTTCATGCTTTTGTTTGTCCAACTGCAGGAAGATATTCACCTTGCTGACAAGGTAGTATGGATTGTATGGTTTGGTCACAAAATCAACTGCACCAGCTTCATACCCCCTAAACACATGATAATCATCAGAATAAACCGCAGAAAGAAAGATCATTGGGAGATGTTTTGTTTTTTCTTCATTCCGTAAATACTCTGCAAGTTCATACCCGTCCATTTCCGGCATTTGCACATCCAGAATTGCCAGTGCAAAATCGTGGTTGAGTGTTGCTTTGAGTGCATCATTACCGCTCTCTGCCTTAACGATATCAACATCGAGTGCTTGTAACACTTTTTCCAAAACGATTAAGTTTTCTTTTTTGTCATCTACAATCAGAATTTTTTGTTTTTTATTCATGCAATTCCTCCATAATGGTGCTTTCTCATGATATATCCATTACAAGGTTGATCAGGAAAGCGTTGATCTCGTTAAGATTTAATATCTTATCAATAGCACCTGTATTTATTGCAAATAATGGCATTGCAGGATGTTCAGCTTTTTCCGGATCTTGAGCTATTGTTAATCCGCCAAATTCTTTAATGATTTTTATGCCTTTCGCACCGTCGCTATTTGCTCCGGTCAGAATAATCCCGATAAGAAGATCACCCCAGACATATGCAGCGCTTTCAAACATCACATCGATTGAAGGTCTGGAATGATTTACCTTTTCATCATTCGATAGAGAAAATGTTTCGTTGCGTTCAACCAGCAAATGGTAATTGGGTGGCGCCAGGTATATATTTCCTGCCTTGACATCTTCTTTATCGCTCGCTTCCTTCACATGGAGCGCTGTTATCCTGTTTAAAAGCTCCGCCAGGCAGCTATCTTCCGTAGGATAAAGGTGTTGAGTAACGATAATGGGAAAGGGATAATCAGATGGCAGATTTTTAAATAATTCTATTATAGCTCTCAAACCACCGGCGGAAACACCTATTACAATTGCTTTATATGCTTTTTTATTCATGCTATTGCCCTATGGTTTTATTGTGGGTGTGCACATATTTTTTTCTGAAAATTTTTGCACTGTCTGATATGGTTTCATATCTTTTTCTCTCGTCCCAGAAAAGAAGGCTTTCCTTGTTACCAAGGCAGAGAAATCCGCCAGGCATGAGACTGTCATCAAAGAGCTGTAAAGCCCTATTCTGCAACCCCTTGTTAAAATATATCAACACATTTCTACAAAGGATCAGGTTCATCTCGCCAAATGAGTGGTCAGTGACCAGGTTGTGATTTGCAAATGTTATTTTCTTTTTTAGCGAGTTATCAATTGCTATTGAATCATACTTAGCATGGTAATATTGGGAGAATGATTCGGAACCTCCGCCTTTCTGGTAATTTTGAGTACATTGCTTGATATTGTCCACATGGTAAATCCCCTGCCTTGCTTTCTCTAATGCTTCGTCATTAAAATCTGTAGCAAAGATGGTTGCCCTATCGTATAAGCCATTCTCTTTCATAAGTATAGCAAGCGAATAAACTTCCTCACCAGTAGCGCAGCCAGCATGCCATATCTTGATAAAGGGATAGGTTTCCAGAACCGGGAAAACCTTTTCCTTGATCACTTTATACACGTGGGGATCGCGAAATATCTCGGTTACTGTGATGGAAAATTCACGAACCAGAGTTTGAAAAAAGGTTTCATCATGTAACAGGAGCGGGATCATCTCGGAAATTGATTTGTAACCTTCTTTTGCTATGAAATGTCTGGCTCTTCGTTCTACAGAAGCCCTTGAATAATCCCGAAAATCATATCCGTATCTTTTATACATGGCGTCAAGTAAAAGAGTTAATTCCAGGTTATCGATGTCTTTGTTCTTCACTTTTTTAACTCCATATTCAGTTTACAGTCTGCTGCTTTCCTCATCTATATAACCAGACCCTCATCATAGAAAGGAGTCTGTTTATATCTACCGGCTTTGGTAAATAGTCACTTGCACCTACTGCAATACAATCTTCATAATCCTTTTTCATTGCTTTTGCGGTGAGTGCGATAATCGGAAGCTTATAGAATTTTTCCTGCGCTCGAATACGTTTTATTGTTTCATAACCGTCCATTTCCGGCATCATGATGTCCATGAGAACAAGACCAACATCTTGATTATGTTTCAATATATCTAACGCTTGCAGTCCGTCTCCTGCTTTCAGCAGTGTAATTCCTTTATCACTCAGTAATTTAGAAAGGGCAAAAACATTCCTCATATCATCATCCACGATCAGGACTTTTTTATCTTTGAAAATTACATCTGTATCATGGAGATCTGCAATCATTTTTCTCTTTTTTTCCGGCATATTTTCAACCATCCTATGGAGAAACAACGATGCTTCGTCCAGCAATCTTTCTTGTGATTTGACTCCTTTTATTATTATTGATTCTGCATAGTTACGCAATTCATACTCTTCTTCTTTTGTGAGTTCTCTGCCTGTATAGACAATAATTGGCGGGATGTCTATTTCCAATTCCTCTAACTTTTTCAATAGCTCAAATCCTGTCATATCAGGCAGCCCAAGATCAAGAATGATACAATCAAATTTATTTGCTTTCAGTTCTTTGAGCGTCTCTTTGCCAGAACCTGTTGCTTTGCAGTGGACATCTCCGTTTCCGATCAATTTAATGATGCTGTCCCGAAGTGCTTGATCATCTTCTACAACGAGCAGATCCTTAATTCGTTTACTCAACATCCCCTCGAGTTTCTGGAATGCTCCATCGAGTTCTTCTTTTTTGACAGGTTTTGTTAAATAACCGATTGCCCCCTTTCTGAATGCTTCCAGAGTGGAGTCCTCTACAGACATGATATGAACCGGTATGTGCCTTGTTTCTGGATTATTTTTAAGACTATCGAGCACACTCCAGCCGTCAATTCCCGGCAGATGCAGATCCAAAATCACTGCAGCCGGAAGGTACTGAACTGCGAGCTCCAATCCTTCTTCTCCTGTTAACGCGACGATTCCGTTAAAATTCTTCTGATGGCATTGATCGAGGACCAGTTTCGCAAAATTGGGATCATCTTCGATTATGAGAATACTTTTTTCTCCCTTTGCAAGAGACTCACGGTCATCAGGTATTTCATGTTGGACTGTTGCTGGAGTTTTCTTATCCGTAATAACTTCAATGGCTGGTTCCTCAGGTATCTTTAATAATGGGGCAATTTTTATTTTTGTCTCTACTAATCTCACAGGAATATAAAGAGTAAATGTTGATCCTTTTCCTTTTTCGCTCACTAATTGGATTTCTCCTCCAAGCAAATTGGCTAATTCCCTTGAAATTGAAAGTCCCAGACCTGTTCCACCGAACTCTCTCGATGTTCCACCTTCTGCCTGCTGGAAAGCTTCGAATATAATCTTCTGTTCTTCGGAAGAAATTCCAATTCCACTGTCCTGTATCGAGATCGCTATACAGTTATCCGGCTTAAGTCCGCTTCTCGACAAATCTACATTGTTTGGCGGCACATTCACCTTAACGGTAACGCCCCCCTTCATTGTAAATTTGATCGCATTTGACATAATGTTCTTGATGATCTGCATCAGGCGCTGATTATCGCTTAATATTGATTCGGGCACTTTGGAATCTACTTCGGTCGTTAAGGACAGCCCTTTTTCGTCGAGCATATGATGGAAATTGTTTTTGATATTCTCTATGAGTCCCTTAATATTTATTTGCTCAACATGGACATCCATTCTACCGGCTTCGATCTTGGAAAGATCTAATATCTCGTTGATAAGAGAAAGAAGATCGTTACCACTCTTATATATCACGCTTGCAGACTCTACCTGGCTTTTATCCAAATTCCCATTTTTATTTTCAGCTAATATTTGAGAGAGTATTAATAGACTATTCAAGGGAGTGCGAAGCTCATGTGACATGTTTGCAAGAAATTCGGATTTGTATTTGCTTGCAATAGCGAGTTCTTCCGCCTTTATTTCAATTTCCTTTCGCGCATTCTCAATATCCCTTTTCTGCCTTTGAAGTGATTCGTTTTTCTCTTCCAATTCTTCGTTCGTCACTTCAAGTTCTTCTTGCTGGGCTTTTAATTTTTCTTCGGATTGCTGCAAGAGCTGTGTTTGTTCTTCCAGCTCTTCATTGGCAGTTCTCAATTCCTCCTGCTGGCTTTGCAATTCTTCTGTAAGCGCTTGAGATTTTTGCAATGCTCTAGCAAGTTCATCACGATTCCTCGCAGTTTCAACATTAATAGCAATTGCAGCCATTGCCTGGTTAAGATACTCCATTTGCAGGTCGGTAAAGTCATTCAAGGTTCCGATTTCGATCACGCCTTTCACCTTGCCTTCGAATATAAACGGAATCACGCAAATATACTGTGGAATTCTTTCACCCAAGCCTGATACAACCTTGATATAATCTTCAGGAACATTTTTTATCAATATTGGGGCTTTTTCCAAGGCTGCTTGACCTACTAATCCTTCACCAATTTTGAATGTATTCGACAGGTTTTTGCGTTTCTGATAGGCATAACTGCTGAGTAAAGTCAGGACTTCTTCTTTGTCATTTTTTTCATAAAGGTAGAATGCACCAATTTGAGCATCGAGATAGGAGGAAATTTCTGTAATTACTTTATTAGCCATATCCGGTAAATCAAGTTCACCTTTTATGACGTCATTAATGCGCACAATCCCTGTTTTCAGCCAGTCATCCGCTTCAGATTCATTTCTTGATTTAAGCAACGAAATCTGCATTTTTTCGGTAGCTTCTGCCAATTTGCCAGTCTCATCCTTACTTTCAATTTCAATCTTTGTATCCAGCTTTCCTTCTGCTATTTCGTTTGCCAGGTGCACCACTTTGTTCAAATTAGATGATATTAATCGCGCTATCCATAATCCAGCCACTAGCCCGATAACAATACTTGCCAAAGCAATTATTATAATAATGGTCAGTTCGGAGGTGGCATTCTTGGAAGCTATTATCTGCTGCCCTCCAAGCTCTTCATCTATTTTTTCAACCAGATTTTCCATTGCAGAAGCAGCATTATGATACGACTCCCTACTCAAATTCTTAGCTGAGATAACCGCATCGCCCGAGAAATTCATAAATTTTTCAGGAGATTGAAGCTGAGTAATATCTGCTTTTAACAGCTCATGAGAAATTATATCCTGTACTTCCTCATTCTTTCTGATAAATTCTGCATAACTTGTTTCAAAGTTCTCTACGTATTGTATGTTCTGTTCTTCGATTTGGGATTTCAACTGTATTAATTTTGACTCAAGTTCACTCTTTGCCTCTGTAATCCTGGATAAATAGAGATCGATTTCTTCCAGTGAATTAGACAGGAGAAGATTTTTTTCAGCTCTATTTATTTCAACCAGGTTTCGATGGATTCGAGCAGCAAGTTTGATGTTCTCCGATTTAATATCTACGATATAATCTAATTGATTTTCGGAATGATTCAAATAGTAAATTCCGACAACTGATATGAGGATCTCAAGAAAGACAACAAGTAATACTACTGATATAATTTTCCCTTTTATAGAGAGATTATTAACAAATTTCATAGCAAACCTCCCGGTTTATCTACTTGTATTTTAATTTTTTCCAGTTTTATTTTCATACCAAGATAGAATAAACTCATCGCTTTATCCAAATTATTTGTTATTTGTTTTTTTGTAGACTTTCTTCTGGTTTTTGATGTGGAAATATTCTTGTTCATTAGCTTTCTGCTCTTATTGATGTAAAAAAGAATGACTCCCTATCCTTTGAAAACAATTCCGCACATCGTCCGTTTAAGATAAATCTATCATTTGATTGTTCTGTAATAATTATGATATTATCAATCCTAGCTTCACAATCTACTTTAACATCCATACCTCCGCCTAATCCAACCTCATGTAACAAACAGTTTTTCTGGTTAAAATTTACTTGTGTTAGTAATATTCTTTTCTTAATTCTTACTTTGTCAATTTTTTCATTAAGGGCTAACCACTCACTCATGCAACAATATAAAACTGCAGGTAAGGGAGATGGGATGACCTTAGCTTTCAATTTCATTTTTTTATCGCCTAATCGTTTTCTTTAACCGATTGACAAACACTGTACCGTTCAGTGTATTATCTTCTACAAATACTTCTCCGCTATATTCCTCAACAGTCGTCTTAACAATATAAAGCCCGATACCTGTATATCCATTTTCTCCGTAGTGGAAACCTTCGACAAAAATCTTATCCTTAATTTCAGCTGGTATGCTGATACAATAATCGTCCACAATCCTTAAGTCAAGTTCACTTCGCATTTTCTATCCCTTTCATCGGACTTGACTTAATAACTCAGCTTGCTGAGGAATTGAGTTAAGAACGATAACTGCAACAACATCCACAATCCTTAAGTCAAGTTCACTTCGTGCCCTTAACTCAAGTATTGTCGGACTTGACTTAACAGCGAAGCGTTGAGGTAAGAACGACATGAATGAAATTTATTGATTTATTCTCTCCTTTGATATTTTCAGGGTAAATCTCGTTTCGTTTTTCAGATTTTTTTTGGATAAATGAATTAGATTATTTATATAATTAATCTCTATGGCATTCATTACAGCATGCATAACACCCATTTACTTTAAAATAATGCTTCTTTGCTTCCTCAATTGCGGTTCTGCACCAATAAAATTCTCCAAGATAGATTCTATTATCCTCATTTGGTAGAGACTTACATTCTTCGGAATGAACCTCGTGTTCACCGTTCGATTGCATAATTTTTTCTACATAATACTTTCTCATTTTTTATCCTTCAATCGCTTTCTTCAAACGAACAATAAATACTGCTCCGTGCGGTGTATTATCTTCTACAAATACCTTTCCACCATATTCTTCGACAGTGGTCTGAACTATGTACAAACCGATACCTGTATGACCGGTTTCGCCGTAATGGAAGCCCTCATCAAATACCTTATCCTTTATTTCATCGGGAACTCCTATACCATGATCTTTAAATCTCACCTCACAATGTTCTTTGTTTGGAATAATTTCTATATCCAATTTATAAGTTTTCCCGTGCCTGACCGTATTATTTACTATGTTATCGAATACTGAATATATTGCATTATCTGCATACGCAACACAATTGCCCTTAATAGTGATAAGCAAATTTGGATAGTTACTGAGCACTTTTTGTACAACTTTTTTCAAATCAAATTCATCAAGATCAGAATGAGAATCTATAAACTTTACCTGTTCCCTTTGTTTATGTATCGTTTCAATGCTTTTCTCAACTCGTTTCTCTATCTCATCGATCATTGATTCATCCCCATCTTCACGATAGATATCAACCGCACTTTTAATCACAGTCAAATCATTAATAATGTCGTGCCGCAAAATGGAACTTGCTATTTTCAACCTTTCCCGGCTGAGCTTTAATTCTTCTTCCGTCTTCATGCGCATGACAATATCATCTTCCAGCTCTTTGGTTTTACGTTTCACTTGTTTCTTCAGCGATGCATTCCAGGTAGCAATCACAATTACGATCAGGAAACCTGCACCTATTATAGATATAACTATCAACCAGAAAATTTTGTAGGAAAATATCGACATTGGTTTTAGTGATATCCACTTATTTATGATCTCTTTCCTTTTATTTTCCGATATACTCTTGAGACTCTTATTTATAATTGCATTCAGGACTGGCCAATCTTTACGTGTATGGATCGATATCCTGGTTTCATATTCGGTTTCACCGGCTACAATTAAGTTGTGAATACCTTCTTTTTCGATATAATAAAGTGCAATGGGAAAAATTCCCACAAATGCATCGATCTCTCCAGTGGACACTTTACGTAATCCATGCAAGATGTGGTCTACAGGAACAATTTCTATATCGGGATAATCTCTGACTAAACCTTCATGCCAGATATAACCTGATACTACTCCAACTCTTTTCCCGTTAAGTTTTTTAGTAGTCGTTAAATCTTTATTTTCATTCTTAGTTATAATGACCCCGGGAAGAGTGAGATAAGGTTCCGAGAAAAGCATATATTCTGCTCTACTGGGTGTTTGAGCTGCTGCCGGTATCAAATCTACTTCTCTATTTCGCGCTTTGGAAAGAACCTCATCCCAGGTTTTGCATTTCACTATTTCAAACGTTACATCCAGTTCTTTGGAAATCAAATTCATAAAATCAGCAGTAATTCCCCGATATTCACCATTATTATCAAACCATTCAATAGGAGGAGTATCCGGATCAGGAGCAATACGAATGACCGGATGTTCTTTTAGCCAGGCAGTTTCTTCCTGCGTGAGTTCCAGGGCTATGAGTTGAGAGAGAATAAATATAGTTAGAATTAATACTATAACTTTTTTCATATCTATGTATGCTCCATAGTTTTTTAACCTTCAATCGCTTTCTTCAAACGAATAATAAATACTGCACGTGCCGCACAATCCTTAAGTTAAGTCTTGTCGGACTTGACTTAACAGCATAGCGTTGAGTTAAGAACGACACATCATACTTTTTCATTTTTTAAACTTCAATCGCTTTCTTCAAACGAATAATAAATATAGCACCGTTTGGTTCGTTGTCTTCTACAAATACTTCTCCGCCATATTCTTCGACAGTGGTCTGAACAATATACAGCCCGATACCTGTATGACCGGTTTCTCCGTAGTGAAAGCCCTCATCAAAGACCTTATCCTTTATTTCATCAGGTATGCCGATACCATAATCTTTAAATTTAATCTCACAATGTTCTTTGTTTGGAATAATTTCAATATCCAATTTAGAGGTTTTCCCATGCTTGACTGCATTGTTGACGATGTTATCAAATACTGAGTATATTGCGTTATCTGCATAGGTAACACAGTTACCCGTAACAGTGATCTTCAAATCCGGATAGTTACTGAGAACCTTTTGCACTACTTCTTTCAGCTCATATTCATCAAGATCGGCATGAGAATCCAGGAACTGTACCTGATCCCGCTGATTTTGTATGGTTTCTATGCTTTTCCATACGCGCTTCTCAATCTCATCGATCATGGATTCATCACGTTCTTCACGATATATATCAACCGCACTTTTAATCACAGTCAAATCATTTGTGATATCGTGGCGAAGGATGGAGCTTGCAGTTTTTAACCTTTCACGGTTGATCTTTAATTCTTCTTCCGCCCGTTTGCGCTGGGTGATATCCTGAAGAGTACCTTTTAGCCCTATGATGTTGTTATTCTCATCATTAATCGCTTCACCTCTCGCTACCGCATAACGGAATTCAGCATTTTTATCAGAAAATTCCATTATGATTTCATAACTTTTACCTGTATTTCTGCATGTCTCTACAGCTTTTTCAAACCGAAGCCAACTTTCTGGTGTATAGAATTTCTCATGATTCGCTACATCTAAAGCTTCGTTCTTATCTTTCAGTCCGTTAAGGTTTAACATTTCGTCAGACATTTCGACTCTTCCAGTTTGCAGATCTAAGGACCAGTTGCCGATATTGGCAATTCTCTGGGCATCACGCAAACGGGCTTCGCTTTCTTCAGCTTTTTCCTTAGCTGCTTCTAGTTTCTCTTCAGCCTGTTTATGTTCAGTAATATCCTGGAATGTTCCGGAAAGCCGGACACATTTTCCATTTTTCATTTCAGGACAACCTATTGCCCTTACCCAGCGTAAGTTTCCTTTCGCGGTTATCAATCTGGTTTGAAAATCAAAAGGCTTGCCTTTTTCAATTGCATCAGAAACGCTTTTATTAACCTTATCGCGGTCATCTGGATGGTAATAGTTGATCGCATCTTCTAAAGTAGGATAAACCCCTTCAGAAAGTTCATGAATATCTCCGGTTGTTTTTGTCCATTCTACCCGTGTAAAATTATCTGCAAGCTGCCAACCGCCTACTCTGGATATTTCTCCTGTTCGATTAAGGAAATCTTCGCTTTCTTTAATTTGCTTTTCTTTTTCCGCACTATCTACAATTTTGCCAATGAGTTGTGCTACGGTTTGTAAACGCTTTTTGGCATTTTCGATAATAAAAGGAGGTCGGGCTCTGTAGTTTGTTGCATTCTCGTCCAAAACTTCATATTCGACGTGAAATTTTTCGGCCAGTTCTATTAAGTTTTTTTCTTCGGTTGGAGGATTACCGTAGCCCATATTGATAACGCCAACTAACTCTCTACCTGCGAAAATTGGAACTGCGTATAGATGAATTCCCCCGACACATTCAATATCTGTTGTTTTTTGTGTAATGATCGCTTCTTTTGCCGAGTCATTCCAGCAATTTTCATGACATAACCATTTACCGCAACTCAGAGCTTCTTTATTGTCCTGCGTTTTACATAACCGAAAAGACGCTATATCCATTGTCTGACACCACCTTGAGTCAAACTGACCATAGGCATAATCACCATTTTTTTCATAAATCGCAATCGAGGTGTCCAGCAAATCCATGATGTCAGAGCACAGGGTTTTTAATGTGTCTGCTCCCACATTATCCAGAATTGTCCTTTCCGTATTGAGTTTGGTTACATCTCCGTAATCTGGAATATAATTCTTTGCTATTTTTGAGGATTCCTTTTTTTCTTTTTCGAGCAGCCATTCAATTTTCTTCAGCTCTTCTTCTGCCCTTTTTCGTTCGGTGATATTACGCATACTGCCGATTATCTTCGTGGGTGTGCCCTGCGCATCACACTGGATGCGTGCAGAGATAGAACAGGGAACTTCAGAGCCATCCCGATTTTTGAATATAATTTCATAATCAGCCACACTTCCCTGCTTTTGCAAAGCTTCTAGAAATACCTCCCGCATAGCCGGATCCGCATACAAATCATACATTGATCTGCCGATAAGATCATCTCTTTTGTATTGACCGTAAGACAGCTCCTGAATTGAAGGGCTCACATCAATGATTTCACCATCAAGGCGCACCTCAAAGAACATATCCAGCACATTCTCGAAAATATTTCGATACTTCTCTTCGCTTTCTTTTAAAGCTATTTCTGTTTGTTTGCGTACAGCAATTTCCTTCCGAAGCTTGCGTGTTCTCCTCTTTACCCGTATTTCCAAAACTACTATGGCAATAATGGCTATGATAAAAATAATACTGATAATATAGGGCAGAAGCATTGTGATTTTTTCTTTGGTTGATAGACCGCTTATAGTGATGGGTGACCACCATTTTTTATGCAATTCATCATACGTTCCGTTCGCAACTATTATTGATAATCCTTCATTCAAAACTGCTAAAAGTTCTTTATTACCTTCTTGCACTGCAAAGCTGAAATCCTGGTTGAAATCCGTGAGTTCAATATCAAGGGCTTGTACATTTTGAATATTTAGTTCATTTAATAGTTGCAATCCCATGAGCTGCTGGGCAATGACCGCATCATACTTGCCTTCAGAAAGTTCCTGGAAAGCAACATCATAGGTCAGTGTAGTGTGTATCTTGTCGGATAATTTCACCCTCGCGACAAACTCGTGTGCATTATCTCCTTTCATGACTGCGATATCTCTATGCTTCAGATCGCCCAATGTTTCGATGCCTTTGGTTCCTTTTCGTACGAATACAGCCCCATTCATAATATGATAAGGAAAAGTGAAATCATAGACTGCTTCCCGCTCCGGTGAACGTCCAACCAATGGCAGGGCATCGATCTTTCCTTCTACCAGCTCTTGTTTGATCTCAGCCCATGGACCTACCTTGAACTTAATATTGAGATGCATCACTTCTGCAGCAGCTTTTATGAGATCTACAGAAAAACCATCTGCGTTCCCGTCCTCATCCACGATGCAGAATGGTGGATAGCTCGGTTCTGAAGCAACAAGTATTGTATCTTTTACCGCATGCAACATGTGCTTTGTATTTTGTGCTGCTATTGAGGTTGTTGATAATATAACAAAAAGAAAAATTATCATTATAGTGCTCCAATATCGAGCACGAACTTTTTTAAACATTCTTAACTCCTACATATATTCATAAAAAATTCATTCAATCCATCTATGACGAATTAATCGTTCTCCTCAAGCGGATAATAAACAACCCGCAACCCGCAACTCGTCCAAAATCCTTAAGTCAAATTCACTTCGCATTTTCTATCCCTTTCATCGGACTTGACTTAATAACTCAGCTTGCTGAGGGATTGAGTTAAGAACGATACTGCACCAACAACAATCCTTAAGTCAAGTTCACTTCGTGCCCTTAACTCAAGTCTTGAGTCTTTTTCAAGTCTTGTCGGACTTGACTTAACAGCGAAGCGTTGAGTTAAGAACGACACATAATATTTTTTCATTTTTTATCTTTCGACCGTTTTCTTTAAACGAATGACAAATATGGCTCCACTCGGTTTATTATCCTTCACTGAAACTTCTCCGCCATATTCCTCGATAGTCTTCTTCACAATAAAGAGACCAATACCCGTATGACCGGACTTGCCATAATGGAAACCCTCATCAAAAATCTTATCCTTTATTTCGTCAGGTATGCCAGTACCATAATCCTTAAATCTGACCTCGCAATATTCTTTGTCTGGAACAATATCGATATCTATTTTTTTATTTTTTCCATGTTTGATTGCATTGCTGATTATATTCTCACATACTGAATATATGGCATTATCAGCATAAACTTTGCCGGAGCCCGAAATCGTCATCTCAAGGCATGGATAATTTTTTAAGACATTATATAGTACTTCTTCCAAGTTATATTCATCCAGCTCAGCATGAGCATCTAAGAACTTAACCTGATCTCTTTGATTATTTATCGTTTCTATTGTTTTCTTTACTCGTTTCTCTATCTCGTCAATCATCGTTTCGTCGTGCTCATCACGATATATATCAACTGCGCTTTTGATCACAGAAAGATCATTAATGATGTCGTGCCGCAGAATTGAGGTTGCTGTTTTTAATCTCTCGCGGTTCATCTTTAATTCTTCTTCCGCCTGCTTGAGTTCTGTGA
This sequence comes from Candidatus Cloacimonadota bacterium, assembly GCA_049903315.1. Classification (GTDB taxonomy): domain Bacteria; phylum Cloacimonadota; class Cloacimonadia; order JGIOTU-2; family JGIOTU-2; genus Celaenobacter. The sequence goes on along the minus strand of JBNGBT010000004.1, from coordinate 165,135 downwards.
TATTTATCGCAATTTCAATGGCTCCGATAATACTGCCGTCCCTTTCACGTACAGGAGCAGCTTTTGAGAGCCAGCATCCCTGAGACTCAGGCCAATGATCCTGGTTTTGAGGTGTTAACTCCGCCTCATGAGATTCTCCTGTTTCTATTGCCTTCATAACAGGACAGTTGCGACACGGTCTGGAAAGATTCCACACAGAATAACACTTCCTGTTCTTCATTTCCGCCAAGGATGATCCGGTTGCTTTTTCATATGCGTTGTTTGCCCAGACCATATTGAGATCTTTGTCGTGAAAAGCTGCTATCATCGGCGCGTTCTGGAGCAGTTCCGCCTGAAATCTGATTTGCCTTTCTCCCAAAATCAACGCTTCCTCTGCCTTTTTTCTGTCAGTAATATCATAGAGTGCACCTTGCAGGATATTCTCCCCGAGTAGGTCATCATATACAGTTTGTATATAATCATGCAGCCATTTTATTTCCCCGCATTTTGTGACGATCCTGTACTCTCGCTCTGCCACATATCCGACCTGCTTTATTCCTTCCTGTGATTCAGGTGTCATGAGCTTTTCCAGATCATCCTTATATATGATCTGATCCCAGCGGGGCTTACCATTAATGAATTCTGCTTCTGTGTAACCCGTGATCTCTTTTACCGCACCATGAAAGTACAGTGGAATCCAATCCAGACTGCTGCGAAAAGCAATGCCGTGGAAATTCTCCACAAAAGAGCGATAGCGGTTCTCACTTGCTTGTAATTGTGTCTCCCATTGTTTGCGTTGAGTTACATCACGCACAACTCCGCGGGAGCCGACCGGTTTCCCCCCCCTCTTGATCACGACTGGTTTTATCTCGATAACCAGGGAATTTCCATTATTATCCTGAATCGGCACTTCAATGACTCCATGAGATTTGCCGGTTTTGAGAGTATCTTTATATAATGTTATGAATCGTTCCCGCTCATCAGGTATAATAAGCTCCCTAAAAGGTTTCCCGATCAATTCTTCCTCTTCATAGCCAAGGAGCGAGCAGAGTGCATTATTTGTAAAAGTGAAATTGCCATCAATATCAGAATTATAAATCCCATCATTGATTTCATTCACAAGGTACCTGTATTTTTTTTCACTTGCATGTAAAGCTTCACGTACGCGTTTGCGCTCTATTGCATACCGAAGAACACGCAAAAGAACTTCAGCATCCATCTTATTTTTGGGGAGATAATCCTCGGCGCCTTTGCGTATCGCATCCACTGCCAAACTCTCGTCATCAAGACCTGTAAGAACCACCACAGGAATCTTTTTTGCATACTGCAATATATCAGTGAGCGTCATCAAACCAGCGCTGTCCGGCAAGCCCAAATCTAAAAGTATAATATCAAAAGTGTCTTCTTGAAGTTTGGAAATCGCTTGTTCTAGGTTTCTGGCTTCTATAATTGTAGAATTCCGGATATGTGGCTGTTCCATCATTTCTTTTATCAATTCCACATCACCTGGATTATCTTCTACCAGTAAAATATTTAATGTAAGTTCCATAGCACCTCTCCCTTAATTCTCATCTTTTTTGTGTGGGATATCCAGGATAAAACACGTCCCATTTGTTCTGTCTATTGATAATGTGCCATATAATTGTCCGATGATCATAGAAATAATCGAGAGACCAAGTGTCGCGGGATTATCCGTTTTTACCTCTTCCGGAATGCCTGTTCCATCATCTGATATCTTTATCGTAAAGCGATCTTCATCACCTTTCACTTGTATTGTGATAGTCCCGGAATCTCTTCCTTCAAACGCATATTTTATTGCATTCGTGATGATCTCATTCAATGCCAGCGCTAGCCTGTCTAATATCTCGATATTGACCGTGAGTTCATCCATAGAATAGTGTATTTTCACTTTATTATGGATATCATAATTATTTTTAAGTTGAGTCGCAAGTGATTCGATATATTTCCCCACACTCACGTCAGACATATACTCCGATCCCAATAATAACTCATACGCTTTTGCCATTGCAAGTATTCTATCCTGGCTTGCATTAAATCCCTTTGCAACATCTTCTTTTGTTTTTATTTCTCTCTGCTGAAGATGAAGAAGACCTGATATCACCTGCAGATTATTTTTTACTCTATGACGTATTTCTCTCAACAACAATTCTTTTTCTGTGAGCTCTTTCTTGAGCTGTTCTTCCGCCTGTTTGCGCTCGGTGATGTCCAGACTCGTTTCCACTGCGCCGATTATTTTCCCATGGTCATCGATAACGGGACTCCCAATGATTGACCAACACCGTCCATCAGGTGTAACATGTTCTCCACTTACTATTTTTTTGGTTTTCCAGGATATCTCAACTGGACATCCTTTACATGCTTCATCTTGTTTTGCCCAGATATGATAACATTTCTTACCTATCAATTCATCAAACTTTTTAGCAACAGAATCACAGGCAGCTTGATTAGCCCAAACGACTTCATGGTTCATATTTTGATACGCGATCAGGGTAGGTGAGCTATTGAGTATTATTGATTTTTCTCTTTCGGATATTTTCTGTTTTTCTACCGCCTGCTTGTGCTCTTTCTCTATTTCAATATCATGAATAGCAAAGGAGATATCACCGGCAGCTTCTTTTAACAATTCCTGTTCTTCTTTAGCAAACGCCATATCCCGGGGAACCCTCACAGACATAACGCCATATACTTTATCACCATACTCGAGCCGGATAGCTATCGCATTACCCCCACTGAGGCATTCATTAAGAGGGCATTTCCCGCATTCATCTGCAGGATTTTCAATTATTTGAATACCTTCAATTCCGAGAGCTTTTTGACAAATTCCTTTCCAGGTGCCTTTTTCAACCTGTGTGCGAAATTCATCATATCCCTTCGTATTTCTTCTCATTGAAGATTTATATGGCTTGTTCTTCTCATCGAAAAGGATAATACAGGCATTAAGATACTCACGCTCTTTTGTTAGGATATTACATGATTGCATGATGAGCTCATCCACATCTTTTTCTTTCACAATAAGCTGGTTCACATTTCGTATTGCTTTGAGCATACTGTTCAAGTGAGATATCTTCTTAGCATCTTTTTTCCGCTCTATGGAATATAAAATGAAACGGGCTAACATATCCGATCCGACCTTACCCTTTACCAGGTAATCCTGTGCGCCTTTGCTTATAGCTTCAAGTCCGGCTTCTTCGTCATCCAGTCCGGTAAAAACGACCACAGGAGCGCTTTCTGACCACTTGAGTATTTCATAGAGAGTATCCATACCGGCGCTATCCGGCAAACCAAGGTCCAAGAGGATTATATCAAAATCTTTATTTTGAACCTGCGTAATAGCGTGTTTCAGGGTCTGAACCTCTTCTATATCTGAACGCTTTAAACGTGATTCAAATATCATATCCTTAATGAGTTCTGCATCACCAGGATTATCCTCGACCAACAAAATATTTAGTCTTGTGTTCATATTAATCTCTATAGCACTATTTAGTAATTATTTACTGTAAACCCGTGAGCTTTTTCACAAGGTCTCAGGAAAGAACTATTATCTTCGCCTTAATATTCCTGACACATATCAGTAATGATAAATAGAATTTTTTCTCTTTCGTTATTTTAATCCATCAGGAAGCACAACGATACTCATCCAGAATTCTTTGATATTTTTCACCACATGGATAAAGCGTTCAAGGTCCAATGGTTTGGTAATATAGCAGTTTGCATGCAGGTCATAGGTCTTAAGTACATCTTCTTCTGCTTCTGATGTAGTCAAAATGACGACAGGTATCCTGAGGAGATCTTTATCTGTTTTGATATCTTTGAGGACCTCTCTGCCGTCCTTTAATGGCAGGTTCAAGTCCAGCAGTATGAGATCTGGTTTCGGCATATTTGCGAACTTTCCTCTTTTATAAAGAAAATCCATTGCTTCCTCGCCATTTTCTGCCACAAACAGGTTGTTTTTTAATTTACTGATCTCAAGCGCTTCCCGGGTGAGTTCCACATCACCGGGATTGTCTTCAACCAGCAAAATATCGATAGTTTTCACTAACATGTTTCCTCCATGTTTTGTTTCTTGTTTTGTCATGATTTTTTTTCCTTTTGTATAGGTAAGGTAAAATAGAACGTAGAACCTTTGCCGGGTTCGGATTCCACCCAGATCTTACCACCATGTCTGTTAATTATTCTTTTACATACTGCCAGCCCGATACCGGTTCCGGCATAATCCGCTCGTGTATGCAGCCGCTGGAAAATAATAAAGATCCGATCTTTATGCTTTTGATCAATTCCAATGCCATTATCTTGTACAGAAAAGATCCATTCTTCATCTTTTTGTTTCGCTGAAATACGAATGACAGGAGTTTCTTCTTTACGAAACTTAATTGCATTGGCAATGAGATTTTGAAACACTCTTACAAGCTGATTAGCATCTGCTTTCACTTCCGGCAGACCATTATTCATAATAATTGCTTGATTCTCCTCGATCACTTTCTTTAGATTTAAATGCGCCTGTCCCAGAACAGAATAACAATCTACATTTTTGAAGGGTTCGCCGCGTGTTGTTACCCTTGAATAGGATAACAGGTCATTAATCAAAGTCTGCATACGCACTGCCCCGTCGACCGCATAGTGTATGTACTTATCTGCTTTTTCATCAAGTTGACCCTGGAACCTTTTTGCCAGCAGTTGCGTATAACTTGAGATCATGCGGAGAGGTTCCTGCAGATCATGGGATGCCACATAGGCAAACTGCTCCAATTCCTTATTCGACCGCTCAAGATCAAGCATCGATTTTTTAAGTTTCTTATTTGATGACGCAGTCTCCCTTCTCGCTTCTTCAGCGTCCTGCATCATGTTCAGGGTGGCGATTTTGGCTTCTCTTAGATCTTTTGTGCGTTCTGTAATCCTCTTTTCCAGAGAGCCGGTCAGCTCCATCAAATCCAATTTATTGATCCCCATATCACCGATGAGCATTGTTAGTTCCGAAAGAAACTCCATTTTTTTCTTCACATCTTCATCAGATAAAATAGGAACTTTAGACAGAGCTTCCAAATACTCTTTCTCATCAAATCCATACTTTGCTGCTTGTTTACGGAAGAAATTCAGATCAGGTTCTTCATAGAGGAACTGACCCACGAAAAGGTTTCCGATATGCTCGCCTTTAACAGTAATAGGAACAGCGACATCAATCAGACCATTCAGACATTTATACACATTATACTTTTTACCCTTCTTCAGGTCGTTTGCGAGGGAAGTATCGCTTTCCATACAGTTTTTACATGTTTCGGCATTTACGCGATGAAATTTTGTACAGATATCCTGCCAACCTATTTCAGCCAGTATATTTCCTTCAAGATCTAAAATAAATGCATTTGTTCCAGTAGCTATGTAGAATTTTTCCAGAATTTTCTGAAGCCTATTGATATCAACGAGTTGTGAAATATGCATTTTCATTAATTCGTCTCCTTAGCAGTATCTGCTTCGGCAAACGAAAGATCGTACGGTTCTTCATTGCCAAGTTCTTTGCTCATAGAATTGATCTTTCTTTTCAGCTCTATCATACGTTTCTCTCTGCCCACTGCCATTTTGTTGAACATTTCCAGTTCACTATTGGTTTTTCTCAGGTTTGTTTCTATCTCTTTCAGGGTGCTCACATCAGTTCCCATTCCAATAAGATAAGGGATATCATCAATTTTCGTTAATATTCCAGTGAAGTAGAATGGGATTTTTTTATCCTGGATTGCCATATTTGCTTCCACGCTATAATGCCCATCTACAAACACTTTTTGCATTGCTTCTGCTATTAACTGCCTATCTTCACCTTCGAAAAGTTCTACTGCATTCAATGTATTCATTTCATTTTCAGTTTTTCCAACAAGTTCCTGAAAGCTTTTGTTCGTTCTTACAAATTTACCTTTTGTATCGATTTGATAAAATATTCCCGGGATACTATCCAGAACTGATTCTGTTATGGCTTTTTCTTTGATGATCTGTTGCTGCACTTCTTTCATTTCTGTAATATCCATAGCCAATTCGAAACGTACCATCTTACCATCTGACCACTGTATTGCTTTATCAAAACAGCGATACCACCTTTTGTTATTCTCATTCTGGAATTCCCATATTACCGGTTCGCCGAGTTTTTTTAAAATTTCTTTATTCGTACAGAAAGGACAGGGTGAATTCCTCCCTTGCAATATTTCATAGCACTTTTTGCCAATAATGTTATCACCCCAAATTTTCTTTGCAACATCGTTCGTAAAAAGCAATTCATATGTATCGGGATCTGCCACATAGATCACATCATCGATACCATCGAATATGGAGTTAAGCTGTTCCTGTTGTTTTGTGATCATAATTTCTGCTTGTTTGCGCTCTGCGATTTCCTTATCTAATTCATCTCTGGAAGCAGTGGTTTCTTGCAAATTCGTTGTCATGCGATTAAACGCAGCAGCCAAATTCCCTATTTCATCTTTACCTTTAATGTCAATCTTGTATTTAAGATCTCCTTTTCCAATTATCTCTGTTCCTTCCATTAATTTTTCCATCGGTTTCAGCGTTGAATGAATAAGAGAATAAAATCCAACTAAAACAAGAATGAACATCGATGTTAAAAAGACTAAATTGAATATATTATCTCTCCCTTGAGCTTTAAGTATAGTTCTTTGGGACATCTGAGACAATTCAAATGCATTTGTCACCATTTCTTGCGATTTTATTAATATCTGTGAAACCAATCTGTCGTGTAATTCTTTCGAGATAGCTGGATCAGTGATCTGGGGGAACAATTCTCCCACAACTGTCCAATCTTCATGCAATTCATGTAAAATAGCTTCTTCTTCATGAGTGTGTGTATGTTTCACTTTCTTTTCATGAGGTAAATTATGTGCGATGACATTTCCCAGAGAAGTATAAACTGCCTGCCATTGCTCTTTTGCTCTTTCTGACTGGTATAAAATGTAATCATTAGTTAATACATTCAATCCAAAAAGCCCTTGCACCATATCGCTTGCCAAATCTGACTTATCAATTGAATGAACCATCTGGCGCGCAGTAAAGATCAATGCATTTCCCAGTATGACAAGTAAAATTAAATACACTATAAAAATCAGATATATCTTTGTTTTGATTTTCATTATATCACCTTATTATTGTTACTATTTCGGGTTTGACATTATTCAACGCATCTAAATATATAAAGTTCATATAGTTGGGAATTTCTGTGGCATTTGTAAGTTTATTTTGTATCCGCCACCGTGCCTGAGAGTCAAGGGTGATTATGAGGGCTTGTGGAAGTTCTACAACAAACTTTTGTTTAGGCCAATGATAATTCATATATTTTTCATTCGTATCTAAGTATTTTGTAATTATAATTTTTGTCTCTGCGTTATTTTCTTTTATATATTCTTCAGACTGCACTAAAGCTTTGAAGAATTTTTCAAAAGCGAGTTCCTTTTCGGGGATCTTATCTTGAGTCGTTATTGCAATCCAGAAAAACTGATGCCCGGATTGTGCACTCCATGAGAATGCATTATCACCCAACTGGTTTTTCACATTAAATGCGTAAGGGGGCCACGTAATGATCGCATCAACCTCATTATTTTTAAGCGCTTCTACTAATTCTGCGGGGCTTAGATCAACCATTTCTATGTCTTCGAGGGTAAGTCCGTTAAAGAGAAGAAAACTTCCAAGGTGAAATTCTGAAGTGCTTTTTCTCTTAATGCCGATTTTCTTTCCTTTCAAATCTTTTGGAGTTGAAATCCCGGAATCTTTCTTCACAACAAATTCTTCAACATCAGCTTTGGCAATAGAACCAATTACCCTCAAGTTATCGTGATCAAAACTGTTGCTGGTAAGCACAAAATCTGAGCCCAATGCGATATCTATCTCACCATCAAGCAATTTCTGTACTGCCTCAACTCCGGAGTTACATTTTTTTATTTCTACATCCAGTTTATTTTCCTTAAAATATCTGTTTTCATGTGCGAGATATACTAAGGAAGATATTTCCTGCAATGGTGACCCTATTATAATTTTCTCTGCAGGTCCTGAATATTTCACAGGCTGTTTATGCACAAGTGAATAAATACCTATCCCTATGATTACCACTACACATATGATAATAATTCCGATTATTTTTTTTGACATATATCCGCCTTTTTAAATTTGGAAAAAAATGCAGAGTCATTTACAGTTTGTGTGCAATTACTAAACTCAGATAAACTGATTTTTGACAGAGAATTTATCCCTTTTTTATTTGTTTTGTTTTTTCTATTATACTTTTTATCAATCATGGCAATACCCGCTTTTTTTACACGTGACAACGTGATTCTTTAAACACCTTTTATACTTTACATTATTAATAGCAATTTCCGTGCCAGTGTTGTCATTAACCGGGATATTATTCTTGAATTGGAGATTGCAATTTTGCAATGTGCTTTTTGGCAGTAAGTTACGTGATTTAATTAATTATTAAATCTAGCTGAAAAATAATTGTGCAAAATAGTATTTTCCCCAAAGTGCTGAATTAATTCCGCAGTTTGCTTAATTTATTAGGCAGTATGAAAAATTCTATCGGACTTGACTTAATAACTCAGCTTGCTGAGGAATTGAGTTAAGAACGATACTTCACCCACAATCCTTAAGTCAAGTTCACTGCGTGCCCTTAACTCAAGTCTTGAGTCTTGTCGGACTTGACTTAAAAGCGAAGCATTGAGTTAAGAACGACAAGAACGGCATTTATTGATTTATTCTCTCCTTCGGTATTTCCAGTGTAAAACTCGTTCCTTTTTTCCTCTCCACAGAAAATGATCCGTTGAACTCCTCGAGCAGCATACCAACAAGTGACAACCCAAGTGTTTCTGGTTTATGAACATCAATGTTTTCAGGAATACCTATTCCATCATCTGAAATCTTGATCACTAAATGATCCTTCATATCGTTTAACTCAATATGTATATTGCCCTTATCTTTTCCTTGAAAGGCATATTTCATCGCATTTGTCAGAATTTCATTTACAATGAGACCAAGTTTACTCAACTTTTCCGTCTCAAAGTGCACTTCCTCTAAAGAAAAGGTAATCTTTACTTTATTATATGCATCATAATTACGTTTGAGCTGTCCTGCAAGCAAGGTAAGATACTCGCCAAGTTTCACTTCAGACATGTATTCCGATGCAAGCAGAATTTCATACGCTTGCGCCATTGTTCGTATCCTGTCCTGGCTGACCTCAAAACTTTTGAAGGCATCTTCTTTTGTCTTTATCGTATCCTGTTGGAGCTGCAACAAACTGTTGATCGTTTGCAGATTATTTTTTGTTCTATGGTGAACTTCCCTCAACAATACCTTATTTTCCAGCAGTTCTTTCTTGATCTGTTCTTCGGCTTGCTTTCGTTCGGTAATATCCCTCGAGATTGACAGAATTTTATCAACCTTCCCATGTTCATCTAAAATAGGTGATATTATCACACTCCACCATTTTGGAGTTCCTTTTTCTGTAGAACAATATCCTTCAAAATATCCGGTTCCACCTTCTTTCCCTTGGTTGATAGAACATTTTGCATTCTCGTAATCTTCTCCCTTCCAGAACTCGATCCACGATTTGTTCAAATATTTTCCTATATCATCGATTTCGAGGAGTTCCTGCCCACCCGGGCTCATATAAAGCAAGTTTCCATCGAGATCAAGGAGCTTAATACAATCCTTGCTATTCTCTATAATAGCCCGGTTAAATTCTTCGCTCCTTTTCAGGGTTTCTTCAGCCAGTTTGCGTTCTGTAATATCCATTGAGCTGCCCTGGTAGCCGATAATCTCTTTACCTTTCCGCAAAAGATTGAGACTTATCTGAAAATATCTTTTTGATTTGTCCTTCATATTTGCTTCAATAAAAAGATTATGCAGGGGTTTTCCTGTTTTATAAATATTATTGAAAGCAATAAAAAGTCTTCTATAATCCTCTTTTTTTGTATAATTTTTGAAATTCATCTTTAACAACTCGGCTTTTGTGTAGCCGGTGAGATTTTCTGCTGCTTTGTTAACATCTGTGAAATTACCTTTAAGATCAAGTGTAAAAAGGAACTCGCTTGAGTTTTCGAATAGACCGCGATATTTAATTTCCGAATCCTTAAGTTTCTCCTCTATTCTTTTTCGTTCAGTAATATCTCTGGCAATGCTTAAAATCACGAATTCCCTTTTATATGTTATTGGGCTCGAGCTGATCTCCACAGGTATGATTTTACCTGTTTTGGTTCTGTGCTCTGTTTCAAACACCTGTTTTTTTGCTGATCCCGATTCAATTTCTCTGATCATTTTCCCAATATCTTCTGCAGTTAAGTGAGGATCGATATCAGTAGGTCCCATAGTAAGCAGTTCATCTCTAGAATAACCCAAAACACGGACAGCAGTCTCATTCACCTCAACGAATTTACCTTCAAAGTTTATCACGAAAGCAGTATCATTCATGCCATCTATCAATTGCCTATATTCTTTTTCCTGTTGCGCACGCTCGAACTCAATTTGTTTCTTTTTCATCGCGTTGAGAATTGCAGGACCCAATCTTTTGATATGCTCCTTTATTACATAGTCGTCTGCGCCGGCTTTCATACATTTGACTGCTGTGTCCTCATTCATCGATCCGGTGAGGATAACAAAAGGAGTGAATGGTGATTTTTCCTGAGCGATCTTTAAGGCAGATAAACCGTCAAAAGAAGGGAGTTTATAATCCGAGATAATGAGATCGGGTTTAAACGACTCAAGCGCTTTTCTGAAATCATCTTCAGTCTCGACAACCTGAGTAAGATAGTTTTCTAAGACTTTATTAATTTCATACTTCGCAAGTTCAGCATCAGAAGGCAGGTCCTCAACAATCAATACATGTAATTTTGTTGTCATAAAACAACCTTTCGTATAAACTTATTATGTAACTCAACATGCCACAGAGCCACAGAGAGCACAAAGACAGTTTTAAAAATGTATCTTTTAATACCATCTTAGCTCCTTTATATTCAACAGAAAGCACTTTTGGCCGTTCATATCGTATAAACTTAGTATGTAACTCAACATGCCACAGAGCCACAGTGAGCACAAAGACAGTTTTAAAAAATGTATCTTTTAATACCATCTTTTAATAATTTTGAATTGAAATTCATTAATAAACCTATTTTATATTTACCTAATTTCATGTAAGTCAAAATTTGTGCTTCAAAAACTGGATCGAATCGTTCTACACTCTTCAATTCAACAACTACAGAATTCTCAACTAATAAATCGATTCTAAATTCACCTATTTTAGCTCCTTTATATTCTACAGGAAGCACTTTTTGCCGTTCATATTTTAAACCACAGTTTCTAAATTCAATAGATAATGCTGATTCATAAATTGATTCTAATAATCCGGGACCTAACTCTCTATGAACTTCTATACCACAGCCAATTATTTTTTCAGTTATTTTATTTATATTTATCTCTGTGTCCTTTGTGTCTCTGTGGCAGACTATCATGGTTTTTCGTTCACGACCAGCCAGTACAATCCCAGTTGGCTCATGGTTTCTGCAAAATTCTCAAAACTCACAGGCTTCACCACATAGCTGTTTGCACCCAGATCATAAGCTGCCTGTACATCCGGATCTTCTCTGGAAGAAGTAACTATTACAACAGGAATTTTCTTCGTAAGCTGATGAGATTTGATTTCTTTTAACACTTCCAATCCGTTTACTTTTGGAAGCTTGAGATCGAGAAAGATCACTTTGGGAGGTCTTTTTATGTCTCTCCCGTTATAATCACCTCGGCACAAAATAAAATCCAATGCTTCTTCTCCATCTTCCACTACAATCAAGTTGTTTGCCAGATGTTTCTTTTTCAGCGAACGAACCATGAGCTCGGCGTCCTGTGGATTATCTTCAACGATCAGGATTTCATATTCTTCATGTTTCATTTTATACCACCAATCTTATGTTATCTAAAATATTTATGATAATGATTTTTTTGGCAAGGAAAAATAAAATACAGCACCTTTATCCTCTTCTCCTTCTGCCCATAACAGCCCTTTATGACGGAGAATAATACGCTGCACCAGAGCCAGCCCCACTCCTGTACCAGAAAATTCTCTTTCTGTATGCAAGCGCTGAAACACACCGAAGAGTTTATCTTTATATTTCATATTGAATCCTGCGCCATTATCTTTAATTGAGAATATATATCTATTCTTCTCTCTCTTGCATGAAACATCGATAGTCGCTATTTTACGTTTGGAAGTGAACTTAAGCGCATTGGAAATGAGATTCATCCACACCTGCCGAAACATAGTCGGATCACCCTTAATCGGGGGCAAGGGACCTATGGAAAAACGTATTCTCTTGCGTTCTGCGGGACTAGCTGCCTCGTGATAAATTGCTTTCACCATATTTTTCATATCAATCGTGGATGCTTGCATGGATGCCCTTCCCAATCGGGAAAACGCCAGTAGATCGTCAATAAGCTGCCCCATCTGCCGTGAATTGTTCTGAATAAGAGCTCCTATTCTTTTCCCCTCTTCATCCAGTTTTTGTGCGTAGTCTTCCATAAGAATACTTGTGAATCCGTTTATCGCACGCAGGGGAGCGCGCAGGTCATGGGATACTGAATAGGCAAATGCTTCCAGTTCTTTATTTGCTGCCTGCAGTTCAGCGGTACGCATATCGACTAATTCCTCAAGACGTTTACGGTATTGTTCCAATTCCTCATCATTCTTTAATCGATCGGTAATATCATATCCCACAGACACTATATTAGTAATGTTACCATCTCTGTTCTTGAGAACTTTATCATACCATTCAATCGATAGTTTTTTTCCTTCTTTTGTCATTATTGGATTTATATTACCTTTTGTAGATGTCTCGTTTAATGCAGTTTTAAACAGTTTTCTAATTTTATCATAATCACATTCCGGAAGGAAAGTGGTGAACCAGTCTTTTCCCTTCACCTCATCCAATTTGTAGCCTGTGAGATTTTCCATATACGGATTAAAGCTGACGATCTTACCTTCTGTATCCAACAATAAAATAATCGCTTGTGCTGTATTGATTAAATTTTTTGAAAATCTGCGTTCATAATCCAGCGTCTCTTGTGCTTTTTTACCCTCGGTGATATCTCTTACTATGTGGACAGCACCAGTTAACATTCCACTTTCATCCAAGATCGGGTCAACAGTGATCTCGAGCCAGAGTCCATCTATTTCCAATTCCATGGATTCACGTTTCAGGGTTTTTTTCATACGTGTGAAAGGACATTCCGGAATCGGTTCATCTGTCCCGTGAACACTCTGATAACAAAACCGTTTCATGAGATCTTTGCGGGATTTATTAAATATCTTTTCTGCTTCTCTATTTGACTGCAAAATATGATGTTCCAGATCAAGTATCCATATACCATCCTGTGCAGCGTCAAAAGTGCTCTGCCACTCTTTTGCTGCCCGGCTCAATGCCAACTCCGCTTGTTTACGTTCTGTAATATCTACATGTGTACCGACAATTCGGACTGCTTTTCCAGATTTATCAAAAATAGCTTCTGCTCTAGAGAGAATATCCACCCAATGACCGTCTTTATGTTTCATTTTGAATTCCATCTCAAAACGATCACGCTGTTTATTTATAAGTTCCTGCTGCATCTGCCAGGAGAGTTTTACGTCTTCTGGATCGGTGTTGGTTTCCCAAATCGAGAAATCATTAGGGATTTCATCATATTCATAACCAAGAATACTCTTCCAGCCGGGGGAATAATAAATTTCGTTAGTTGCCAAGTTCCAATCGAAAATCCCATCTTTAGAAGCTTTCATTGCCAGATTGAACCGTTCTTCACTTTCCTTTAAAGATTCTTCTATTTGCTTGAGCTTTGTGATGTCCTGGAAAGTACCAAAAAGTTTAACAACCTTGCCATCTTCTAAAACAGGTTGACACACTGAGTGAGTAATCAGGTTTTTACCTGTGGCAGTAATAAAACGAAGTACAAGATCATACGGTTCCGCTTTTTCGAAAGCATTTTTAATGGCTTCCTGTAGTATGGGTCGATCTTCGGGATGGAAGAAATTAATCGCATCATCCAAGGGTGGTTCCTGGTCTAAATCTATCTCGTGGATCCTATAGGTTTCCTCAGACCAAGTTACTTTATTCGTTTTTGCATTGAGTTCCCAACCCCCTACTTTTGCCATTCTTCCTGTAGCATTGAGAAGTTTTTCGCTTTTTTGTATCGTTTCATCGGCCAATTTATATTCAGTAATGTCACTGATAGTGGCAACCATGCCATTGAATTTACCATTTTCATCCAGTTCCGGAGAAGCATTGATTGAAAGTAAAGTAGTTTTGCCATCAGGGAATCTGATCGCATGTCGAACATCTTTTACCGGTTTCATTTTACTTTTTACAAGAGAAAAAGGAAGGTTTTCTGATGGGAATTCCTTACCATCAAAATCCGTAATTTCCCACTTCGGATCATTATAACTTCTGTTTATAATTTCGCTTCTTTCTAATCCAAGTATTGATTCAGCTTCCTGATTGGCATAAGTGAGTTGTCCTTGTGCATCAGTGCGCACAATACCAATCGGGCTTGTTTCTGTAATATTTCTTAGAAAAATATTCTGTTCAGCCAGTGCTTTTTCAGCTTCTATCTGTTCCGAAACATCACGTGCAATAGCATACGTTTGCCCCTTTGCTTTGATGGGCTTAGAAACCCAGTTCAGATATTTATAAGAACCATCTTTACAAAGATAGCGATTGATAAAGTTGATGACCGTCATATTTTCCTTCAGCTCTTCTTCAATTACATTAATCGTGGATTGCAGATCGTCCGGATGAACGAATTCAAGGAAAGGTTTTCCGAGTAATTCCTCTTCGGAATATCCAAGAGTCTTTTTAAACGATGGATTTATTTTTAGAAATGTCGCAGTATTATAATCTGCAACACAAAGTAAATCCGGTGAAACATCCCAGATTGTTTTGATCTCTTCTTCTGTGTGTTTGAGCTCGGTGATATCCTGTGCAGACGAAAGTGCGCCGATGACCTTTCCGGCGTTGTCTTTTAGTACCCTGCAATACCATGCGAGTAGTCGTTTTTCTCCATCGTTGCGGCGCTGCCAGCTCTCTACGTAGAATAAATCTTCAACACCCTCGAAAAGCGGTTGGACTTGTCTGTAAGTATCTTGCTCACCCTCGAAGTAGAAATCTGCATTTTTACCAATCACATCCTCACCAAAGAACTTCAAACCTGCTTTGTTCGCCCACGTGTAAACTTTGTTATTGTCCACTTCCATAATAAGGTCCGGGACTGCATCCAAAATAGCACCCTGCCGGTACGCGAGGGCATGCAGCTCCTTCTCTGCTTGTTTACGCTCTGTAAAGTCGTGTGTAATGCCCATTACTTCCCGCACATCACCATCATCGTCAATAATTGGCACGCATGTAATTTGGAGATCTCTACTTACTCCGCTTGACAGCATCAATTTGGTCTTAATCGAACATGTTTTTTTAGTACTGAAGGCATCCTTAAGTGTAGGTAAATAGGACTCATAAACCTCTTTGGGCCATATTTCATCATCACGCTTCCCGATGAAATATGAGGTTGGTTTATCTGTTAGTTTTCTCGTCTCTTCATTTATGTATCTGATCCGTAAGTCTTTGTCATATATGACCACCACATCAGGGATATTTTCAAAAGCAAGCTTGAATCGGTTCTCACTTTCCTTAAGAGCATCATTTAAACTGATTTGCTCAACTTTCTGCTGGGTCATCTCACTAATCAATTCAGTCATATTAAGTAGAAAATACATAACAGCTTTCACCTGATCTTCAGATACAATGGGTACTTCATCAAGAGCTTCAAGGTATGAACTCTCCTCAAATTCATTTTCTGCAGCCTGCTTGCGGAAAAATTCTCTATCTGGTTTTTCAAAAAGAAATTGTCCGGTAAACAAATTTCCTATATGTTCGCCGTTAATTTTAATAGGAACAGCCACATCGACAAGTCCGTTCAAACATTTATAGCAATGGTATTTTTCCCCTTTAGCTAACTCACCTGCAAGAATAGTGTCGCTGATCTTACATTTCTCAGATGTTTCTGGGTTAATACGATGAAATTCAGTACAAATCCTCCTCCATCCTGATCTTGACAGAATATTCCCTTCCAGATCGAGTATTGCTGTAACAAAACCGGTTGCTTTATTGAAGGCCTCCAATAACACATTTACTCTCTCAAAATTGATTGAGTTAAATAAATTCATCTTTTGCTCAGCCTTGGCTAAGTTTTCAAAATGGATTCGATTTTTATTAAGATCTTTCTGATCCGGTCTGGTTTTTTGATTCTTCGGTTCTGAAATCTTAGACTTCAATCTATCTGTTTCTTTTCTATGCTTCTCAGTTGTTATATTTTTATTTTTCATCTAAAACCTCTTATCAATAAAGCTCGATTCCTATGAAACAACTTTTCGTTTGGGCACCTACCTATTCTTCCCAAGTTTTATTCTTTTACGACAGCTGCTTCTTGATATTTTATCAAGTTCCGAATTTTGATGTTCCAAAATTTTTGCTTTCAGTTCAAATTTTTTAATGCCTTATAATTTTTATGTGTCAAGTATTTCACATTCCTTAAATATTCCTACCCATAATTTAACGTAATACAAATAAAAACTGCGGCTACCCAGAATCATAACTAAAATATTAATTTTACATTTTTCATCCATTATAAACTTGATAAGAAAAATATCCTTCCATCGGACTTGGGACTTGACTTAATAACTCAGCTTGCTGAGGAATTGAGTTAAGAACTAACAAAGTCAAGTTCACTTCGTGCCCTTAACTCAAGTCTTAAGCCATGTTCAAGCATTGTCGGACTTGACTTAAAAGCGAAGCGCTGAGTTAAGAACGATACTTGACAAGAAGGATAAGGCAGCATAAACAATGAAAAGGTTAAATATGAATAAAACCAAATACATAAAAATTGATATTCGTGATGCGGAAAAAGAGGATGTTGATGCGATCCTCCTCATATGGAAAGATGCGGAACTCACCCACAAACCACAGGGGCGCGACACAAGGGAAAACCTGATCTCACAGCTTGGACTTCCGCAAATCTGTGTATTTATCGCAAACTTTATGAATAAAGATGTGGCTACGATTATGGTTACACACGATGGCAGAAAAGGGTGGATAAACCGGCTGGCAGTTATGAAAGAATATCGAAATAAAGGTATCGCTCAGCAACTCATTGCTCATTCCGAAAAATGGCTGGCGTCTCAAGGATTAGAAATCTATGCAACTCTGATTGATGATCCTAATGATCCCTCGATGAATTTATTTACAAAAGCAGGTTATACCAAGCACAATGATATTATATACTTCACTAAGAAAAAAAATCCGGAAGTATAAAAAGTAATAAAACACAGAGCACAAGATTAAAACAAATTCACACCTTCTTAAAACCTATTCATTACAATTATAGAAATTACAAAAAAAAAAATAAAAGACCAAACTGCCAATCAAACTATGCTTGATATTTTATTTGTGAGTGTGCTATAAAAAGCGTGTGATTAGAAATAAGTTAAAAAATGCATCAAATATTTTGAAACCGATGAATCGGTTGCAATTAGCTATCTTTCTATTAACCGCCAACTTAAGTTGGTGGTTAATGAAACAAATAAGATCATTAACCGTTTCAACGGTTTCTTGTTTTATTAATTCTGACTTTTTAGAGTGGACTCATTTGTAATTAGAAAATACCTCTCACGGCATATTCTGATCAATCGGAAGCAGACGGTGGATTTCGTGCAATAGATTCTTCGTTTCTCCCGATGAATCGGGATTCACTCAGAATGACAAGACAATATAGTGCAGTATAATGCTGCTAATTTTTTTTACAAATTATAAGCTGCTTGGGTGAATCGGAATTAAACGGTGATCCATCAAAATCACCTAGTTTTTCTACTATATCAAATCCATTATATAAAAGCATATTTTCAAGTTCTTGTGGATAGTAGATACGCATATTGAGTTCTACTGCAAACTCTTCCTGTTTCCCAATTTTATAATACCATTTTATATGATTGATCTGCGTTTCTTTATCATACACATTATTTTCTGTTATTGTTACTTTCTCGTTCCCGTAAGGATTTTCATATTCGGCAACAGCGAAACGCTTATTCGGATCACTTATCAAGACTTCCAGCTTGGGATTGAAAATATCAACAATGAAGTGCCCATCGTCAGTAAGATGGTTTCTCACTGCAATACACATCGCTTCAAAGCTTGCTCTATCATGAATATGCGCAATCGAATTGAATGGGATAAAGATGAGATTGAATTTCTTGGGAATTGAGAATTTTCGACAATCCGCCTTAATAAAAGTGCATGAAAGATGTTCCCTTTCGGCTTTTTCTCGTGCGACCTTGAGCATACCTTCTGAAATATCTAAACCCGTAATATCAAAGCCCTGCCGTGCATGCGGAATTGTTATCCTGCCTGTGCCGCAAGCGAGTTCCAGGATCGGGTCACCACATTTCTTTGCTTGTGATAAATAGAAAGGAATATCTTCGACTATCTCCACGTGCTGTGCATCATAGTGAAGTCCATCCTGATAAAGTGCTTCCGAATCGATAGATTTCATATATGATAATTATTCAAGCAAAAACTATATATTTTCATAGTGACACACCTCCCTCCGATAAATCGGAGTACTCCTCTCAAGAGGAGATTTTCTCTTTTGTCTCTGTGTGCTCTGTGGTGTTTTTTTTGATTCATTTGAATTATATTAAAAACTAATTAATACAATTCCAGGTACCTCGCAAGCTCCCATTCTGTCACCTGTATGCGGAACTCGTCCCATTCCTTTTCTTTTGCTTCTACGTAGCGCTCGAATGTATGTGTGCCGAGTGCTTCTTTTGCGAGCCCATCTTTTTTCAGTTCATATAATGCCTGAAGCAGTGAACCGGGAAGTGTGTCGATCTTCATTTCTTCGAGTCTGGCATCACTGAAGTTATAGACATCCTCTTCAACAGGTTTAGGAGGTTGCAATTTCATTTTCACTCCTTCCAGACCGGCTTTGAGCATAACTGCAAATGCAAGATAAATATTACAGCTTGGATCAGGACTGCGGAGTTCGAGCCGTGTTGATTGACTTCTTCCTTCGAGATAGCGGGGAATTCTGATAAGTGAAGACCTATTTGTGCGCGCCCAACTTATATATACTGGAGCTTCATAACCCACCACAAGTCGTTTATAAGAATTCACGATCGGGTTGAGTATCGCTGTCATTCCCTTGATGTGTTTGAGCTGTCCAGCAAGAAAGTGATATGCAATTTCAGAAAGATTGTACTGATTCTTCTTATCAAAAAATACATTATTTCCTTTTTCATCAAACAAACTTTGATGGACATGCATTCCGCTTCCATTAATACCTGCGATCGGCTTGGGCATAAATGTCGCAAGCAGGTTGTATTTCTGGGCAATTGCTTTTAATGCAAATCTGATCGTGGTCGCATTATCTGCAGTTTTCAAAGCATGGTCATAACGAAAATCGATCTCATGCTGACCAATCCCTACTTCGTGATGTGTTGCTTCGACATTGATTCCCATTATCTGCAGCATCGAGGTCATTTCTCTGCGAATTTCATATGCCTGATCCATGGTCATATCAAAGTAACCGGCTTTATCATGCGGAAGGGTATGCAATCCATCATCCTTTTTTAACAGAAAAAATTCGAGCTCGGGACCGGTTTTAAAGAAATATCCCATTTCTTCTGCTTCAAGAAGGACTTTTTTCAGTATATATCGAGGGTCACCCTCGAAAGGATTTCCGTCGGGACCATACACATCGCAGATCAACCGCGCAGTGTTTCCATCCTCGGAATCAAGCCAGGGAATGATCGTGTAGGTTTCAGGATCGGGCATAAGATACATATCGCTCTCTGCTATTCGTGCAAAACCCTCTATTGATGAACCGTCAAACCAGGTGCCATGCTCGAGCGAAGATTCGAGATGATTGACCGGGATTGTAATACTTTTTAC
Source organism: Candidatus Cloacimonadota bacterium (assembly GCA_049903315.1). Taxonomy (GTDB): domain Bacteria; phylum Cloacimonadota; class Cloacimonadia; order JGIOTU-2; family JGIOTU-2; genus Celaenobacter. The sequence continues at coordinate 145,123 of JBNGBT010000004.1, read as the reverse complement.
CATTCCGTAAATATCTGAAAACTGGAGAAGGATATACTTTACATTCTCCTCTGCTACTTTTTTTAGAACCTCTTTTTTATCCATTTCCACCTCAATGAAGTCATGTATTTTTTGTTATTTTTTCTAAAATTTCTTTTATTTTCTGCAATGCCCGTCCCCGATGGCTGATCTTATTCTTTTCTTCCACAGTGAGTTCTGCAAAGCTTTTTCCCGAATCATGCATATAGAATATCGGATCATATCCAAAGCCCATTGTGCCTTTTTCTTCAAATCCAATATACCCTTCGCAACTCCCCTCAACAACAAAATTTTCCTTCTCGTTCACGATCAACACAATGACAGTTTTAAAAGCCGCATCTCTTTTCGATGCAGGAATATCTCTCATTTCTGAAAGAAGTTTTTTCCTATTATCCTCGTACGTGACGTTCTCTCCTGCATATCGCGAACTGAACACACCAGGTTCTCCATCGAGGGCATCGACAAAAAGACCGGTATCGTCCGCCATTGAAGGTATTCCCGTAATATTGAATATTTCTCGCGCTTTTTTTTCTGCATTTCCCACGAGTGTATCGCGATCTTCAACAACATCCGGGAAATGGTCAAAATCAGAAAAGGTCAATATTTCGATTGGCAGCTGTTGTAACAAAGCTTTTATTTCAGTTATCTTATCTTTATTATGAGTAGCAAGGACGAGTTTCATCATAGATCAAATTCCTTTTTGATAATTGAGATCAGTTCTATATGTGATGTGAAAGGGATTTCAGGTAATGTATTCATTGGAAAATATCGTGCGTCCAGCGCATCATCCCCGGGTTTCAGGTTTCCGCCCATTATTTTCATAAGAAATCCAAAAGTAATAACCCGTTTATAAATTGATGAGCTTTGAAAAAAGTGACCTAAAAACTTTTCTGTGTTTCCAAGCAAGCCCGTTTCTTCTTCGAGTTCATGAACCGCGCATTCCGCTGCAGTTTCATTAATCTCTACATACCCGCTCGGCAACGCCCAACTTCCGGGCTTAGGTTCGTTCTTTCTTTTAATAAGTAACAGTTCATGATCGCTGTTCAGCACCACACAAGCAGCCGCAGGAATGGGATTGGCATAATAGGTCCAGCCGCAGGCAGGGCAAAAATGACGAATTTTGTTATTATCGTCCTGTTTTTCTGAGAGTTTTCCCCCGCAAGAAAGGCAGTAAATGGGCTTATTTATGTACTGCACGAGTCCGTTTACACTCTTTCGATGTATTGACCTGTCCGTGTATCGATTTTCAGAATATCGCCATTATTGATGAACATGGGAACCTGTACTTCGAGATCGGTTTCCAGCTTGGCACTCTTCGTTACATTGGTAACAGTATTGCCCTTGATCCCGGGCTCACATTCCACCACTTCAAGATTTACTGTTGTAGGAAGCTCTATATAAATGATCTCGTCTTCAGTTTGAAAAAGAGCGATCTCAGTGTTTTCTTTCATGAAAAATTTGCTGTCCCCAATAAGCTCTTCGTTGAGCTCTATCTGAGCATAGGTCTCTGGATCCATTACGACGAAATGCATGCCGTCATTATAGAGATATTCCATTTTTTTCTTTTCAATACGAACCTCTTCCACCTTCTCTCCAGAACGAAAAGTATTATCAATAACCTGACCTGTCCTCACATTTTTCAGTTTAGTTCGTACAAAGGCACCACCCTTGCCTGGTTTTACATGTTGAAACTCCACGATTACATATAAACTGTCTTTAAAAAGAATGACCATTCCATTACGAAAATCAGCAGTTGATGCCATTTTTACTCCAATCTTATAATTCGTTTCTATGAGTCAGTGCGCTTGCAAGAGTTTTTGAGCTTGTGTACTCAATATCCCCGCCAACGGGCAATCCTGTTGCCAGCCGCGTGATCTTTCTTGCCGGGCTTTGTAACTTGGAAGTGATAAAAGCCATGGTTGTCTCACCTGCACTGCTCGGATTTAACGCAAGTATTATCTCTTTTATATTTTGTTTCTCGATCATTTCTTTGAGCTTTGGAAAATTAATATGGTTCGGTCCAATGCCATCCAATGGAGAAATGAGATTTCCCAACACAAAATACCGTCCATTGTACACTCCAGTCTCATCAATAAGATAGACATCCTGTGATTTCTCCACAACGCACAGAGATGCACTATCCCTTTCATCGTCTGCACAGAAATGACAAGGACTTGCTTCGGACAGCATATTGCAGCTTTCGCACTTTTGTATCGAACTGATCGAATCGTTGATCAGTTCTGCGAGATTCAATCCCACCTGTTTATCCTGACTGATAAGATAAAAGGCAAGACGCTCTGCAGTTTTTTCGCCGATTCCGGGCAACTGCTTAAAGCCGTCTTTGAGCTTTTCTAATTTTCCTTCAAACATTATGCTGTGAGTCCAGGAATCTTCAGACCGCCAGTCAAACCGGACATTTCACTTTCGACCATTTCTTTGACTTTTTGCCTGGCTTCTTCCACCGCAGCAATGATGAGATCTTCCAGCATTTCTACATCATCAGGATCGACAACTTCTTTTTCGATCTTCAATGAGATAAGCTCCTGGTTTCCATTCATCACGACATTAACCATACCACCGCCTGCAGAAGCTTCCACAGTTTGCTGTGCCAGAGCTTCCTGGCTTTCCATCATCTTTTTTTGCATCTTCTGTGCTTGTTTGAGCAAGTCCTGAAGACCTTTTCCACCTTGGAACATATATCCTCCTGAATAATTCAATTGTTCCTAACGCTGTGATAGCGAGAAATTGTGTCAAATTTCACAAGGTATAAAAACAAAACTATTCTTATATTTTCAGTTCGGTACGTACTTCCTGCTCTATTCTGCTTGAATCCGCTACAGACACATCGAGTTTTTTTGCGACCTTTTCTATTGTCGCAAACTCCTCTTTCGAGAATTTCTTATCCGCATATGCCACATAGTAACACAAACGAACGAGGAACATTCTTTTGTAAGGATTCTTTTTATAGATCATATTGATGACCCGAATAATTTCATCCAGATCGCATGATTTTTCTGCAATCTCAGTTCTGAAATGATCAAAAAGATGGATGAGAATTTTCATTTCATCCGGACCGATCTCTTCTGCGAGAGTTTCATACTCAAAATGACGCTGATTAAGCTGGAATTTCAGTTCCTTCATGATCATATCTTTTTCATCCTTATCCACTTCACCATCCGATTGTGCCACGTAGATGAGAAGCGCCATAGCACTACTCACAAATGAAAAATCCTCATATTCTTGCTTTTCCCTTTTCGTCTTGGGAATAAAAGCTTTATTTTCAAAAAAATCTTTTAGAAAATGCTCCTGGGAGCCCTCCTGCGTCGTATGTAATATAGAACCTTCTAATGATTGCCAGCGAGCCATAGATCTCCTTTCTATTTATCTGGTATTGTATTTTTCGAATTATATGATTTCAAATTGTTTCAAACTTGTTGCAGAAACCTGTATAACTGTTTTGATAAGAAACACGACCGGAACTGCAAGCAGGAGTCCGAGCACACCGAATGCATAACCACCGGCTATAACAGTCAGTAACACCCAGAGTGGATGCATGCCAAGTCCTTTGCCAACCAGGGACGGGAACAATATATTGCTGTCGATCTGCTGAACGATGATTGACATGAGAATCGCATAGATGACCATAACATTGGGCACAGGACTGAACAGTATGACCAAAATCACCGGGACGAACCCAATAAAGGGTCCAAAAAACTTGATCGGATTTGTCAGACCAATAATGATACTAAGAGTAAGTGCATAGGGAATTCCAAGGATCAGGAGTCCGATATAGGATAGGATTGTCACAATTATTGTTTCCAATAAAATGGAGCGCAAGTAACGTCCAAAACTATCTTCGATCTTCTCAAATAAGTATATGGAGAACTCAAAATATCTATTCGGTATCCAGCTGAAAAAGGTTTTCATGAGCTGGCGTTCATCCTTTAAAAGGAAAAAGCAGACAAAGGGGATCACAACAAGAAATGCAAGGAAATTGATTATACCGCTGAGAGAATTAATGAGTATCTGTGGAATAGCATTGATCAATCCAACGAATTTCTCTCCAAGCATTTGAGTGTATTCATCGACGTTGATAAAGGTAAACTTTGTTTGCATACGATCTATAAATTTTGAAAGACCGTCTAAACCAAATGATTTTAAGCTGAAAGCTCCAGGATCCCGAACGATCTGTTTGAAGAATTTTGAAGCTTCTTCTGCTTGTAATTTTACTTGTGGAATGATCACATTTATCAATACAATGATAAGCACGATCACAATAATGTACACGATCAGGATAGAGAGCGCTCGAGGAATATGGAACTTTTGAGCATAGTTTATCAGTGGTGATAAAAGATAGGCAATGATCCCGGAAATTACCAGGTAAGAGAGAATTGATTTATAAAACAGAATACCCAGAACTGCAATACCAAGGGTCAAAACTCCTATCACAAGACGGATTACTTTTATTCTATCCATGATCAGCTCTTTTCTGTCTCAACTTCCTGTGAACTCTTTAATTCCTGGAGTTGGTGTTCGTTGTCTTCAAGGTGTTTTTTCAGCTCGATAAGTTCATCTCTTTTACCTGTAAGTGTCTTATTAGTATTAATAAGATGAGTGCAAAGAACAGTAGCTAATTTCCTCAAGATCTTACTGCCTGCGCGCGGAAACTCATCGATGAATCTGTTCATATCTCTTTTGGAAATACCCAGAAGCACAGAATCCTTTGATGCCACAATTGTTGCAGTACGCTCTTCTTCAAGAAACAGTCCCACTTCTCCAAAAAAATCAGTGGGTTTTATTGTTTTGAGACTTTCCCCATCTTTGGAATCGAGAAAAGTTTGAAGTTCACCTTCTTTCACGATATACATGACCACATTTGGATATCCTTTTTTAAACACGACTTCGTCTTCTTTGTAGATGCGTTCATAAAGGTGTTGAGAAAGATTTTTACGTTCGTTCCGAGTAAGATTTTCAAAAAGTTCTACTTCAGAGAGGAATCGGATCAGATCTTTTTCCTCATCGACCTTTTCAGTTTTCGGTGCAAAGAAGTCTTTTAACTTCATTCAGTTGCCCCCTTTTCGCTGTTTCTGGCGGCTTTTATTGCTTTGATGAATTTTATGAGCCATATGATAAATAATGTCAATAAAGCTATAATCGCTATGAATGCACCCCACATTCCGAACATACTCAAGGTCGTGACAATAACGCCTGCAAGGCATATTCCGATTAAGATGCAAAGGAGTGCGGGAAAGAATTTTATTCCAAAAATATATGCTGCAATGCTCCCTGTCCATGCACCGGTTACCGGTAGAGGTATCATGACAAAAAGTATGAGTCCCAGCGCTTCATATTTTTTTATAAGAGTGCCTTTTCGTCTTGTTCTGGCGAAGAGCCATTCAAAAAATTTCCTGAAAAAAGGAATCCGTGAAAGTAAGTCCAATCCATATTTTAGAATAAGGAGTACAAATGGAATTGGCAGAAAATTACCAAAAACTCCAAGCAGATATGCTTTATACCACGGCATCTTATAATGATGAATTGCCCAGGGAATTGCTCCCCGCAGTTCAAAAATCGGAAGTGTGGCAAGTAAAACAACGACAGCTTCATCTGATACATTTTTCTCTTTAAAGTATTTTGAGAATTTTGCTTGTTTTCCCGGTTCATCAGGTGGTTCATCACTGCCAAGAAATACCGGCATCGTCAGCAGAAGCATAAGAACAAATGTAATAAATTTTAATTTTACCATCCCTGCTCTCCAATAAGCGGCACGAACTGGCATCCGCCGAAACTCTCTTTTATGATATTCCCATTTTCTTTTTTTACACAGATCAAGTCCTGCACAAATTTGCTTCCACAAGGCAGCACTAAACGTCCACCTTCTTTCAGTTGAACCAGAAGGCTTTTGGGAACAGAGGGTGCTGCAGCGGAAACTATAATCGCATCAAAGGCAATGTCATTCTCGTTTTCATTTTCTGGTTTCCAGCCGAGAGTGCCATCACCTTGTTGGATCTTTATATTTGAGTAGCCCAGTTTTTTTAGTAATTGCCTTGCATTTACAGCGAGAGACGGTATCCTCTCTATTGAATATACTACTTGTGCTATCTCTGCAAGAAGTGCAGTTTGATAGCCGGAACCCGTACCGATTTCCAGCACAACATTATCTGGTTGTAATTTCAGCAGATCGAGCATAAGCGCAACGATGTAGGGCTGGGAAATAGTCTGTCCTTCCCCTATAGACATTGGTCCGTCACTATATGCAAAATGGCCAGAATTACCCGGAATGAATAGATGTCGCTCCACTTTTCTAAATGCATCCAGCAGCCGTTCGTCCGTAATGCCGCGTGCTTTTATCTGGTACTCGGCCATGTTATTCCGTTGCTTTGTGTAGTCCATTCAGGATTTTTTGGTATTTATTAAGATTTCAATTTATTCTTCTCAATCCACTCTGTGATCTGGGGGAAGTAGGCATACTTGGTCATGTCTATAGTAATGGGAGTAATTGAAACGCTATTTTCCCCCACCGCATGAAAATCTGTTTCCACTCCACCAGTCCAATCTGGAGTTTGCCCACCAATCCAATAATATGGACGCCCACGCGGATCATGCCGTTCTTTTATGAAGTCACTGTACACCCGATGCCCCAGCTTGGTTACCTTGAAACTTTTTACTTCTTTCAAAGGAACAGGCGGTAAATTAATATTCAAAATAGATTCGGCTGACATAATCGAAAATAGGTCATGTTCGAGCATGTGTAAGAGTATTTCTGCGCCGTCTTTAAAATCACCTTTATCCCGAAAACCCATTGAAACGGCAAGGGCTGGAAGTCCCAGGTTCATTGCCTCTATGGCTGCAGCAACCGTGCCGGAATAGAGTATATCTTCTCCCATATTGGGACCATTATTAATTCCCGAGATGACAAGATCGATCTTGGTTTTTATTATCTTATGAGTAGCAAGTATCACACAATCGGTCGGTGTGCCATCCACTGCATACTTATCTTCTTTGATCTTGAAAATGCGAAGAGGATGGTGAATGGTGAGTGAATGCGACGCAGCACTGCGCTCCCTATCCGGAGCAACAATAGTAACATCATATTTTTTTCGAAGAACCTTCGCAAGATCGCCGATCCCTTCTGCAAAGACACCATCATCATTTGTTAATAGAATTCTTTTCATAGTATTTCAGAGATTTTGGAGTGTATTTACTGTCAACATTTTAGCAAATAAAGTACAAAAACAACACTTGCTCATAACTTCATATTTAAGTACAATCTGTGAATTATATAATTATTAATTAATACTTTTATCTTGACGGAATGATTATCCTTTTCTCACCTTGAAAATATAAAAAATTATTTACCCTAATTCTTCTTTAAATAATACATCTTTCAATTTAGCAAAGGAATAGTCAATGGATAACATTAAAGAACTCGAGAAAAAAGTTCGCAACTCTTCTGGAGAAGAAAAATTAACCAATTTGAATGATCTTGCATTTGCACTTAATGTTTCTGATCCGGAGAAAACCGAGTATTATGCACAAGAAGCTCTCGAACTTGCAACCCGATTAAAGTCAAAACCTGATATTGCGCGGAGTTATAATATTATCGGCATATCATATCATCGCAGGGGTAATTACAATGAAGCGCTAAAATATTACCATAAAGCTCTTCACATGTTTAGGCAGTTGAAGATGATGCATAAAATAGCCGGTACTAAAAATAATATCGGTGGAATATATGAAAAGTTGGGAAATTATGATAAAGCGTTGGAATATTATCTTCGTGCTCTCCGAGTCTGGGATCAAGCCGGGGATAAAGCATATGTCGCAGCATGTTGTAATAACATTGGTATTATATATGAAAAACAGGGAAGCTATGATGAAGCGTTGAATCATCATTTAAAATCACTTAAAATAAAAGAAGAAATCGGATCAGAAAGAGATATCGCAATATCTTTGAATAATATTGGAATTGTATACGAAAGACAAGATAAACATGACCTTGCACTTGAATATCTCCTTAAGGCACTCTATATAAAAGAGAAATCCGAAGATAAACATTCCGTCGCAGTCTCATATGTCAATATTGGAAATATCTATATTGAGAAAGGGGAGCAAGATTTAGCACTATCATTTTTGAAAAAATCCAATGAGTTATTTAATGAAACTAAAGATCCATTTGGAGATGTAACGTCATTGACAAGTTTGGGTAACCTTCATACGAGAAAAAAAGACTTTCAGCAAGCATTTGATCATTTAAAAAAAGCACTGGATATCGCTCGTAGCATAAAAGCGAAAGGTTTAGAACTTAACGCTTTAGATTCGCTTTTCATACTGTTTGAGGAGCAAGAAGATTTTAAGCAAGCTCTTTTCTATCATAAAAAATTCTCAGAACTAAAAGGTGAGTTGTTCAATGACCAACAATCAAAGCAGATTGCTGAGATGCGCACCAAGTATGAAACCGAGCAAAAGGAAAGGGAAGCGGAAATCTATCGGCTTAAAAATGTTGAACTTGCAAAAGCAAACGAAATGGTGAATATCAAAAACAGAAAACTTGAAACTCGTGAAAGGCAACTGACTTTGTTAAATAAGATACTTAGGCATGATATAATAAATAATCTTTCTGTGATTGATGCAGCATTAAAATTGTATAGAAAAGAGAATGATGAATCACTTCTGGATGAAGCATTTAGCAAGGTAGAAAAGAGCATTATGTTGATAAATAAAATGAGGGAGCAGGAAGATATGATCTCATCGGAAGACCTGAAAATTGTTGAGATTTCCGACATCATAAACAAGGTTATCAAACATTATCCAGAAATAGAATTTACCGTAACAGGTCATGATAAAATCCTTGCCGATGATGCGATCGATTCTGTAATAGACAATATTATAAGCAATGCAGCAGTGCATAGTGAAACTTTAAAAATAGATATTACTATCACCTCTGATAATGATAATTGTTCTATCAAAATTGCAGATTATGGAAAGGGTATTCCTGATAAAATTAAAGATAAAATATTTGATGAAGGATTTGTGTACGGCAAAAAGGGGCATACCGGAATTGGATTATATATTGTTCGGGAATCCGTAAAAAGATGGGGTGGAACTATTTCTGTGGAAGACAACGAACCAAATGGCGCAGTATTTATACTGCATCTGGCAAGTGTACGATCATTGTAAGAATTATAAGATTATCACTATAGACTGAATAGACCGATCTTCACTTTATTCCAAGATTTGTAGTAAGCATGAGAATGTTCAATGGTATTTTAATCATTATTTTGAACATGTACTAAAAATAATACTTGACAAGCTTATTTCTAAGAGACACTGTTGGTACAGTAGATCAGTGCGAATATAAGTGAATATTATTTTATTATTATGTATATTTTAGTACATGTATGATCTAAGAAAGGAAATATAATGATCAAAGAAATGAAGCAACAGCTTATTAAAGAGACTATTATTACGGAAGTGAAAAAGCAATTCCTTGAAAAAGGAATTCTTAAGACGACCTTGAGGGGTGTTGCAAAAAAACTCGGCGTTGCTGTAGGAAATATTTACTATTATTATAAATCCAAAAATGATATTTGTTATGTTCTATGGATTGAATACACAAATAATTATCTTGATTTCTTCGACGCAGAGAAGATAACACCAGCAATCAGTGAACTTTCCGGGTTGGGAAAACTTCGCTACTATTATTCCTCACTTCTTGATTATTTTCATGAAAATCCACTCTATGCTGAGTTGATAGCGTTTTCAATGGGTGAAAAACCCAGAAGTACTCGTGCGCCTAAGGAGATTAGAGATTTAGCTAAACCTGCACGTAAGCGAATCCAACAGACCTTGATTTCACTATACGAAGAAGGTATTATGGATGGAAGTATCACAGCAGAAATAAAAAATCCCTGGTACGAAGCATGGAGTTTTAATATATCTTATGTCGCGATCATAATCAATATGATCCGCTATAACGAAATTACAGAAGACGTGTATGATTATTATGTTGATACATATTTCAATAGATTAGGCAGTTAAAAATAACGGAGGTCTTTATAATGAAAACAAAAAAAAATATTTTATGCATCTTGTTTCTATGCATAACGCTACCGCTTTCAGGGGAGATCATATCGATCCCGGATGATTATGCCACAATACAACTCGGCATTATTATGGCTTCTGATGGGGATACTATACTCGTTGCTCCGGGCACTTATTACGAAAACATTGATTTTTTTGGAAAAAACATCATGCTGACAAGCTATTACCTGTTGGACCACGAAGTTCATTATATTCATGAAACAATTATTGATGGTAGTAATGCTGCAAATCCCCAGAATGCAAGCACTGTCACATTTTGCAGCAGCGAATCTGCACAGGCTATCCTACAGGGATTTACTATCACGGCTGGAGGGGGTACAGAGTGGGTCGATCCTCAATACCCACAATTCACTTGGTACAGCGGGGGAGGTATTTTTATGTATACGGCTTCCCCAACTATCAGGCATAATCTGATCACAATGAATACTGTGAGTAATGTTGGAAATTACGATGGTATCTCCGGCGGCGGCTTACTCTGCTTCATGGGGAATCCGAAAATTTCCAATAATATCATTACATCAAACCAGGCAGGTTACGGGGCAGGAATTGTCGTTGATTACTCGGGCGCAATAATCAAGAATAATATTGTTGCCGAGAATACAGCTGGTACTTCATACGGAGGAGGTGGATTCTATACGATTGGCAATGACACAGAACCGATCATTATTGAGAACAACACCATCGTAGGAAATCACTCCGGCACAACAGGAGGAGGACTCAGATTGTATAGCAGTGTGGTGACTGCGCGCAATAATATCATATGGGGTAACACCCAAAATTCAGCAGGACAGATATTCGGTGAAAGCACGTCATCATTTACTTATTGTGATGTGGAGGGAGGATTTAACGGAGAGGGCAATATTAATGAAGATCCTCTATTTGCTGACACACTGTATCATTTAAATACAAACTCTCAATGTGTGGATGCCGGTAATCCTGATATATTATATTACGATCCTGAGAATCCTCAAGATCCCGGCTATGCGTTATATCCGGCAATGGGAACAGTTACCAATGACATGGGCGCATATGGCGGAGGGGGATCCGGTTCGTGGGTTTCTGTCGATAATCAGCATTCAGTATATGGTTCAGAAATTGTACTACACCAAAATTATCCCAATCCTTTCTGTCCTTGTACAACAATATGTTTTCAAATTTTGCCAAAAAATATTACTTGTACACAACTGGAGATATATAATCTCAAAGGGGAAAAGGTAAAATCGTTACCTCTTTCGATAAGTGGTATTGAGGGTTCGGTTATGTGGGATGGAATGAATGAAAACAACCAACCTGTTTCGAGTGGAGTATATCTCTACAAATTGAATATCAGCATGTCGCCTATAAAAAAGATGATCTTTATGAAATAGATTTTACATGTTTGATGATGATTATGAAGCCGGTTTTTATACCGGCTTTTTTGATTAAGGGTCATTTTATACAATTTAAGCTCATAGACATAAGTCATGTTTTTATAGTTGTATTCAAGTATTTGAAGATATTTTTGTTACCATATTTAAACATTTTGTTGTATATTTACAATATTTTGCTTGACATAATATACAAATCCAAATTTTAGTGCCTCCATGGAAATCAGAACTATGTATAATCGAATTGCTGTTTTACGAAAAGAGCGTGGGCTCTCGCGGAAAGAGCTTGCTGATAAGATCGGAGTCAATTTTCAGACCGTCGGTTATCTTGAACGGGAGGAATATAATCCAAGTCTTGATCTTGCTTTTCGAATCAGCGAGTGTTTTGATCTCCCAGTTGAATTTATATTCTCCACCAAACCAATGAAACCTCTCAGCGAAGAGCTGCTCAATCTAAAACGAGGAGTATAGATGAATACAATACAGAAAAAACGAAGAACAGCCATGATATTAAATTATCTCAGTGTAATTGTGATACTCGTGCTATTTTACCTTGTAAAATTACAGGTTTTGAAGATGATCTATCTGGTACTTGAGATTATTCCAATCGTTGTAATAATACTCACTTTTCACACTGCTTTTATAAAATCATCGATTTGGAAACTCACACATTCCTCATCAAAAGAACTTGATGAACGCGAGATGCACGTCGTACTGCATGCAACAAATATTTCTTACAGCCTGTTTGCTATTGCGACACTTGTGATAATCTACATATTTATCCTATCCGGACTCGGGCAGATAGACGCAGTCCTTGCAATAAGTCTGTTATATTTTGCTCACATTCTTCCAGCCTCTGTTATTGCATGGAATGAAAAAGGTGACACACTCGAATGAGAAAAAATGCTGCATACTTTACTATTCTTATCTTTATTATTGTGATTGGATGTTCCCAGAACTCATCAGTTCAGCATGTTTCAGGAATTTGGGAAGGGACAGTTCAATTCCCGGGATTCAGTTACAGAATTGTTTTTTTGTTTTCAAATGGGAATGATATGCAAGTTGAAGTCATTTTTCCAGATCAATCGGATAAAACATTTTCTGCAATCTCGATCAAATTTACTTATCCTGATATTTTATTAACATTCGATCAAATCAAGTGCAATTTCAAGGGTTATTTTAAAAACACTCATCTTACCGGAGCATGGGAACAAGCGGGAAGATCAATGCCTTTAAATATGGAACAAGTGGAGGAAATAGCATCTTCCAAAAGACCTCAAACTCCACAAGCACCATTCCCCTATGATGAACAAGAGGTGTCTTATGACAATGGAGATGTTCACATTGTTGGTACGTTGACCACTCCCAAAAATGTGAAAGAATTTCCCGCGTTAATTCTGATACCTGGAGTAGGTTCTCACGAAAGAGATAATATATTTTTTGAGCATCGTCCGTTCTTCGTTATCGCAGATTTTCTCACCCGCAACGGGATTGCTGTTTTGCGATATGATGAGCGAGGTGTAGGGAGTTCAAAGGGTGATAGAACTCAAGCAACTACTCAAGATTTCGCACAGGACGTGATCGCTGGTGTGGACTACTTGAAATCTATACACCAGATAAAAGAAATCGGTCTTGTCGGACACAGCGAAGGAGGGACGATAGCGTCTCTAATAGCAGCTGAATTGCCAGATATTTCTTTTGTGGTTATGATGGGAACTCCCGGATTAAATGGCTTTGAATATAATCTCCAATTCGAAGAATCAATGAGCAGAATAATGGGAATGTCTGAAGAGGATATTACCGAAAGAATAAATTTCCAGAAAAAAGTGCTTACCATAATTCTGGATGAAGAATATGAAGATTCTGCCAAAATCAAACTCGAAAAACTCTATACTATGTCTCATTCCGATCTACCCAAAGATCGTATACAAGCAACTATACAGAGATTTTTATCACCATGGTTCAGATACAATATCACCTATGAACCGAAGCAGATTCTACAGCAGATAAAATGTCCGGTTTTGGCGCTTTTTGGAGAGAAAGATATGCAGGTTCCTCCAGAAGGAAATGCAGAGGCAGTTAAAACTGCACTTATAATGGGTGGCAATCATAACTTTGAAGTGAAAGAAATACCTAGAGTAAATCACTACTTCCAGACTGCGCAGACTGGGAGTCCGCAAGAATACAGATTGATTGAAGAAACGATTTCACCTATTGTGCTTGAAATCATTTACAATTGGATACATAAACAAATACAAATAAAATAATATAGTAGGAGATCTGATGAAAAAAATTACAATTACCATCTTTCTTATTATGATCATTTCCTTGAGTCTTCATGCCGGTAATATCACCGATATTGGGATGAAAATCGGTTATAGTTCATCCGTTTTCAGCGGAAAAGAGCTGCCGGGAAAAGGTGTGAAACATGTCCCCGGTTTTACGATTGGGGGATTTGCTACATATGGTTTGAATAGAAACCTGTCCATACAGCCCGAGCTCTTCCTCGCCACGAAGGGGAGTAAGATCAACACAGTTGGAGATATCGAACAATATAACATTTTTGTATATGTAGAAATGCCCATCCTTGCAAAATATTTCCTGGTGAATAATAGTAAATTTCATCTCAGTGGAGTTCTCGGCCCATATTTTAGCATGAAAGCATTGGCAATGAATGATGTTGGAGTTCTGGACAATATCAGAGGATTCGATTCGGGCATTGTTGCTGGTGTCGAGGTCGGAATAGGAAGATTTGCCTTTGAAATTCGTTACGAACAGGGACTTGTAAACTTCGATACAAACACTGATGATGCTGATCTAAAAAATCAAACGCTCTCTTTTATTATTAATATAGCTTTTATTTATGCTGGAGGTAAGTCATGAAGAGGTGTTTTTTTGTATTATTGATAATTCTTTCCTTCACCACGATATCCTCTCTTGATGCGTGTACAGTAATAAGTGCTGCAGAAGGTGATGTGATTCTTGGTGGGACGAATAAAGATTGGCACAATATCAATACGAGAATTAAAGTAATTCCAGCTTCAGAAGGGAAATATGGTCGTATATATTTCGGTTATCAGGTATCGCAGGGTTTTCAGAATGTAGGTGGCATTAATGAGAATGGTTTGTGGTATGATGGCGCATCACTTCCTGAAAGATATGATGTGGCAAATTATTATAACAAGCCATCTGTTCAAGGGGAACTATGCGAAAAAGCTCTGGAAGAATGTGCAACAGTGCAAGAAGTTATCGACCTCTACTCAACATATTATTCTTCCCACTGGGATGGTCATTCAATGTGGGGAGATAGTCTCGGGAACTCAGTGATCATCGAATTTGGAGAACGTGATGTCGTATTCGTCAATAGACAAGGAAATTATCAAGTCATGACAAATTTCTACGTTTCTGACAGTACTGATTACCGCTGGTATAATTCCTACAGGTTCAAAGTTGCTTCATACCTCTTTGAAAATGCTTCTTCTATCTCACCAATACTTTTCAAAACTATTCTGGATGAGACACATCAGCATGGTGTTGATCCAACTGTTTTTTCAAATATTTACGATCTAAAAAACCGAGAAATCTATATATACAATTTTCACAACTACTCGGAAGTTGTAAAATTGAACGTGGATGAAGAGCTGCAAAAGGGGGAAAATTACTATAATTTACCTGAACTTTTTCATCAGGTGCGCTTAGATTCACCTATAAATGCGCAATCAATTTTCTCACAATCAACAGAGCTCAAATGGTATGGGAATGCAGCCAATTATGAGGTGTACTATTCGGATAATCCTGAACTTTTAACCTCTGAACATGGCATACTTAAGGATACAAATCGAAATAATCAATTATCATTTTTATTCGGTTCAATGAGCATAGGCTTTATGTTTGTTGGTTCGATCTGTTTTAGAAAAAAGAGAAACAGGATGTTATTACTCGTTATCATCCTGCTTACATCAATCACAGCTTGTAGTCTGGACACGATTACTTCGCCATATCACCCTTCGGAAACTCAGCATACTACAACAATCAATGATCTTCAACCCAATACAGTCTATTATTGGAAAGTAATTGCAATCAGCAATGAAGGCATTAACAGCGAGAGTGAAATTCAAGTATTTGTGACTGGAGATTTTTAAATTTTTAAGTATTGAAAATTGTAGATATTGAATGATGGAATAAAAATGGCGTGAGCAACGTGACTTCCCGATTATCGGGATGACCTTCTGCGTGGAATAAAAAAAAAGTATTGAGAGATGAAATACGCTCTAATTCTTGAATAAATAAATGGCGGGAGCGACGTGACTTCCCGATTCCTCGGGACAACCTTCTGCGTGATTACCGACTTATTAAATCTTCAATGTACTTTCTACTTTTCATGCGTTTTATTTCACACTCACGTTTCATAGCTTCAGATTTGGTTCGATATTCTTCACTATAAATCAATTTCCATGGAATTCCGGCTTTCGTTGAACGTGTCCATCTTTCATTATGACGCTGTAACCTTAATTCAAGATCGTGTGTGTGACTAATATAGTATTTGTCTGAGGATTCAGAATAAATGATATAAGTGTAAAACATAATAGCCAATTAAAAATGGCGGGAGCGACGGGACTCGAACTCGCGACCTTCTGCGTGACAGGCAGACGTTCTAACCAACTGAACTACGCCCCCGCGATGAGGATTGATTCATCGAGCCGCAAAATGTGTGTCAAGTTTTTTGAAACGGTAGATATTTTTCTTCTCACTGCAATAAAAATTGGAAAACTGTAGTTCAAGAAAAGCAAAACTTGACTCATAAATGTGTTTTCTTTAAATGCCATACATACAAAATATTTTGGAGCTTTCAATGAAAAAAATATTTCTATTTATTTTGATTTTTTCAATTATTGTATTCGCAGGATGTTCAAAACAAACAAAATCAAGAAGAATCGAACTCGAATTCTGGCATGCTATGGGTGGTCCACTCGGTGATGCCCTCACAATATTAGTAAAAGAATTTAATGATACACATCCTGATATATTAATCAATGATATTAATATGGGCAACTACACTGCTCTTTCCCAAAAACTAATGGCAGCCATAGTTGCAAACACTCAGCCCGATCTTGCCCAGGCATACGAAGCATGGATTGCAAAATTCATAGATGGAAACGCACTTGTTCCTATCGAGAAATATATTAACGGTCCAAACGGACTTTCTCAGGAAGAGCTCGATGACTTCTATCCGGTTTTCATCAAAAGTAGCACATTCAATGATACCATGTATGCATTCCCCTTCAATAAAAGTGTACGTGTGATGTATTACAATAAGGATATGTTCTACCGAAACGGACTGGACATCGATAAACCGCCCGTAACCTGGGATGACTTCCTTGCAGTTGGAAAAAAACTCACCCAAGATAGGGACGGTGATGGCAAGATTGATCAATGGGGAACAACCTTTGCAACCAACGCATGGCAATTTGAGAACTGCCTTTTAGAAGCAGGTGGACAGATCATGAACGAAGATCTGACAGAACCTCTTTTCAATAGCAAATACGGTGTTGAAGCAATGGACTTTCTATCGGGTCAACTCAATAAATCAAAGATCGCTTACCTTTCAACCGGTTATGACGGACAGAATGATTTCCTTGCAAGCAAAGTAGGAATGGTAGAAGGATCGAGTGTATCAATGGTTTATCTTCATAAAGGAGGCATTCCTTTCAATCTTGGTATGGGCGCTGTTCCCTATTTCCGCACCAAAAAGAGTCTTGTCAGTGGAACAAATATTGTGATATTCAAGAATGACACAGATCCGCAACAAAAGAAAAAGCAGGAAGCTTGCTGGGAATTCATAAAATGGTTTACCAGCCCCAAGCAAACTGCGAAGTGGTCAAACCTGACTTATTACATGCCGGTCCGAAAAAGCGCTATCGAAGACGAGGAAACTCAAGCAAAATTCAAAAAATATCCCGGACTGAAAAGCGTGTATGATCAGCTCCTCTATGCAGAAGTAGAACCCCAGACTGATGCATGGTTTGAGACAAGAAAACTTCTCGAAGAGCAGGTCATTGAGGCTGTATTCAGAGGTCAGATCAGTGCACAAAAAGCACTTGATAATCTTGCCAATAAAATGAGAGAAATATTGAGAGACAAATAATTCTCATTCCATAATTTTTAAAGCCCGATTTTTAGGAATTGGGCTTTTTTATTAACTTGAATTTGATGAATATTCACGCTTGAAAAAGTCATTTTGCTTAGATTGTGCTACTTCTCCCACCTATCGATTGAAAACATCGGTTTATTCTCAAAGGTATCATGTCCCACAAAAATGATGTAGAGCCAGTCGCCTTTTTCAAATTGCAGTTCATAATACTTCTTTCCATTTTCCACTTCGACCGTGAATTTTTTACCGAGTTTCTCTTCATAAAAAAGGGGCACTTTCTCATACTCATCAATAGTAAGGATAACCTGTGCCTGCATTGGTTCACCGGGAATTTGGTCATCACGCAATGGCGTAGTAATATCTGCAAGCACACTATTCGGATATATTGGGATATCCATAAATTTTTCCAGTTTTACAAGTTCATCGCTTCGCGCAGGTAATTCCTTTTCTTGCTGTACTTTTTTTGAACAAAAAGATAGAAAAATAATGAGTATTGCACAAAATACTGCAACGAATATTCTACTGATTTTCATTGCTCCCCCAAGATTTTTTTGGATTGATATATTTACATAATGGAATGTCAATTTTTTTGATTACATCTTTATACAACAAGTCGTATAATTGTTTTAATACTACTCTCTTCATCCCATTCCTTTCTTCCAAACTATAAAAGTTTATTTCTTAGTCGATCATCGTTATCACATTTTTGTTGGTGCGGAAATACCAAGCATTGTGAGTCCGTTTTTAATCACAGTCTGCACTGCCTTACACAGGAATAAACGCGCGAGAGAGAGTTCTTTATATCTTTTATTAATTATTTTATATTTCTGATAATATCTATGAAATTCTCCTGCAAGATCGATTAAATAAGAAGTGAGAAGATTCACATCATAACTGGAACTAATATGCGCAATAAGTTCGGGATATTTCATAAGATTGCGGATGATGTCCAGCTCCTCTTCGTGGCTGAGACGTTGCAGATATTCCGGCTTGAAGTCTGTTACTTTGAGCTTTTCTGTACGGGCATTTTTCTCAATACTCGCAATACGAGCATGAGCATACTGAACATAATAAACAGGATTTTCGGCAGTGCGTTTCTTCGCAAGTTCAATATCGAAATCAAGAGGTGTATTTGATTTTCTCATCAAGAAGAAGAATCGTGCAGCATCTGTGCCCACTTCATCAATGAGCTGCCTGAGTGTAATGAGCTTCCCCTCTCTTTTTGACATTTTGACCTTTTCATCATTTATGAGAATATTTACATGCTGAAGCAACATGAAGTGCAAAAGTGAAGGTTTATATCCAAGGATCGCGATACCTGCCTTGAGTTTGGGAATATGCCCATGATGATCAGGACCAAGGATGTCAATAATGCTGTCAAATCCGCGCTTATATTTTGTAATGTGATATGCAAGATCAGGTACAAGATAGGTCACTGTACCATCAGAACGCATGATGACGCGGTCTTTCACATCACCAAATTCACTACTGCACAGCCAGACTGCTCCGTCTTTATCATAGATCTTTTCAGTTTCAGAAAGATATGCAAGCACATCCTCCACACTTCCTTTTTGGCGAAGCTCGTTCTCTGAGATCCAGTTATCAAAACTCACTTTGAATAACGAAAGTGTGTCTTTTTGATCATTGATAAGAATATCCAATGCGAGATCTCGAATTCTTTGAGCAATATCTTTCTTTGAAAGCTGATGGATTGTCGCTCCTTCAGTTTCCAAAATATGAGCTGCAATCTCTGTGATGTATTCACCCTTGTAACCTTCTTCGAGCTCTTCGACTTCTATTTCATCCAACCTGTTCAATTCATTTTCAATAGACTCAACCAGTAATTCTATTTGATGCCCTGCGTCATTTATGTAATATTCTCTTTCGACAAAGTAACCCTGTGCAAGCAGAATATTTGCCAGGGAATCTCCGAAAGCTGCAGCACGAGCATTCACTACGTTAAGTGGACCTGTTGGATTTGCGCTTACAAACTCAATGAGCACCCTCTTCCCTGCACCCCGTTCGTAATTTGTTCCGAATTTCTGCCCTAACTTATTAATATCCTCCAGGGTTGAATAGAGCACTTTATTTGCAATATGGAAATTGATGAAACCGGGTTTGGCAGCATTTACTTCGGAAAACAGAGGATCGGCAGAAAGGTGTGCAGCAAGCTTCTTTGCAATGGTCATAGGAGCTTGCTTGATCTTCGTTGCAAGATTGAGCCCGATGTTTGATGAATAATCACCATGATTCTTGTGCTTAGGGTATTCTACATTTATCTTGGATTTTGGGGGCGCTTGCAGTTCAAGCGCTTTCAAACTTTCCCATATCTTTTCTTTAATAATTTCTATCAAGGTCGCCTCACTTATGATTCCTTCATTTTTTTTCTTTTACGAACAAGTTCTTCCCAGAGATCTTCGAGCTTATAATAATCTCTGGTTTCTTTATCAAAGATGTGCACAACGATAACTCCAAAATCGACAAGTATCCATTTCCCATTTTCAAGTCCTTC
Source organism: Candidatus Cloacimonadota bacterium (assembly GCA_049903315.1). Taxonomy (GTDB): domain Bacteria; phylum Cloacimonadota; class Cloacimonadia; order JGIOTU-2; family JGIOTU-2; genus Celaenobacter. The sequence goes on along the minus strand of JBNGBT010000004.1, from coordinate 124,971 downwards.
TTTATGATGGATTGGTACCCCCATCTTCTTAGCTTCTTCTATTATATACTTCCCGATCGTACGGGTGTGTATATCTCCATCCCCGCTACAGATAACAAGACGATCTGTCAAATCGGAGGTTCCTTCAACATCAAGGATGATGATATTTTCTGCTTTTTTATCACGTGCAAGTTGAGTAATGATCTCGAGTTTTTCTTCTATAGTACTTTCTTTCATATAAAAATTTATAGAGCAAAAATTTGCTTATAATCCTTTCCTATGATTATAGTAAAATCATAGAGCGAATGTTCATTGATCTGTTTGTATACCTTTTTAACTGGGAATTCTTTATATAACATATAAAATTTATCATAGTTCATATTTCTTATGACGATCACGGTTTTTTCATACAGAAATTTATCTGCATTATCAAAGGACAGCACATCGAAGCCTTTATCAATGAGAACATTCCGGACTTCGCGCGCCAGACCCTTTTTGCCACATCCATTGAGCACCTGTAATGTGATTTCATTATAGGGAATGTGTTCGATTTCCTTGTTATTTTCATCCGGGACAGTCCTTAAAATTATCGTCAGGCATAGGAATAGTATATTTAGAATAAAAAAAAAGCCAAGAAGATTTTTAAGGATTTTGAGAGTTTAAGACTCATAGGTGTTAAAAACTTTTTTCAATTTTTTATACGCTTCTTCCATTTTTTCGGGAATAACTCTTGTATTCCCAACTGTAGATATAAAATTGGTATCACCGTTCCATCGCGGCACCACGTGTATATGCAGATGATCTGCCACACCTGCACCTGCTGCTTCACCCAGATTCATTCCTATATTCAATCCATCAGGATGATAGGCATCTGTAAGTGCCCTTTCACATAGTCGGGTCATCGTGCCTAGTTCACACAATTCTTCATCTGTAAGCTCATGTAAACGCGCTACATGCCGAAAGGGTACAACCATCAGATGTCCGTTATTATAGGGATACAGATTCATTATTATAAAAGTTAACTTTCCGCGTTTTAAAATAAGGTGCCCTGCATCATCATTTGCCTGCTGTTTTGCACAAAATATACACTCTTTATCTTTTTCACCAAGAATGTAATCGATTCGCCAGGGTGAGTATAATTTATCCATTTATTTCTGGGCAAGATACTGAGCTTCCAGTTCCTGCAGTTGTTCTTTTGAGTTGATACCTGCAACTTCGATCGGATCTTTGACTTTGATAGCTGCGACTGGTTTGCCTTCATTTCTAAGAAGTTCCAGCGCATCAGTAAGGTACATTTCATTCTGCGAATTCTCCTGTCCGATCTTTGGCAACACGGAGAATAGTTCATGGGAATCAAAACAAAAAATACCGGTATTTATCTCCTTGATTTTTCGAACTTCTTCCGATGCATCCTTATGCTCGACTATCTTCTCAACATATCCGGCTTTATTTCGAACGATGCGTCCATAACCGGTTGGATCATCCAGATCAACAGTAAGTACAGTTGCCGAAGCTTGTTTTTCTTCATGAATTTTTAAAAGATTTTCTAATGTCTTTTCCCTTAAAAGTGGTACATCTCCAGGTAAGATTATAACAATGCCATCAAAATCTTTAAAATTCTCTCTTGTGACATATACTGCGTGACCTGTCCCAAGTTGCTCATTCTGCTCCACGAAAGCAATGTTATCAAACTCAGAAAGGCAATCAATCACGACATCTTTTTTGTAACCAACTACAACAATAATCTTCTCTGGTTTGAAGTGTTCAGCAGTAGTCACTACCCGCCCGACAAGTGACTTACCTGCGAGCAAATGGGCTACTTTCGGCAAGTCCGATTTCATGCGAACGCCTTTGCCTGCTGCCAAAATGATAATTGAAATTTTACTTTTCATAGGACTCAATCTTGGAGCACCTTTTTTATGTCAACCAGTAATTTGTCAAATTGTTTAGGGGACTTCACAAAGTTAATATTGTTGGTATCGACCTTGATAATCGGGCATCCGGTATGAGTCGAAATATACTTGTCATACGCAACTGCAAGGTTTGCAAGATATTCGGGCTGTAGGTTGTTCTCAAACGAGCGATTCCTGTAATGTATCCTGTCTATGATACGTTCGAGATCAGCATAAAGGTAGATGATGAGATCAGGTTGAACAAGTTTGTCATTGAGAATAGTGAATAAAGCTTTATACATCGCCAGCTCTGCATCATTGAGGGTGAGATCAGCAAAAATACTGTCTTTCATGAACATGTAGTCGCTTATAATATTGGACTGGAAGGCATCAATCTGGAAATATTTTTTCATCTGGCGGTATCTGCTGAGCAGAAAAAACATTTGGGTTTGAAATGCCTTCCCTGCAATGTCATCATAGAATTCTAAAAGAAATGGATTCTCTTCTACGACTTCAAGTATGAGTTGCGCTTCAAACTTTTCTGCCAGCAATTTTGCCAATGTAGTCTTCCCCACACCTATTACTCCCTCGACTGCAATATACTTATTCTTAATTATACTCATAAAGTTGTTCCATTGATTTATTTAGTTTTGGATGGATAAATTCCGGTGCTAATTCATTCATTAGCTTCAAAATAAAGGGTCGATTCATTATCTCGGGATGTGGGATCTTCAGTTCATCGGCATCGATTATTTCATCATTAATAAACAATATATCACAATCGATCGTGCGAGGTCCCCACTTTTCTCTACGTTCTCTACCAAGTTTTCTCTCTATGCGTAAAAGTGTTTGCATAAGTTCGGAAGGATTCAGCTCAGATTCACATTGAACAATGCAATTGAGAAAATCGGGCTGATGAATGTTTCCGACAGGTATGGTTTCTATGATTGAAGACATGCGTATCATTGATATTTTTTTTTCATCTTGTATAGCTGCTATAGCTGATTCGATATACTGTCTCTTATTCCCAAGATTCGAACCCAAACTAATAAAAATATTTTCGAAAGCTACTCCTTATTTTCTCGATCTCTGTGCATTTCAAGCTCGACATAATCAAGCGTACCATTGATAGGTACTGCTATTTTACGTACTTTTAAAGAAACATTTTGAACTAGTATAAAATCATTGAGAATTGCGGTAATGATTTCATTTGCGAGTTTTTCAAGAAGATGATATTTATAATTTTCCACATGTTCTTTTACCACTTCAAATATCTGTGTGTAGTCAATAGTATCTTGAAGGACTTTCACTTTTGCATCCAGTTCGGGATCACTTGAAACAGTTACATCGATAGCAAAACGCTGCCCGAGAGTTCTCTCTGCTTCGTGAAGTCCATGATACCCGTAAAAGATCATGTTTTTTAAAGTAATGTTCATACTATCTCCTTAACGACTCTATATACTTTCCTGGCTGAGAATCGCAACCATTTTGGGTTGTATCATCGCTTTCTTTTTTATCTGCCCATCAATTATTTTTACCACAATAAAAGCAATTACGATAGAAACGAGAGATACAATTATCGAAATATTTTCAGAAAGCCCGATCGCACTTTTGCATAAAAAATATGAACCGATCATAAAAATAATCGGAAGAATAAATACGAGGAATGAGCTGAGGATTCGTATCTGAGGACTGATCTCAAATTGTACTTTATCACCCTTTTTTACATTGAGTTCATTTTTCATGGTTAGTGTGGAGCTGTCTCCTCCTTTTTGAAAACAAAATGCTTTGAGTCTGCAGGTATTGCAGGCATCGGAGCGAGAATATTCAACGATCGCAAGACCGTTTTGTATATCGACAACTGTTCCCACATCAGCAGGTGTGTCGTTTTGAAGGTTCATATATTTTTAGAAATGGTATCCTACAGAAAGTTGATGAATAAAACCTAATTCCCCGTATGAGTTCACGGCATAATCAAACTTATAATCTTTCCAGTTGAAACCTACTCCAGCAGAAATCCCTGAGAGAAAATCAATACCTGAGCCGACATTCCAGTCTGACGCATTGGAGCGATAACCGGCACGAACAATGAATTTATCCTGAATGGTCGTTTCTATTCCGATTGTGCCGTAGAAATTCGTGTGCATGGGCTTGTGAATATCCAGTGCGATCACGCCTGTATTGATCTTGTAAGCCAGTCCCATTGAAAAGGTTAAGGGCAATTTTTCCTTTTCCTGATCAAATTTGGAAAGCTGCATACCGAGGTTTTTTGCAGCAAGCCCTATCTTCAGGCGCGGGTTTGGAGATTGATGGAGCAGACACACATCAGCTGCAACTGCCTGTGACGAATACTCATCTATTGTTTCGGAAATGATCTTGATATTGACTCCCCAGTTGAGAATATCTGAGAGATATTTTCCGAAGGACGCTCCAAGCATCACATCGTAAGAACCAAAAGTTCCCAGATCAATGAGATTCTGATTTTCATCGATGCCTGTTTTAGGAATACCTCCGACTCCAATGAATTTCGAGAAAACTGCAACAGTTGTTCCTTCATTAAGAGGCATGGTATAACTTACTGCTCCTCCATTGTACCCTGCAAAATAATTCATGTAGGTGATTTGAAGAAGACGCTGGCGAACATTCGGCAGACCGGCAGGATTCCAGAAAGGTGCAAGGGCATCATCTGCAATTGCAGTAAACGTATTTCCCATTCCTGCTCCGCGCGCTCCCATCGGAATATTGAGGAAATTAAAAGCAGTAGTCCCCGCATCATTGCTGACTGCGAAAAGGCTACTCGTCAGAGTGAAACACATCACTAATAAAAATATTTTTTTCATGTAGTTCCCTTTATCATATTGGTAGTAAAATTCTTTTTATGGGGTAGGTTTGTCAAATTTATTTCAAACTGGTTTCTCATTCACCCCATCTATCATACGCTAATTGTTGACAGTTTATTATGCCAACGGTCAAATGTTTTTTAAGAAAATCAGAATATAAATTAAGTAAATTTTGTATGACTCAGGAGTTTTCATGAGTTTGATCGCGTTGCATTATGAGTTTAAGGAAAAGATTGGAACTGGCAGTTTCGGCACAGTATACCAAGTGGAAGATATCGCCACAAATACTATATTTGCAATCAAATTATTTGATAAGATACCAATCGAGGACATTCGTGAGAAAATGAAGCCAAAGGTGATGCGCGAGATCACTAAAATGTCCCATCCTAATCTGATAAAGATATATGATTACGGCATTTACCAAGACAGTCTCTATCTTCTTTCAGAATTCTATAAAAGCAAAGGTTTGCAAAATTTTCATCTGACCAATAAGAATAAACCGGATTTTTTTGAGCTTATTACTCAGATCTGCTATGCGCTGAACCACCTTCACACACATAATATCATTCATAAAGATATGAAACTTGAAAATGTTCTTTATAAAAAAATAAATGATGAGATCAATGTTAAAGTATGCGATTACGGCTTCAACAAGATCATTTCCCAAACAGAGGCATATCCGGAAAGCGAAGTGATAAGTCTGCCGTATATTGCGCCGGAACTTTTACAGGGCTCGTACTTCTCTCCAAAGAGTGATTTCTACGCTTTGGGCGTTATCATGTACTACCTTTCTGTGGGTACTTTCCCTTATTCCAGGGAAGAGATCAAGCTGATGTCTGAAAAGAAAATCCCAAATATTATTCCTCAATTCCCCTCAAAAATAAATCCGGCAGTCGATAAAAAACTCGAAGATCTTATCTTTCATCTTATTGAATTCAATCCCGGGTTGCGCATTGGTAAATCACAGGAAATCATACACTACATCAATGAGATGCAGGAAAAAAAATATCCTCTTACCATAGAACCGCCGCTTGTAAAACAGATCGAATCAAAGCAATTTCATTTTCGGGATGCAGATATTATCACTCTGCGCGACCAGATAAATGAAGTGAAAAACCAGAAAGGTGAGATCATCTTTGTGACCGGAGAAAAGGGTGTTGGTAAGACAAGTCTTATGCAATATATCAAATGGTATCTTCTTTCAGAGGATTACCATGTGTTCTATTATAATTGCGATTCACAGCACCGTGATCCATTCTTCATGTTATGCAAAGAAATATTTCTATCTCAGGATGAGAAGGGTAAACACTTCTTTCAAGAATCCGCCTCAAATAAATTTTGTGAATTCCTTTTTAACTCAGAAGAAAAATCCCTCAAGATCATTGAGGATGAGTCTGACCTCATGAGAGATTTTGAGCTGGCAAAGGACTATATGTTCTGTTTTTCATCCACGAAACCTATCGTGTATTTCATCACTAATATTGAAGAAGTCCACGAATCCACAATAAATTTTCTCCAATACATTTCTTCTGATCTTCCCAAGTATCCCATTGCAATAATTGTCAGTTCATATAATCCGTATGTTGTTGATATTTCAGAGATCACTAATAAGATCCATATTGAGCCCCTCTCACGATCGGAATCCTTTCAATTTATCCGTGAAATCCTGGGAGAAGATTGTCCTGAGGATTTTCTCAATCAGGTGTATATGATCACAAATGGCAACCAGCGCTTTATCCTTGAACTCATCGGTAATCTGATTGAGAAAAAGATCATCCATGATGAAAAAGGCAGTTGGCATTTTGATGTTGATATCCTTGAAGTTGAACTCCCGAAAAAAATGCTGAAAGCAATTGAAGAGAAGATCGCACTCATTCCGGAAAATATCAAAGATATGCTCGCTCAGCTTTCAATATTGCAGGTTCCCCTTTCTACAAATATCATTCAGACTATTCTCCATTTTTCCGATTCAAAGGACCTGTTTTTCTTCATGCAGAATGTTGAAGCACTCGACATCCTGGTAAAAAATGAAGATTATATTGATGACGGATATTACAAATTTGTTTATCCCGCTCTCAAATCCGCACTATCCAAGAGGATGAGTACAGCAAAGAAAAAGAAGATTTCGTTGGAAGTGATACAATATTTTAAAACAATGCAGGTGACCATACCAGCCATTATCAATGGCATTATTGGCCATTGTGAGCTTGCAAAGGATTATGAATCGGAAATTCATTATCATCTTCTTAAAACGACTACCTATATGGAGAATAAAGATATTATTAAAGCGTGGAGTTCCTGTTATCAAGGGTTGCTGAAAATCAACGAAATCAAGGACAAATTGCAATCCGACACTATACAGGATTACTTAAAGGTATTGTTCACCCTTGGTATTTTACTCAAGAAATGCGATATTTCGGAAATTTGCTGTCAGCAATATTCGCACTTCATTAAAAATGACCCACAACTGTTGCTCCTCAATGCGCGCTATAAAATGGCGTGCAGAGATTTTGCAAGCGCCGAGAAAAATCTCATTGCGCTCGAGAGATCAAAATTTTCTTATGATGAAAATGAACTGCTTCTTGCACGATTGGAGCTTCATAATTTCTCTCATGAAGAGGATAAGGCACATCACGCAATCCAGGTCCTCTCAGAAAAAAAACTGACTCCTTTTCAGAAAATTAATTTCTATTTGTTCAGCGGAGATTATTATTATGCGATCGGTGCGTATGAAAGTGCAATTGAAGAACTGAAAAAAGCAAAAAAAATTGCTAAAGTCAACGAAGCCTTTATACGGCTTGGTCGTATTCTGAAAGTTCTCGGAGACTCATATAATATTCTCAATAAGGTGAAAAACGCGATACGGCATTATGAAGATGCTGTTTCGGTAGGATTGAAAGAGGGTGATATCCTAAATGTTGCGAATGTCCTCTCTCACTGGGGATTTCTTAATATGAAACAGGGCATGCTCCGTTCGGGATTGGATAAATCCCTGGAAGCGCTTTCGTATTTTCAGAAAATAAATTTTGCTCCGGGCATGGCAGAAGTTAACCTGAACATTGCACAAACAAGATTCAAATTAGGAGATTTCCGCGAAGCTGAAAAACATTTTAACACAGCCCTTGATATAGCAAAAGAACTCAATGACACAAACCTCATCAGTAAAATATACAACCGCTCATCTTTTCTAAAACTCCGCATTCTTGTTCCTGCGAAATTCCTCTCGTATTTGCACACTCGTTATGATAATTTTTTTAAGAATAACTCAATCGGCAACATTAACTCATATCTAAAAAATTACTGTTTCTGGCTTGTCATTTCTCGAAATTATACGGAACTGAACTCCATAATTAAACAAATCAAAAAAGAGAAGATCGACACATCTCTTGAAATGGAATTCATGTATCAACTGCATGGCTGGGTGGCACGCGGTGATAAAAAGTACTCTCTCGCAATAACTAATTTTAAAAAAGCCGGAACACTTGCAAAGAAGAATCAGAATGAATATGCCCTGACAATGTCCTACCTCAATATTGCAGATACATATTACATAGCAAAGGATTATAAGCAGGCAGAAATTCTCTGCGAACAGGCAAGAGCGCTGGCTGTTAAAAATGAATTCTTGCGATGGGATAATTATGCACGGGTTCTCGAAGCCAAGATATTGCTCAGAAAAGCAGATATGAACCTCAGGACTATCATTCGCAAACTTCTCAAAGCTGAAACTGTTGCAAAAAAAATGAAGGATTGGGGTCTCCAGTGTGAAAGTCTGATCCTCATAACGCTTATTTACCGAACCTTGCATCTTAAAGTTCTGGAATATAAATATCGGCATAGTTATAATCGCAAACTTGATGTTGTGCTGCGCGGTTTATCCGAGGATGATCAGCAAAGAATGAAGGCAATATTCCACTATGAAGCCCTTCATTCCAGCTCTGTATTACGGCAGATCATCGAAGCCAGAATTAATGTATCTCCCTCGAAATTGCAGCATTACTTCTTTGATCTGTTACATCTCTCAAGTGTTCAGCAAATCAGGTTTTATCTGAAAAAGTATATTCTTGATGTGATTGGCATAGATAAATTCGGGATTATACTCTATGCAAATAAAGATTCCGAAGGTGAATTCTGGGTAAATAATAAACTCGCCAGGACAGAGCTTACCAGCACACATCAAAGCCATTTTGAAAAACTACGGGCTGATCTGGAATGTCAATACTATACGGTAAAAGGACAGCATTTCTGTTTAGTTCCTTTGAAACTGAAAAATGAGCTCGAAGGCATCGTCATTCTGGCAGACAGAGGTGAGTATCCGTTCACTAAATCAGAGAAACTCATTATCAACCTGTCCGGTTTCTATCTTACTATTATTTTGAAAAAGATCGGTGAATATGAAGAAGTCCTCGAGCAACGCGAGCAGCTTTCCAATCTTATCACCATCAGCAGAGATATACTCCAGATCATGAACCTGGATGAGCTGAAAAAACAGATAACTCTTAATGCGATACGACTTTCCGGAGCGGAACGCGGCTTCTTTATAAACCTGGATGAAAACAAGAATTTCGTTTTCAACGTTGCTCTCCTGAGTACCGGCGAAAAGATAGATAAAGACAATCTTAAGATCAGTAAAACAGTGCTGAAAGACGCGTATGAATCAAAGGTTGCCATGAGCACTTTTGACGCAGTTGAGGACCAGCGCTTTGCTGACTCTGAAAGCATACAGCGGCACGATCTCCGTTCTGTATATTGCTCTCCCCTGAATATGCATAATGAGATTTTTGGATTTCTCTATCTCGATAACCTGACGAGTGCGAACAAGGTCATTCGTTTTAACGAGAAACTTCTTGAGATATTCATTCTTATGGCAGAGACCGCTATCAAAAATTCCATTGATTTTGAAAAACTCAGTATTGCCAACCAGGAATTACTCAAGATAGACCAGGAACGCGCACAGTTCATTAATATCTCCTCTCACGAATTTAACACTCCTATTCAGACGTTGAAGGGCTACATCTCGATCCTGAAAGACCCTGAGACTCCGGAAAATGTTCGCCAAAATACAATGAATATCATGGAAAGAAATGTTGATCGTCTTCTCCATGCCATTAATAACATCCTGCAAATGAATGCACTTGAAACAAGAGGAATTCAGTTTGAAAAAGAACTGATCGAACCTGAAGATATCCTGAAAATCGTGTATGAAGAAACTCTTGCTCTTGCCAAATCACGCAAGCAAAAGCTCGTGCTGAAAATTGCCCCGGGACTCAAACCAATAAGAGGAGAACGCATCACTCTTATAAATGGTGTAAAAAACCTTGTACTCAATGCGATCAAATACACAGATGATTATGGTGAAATTACAATCGGAGCACGTAAATCCAGGTTTCGCAAAGAAGAGGCAGACGAAAAAGAGTCCCTCATCATCTATATAAAAGATAACGGCATCGGCATTCCATCATATGAATTGGATAATATTTTCCGTGAATTCTATGAAGTTGCAGATATCAAGGCGCACCATTCGGGTGTGACAGAATTCAAATCTTCCGGACTCGGGCTGGGGCTTCCTATCACAAAAACCATTGTCGAGCATTACGGAGGAAAAATGTGGGTAAAAAGCGTTAAAGGCGAAGGTTCGACATTCTTCATTTCCCTGCCGTTTGCAAAGAAAACACGTAAAAAGAAAGGTGAGAAATAGCATGTCAATCCTGTCTCGCGCACATTCGAAGAAAGAAAAACCTGCTCATAATTTCAGCCAAAAGATCTCCGAGCCATCTTCAGTGATGATCATGTGTTCTGATGACTTTGTTGAGTTTCTGGAATCCCTCTGGGGGCTTGGCATTCTGCTTCAATCCTATAAAAACACACTCGTTGTGGTTTATAAAAAAGAGTGGAAATTATTCATTGAGCAACTCTACCCGGAAATGGATTTTTCCTTTATAGATTTTACAGAACTGGGAGCAGGACAAGAAATTGAATCATGTGAGCTTATTGTGTTTCTGGCACGAAAAATTCCTAAAGAAACAAAGTCATATTTGAAATTGGCACGAAATGCTGTGATAGCAGGCATGAGTTCTTTCAGTGATATAAAGTTTTTGAATTGCATTATTTCCGTGAATGACCTGCAATCGTATTATTACCAGTTTTTCTCCTTTGCTTTGCAGCTTGCAGGTACTTCAGAAAAATGGGATTCATACATTCGCAGGTATAATTTCCTGGCAGCAAAAGGTATTGAATCAGCAGGAAAAGAGACCGTCTTCATCGATATTTCTCCCGGCATTCATGGAACACGCTTCCTCAAAAAACACGTTCATTCACTTGTTGCTGCGATCCAAAAAAATTATAATTATGACGTTGTTCTCATAGATTGGGATGCGCGGTATTATGATAAGCTTGTATTTAATAAATGCAAAACCAAACCGGATTTTCAGCTCATTGTAAGCCACGAGCAGGCACTCGATGTCCTTAAATCCTGTACGCTCTTCATCTCACCAAATACTCATTTGCTGCATTTTCTGCGTTACACACATCTTCGTACTTTCAGTATTCTTGTCCCTCATGAGCGACGGCATCATTGCGAAACTACTAAAAACAGGACCCACATTGTTCACACATTTACAGGACTCAGAATAAAAAATATTTTACCTCAGATAAAGGAACTGCTTTAAAAAATTCATTGACAGCATTATAACACCTGCTTAACGTACAAATCAGTCAATCACCAGTCGAAAAAAACCTGAAATTAACGAGCTCAAACTTATGACCTATTGGAAGAAAGAAAAAGATTTTATTACATCTGTGGGCGAATTGAAACAATATATTTCTCTTGCGCCCAAAGATGAGATACAGCTCCGGAAAGTCGTCCTGAGACATCCGATGTGTATCTCGAAATTTTATCTGTCCCTAATAGATTTTTCGGACCCGGATGATCCTCTCAAGAAAATGGTTGTTCCTTCTTCCCGGGAGTTGGATATTTCCGGCTCTTATGATACGAGTGGCGAACTATACAATACCAAGCTTTCCGGCTTGCAGCATAAATACAGCAAAACCGCGCTCGTGCTTTCTACTAACAGATGTGCATCATACTGCAGATTCTGTTTTCGCAAACGCTTGGTCGGTCTGCAATCCGACGAGATCATCAGTAACTTCAGCCAAGCAGTAAAGTATATTAAAGCCCATTCCGAAATTAATAATGTACTCATTAGCGGCGGTGATCCTTTGATGCTTTCTACAATAGTACTCACACGATTCCTCGAACTTCTTGCTCCTATCCCACACCTCGATTTTATCCGCTTCGGTACAAAAGTGCCCGTGTATTACCCGAAAAGAATTCTTCATGATGATGCACTAATTTCCCTGCTTGATACCTATAACCACGAAAGCAAACAAATATATTTTGTGACGCAGATAGATCATCCGCGTGAGATCACTAATGAGCTGAAAGAAACAGTATGGCTGCTTAAGAGAGCGGGAGTAGTTATAAACAATCAAACCGTGTTCCTGCGCGGTATTAATGACGACCCGAATGTGCTTGCAGAACTGATGAGAAAACTCGTCTCGATCGGCATAAATCCTTATTATCTTTTCCAGTGCAGACCGGTTAAACGTGTGAAAAAACATTTCCAGATACCTCTCTCAATTGGCTATCCAATTGTCGAGAAAGCAAAAGCACAACTGGATGGACACAGTAAGCGATTCAGGTTTGTCATGTCACACAAAAAGGGTAAGATCGAGATCATCGGCATAAGGGGTGATGAGATACTCTTTAAATTCCACCAGGCAAAAGATGAACGAAATGCTGGACGGATTTTTTCCAGGAAACTTAATCCTGCTGCCACATGGCTGGATGATTTGAATAATCCTAAAAATAATATATGGAGTTACTATGATAAATGAAGGCGAAATAGTATTGGAAGTTTTTGATGATATGATCGAAGCGGAATTGCTTGAAGGATTGCTGAAAAGTGCGGGGATTGAATGCTATATTATTTCTGATGATTGTGACGGCATGATGCCGCAGCTCCAGCTCACAGAAGGTGTTGGTGTGGTTATCAATAAAGCCGATAAAGAAGAAGCAATGAAGATTGTGGAAAGCGTGAACAAGGGATAGAAGGAATAAAAAAATCTCGATAAACACTCATTACTAAGCCCCTGCTTGGTGGCGTTTTCCTATCCCGAGTCGTTCCCTGTATGACCGACTCGTGACAACATTCAACTTTTGGTTCCCTTCTCCTGGCGAGGAGAAGGTCGATTTGCTACACGCAAATCGGGATGAGGTCAAAAACAATATCGAATATTGATTAACGATTTAAGATTTCAGATTTATCTCTCCCGCTATGGTGCTCAGAAGCAATGAAAATTTTGGAAAGTGTGAAGGGAGAGAAGTAAAGAAATATTACTCGTTACCAAGCCCCAGCTTGGTGGCTGATTTTAAAACTGAAATATAGATACATTGATTGAATGATCCTTACCTACACAAAAAATATTGGGATGAGCATGTTCAACCGCAACAAACTAATAATTTTTCCTGACGGAATAAACCCGCAGTTATATCTTTTATAACTTGTATTATATTGATAAGTTTTATGCTTTTTGAATATGTCTCTTCTTTATTAGAATAATTATTATAAGAATAATGGAAATAAACAATGCAACAAAGGCAGCTAAAACTATTATACTCTGGATCACCAACCATGTGTCGGGAGGACTTGCCTGGAGCAATGCGCGATTTGCAGCATTATCTTCAATGCCGAGTAAAACCATATTTTCTTTTAAGGGAAAATCATACCCTGAATAATTAACACCTTCGCCAAATCCATACCCGGATATTTCTTTTCCGTCCTTCGTGCCCTTCACGATAGTTCCGCCTTCACGAATTTCACTTGCAACAGAATATATAAACTGGTCATCAACAGTCGATGTCATGGTGAATTCCAGGTTCTTGTCAGGAAATTTCACTTCCCAGCCGTTGGGATACCAGGCATGAGACCTGGGACTACGCATCCATTTGTTGATCGTAACGGATCCTGTTATTACTTCACTGTTTCCGTTCTCATCGATATATTTTCCGGACACTACACGGGTAACATCTGCTGGAGGATTTTCTCCCATGTTTTGCAATTCCTCTGTTCTATCCGAATGGGGACTAGCAAAAGTGACTTCAGTATTATCATCAAACTGGACATCAGACCAATCCCAGCCAAATGATTGAGGAGTTTTCCCATTAAAACCACTAATAATCGTGGCAAGTGCCTGCACCGCAATGTTTTTCGGATAACCTGTTGGCGCGATTCCTGACATCCATTGGTGATCCATCCACATTTTTCCTTTAAGATTTCTGGTTTCTCCCTGATACGTGACTGAACCTGTTGTTTTGATATTGGGATAAGAATAATACCACGTTCCCAAGCCGAAAATTGAAGGTACTTTGCCTTCATCACCCTGAAGCAAGATGGGTTTACTTTCTTTAAGATCGAGGTCAATTCTCAATTCTTTATCCGGATCATTAATAGTAATTTTCATCGGGAACATCTTATCTTTTTGCAGACTCTGCGCTCGATTCTCGCCTACCCGGGCTAAGAAAGGTTCTATTTCATACACAATTTCTCCGCTCGTTCCGGAAATAATGGGATTGCTGCCTGTGATATGCAGATTTTTATCAGCAAAATTTACCGCAACAACAGTTTGCACAAGCTGATTTTCAATATCGGATAATCCCAATTCAGATGCAATTGGCGGTGGATATAACGCTCGTCTGAAAAACACTATTACTACATCAACTAAATTATTGTTTTCATCGAAGAAATTTCCTGACCAAAAATACCATCCAAATTGAAAATCGAGTTGTGCTTTGTGATCTTGCGGAAATTTGAGGGATTGATAGGTGTTCATATCAGAATATCCTTTGAAATAATCCTGTGCCAAAAAATTTGGCAACGCATAATTTTGAATATTGTCCAAACCTTTTTCTGCAATACCAGCCAGAAGATCATATCGAACGGGATATCTCTTCACCAAAGGAACGAGCGATGCCTTAACTCTGTCTATCATGATCGCTGTATTCTGTGTAAGATTTTTATTGGTTGGTGGATTGAAATTTATAGTTAAGATCACTATCGCAGCGACAATAATAATAATCATGATAATGAATATCACTTTAATGGTTGGATGTTTTTTCATAGTATTTTACCCTTTTTTTATGACAAATAACAAATGGGATTGCAAACTGTCAAATAGAAAATATCTTATATGAAAATTAACCAAAATATTCACACTAAAAGCACACCCAAGTAAAATTTAGGTGCGGGATATTTAACAAATTATTGGGGATAGGTGCGGGTTCATCCTGCAGAAAATAATAACCGACGGGATAAACCCGTCTCTACACCTTTTACTCATTTATTATGCAATTGATACACAAGAATTTTAGAGTACATCGAGTTATTTATGATTTATCTATCTCTCTTCCCCATTTATCCACTTCTGTTCCGCAATTCGGGCATGTACTCCCACCCCACAATGCCTGCCTGAAGTTTTTCGGTTTACGAACAAATGGTAATGGCTTATTACAATGGGGACAGGTAATTCGTTTTGGATTAACTCCCCATGCACTTTTATTCCGCCACAACATGTAAAAAAAGATAAATATTAGTATCACGCATAACACTAAAACTATAATAAGAAGGAGTACATTATTCATATTTGATCCTTTCTTTTCTGCGTTTATTATAACGTATAAAACCCAACAAAATATTCATTCCCGGCACTTTTTGTTTATATACCTTGTAGTCTTCACCAAATTTTTGCAAAAGCCTTTGATCTTCCTCCCTGCTGCCCACATAGACAACAGCAGTCCCGATAACACCAAGTACTGCGAACACCCAATGCGGATACCAGAGCAAAGTTGTAATAAAAACTGCCAGAATACCGCCCAGATATTGCGGATGCCTGACAATATGATAGATTCCTGTTGTAACAAGACTCGTTGTATGCACAAATGCCTTTCCTCTGGGAACACCGCCCCGCCGCGGGAACAAGATCATTGGCGAGATGATCAGAATCATGCCAACCAACCAAATCACCCATCCGATCCAATAGGCAAAATTATTATGACCAGGTTTGATGATCCCGAATATAACAAGCAGGTTGAACGGAAAACAGGTAATACATAGGATCGTGAGAAGTGTACTCCATATAATATTGCTTTTTGACCAATGTTTGTACTTTTCTGTCATACGATCAATTCCTTATCATTACACTCAAATTTTCATCCTATTCTTCAACAACCTTCTTCAATGTTCGGGCACTGGCTATATTTCCAACCAAATCCTTTGGATTCGGCACCATGCCTTCCCAGCGGGATTCTTTTACGAATTTCACAAAGAATTCGTGCAACTCATCTGGTTCAAATATTGCAATTTTTTCCGGTGAATCAAGTCCTGCATTGTAATAGAGACGGGTCAGCTTAGTTTTTACATATCCCAGCCGTGTTATATCTGAAAGTTTTACCAGTTCGAGGATAGCATCCTCAGGAATATTGAGTTTCCGGGATAGCTTCTTTCTTTTTATCTTCGTATTTCCGGCTTTCAGCATGTCATCGACATTCTTTATACCTGCGTTTGCTAATGCTTGGACACACTCCTGGTTTACATCCATGAAATTTTTAAGTAAGAACACACTCCTCGATTTTTTAGTGCGTGTTTGACGAAGAGAGGCTGCGCATTTCAGTAATTCCTTGTCATCAGTGAATTTGAAATAATTCATAAGTACGTAGAGTGGTCCTTTGGGAGATTTCTTTTGTGCTTCGAGTGCTGAAACGTATTGTTTGATATCATCGGGTGAAATATCTTCAAATTGTTTATGAAATTCCCTTTTCATGAAATCAGCGACATTATTGACTGTTCGTATATTTCTCTCGACCACATCGGCTTTTTTCCCTTTCTTTTTTAAAAATGCAGCAAATGCTTTTTCATCCATGTTGTTGCCCTTTGCATTAATTCTTATTTTTTTTATTAATCTTGTGTCTGGTATGTCAATTTTTATTGATTTGGTATGTAAAAGGGCTGATCGCGATCAGCCCCTCATCTGTTATTCATATTCCATAACCTGATAAATTATTCTATTAACAATTCTTTTTTCAACACAATTTCTTTCACCTCTTCACTGCCTGGTTTCTGTAATTTCAACGTCAATTCTTTTACATTTTTTTCAAACCTCATGAGGTAGAGCTCTCCCGATTCTATCTCATCAGCAGCCGCACCATTTATATTATGAATAATATCATCCAGCTCGATACCAGATTTGTCTGCTGGTGAACCTTCCCAAATACCGACGATTTTGAAAGTACCGTCATCTAATTTACGCACATTTATTCCTGTTGAAAAGAGAATATCTTTTGATGATTCCTCAATCTCAGATAGAAGCACTTTTCTGTTTGGGAAATCGAGTGTGGTCACATACTGTTCAAGAAAATCCTTTCCAAGAAGTGCTGAATTATTGAACGGAAAATTTGCAAAGATAACGCCCACATCTTTAAATATCATATCTCCTATTCTGAATTCCCGACATTTGTAGAGATAATTTTCATGGGAATCGACAAATGGCCAGCGCGCGAAATATCCTTTGCATGAAACGAGTTTTCCCTGTTCCTCTTCAGGAAGATTTTCTATAAATGCGATTGGAAGAACAATCCCATAATTCAGTCCTGTATCAATCCTTCCCATGATCGGGAAATAATCTCCGATCTGCATCTGCACAGTCGGATGGTACGGCATCATTATCTCCATATCAATAAGATGCTGCTTTGACGTTTCCGCTTCAAGTGGGATATCGTTATTCTCAAAAATAAGTTCGTTATTTTGATAATCAATAGTTGTACGATAAAAGCGTATGAACTCCGGTCCGATCATCCCTTCCAGTTCATCATTACCCAGCTCGAAGGTCTTTTTAAAGTCCATCACCGTCATATTGAAATCTTTCACTGTGAGATCGCATGCAGTGATTTTTTCTGTCTTACTCAGATACATTGTCTGCATAGGTGTTGCCATCGAATCGATTGCAAGACCAAGTTTTTCAGCCATATCCCAACCAATCATCGTATTGCCACAGGTATCAAAGACAAAAGTAAGATCCTGGTCAAGATCATTAATTGTCACAGGGACTTCAATTATATGTGAACGGGTCAGGTGGAAGGGATACACTACTTTTGTTATCGGTTCCGGCAAACCACCTCTAAGCTGCTCGATAAACTCAATCTGTGCATAAAGCCCCCCACAGATAAAGATAAAGATAAAGATAAAGATCGCAAAAAAAACATGTATACAGTATTTTCTCTTGTACATGTAAACTCCTTGTATTATTGGTTTTCCTTTTTTATCATTTTCCAGAATGCTTGATATAAATTTTCAGATTCAGCTTGAACATTAATATTTTCGATGAGTTCCCCGAGAAATGAGAGTCCTTCTAGAATAGTATGCAACAAGAGAGAGAGTATTGCAGGATCAATATCATCCCGTACAGACTGTTCTTGTTGAAGATGTGCAAAAGAAGCTGTCATTTTTCTCTGTGTCAGCAGGAGATCTTCTGAAATTCGAGTTTTATATGCTGGATCCATTCGGCTCATAAGCAGCATGAACATATTGTAGCTATAGGGCAATTCCGCAGAAGCATCGTCGAGCATTACCTTTTCGATATGCATGAAGGTGGGTGTCGAAGAAAACAACTTATGGACTTTTTGTTCGTCGGTGCAATCTGCAAAATATTCCTGTGACCATACAGCCATTTTTGCAGAGAAATAATCAAAGATAGCTTGTACCAGAACTTCTTTATTTTTAAAGTGATGATAAACAGCAGGTTTTGAAATACCCACTTCTCGGGCGATTTCGTTCATCGAAGTTTCATTGAAACCCTTTGCAAGAAAAAGTTTAAGTGCAGTTTGGACAATGATTTTTTTTGTTTTCATTATGCTCCTTACTTACCGGTAAGTTTTTTACTTTTAAAAAGAGTTGTCAAATAATTCAGAAAAAAAGGGACACACTTTCGTGCATCCCTAATATAAATATTTTTAGAAATTATTGTTATTCTATTTTGGGAAGTGTACTCCCTGGAAGCCATTCTTGATAGAGTTTTTCCAGAGTTCCATCATCATAGATCTCATAAAAAACCTGCTGCCATTCATCAATAACATTTTCCGGTGTTCCCTGAGAAATAGCGATATAGAAATCCCCTGTGCTCACTGTATAAACTGGTTCGAGATCATCTATAGAGTATCCTGCCTGCTTTGCAATAGCGGGAATTGTAATGTCAGTAAATATAGAAAGCTCAACTTCTCCTTCTACCAACTGGCGGACATTTTCAGTTGGATTTGGCGAACTCACAAGGTTTTTAAAGCCAGCATCTTTGAGGTCCTGCTCGGAAAACCAAGCAGAGCATGTGGCTATTTTCCCGACTTTTTTTGCGTCTTCCATGCTGCTGATCTTTATTTTCGAACCCTTTTTCGCATAGAAGATCGTATGATTCGAGCCGATTGGACCAACCCAGTTAAATAGCTTCTCGCGGAGTGGAGTCCTTTTCATTGTGAAAAGAATAAAATTTGGATTAATAAGGCACAGGTGATATCCATTCTCCCAGGAAGAAATACGGATATTATCGGGAATATCTAGTCTTGTAAGAATTTCACGCACAACTTCAGTTCCAAAACCGGTAATTTTCCCATTTTCCTGGAATGTGAGTGGAGGATAATCCTCAGTATATATTTGAAGTATTCCAGGAGGTATTTCATCAGGAAGCCATTTTTTGAATATCTTATCAAAAGTTCCATCATTTTTCATATCATTAAGGTGATTCTGCCATGTCTGTATCAGCTCATCAGATGTAGATTGTGAAAAAGCAATGTATTCGAGTTCCGAAGTTATGAAGAGTGCTTTTTTAAATTCACCCGGATCAATTCCGAGTTTCTTTATTTCACTGTTCAGAACCAGGTTGGAACAAGGGAAAAGATTCACTTTTCCATTCAGTAACTCTGTAAAAATTTCCTGAATAGTGTTGTACTCAACGAGATTTGTAAATCCTTTCTCTTTCAGAATTCCCGAAATTGCATAATCTTTCAAAACTGCTATTTTAAGCACTTTCTTCGCATCATCGAGTGTGTTTAAATTCAGAGTGCAATCCTTTGAAGTATAGAAATAGTTCTCGACAGAACTCACAGGTCCAACCCACTTGAAAAGATCTTTCCTCGCGGAAGTCAGACAGGTGGAAAATAACGCGATATTGGACTCATTCGTGAGCTTTTGATATGCATCAGACCATAGGAGAAGAGTAATTTTCTTATTGACTCCCATTCTCTTTAAAATCTCTTGAATGACCTCGGTTGCTTGACCTGTTAATTGACCATCCATCATCAAATTTAACGGAGGAAACTCTTCAGTGTAGATCTGCAGCCTGTTCATTTCTTCTGAAACGTCTGCAGTCAGTTCAGCAAAAGCAAACCCTATTAACATACACATTGAAACAAAAATCATTAGTTTTTTCATTCTTTTTCTCCACTATTTTATTAGAAGCAGGGCTACATATTTATTTTGTGCATTCACTTGTCCACAAAATTATTTTGGGTAGTGTGTACTACACAATTTTTTTATACCAAATTCAATTACTTTATGATAAATTTCACATCGTTTTTTTTTGCATATTTATCAAATCTATATTAATGACAAAATAATCCAGATAAAATTCAGTTTCAAGTAGTAAATTATTTTTCAATTAGCATTTTCATCTCAATGAGAATTTGTCACGATACAGGATAATCGAATAAAATTTGACACTCGGTCTTCACTGTTAAAATTTTCACAAATTCAAATAATTTTGATATTGTTTATTTATACAAGGAGTATTCATGCCATTTATTTCCAATACTGATGAACAACGAAGACAGATGCTTGAGAAAATCGGTGTCGCTTCTTTTGAAGAATTGCTGAAGGGTATTCCAGAAGAACTTTTGATCAGAAATCCTCTTAAGCTTGATGAACCGCTTTCTGAATTTGAAATCACAAAAAAAGTTCGCGAACTGGCAGCACAGAATATAAACACTTCAGAGGCTGTATCATTCCTCGGTGCAGGCATTTATGATCATTTCATTCCTGCTGCTGTTGGGTATGTTACAGGTCGTCCTGAGTTTTATTCCGCTTATACTCCGTACCAGGCAGAAGTCAGCCAGGGAACATTACAATTCATCTATGAATACCAGACTTTGATCTGCGAATTGACAGGCATGGATGCGTCCAATGCATCGATGTATGACGGCGCAACTGCCTGTGCAGAAGCACTCTTACTTGCACTTCGTCATAATAAAAATAAAAAAATTATCATCTCAAGCTTAGTACACCCTCATTATAAGCAGGTTATAGAAACATATATTAATCCTCTTAACCCTGAGATCGTTTACATCCCACAGAATAATGGCAGAATCGATATGAAGAAACTTCAGGAAGAGATGTCCGAAGATGTATCTGCGGTACTTATTCCTTCACCGAATTTTTTAGGTGTGGTTGAAGACCTTGAAGCCCTCGAGCCAATTATTCATGAACATAAGAAGGCACTTTTCATCGTTTCCACTGATCCGATATCCTTGATGCTTTTCAATCCACCGGGGAAATATAGTGTTGATATTGTTGTGGGTGAAGGACAGGTTCTTGGAAGCAAACAGAATCTTGGAGGACCGCTTTTCGGATTTTTCGCAGTAAATCAAAAACTTATAAGGAAAATGCCTGGAAGGATTGTTGGAGCGACAGTTGATACAAATGGACAAAAGGGCTATGTGCTGACATTACAGGCACGCGAACAACACATCAGAAGGGATAAAGCCACCTCTAATATCTGCACAAATGAATCACTCTGTGCGCTCGCAGCAACTATATATATGGTACTGATGGGTAAGCAGGGACTGCGTGAAGTGGCAGAGCAATCAACTATCAAAGCTCATTATCTGCACGATAAGATCTGCAAGATAGATGGATTCAAATCTGCAAATACATCACCATTTTTCAAAGAATTTGCTGTAAAGACACCAATCCCGCCATCAGAAATAATTTCTAATATGAAGCATAAGGGATATTTTGCAGGCGTTGATATCTCTCAATATGGCTATGAGAATCAATTGTTACTCGCAGTTACCGAGAAACGGACAAAGCAGGAGCTTGATGCTTTTGTCGATGAACTTGAAAAATTAGTGAAGGCGGTGTAACATGGCAACAAAAACAATATTTGAAAAAAGTATAAAAGATCGAAAAGGATACACACTTCCTTCGTGCGAAATCAACAATAAAGTGAGTGAAATATTTCCAACAAATCTTCTCCGGGCAGATGCTCCGCGCGTTCCTGAAGTCAGCGAACTGGATACTGTCCGTCACTATATAGAGCTCTCGGACAAGAATCATTTCATCGAGAAAGGATTCTATCCGCTTGGTTCATGCACCATGAAATATAATCCAAAAATAAACGACATCGTAAATGTTATAAGTGGTTTTACAGACATTCACCCCATGCAACCGGAAGATACAATTCAGGGTGCGCTGCAGGTTATGTATGAGCTTCAGCGGGATCTTGCAGAGATATCAGGAATGCCAGCAGTGTCTCTTCAACCGGTCGCAGGCGCACATGGAGAATTTACTGGTGTAAACATCATTTACAATTATCACAAGAACAAAGGGCAGCATCGCACGAAGATCATCATGCCGGACTCCTCTCATGGAACAAATCCTGCAACTTCTGCCTTACATGGCATGGAAGTGGTCGAGATCAAATCTAATGAAGACGGCAAGGTCGATATTGAAGCTTTGAAAGAAGTGCTTAGTGATGAAGTGGCTGGTTTCATGCTCACGAACCCAAACACTCTTGGGGTGTTTGAAACCAATGTACAAGAAATTGCAGACCTCATTCATTCAGTTGATGGTCTCATGTATATGGATGGTGCCAATCTTAATGCAATGCTTGGATTCATTCGTCCCGGAGATATGGGGTTCGACATTGTACATTTCAACCTGCATAAAACCTTTTCAACACCACATGGCGGAGGTGGTCCCGGTGCAGGTGGTATTGGGGTGAGTAAAAAATTAGTAGAATACTTACCTATTCCTATTATAAGAAAAAAAGGTGATATATATTATCTTGATTACGATCTGAAACACTCCATAGGCAAAGTTCACTCTTATTTTGGCAATTTCCTTGTGATGCTTCGCGCATACATTTATCTGAAAATGCTTGGAGATAAGGGATTGAAGCGCGTTGCAGAAAATGCAGTGATAAATTCCAATTACTTAATGGCAAAATTACTCTCTGAATATCCAGTCCCCTATCAGAAAAATATTATGCATGAATTTGTCGCCTGTGGAGAAAAATTTAAAGAATATGGTGTCAGGACACTCGATATTGCAAAACGTCTTCTTGATTATGGTTATCATGCTCCAACAATCTACTTCCCACTCATCGTGCATGAAGCCCTTATGATCGAACCAACTGAAACAGAAAGTAAGGAAACACTCGACGAGTTTGCAGAAATAATGCTTAAGATTGCAAAGGAAGCAGAAGAAAATTCACAACTTCTCAAAGATGCTCCGCAAAATACTCCGGTCACAAGACTTGACGAAACTAATGCTATTAAAAATCTTAATATCAAATATACTTTTGATGTGTAAATTATGAAATATAGAGTTATTGATTTATTGTGTGATGTCTGTGCATCATGCGCTTCTGTATGTCCGCAGGATGCAATTATAATAAGTGAACAGAAGGCGACAATTCTTCCTGAAAAGTGCATTGGATGTGCAAACTGTTTTGTAGTTTGTCCCATCTCTGCTATTGAAGAGGTGGATGATGAAACTTAAATCCTTTTATGATATCGTCGTAGTAGGCAGCGGTCCAGCAGGAAGCATGACTGCTCTCTTTGCTGCAAAGAATGGTGCTTCGGTACTCATTCTTGAGAGAGATAGAGAGGTTGGTATTCCCGTTCGTTGCGCTGAGGGTATCTCTGCAAGAGGTCTTGAGAAGTTCTTCCAGCCTGATGATCGCTGGGTAGCGCAAAAGATCGATGGCGCGAAACTCTATGCGCCAAATGGGCAGTCCTGTATCATGAATGCCGGAGCTGTCGGCGACGGTTATATACTCGAACGCCGTCTGTTTGACGCATTCATTTGTGAACAAGCTGTAAAAAATGGAGCAGATATTCTCACAAAAGCCAATGTGCATGACCTACTATTTGATGGCGACAAACTCTCAGGAGTTAAATTCACTTATCTTAGTGAAGAAAAACAGGTGAAAGCCAACATTGTCATTGCTGCAGACGGTCCGGAATCCAGGATTGGTAAATTAGCTGGAATTAATACAACTCTAAAACTTGAAGATATCGAACCGGGCGCTCAATACCTACTTACTGATATTGACTTAGAAGAAGAACTTACACATTTTTATTTTGGAAATCAAATAGCTCCCGGGGGCTACGTATGGGCTTTTCCTAAGGGAAGAAACCTTGCAAATGTCGGTATAGGTATTAGACCGGACAGAAGCAATGGTAAAAATGCTTTGCAGTATCTGGACGGATTTATCGAGAAAAATTTTCCAAAAAGTAGATCCCTTGCTTTTATCGCAGGAGCTGTTCCAACAGCAAACACACTTACAGAAATTACAAAAGATAACCTGATGCTTGTCGGTGATGCCGCACGTCAGGTGAATCCTGTGACAGGTGGCGGCTTAAGTAATATTCTTGTCGCTGGAAGTATTGCGGGATCTGTCGCTTCAGAAGCAGTAAAAAAGGATGATTTCTCAAATAAATTCCTAAAAAAATATCATAGACAATGGATGAAAGAGAAAGGAAATCATCAAAAAGTTCATTACAAGTTAAAACAAGTTTTCTTCGATTTCTCTGATGATGAACTGAACGAAATTGTTGGTCTTCTACATGATATCCCCCAGGAAAAACTCACTCTCTTTCAACTTTTTAAAACTGCCGTGAGAAATAAACCGTCTCTTGTGAAAGAACTCATAAAGATCTATCTCTAAATATAAATTTGACATAATAACAGGATAACAAAAAATTATCCTCTCATCAGGGGTGCTCTTGTGGGCTGAGAACATACCCTCGAACCTGATCCAGATAATGCTGGCGTAGGAAAAGGTCACCGGGCATCGTTGATGAACCGGTTTTTTTTATTTGAAAGGATTGCATGAAAACGTTGTCAAAAAAGATGGGACTTTATTTCATCATTGATGGAATGTACACAAGAGAGTTTGAAAAATACACTCGAATGGCTATTCGGAACAATGTGTCAATCATACAATATCGCGATAAAGATGCTTCGCTGGAAAGTATGAAAGAGATTGCTCATAGAATGCAAAAACTCACATCACAAAGCTCCACTTGCTTCATTGTTAATGACATTCCTGAGGTCGCTCTTTTCTCTCATGCAGATGGAATACATGTAGGACAGAATGATGAAAACTATCTCGAAGTGAAAAAGCACATGCCAGATAAAATCATTGGTGTAAGTACAATGACGCTGCAAGAATCTATTGAAGCTGAAAAACTCGGTGCAGATTACCTCGGGGTAGGTCCTATATTTGTTACTCAAACCAAACCAGATACCCCACCTCCTATCGGACTGACCAACCTTAAAGAAATCGTGGACAATACCTCAATCCCAATTGTTGCCATTGGAGGTATCAGTGCGGATAATTTAGAGAGTGTTCTAGGAACAGGGGCACATGGTGTTGCAATTATTTCAGCCATACTGACCGCTCGTGATCCCGAAAAAGAAATACAAAAGATACAGTATCTTATAGAGAAATATTACGAGAAATGAGGTGACCATGAAAGAACTCCATTTACCGCTTTTTAAACTTTTACAAAAGATAAGGAACACGAATCCACTAGTTCATCATATCACAAATTGGGTAACGATTGCGGATTGTGCAAACATCGTACGACTCACAGGCGGTTTACCGATTATGGCACACGCTCCGGAAGAAGTCGCTGATATGGTAAGATTATCGAACGCACTGGTTCTTAACATAGGCACACTCACCACGGAATTAGTCGAGTCTATGAAGATCGCAGCTAAAGCAGCAAATGGAAAAGGAATTCCTGTTGTACTCGATGCTGTCGGTGTCGGAGCAACCACATTTCGGAACAAAAAAGCGTTTGAACTCCTCGACGAATGCTCCATAGATATTATCAAAGGAAATGCTTCTGAGATTGGAAAACTCGCTGGCGAAGATGTTATTACACGAGGAGTCGAAGCAGTTGACGCACAGCTCGATCTCGTGAAAGTAGCCAATAAATTAGCAAAAGACAAAAAAGCGGCGGTCGTCATCACGGCTCCTGAGGATATTGTTGTGTGGAAAGATGATGTATATGTTATCAAAAATGGACATCCTCTAATGGGACAGATCGTTGGTACCGGCTGTATGGCTGCATCTGTCCTCGGCTGTTTCTGCGCCATTGAGAAGGATTATGGAAAAGCTTGTGCTGCAGGCCTTTCAGTATACGAAATAGCAGCGGAAAAAGCTGCACGAGAGACGTTTACTCCGTTTGCATTCAAACAGAAATTTTTCGATGAACTCTTTAAAATGGATGAGGTGTGCGATTGGATGCAAAAAATCTTTTCTTTATAAATATTAAGTTTTTATAAATTTGCAATAAGAAGGTACAATGACATTATTAGAACAGGCTAAAAAGGGAATTATTACTGAGGACATGCAACTTGTCGCCAAAAATGAACAATGCGATGCAGAATGGCTTATGGATGAGATTGCTGCAGGTCATATTGTTATTCCCAAAAATATTAAAAGAACATTTCAACCTGTAGGAATTGGGAATAAACTCCGTACAAAGATAAATGCGAATATTGGGACTTCTCCCGATCATTTTGATGTGCAGGAGGAGCTGGAAAAGCTCAAAGTAGCAGTTGCCTACGGCTCCGATAGTGTGATGGATCTCTCTACAGGAGGAGATCTGTCATCAATCCGCAAAGCAATCCTGGATCAATCTCCAATTATGGTCGGCACAGTACCTATCTACCAAGTTGCAGCAGAACTTCTCGATAAAGATCATGATATCACGGAAATGACTGTTGATCAGCTTTTTGATTCTATAGAAAAGCAGTGCGAAGAAGGAGTAGATTATATCACTGTTCATTGCGGTATTACTGAAAAAGCAGTTGATGCCATGAAAAAACAACCACGTGTACTCGGTGTGGTAAGCAGGGGTGGCTCTCTTCTTCTTAAATGGATGAAAATCCACAAAAAAGAAAATCCACTTTATGAATATTATGACAGATTATTGGAAATCGCTTATAAGTATGATGTCACTCTCAGTCTTGGCGACGGATTGAGACCCGGATGCCTTGCTGATGCAAGCGATGCAGGTCAGTTTCAGGAACTTATTACTCTTGGGGAATTGCAGCAGCGTGCATTGAAAGCAAATGTGCAATCGATGATAGAAGGTCCCGGGCATGTACCACTTCATCAGATCGAAGCAAATGTGCGTTTGCAGAAATCACTTTGCCATGGGGCACCTTTCTATGTACTTGGACCAATTACAACCGATATTGCTCCTGGGTATGATCATATTACCAGCGCGATAGGTGGCACTCTTGCAGCCTATTACGGCGCAGATTTCCTCTGTTATGTTACTCCTTCTGAGCATCTTTGCCTTCCTACTAAAGATGATGTGCGCGAAGGCGTGATAGCCGCAAAAATAGCTGCCCATTCTGCTGACATTGCTTGTGGTTTACCTGGAAGCATGGATAGAGATAATAAGATTTCAAAATATCGTTCTGAGTTTAATTGGGAAGGACAATACGAAATCTCAATTGATCCCCTCCTTGCGAAGAAAAGGCGCAAAGCAAGTGAAGATTTCTCTGAAGATGTGTGCACAATGTGTGGCAAATTATGTGCGATAAAGACCTTTAAGAGTTAGAAAGTTTGAAAGTTTAAATGTTTAAATGTTTGAAAAGTTAAATATAAGAAAGGTGGTAAAAATGAGTACTTTTAAGTGTATTGAGGAAATTGATACCTGGAAAGAAGCTGTAGAACTTGCAGTTGAAATGTATCAAATCACAAACTCTGATAAATTCAAATACGATTTTGCGTTGAAGGACCAAATGAGAAGAAGTTCACTCTCAATATCATCCAATATTGCAGAAGGTTTCGAGAGAAAGACAAAAAAAGAGTTTATCAGATTCTTATACTTTTCAAAAGGTTCTTGCGGCGAACTCAGATCTCAGCTTTACATTTCTCACAGAATTGGCTATATCCCCGAAGAAGAATTTGACTCATATAATTCTATATGCAAAGCACTCTCGGGCAAAATTTAATCTCTCATCAATTATCTTAAATCACTATGATAAAAAAAAACTCCAAACTGCCCACCAATCCTACTTTTAAACCTTCAAACTTTCAAACCTTCAAACCCTATTGTTTAACAATTGCCGCGAGTGATACATCCGGTAATGCCGGCATTCAAAGAGACATCAGAACGTTTCATGATCTTGGAGTAAGTGGACTTTCTGTAGTAACCGGAATTACTGCCCAAACAGATAAAAAAGTATTTTTTTCCAAAGCATTATCCATAGAACAAGTCGCAATTCAACTGAAAACAGTCCTCGAAAATTATTCTATTTCCTCTGTGAAGATCGGACTTGTGTTCAATAAAGAAATCATGGAATGCGTTTCATATTATTTGAGAAAACATGAAGTAAAAAATATCCTGATCGATCCTATTATGAAAGCAAGTGACGAATACTCCTTTCTCGAGAAAGAAAATTACCTGTATATGAAGAATAAATTCCTTAAAGTTGCTGACATTATCACTCCAAATGTTCCTGAACTCGAATCATTGAGTGAAATTACTATCTCAAATGAAACAGCACTAATAAAAGCAAGTAAACTCCTTTCCAAAAAATATGATGCATATATCTTCGCCAAAGGTGGTCATCTTAAAGATAAAAACATTATCACAGATTATCTTATTAAAGGAACTGACATAGATGTTTTTCCCAATCCGAATGCACATTTATCACGCATTCACGGTACCGGTTGCCTGATCTCAACTGCGATAACTGCATTCATTGCTCTGGGTCATGATATTAAAACCGCTATCATGAAAGCAAAAAAATATTTCTATTCAATCCTTGCTGAATAAAATAAAGTAATTTCTTGAATAAGATAACTTCATTTGTTAGGTATCCCAATTTTAAATATTTGACAAATAATTATCCTTTTACGAGATGAACACGATGGTAACAGAAATCAAACCAATTAGTCACATTGAAATTTACAGGAAACTCACGCATCTCTTTGCGATCATTATTCCTGTCCTCTATTACTTTGTGATTAAGAACCAGCTCATTGCTATCGCAATACTCCTGCCCTTTGCCATCGGATCAGTGGTCTGGGATTCTGCGAGAATTGAGAATCCAAAATATCGGCACAAATTCCTGAAACTTTTCGGTTCTCACCTCAGAGATTCTGAAGTAAGTAGGCTTACCGGCGGGTCATACCTCCTCACGGCTTCTGTTGTGATAATTGCAGTTTTTTCAAGAGAGATTGCTTTCCTTGCTATATCCTATCTGGTAATAGGAGATACTTTTGCAGCTTTCGTTGGACTTTCTATGGGGAGAAGAAAATTTATACACTCAAAAAAATCTCTTGAAGGATTGATCGGTGCTTTTCTTGCGTGTTCTGTGTGGGGACTTTTAAGCTACTTTTTATTTCTTAAGCGCGTATTCTCTTATGACTGCGCACACCCAGAACTTGCAGTTATAATGATCCTTATCGGAGCACTCACCGCCGCTGTGGTTGAATCGGTTGATCTTCACATCAATGATAACATAAGCATTCCGATACTATCTGCTCTGGCGATGACTGTCATATATTTATTTATTTAAGGAGACAACATGAAACTTTCCTTTGTGATCCCGGTTTTTAATGAAGAAAAAAGTCTTAAAGTGTTACACAAAGAGATCATAGAAAACATTCCAAACACAACGTACGAGATCATTTTTATTGATGATGGCAGTACTGATAATTCATATACTGTTATAGAAGAGATCGCTCGAGAAGATGCCAATATCAAGCCAATCAGATTCCGTACAAACTTTGGGAAAGCAGCAGCATTGCAAGCAGGATTTGATAAAGCACAGGGTGAGATCATTTTTACCATGGATGCAGATCTTCAGGATGACCCGAAAGAGATTCCTCGCTTTATCGAAAAGATCGATGAAGGATATGATCTTGTTTCCGGGTGGAAGAAAAAAAGAAAAGATCCTATCACGAAACGCTGGCCCTCTAAATTTTTCAACCTAATCACGTCTATGGTCTTCCATTTACGCCTTCACGATTACAATTGCGGTTACAAAGCATACCGCAGAGACGCAGCAAAATCCCTCAATATTTACGGAGAGCTTTACCGCTATATTCCTGCTATAGTGTGGTCAAAAGGATTTTCCGTTACTGAAATTGTTGTCACTCATCATAAACGAAAATTTGGAAGATCAAAGTATGGTGCAAGTCGTCTTATACGCGGTTTCCTCGATCTGCTCACTGTGACGATGATCACAAAATATCGCAGAAGCCCTCTCTATCTCTTTGGGGCAAGTGGGTTGATCATCTCACTTATCGGATTTATAATTAGTGTATGGCTCGCGGTGAAGAAAATTTTCTTTGGTATGAGTTTGAGTAATAGACCTCTGCTCTTTCTCGGTATCCTTCTGATCGTTGTCGGCGTGCAGCTTATTTCACTTGGCCTGCTCGGAGAAATGATCGTATATAGTTCCCGGCAAAAGAACAAAAAAAGTGATAAATTAGAAAGCGATGTGAAGGACTAGAAAGAATATCCTATAGAAAAATTCCAAAAACTGTGCTTCTTGCTCTGCTCATAAGCAAACTTGACCGGCCCAAATATTGTGGTCATTTCCAAGCCGACAGAATACCCAACTTTCTCTCCCTTATCAAAAATATTCCAAAAATCTTCCATCGAGTCGATATTCCCAAAATCCCCTATCCCGATCTTTGCAACACAGAAAAGTTGCTTCCGCGGATCGCTTATTGCAAAATCCCGTAAAAGATAACGCAACTTCAGAGAAGCATAGATAATATCCTCTCCCTTTACTTCATCGTAATTGAATCCATAGAATGTATCCTCAGGCTTGTGGAAAAAGAGTCTGTTTTCCGGAATATTCCCGCTTTCGCTGTCATGAAGGTATAATCGAGACCAATTCTCAAGAGTCCATTTCTTATGAATAGAAAAGCTGAAACCGTTCTCGAATTGAATTTCGCTGAAATTGTTCATTGATCCAAGCGCTTTATCAAAGCGTACATATGATGCCCTACGATAAAGACCTTTCGTGGGATACAGCATATTATCAAAATCATCAAACAGAATCTGCAAGCCAATACCGGAACTGGTTTTCTCAAACTCCAGGTTTGCGGTCCGATAATCAAATATGAACGAGAGCATTCCCAATTTTGTGTCATCAAAGAAACCGCTTTCCAGCCGAAAATTCCAATATCTGTTTTCCAGATTCTCTGTATCATCATACAGATATAAATGTAGGAGATTGTTCCAGTTGGAGTTAAAAATCCTATCCGTACTAAAACGTACACCATACTTACGATCAACTCCAAATCGAAGATACCATTGTAGGAGATGACCTTTACCGAATAAATTATCATGCCCCACAGAAACAAAACCGGAAGCTCCCTGTTGGGATGCATACTGTGCGCCTGCCTCTATGATACCAAATGGCTTCTCGGAAACGCAGAATACAATATCCACTGCTCCATTGCTGAGAGGTACTACTGTGAAATCTACGAGATTGAAATAATTTGTGCCGTAGATTCGCTGAATATCTTTTTGAATACTGAAAATATTGAACATATCGCCGGGATTGGTATTAACTTCCCGTAAAATGACATTCTCATCTGTAAGAGCATTGCCAATTATCTTCACATCATCAATCACTCCCTCAGTTAATTCTATCTCAATTACATCAGATGAGATATTGGTTTTTACAATTTCTACGAGCACATACCCTTTCTTTATGTAGTAATCCTCAATATGTTCCTTGAGTTTGTTAATAGAATTCAGAGAATCAAAAATACTTTGGCTTAGGAGCTCCTCATCCGAGAATAAGGAATTGCCATGAATAATTATCTTCCTGCCCTCTATCCTGTTGAGTGATTTTTTACCATCAAAATATACTGTATCCGGTTTTACGATACTCAAGATAGAGTCGATATGAGAATATGTTTCATAGTAACCGAGAGTGAGTAATTCCTTGAATCGCGAGAATTCAGTATTCTTTATGTGCTTCGTAGACGGTCTGATGATGATGTCTGCCTGTGTGAGTTCATCTTTGATCTTTGAGAACATCATGATGTTGATAAGCTGGTTTGTAAAACTCGAAATATTGGTGAGGTCTGTATCCGTAGCCAGGTAATTTGTGGCATTTGAAGCGATAATAATATCAGCTCCCATATCACGCATACTGCTGATAGGAAGGTTGTTTGTTATTCCTCCATCCACATAGAATGTCGAATCAATCAAAGTAGGAGACAGCAGGAAAGGTACTGTCATGCTTGCCTGAACAACCTGGGGAAGTTCCCCTTTAGTGAAGATGTGATTCTCTCCGTTTTTTATATTTGTTGTCGAAATAAAGAGTGGAGTTTTCAGCTTCAGAAAATTATTCCTGCATAGATAATTTGCTCTTGTAAAATAATAATCGAGCTGGCTGACGATCTTCTGTGTATTGCCGAGAGAATTCGGAAATTTAAGTTCCCAGTCCTCGAATCGCACTCTCAGCACATTCGCTTCATTGATCCTTCTTGAATAATAATAATACTGCTGCCTGTCTGGATTAGTTGCAATATTCCATTCTGTGTTTTCAATGATCTCCTGCATTTCTTGGACAGAATATCCTGACGCATAGAAAACTGCGACTAGCGCGCCAAAACTTGTTCCCCCGATAAAATCTATCGGAATATTATATTCTTCCAAAGCCCTCAGCACACCTATATGGGCAATTCCCCTCGCACCGCCGCCACTCAATACCACCCCAATCGATGGACGTGATTTTTCTGCACCAAAAAGACTACCTGTGCATAATATAATTATCAGAAATATGAATATGATCTTCTTTTTCATAGGTTTATATTAATTGCTGTTTGAGGACTGTTCATGTCAATATTTTTACTGAATGCTCAAAACCAAATTTATTGACAGCCGGAAAATAGATTTTTGAAATATGAGCAATGAAAATTAAATTCAATAAAACTACTAACACATTGATCCAACATTCTTTGTGAATTTAAAAGGAGTACTCCATGAATCTCTATGATAAATGTGCAAGCTTTACTGAAGCAAAAATCCTTGAAGAGCAAGGTTTTTATCCCTATTTTCGTGTGATCAGTTCCGAACAAGACACTGAAGTAATCGTAAACGGCAAGAAGACCCTGATGCTCGGTTCGAACAGCTATCTCGGGCTTACCAATCATCCCAAGGTGAAAGAAGCTGCAGAAAATGCGATAAAGAAATATGGCACCGGTTGTGCCGGATCGCGCTTTCTAAACGGCACACTTGATATTCATATCGAGCTTGAACGACGGCTTGCTGATCTGGTTGGAATGGACGCTGCACTTGCTTATTCGACAGGATATCAGGCAAATCTTGGTGTACTGAGCACGATCGTGGGGCGTGGAGAATACTTCATCACAGATAAGCTGGATCATGCAAGTATCATAGACGGCTGCCATTTATCGTATGGTAAAATGCTCCGATTCAATCATAATGATATGAACGACCTTGAGCGCGTACTCCAAAATATTGAGGACACTCCTAAATTAATCGTTGTTGACGGCATATTCAGCATGGAAGGTGATATCGCACCCTTACCTCAGATCGTGCATCTGGCAGAGAAATATAATGCACAAATAATGTGCGATGATGCTCATTCTATCGGTGTGCTTGGGAAAAATGGTTCCGGAACTGCAAGTCACTTTGGAATCACAGATAAAATTGATGTTGTCATGGGAACTTTCAGTAAATCCCTTGCTTCAGTTGGTGGTTTCATTGCAGGAAATGAAATGCTCATGCACTATCTCAAGCATTTTTCCAGACCTCTTATTTTCAGTGCAAGTTTGCCCCCTGCTTCTGCTGCGACTGTTATTGCAGCGTTGGATATTATGGAGTCCGAACCAGAACGCATCGAGCGCTTGTGGGAGATCACAAGGTATATGCAAAAAGGATTTACGGACATGGGATATGATATCGGCACAAGCTGCACCCCCATCATTCCGCTGCATGTGGGCGAACTAATGACTGCCTTTAAGATGTGGCGCATACTCGCTGATGACGGTGTTTTCATCAATCCAGTCATTCCTCCTGCCGTTCCAGAACATGACTGTTTGATCCGAACCAGTTTCATGGCAACTCACACAAATGAACAACTTGATATGGCTCTTGATAAATTTAAAAAGGTTGGTAAGAAGCTGGGAGTGATTTAAAGCTAATACTTTATCTAAACTCTCTCAATCACTCTTCCCTCAATCGTCACATATTCTTTCATCAGGTTGGCAACCATGCAGGAATGCACTGGTAGAATGAACAGCAAATCTCCAATTGCATAATCGATAATCCTCGAATTCGGTACTGCAACAATCCCGTGTTCCTGAGAGAGATTTTTTACATACATATCAGGAATTACATTTCCCCAAGCATTTCCTTTTTTCTCAACAACTTTTCCGTACATTGTTCCGAATTCTTCATCTTCTAATCTTTCTTTGGAAAAGTGAACTCCTCCGCCATATATCACTATTTCGCTCCTCGCTTCATGTATCGCAACGATCGGGCATGCCATCGCAACTGCGATCTGGCTGATCTCACATGAACCGATATAGTATTGCATGAGATCATAGAAAACGAAATTGCCGGGTCGTATCTCATCAATGCTGGAAAAATCTTCAACTACACTGCAACTTGGTGTATCACCGATCGAGAGAATTGCATCCGGGTATTCCTCTTTCAGCGCGATGAGCTGCGCAATACTTTTCTGATGTGTTTTTCGAATTTCTTCCTTTGATCTGCAGGTGTAGGTTTGCCCTGCATGTGTAAGAAATCCCTTAAAATTCATCAGACTACTCAAATCAGAAATTCTTAATATTCTTTCTATTACATCACTATCTGTTGGAAGTATTCCAGCCCTGTGATACCCGACATCTATCTTAATAAAATAACCGACTTCATGTTTGAGGTTATTCTTCAAAAATTCTGTAGTCTCTGGTGACTCTATTAATATATTGAGATGTATTTTTTCCGCCAGCTTGTTAATGGTATCAATTTCTAAAATGTTTACCGGAAATGCAACAGTAATGTCATCCCATTGCACGGAAAATTTTTCAGCCATTTCAAGGGATGAGGCAGTTATTTTGTCCGTGACGAGTGCTTTAAACCACCTTCCTATTTCGAGTGATTGATGTGTTTTAAAATGCGGTCGGAATTGCACTTCATTTTTCTGTGCTTTTAAAAACATATCATGCATGTTTCTTCTGCACTTTTCTTCATCCAAGAGTAAGGTTGGTTTTGTGATCTTCATACGTAATACTCATCCTTATATTTTGTGGCAAATGACTGAAGAACCTGCAAATTTCCACTATTTTTTATCATTTCCTGAAATTCCTTTAAAAATGCATCCAAATCGATGCCGAATACTTCTTTAAAAACCTTTGCATCATTATGCCCCTTCAGAAGCCGTTTCATGTAAACGAGAAACTTTTCCTTCCCATACTGTGCAATCAGATAATCCACAACACAGGCAAATTCGGAATACATAAATGCAATTCTATTTTCCACATCAAGTTCAATTTTGTCCTCTTTTTTTGTCTTGAAATAATCCGGCGGCATGAAATTACCATGCCGTATATAATCATAGGTTTCTTCCTTGCTAGGATACCAGGAAGTGCCCATTTGGCACGCACTATAAACTGCAATACCTTCCATAAGCCATTTCGGATAGGTAAAGGCATTGATAATTCCCATGTTCTGATAAAGCAGTGAATGGGATAACTCGTGCGTAAGATATATTTTCATGGAGATTATTCCCTTTAATGCTTCTTCTTGAGCCCAGGGAGAAACAACTACAGCGCTACTGTAAAAAGCACAAAACCTTGCTTTCGTTGTGGTATGGCTGAAATAGGTACTTTTATCAGCAAAGAGAAATATTTTTGGTTTTCTCTTGAATTGCAGATCATGAAACTGCTCCACACCTGGAATGAGCGAATCGATTCTTGCATAATAAGTATATTCGGCTCCATTTTGAACATACACAATCGCATTTGCGAGCTCATGTTTTTCAAATCCGATAATGATCGGAGAATAGGGAAATAGTTTTCCAAAAAGAAAGCTATAAATCAAAAAACCAATAATGAGATATAGTATATAGAATAGCGACAATCTAACTTTTTTTCTCAATCTGTACTCCTATCGCATGTGATCTTCATTAGAAATCTGCCCTCACTTCCATTTTAAGCTGGTATCGGGTATCGGTCTGGGGATATTTTTCCAAATAATATTTGAGAAATCCTGTCACATATTTGCTGAATTTATAATCGAACTGAAGTGTTAATCTTGTGTTCAATCCTGCTCGTTTACTATAGAGAATGTTCGCAAAATAATCTGATCCTTCCCGTTTATTCTGCTGTAAATGCAGGAGTGCGGTCACGTGATATTTTGAACCTGCATTATACGTGAATTCCGGTTCGATTGTATAGGAGGTTATCTTATAATCGTCTGTACCATCGGTCTTTGCGCCATTTTCAATATCTAATCCAAGCAATGACGAAACGATCATATTATAGCTGAATTTATAGGCAATATCAGTGGAAAATCCCCATACTTCGGAGTGTAGAAAATCCTTTGTCTGATAATTTGAGACGATATCTGTATAATTGATTTCATTCTCAAAATTCCATTGCTTGACATTATAAAAATTCATTGCAGCAGTATAGGCATCCTGATCAAGCTCATCAAACTCATTCTCGTATTGGTAATCTATCTTTTTTACCTTTTCATAGAGCAGCCGGGTTACGATCCGGTTTTTCACAATATTATACCAGAGCTGCTCTTTATATCGCTGGTATCCGTAGTCCGTGTACTGTTTATTCATCAGAGCACTTGGCTTGAGGAGGTAGAGATCGAGTTTGTGTGGGGTTTTTGATTTTTCCTGTATCGCAATATCTGAAGTAAAAATAATTTTATCTAAAATTTCATTTAATCCCTTATCTTTCTGAGTAATAGCCCGTGCCGGATTGATCTGCAGATTCCAGTTCATTTGAAGCTCTGTGATCGGCTGGGGAGTCCCAACGATGGTGATCTCATAATCGTAATCTCCGTCCTCTTGATAAAAACCAAGACTATCATACAAACCTTGCCCATCTCCTACATAGATAAGCTCCTTCACTTTTGGATACAGTTCGAGATTCCCTATCTTGTAATTTACACGATTTGAAATGCTGTTGTTCATGAGATTGAAAGAAAGCTGGGAGTTCAGGAGATCGAAATTACTGTTGCTCTCGCCAGTGAGATAGTGATTTGATCGATGAGAAAACTCTGCCTTGAAATTTGTCGTGCCTTCATTATAATTCACTCCTATTTTATATAGATGAGCTTTCTTAAAATCAAACCAATCTATCTTCAGACTGTCCACAAACTCCTGCTCATACTGAAGATTGACCTCCGTATTCCAGAGTGCTGTTGAGAGCCCATAAAAATATTTTACATTACTGAAACCGAAATCCACTGCTCCTTCATTCGTAAACTTCCTGTCCGAGAATCCAGCATTGATCTCCAAAAAGCTAAATGCGTAACTCCCGTCCAGTGAATGCATTCTTTGAATGAGTTTATCCTGTTCCGAACTATAAGGAGAGTCGTTTTCTTCTCGAATTCTTGAAAAAGTGTAATTGACCGAGGGCATAAAAAAGAGAGAAGAATTCTGCATATAGGAAAAAGTGTTTGAAAACGTCTGCTGGTGCGCAATATCATGCATGGTTTTATCGTAAAACCGCAGTTTATTCGCCATCCATTTCGGGAATAAAAGCTCAAAAGAACCGCCATATTCCGATACATCTACAGTATCTACCTCAGTAAAATCTGATGTATGATATTGTGTCTGTGCAGATTCTACCCTTGCCAGAGAATGGAAATATTTATCATGAGCCTTATAATAGGCAGAAGTCTGTATCTTACCGATGGAAAATATCGGCAAATTGTAATCCAGGGAGTGATAATGCGCAAAACCGTTATCGTGTTCATCATCGATCGTGGAGAAGCTGTTTTGGTCAAAATTGGTGAACATCCCTTCTGAAACAAGTTTAAATTTGCCAAGAGCAACCATTGCTCTTAGATCAACATTGGTGCGTTTCTCTGGGAAAGGAAGTTGTATTTCCGGAATATATTCGCCATTCCCTTCTCCAACCCATTCATATTGAATGTATCCTGATTTATTATACGAGCCCTCTCCTGCACCCACATAGGAAAAACTCACCAGATAATTACCTGTTGAATCGAAACCCACATACACGTAATGTGAATCTTCAAGAATATAGTTCCCCTGCCCGACCGCAACAGAATCCACACCGCTGATGCGTGCTTTATCAGGATCGTTGCCAGCATTTTTCAATATCTCCTTTTCTTCTTGTGTAAGTGTGAAATTGAGCGGATTTTCTTTGTCGTCATTATTGCTGAGGATTTTTAGAGAGATATCCACGGCCTTATTAAAAAGAGCAACCGAACCTGAACCGAGATAAAAGTTACTTCGATATTCCTCTGCAGTGTATTCATAATCTGCAATAACATATGAGTCTTCGGTAATGATATTGTTATTCTGGAACGTGATCGAGCCCTCATTATAATCGATGAAATAATCTTCACCGCGAGTAAGAAAGGTTCCGTTCAGATATACCTTCTCAGTACCTGATAACACGCGCACACTGGAGCTGTTCTTACCCGGCAGGAAGTAAGGTCCCTGAATACCTTCTGTGCCATAAAAAGAGTAGCTTTTGAAATCTCCATTTGAGACTGCTGCGGAACCGTTTACTTTTTGATGTCCGTTCCACTGAAATGTCACCCCCTCAAGCTTATAATCATAATTTGCATAGTATGTGTCATCGAACCTTGCAAAAAAATCACCAAATTGTAAGCTGTAGTTACCGGAATATACTTTGATGAACATTTTATCGAACTCACTGAGTTTCTTTGTTGTTCCTTCTGTAGAAATCGGTGTGGTATTATCAGACAATTGAGCTTTAATGAAGACATTTCTTGAGAGTTCGCCATCTACCTGCAGATAGAGAGATTGATCGAGATCCATATCCTGCTGATTACCCAGAGAAAGTGCAAAGCTTTTACTTCCGGAAATATTCAGATTTGTCGAAGTATCATATTTTTGTGTAGGTATTGAGGTTTGGTTTTTCTTTGATCCAGACTCTAAAACATTATCCTGTTGTGTAAATTGCTGGAAAGAGTAGAGCAGACTTTTGGGAAAGACTTTGAAAGAAATCTTCACTCTTGAACCGGACTCAAACTCCCTCACGAATGAAATGATACCATGCATATGATCAAGCAAATAATCTTTTCCCTTAATCAAAACTGAATCTTCAAGAACCACTTCTTCAGAGTTATTTATTATATGATCGTATCCGAGTTCATATTGTGCCTTTTCGAGTTCAATTGTAATAATACTTGTCTTATCCAGTATTGAGTAATCCTCTGCTGAAAGTTCACTGCTTACGCAGAAAATTAACAACACGAAAAGAAGTAATCGGAAAAAGTGCATTCCCTCTAGTTTTTTGGTAAAATGAGTGCTAAGACAATATAGAGAAATATACCGGATGCAAAGTACAATCCCATCAGTAAAAAGATGATCCTCACGACGCTCACATCCATGCCAAAGTGTTTCGCAATACCGGAACACACGCCAAAAATCACTGCATTTTCCGAATCTCGGGTGAGACGCTTTTGTTCTTCATCTTCGACTATTATCTCAACATCATCTCCGGATTTTGCAGGTATGATGAGTGCAGCAATAAGATACAGCATCAATCCAGCTCCACCAAAGATTACAAAAAAGAGCCACACAATACGGATAAGTGACACATCAACATCCAAATATTCCGCTAATCCGCTGCACACACCTGCGATCTTACCGTTCTTTGTGTTTCGATATAATACTTTATTTGCTCTCATTAGTTTCTCGCTTTCTTGTTGAAAGATATATTATATTTCTTAATTCTTCGATATTTTTCGCGACGAACCATCTCTTATTGAAGTTCTGTTCTTTTACTATCTGGGCTATCGACATGAGTGCCCTTAAGTGGAAATTACGCTCATCCATCGTACCGATCAGAACAAACACTGTATGAACAGGAGGTTCATCCTTTTCAAAATTTATACCATCCTTGCAGCGCACGATAAGTATATCAAACTTTTTCTCACCTTTTACTATAATATGAGGGATCGCGAGTCCGGGCTCGAGCATTGTGGAAGACTGCTCTTCCCTTTCGACAAACAGATTATGGAGCTCTTGTGAGGGAATATTCAACCGTGAAGAAAGTTGTTCCGATACAATCTTAAAAAACTCTTCTGCTTCAATAGAGTGCTCAAGATCAAGCACAATTGCAGATTTTACCAGTTTATCAAACCTGTCTTCAATTATGTTATCGCGCCTGATGAGTATTTCTTTCAGTTCCTCTGTAAGTGTACTGCTCGTGATCTTTTTATTCATTACCCGTTCAACAATATGTATGAGTGCAGATTTTCGCACTACTCTCCTACGTACATAAAAGATATACCATGCGAGACAAAGTATGATGAAAAATCCTGTGATAAGAAGGGGCAGGGTTCCCATTTCAAAAATAAGAAAGGCATAAATTATGATCGCAGCTATTTGAAGCCAGGGGTAGAGAGGGACTCTAAATGATGGTTGGTAGGTGTCGATCCTGCTTTCCCTCATTACTATCAGCGCTACATTTGTGTACAAGAACAGGATGATCATCATTGTGGATGCTGCTTTCACGAGGTTTTCGAAATTGAGAAAAGTGATCATCAAGATCATAAAAGCGGAAGTAAATATGATCGAGATAAAAGGTGTCTGGTTCTTTCTGCTCATCTTCCCGAAAATTTTCGGAACCAACCTGTCCCTGCTCATTGCAAGTGGAAATCTAGAAGCTGAGAGAATGCCGGCATTTGCAGTCGAAAAAAATGCAAAAAGCGCTGCTATTGATAAAACGATCATTCCCGCTTTTCCAAGCACCACCTCACCGCCCAGAGAAATCGGCGTAAGAGAATGAGTAAGTTTACTTCCATCGACAACACCCACTGTCACAAATACTACTGCAATGTAAAAGGACATCACAACGAGAAAAGCCAACAGCATACCCAAGCGCAGGTTTTGTTTCGGTTTTTTGATTTCTTCAGCAATACTTGCTATTTTCGTTAAACCTCCAAAAGACACAAATACAAGCCCAACAACTGGAATTACTGCTCCAAATCCTTTTGGTGAAAACGGAATAAAATTATGCAGATTGATCTTTGTGATACCAACTGTGCAGTAAAGCAATAACATTGCCAGTAGTCCCAGCACAAGAAAGACTTGGAATTTACTCGTCTGTTTCACGCTTTTGATATTTACAAATGTGAAGAGAAGACAAAAGAGGATTGCTATCGCTTTTATATGGACTTCCGAAAGCATAGGAAACATTAAGTTTGCAAATGCTCCAATACCAATAAGCGCAAATGCACTTTTCAACGCTAGACTGAACCAGCTTGCAAAACCACCTAAAGTTCCTGCAGCGGGTCCCATGCTTCTCTCGATATAGAAATAACTTCCTCCTGCTTTTGGCATGGCAGTTCCGAGTTCTATTTGTGCGAGCATACTTGGAATGACAATAATCCCAGCCAAAATGTATGCAACCACAACTGCAGGACCGGCTTTTGCAAATGCAAGCCCGGGCAGCACGAACAGTCCGGAACTTATCATTGCACCGCTTGCAATGCTGAACACATCTAGCAGGTTTAATTTCCTATGCAATAATTTCTTTTTCTCTTTCATAATTATTTCAAAGTCCTATGAAAAAAAATGTCAAACTAATTTCATAATAAAAAAGCCAGACAATGTGCCTGGCTTTCAAATCTAATAGAACGTTGATTTATTGGGAATAAATATTTTCAGTACTCACATTTCCGGGCACAGCTATATCGTACCAGTTAGTATGCTGAGTTCCACCACTTTCTGCCCAGGCAGCAAACTTTAAATAAGCCCAGGTTATCTGAATTTTCTCGATCGGATAATCCCATGATTCAGCGATATGAATTGCCCAAGGAAGATTATTGGAAGTTTTAAAATACCTGTCTGTGGCTGGATGAGAATCATCATCCGCTGTCCCCCAATAAGGAGTACCCGCCATCTTTGATGTCGGCGCATAATCTGGAAGATGTATCTCTTTTTGCCTGTCATTATTGACATAGATGAAGGGATTATAGGGTGGCAGATATGTCAGTGCTGTAACATCCAGAGGAGCACCCAAAGTATAAGTAAATTCGAGTTCAGCGGGAGTCACATAGGGCTCAGTTTCTACAGTATTTATCCATGTAGATGGAGTTCCAGGTGGTTCTTGCATAAGGTCAAAAGCATCCTGGAAAAGAACGACAACAGCATTTGTATTACCATTATCGATATAAACAGTTGTATTGCCGTAATTATTAAACGCATAGTAGTTTGGAGCACCAACTGGGAGCTGTACAGCAAATCCATTATGATATCCGGCACCCACTGCACGAAGTTTGAATGAACCGTGAATGTCTACCAGCTCATTGCTTGCATTTGTCACCTGATTAAAATTGTAATCGATCACGATATCATTGAAATCATAATCTCCTTTGCTGGGCCAGTTATCTTCAAATGCAAGGGTTCCGTACACGTCTTCTGCAGGATAGTAATTATTGAAAGCTCTATCTCCATCATCAGGATAATCGTCTTCATCATCTGGTACGCCATCTCCATCATCATCAATCGGTTCACTCAGATGATAAAGACTATCTGTATTGAACAGGTCCGGTGGATTCGTTTCTAGTAGGAAGATGGCATCATTGAAATCCATATCTCCACCTGGTCTGGGAATATCTTCATAACTCACAACAATTTTCCCGGAAATTCCGTCATATAAAGCAACTACCTGTGCGCCAGCAGCACGTTCATATTTTTTAGGAGAATATAATACAGTTTGTGTTTCACTAACAGTGCTACCAGAAATCCATCCATTACTTACAAGGAAAGTACCAATATAGCTTCCCGCTGTATAACTTCCTAATTGCAAGGCATCATCAGTTTGTAATTCGCCAGAAGAAGGGAAAGATAGATTGGGAAAAACGATCGTCCTAGTTAATGAAGTTGGATCAACCGGAAGAGATGCCAGACTGGGGAAATCAAAGAATCCTAGACTATTCTTGTATCCTGCACCTTCATGAACGAATGTCATAAAAACATCTGCATCTTCTTCAAGTAAAATATGTGGAGATACATCTGAAGCAAAGTATTCCGGGTGTGCTGTTGTGGCATTAGTATATTCCGGTAGGGCTGCATTTATTCTGGAAAGAAGTCCTGCATCAACGGGTCTGTTAAGAATTGGAGAGGGTGTCCCCATCGCATTGTAGCTGATTCCGGGAAGATATGACCACGCTTTTGAGTCACCTTTTATGTCATCTGCGGATCCCTTTTCTCCATAAGGAAAGTTTCCATATTCAAACGTTACTTCACTATTTACTATCGGTAAAGTAAGTGTGTTCATATACCCAATCACAGTTAAGGAGTCACATCCTTCTGCAACGATCAGAGACGTGGAATACACTCCGTCTGCTTGTGTAATACCTTTGGCTATCAAATGTCCGCCATTATCCGGATGGCACTGATAGACTTTGAAGACGATTCCCTGTACAGGATCATCTGAAGGCGTTTTCACAATGAGGTTTACATCAATAGATTGTGATGTATTATATGCAAAGTCATAAGGAACTTCAATATCATTAATATTAACAGGATCATTATTAGTATTATTATTCGTGGCTAAATCACAACCTGCCCAAAACAGCATCGTTGCTGCAATCACTATAACAAAAATTTTTTTCATCTGTCCCCCAAATGAATTTTGATAAGTATAAAGTAATAACAAGCGATATTGACGTCAATGTTTTAAATAGTTTGTTATAATAAAAAAAAGCCAGACAATGTGCCTGGCTTATTACATATTAGAGAGAAATTAATTAATTTATTACGGTGAATAGATATGATTCGCATCAATGTTTGCAGGAATAGAGCTATCGTACCAATCAGTATGCAAGGCACCTCCGCTTTCTGCCCAGTCTGCAAAATACAAGTATGCCCAGGTGATCTGACTTTTCTCAATTGGGTATTCCCATTCATCAGCTACATTAATAACCCACGGCAAGTTGTTTGACGTCTTAAAGTAACGGTCTGTTCCAGGATTGGAGTCATCATCGTATGTTCCCCAGTGAGGAGTAGCAGCCATCTTTGAAGTTGGTTCATAGTCAGGAAGATGGATTTCCAGAAGCCGGTCATCATTTACATAAATGAATGGATTATAAGGAGGTGTTCGTGTCAGACTTGCTGTTGCGATCGGTGTGCCAAGTGTATATGTAAATTCGAATTCTGCTGGCGTTATGTACGATTCACTTTCAACAGTATTGATCCATGTTGATGGATCCCCTGGTGCTTCCTGCATTAGGTTGAATGCATCCTGAAAAAGAATGACCACTGCATTGGTGGTGCCGTTATCAACATACTGGTGCGCATCTCCGTGATTATTGAACGCATAGTAATTTCCTGTAACAAAGGGGAACTGAACTCCAAAACCATCATGATAACCCGCACCTACAGCCATTAGTTTAAAGGATCCGTGAATATCAACCAGTTCATTGCTTGCATTGGTTACCTGAGTATAGTTCCAATGCACTAGAATATCGTTGAAATCATAATCATTTTTCCGAGGCCATTTGTCCTCAAAAGCAAGTGTATAGAATGTATTCTGTGCAGGGAAGTAGTTATCGTATGCTCTTTCATCATCCATTGGATAATCATCATTCAGATCAG
Source organism: Candidatus Cloacimonadota bacterium (assembly GCA_049903315.1). Lineage (GTDB taxonomy): Bacteria > Cloacimonadota > Cloacimonadia > JGIOTU-2 > JGIOTU-2 > Celaenobacter. The sequence goes on along the minus strand of JBNGBT010000004.1, from coordinate 80,064 downwards.
TCACTCCATCACAATCACTATCCCAGCCGTTGACATAAAGTGCCCACGAACAGCCATTTATAGTCGCATCATAATCATTGGAAGTCTCGTCATATAGCGTCGTGCCCGATCCTTCATCCATTCTCCAGTAAGCAGCAAGATTCGCAGATGAAGGGTCGCTCAGCCTATTATAATAAGTTCCAATCTGCGCTCCAGTCCTTGCGGTTGACCAGATACGTACTTCATCCATATACCCACCAAACGACGAAGTAGTTCCAGATATAATGGCATCGTGCCCGGAAAGATTGGCAGTCGTCGCTGGAATTGTACCTGTAAAAGATAATGTTATAGGCGTTGTGTTACCATTAATGTACAGTTTTAGTCTATCTGCATTCGTCCCACCACTACCGTCAAAAACAACTGCCCAGTGAAACCAGGTTCCAGATGCAATAGTGGTAGAATAGTTTGCCCAACTTCCATATGAGTTAGAGCCATTACCAACCTGAATAAACATTACACCAGCACTGGTAGAGAGCTCGATGTCGTTATCCACATCTATCCATTTGAACATAAGTAATTCACTATCTGTATTACTGGCTTGGTTTGCCCATCCTTCTATAGTAAATGCAGAAGTATTATTTAATGCCGAGATATCCCCAAGATTGACAAGATCATTAAAACCATCAAAACTCAAACAATAATTAGTTAATTTTGTCTGGGGATTGTAACCTTTAGGATCGAGGAATGGAGATTCGAGTTTTGTATAATCCCCATACTGAAAGCTGAGTTCACCATTAACGATTGGGATCATTCGAGTATCTGTTGGAATCACAACTGCAAGCTCAGTACATCCTTCAGGAACGATAAGACGTGTTTCATATCTCCCATCATCCTGTGTCATACCTTTTGCTATTAAACGTCCACCTGCATCAGGATGTGCATCATAGATCTTAAAATCAATACCCTGAACAGGTTCTTCGTCTGGGGATGTAACAAGTAGATTCACATTGATATCAATGCAGGTTTCATAATTAAATTCTTCAGGTACCTCAATAGTATTAACATCTATCTGGTCATTCTGATTGGGAGTATCTGTTATATTGTCACATGCAGTAAAAAATAAAAAAATCGTAACGATCACCAGAAATATTATCTTCTTCATGGCAACCTCCAAAAATTGATGCCAGAAAATTTATTTTGGGGAAAAAATAAGTCAATTTTTTTAGGAACAAATATTTATATATATATAATATGACATATAATTATTGACAACATCATTCACTCGAATGGGTTTCCTTCAGGATTTTATATGATCAAAAAATCAGTTTTCGGAAAAGAGATATTTGAATACTCCGGCGTTATTCATGTTCATACGGAACATTCCTTTGATGGACATGGAAGTCTCGAAGAGATCGTTGATATCGCAGAAAAACTTAACGTGGATTTTGTGTGCATTACAGACCACCGATCTCTTGACATAAAAAAAAAAATTCCCGCACTCAGGCAAACAGATGTAAAACTTCTTATCGGCTATGAGATGAATGATGCCAAGAAAAATAATCATTATCTTATTTTCAATGTTGACGAGGTTTTCCCTTTATCTATGAAAGCTGAAGAATACGTGAAACAAACCAGGAAAGCCGGCGGTACCGGATTTATTGCTCATCCTTATGAGAAAAGACGATCAAAAAGAACTTTGCGCACCTATAATTGGACATCATGGAATGTTGAGGAATTTGACGGGATCGAGATTTGGAATTATATCTCTGAATGGACGGACAAATTACGAATTCCACTGAACGTGATACCAAAAATACTTTTCCCTAACAGTTCGATCATTAAGCCCAAGAAACAGGTTCTGAAAAAATGGGATGAGCTGAATAATAAGGGGATGAAAATAGCTGGTATCGGCAGTGTTGATTCTCATGAAAACAAGTACTCTGCTGGTCCGCTTTCCATAAGCTTTCTTCCACACCGAAAATTATTCGGGACAATAAGGACGAATATCCAGACAAGGAAACCTCTCTCTTCTGTTAATGCAGCTCAAGATATACTTACATGTTTGAAAAAAGGTAATTCGTACATTGTTAATTATACCCATGCAGATCCCTACATTTTTTACTGTGGGATAGAATCGAAAGCATCAGAGAAATTTGCTTTGCCCGGCGAAGAGATTTCAATAAACGAAAAAGATCTATGTTTATTTGTCTATCTCCAGCAGGACTGTCATGTGAAGATCATACATAATGGAAAAACCAAACACACTGAATATCGAAATAAGATATCCTATCCAATCAAAGAGAAGGGTTTTTATCGTATTGAGGTATTTATTGGGCTAAAAGGATGGCTTTTCTCGAATCCCATGTATGTGACATAAAATATTTGATTTAGATCTTTTTCAGATACACGTTTCCGGGATACAGAAACTAAAACACCTTCATGTTAACGAATTCTCAAGAATATAGTACTTGCAGGGCTTAGGGATTGATCTTTTTCCCATTCCATTCAGAGCTTGGTTCATCTTCATTATAACCCCATTTACCTGTAAATTCTGTAAAATCGGTATTAAATTCAAACTCTAACCGCCCTTCGCTTTGGGTCTGATACCACCAACCTCGAAGAATTCGACCCGTCAAAGTCCCCTCAATTCTGCCGTTATCATGTTCATAGGTGCCAGTCACCTGATTGCCCTCCTGGTGCAGGGTCATCTTATTGAAATCGGTTTCATAGACACCATTGACGGTCTTTGCATTCAAAAGCCAGAAAGGTAACATTATTATAATCAATACAATCCATCGTTTCATTTGTAAACTCCATTGATTTTTTTCTTTTTCTTAAATGAATAGCTTTTCCTTATTAAAGAAATTAAAAGATTTTCATATCAAATACATTAAAGTATCGAATGAAATAAAATCATGGGGTAAGGTTAGTTTGCGCATTGTACACTGATTACATCTCGATATAAGTGAGAAAAGGATGCAAGGTTTACCAGCATTGAGAGTATTTTCATGGCAACTTCCAAATTTTTATTTGTCAAAATTGAAAAATAATACTATACATTTGTCAAAATTATTGGATTTTATTGCAATACACTGAAAACATGACGTGCACACTATTACTCATAAACGAACTTCATCTCTCAACAAAGCTCGCTCCATATATAACACATAAGATTAAACAGCCCTGAGGATAGATAAATGTTTTTCATTGACATCTTTTACAGACACAAAGTCTGGATATTTACTAGCCGATATATGTAGTATCAAACCTCATCCCTACATCTTCTCCTATTCAGGAAAAGGGAAAATCCATAATGTAAAAACAGCAGCAAATCCTTCCTTTGTACGAAGGATATAGGAAAGTATCTTAAACAAAATCACACTCTCAAAACAGGTGATAAAATTTTTGCTTTGACATAAAAATTCGTTTGCCCTTTTCGTGGTTTTGTACTTATAATGTTTAAATATTGTTTGAAGGAGTTTTATGAAAGAAATATTTGTACAGGATCTAAGCCCTTTAGAGGGCAGTGAAATAACTGATTTTTTTGCGATCAGCGAAAAATCTGTGAGAAAAAGCAGAAATGGAAAATTCTTCATACGTTTGTTGTGCGTGGACAGAACTGGACAGGTGACAGGATTTATCTGGGATAATGTGCCAAAACTGCAAGATTCATTCAGCGTGGGAGATATTGTGAAACTGAAAGCGCTTGTCACGACTTTTGAAAACAATATGCAGCTCTCCATAAGCAACATACGTAAAGCAGAAGAAAACGAATATCAAATTTCTGATTTTGCCCCGACAACCACAAAAGATACCGATAAACTTTTAGAAAAACTTTTTGGTTTCATCGATTCGATTAAGAATGAGTATTTATCCCAACTTCTCCATCTTATATTTGATGACAAAGAATTGCTGGAAAAATTCTCAAAATCACCCGCTGCAAAGAACTGGCACCATAATGTCGTTGGAGGACTTCTTCATCATTCTGTAACTGTTACTTCCATCTGTGATGCGGTTAGCACGATGTATCAGGGAATCGATAGAGACCTTCTTGTGGCTTGTGCTCTCTTGCACGATATTGGTAAAATAAAGGAATATACTCTCGCACCATTTATCGAGTTCACTGATGAGGGACGCCTGGTGGGACACGTTGTTATCGGTAATAAAATAGTCGTTGATACATGCGAAGAGATCAATAATTTTCCTAAGGACCTCCTCATGAAGATCGAACACCTTCTTCTTAGTCATCATGGAGAAAGAGAATTTGGAGCAGCAGTTCCTCCCAAAACAAAAGAAGCACTCATCCTCCATCATGCAGACAATCTCGATGCCCAGGTCACAGGTGCAGCAGATTTAATCGACAAAGCTTCTGATGAAAAATCAACATGGACGGATTATCATTATCTGACCAATCGGGAGTATTACACGGAATAGTAATAACAGCTCTTGCGGTCTGATTTTCTTGACTGCATTTTAAGCGATTGGACATTTTACAAGTTCAAAATATAATTATATATAAGGATTTCTCATGAATATAAAAATTTTATTCCCGGACGGTTCCCAAAAAGAATTTCCAAAAGGCATTACTCCCCTTGAGATCACTCAAGGAATAAGCAAAGGATTGGCAAAAGAAGTGCTCTGTGCGCAATTCAATGATGCTGCGGTAGATATGACCAGGCCTCTCGAAGAAGACGGGTCCATTCTCTTCTATAAATTCTCCGATGAAAAAGGAAAAGATGTATACTGGCACAGTAGTTCGCATATTATGGCACAGGCAGTGAAACGGCTTTTCCCGGACGTGAAAGTTGCGATAGGGCCATCTATCGAGCAGGGCTTTTACTATGATTTTGATAAAGAAACTCCCTTCACAGAAGAGGACTTGCATTTAATTGAGGAAGAAATGCAGCGCATCGTTGACGAAAATTTCTTTTTTGAAAGAAAAGTCGTAAGCCGCAAAGAAGCTCTTGAACTCTTCAAGAGTCTTGGTGAGGACTACAAAATAGAACTCATCAAAGAACTGCCAGAAGATGAAACCATCACAATTTACGTGCTTGGTGATTTTGTTGACCTCTGCCGTGGACCGCATTTGCAGTCCACAAATAAAGTGAAATATTTTAAACTTCTTAAATTCTCCGGTGCTTATTGGCGTGGAGATGAAAAGAACAAGATGCTGCAGCGCATATACGGCATCTCCTTCCCTACCCAGAAAGAGCTTGATGACTACCTTCAAAAACTGGAAGAAGCAGAGAAAAGAGACCATCGAAAGATCGGAAAAGAACTCGATCTGTTCGGCTTTTATGAAGATGTCGGTGCTGGACTGGTGCATTGGCATCCAAAGGGTGGTGTCATGCGGGATGTGATTGAAGATTTCTGGAAAAAGGAACATTACAAAGCCGGTTACCAGATAATCTACACTCCCCACATTGGAAAATCCATCCTATGGGAGACCAGCGGACACCTTGATTTTTATAAGGACAGTATGTATGCACCAATGAAGATCGATGAGATCGATTATTATATCAAACCGATGAACTGTCCTTTTCATATTATGGTATATAAATCCAAGTTGCGCAGTTACCGTGAGTTACCCTACAAATCCGCAGAACTCGGTACTGTGTACCGTTATGAACGATCCGGTGCTCTGCATGGCTTGATGAGAGTTCGCGGTTTCACTCAGGATGATGCGCATATTATGTGTACTCCGGATCAGCTTGTGAGCGAAGTAGTAAAACTGCTTGATTTCTCACTTTTCTTCCTTAAATCCTTCGGTTTCGACAGGTATGATATTTTCCTCTCCACTAAACCGGATAAATATGTCGGAGAAAACATTGACTGGGAAAGAGCAACAGAATCCTTAAAGGAAGCTCTCGAAATTTCCGGACTGGACTATAAAGTCGATCCCGGAGAAGGTGTATTCTACGGACCTAAAATAGACATCAAGATCAAAGATGCACTTGACCGTTCATGGCAGTGTACAACCATTCAGTTCGACTTCAATCTTCCCGAGCGCTTCGATATGACTTATATAGGCGAGGATAATGAAGCTCACCGTCCCTATATGATACACCGCGCACTGCTTGGTTCTCTTGAGCGTTTCTATGGTGTTCTTATCGAGCAATATATGGGCAACTTCCCAGTGTGGTTAGCTCCGGTACAGGTTCAGGTCATACCCATCAGTGAGCATCAAACTGAATATGCAAAAGGTATTTTGCAAGCGTTGAGAAATGCTGATATCCGTGCTGAAATCGATATACAGAACGAAAAAATCGGTTACAAGATCCGTGAAGCAGAAAAGCAGAAAATCCCGTACATGATCATTGTTGGTAATAAAGAAGTTGAACATCAGAATATCTCAGTAAGAAAGCATCTCACTGGCGATCTTGGAGCGATGGATCTCAAAGATTTCGTTTCCACAGTTACTCAAGAAATTCAAAATAAAACGATCAGTACAATTGATTAGTTAGATTATAATGATGAGGATGTATGCTGGTGCTTGTCGTTCATCTTCAAATTCTCTAAAATCCCGGGAAGGATTAGTGAAAAGATTTCTTATTCTCCTTTTCATTACATTACTTTTATGCTGCACTCTTTTCGCAGAATCAGAGATTGCCGGGTACCCTATTTTCGGTTACGAGACTGAAACCGGCTTTTACGCAGGCGGTATTGCTTATGCCCGAATTCGACCAAAGCACTTTGATACATCCATCCCCCCAAATAGTTATTACCTCTCTCTTGAATATAGCGCTAAGAAGCAGTTCGCAGTTAAATTTGAACCTGAGATTCGTTTTAAGAATGGTCTTTATACACTCAACTCAACACTTAATTTCAAAAAATGGCCCTCAATATTTTACGGCATCGGCAGATACGCAGAAGTTGATAAAGCAGAGAATTTTACTCCAATCGAATTCGGATGCACCTTTGATGTGAGTAGAAAGATATCCGCAAATTTGGATCTATCAATTATATATGACTTCAGTTATTATGATATTACGAAAAAGGAGGATGGCGGTTTATTATATTCAGGAACAATTCCCGGAAGCAAAGGTGGTTTTAATTCAGGAATGGGCTTACAGATCAGCTATGATAGCAGAAATGCTGAATCCTACCCGACAAAAGGACAGCTCGTGAGTTTTCAAGCAATAAACTACAATAAGTTCATAGGAAGCGATTATAATTTTGATAAGTACACTCTTGATCTCCGGCAGTACTTTTCCTTTTCTGATAAACACGTTTTTGCGCTTCAGGGATATGTATCTCTCACCTCCAAGAATCCTCCCTTTTACAGCATACCCCATCTGGATAAGCATATGCGCGGGATGACGCCCAACCTGAATATTGACAAACAAATTGCTGTATTCAGAGCCGAGTACCGTGTTTTTCCATGGGAAAGTGGATTTCTCAATAAACTGGGATTTGTTGTTTTTGCTGAGAATGGTCAAGTAGCCGACAAAATCAAGAACTTCTCTCTCGCTCAAGCCAGATCGGATCTCGGCTTTGGGTTGCGCTACTCATTCTTCACGGATGACCGGCTTAACCTGCGTATCGATATCGGATTTGGAGAAGAGGACTGGAATTTTTCGATCTCCACAGGAGAAGCATTTTGACACTGAAATATTTCTATTACAATTTTGTTAAAATTTCTGACAGAAGAATTATTATTTTTTGAGATGAGGGTTTAAAATGGACAAAGTATTTTTAAATCACAATGCGGAAATTCTCAAACCGATACCCCGCTCAAAGGGCAGAAACAAAATCGGCTGGACAGAGCCGGTGCCTTTTCATGGGATCGATATCTGGAATGCCTATGAATTCTCATTCCTTCAAAATATTGGGAAACCGACAGCAGGCATTCTTACCATTGAATATGATTCTGATTCTCCAAATATCGTGGAGAGCAAATCATTAAAACTGTACCTTAATTCCTATGCAATGGTAAGGTTCTCTACATTTGAAGAGGTACTCTATTTGGTTAAGACAGATATCGAGAAAATTCTTGATACTGATAATGTTCAGATCTCTTATGAAACACATTCATCTTTCTCAAATATTTTTACCGACAGCTCGAATTTCTTCTGTATAGATGAACTTGAAATTGATGAAATTTCAGAATACAAGCCGAATACCTCTCTGCTGCAGACAGATATTTCAAAGCATCAGGATTACTATTTTTGTTCACATCTTCTAAGATCGAATTGTCCACTCACAAACCAGCCGGACTGGGGTTCTTTATATTTGTATTTTAGCGCTGACAAAAGAACGATACAGCCGGAATCCTTACTCAAATATATTATCTCCTACAGACTACATAATGAATATCACGAGGAGTGCTGCGAGAGAATCCTCTTTGATCTGGTAAATATTTTAGCACCCCAAAAACTAGCTCTGATCTGCAAATACACTCGTCGCGGAGGCATCGATATTAATCCCCTGCGGATTTATCCGAGAAATGTGACCCAGGCTGATCTTCCTGAAGATTTCACTCAGATTATCTATTCGAGGGATTTTCACCAATAGAAAAATTGACAACGAATCTGTTTCATTTCTCGTTGAATTCATAGGAAAATATTACAAAAATATATTATGAAAATAATTGGTTTGATATGGTTATGCGCGTTGCTCCTTTTTGGATGCTCGAGTACCATTCCCGAATTCAGCGGAGAGAAAGCATTCGATTACCTCGAAGCACAGTGCGATTTCGGGCCAAGGAATCCGGGCTCTGAAGGTCACACTCAATGCAAAGATTACTTTATAGACTTCCTGAACTCTTACGGTGCAAAAGTAAGCACTCAGGAATTTCCCATTGAAATTCATGAAGAAACATTTCAATGCACGAATATTTTCGCATCCTATTACCCGGACAGACCACGACGCATTTTCATCGGAGCTCACTGGGATACGCGCCCATGGGCTGATAAAGATGAGGATGTTTCCAATCATAACACGCCGATTATCGGTGCGAACGATGCCGCATCCGGTGTTGCTGTGCTCATGGAACTTGCAACTATATTACAGGCAAACGAACCACCTGTATACGGAATCGACCTTCTTTTTTTTGATGCAGAAGATGCTGGCTCTTATGGAGAGAACGAAACGTGGTGCCTTGGATCACAATATTTTGTCGAGCACTATAAGGGAAAAGACCCCGAGTTCGTGATCGTGGTCGACATGATCGGAGATGCTGATTTGGATATTAGGATTGAATCATTTTCACAAAATTCATCTCCTGCACTGGTAAAAAAAGTGTGGGACATTGCCAGAAAAAACGATATCCGCTCCTTTTCTTCCAAAAAAACATATTATATTTATGACGATCATTATGCTTTTCTTGAAGCAGGGTACGAAGCGATAGATATTATTGATATGGAGTATCCATACTGGCACACTATCGAGGATACGCCCGACAAATGCAGCCCAGAAAGTCTGCAGAATGTGGGCACAGTCCTGACACATTTGATCTATGAATAAATATTTCACTCCCGAGGAACGCAACATCATCATTTTTGTTGTTGTATTCCTTGTTATTGGGCTGGTTGTGCTCAATGTGAAAAACATTTCTTCCATTCTCGATGCCGATTCTACGAGTACAATTAAAGACAGTCTAAAGAAAGTTGTGGAAAAATCCCATGAGCCCATGATGATCAACATCAATATTGCAGATATTGAAACGCTTGCGGAATTGCCGGGTATCGGTCCTGCAAAAGCACAGGCGATTTACGAATATAAAACAGAACATGGAACACTTTCTTCTCTTATTGAACTGACGAATATTAAAGGAATCGGCAAGAAAACTCTGGCAAAACTCCTTCCCTATCTCGAAATGATTGGAGATTCGGTAGAAGTATATGCGTTTGTTGCTGATGATTCTCCTTCATCGAATGCTGCTTCTTCCGACATAACTGATATTATCAACATTAATTCTGCGACGATTGAACAGCTGCAGAATTTAAGCGGAATAGGAGAGAAAAAAGCGCAGGCAATTATTGACTACAGAAACGAACATGGCTCTTTTCAAACCATCGAAGAGATCATGAACGTGAAAGGCATCGGACAGGGCATATTCGATAAAATAAAAAACAGGATTGAGGTTTAATATGGAATTTCAGGATGTTGCCGCATCACCGGCTCTTGCAAAAATGTACGAGGAACAGGGTAAGTATGCAATGGCACTGATCATGTATAAAAAACTCAACGAGAAAAAGCATGATGAGTTCTATGAAAAGAAGATCACCTATCTTGAAGAGATAATAAGCTCTAAAAGTAAAAAGGATCGCGCGGCAATCGGTTCATTCGTCATGAGTGATGACGAAAAGGACGTGTTCAATATTAAGAAAGATGAGGAAAAGGAAACCGGCAAACCAACATCCAAACCTGAAAAGAAATCAGAAAAAAAAGAAGATACAGATGAACTCGACAATATACTAAAAGGAAGCAGTTCGGATATATCCTACTTGATCCTCGATAAGTATGCAGACATGACCGTCGAACAATTTCTCTCGCTCCTTGCAAGCATGATCGGCAAAAACAGGAAACTCGACGAGATCACTCTTATGGATGTTCTTCAGGCAATAGAAAGGATTTAATGGCACACAAAGCAGCACATTTGCAGAACGGCACGGTATATATTGATCCTGCACAAATAAAACTCATGATATTTGATAAAGACGGCACGTTATCCGATTTAAATATGTGGATTGAGATCATCAAACAACGGGCGAGATTACTTGGCGAGCATTTCGAATTAGCAGAGAATAGAGTTGATGACATCATTCGGGCAATGGGTGCAGATCCTTATTCAACGAATATTCTCGATGTTGCTATCCTGACAGATTCCCGACCGACAACAGAAAAAAAAGTAATAAAAAAACTCATAGAGTTTGGATTGAAGAAAGATGAAGCGCACGAGTCAACTCACCGCATTTTTGGAGAAGTGGACAGTATTGTGGATTTGAAGAAGATCGCAAATCCGCTTGGGGATATTCGGGGATTATTTGAAAATGCATTGGAACACAACATCAAGATCGCAGTTGCAACTTCCGACCTCGCAGTGAGATGTGAGAAAATCCTGGAAGCATTCGATGTACTCGACCAGGTACACGCGATTTCCGGTGCGGACAGCATCACGAATGACAAACCTGCTCCAGATATGGTGCATTATGTGTGTGAGAGGCTTGAAATCAAACCAGAGCATACCGCAGTTGTGGGTGACAGCACGCTGGATATGGAAATGGCAAAGAACGCAGGTTGTGGGCTTTCTATTGCAGTGCTTTCAGGCAAAGATAGCGCTGACCTTCTTGAATCCTTTGCAGATTTCATAGTGCAATCGATTGATAATATTAAGGTGAGATGAAAATGCGAAATATCGATCTCATAAAAGAAAAGCAAAAGATAATTAACTTCATCAAAACCTATTTCAAGGATGCCGGTTTTTCAAAAGGTATTATCGGACTGTCCGGCGGGATTGATTCATCCCTCGTTGCATATATTGCCGTGGAAGCGCTTGGCAAAGAAAATGTGATCGGCGTACTCATGCCCTACAAAACGAGCAGGGATGATAGTTTCGATGATGGGAAATTGATTGCTGACAATCTCGGAATAAAATACTATGTGCGTGAAATTACCCCGATGGTCAATGCCTATTTTGACACTTATGAACCCGAAGCAGACATACTTCGAAAAGGCAACATGAAGGCAAGAATGCGCATGTGCACGATCTATGACCTCGCTGCAAAAGAGCATGCACTCGTGCTTGGCACAGGCAATAAAACAGAACTTCTCCTCGGGTATGTTACGCAATTCGGAGATGGAGCTTGCGCACTCGAACCGCTCGGCTGCCTGTATAAAACAGAGGTCTGGAAACTTGCAGAAATGATGGGAGTTCCCGAAAATATCATAACAAAACCCCCTACCGCCGATCTATGGGAAGATCAAACCGACGAAGAAGAACTCGGGTTTTCCTACAACGATGCTGACGAAATCCTCTATGCTCTTTATGAAAAAAAGCTGCCACTTGAAGAATTACTTTCACGGGGATTTACGGAAGAGCAAATCCAACACATAATTTCCCTCGTAAAGAAAAACCGCTTTAAGCAATCAATCCCCCCAAATCCCGAAACCTATACAACCGCATAAGAAAGACACTATATGAAAACCTATTTTGGAATATTTCCACCCAAACGCTGCCAGATCTGTAAAAAACATAAAGCCATGCGAAAATGCCCAAAAACTCATCGGCAAATCTGCTTCCATTGCTGTAACGAAATTCGTATCAAGATGGAGTGTCCGCAAGACTGCAAATATGCTCTTAAAAGCGCTCAGGACAAAAACTCTCTTCAGTTGAACAATTACTCTGAATCTATCTCAGAACAGCAGGAGCTCCTTGATCTTCACCTTCATACATGGATTAAGACTGAAAATCACCTCTTTGAAAATAATACCCCAAAATCCTATGCAGAAAACGAAGCCGGAAAAAAGAAGATCGATTCTTTTCTAAAAAAACATGAGCAGGCATTAAAAGGTGCATTATCCTATAATTATGTTCGAGAACAACTTGGCATTCCACTTCAAAAGAAAGCTTATGAAACTCACGAGGATGCTGCAAACCGTTTTATGAAATTGGTTGTTAATTTTGACCACGAAGACACACTTCCGCTCCTTGTTCATCATGAAGTATATAAAGACAAGGATTTCACGCTGAATTATATCAAAAGAAATATCGCAAATAAAGCATTCAAATCCATCAGAGAATTCGATCTTATCCGGTCTGCGCTGAGTAAAGAGCAGGATCAGGCGATTGTGGAATTCGAGATAAATGGGAAATATTCACTTTCACTTATTTTAAAAAAAATAAATAGTAACTGGTATATCAAAGAAAAGGTATTTGGTGAATCGGGCATGGTTCTCTCAGAAAGTGAATTTATCCAGCGAATTGCCTATAAATACGCACAGCAGCATTTTGATAAAGCGTATAATGATTTGAAGAAATACCTGCAGGTTTTCCCTGATTCTGCTGATCTTCACTACTATTTTGGTATTTATTACTCCACAAAGGGAAAAATCGAAAAAGCAAAAGAGCATTTTTTCAATGCAATGGAATTAGATCCGGAGTTCACAGAAGCAAAATATAATTATGCTTTCCTCTTTCAAGCAGAGGGAAATATTCAGAAATGCCGTGTGTTGTATGAAGAGATCCTCGAACATAAAGAAGAAATGAAAACCCTCAACAATCTTGCTGTTATATATGAAAATGACGGGCAGCTCGAACAGGCGCTTGTACTCCTAAAAAAAGCTCTGGAACTTGATCCCGATTTCGAACTGGCAAAAAAGAACGTAGAAAGAATCAATGAGAAAAAGAACACTGCTCAAAACCCTTCCGAAAATAACGAAGCACCTCCTTCAGAATAAGCCGATCAATTCTGTCACAGAAATAAAGATCACCCGTCTGTGCAACCAGCGATGCAGGCAGTGCAACATTCATGAGAACCGTGAGGGTAAGCCCTTTATGAGTTTCTCTGATTATATGCTCGTGCTCCGAAGATTGAAGAAATACGGCAGTCTTGTCGGCATGATCAGCGGAGGTGAACCGCTTCTCCATCCTGATATAATAGAGATTCTTGATCGTGCACGAACTGTTTTCCCGCTTTCTGTTTCACTTGTTTCGGGACTCTATTTTGATTATGATAAGATCGAAAATGTGATCGACTTCTGCCTGAAAAACGGGATAAACATCCAAACCTCTATGGATGGACTCGGCGGAAATGGTGATTATCTGCGAGGGGTAAAAGATCATGCAGATATTGTGCTGAGTAATATGAAAAAAATCACTGCACGTAAAATGGAGCTCGGTTCATCTTCCTTCACTTATGCTAATTGCGTACTCAGTGCAAAAAATCTCGATCAGGTTCCTGAAATAATAAAAGCCAGCAAAGACGCTGGCTGGGAAGTGACGATTGGTGTGTATCACTCATTACTCGACACGACAAAAGAAGATGATGAGATGAAGATCACCGATGCAGAAGCTCTACAAAAAACTATAGATTTTCTGAAAGATAATCCATCAATTCTTAATCTCAATAGCTTCATTGAAGGAATTCCACGAATTATCGATAATGATTTTCCCGACTTCTGTCCTTTTGTGGATGGCAAACGCACGGCAACACGTCTCACCATAATGCATAATGGGGAGGTACATCTCTGCAAGGGTGATGGCATTGGAAACCTGTTTGAACAGGATCTCGAAGAAATTGTGAACAGTGAAGAATATCTTAAGACGCTTGAAGAATACTCAACATGCGATGGCTGCTGGAGTAGTTGTTACACGCAGAAATACCTGCTTTTTCATCCACAGAATTTCACCCAATTGAAAGAGCATGGAAAAAAGCTTCTCAACCTGAAAGGTGCTGCAAAGGATAAATCATGAAAAAATATCTGGATATTGCACTCGAAGCCGCAGAAAAAGCCGGTAATATCATCAGAGAAAATTTTCATGAGAAGAAAGAGATCGACTACAAAGGACGGATTAATCTTGTTACAAATGTTGATAGAGAAGCTGAGAAAGCTGTTGTAGAAACAATCTTAAAATATTATCCGAAGCATAACATTCTCACAGAAGAAACCGAGCACAAACAAAATGCATCACAACCCTATCGCTGGGTCATCGATCCGCTGGATGGCACGACCAATTATGTGCATGGATTTCCTTTTGTGTGTGTCTCGATCGCGTTACAAAAAGATGGTAAGAGTATTGTTGGTGTTGTATATAATCCCATCCTCAATGAACTTTTTTATGCTGAGAAAGGCAAAGGTAGTTTTAGAAACAGCGAGCCAATCTCAGTATCAGATAATGCAGACTTTTCAAAATCGCTCCTTGCCACAGGATTTCCTTATGACATGTTGAATGAAGAAAGAAACAATATCAGCAATTTTTCAAAAATGATAAAAAAATGCCGGGGTATTCGTCGTCCCGGCGCTGCCGCACTCGATATGTGCTATGTTGCGTGTGGAATATTTGATGGTTATTGGGAGGTTGAGCTTTATCCCTGGGATACTGCTGCAGGTGTTGTCATACTCGAGGAAGCTGGCGGGAAGGTCACGAAATTTGATGGCTCAAAATTTTCAATTTTTGATAAGGAGATCGCTGCATCGAATGGAAAAGTTCATGGGGAGCTATTGAGGGTATTGGGTGTATGATATTAGGGTATTTATAGGTATTAGCTGGAATTGTTCGGAATTTATTAATTTAAAACCACCGGCTCAAAATCTGTAACCTCTTGGTTTTAAGCTATTTACGGGCATGGCGGGTTTGTCCATCTAGGTGCGTATTTTGAACTAAAAGATTACCTCTGTTTTGTGGATAGCCTGTTTAGTCTAAAGTGCTTACTGGAAGCACATTACCTTGGTTCATTTTCTAACAAAATTACCCGTATTATAGCCCCACTTTTCCCCCGAAAACGGCAAATTTCGCCCATTCCTCCAGAACACTTCAGAACCTGCCTTAGAACTGGTCTTCGCTATGCAAAACATAAGAGATAATAAGACTGGTTTTGAGTACTTTTTTCGAGGTATTTTTTGTAGTCGAATTAGGTATTTTCAGACAGTATTTGTGAAAAAGCATAAAACCTATAAAGATAGATATAGAAAGGTTTTATCGTTGATTAGAGATAAAATAAGTTCGTTATTGTTATACCGATTTATCAGCACAACGATCTCTCAGAAAAGACAAATTATAGACCAGGGAGATCCTTCGTCAAGCCGACGAAACGAGACTTCTAAAGGATGAAAAATGTTCTTAAGGAATTGGGACACACTTTTTGGTGGTTTAGAACTTTTTTTTCGTCTAAAATTGATTGTTTATTCTTACATTTTTTTCCCAACTTTCTCAGTTAAAAAAATAGAACTATTTTCCCATTACAATAAAAAAATGGGACTGAAAAAATTCAATCCCATTTGATGGTAGTTTATGTTATTAGAAATTATATAATTACAAGTCTTTTATATGCCCTTTCCCAACGCCTTTTACCTTACATCCCAATTTCAGATATTTCTTGATCTTCTCATCCGGGAGAAAATTCGAGCAGTCTATGATGAGCGGTTTGCCTTCTGACATCTTCACAACATCATCCGGAATGAGCTCAAGGTATTCTGTATGCCCAACTGCAAATATGATGACATCAATTCCTTTTAATGCTTCTTCCAGAGATTTTTCTATCGGAACATTCTCCATTTCTGCCCAATATTCCACATAAGGATCATGCGTTTTGACAACTGCCCAATACTCATTCAAGAATTTTATCAAGGTTTCGGAGGGTGAATGTCGTGTATCACCAAGATCTTCGAGATATGAGACCCCTAGAACAACAATCTTTATATCTTTTAGCTCTGGATACTCCTCTTGGATTAGATCGATCGTATGGAGCGGCATTTTGTCATTCACGTCAACAGAATTGATGGCTATCTTCAATTTCTCGTCAATATGGAAGATCGCGTCCATTGCCCAGTTTGCCAGAACCGGATCTTTGGTGAGACAATATCCACCAACACCAAGACTTGGTCGCAACAGATTATCATGTGTTCCTTTACGTTTACGAATCGCAACACGTACTTTATGAAGATCCACGCCGATCTTTTCTGCACATTTTGCCCACTCAAGAGTGAGTGCAATATTGGTTGCGCGATAGGAATTCTCCATAACTTTGGAGAGTTCTGATGCATTTGTATTATCCAATTCTGTTAGAGGATATTTCTCGGTATCGAGAATATTATTTAAGAACTCACGAGCGATCTCTTTACTTTTTTCATTCACTCCGGAAAACACACGCCAGAAATCACGAATGGAACTGACATATTTTGCGCCGGGCATAACTCGTTCATAAGAGTGTGCGATCAATGGGGGACTTTTTTTAATATCAATCCCGCGTTTTGTGAATTCCTCCTCAATAACTGGTTTCACCACATTTTGACAAGTACCAGGAGGTACAGTTGTTTCTACGAGAATAAGACACTCACGTGAAATATACTTGCCAAGTGTTTTCATACCATCCCTGAATGCAGACATATCGCAATATCCCTGAGATGCATCTCCAAAGGCAGGTTTGGTGGCATCCAGCTGAATATCTACCACCACAACATCAGCTATTTCATAGGCATAATTCAGCCAAGTTGCTCGAAGTGTTTTCTTTTCAACAACAGTCCTGTGGAAAATTTCAGGAACTTCAGCGTCTGATGAACTTACCGGTGGAACTCCGGTGTTGATGACTGGTACTTTCCAGAAGGAACGCGCAGACGCTCTTTGCTGACCGTGAACGAAGTATAGGGGATTCCCATCCTCGTCAACTGCATCTGCTACAACTGCTGCCATGACACATCCGACAAAACCCATGCCCTGGACTGCCACAATTTTACGTCCGAGTTTCCTTTGTTCTTCAGTGATTTTTTTTAGTACGTCTAACTCCTTAGCTGATTGCTCTTCAGTTGGAAGCTGGTATTCAGTTCCATTGGGGGAAATCGACATATTTTTCATGAGTCTCCTTTATATAATTAGCAACTAACAAACGCTAACAAAAACGAACAAAAATATTAAGAAAACGGCTTTGACACTGTTTAATTGTTAGCACATACATTTATGTTTGTTCGTTCCCATTCGTTATCGTTCGTTGCTATCTTATTTTGCAACTAACAAACACTAACAACACCTAACAAAAGATACTTTAATAATAAATTCGGAAATGATGTATTTAAGTATTTTAATTAATCTTGTTCGTCTCTGTTCGTTAGCGTTCGTTGCTATCTTATTATTTTCTGAAATTTGGTATTCTTTCAATTTCAAAACCATTACTATCGTTTGGAAAATTTATTAAAACACCCAACTCAAAACCAGTTGCAACAAGATAGTTAAGAAGTTGAGATTTATGTATTGGTAAGATCCTCGAAACAGTTTTCAGCTCAATAATGATTTTATTATCAACAACAATATCTGCATAATATTTCCCAATGATTTTATCGTCATAGTAAACTAACAATTCCTTCTGTAATTCAATAATAAATCCTAATTTCTTCAATTCAATGGATAGGGCATTTTCATAAACTTTCTCCAAAAATCCATTGCCTAGCTTTCTCCGAACTATTATACAAGCTTTTTTAATTTTGTAAAATTCTTCTTTGTAGATCAAATCCATATTTAAATGTTTTTAAATTATAATGCTTATTAACAAAGAACACTAACTATACTGAACTGAATATTACAAAATTTCATTTCTTATTTCTATAGTTATGCTTGTTCGTACAGATCGTTGATTATTTCTTCTAATTTATTTCGATCGAATATTTATTCTTAGATAAATCAGCGAAGAAACGAGCCCAATAATGAATCCAGAAAAATTGCAAAGCATGTCATAAGGATTGAATGTTCTGGATGGAAGAAAATATTGGATGGTTTCAAAAATTGAACTTACGATAATCCCAAAAATTACGATAAATAAAATAAGCTTATACTTTTTATTCTTTGAAAATTTCCAGAATGTGAGAAAAGAAGCTAAGAAAAAATAACTGAGAAAATGAAGTACGTAATCTAACCGAAACGAAAAATCATGAGAAATTTTAACACGCTGCGGGAAAAATTGAGGAATAATCGATGCAATTGTGATAATCGCGAGGGAAAGCCAGAAGAGAATCCGGAAAACATTATTGTTGATGGTCATTTAGGATGGGGAATGTTGGTTATGGACATTCTGAATCTCTACTCTATATATGAATCCTCAAACTCAAAATTGAAACTCCAATCCAGAATAAAGATAATTGATGGTTTTATTAACTTTATCAATAATCGAATATTGTACCTTTGCTTTGAGATGTTGATTTAAATAAAAAGATATTTTTCCAGTTAATCTTTGCGTACGAGTGAATTCACCGGAAAGGAACTCAGCTGGATCAGTATCACAACTAAAAGGGTCGCTTCCATTGCTTCCTTGCTGCATATTCTCGTATTGGATCTCAGCAATGAAATATGGATTCATATAGTTTATCTGGAATGAAAGGTTGAATAGGTTTGATCCATATAAATATCCTAAGAGCATATTATCCTGTGAATAAATCAGTTCATAATCACGATGAGCATATGTAGTTGGTCCGACTGCAGTGCATTCAGCTGACAATCTCAACGGAAATGATGAAGACTGATACATGAATCCTGTCTGTAAAGCAAAATTTGTAAGCCAATCTTTAGTAAATAATTGACTCTTTTTTAAATCATCCATAAATAAATTGAAATAATGCAATATACCATTAAAAGGAATCCATGTTGAATAAGCAAATACAAATTCATTATCTCTATTGTGATTTTTAAAATCAATAAGCTTGAATACCATCAAGGGAGTCCAGTAGGCAATATCTATAGTTTTGTTACCATATATAACTGACTGTCCAACACCAACCTGCAATCTTTCAGTTTGATAATAGAGAGTTTGCAGAGAAAATGATTTAACCGGAAATTCTGATGAGATGGTCACACTATCTGCAGTAAGTTGTGAATTAAATGCCATAAAATTAAACTTACCAATTTTTTTATAATATTTAAAATACCCAAATGGATTAGTCATTCCGTTTAGAATTACGGATGAAGTAATATTTTTCCCAATTTTGAAGTTACTATAACCAATAGAAAGATCCAGAACAGGATTCTTGAAATCAAATTCGGAATAAACAGACACTTTACGATCCATTCCTCCGCTATGATGAATATAAGGATCTTCATGAATGAAGTCGTAATCACCAGTATAATTGCCTTTTCTATAACGAGTATATAGTCCTAGATTTTTTTGAAAGTTACCACCAAATTCCAGACCATAATATTGATAAGTTCTATGCTGCTGATCGTCATCGTTTTTTATGTCATAGTCAATGCCAAGTATAAATGATGAAAATAGATTGAGATCATCTTTCTTATATGATAAAAATGATGATCTTGATTCATCAATACTATTTGGCTTTAATATTTTCCAAGGAAGTTCTTTTAGAGGAATTATTTCTGAATGAAACCCATCTTCATCATCGATTTTCATGAATGATAAATATTTTCTATTCAGCTCTTTATAGCTTCTTGGAATATCTTCATCAGCGATATCGTAAAGGTAATTTTCGATACGATCATAATATTTCGGATAAACAGCATTTGATGGTATTTTATCCAAGATTTCCATAGATTGCAGATAATCGTAAACCTCATCATCCAGAGGGACGGTGAAATCTGCATAAATCGAATTAGTACTTAAAAGAAAGAGAAGAAGGAAAATTGCTAATTTTTTTCTCATCGCTCTGCCTATATATTTAGTAATAATGATTCTTATTCCTTGATTAGTTATAGTCATCAAATGTAAAATTAATATCTAATTCATAAATCATTACTTCAAGATTCTTTCGTAGTTCATTATTAATTAGTATACCTATTTTTCTTACTTCTTTTTCTTTTAAATATTCTTTCTCGCCAGCAATAAATATATTATCCTTTTCGGGTTCTCGTTTTGAATTTTTAATTTGTTTTATAATATCACTTGTTATTTTTTTGAATGATCCTATATCAGTAAAGGAATCAATATCTATAGCCATGAAGAAATGTCCTAATTTATATGGAACTTGTTTATCTTTTTCTAACCCCGAAAGTTGATATAAGTATGCGCCGTTCTGCAGAGCACTGCTTAAAATTTCAACAATAACACCTAATCCATATCCTTTATGACCACCGGTAATTTCTTCCCTTCCTCCTAAAGCTACAAGAGAAGCTTTCTTTTGTAACAGTTCAATCAATAGTTCCTCGGTATCATCACAAGGATTACCTGAATTATCAATAGCCCAAATATCAGGTGTTGATTTGCCTTCACGATTAAGCACCTCAATCTTTCCCCTCTGACTTATTGAAGTTGCCGCATCATAAAGAAAAGGATAGTCCATATTAGTTGGTGTAGAAAAAGCAATCGGATTTGTTCCCAGTATTGGTGACACTCCAAATAATGGTGCAACTGATGGGCGCGCATTCGTCATTGTAATGCCAATCATGTCATTATCTGATGCTAATTTTGCATAATACCCAGCTATGCCATAATGTGTAGAATTCCTCACGGTTATGATACCAACGCCATATTCTTTAGCTTTATCAATGGCAGCTAGCATTGCCTGATGACTGATCACTTGTCCCATACCATGATTGCCATCCCATACAGCAATTGCAGCCCTGTCCTTTATTACATCAATTTTGGTTATTGGATTTTGAATACCTGCTATGATACGATCATAATACATTTTGAGGCGACCGATACCATGAGACTCAATACCGCTAAGATCTGATGCAATTAGGACTTCAGTGCAAATATGTGCATCATCTATAGGAACACCTAATTTTAGAAATACGGTGTTGATCAAAGAATAAATTTTCTTAACTGGAACTCTATTGCTATGCATAAAAGCTCTTTATCTTATCCACTACATAGTTGATCATTTCATTTGTAATTTCAGGATAAATTGGTAAGCTTAAAATTTCTGATTGATATTTATATGTTACAGGAAAATCCTGAGGGCGATGACCTAAATATTCATATGCTTTTAGGAACGGTAATCCAATAGGATAATGAATGCCTGTAGAGATGCCTTTTTCCTTCAGAAATAGTCGTAAATCGTTTCTTTTTTTTGCTCGAATTACATATAAGTGATAAACGGGCAAAGTTTTATCACAGATTTTCGGTGTAATAATTTCCGCTACATTTTCGAGAAGTGTATCATATATTTGAGCAGCCCGCCTTCTATGCGCATTCCACTTTTCTATATATTTCAACTTTACGTTCAGAACAGCAGCTT
Organism: Candidatus Cloacimonadota bacterium; assembly: GCA_049903315.1. Lineage (GTDB taxonomy): Bacteria > Cloacimonadota > Cloacimonadia > JGIOTU-2 > JGIOTU-2 > Celaenobacter. The sequence continues at coordinate 58,248 of JBNGBT010000004.1, read as the reverse complement.
GAATCCCATCCATACGAGAATTAAAGCCCTCAATCTCATGATCATATTTATCAATTCTACCATGATTGGCTAATTTTTTACATAGATCAGCTAGATCTTGATTATCAGTTAAGATAGCTCCGGCATCACCATAAGCACCTAGATTTTTTCCCGGGTAGAAACTAAAGGTTGCAAGGTCACCAAAAGTCCCCACCTTCTTACCATTATATTTAGCACCATGAGCCTGTGCGCTGTCTTCAATAACATACAGGTCATGTTTTTGAGCAATATTACAAATATCTTCAATCGTTGTTGGTTGTCCATAAAGATGTACAGGAATTATTGCTTTTGTTCTTTCAGATATCTTTTCCTCTATTAAAGCAGAATTCATCGTAAAATAATCAGGATGACAATCTACAAATACAACGTTTGCTCCGGTTGCAGTAACAGCTTCTGAAGTTGCTATGAAAGTATTCGCAACTGTGACAACCTCATCTCCTTGTCCAATACCGAGTGCTTTTAACGCAATAAAAAGGGCATCAGTACCGTTGCCGACTGGAATAGAATATTTTGTCTCGATATATTGTGAGAAATTATCACAAAATTCTTCTACTTTCTTTCCTCCAATAAAAGCTGTATTGTCTATAACCTCTTTAATCGATTGATCAATTTCATCTTTTATTGATTGATATTGAATTTGAAGATCTACAAATGGAATTCTCATTTCATCCTTTCAAGACTCTGATTAGTCTAGCTGGATTACCAGCATAAACACCCGATTGAGTTATGTTCTTTGTTACTACTGCTCCAGCTCCAATTACAACATTGTCACAAATTTTTACTGGAAGAACGGTAGTATTAGTTCCAATTGAAACATTATTGCCAACAACAGTTTTTTTCCATTTGCTCGTATCTCCACCGGCTGGATGACCAGATTGGAAAAGATCATTTACAAATTTAACCCCATGGGAAATAAAACATCCTTCACCTATGACAACTAATTCACAAATAAATGAATGAGACTGAATTTTTGTATTTTTACCTACCTCTACTCCTTTTTGTATTTCCACAAAGGGACCGATGAAGCAATTATCACCTATTGAGCATTCATATAAATTAACAGGTTTGATTATTGTTACATTCGTCCCAAATTGTACTTCTCGAATTGAAGCATTTACTGTTTTTGGATCATTACTTTCCATTGTGATTTCCAAGCTTGCATCTTCGCGGTTTGTATTTTAGAAATACTTCTTCGCCCGTTTCAATTGATTCATAAATTGCACATATCAGTTTCAGACTTTTCCTACCCTCAAGTCCGTCAACCAACGCTCTTTTATTATTGATTAAAGAGTCACATACACTATCCAAGTAGCGGATATGCCCAAAGCCATATATATTAGGTGGATTCTCCCTGTATTTAGTTAAAACTTGATCATCTTCGGGAATTTTATCCTGAAAATTCCATATCTTCATTTCATTTACTGCAAAACCAGCTATCTCAACTGTCCCCTTTTCACCAAGAACCGACAATGAGCCCTCCAAATCATCGGGTCTTGTGGCTGTTGTCGCTTCTATCACGCCAATGGCTCCACTCATAAACTGTATTATCGCCACACCAGTATCTTCAACTTCAATGTCAACTAATGCAGTTCTTGATTTCGCAAATACAGAAACTGGTTCTCCAAGCATCCACTCGAGAAGATCAACGTGATGAGAAGCTTGATTGGTAAAAACACCACCATCCATAGCCCAGGTTCCGCGCCAGTTATCCTGATCGTAATATGATTGTCCTCTTGACCATCTTACACGGACAGTTCCCATAACGATCTTACCAAACCTTCCAGACTCAAGTGCTTCTCGCAGCTTAATAACGGGAAGATTATATCTATTCTGCTTAACCACAAATAATTTCACGCCATTCTCGTCGCATATTCGTATCATTTCGTCAGCATCGTCTAAATCAAGAGCCATAGGTTTTTCTACGACAACATGTTTTTTATATTTTGATACAATGTCAATAGTATTTTTTGCATGATTTCCACTTTCGGTGAGGATGGTTACAACATCGATTTCAGGATGTTTAGTCAACATCTCATCATACGAATTATAATACGGGACACCAGTTCGCTTTCCAACTTCTTTTGCCCGTGATTTATTATGATCACATACTGCAACTAATTCAGCTTTATTCTGAATGTGATTTTGCAAAACATCGATATGTTTCTTTGAAATACGTCCACAGCCTACAAGTGCAAATTTTATCTTACTCATTATATATTAACTCCAAACTTACTTGCTTCTCACTCCTTTAAATAAAATATTAAACCAAACTTTAAAGAAGTATTCAAAATCAGTTCGAAGAGGTCTTTGCTGATATTTGATCAAGTAATTATATTCAGATTTCTCTAATTCTGCTAAATTTTTTGGTAAGTCTGCATAAAATGGAGGAATTATTCCAGGCTTGAACTGAACTCTTAATTTTTTCATTTTATCTGAATAAAGACAGTATTTGTGATAACTTAAAGGTCTTATTCCTACTAATTTCAAATCTGATCTAAAAAAATTCACAAACATTGGCAATTCGTCAATCCAGAATTTTCTTAATATCCTTCCCCAGCTTGTTATTCTAAAATCTTTCTTAAAACCATCTCCATCTATTGTTCCACCTCCTATATCACAAATATATTTCTGTAAATATTCTGAATATGGATGCATAGATCTTAGTTTATAAATGTAAATGGATTTACCTTCTCTTCCTACTCTTCTTAATTTAATCAATGGTCCGTATGTTGGTACTTCATTCTCCTCATATTTTCGAACCTTTTGAGCAATAAAATAAAATAAATTTTCAACTTCGATTTCAGAAATAATGCTGAAACCACAATACGATAATCGGCCAAGAATTTCAGCTTTTGATATTTGTCGATTATTACCTTTAGTAATTACAAAATATATTTCTTTTAAAATTGGAATTTTCGGGAAAACTCGAGTAAAAAGAAAACTTAATCCATACATTATATGAAATACTATTATTGGATACTTCTTCTTGTACCTTTGATATCTTTCTTTTATTGTTTCAGCAGACCCAACAAAGTAACCGCCAAATTGTAAATTTTTATTAACCTGAATAAAAAAACGGTTTATTCTTCTTATATCATTTATCTTATGTAGATTAATAAATAATTGTTGAGACTCTAGATCATAGTGTTCAATATTATAGAGTGTGTGCGTTTTTACTACTGATGATTTTGTCTTAATGATTCCATTTAAATTTATATTAGCTAATATAAACTTATATAATTCTTTATAGCGAATCAGATACTTATTCACAAGAGTCCTGGATATTGAATCATCTATATTTTTTAAATCAGGAAAGGAATATTCGCTGGTAATTTCTTGATCGATATCTTGATCATCTAATAAAGAAATACGTTTTGTAAATCTATCAGAAAAATCAATATCACCTTTAATTTTCCTATGTAAAAATAAAATAAACAGAAAAAATAACTCTAAAGCGGTACATAATATTATTGTGCCAAGAACTATTAATCTAGAGTAGTGTAATAGATCAAATAGAAAAATTATCGATAATATTATTGCTAATGATGTAAGAGAAGTTTTAAATATGGGTGAAATATAATGCTTTATCGTTAATTTATTCTTGAAATTAAATTTATCAAAAAGGAAAGATAATATAATCCACAAAAACACGAAGAAAATAAAGGGAAGAAAATACTGCGGGAAGTATATCCTTTTTGTAGCAGGTTTTAACCAAATAATAAAGAAAAATGAGAACGAAATTATTACTAAGTCAATAAAAATGTAACGTGATTTTTTTTCTTTACGCATTTTAGTAGAAATTATAATGTAATTCCGTATTATTTTTTAATTGATAATAACTTTCTGGATATTCCTTTATTAGCCAAACTAATAAAGCTGTAATATCAATTTTCTCCCGAATCAACTTCTGCCCTAACCCCTTCCAGTTAGATGAATCATAATTGCGTAATATATCTATTCCTTTTGATAAGGCTTTTTTTTGGTCTTCATATGATTCACTGAAATTGAATACTAATCCATATTTTAATTCTTGCTCATCGGTATACCCTCTTCCAACATCATCTATATATATTGCAGGGATTCCTAATACTGCTGATTCGGATGCCATTGTAGCACTCTCTCCAAAAAATAAGTTGGCAGACGCAAGTACATCATGGATTTTTTCAAAGGGTAAATTAAGTTCATATTTCTTGATTTTCTCCGGCAACTTAGATTCAGATGTAATAAAGACTTTCGCATACCTAGAAAATTCTTCAACTATTTTAACTTTGAAATTATCACTTATTCCTTTATGTCCAATATCATGATTACCCTGCCAGGCAACGAATCTTAAAACTACATACTTCTCATCATCTTTCAATCCAAGTATTTTTTTTATTTGAAAATTAGCTCGATAATAGTTTTTATGTAAATAGCACAATTCCATATAACTATTAAATCTAACTTGTTTCTTTCCCAGATTAGTTTTAAAACAAGAAGGTGAAAGAATAATATTTGTAAAGGGTCGATACAATAATCTGCTAAATTTAGCGTGCTCGGTATCATCAAAAGCAATATGTGGTTTGTTCATAATAAGAGAGGCTTGTGCAGCATACGGAGAACTAAAACTTAAAAATATGTCTGGTTTAAATTTCCTTGAGTATTTGAGTATGGCTAAAACACCTTTTGGTAAATATTTTAACTTTCCAAATATGGAATTGCTACCTTTTCCTCTATTAAAATAATCGATTTTATATGTTTGCAATAGGTAATGAGTCATTTCTTTATCACGAGCAGTTATCAAGAATTTATTACCTTTTTGTTCCATTATTTTAATAAAATTCTTGAAATAGTGGACGTGTGCAGGATGACCAATATCTATCAATATTCTCATAATTTTTACTTTAATTTCTCCAGCAAATATGATAGTGCTACTAGCATCCAAGCGTTATTCCATCGCATGTAAGAAACTTTATTAGTTACAAATGACCATTTTTGGTAGTAAAATCCACCGTTTTTACTTTGCATATTATTAATTGTCCAATGAGCAATTTTTTTTGCAAAAGAAAGATACTTTTTATCAAAATCTGAGAATCTACTAAAAGTAATAATACCCTGACTTTGATTATGTATATCAATAGGCCATTTTTGGGGATATCGCCAATAAGCAAAACCTGATGGATCAAATTGTTTTGAAAAATAAAATTCTAAACCCCGAATAACATTCTTTTTATAAATATCCATATCTATTGTAGAATATTTACATAAAAGATATATTGAATCCAAAACATAGCCTTGATGAAAATCAATTTGTTTTTTGGGTTCATTTGTTTTCACGTTGAAACTATAATACCAAGACCCATCATCATTTTGACGATTCATCGTAAAATTTAGAACACTTAATATTGTTTCCTGGAATTTTTTTTCTTTAAGAATGTAATCACTATATGCTAACACCTCTGCAGCTAATAAATTGGCATTAATAGTAATATCATTTTTTATAGGAGTATAAGAAAAGCATATACCATCTGATGTTGAAAATTTAAAAGTATTATTAAGTATAAAATCTTTAGCTCCTAGTATTAAATTGAAAGCTTCAGGATCTTTAGTTAATTGAAAATATTCAAAAATTGCTCTAGTATTAAATGCAGTTACTACAGTGTTAGGGGTATTCCTAGGAACAAATGCGCCATCACTTTTCGGCCAGTCATAATGATATCCCCAACCTTTACCAATATATTTCTTGCTATAATTTTCACGTAACCATTCGAAGAAAAAACGCATTATATCTTCTAAATTATCTAGTGTGACTATATCATCTGCTTTGATTTTGGAAAAAGCATAAAGAAACAAACCCATTCCCTTAGGGTTGAAATTCTTCCTAATTCCAAGCACAGGTCTAATATTTATTGGTGATCTTTTTACTATTTGATTAATTATAAATGATAATTTATGAGGAAGTTTGGTAAAAGGTATTTTAGAGGTGTGTGAATCAAATAAGCTATATCCAATAAATCTATGAACAGCACAATATTCATATAATATTTTAAACGATTTAAGAATTTGCTTTCTGTTCATTTATTCTCCAATTACTTACAAATAATCAATTTATAATTCAGTCTCTATTTATTAGATTTGTACTGAAGATGAAGTGAAGTCCAATAAATTTTATGATCATAAATGTTTAGAGTTAGATTTTGTAATGGAAACAAGAATAAAACTCCGCGAATTTTTTCTCAATATTACATGCAACTTGTGCTGATAATGTCTGTTTCCAAAGTCCTACATTTTTTGAAGATTCAGTTATTTTTAAATACTTATTCTTTTGCTTATGTTCTGATTGGCGTATATTACAAAAATTAAAAATATGTTTGATTGTGTCATTATAATTAAGTATTAAATCCTCAAATTTAATAACTTTTATCCGATGAGAAAAAGTAGAATTTTCTTTAAGTAGTTTGAATATCTTTAGCCATCGTGAGTAGATAGAAAATTCCCATCTTATAAAATCTTCTGGATTTTTAGGAGCAAATACTGCATTTGACTTTAATCCAGAAGAATAAACATCTCTTGGATCTCTAACTACTAAAATTATTTTAGAATTATTAACTATTTTAAATATTCGTTTAGGAAACATACAACTAAAATTCTCGTTAATACATATTGACTTTTTTTCATATTTATTTAATAAAAAATTAAATAAATGATTCAAATATTTTCCTGCAATTTTATCGAAATCTGATTCTGAAAAAATTTTCCCTACACGCATTAATTTTGTTGTAATTTTTTTTTTATGGAAAAAATTAAATTTCTTTAACTTTCGGATAATAATATTGTCAATCCCATACCAAAATCCTCGAAAAGATATTTCAGTAAGCTCTTCAATAAATTTTATTGTCTCTTCTATTAGAAAAGAATCAAAATATCTTGAATGATCTAAAGAAGCATAGGGACTTCTAAATCTTGAACTTATGTTCTTAACAAACAAAACGTATTCCCTTAAAGCCATATCTGTTTGGAAAATACTCCAATTTCTTGTTAAGGCATCCCGTAAATTTACAATACCTTTAGGATCAACTAGTAATCTGAATTCATTTTCAAAAACAAAATACGAGTCAACTTCTTTTATTAAATCAATTAATGCACTTGAACCTGTATATCCTAACCCAGCTACGAAAATAATTTCTTTACTATTTATTTCATTATTCATACAAATAATTCTCTGATAATTTTTTTAGATTCTAAATAAGAAATCAATCTGGGATTATTTCTTAATCTTTCGTGATTAATCCCATTTAATACAATATTTTCAACTTGTTTAACATAGAATTTTGATTTATCTAATTTTAAATTCATTCCAATTTCTTTTGAAATATAATAATTTTTTTTTATTGCTGAATCAACACTATTAACATTAAAAAAGGTTCATGACAACTTAAGGGGTTTTTTTCTTAACATTTCCAATAAAAGATCATAGAGATTTTGGTGTCTATAATTATATCTAAATTCACATTCTTTAAGATGCAAATTAAAGGTAGATTTATGCATTCCTCTGAACTTAACTAGGCATACTTTTGCAAGTCCCAAGAAGTTTTCTATACCATTTATGTGATTACGTTCTTTAGCGAATTCATTCTTACCATGTGCTATTCGATAATGCTTTTTATAACCCATATTGACCAATCCATCATAGCTTCTAAACGTGTCAGTATAGATAGAAGATTCTCTAGGAACCTTTTCTTTCACTATCGAAAGAAGTTCTTTAGCTGTGCAGCTTTTCACGATTTGTGTAAACACTTTTTCATGTCTTTTGATCATTCAAAATACGATTGTTTTACCACGAGCTCCGCGCCCTCTCTTACCTCGTACTCTTCGAGCTCCGAAATAACTCTCATCGAGTTCAATCTCGCCTTTATCAAAAGGACTTTCCTGTTCACAATGTTCTGCAATTCTGAACCTTACTGCTTTAAGAATTTTGTTTATAGTGTTTCTACTTATTCCACTTAATTGTGCTATTTGACTACTCGTCAAATCAGCACTAAATAACTTAATAATTTCTCTGAATTTTGCTTCAGAAATTCTTGAACGGTATGCATACCTATTAATCATCTTCATAACAACAACTTACGGCTCCTTAAAGTCAAGTTAAGTTGTCATGAACCATAATTTAAACTGATTTTAGTATTTCTTCTAGAATTTTATGATAAGAAAACTTATGATTCATTTGTGCTATATTACTTCTATTTAATTTTTGTTTAAGTGCAATTAATTTCAATGTTAAATCATTGTAATCTTTATAGTAAACTCCATTACAACCTTCATCTAATAAATGTCCTAAGGTCTCCTGACACATTAGAAAAACTGGTAAGCCGGTTCCCATGGCTTGTTGAATTGCAATAGAAGCAGATGAAAACCAAACCCCATAATCTGCACAGTTAAATAATGTATTCATAAATTGTGTTTCAACATAATCATATAACTTTATTCTTTGTGAATATTTAGATTCTCGAATAGCCTTTTTTATCTGACTTGAAAACTCTGATTCATTAAAACCTGCAAGAATATACTTTAACCTATTGTTCTTTTCTAGAGCATTGAATATTGGAACAAGCCATTTATCGACTGGTTTATGTTGAACAATTCTTGTTATGGTAATTAACACAATCGTATTATTTGTATAACCAAGTTTACTTCTAATTTTTTCTCTCACTTCAGAGCATAGAAAATAGTTTTTCGAATTAAAACCTAATTCAATTCTCTTAAGTTTTGAATCCAAAACTTTTTTCAATTTAGGTACATTCCGCAGAATATTTATAGTTTGATCAGTAACACCACCAACAATTACAGAACGCTTAATAATGGTTTTATACCAAGAATACTTAATAAATTGCTTAATTAATTTATTCCCTAATTTTAATTGAGCATGCTGATGTATATCTCCAAATATTGAGATAATCTTGGTTCTTGGGGGAATATATTTTAATAAAAAAAATGGTAAACCAAATCCAGGATATATTAGAATTGCTATATCTGGATCAAATTTATGAATTTCTATCCTTTTCTTTTCAATTGGGTAAAATGTATCAGTAATTCTAATATACTTGTCTATCCTATGGATTTCGTATGGCTTTTTATCATTTACAATTTTATCTTCAATAAGACTTTTATTAGAAGCTATTACAGTAACTTCATAACCTAATTCGAAAAGTGTATCAGCTATTTGAATCTGAATATATTGCGTTTTATCTTGAAAAAAAGTAGAGATTAAAAGAATTTTCTTCACATCTTACCTCATAAAAAATCTAATCATATGAAATAGTTTTACTCTCTTTTATTGATTCCAGAACATCAAATGTCATTTTTGAAGACCAATATATGTCGTCAAAAGAAATTGGACACTCTTTTCCATTTTTTATCGAGTCAAAAAATTTAAATAGTTCCTTTCTGTGCCCTTTATTTTGTTTAATTTTTATTGTTTTTTTCTTTTTACTATATATGGTTAACTTTTTATAGTCCTCAATTACGGTCGTTGTCCCATTAGAGTAAATTTCTAAATATTCCTTATCTAACAACTTACTTCCATTTGTAAAATATGAAATTGTTGCAATTGATCCATTCTTGAATTTCAGGTTTATAATAACTGTATCATCTAAATTGTTTGGATCATCCATTGCAAAGGATGAAATTTTAATAGGTTTAGATCCAACAAGATACATACATAAATCTATAAAATGACAAACTTCTCCAATAATTCTTCCACCGCCAATACTTTTATCCTGTGTCCAATGTTTTGGGTCAATATAACCTAGATTAATCCTGTAGTTAATTGTTTTTTTTGTGCTCTCACCTAAAATCTCTATCGTTTTTTGGATTAACGGTGAGAACCTTCTATTAAAACCTACCATTAATAATTTGTTATGTTTATTGTATTCGTCTTTTATTTTTTCTAATTCTTCTGGATGCATACAAAGTGGTTTTTCCACAAAGACATTCTTTCCTGCTCTTAAAGCTTCCAATACGAAGTTTGCATGAGTATTATGTCGAGTTGCTATAAAAACAGTATTAACGGTTTGATCTTTAATTATTTGTTGCGAATCTCCTACAGCATTTCTAAAATTAAATTTATCCGCCACATGTCGAGCATTCTGCCCTGAAGATGTTGTTACAGAGACAAGATCAACTTCCTTCGGAAAGTTCGGTAATAAAAAGCTTCTTGCAAAAGAACCTGCCCCGATAAATCCAACCTTCAGATTCTCTTTCTCATGCTTTATATTTGGATTTTCATAATTTTTATTAGTTTTTATTGAAACATTATATTTCAATAATATACCAAGAAAAGGTTCAGTATTATTTATTATAAGATCGTAACCTTTTTTTGCATCAGAAAAATCGAAAGTGTGAGTAATTAATGGTTCGATATTAATTTTCTTCTTTTCTAATAAATCAATATAAGCTTGCATGTTTCTATTTTCTGTCCATCTAACATACCCAATTGGATAATCAACACATTTTTCTTCGTATGAGACATCATATCTACCTGGACCATATGAACAAGACATTAACAATTCTAGTTCTTTGTTATAATATGGATCTCGATTGAAATCAGTTGATATCCTTCCAACACTAATAATTTTAGCTTTCATTCTAGAGACTTCTCCTGCCAAATTAACAGGATCATTTGATTTTGTAGCCGCTGTAATAATCACAGAATCTACACCATTACCGTCTGAGAAATCCATTATTTGCTCAACTAATCCTGATTCTTCTCTGTGTAATGCTAAATTACAACCATTATTTTTAGCTAATTCAACCTTTTCTTTATCTATATCTACACCTATTGTTTTAATCCCTGCTGCGTTAAGAATTTGAATTGTAAATTGACCTAGCAATCCTAAACCAATTATCAAACAACTTTCACCGAATCTATTGTCTGCTTGCCTAATACCTTGAATTGCTATAGATGCAATTGTAGCAAAAGATGCATAGCGTAAATCAATATTTTCAGGAATTTTAACACAAAGATTTTCCAATACACTTACAACTTCTGCATGTACAGCTCCTTGTCCTCCACAAGCAACTATATCACCAACTTGAAACTTAGTAATGTTTTTGCCAACTTCTATTACTTCGCCAGCACAACAATAACCAAGATAAGATAATGAATTCAACTTATCCATTACTATTTTATAAGTTCCAATAACTCCCTGAGTTTTAACTGTGTTTAGGACTTGTTTAACTTCGTTCGGTCTTGATTTGGCCTTATTTACATAATTGGCTCTTGCATCACGAACTGATCTACCTTCTGTACCAGCACTAATCACCGAGTAATGATTTCTTACTAATATTTGATTGTCTGATAAACTTGGGAAAGGAACTTCTAGTACCTTCATCTCACCATTTTTAAGATTCTGTGTTAGTTGTAACATATTTTCTCCACTATATTTTAATACAATATCTTATAGATTTTGATTTGTGATTCGTATCAATGTTTAATATCACTTTATTCCCATATTATAGATTTATTCTTTATACTTACAAATAATAAATCTAGTTTCTCAACTATATTTTCTAAATCTTTTAAATTAGAGATAATCTTAAATCTCCACCAATGAAATGGCCATGAATAAGTGAATTCTTTGTTAAAATCAGAGATAATCCTATACCTATTATTCGATTGAAATCATCCAAATTTTTAGATGTTTATCTATAGTACAAATTAGATTCATAAAAACATGAAATATATAGATTGTTAGGGCCTAGTTAAAGTATTTGAATTAAACTTTTTTCTGATTTTTTTTATAAAATTAATTAGTTGATATTGATTCTTGTAATCTAAGAATGACTTGGGAGGAGCATTCAAAATTTTATTAAACTCATCCTTAGTGAAACCTAGTTTCTTACGGATATAAATAATATCCTTCTCTATCAAATCTTTAGGATAGGGGTCTTTTGAAATTTCATTTAAAGCTTCCGATCTAGACATTTGACCAGAACAAATTAATGCAGAAAGGTGAATTTTTCTTTTGTCAATGTTAAATTTTCGAGGAAGGTAATAGGATTGAAAAAATCTTGTAAAAATTGATTCATAATGTTTACCAACGTAATTTCTCCAATTGAGCTTATTTGCTAACAGTTTAATAATTTCCTTTTTCTCATAAGGGACATAATTTAGAATTTTAAAAATTTCTATTTTTCTGATTTTTTTGAAATAAATATGATGGAATAAAGTCATCTTTGGATAGGTTTTAATATTAATATCTGAAAATTGTTTTATAATATTGTTAAAATACTTACCGTCGTAATATGTCCATCCACGTGGAATTATTCCCTCAGTTCTAAAATTGTTGCCCTTAATTATATGTTTTACACCAAACTTTAGTGCAGAATAATATAACACTCGAGTATTAGCATTATCAGTTAAGGATTCAACGTCTGGAACTGAAGCTCTTAAGTAAGCTTTTTGTAATTCTTTAAATTCTTCCCAATTAATTACATACGTATACAAATCTATTTCCAAAATATTTAACATATTTTTGATATTATCTACAGCTAGCTCTGAATTCCATCCATTATCACAATGGACGGCCAAAGGTCTTAGACCAAGTTTTTTAGCTAGATACAACACATAGGTGCTATCAGCACCACCGCTAACACCGATAATACAATCATATTTTTTATTTTTGCCATCTTTCTTGATTCTTGATATTTTTTCATCTATTTTTTTTTTGTTCGTTTGATTTAAATCATACTTTTTTGCTAACTTATCTAATAAACTACAGTAGTTACATATACCTTTTTCATTAAAAGCAATATTAGGAATCATTGAATCCAATATACATCTATTACAAATCACTAACTTTTCTTTCACAGTAATCTCCTCTAAAAAAATAACTCTTTTAATTGGTTTCTGTTGGGATAATTAATCATAACGGCATTGTGCTTACCTTGATAAACAAAAAGACTACCTGCACTAACTCCTGAAGCACCACATTCAATAGCTGATTTAAAATCACTTATATTTCTTGCTCCTCCACAAGCTATTACAGGTATTGTTAAAGCTTCAGAAACTATCTCGATTAATTCAGTATCATATCCTAAAAATGTGCCATCTCGATCAATTGAATTAAGGAATATCTCTCCAGCTCCATTATTTTGCATTGTTAATGCAAAATTCTTCGGATCTAGACCTGTATTAGTTTTTCCCGAATCTCGGAAAACTTTATATTTACCCCAAATAGTTTTCTTTACGTCTAGAGAAACAACTATACTTTGACTTCCTACACATTTAGCAGCATCATAAACAAATTTTGGATTTTCCGTTGCATAGCTATTTACAATTATCTTTTCTGCACCAGACTGAATGATTTTTTTTACATCATCGAGTTTTCTTATACCACCCCCTACTCCAAAAGGCATAAAACATTCATCTGATAATTCAGATATTAGATTAAGAGGTGGAATTCTTTTTTCCTTTGTAGCAGTAATATCCAAGAGTATCAGTTCATCAGCAAAGCTTTCATTAAAAATTCGAACAGCATTTATTGTATCTCCAATGTACCTAGGAGATTTAAACTTCACCGTTTTTACCAGTCCATTATTACTTAACAATAAACAGGGTATTACCCTATATCTAAACATATCTATATCCTACAGAAATTTTTCAATATTCTGATTCCAGCATCATGACTCTTTTCTGGATGGAATTGAGTTCCAAAAATATTCTTTTTTTGTACAACTGATGTAAATTTTTCGGAATACTCAGTTGTTGCAAGAATTATTTTTGAATCATGACTATACAAATAATAAGAATGTACAAAATAAAAAAATGATTGTTCGTCTATACCTTCCAGAAGGTTACTTTGCCTTTGAATATTTAGATTATTCCAACCTATATGAGGGATTCGAAATTGTTTCTCTAACTTCGAATTACTGAATCGCACAACATGGGCATCAATCCAACCTAATCCTTTAGACATTCCTTCTTCACTATCTTTAGCAAAAAGTTGCATTCCGAGGCAAATTCCTAAGATTGGTATATTATCTATTAACACTCTTTTATTAAGAGTCTCTATCAAATGATGTTTATTCAGGTGATCTATCCCATTATCAAAATGACCTACACCAGGTAATATAAGCTTATCAGCATCTTTTAGATCTGATGATTTGTTTGAAATTATTGAATTAACACCAATCCTATTTAGTTGATTCTGTATTGATTTATTATTACCCATTCCATAATCAATAATGACTATCTTCATTTATCCATCCAAAAAGAATTTACTAGTTTAATAATTTTTTTTTCTTCTGTAAACCATTCACAATTCTTACTTAATTCTTGGCAATTTTTTTTATATTTGAGATATTCTTCTTTATTATTTAATAATCCAGTCACCGCTTCTCTGATCTCATTAATGTTATCAGGATTAACGACTCGTCCTACAGGCCCTACTGAATTATTCAATATTAGATTCTTCATCTCAGGAAAATTACTTGTAATTTGAGGAATCCCAGCTACAATTAATTCAAAAACCTTTGTTGGGCAAGAGTAATAATAACTTAGTCCTGAATTTTGAATCAAAGAAAATCCAATAGTGAATATTTTTATTGAAGCTGTAATTTGCTCTGGTGAAACAGGAGGAATTACGATAACTTGATGTTTGTATTTTTCTAAAAAGTCCTTTGCCCATTTACTCCTTGCATACCCCAATAACACTATCTGTACACCTTCAAGATCTGATATTGCTTGGACCATTTGTTCTAATCCTCTATGTTTATGGATGGAACCTACATATCCAATTATTTTTGAATTATAGTTCTGAAATCTTATAATAGATTGTGGTAGTTTTAAATTTGTTGAAGAGACAAGAGGTTTATTCATAATTTTTACGGCGTTTATTCCATAATAAGACTTAAATTGATTGCATCGTCCTTCAGTAGTTTGTATTACATGGTCCACATTTCTTGATAAAAATTTTTCATATAACATCGTACATTTTCTTATAATAAAATGAGAATTAAATCTTTCGCTCTGATCAACATATAAATCATGAGAGTCGTATATACATTTCGATCTAAACCATTTTTTTCCAATTACTCCTATATGTACAGAAAGCAAATTCATACAATAGATAACATCAGGTTTGAATTTTTTTAATTTTTTTAGAACCCTTATAGTAAAGATAGGTAATAATAATTTTCCTTTTTTTAAGGGAAAGCCAAACATCTTTAGAAATGGAAAATCGATTCTTTCAATTTCTATTTTATTTACCAATTCTTTCTTCTTCAGACCTTCGATTTGCAGCATTGAGAATATTTTAACTTCATAACCAGCTTTTGTAAGGGAACTAGCTTCTTTGTAAACACGACTTTCCGTAATTTGGAAGGTTTTGGGAACGATCCAAGCGATTTTTTTCCTATTGTTCACGATTCTCTATGAAATGTATTTTTTATTAAGTCTTTATATAAAATAAAATAATTATTAACAACTGAATCCCATGAGTAATAGCTACTTACATAATTACGTGCTCTTAATCCCATCTCCAGTAAATTATTATAATTATTCCTGCAATATAACAATTTCTTTATGAAATCATTTCTGTCTTCTGCCCTAAATACTATGCCAGTTGAATTATTTTCTATTTGATTTGTTAATCCTAAGACATCACTTATTAACAAAGGTTTACCAACTGCCATTAGTTCAAGTGTCTTTAATGGACTTACCATGTTGTTTTCTTTAGTTTTAATTCTTGGTATAATGAACAGATCGGGAATATTGTAATACTCATTTATTTTATCAAAAGGAATTCGACCAGTTAAATATATGTTATTTTTAAATTTATTTTTTTTTATAATATTAATCACTTTAGAATCTTCATTCATGTCCTTTCCATTTCCAAATATGATAAGTCTATCTTCGGGGAAATTTTCAAAATATTCAGCGATTGAATTTAATAGAAAATAAATCCCCTCATGGTATCTTGGTGATACCATTCCAATTTTGAAAACATTATCCAATAAATTACCTATCTTCAAACAAGAGGTATTAACAATTTTATGGAAAAAAAAATCGGTATCAACGCCATTATTAATGACAATCATTTTAGTTTTCGATTTCAACTTTTTGTTAATAATATAATCTACTACACCTTTGTTTATACAGCTAATTCCATCTGCTTTTTTTATGACAAACTGCTCCCAGAAGGAGAGCCATTTATATTTGATGCTTTTCTCACTGAAAACACCATTAGCAAGTCTGGATAATTCAGTAATTCCATTCATATCATAAATGAATGGGATGCCTAACTTCTTAGCCGATAATAAAGCTGGTAGAGCATTTGAATATGAAGAATGACCATGAATAATATCCACTTCATGTTTTATTGCTAATTCTGTAATAAAATTCTTATATTGTAAAATATTAAACCAACTACGGGGGAATGAAAAAAACTTCTTATTAAAACCGACATCGTTGAGATATTTTTTGTTACAAACATAGTAATCTACATTGTCAACTCTATAACAATAACCTCTTGTAACTTGTTTATTATTCCTTTTATAATCCCCTACAGCAACTATAACATCATTATTTTTTGTCTGTGCTTTTGAAATATTTCTAACTCTTACAGTATTTCCTGATACTATAGGGAAACCCTCTCTAGCACAATGTAAGATCCTAAGTTTCTTCAAAAGAAAAACCTTTATGTTTTAATAAATTGTAAAATACTGTTAACTAATACTCTAACTGGAATTTCAGGAACCTCGAGGGCAAGCCCCAAAGGAATCGCGACATAAATATAATCATGCTTAGATAAATTAAGGCTTTTCTGTTTTCGCTTTTGATTAATACTCTCACATTGATAAACGGGACACCCCTTATACCCATAATATTCAATAGCTAACAAAATATTCTGAGTTACTAAACCAGCATCGATTGCAGGAGCAAAGATCTCTGGATGCATTCTTCTATCAATTGAAATATAAATAATATATGGAGCTTTTTCAATAAGTGATTTATTGTTTGTACCGTTCAATGTTTCCATGTTTTGTGTATTCTCAACGATAACAAATTTCCAAGGTTGCCTATTACAGGAAGATGGAGCCATAATACCCATTTCAATAATTTTTTCCAATATTTCTATCGAAATTGATGTTTTTTTCCAGAACCTAACACTTCTTCTATTGTATACTATTTCTTTAAGATCCTTTGATATTTTTTTTCTGGGATTATGTTTTTTTAAATCGTAAATATATTTATTTTCTTTCCAAAGTTCATATTTATTTAGAATTTCACTACCCCAAATAACATCAGAGGAAGTTTTCCATTCTGAAGTTTGTAAATATATTAAAATCATTTTAGCTTTATTATATTTTCTTAAACCCCGTATATTGTTTTTATCAAATGGATTTTTTATTGTTTTGTCAAGTTGGTGACATAAATATCTAAATACTAACAAATTCTCATTAAGATCACAGCCATGGGGAGCAATTCTAAGCCTTCTATCAAATCCTTTTCTATATTTATTATTAAACAGATTTTTTATCTTTTTAATTACAAGTTTTACTATTCTTATCATTTTATTTTGTTGATCAATATTTTGTTCATAAGTTTATCCAAAACAACTAAATCCATAGATTTATCGAATGGTATTATAATTCTTTTGAGAATGTTTGATTTTTCACTTGCATCATAATTTATGAACTCCCAAAGAATTACTTCTCCAGTACTTGAATATAATTTTTCTTTCAGATGTACTTTTTCATTTTCAATTAAAGACACAGCGACTGAAAATCGCTTATCAAGACTCTCAAAAATGACATAATGATTCATATATTTCAATTCAACATTTGAAAAACTTCTGAATGTAAATGGAATTACATGATAATTTTTCAAGTCGTTTTGGCTATAATCATCTTCTATATATAACAATTCATTTGTAACTTCGATTTTTTTAGTTATTCTTAAATCACTTTTATTAATCAAACTGTAATTCTTCTTATGTTTGATTTTGGGAATTATAGCTGAAAATGAATTGATAATTATTTGCATCAATCCATTTTTTTGATTCCATAAATATCCAGAACCATTAATTGATAAAATATCTCCTTTTTCATCTACTTCATACTCTTCGAAACCTTGAAAAATATATTCATTGTTACCTTTTATTAGATAAGATAGAAAACCACTTGAATGTAATTTATTTTTTCCCCATTTAATAAATGTATCAACAACTTTTCCGATTCTTACTCCAAATGGGATTTTGGAAGGACCGCTGACACTGTATCCATGAAAATAAGGAGGAGCCGGTATAATACTTCTATCTCCGAAGCACATCCAAAATGGTACACCTCCTATTAGTCTCGGATCGACCACATCATTTTCCAGATCCTGATGCCCATACAAATTAAATGCTAATGATAATTTTTGTGATTTGAAGGAAACAAATCCTGAATCTTTACCTATAAATATTCTTGGTTTTTTAGTCATTTTCTTCAAATGGTATTAATAGATGAGATAATAATAATAATCCAAGCGTCCAGCTTCCGTAAACCGTAACAAACATATAATGATCAAATCCACAACGTTTTTTCTCATAGGGATTGGGAACAATGTAAAAATGCCCATCATCTGCTCTATTATCTAGTAAACTCTTCAATAATTTATTTCTATATTTTAACAATTTTGCTTTATCCTTGGGTTCTATAATTGAATGTAGTGTACAAGCTAAAATGGCACTTGAATAACCAAAACTTGCATTATTGCTTCTACCATAAGAGATTTCACCATTAGGACCTGTAACAGATTCCAATGCTTTAAATGCTAAACGACTTCTTTCTATCAGTTTCTTGTCATCTAACAACAGAGCAGAAAAAATTAAAGTCATCCACATTGTGGCATGATATGTTAGATGGGGGGTGCCGATTCTCTTTCTTATTGTGTATGGTGAATCATAGAAAAATCCATCGGCAGATTGCCAAGTAGGAATTTTTATATTTATAATCTTATCAATAAATGCCAAATCTTCTTGTTTAAGATTAATATGTAAAATTTCTTTTTTCAGTAACAATGCTAACATTTTTAAACAAAAAAAATTATTTGCATTTTGATTTGAATCATATTCAGGATAATGATCAATATTTGTGATATATTTTGATAATGGGTCTGTTATTGATGATTCATTTAAAAAAATTAAACTAAGTGATAAGGGTATACTAATAAAAGAATTAGATCTTTTATTTACATTGAAACCAATCTTATTAAGATGAGTAAAAGTTTTTTCTATATTCTTAATATAAACCTTTTTGTTTTCAATTTTATACAACATGGAAGAACTTAGGACAAACCAGGGAATGTGATACTGAAAATCAAGCGCTGATCTTGCATATCTATCGATTAAGGCACCATCTTTTGTAAGTAATGATTCCAAATAATAATAATTTTTTTCTAGTATTTCATGAATCCCAATAGTTGTGTTATTTATCAATAGGTTTTCTGCAAATTTATCAAAAATACGGTTTCTCATTTCTTTAATATCTTATTAATTTTAAAATAAATTTTTACGAAAAGTTTTAATATGTGGTTTTTTGAACCAATTAAAAACATGTAGTCATCAAATGTAAAAATATACCCTAAGTCTTTAAGTTCTTTATAAGCATTATTAGAAACTGCCTTATCAGTATAATGATAGCCGTATTTTAACATTTTCTTATTATACTTTATTTGAACTATTTTTTTTAATTGTGTTGAACAATCATATTTATCAATATAATGCATTCTTGCAGAAAAAACAGATTTAATGAAATTTATTTTCTTAGTTATATTTTTGGTTTGGCTCGCTGATTCTTCTATTATCCTGCGAACTGCCATTGATTCATCAATGTATCTAACGTTTGAATGCATTGCTAAATCCATCCAAATTGGAGTATCTCCCACTTGAAATTGTGATCTTTTTTTATCAGAATAGTGATATCTTTGAATCAATTCAGTACGAAGACAGGTAGTGCAAGTTTGTATGGGATATTCAAAGGAAAGAATTTCCTCAAATGCATTGTTTCCTAAAAGTTTTATATTTGTTTCTTTGTTATAATTACTAATTATTTTGTTGTTTTTTTCATATTTTATATTCACATCTGTATGTACTAATCCATACGTCGGATTTTCTTCTAGATAATCAATCTGTTTCTGTAATTTTAATGGATCAATCCAATAATCATCTCCTTCACAATAAGCAATATATTTTGCTTGATCACGAGCATCTAAATACGGTTTTGCTCTTTCTATGCGATAAGGTTTACCCCAGGTATTTTCTTTCAAAAAAAAACATTTAAATATCCTTGGATATTTTTCAGCATATTCCTGTATTATTTTAACATTATCATCAGTTGAAGCGTCATCAAGGATGCATATTTGAAATGGAAAATCAGTTTTTTGTATTAAAAAACCTTCTAAAGCATCTCGAATATATTTCTCATGGTTGTATGTAATACAACCGATACTTACCAGGGGTTTTGTAATATCTCCCTGCCAGTTCTTTATTATTTCTGCTTCGGTTCTAAGCTTTTCCATATAAGGTTATTTCTTAATTATTCGAATTATTTATATAATTTCCTATTTTATTGTAGTTTAAGAGCTTTTCTACATTCATCATAAAAATCCATTAAAATTAATGCATCTTTATCTTTCTCAGTAAATACTTCAAATAAAATAGGTCTATCAGATTCTTAAATTGCTAATTTTGTCAGGTTCTCATCAAAATCTTCTTTATAAAGGGAAGATAAACATTCTAAATATCACGCTACACCTCAATATTATTGTCAAAATAATACACTAACATTTATTATTTATAATTGATAACTAGGCTTTCAATATATTAACATAGTCTACTGTATCGGGATTGAATCTTACTCTATAATCTTCATTAATATTATCTATTTCTAACATCTCATTTTTTGTTAATTCAAAATCAAAAATTTCAATATTTTCTTCTATTCTATTCTTATTGCCCGATTTTGGTATTACCATAATTCCTTCTTGAATATTCCATCTCAATATTACTTGGGGGACAGTTTTTTTATATTTCTTTGATAATTCAATTAACACCGGATGTTTAACAAGCTTTGGATCCATTCTAGCAAGAGGAGAGTATGCTTGTACATGTATTCGTTTATCTTTACAATAATTTCTTAACGGTTTCTGAGACAAAAGGGGATGTAATTCTATTTGATTAACTGCTGGGACAATTTCTGCTACTTCTAATAACTGTTCTAAATGATGCTGATGAAAATTACACACTCCAATTGCGCCGACTAAACCTTCCCTATATAAGGCTTCCATCTGTTTCCAGGATTCTAAATACTTTTCAGGATAAGGCCAATGCATTAAATATAAATCTATTTTTTTTAATCCTAATTTCTTCAAACTATGAAAGAAACCTTCTCTAACATTGTTTTCTCTTTGACTCGTATTACTTAGCTTTGTTGTAATGAATGGCAAGGATCCACCATAAGAAATAATACGTTTCATTGCAACACCTAAGCATTCTTCATTAAAGTAGGCAGCACTTGTATCAAAACTCATATAGCCACAATTATAAGCATTCAATACAGTTTTTATTAAAGATACACCTTTAAGAGGAAAAGTTCCGATTCCTATGATTGGCATTTCCAAATTATTATTTAAACGTATGTATTGCATTTATTTTCTTTTTATTAATTATATGTGATTTCTTTAGTCCTTCTATTTTTTAATTCTGTGTCTTTAATTCTCACAAATAGAATCTACAATTTTTTTAAGCAACCCTTTTTCTTTCAAATATGATGCTAATAAATGTGTATCCGTTTCATATGAAAACTCTTTTACATAATCTTTTATGTTGTTTACATTTGTCTTATCTCTATTATTATATACTGCATAATAAACTTCTACTTTAACTTCTGGATTATACTTATCAAGTATTTTTTTTAAATCTAAATCAATATTATCAAATATCATATTCCTTAAGCAACTTTTAGAAAACACCCTTGCAGTTTCTTCATCAATTAATGTTTGTGGAGAAAATGCTATTATGCGATCAGCATTTAATGCTATACCAAATCTTATTGCTGCATACCCTCCAGCTGATGCACCAAGTGTTACTAGTTTTTCAGTAGTTTTAGGGATAATATTTTTTAGATACTCAATTGAACTCTCAATATCACTAGTCTTACCTAATAAACCTTTTTGATACCAACATTGCTTAAAATCTTTTACAAAGATTATATTTATATTTTTATGAATAAAACTTTTAAAAAATTCTTTCGGCGGCATTGACAATCCTGAAGCCATACCCCCAAATGCAATTAATGTTTTCATTGAGTTTTTGTTAATAGTTTCAATAGGTAACATTCTAGAAGATACATCATCAATATTTTTCATCTCAAATACATCTAGTGAGATCAATGCTTCATGTATATTATTTATTTTTTCGTTGAGTAAGAACAACTTATTTTCAAGTGATTTTATTTTTCTTTCAAAAATAAAATCACTTCCCATTAATTCAAAGATATCAGAATGCTCTATATTTTGAGTAATAATTGAACTTGATTTTAACATCTCCTTAACATTTTCTAAAGAATTTTGAAACTGTTTGCATTCTGGTTTTATTCTTAAAGCTTTTTCAAAAAAAATTAATGCTACTTCCGGTTTGTTTACTCTCATTGCTATATCACCCAAATTGTGATTTGCCTCTGGATGATCAGGTATCTTAACTAATATAGCTCTATAGTATTTTTCTGCTTCTTCCAACCAATTATATTTATGATACTCTTTTGCTTTTTCAAGAATTGAGTTAATACTCATAGCTTTTTCGAGAATTGAGTTAATACTTGTTTTATATTCCATTAAAATCCTTAATTTATTTGGAACAGAATACTGAACTAACAAAAATAATATTATTTTACGTTTTTCGAATTAATCTATACCCATAAGTTCTTCTTTTATCATTAACAATTTTTAAATTTTCTTAGTATTCAACCCATCTGATTAAATTAATTACTAATAGGTATTTTTGCAATTTGCAAATCTCTGAAAATCTCTTCAATATTTTGTTTTGAAGATAAAGCAGTTATTACTTGTTTATAATTTTTTGGTTTTTTAACATGCATATTCATAGCTCCTGAATCTTGCGATTCATATAGGTCTTTTTCTTTACATATTTGATAAGAAAAATAATCTTTTATTTCATTCCATGCATATCTACCTTTATCATTCATAAGTGTCATAAGTTCTACTCCATCATCCCAAGCTTTATATTTAGGTCCCCAAAAATCACCAAGCCGAATATCTGAAGAAACAACATGTCTTCGAAATGCACAACTATCATAACATGCTTCTTGATATGGTACTCTTCTCAATAAAAATGCGTAAAAAATATCATTAAATCTATTTTGCTTATAATTATTTCCAGATTCATCAATTACATATAAAGATGATTTTCTCCAACCTTCTGTTTTATCTTTAAAATTGATTTGTTTTATTTTTGAAATAGAAAATTTTCTTCTTAAATAATCTAAGTATTTATCCCATAATTTCTTAGAAAGTATGCCTGCACAGAAAAAGTCTATTAAAATAAAATTATCAGCTATTTTCTTTTTTTCTATAACTTTTCTTAGTCCAAATATTTGACAGGGTAAACCAAAAACAATAGATTTTTTGTTTTCTTTCAGGATTTTTTCAAACGCTATTTTGGTATTACTTGGTATATACTTCGAACCTCTATATTCTAAAATATCATCCAAAGAATTTGCTACATCATGTTTTGTAGTATCACTATTATAATCATACTTTACACCACATATATTATAATCTTTTTCATAAAAATATTCAGCCAATCTGGTAGCGATACCTGCTGTCGTTACTAAATTCATATCATCAATATAATTATTTGTTACTGCGATAACTTCAGAATTTTTATAAGGATTAATGTTATCAAACTCATTAAACTTATAACAGACTTCGGTACATGCACCACACATAGTACAGAGATCCATCTCAATAGATGGACGGAAAAAACCATATATATCAAAGTTCATGTTGATCGCATTGGATGGACATATTAAACTACATCCGCCACATCCTGTACAATCCCTTAAAGCACTTTCATCTAATATATTAACTTTACCTTTTGCCATTATTTATATTTCCTGAATAACTCAATTGTTTTTGCAGCTATTTTCTTCCAATTTTTATTTTTTACCTTGAGGTGTAATTTAATCTGCTGATAATTAATCTCAAGCAATAAGAACTTCTCTAATATCTTTGATGCAGATATTTCAGATAGTGGTAATGAGTATTCAGTAAGTTCAGCCAATTTCAGGAAACCTTCCATTTTTTCTTCATAAACTACAGAGACAAAAGGCGTTCCCATCTTAGCAGCAAAGATATTTGAATGATATCTTAAACCGATCACAGCATATAATTTCGAAATAATGTATTGTTGAAAGAATGTATTATAATTCTCATCTATGAAAAATGAATTTTGGGTCTTGAATCGAGATAAATATTCAGTATCGTTTTGATTACCAAACAATTGTGGAATAAATAGTATGGAATAACCTTTCTTCTCCAAATTTTCAATAACTTGATGAAAAGATTCCTCAATTCTTTGCATTAATTTTTCATCTTTTCCATATTTTACATGCCAAGTAAAATCTGATATTGTTATTCCCACAACTTTTTTATTAGTAATTAAAAAATTATTAAGTTCTGAATGTTTTTGTAATTTTTCCTCATTCATTTTTTCATCGATGGTATTTAAAAAAGCTAAGTCCATGGCTACATAGACATTATCTTTTATCCCAATATCTGCTAAATATTTTCGAGATATATCTTCTCTAACGCATATTACTTTGGGAGTTTTTAAAAGCCATTTTCTAATAGTATTTTTTTTAGGGAAAGGTCCAATCGACGGTGCCGCAACGAACATGGGTATTTTATAAATTTTAGCACATAAAAATGGTGTGAGATATTCCATTTGTTTCCACCAGAAGAATCTATCATTAATAACCGAACCACCCGGAGGGTAAATAATAAGATCAGAATTCTTAAGAGCCAGAACAGTTTTTTTTAACTCTTTATTAAAAGTAAAAAAACCTCTTGTTAAGACAGAAACCCAGATTTCCCAGATTTTTACTTTGAACTTGGCTGCATAAGAAGTAACATTTCTTAATTCAGGAAATTGTTCAACAGATTTTCCATCCTTTATAAGGATTGTGATTTTACTTTCAGGAAATATTTGCTGTAATTTCTCAATGAATGCTAAATGAGCGGCCTCATCTCCGCGGTTGTTCCAATGTGCATTTACTAAAGTTATATTATTATACATATTTTTTAGTAGTAGAGTAATAACCCAAAGCCTTAATTATTATTTCTTCTTCAACTCTGTTATTGTAAACAGCTTCGCCGATATTTTTAAGTAAAACAAAAAGATATGTATCTTTTATGCTTTTTTTATCATTTTTCAAATATTCGAGAATTTCTTCAAGTCCATATTTCGGAATTTCATATAAGGAGTAACATTTAAAAATATTTTTAGATATTTGCTGTAATGCTTCTTCATCAATCATACCTAATGAATATGAAATGTAACTTTCTACAATCATTCCAATAGCGACTGCTTCACCATGAGTCAAATGATTATCGTCATTTTTAAGGGATAATGACTCAATAGCATGACCTACAGTATGTCCAAAATTTAATAATTTTCTTTGTCCCGATTCGAAAGGATCACTTTCAACAATTTCGGATTTTATATTAACTGAATCTTTTATCAATTTATAAGTCATATTCTTATAACCTGCACTAATAAGTTCATTCCAATGTTTGACATTTCTAATTAATCCATGTTTCAACATTTCAGCAAAACCACTTTTTAAATGAATTTCTTCAAGTGTTTTCAAATAATCTGTATCAATTATAGTAAACTGTGGTTGTGAAAAGACGCCAATCATGTTCTTATATCCAAGATAATCTATCCCCGTTTTACCGCCCGAACTTGCATCAGCCATAGCTAATAATGTAGTAGGAATATTAATATACTTAATTCCTCTTTTAAAAGTAGAAGCAGCAAACCCACCTATATCAGTTATTACCCCTCCTCCAAGATTTATCATTAACGAGTGTCTGTCGCAATTTTGCTCTAATAGGTTAGTCCAAATAAGTTCACAAGTTTTGAGATTTTTATTTTTTTCGCCATTTTTTATCTCAATAATACTCTGTTTTAATCCTGATTTACCTATCTTAACAATGAACAAAGGTAAGCAATTTTCTTTTGTATTATTATCACAAAGAATAAATACTTTACTGAACTTACTTTCGTTAAGATATTGTTTTAGTTTAAAATATGCATCCCGTTTATCATTAAAGATTATCATAAAAATTTAATTCACAGAATAGATCTGTTTTGATGTAAACTTTGGAATCGATTTCAATAAATCACTTTTGTTTTCAAATTTCACAAATAACAATCCAATTCTTCCAAAAGGGCTTTCTTTAACAATATCTCCTGGTAGAACCATAGGTAATAATTTTCGAATTATTAAAGGTTGATTCAATTCGAAATAATGGAAAACATTTTCTTCCTTTGAGGATATTGTATGCCTCAATATATGATTAATCTCTTTGGGCTGAGTAAATATTTCGTTTTTGACATTTAGAAACGGTTTGGTATAATATTCGGCGTAAGGAAATCCTGTACTAAATTCTATGAGTTGACTATATAAATCTCCAGGACAGCGTCGTGTAATTTCAATTATCCAAAAATTATCACCATTTGCTATAAATTGAGTATGAATTAATCCATCATGTAATGTTAACTCTTTAGCAATTGTTGTAATATCTTTTCTGATTTCTTCTCTCATCTGAGAAGTAAAATCATCATCAACATAGCTGATATCAACTACATATTGGTTAGTACTACAGTATTCTTTTACAATAAAATCTTCAATAATTTTACCATTTGAAATAAAAGCTGAATGACTATATAATTGGCCTTCAACAAATTCTTCTATAATATAATTTCCGCTTTTTGAAAATGATTTTGCATTTTCTATACTTTCTTGTAATAAATCGATATTCTCGTTGTCAATTATTGTCATCCCATGCCCACTATAAGCATCAACCGATTTTATAATTACCGGTAAATGATTAGCAATATTATCTTCATCTACCAGTTTTGGAACATTAAGATTATTATTGATAGAGAACTTTCTGAATTTTTCTTTATTATTGATTATTTCATTTACTTCTTCTGAATCAGTATTATAAAAGGGGATTATACTATTAATTTTTGAACAAATCTTATAAGAAAAATCATTTCCCCCAGGAACCAAAAAATTAATTTTAAAATTATCTAATACTTTAAGAACAGACTCAATATCAGCGTAATTTTGGTTTATATAGTTTGGAGAAATCTTTGCCAGGAAATCATCTGGTCTATTTCCCATCACATAAACATTACCAGATTTTTCTAAATAATCATAGATTGTTTTTGCTGAAAAGCTTGTATCTAATAAAAGTATATTTTTCACTTTATTATCCTAATTTATATCAATCCATCGCTTTTCTCTACTGGACTTATCAACAGCTTCAAATAATCTTATTCCTTCAGCAGATTCATTAATTCCAAAAACTTCAGTTGATTCATAATTCCCTGTTTTCTTATAGTTAATCAAAGCTTCAGCTACGTCATTGTAATAATTAGCAAATGCTTCAATAAAACCGATTGGATGGCCTGCATTAAATCGTTTATATTTTTTTTGATTACAAATTATAACATCAGGATGAGATCTATCTACTATCCATCTTTTTCCTTGTGTATCAGCTCTATAAAGAATTTCAGGATTTTCCTGTATCCATTCAGCTGAGCCTTTACTCCCAAATACCCTTATTCTCATGCCATTTCTACTTCCAGAAGCAATCTTACTAAACCACATATTACATAAAATATTATCATTATATAGAATTAGGCAATTAACATTATCTACAATAGAATTAAAATTTCCAATTGATTCGCTATTTGCTATGACCTTTAAAGGAGTTTTTTCAATTAAATATTTATTAAGCATATGCAAGTGAACTCCTAAATCTAAAGAAATAGTAGAAACCGATTTATCTTCCATTCTCCACTTCTGTGGAATAATTGGTTTTTGAAATTTATCGTTCTTTATAAAACTTTCCTGAGGCATCTCAACTTGAATATGTATCATTTCTCCAAGATCTCCATTTTTGATCATTGATTTCAATTCTCTAATAATCGGATATCCTAAATAATTATAAATGACAGATAAAAATCCGTTATTTTTATTCATTACTTCTTGTATTTCTTGTATTTCTTTGCTTGAAACAGCTAATGCTTTTTCACATATAACTGGTATTCTATTTTGAAGACACTGTATCACTTGACCTGAATGTTGGTTTGTTGGAGTCAAAATTATAATCGCATCAAGATTATTTTTTTCTTTCAATATCAATTCATCAATTGAGAAATATAATTTATTATTATTGATTTTAAATTTTTTAGCTGTTTCTGAGTTCGTTGTTTGATTTCTACTAAAAAAACCGGTAATAAGTTCGAAATTATTATCAATATTTATTGCAGTATAATGTGCTGACCCAACGGCTGAATTTACTCCCCCACCAATAAATCCAACTTTTATTTTATCCATTATTGCTCCTTAAATTTGGTTAAAAGGTTTCCGATAATAAAAGCTAATTCTAGGGCTTGTGCAGCATTCAAACGTGGATCTACTTTAGTTTCATAATTTATATTAAGATGAGAAAAATCTAAACCATCTATACCACCAATACATTCAGTCACCTTTTCAGAAGTTATTTCTAAATGAACACCACCAGGAATAATATTAAACTCTTTGCACAAATTAAAGAATAGGGTCAGCTCTTTAACTATATCTTTAAAATTACGTACTTTGAAGTTTTTATGTTTGAAAGTGTTTCCATGCATAGGATCACTCATCCAAATAACATTTAACTTTTCGTTTTTTATTATTTTAATTAAAGGTTTTAAATTATCTATAATGTTATTCGCGCCCATTCTAATAATTAGTGCAATTTTAGCAGCACTATTACTTGGATTTAATCTTTTAACAATTTTAATTATTTCATCAACATTATGATTTGGACCAATTTTTAATCCAATTGGATTTCCAATTCCTCTTACAAACTCAATATGAGCTCCATCTATATTTCTGGTTCTATCTCCAATCCACAAAAAATGAGCACTTGTATCATAATATCCACCATAAGTGGTATCTATTCGAGTAAACGCTTCTTCATAGTTGAGAAGTAAGCATTCATGAGATGTATAAAAACGATTGTTATTGTAAATAGATTTTTTGTTATTCTTTTGTCTTAAAGACTTGTTTATTTTGTCTTCCATTCCTTTGTAAATAGATGTTTGAGCAATTTCATCTGAATAAAAGTGCTGTTTCCAATCATACAAGTTGTTAATTTCTGCATAACCTCCTTGAATAAATGCTCTTATTAAATTTAATGTTGCTGCGGATCTAAAATACGCTTCTAAAAGATTCTGGGGATTAGGTTTTCTAGCTTCTTCTATTGGTTCAGATTCATTTACAATATCTCCTCGATAACTTGGTAATTGCTTCCCTTCGATAATTTCATAATTTGAAGATCGAGGCTTAGCATATTGACCGGCAATTCGTCCAATCTGGATTACATTTTTCTGCGAACAATATTCTATGACCATTGACATTTGTAACATTATTCTCAAAAAATTATGTATTGATGGACCATGACAGTCAGAAAATAATTCTGCACAATTGCCAGCTTGTAAAATGAATTTAGTTCCTTTATGAACATCCTTTAACTCGGTTTTTAGATTTCTTGTTTCTCCCGAAAATACTAATGATGGTAATTTTTCTAATTGAGAAATTATATTTTTATATAAATCTTTATCTTTCCATTCAGGCTGTTGCTTCACAGTATACTTTTTCCAACTATATTTTGTCCAATCCGTTTTCATTAAAAACTCTTTTTAATATTATCGATTATAAATTTGATATATCCAAAATCCAATTCCCAATATAATGGAAGGCATAATATTCTCTTTGAGATATCTTCAGAAATTGGACATTCTTGATAGTGTATAATTTTAGTATATGTATTTATAGAAGGATAGAAATATCTCCTTGGATATATATTTTCTTTACTCAATCGTTTAACAACTTCTAAAGTAATTTCCTCTGAAGGAAATATCACAGGGAAATAAGAAAAATTACTTTCTCCAAATGCAAGTTCTTGGAATTTTAAGCCTTCAATCTTGGAAAGTCTATCTTTATAATAAAAATATTTATTTCTTCTATCGGTTAATATCTCATTATAATACTTCAAATTTGCTAAACCTAAAGCAGCATGAACCTCTGTCATCTTACCATTAAATCCATCTTCTATAATATCCTTAACATTATTGTGCCCAAAGAACCGTATTCTCTTTAATTTTTTAAACAATTCGGAATCGGTCGTAACACATCCTCCTCCTTCTGCTGTATTGAATAGTTTTGTAGCGTGAAGGCTGGTTGCACTTATATCACCATATTCTAAAAGACTCTTCCCATCTAATGTTGAACCAGCTGCATGAGCAGCATCATAAATAATTTTCAGATTATACTTTTCCGCAATTTTCTCAATCTCAATAACATCACATGGATTTCCAAAAACGTGAACAGGCATAATTGCAACAGTATCTTCTGTTATTAATGGTTCTATTCCTTCGGGATTTATATTAAGAGTATCAGGATCAATATCACAAAACACAGGTTTACAACTCTCCCATTTAATAGCGCTAACAGTTGCAATCCACGTAAAAGGTGTAGTTATTATTTCACCCTTCAAATCGAGTGCCTTAATAGCCATTTGTAAAGCAATAGTACCATTAGTTACAGCCAAGAAATTGCGAATATTTAATTTTATGCATAGCTCTTTTTCCAGTTGTTGAACCAGTGGTCCATTATGTGTTAAAATGCCACGTTTCCATACACCTTTAAGAAATTCTGTATATTCTTCTAGGGGAGCAAGTGAAGGTTTAGTTACAAAAATTGGTTTAATTACTTTCAGATCCTCTCCTTATCAAGCTTATTACTTTAGATTGATTCAAAATGTCAATTCTCCATTTTTGAATCAAATTTTCATTTGATATATTTTTGCAGAAAATTTCAATTTCTTTATCAAAATGATTACATTCAGGTAATACAATTTCTTTATAATTATCTTGTTGTTCAAGAATCAATGTAGGTTTCAAATCAGAAGGTATAGAAAATGCTCTTTTTAAGGTAATTAATCCTCTAGTACCCCAAACCGAATAAGTATTCTGATAAAAATTATTAAAGCCAAAGACAAGACTTGCTGTTTCTTTTCCAAAATCCAACAATGCACTCCCATAAACATCTATTTCTCTACCCTCATTGTGAAGTACTGCATTAACTTTTATGGGTTCTTTATTAAAGATATTCCTCGCTGCATGTATGGTGTAAGCACCTGCATCTAAAAGTGAACCTCCACCCAATTCCTTACTATATCTGAAATTTTTTCTGTCCAATGGGGGGAAACCAAATCTTGCATGGAAATGTACTGGTTGTCCAATCCTATCATCTCGAATTAAATCTCTCACTATCGCATGTTGCGTGTGATATTGGTACATAAATCCTTCAAGTAATGCAACATGATTGTCTTCGCATGCTTCAATTACTTTTTCTGTTTCATCCAAACTTGAGGTTAATGATTTCTCGCAAAGAATGTGTTTACCTTTTTGAGCAGCTTCAATACATATTTCTGTATGTTTCCCTATTGGTGTCGCAATATACACAGCATCAATATCTTTTCTATTTAACAATCTACTATAATCCTCTTCGTTATCTGTATGGTATTTTTGGGAAACAATCTTCATTCTTTCCACATCGATATCACAAACTGCTATCAAGCTGGAATATAGACCGTCGTTTATTGCTGGAATAACAGATTTTTTAGAAATATACCCACAACCTATTACACCGAAATTTATTTTTTCCATAACTATTTCATACAAAATTTATTGCTGAAATTATACTACGGGCTTGTATATTTACGTAGTTGTTGAATTTTAAAAAAAATATTAATTGATTCAACGTCATCCAGATATACTTTTCTGGTAATTCAACAGGAAAATCATCACCAGCAATCACGATCATATTTCTGTTCTGTTCCCTGAAGAAACGTCCACCCTCTTCCGATTGTATAACATCATAGAAAACTTGCTCAGGTTTTGCATTTAATACGTAATTTAAAAAAGGTATAGAATCGGCTTCAATTAAATGACAATTGTTCATTATACATTGAACAGTAGGAGCGAATTCAATAAAGTCCAAATTACCACATTCCATTTTTGCCTGGACCGCTAAGTGTAACAATCCATTAATATTTTTGCAAACAAAAGCTGATAGTTCCTGAGCTTGGGGTTCTATCATGGGTTGATTCCATTCAACTACTTCTCGGTTCCCGATCTCAACATTCACCGCATTAACCTTGAAGCTATTATCATCTTCATGATGGATTTCATTCTTGCCAAATATCCATTTTCTCATTTTGTTCAGTGGTATCTTCCGAACTTCTAAGTTATAAACACTTTTTAAATGTGTGATAAAGCTAACAATATTTTGGATAGTGTGTACGCTGTCATGTTTTATCAAAGCAGATTCCAAAAATGCTTTTTGAATTATATTATTTTTGTGTTTATAAGATAAATTGCAGAAGCTTAAAAAATTCATTACATCAGGCTCAAAATTACCAAATGGAATTCCTGCAAGCACTGAGCGAGTATCCATGTTAATCAAATTTTCTTTCCGTATAAGATTCTTTATTTGACCAAGAGTTAACCAAACAAAATTGTCCAAAATAGGTAATTCATCATTAATTTTTATTATGATGTTTCTATTGCGCTTTCTAAAAAACCTGGAGCCTTGTTCAGACTGTAGCTGATCAAGAAGAACCTGATGAGGTTTTGCATTTTGAAAGTATTCCAGATATTGTGGTTTTTTTCCTTTGTGAACTCGAGAATAATTACTTCTTGTTGCTTGTAAAGTTGGTGAAAGCTGCACATAATTTACATTGCCTGGTTCTATTTTGGCTTGCAAAAGAAAATACAGTACACCTTTAAATTCTTTTGTTATTATGCCAAGATAACCTACCTCCGGCTGAAATATAATTGGTTGATCCCATGTTTCTATATGATTAAAATCTGTTTTTACCCTAACGCCTTGTACTGAAAAAAACTTTCCGCTTTCGTGCCGAATACTTGAATTTGACACTTTCCAATTTTTTAGAAGTTTAAAGGATACCTTATTAATACTCACATATATTTTTTTATTTTGCTCTTTTAACCAATCAATGACAGTATCACAATTAAAAAATATTCCTTCTGAAGTACAGGAACTTCGTAGAAATAAAAGACGAACATCTTCGTGATTTATTTTCCGCATTATTTGTCTTGTTTCTTTCTATTTAGTTTCGTCGAGAATTTATCAATTACGATTTTTTTCAAATACAAGTAATCCTTAAAATTAAGCAATTCACTCCCTCCAATAAATAAAAGAGAGGCAATAGTAATTTGTATCAATAGTATACTTATATTTGATGCTTGCAGATAATGGCCTGAAATAAATAATATACCACCTATGAAAAGAGCAAATATAAATGATGGTAATATATCTTTAATTTGGTCAAAACTGGAATATCCTATATTTTTGCCTGAGTAATATGAATTTATAAAATACGCCACAAAAGAATTCAGTGTCATTGCGATAATCATAGCTATAATACCCAGATAAATTCCTATAACTATAGCTGGTATTGCTAATATTTTTTTTATTATTTCCAATTTAAGAAACAAATCAGATCTACCTTGCACTTTTAGCATGTTAAGATTTATAGCATGTAGCGGATATAACATTCCCGCAATACAAAGTAACTGCAGATAGATAACAGACGGCAACCACTTTTCTCCAATCAATGTAAGAACTAATGGTCTAGATATAGCAGCTAGGACTAGCATTAAAGTGAAAGTTATAAACATAGTGCTTTTTATTAACCGTCTATATGCATCCTTTAGTTTAGGTATATCATTTTGAATGGATGATAATACCGGATATGAGACCTGTTGAATGACAGTTGTTAAATTTTGGGATGGTAGATTTCTAAATTGTTCAGCTCTAGAATAGAATCCTAAATCTGCCGCTGAGAAAAATTTACCTATGATTAATTTATAAATATTTCTATAAGTTGTGTTAATTAAACCACTGAGAAGTAATTTTGAACCAAATGAGAACATTTCTTTAAACGATTTTATGCTAAATTCTAATGTTGGTTTCCATCTATTCCATATCCATAAAAGTGTTGTAGCGATTGCATGACGTGTAAGCATTTTAATAACTAAACTCCAAACACCAAAGCCATTATAGGCCATGACAATCCCAATAATCCCAGAACTTATAGATGATATTACGGACACTTTTGTCTGTAGTTTGAAATTAATTTTTTTTGTCAATCGGGCACGTTGGATGATTGCCAGAGAATCAAAAATCAAAATTAAGCCAAGATATTTTAATATTGGCACTAATTTAGGTTCATTAAAAAATCTACTAATACTTATGGATAAACAAAAAAGTATAGAATAAAATATGAGACTAACAACGACATTAAAATAAAATATTGTGCAATAATCAACTTGTTTAGCATCATTTTTTCTAATGATTGCTTGGGTAAAGCCGCTATCAACAAATGATCGAGAGATTGCAATGAAGATCATAATCATGCCTATAAGTCCAAATTCTTTAGGCAATAATATTCGGGCTAAAATTATTCCAACAACAAATTGGATACCATATACAACAACACTATTAATAAAGCTCCAAGATATTCCGGATATAGCCTTTTCTCTAAGCGATCTAGCCAAGTTTTGTCCTTTTAGCTATTTCTAATAAGTACTTACCATATTGGTTCTTATTATATTTTTTTCCAGCTTCAATCAGTTTATCTTTTCCAATGAATTTCATTCTGTAAGCAATTTCTTCCAAGCATGCAATTTTAAGTCCCTGTCTTTTTTCGACTACCTCAATATAATTGGAAGCATCCAAAAGAGACTCATGGGTGCCTGTGTCAAGCCAGGCATAACCACGCCCTAATATTTCCAGCTTAAGTTTTTTTCGTATCAAATATTCTTTGTTCACGTCTGTTATTTCCAACTCACCTCTATCAGAAGGTTTAATTTTAGTTGCAATATTAATTACGTCATTATCGTAAAAATAAAGTCCAGTTACGGCGTAATTGGATTTTGGATTTTGGGGTTTTTCCTCCAGAGAAATCACATTAAAATCTCTATCAAATTCAGCAACTCCATACCGTTCAGGATCATGGACATAATAAGCAAAAATTACTCCACCTTCATTGAGTCGGGCTGCATTTTGTACCTTTTCTTTTATTCCCTGTCCATAGAATATATTATCCCCAAGTATTAGGCATACATTCTCATCTCCGATAAAATCCTTTCCAATTATAAAAGCTTCTGCAAGTCCTTTAGGTTCAAGTTGTTCCGCATATTCGAAACTAAGCCCCAATTGTTTGCCGCATCCAAGCAATTTTTTAAAATTTGGTAAATCCTTTTGAGTAGAAATTATCAATATTTCACGAATGCCAGCAAGCATCAAAATAGATATTGGATAATATATCATTGGTTTATCATACACTGGTAGTAATTGTTTTGAAATCGTTATTGTAAGAGGATGAAGGCGCGTTCCAGCACCTCCAGCAAGTATTATACCCTTCATTTTCTTTCTCCATAATTTTTTGAAATCCAATTTTGGTATTCACCCGACACAATTTTTTCTACCCAGCTTTGATTCTCCAAATACCATTCAATTGTTTTTCTAATACCAGATTGGAAAGATTCTTTTGGCTTCCACCCAAGATCTTTATTTATTTTTGTTATATCCATTGCATAGCGAAAATCATGTCCAGGCCTATCTTCTACAAAAGTAATCTGTTCTCTGTAAGAATTCTTATTAGGATTTGGTTGAATCTCATCTAGCAAGTCACAGATAATTTCTACTATTTCAAGATTTGTTTTTTCGCAGGTACCACCAATATTGTATGTTTCTCCAATTTTTCCTTTCTCTAAAACTGTATTAATTGCTTCGCAGTGGTCTTCTACATATAGCCAATCCCGTACATTTTCCCCTTTTCCATAAATTGGAAGTGGTTTATTGGAAATAGCATTAATTATCATTAAAGGTATTAATTTCTCAGGGAATTGATAAGGTCCATAATTATTTGAACAATTCGTAATAACTACAGGCAATCCAAAAGTTCTATACCACGCTTTTACTAGATGGTCAGAAGAAGCTTTTGATGCAGAATATGGAGAGCTAGGATTATAAGGTGTTTCTTCAGTAAATAGCCCTGTCTTACCAAGTTCGCCATAAACTTCGTCAGTTGAAACATGTAAAAATTTAAAGTTAGATTTTTGTGATTGACTAAGTTTATAATAATATTTTATAGCTTCTTCCAATAATATTGAAGTGCCCAGTATATTGGTTTGAATAAAACTAGATGGACCTTTTATTGAACGGTCTACGTGAGTTTCTGCAGCAAAATTTACTATTGCATCAGGTTGGATATTATTTATTACTTTCCCAACTTTCCTTCTATCGCATATATCTCCTTTTATGAAGTTATAATTTATGTTATCTCGCACTTTCTCAAACTTGGTTATATCTCCAGCATAAGTTAATATATCGTAAATGATAATTAAATTATCTGTTTCGTTCAAGAGTTTAAATACAAAATTACTTCCAATAAAACCTGCAGCTCCTGTGATCAAAATTTTTTTATTCATATATACTCACTTTTTATTTATTGACAAGTTGTTCTCTTACTAAATTTCTTCTGCATACTTCAAGAATAGATAATCCCAAAGCATTCCCATACAAAGAGAAACTCTGAATTAAAGCTCCGACAATTGGACTCATAATAGCAAGTACGATAAATTTTGCTAATATTATTTCAATCAAGATTGAATTTAAATTATATTTAGGAAATGTAATGTAACTACTATAAACTTTTATAGTTCTAAAAAAAATCAATACAATAATTATAATACCGATTATTCCCATGCTCCCATATACCCAACCAAGTCCACTATGGTAATGTACACGTCCTAAATAGGATGTAAAACCAAATCCATGACCAAACAGGAAATCTGTGATAGACTTAGTTTGACTAAAAGAATAAAGTAATGGTTTCAATTTATGGGGGGCGTTATAATATTGTGAAGTAGAAACTTGATCAAGGTCTTCAAATAATACATCATCAGATTTTTGGACTCTCTGTATTGATGCCCTGATTGTATCCGATTGACCAAAAAATTGTAAATACACTATCGATAAGACTACGAGTATAATTAAAATCGTTATTAGATTTTTCGTAAAATTGAGTAATCCCCTACGAATAACAACAAAAACAAAAGTTAAAAAAAATGTATACATAAGTGTTCTGGTTTGACTTACAATTATTACTATCAATCCAAATATAAATAACAAAATATAAAGTGATTTAGTTGATCGCAATTTTTTATATTTATATGAGAAAAATATAATCATCATAATTTGGATTATCCAGCCACCTACACCTCCCCATACTATCCGTTGATTTTGAAGTTCCCTACCACCTTTGATTACCAATCCAGAATATAGTGCAAAATACACAATTGAAATAATTACTAAAGATAGTATTATTGTGTTAATGTATTTTCTAACAACTACTTCATAATTACCAAAGGACAGTATTATAAAATAAATAAGTCCTGTTGGAGCAAATATTAGAAAATTCTTAAGAACCAAATCTGGTCTATAACTATCTACTAATCCTCGCACAGATGCTAAAAAAAAAATAAATATAAATATAATCAGTAAATTTTTAATTGGAATTTCTTTAAATTTTATTGCCTTTATACTATTATTACTAATTAATAATCGGATTATCAAAACATAGCATAATAATATTGAAAAAGGTGGCAATAATCCCGGTAAAGCGATAGGGTAGTAATCAAATCCTCTTGTCCCTAAAACATAAACGAGGAAAATAAAAAAAAAAGTGGAATTTATGTATAATGATTTTTTATGTAATGATAAAATGAGCACAAGAAATACTGATATTAGTGATATTATTATATTAATCATAAAATACTAACTATTTTACTAATTATTTTGAATGCCAGAACCTATAATTTCAGTTTCTTGGAAAGGTGTTATCAGGACATTGGCTAAATTTGGATATTCATCTTTATCTATTATTTTTTCTTTTATCTCGAATTCTGAAATACATTGCTGGAAATAATTATGTGTCGAATCAAAAAAACCGTTAGCTACAAGATATTCATTTATCAATGAAGTCAATATGATAAAGTAATTAGTGTTAAAAAAATTGTTCATCATGAAATCAGCAGAAAAAAAACTGTATTGACTTGTGACTCTCAGGATATATATCCCTGTTTCAGAACATAAATTATTATACTTTATAGTGGCTGTTAAGTGATCTTGTGTTGGTTTTCCTCCAAGTAATATATCTGCTCCTGATTGATTTTCAGTTAGTTCATTGTTATATACCATTCCTCCAAAATATAATAAATAAATGCCGTATTTATTTTTCAAAAGAAGATTATTTTTCACTTCACCACAAAATCCATCTTTAATTTTTATTGCATTTTCAGATTTTAATGCTATCGATCTTTCTATTGCTCCACTATTTATGTTTTGGTAGTATATACCACCCTCACTAGAATTTCTAATTTTATTACAAATTAAGTTCTTAACGAAAGTCGAATCCACATCCTCAGCTTTAAACCCGCATTGGCTATCACTGAAAACACAATCCGAAATTTCAAATCCATTCACCTGGTTCAATAAAGCAATATTCGCCCAATCGAATTTACACCATTGGACTTGTGCTTGCGAGTATGGTTCAAGCGTAACTCTATCCCATATATAATTTGAATCAGGTTCAGTTGTACTAAGATTTTCAGAAAATCCATCATTCTTAGTAAACCAGATTAAGTTTTCATATTCTCCGACTGCATTGAGTGAACCATAACTTGTTATCTCTTTTCCTTCATTCAGCCGGATTACTGCACCCGGTTCAATTGTGAGTTCATCATCAATAATAATATCTTGCTCGATAATGTAATGATGATCAGTTTGCCAAGTGGTAGGGGAGGAAATATCTGAATTTACAAGAGTTTCTGAATAAAGAGTGAGAGTAGCTCTTGCTGTAGGAAGAGTATTATCTCCGTTGTTTATTTGTACATTGTAGATATATCTGAAACCAAATCCATCTTTTATTGCGACAACATTGTAGGAGCCTGTTGCGATATCGCTAATTTCGAAGTAACCAGACGCGTCGGTTTCACCAGTTTTAACTAATGTTCCAAAACGGTGGTCGAATTCTGTATGCTGATTTATGATAACTCCGATGTGAGGCCACTTCTGGTTTGCTTCAATTATGTCAGGATCGAGTTCCTCGAGTTCGTAAATTCCGATGACTATTCCGAAGTGGTCGATATGGCCTTCGAGATTTACGGTACCAGATAAAGATCCGCTTTGTGGACCAGTAGAACAAGCTATTACAATCAAGAAAATCAAAATGCAAAAGATAAAAATCAAATATATCGATGAATATTTTTTCATATTTTTTTAATTACACGCTTTATCTAAAATACTAAATATATCCTTATTACTTATTAAGACAGGGTTATTAGTTAGACGTGAAGTGTTTACTCCATTTTTTAATTTTTCTTTTACTTCAGAAATCGGTAAATCGAAATCAATAATTTTTGTTTTCAAACCTATTGATGACATTATTTCATATATAAATTCTACTGCTTTATCAACATTAGTTACTTCCAATATTATTAATAACTCATTTTTTAAAGAATTCCAGGTACCTTGAGAATTTTCTGAATTCTCATAATTAAATTTAAGAATAACCGGTAAAAAAATCCCAACAGCTTGACCATGTGGAATGTTATAGTGACTCGTAAGTGTATATGAAAAAGCATGAGGAGCAGTCGTTTTGCTTATATTAATTGCTTTACCTGCTAAATAAGCAGCATATTGAATTTTTTGCTTACTTTCAATATCCTTTTCATTTACAGCTGAAACAATATAATTTTTTAGTATAGTGATCGCCTCTGAAGAATATTTGCGAGACTCATCGGTAGCATTAACGCTCCAAAAAGATTCAATCGCCTGCGAAAAGGCATCCATTGCAGAGCAAGCAGCTACATAGTCTGGAATGCTTTTAGTTAACAATGGATCAAGAATAACATACTCTGGTAAAATCTTCTCATCCGCAATCGAATGTTTTACCCTTTCTTTATATAATACAGCAAAATGAGTTGCTTCACTTCCAGTGCCAAAAGTAGTTGGAATTGCAATCATCTTTTTGGTTGAATCCACAAACTTCAAATGTTCTTCAAAATACTTGTTTGCTGTGAAATTCTGTGCTGAGAATATTTTAACAAGCTTTGCCATATCAATAACACTTCCCCCACCAATAGCTATAATAATATCAAACTCGATCTTTTGGATTTCATTAAGAATGTTATTCAATTCTTTAAATTTGGGATTGGGTGAAAAATTATTCACATTATGAATTACATAATTTGATTCTAGTTTAGAAAAAAAATCTTTAGCGCCAGTTAAAGTAAATGCAGGGGAATCGGAAAACAAAAGAATACTGTTAACATTTTGATCTTTAAGGATTTTTTTTATGTCATTTAGACACTCTGTTTGATAATAAACGATTTGTTTCATTTTTTCAGAACTTCAATAA
Organism: Candidatus Cloacimonadota bacterium; assembly: GCA_049903315.1. Lineage (GTDB taxonomy): Bacteria > Cloacimonadota > Cloacimonadia > JGIOTU-2 > JGIOTU-2 > Celaenobacter. The sequence continues at coordinate 17,306 of JBNGBT010000004.1, read as the reverse complement.
ATTTATCTTTCATTTCTTCTGGAGATTCCTGCGGACGAGAAAGTCCCTGAATTGATTTAGAGTTTATTTCTATGTGAATAAAAACAGGTGCTTTGTGTTTACCTAAACCATATAGCAAATTTTTAAATTCCTCTGGCTTACGTATTGAATAAACCTCACCATAACCACAATTTTTAGCAATCTGCGAAAAATCTGTTGTTTTTGAAGTCGTTGGCTGTCCACCAGTAGATTCATATTCTTTATTATCAAAACAAATGTGTGTCAGATTATTAGGGGAGTAATATCCAATTGTTGAAAGAGTTCCCAACTTCATCAATAGAGCACCATCACCATCAATTACAAATACTCTTTTCTCGGGATTTTCTATGGCAATGCCCAATCCGATTGAAGGAAGGCAACCCATCGAACCCATCATATAAAACTTTCCTTTGTGCTCTATTGTCTGATATAATTCACGCCCTGTGAAACCTGTGGTTCCCAGAAGAATATCTGTTTCCCTAATACTTTTGTACAGAACTCTGAAATATTCTGATCGTGGTTTTAATTGTTCTTTGCTCTCTTTAACAATTGAAAATTCATCAAAATATCCTCCTTTTATTATAAAAGCAAAAGGTTGTGATTCGGTTCTGATATATTCTTCTGCATATTTAAGTGATTCAACTAAATTTGAATCTGACAATATTTTATATGGGATGGAAAAAACATCTAATAGTTGTGTAATTGTCTTACCCATTATTTTATGTTGTGGGGCATCTATTCTTCCCGGTTCTGCCCTCCAGGAAATTAGTATTAATGCCGGAAGTTTATACATCAACTGCAATGAGGATAAAGGATTTACTGCATTTCCGTAACCATCATTCTGCATATAAATGACTGGAGTTTTACCAGATAACGCAAACCCAGCAGCCAGTCCCATTGATTCACCTTCTGAAGAGCAAATATAGTTTTTTAAAGAAGGTTCCGAAGAAATATAATTCAATAATGACTTAAAAACCGAACATGGAACGCCCATAAAAGGTGAGAAATTTAAATTTATTATTTTTTGAACAAATATATCAGATTTCATAATTACTTTCCTCCAGGAATTAAGTTTAAAATTTCTTTTATTGAAAGGCATTCATCTTCACTTTCAAGCGCTCTTCCATGTTTAAGAATCGATTCTGCAGTTTTCCACATCGCAGGATAGGCACTTCTTAAAAGCTGATTTGCATAAATCACAATTCGTACTCCATATTTTTGAAGCTCATCTTCTGTAATTGAGTTGTAAGTTGATGGAACAACAACTAATGGAACTCTGTTTTCTAGTTTCTCAAATCTTTTGCAGAATTCAATTATTTCATCTGGACTTTTTTCTTTACTATGAATCATTATCCCATCCGCCCCAGCCCTAATGTAAGCTTTTGCTCTTTTAATAGCATCTTCCATTCCAGTTTTAAGTATTAAGCTCTCAATTCTGGCTATTATCATAAAATCATCTGTTACCTGAACTTTTTTACCTTCTATAATTTTACTTGAAAAATTCTCAATTGTATCCTGTGTTTGTTTTACATCCGTTCCAAATAATGAGTTTTTTTTCAACCCCACTTTGTCTTCGATGATAACAGCAGAAACGCCTTCTCTTTCCAAGGTTTTAACCATAAATACAAAATGTTCTGCTAAGCCCCCTGAATCTCCATCATAAATTATTGGTTTAGTAGTTACTTCTAAAATATCATTTACAGTTTTCATGCGAGATGTTAGATCAACAGCACCAATATCAGGTTTCCCTTTTGCAGTAGAATCTGTTAAGCTGCTTAACCACATCCCATCAAATTCTACTTTCTTATTGCCTCTGTTTGTATTAACATTTTCAACAATAAGACTAGTCAATCCACTGTGTGCTTCCATTATCCGTACTATATCTTTTGCATCTAATAATCTTCTAAGTCTTCTTTGACGAATACCTGGTGTTGTTCCAATTTCTTTTAATCCGATATTTAATTTTGTTGAAGATATTCCCGGGGTATAAGTTGGTTCTATAAGCTCTCCCCCCCAATTATTTAATGTATCTATTACCCTTTGTCTTGTTTCTCTCTGAATACCAGTTTTCCAATCATCTCCATGCACAACGTAATCAGGTTTAATTTTCTCTAAATTTGGAACATAATCCAAAGTATCCTGGGCAATTACTTTTGTTACACCTTTAAGGTTTTCAACAATCATTTTCCTTTGTTCATAGTTCATAAATGGTAAACGCTTATAGCTTGCTATTGCTCTATCTGTTAAAACACCTACAATAACTTCTCCATATTTAACGGCTTCTTTGATTATATTTAAATGTCCTGGATGTATTAGGTCAGCACTTAAAGCAACATAGACTTTTTTCATTTTTGTTTCATCCCATTTTTCTTCTATATTTTTTCCAATTTTTGCTTTCAAAAATTTATAAATATGTATTAATCAATCACCATCTGACCTATCAAATAAATAAATTACTTGAATGATCCAAGTTCATTTTGAGCTATTTCGATTACACGTTTATTATCAACTTTCCAATACAAATGACCAACAGATTTCTGAATTTTGCCATCTCCGACAATTTGTTTGTTAGTTGTTTTTCGATAAGATTGTTTTCCTGCAACAACTGAAAACAGTGAGAATAACTTTCAGGAGCAGTGCTGTATGATTTCGCAACAATATGGGTGCACATGTCAATACAAGCTTCAATAAGCACAATTAGTTGATATTTAATATTTCCGATTTTCTCAGGGTCTTTTGCTAATAAATCGGAATCTTCATTCTTATATCTACAGAGTTGACCCAATGCATATTGAGCTTCGCCAATGATAGTAATAATTCTATCCTTTTTTATATTCATTTTCTTAAAACATCCTGTAAATAAATATCTCGCTGATACTTAAAGTCAAAATATCTTGCCCATGATTGAGTAATGAAATCCACGCGAATATCATCGTGTCGGTTCAGGATCAAAAGTCCTCCAGAAATACTATAGATGATTTGATCCGGCGCGTTGTTCATAATTATTACATCAACAGACTTTTTTATTTCTTTCTCAATTTCAAGTGCTAAATGGATGTCATATGCAATCTTTGAGAGAACTGTCTCTTGATATTTTTTTTGGTCAATATAAATTCTTATGTCAATATCATTATATGTGCCTTCCTCAACAAAAGAACCAAAGAGATATGCGAACACTATCTCATTTTTTCTTTCAAGCAAGTGCTGAATCGACTTTTGTATTTCAACTTTGTTCATAAGAAATTCAGTGTTTACTCATTGAGTATTCATTACATTACAAGAGGTAACATTCATATTTAACAGCAAACGATATAATGCATTATCAAAAACACGTCCGTTCTGTATATACGCCAAAGCAAGTTGCTCCCTGTACCTGAGTAACTCTCTAGTAAAATTAGTATTCTTTGAGCATTCAACGGTCAAGTCAATAAGCTCTAACGCACGCTCGTAGCATGAGGAAACCTTCTCAAAATCCTTCTTCTCGATCCAATTCTTTGCGCGATTCATTTCATTAGCGATCATAAGAATTTGTTTATCAGTACTGAAAGATTTCCATTTTTCTGAAGTGAGATGAGTATGTTGCATTTTCTTTTAGAAACTTTATATTTCTGTCACATTTCTGTAAGTTTTTCAACATCAAGTTTATCTTCAGATCTTTGAGTTTTTGATTTGTTCTCAATTAGATCTGTTTTTGAAATAAAATTCACTTCGACAGAACCATATTTACCTTTGATCCTATTCTCCCAAGCAGCTGCAAACTCAATTCCATCGATATCGTTTATAAAATCCACTCTCAACGGTTCAACTCCAATAACAACGATATTCCCTTTTTCTAAAAATAGCTTCCCATTTACTTCTGAGTGAGAAAATCCGAAATTCACTAGGCATTCGGTAATTTTTTTTACATTTTCTTCACTCATCTCATAAAAAATATCTATATCATTAGTAAACCTGGGATATCCATGGAAAGCAACAGCATATCCTCCAACGATCAGGTATTTTACCTTATGCTCGGTGAGTAATTCTAATAATTCTTCGAAATCTTTTTGGATATTCATATAAAAATTTACCCGCCTGAATTCTAAGATCTTCTACTTCACTCAAGCGTTGTTCCGGACTCTTTGAACGTCTGGATTTTAAATCTTGTATTTTTTGTTCTTTAACTTTAGTTATGAATATTTTTTTCATTTTGTGTTATCGAAACTGAACGATTTCCATTTATCTAAAGTGAGACTGGTATGCAGCATTATCTTACTAATAACCTTGCACAGATTTCATGGATCTTTGTACGAGTCTCCGGGTTTTCAACTTCCATACTTCGATTTGCCTGGGATGGTCGGATATTTATGAGAGCCGTAAATTCTATATAATCTTCATCACTTTGATCGGGATAGATATTTATTCCCCAGATATCTTGTTGCCTGGAGCCATTATCTAATAAAAGAGCTTCCAGGTCTGCATGAAGTTCGGCATCAGATCCAATTATTTCCTGTTCGACATCGATCACCATTTTCATCATATCTTCGAACCCGACTTCGCGAGTAAGCCAGAGCTCGGTGAGGGAGGTGGGTTCAGTGATAATTTTCATAAAATTAAATTAAGGCTGAGGCTGAGGTTGAGGTTGAAATTCTTCATATTAATTTTTTTAGTGCTTTAATGATTTCATAAGTTTATTTAAGTCAAAAATCAAATCTTTATAGTCATTGATTAATTGATCAACATCCTTTGAGGTGAAATATTTTACTTTCATTCCATATAATAGGTGATTCTGGACTTCAAATGCGGAACCTCGTGCAATTATATAAAAATTGCATTTATCTTTTTTTGTGCTACGACCAAATCCTTCTGAAAGATTTGTCCGCCAGCTGGCGGATTTGCTGCTCTTCTCAATTGGGAAGTCAAACCATAATCTTCAGAACGAGGTAAGGTTGACGAAAGGCTGAAAACAGCAATCGACAAATCCATTGCTTTTTGCCATACGGGCATATCTGTAAAATTTTTGTACAACATCATTACGTTTTAGACTGAACTTGACTTCTCAACCTCAACCTCAACCTAAACCTCGACCTCAACCTTTTTTCATCAGCCATTGTTCGATCTTTTTCAGCTCCTCTTTTGAGAAATCATGAGAATAATAACGATGGAGAAGTCTGATCCGTTTCTCAGTATCCGAGATGCCATCTGGAAAAGAGCATAGAACGATTCGCTTTGCTGTATCGCACATACTCATTCCCATTAAAAAACGTTCTTCATCAGTCTTCTGCATGAGGAGATCACGATAGAATTTCTTCATTTCAGGAGAAGTATCGTTCATCTATATACTTCTTTGCAAAATCTAATAATCTTTCCTTATTCAGCCAATTTATGACATAGCCTCTATCGTAGCCCGTCTCAAGCAAATTAATGATATCCATTTTTTGTAAAGCTGACTTTGAATCCTTAGCCCATCTTATTTTTGATACTATTAAATCTTCTTTTGAAATCACATTAATATTATAATCGTTGATCTTTTTGACTTGCTTTCTCTCAAAAACTTGGATACTATATTCATCTCTTTTTTTTATGATCAAATCAGCTTTTGTAACTGTGTCTCTATGAATAATATTGAACATAGAATTATACTTTATAGCTTCATCAAAAGCCATATCAGTAAGGTAATAGTCCGCTTCGAATGTTTCAAAAAATACTTTTTTTTGTAATGCTCCAACTTCAACAATAATATCAAAATCTCTGGTCATACGTGGTTCTGCATAGAAATTCATCGCCACTGATCCCGTCAGCATATATTCAATATTCAAATTCTTTAATCTATCGATGATGTCAATGAGAATTGATATTTCGTTGGATGATAACATTTTATTCTTTTTCTTTTCCATACTCCCTTTTTCCTTTTCTCCTTTTTCCTTTCATCCCCGCACTTCGTGCCCCTCACTTACATTCTTAACTTTCTGTAAGTGACCTTATACAGGGCAGTTATGGATATTTCTATCTAAAAATTATACTCTAAATCTTCTTGATAAAAGAAGAATGATATAATTTTATAAATTTGTAATCTTGAATTTTTTCGTACAGATTTTTTTAATGAATAAAGAATTTTGATTATCTTATTGATAGTGTTTATTTTGGGAGATGCTGTTGCTTGCCTTTCATCTCCTACATTTACTATATATTTAATAATAAACTCCATATAATTTTTATAGATTAATAATATTCATATGAAAAATAACTTTAGGGATTTGAAAATGTTTTAGTGGGATGGGTGTCAAGTTTTACAAAAATTTTACCCCCCCCCCCCGAAAATTGGGAAATTTCATAATTTATTCCACATTTTAGATTCAAATTTAACTCGCATTTGTAGCTGAACTTGTAAACCTAATCTCAACTTTGTGAACTCGATTCCAATAAATTTATTGACGGTTCTCAGAAAAAGAGCTTGAAGAAAAACTAACTATATATTGCCACAGTAAACATACAATCGAAGCGATTAAAAAAATATATAAACAATCCATAATAATAATGAAAAGGGCTGGAGAAATTCAGCCCTTACTATTTAATAGTTTTATCTCTTAGCAGTAAGTTACTTGATCTATATAAGAGGAGCTATAAGAATAATAACCCCAAATATCGCATTCTGTGGATAATTAAAGAGGTAAATTCCGAAAATTATTTTTTACTATCAAGTGAGATTTTATTGATAAAATTTACTAAGGTAACGGTCATTACCTTAACAGAGGTTACCTTATGAAATTCGATCTGTATGTCCGAATATTACAAGTTTGTTTTTGAGCAGGAAGAACGGAGTAGTAAGTTTCTTTTGTCATAGGTAAATCTATGGATCTGCTTGCTGAACTGATCTCATCAATGAATTCCATATGAGTACTTCTCACAATACTTGACGTTTTACCCATAACTATTCAGAAAAATAGTAACATGAAATATGGAGAATGAAATGAATAAAAAAATGTATCTTTTGCTTATAATATCTTTTCTAATGAGCTGGCAGCTCTATTCCTTTGCAGGTGGTGATGGATCAGCTTCTGACCCATGGCAGATCGCAACCCCCACTCATCTGAATGAGGTGAGAAATTATCTCGGAACGGCTCATATTGACAAACACTTCATTCTTATCAATGATATTGACCTTAATGTTCCTCCCTATAATGTCGATCCCGGCTGGGAACCGATGGGCACTGCATCCAACCAGTTTGCTGGAAATTTCGATGGCAACAGCTACAGAATTGAAAATCTCTTCATAAACAGACCTGATAACTGGTATATCGGCTTGTTCGGTTACGTTCATTCGGATGCACATATCACGAATCTCATAATCACCGGAGTTGATGTTACTGGTTACAGCATGGTCGGAGGTCTCGCTGGATTTCAGAAAGGGACTATTTCCAACAGTACTATATCGGGCACCATAACCGCTGATTCAAGGGTCGGCGGTTTGACCGGGCGCAATGAAGGTACTATCGATAATTGCTCCACTTCAGGTTTTGTCATTGCAACTACTGGAAACAATGCAGGTGGATTGGTCGGTCGCCACTACGCAGGAAGTATAAGTTATAGCTTTTCCACATGCCAGGTAACCGGTTACGGTAATAACAGTTTTGGCGGACTTGTCGGATGGAACGAAAGCACGATCTATCATTGTCATGCAACTGGAAATGTGAGTGGTTATATTTATACAGGAGGTCTTGTTGGACGAAATTACGATGGGACCATCAGTTATTCCTTTGCAACCGGCAATGTCACAAGCACGACCAATTGTACTGGAGGACTTGTTGGTTCTAACGGCGGTTTACCAGGAATGGATAATCCGGTCATCCAGTATTGTTATGCCACAGGTGATGTTGATGGTGATGGAAGTGTCGGAGGTCTTGCCGGTGAGAATCTCAACCTGATCACCAATTCGTATGCAACAGGTACTGTCTACGGAACGAACTCTGTTGCTTATCAGAAGGGTGTCGGTGGACTGGTCGGCGAACAGGGTGATGATGCAATAGTTGAGTATTCATATTCTGTGGGAAATGTGTCGGGAAATCCTCCAACGGGTGGACTGATAGGATATAATAACAGAGGTATCGTTCAGTATGGGTACTGGAATACTGAGACATCTTCCCAGTCTTCAAGTGCAGGTGGGATCGGTTTAACCACAGACCAGATGATCGATAAAAATTTTTACACGAACTGGGATTATGATTCTATCTGGACCATAATCCAGGAGGTTACCTATCCTTTCCTTATAGATAATCCTCAGTCTCCCCCACCTTCTCCCTATCTTCCTGCTCCCACAGAGCTTTCGGTAGATCCAATGACTGGATTTTTCACGTGGAGTGAACCGGATTACTCTGGAATCACTCTTCTCCATTATGATGTGTATCTTGATGACAGTTATCTAATGTCAACAGGTGATTTGTATTTTCAGTTTGAAGATCTCAACACAGGACAACAATATACTGCAGGAATCAAAGCAGTGTATGATGAGGGTGAGTCAGTGATTGTGACCATTCAGTTTACCTACCAGGGAGTTGGTATCCACAATAATCAGATGCACACACTTGAGCATCTCTCAAGCTATCCGATCCCATGTTCAGAAGGAATAACGATTCATTTTACTCTGATAAATGAATCAAAATGCTCCCTCATAGTTTATAACCAAAGGGGGCAAAAGGTGCGAACTCTCATGGAGAATGAATATGTTCAGAGAGATCGATCCGTTTTCTGGGATGGAAAGAATGACCACGGAACTGAACTCTCGAATGGAATATACTTGTTTTCTTTACAGTTCGGTGAAAATAAAATCAACGGAACGATCGTAAAGATAGATTAGTCAGGAAACAATACGTTTCATCTTCTTTAGGATCGATCCATGGAGTTTCCCACGCACTCCACACGATTGACACCATGTTTTCCTCTGTATTGATATGAATAAACTAACCAAAGATCCCTTGAGCAGTAAATGTTCCAGGCAAATTAGTTAAGTTGGGAGGAACTGCATCTATTATATCCGAATCCCACCTCAAACGGACTAAAAAAGAAACGGGAAAATGTATTTTTTGAAAACAACATTGCAGCAATAATTGTCAATTTGTTATTTTTATGAACTGAACTTGAAGATGATATGAACATAGGTATTTTTTCAACAACAAAATAACCGAAATCATTAAAATTAATACTATTCTTTGGGTATACCCAAATGTTTATGATCATAAATTTTTATAGTGTATTGAGTCATGTTTTATTTAGTGTATAACGTCGCGGATCAGCCGCGAGTGTAATGAGTCGGCCGAATTCGTTGGTTCGGCTAGTAATCTTGCTTGGAAAGCGCTTCAAGCATTCTGGCTACTCGATCTCCTATGGTTTCATGAAGTAGTGCGACTATAGATTCACCGTACTCTCTGGTCTGTGCCTGGACCTTACCGAGCCCGTTCAGAATGCTGTGACAGTTTTCCTCCATTCGTTCTCGTATCATCGGCCAACCAAGACCACTCTTCTTTGCCATCTTCTTCCAATCACCAATCGTGAACGCGTTGATTGATTCGCAGCCACCAATCTTCATCGCGAGATTCTTAGAAAGATCAGGCCACGCAAGAGTGGAGACAAGATCATAATAGGGAGATAGCCGTCGTTCGCCACCAGAATACAATAACGAGTAGTTCTTGCCGTGAGCGTCGGCATTGCCGATCAACACATTGAAGATCAGACCGTTGATGAAATTGGGAACATCAAGCACGGGTGTCGTGGACCAGTCCTTAAGCAACGAAATGCAGTCGCTAAGCATCGGACCTCCCTCTGTCTGGTACTTTCGCTCCGGCGGAAATCCCAGTGCCTGGCAGAAGTCCTCCTGGTGGAGTCGGGTCGTACGGCCTTTTTCATCAGTTACTCGATCATATCTTTGAACTAAAATGCACGATTTCCTTCCGATCGGACGATATTCTGTATTGGCCGCGTTCAAACCAACTGTCTGCGCTAGAGTCATACAGAAGATCTCGTTGACGGCCAGTCCCGGAAAACGATCTGGCTCTGGTTTCAGTATGTGGGTACTAGGAGTATTGCCAACAGGGAGACATATTCCCTTGTTATGAACGATAACGGGCAATTTGTCCTGCGCACCGGCGAGTGAGAGTCGCAGTCCATTCGTACCAACCATCAAGGGACGACCGGGCAACTCGGCAATAATCTGTTGCAACTCTGGTTGGGTCAGTTCGCGATGCTGGGTATTTTCCGGACATGTTGGAGCAACACCTTCAGGAAGCAGGCTGACAGCGCCAGCGCACTCGCCTCCTATTCTCTCTAGCATAGCGAAGTCGTTGGTGTCACTGATCCCGAGAATCTCCGCTATCTTTTCTCGTGGTTCGTCTTCAGGTAGTATGCCAGCAAAGAAGGGCCGAGTCTTTTTCCCCGAGAACCTCTGGCTTTGGAGAGGCAGTGAACGGGAGAGGGGTATGGCACTCGGTTTTTCAAGCCATGTCCGATCGTAGGAGAATTGCAGCAAGCCACTATAGTCTTGTTGGAGGCTTCCGACTCTCTCAGCGTTGAGATAAACGATCAAGTTATTCATGACTTCTCGTCTTGGTCAGTGACAACGCCAGGGCTAGTGATCTGGAGTTTGAGTCCCAGGGCCTGGAGAACCTGCAGGATTTTACCGATCTGGCAGGTCGGCTTGCCCTTCTCAAGATCAATAACGAAGCGCAGACCCGTACCACAGGTCATCGCAAGATCCTTCTGGGTGACCTTCAACTGTTTGCGCCTTGCGCGAATAGCAGCGCCAAGCTGCTTTGGACTTTTAAAATTCATGTTACTGATCGGCAATATACCATTACCGTGGAATGTCTGTCAAGGAAAATATTACCGAGCGGGAACATTTTCTCGAATACGAGCCTTTTGGCTTAAATATTACCGAACGGGAACATTAGTGACTCACAAAGCCGTATTTGACTCCTTATCTCTCTGTGTGCCGAACCTAAGATCAGGTGTACTAATGGAAAAAGCAATTGTTGCTTTAATCGACTACCTGATCTCAGTTGGCTGTTTTTAGTTAACTGTTTACTATTATTTAAGTTGTGCATTCTTTTTTCATTCTTTATATACTTTTATATGGAGTTGTCCCAGAACCCAACGGGATATTGAAGAAAAGATTTGCATTCATACAATTTCAAGTGATTTGTTACAATAACACGAGAATGCTCTCATAAGAGCAGATTTTAATCTCAGAATGCGATACAAATGAGCAAAAGAATGGCATAAACTGGTAGGAAAAGACTTCCATGCCTTCATGATATCTTGTAACCTTTATCGAGGTTGTGGGACAAATCCAACATTCATATAATAGAAAAGGGTTGACAAAAGGCACACGGAATATATTTTTTTGTTATGAAATATTTTACGTGGAATGAAGAAAAAAATGAGCAATTGAAGCAAGAACGGAATATCTCATTCGAAGAAATTGTGGTTCAAATTGAAAATGGGCAAATTATAGATATTCTCACACATCCGAATGATGAGAAATATCCGAATCAGATGATCATGATCGTTGAATGTAATCAGTACGCATATTTGGTTCCCTATGTTGAAACTGATGATGAAATATTTCTAAAAACTATAATACCCAGCCGAAAGGCAACAAAAAAATATTTAGATAAGTAAGAAGGTTTATATGGATAAATATGAAAAAGAAATTTTAGATTCCTTTGAAAAAGGTGAATGGCTTCCTGTACATAACATAGCAGTAAAGAAAAAAGAACTTTCTGAAGCTGCACGAAATACATTTCTGAAGAATAAACGGATCAATATCCGTCTATCCGAAAAGATCGTGAATGAATTAAAAGCGAAATCTCTTGCAGAGGGGATACCATATCAGACATTAATTGCAAGTGTGCTTCATAAGTATGTAAAGGGTCGATTAGTCGAGAAATAAATTACAATATAGCGATCTCTCGATCTCATATACCTGTTTGCCAGTTTGTAATATAGTCTCATGCCTTGTGAACGGATATCTTTCTTCGATACGGTTGTCGTTCTACAATCATAAATCAGCATTCTTCAATCATCATTCGACTCAGGTAAGGGTAGTGTTCTAATGTCAATGGTTTTGCAGTAACAACAAGATGAGTGCATTGTTAATAATTGCTTTCGCTACGAGAATATCAGCATTTACAGTGAAGCTTTTTGTATTTATTTACTTTTGGTGGTTTACTATAAATCTAAAATGAAAAAATGAGAACATCTGCAGCAAGGTTATTGATGTTTGAACTAATGGGATTCGGATAGTTTGTAAGATTGTAACTTGATGATTACTTCACATTCAGGCAAGAATTGTGGAATGAGAAAAGTCATCTGCAAGATGTGTAGTATAAGAGAAATACTCATGCATAAGCGATATTTTGGTTCATTCAGTTGTATATTCTTATGTACTATAAAAATGAATATTCGAATAATTTGATGGAAAGCAGCTCAAATTTATTGACACATAATATAATGAGGAGAAATTTGTTCATTAATTTTGGTATGTTCATTTATAATGAACGGAGGTAAATAATGAACACTAATAACTGTAATTTCCTTCAAAATAGGATATTAGAAATAAATACTCATTTAGAAAGATTACACGTCACATTACACGTTCAAGAAAAGGAGTATACTCATAGTCCACATTCGAATGGTTTCATTGTGAGTATCACCCAGCAAAACAAAAAGTATCTATTTAATGTGATCATAAAAAAGCGGTTGGTGGGCTCCAGTGGAATACAACTGATTAAAGATCAATCATGCTTATCACAAGAACAACATATTTTATTCGCTGGTGAATATATTACACCAAAGATCGAAGAACATCTCTTGAAGAATGACATTTCGTTCATAAATACTTCCGGAAATGTTTTTATTCATCAGAATTCATTGATGTTATATTTTAAGTATCCGGTTAAAGCTAAAAAAATTGAAATTACTGGTGCCGCATTTGAACCGTCGGGACTAAAACTTGTGTTTCATCTTTTGAACAAACCAGAGAGTGTTTCAAATAGCTACAAAGTATTATCGGATATCGTAGGAATATCATCTGGTTCGATCTCGAAAATATTGAAAGATTTAAAAGAGAATAATTTTGTATATACATTAAGGGAAAAGAGGATACTCAGAAACAAAAATCAACTACTGGATCAGTGGTGTGTGGCTTATGGAAGAAAACTTCGACCAAAATATTTTGTGGCAAGGTACAGAACTATTGACCAGCCAAAAAAGGTCACCTTAACCGAAGGATGCTATTGGGGTGGAGAAATTGCTGCAGAAATTATGAATAAGAATATTAGAAGTCAGGATCAGATCATCTATACAAGAATAAATCCCATACAGGTTGTAAAAAAATTACATTTGATCCCGGATCAAAAAGGTTCATTGGAGCTTCTTCATATATTTTGGAATAAAGATATAGATTCTGAACAGAAGAATAATATTGTTCCTGAATCATTGATCTATGCTGATCTGATGCTTTCCGGAAACGATCGGAATATTGAGATAGCTCATGAATTATTTAAATGAAGAATTCAGAATAACTGATAATGACTATCATTACTTGAAACCCATTTTGAGTTTGATCGTTGACGTTTCTAGAAAACTTGATTTTGAATTTATTGTTATCGGGGCCATCGCCAGGGATCTTCTCATTAAGTATGTTTTTGGAACTGATCTAGCTCTCAGGGCTACAAAGGATCTAGATCTCGCGATAATGATAGATGACTGGCACATAATTTCAGAAAAGTCCCAAAGGTTTTCAGATCCCGAATTTCACTGAATTGCCTGACATCACGTTCGATATACCTTTCTGAATATGCGGAATAATAATCCGTCGGATCTAAGGAATCCTTAAATATCCGAGGATAAAATGCAGTATATATAACGTGATTTATCCACTCTCTTGTTCTCTCTGTCTTGTCGTAGATCTCAGTATAAGAAAAGGGAAAAAGCTTTAATAATGCAGTCCTGCCGGCTAGTGATTGAGTGATTTTCTTTGAAAGCTCAAATTGAGAGCTGCCTGTAAGAATAAATTCGCCCTTCTGCTGCTTTGTATCTACTATTACCTGAATATATGAAAGGAGTTGGGGAACACGTTGAACCTCATCGATAATAACTCCACCCGAATACTTCGATAAGAATCCTCGCGGATCATTTTCTGCGAATTCTCTCATATCAAGATCTTCAAGAGAGACGTATTTTTTTTCCGGAAAAGTATGTTTGCACAATGTTGTTTTACCGGATTGTCTTGGACCGGTAATAGTTATTACAGGATACTGTCGGGAAAACTTGTTTAGTAATGCTTCTGAATCTCGTTTTATATACATTTGATACACTCCACGCTATTGGACAAATTTGTTTTTTAACTTTAAATTTGTCCGGTTTTTATGCATATTACTACTGGTTACCTCAGGATTTTTAGAATTTGATAAAAGGGTTTGTGTATTAATATATTTCATGAAAAATATTGTATCTAATATGCCAATAAAGACTATTTGTAAACCATAGTTAAGAAAAAGTAGTACTATTTGTAAGTTATGCTTGACAAAAAATAGTAATCGATCACGATCTCGTCATGAAAATTAAACAAAGAGATATTTTTCAGTTGATCAGCAGGTATTATGATAACCCTGAAGCGGTCATCATAACTGGGATGAGAAGAACAGGAAAAACTACAGTCCTTACCTACGTATACGAACAGATCGACAGTGAGAACAAACTGTTCATTGATCTGGAGAATCCCCTGAACAGGAAGTATTTTGAAGAAACGAATTACGATCAAATACGATCTGTTTTATCAGGACTGGGGTTGGATTTCTCAAAACGAATGTACATTTTTATTGATGAGATACAGTTCGTAAAACAACTGCCGTCGGTGGTAAAATACTTTATTGACCATTATAAGACCAAGTTCTTTCTTACTGGCTCCGCTAGTTTCTATCTAAAGAACTATTTTACCGAGACGCTTGCCGGAAGAAAGTACATTTTTAATTTGTATCCCCTCTCGTTTTGTGAGTTCCTTACATTTAAACAGATAGATATCCAGATCCCTCCCAAAGGTGAGACGGTTCCTCGACCACTCCATGATACTATCTCACCGTATTTTAACGAGTATCTTGAATACGGAGGATTTCCCGGGGTTGTTCTCAAAGAGACAAAGGATGAAAAGGAACGTTCATTGAATGATATTTTTACCTCTTATTATCACCTAGAAGTGACTGAATTAGGTGATTTCAGGAAAAATGAGAAGATACGCGAATTGATCATCCTGTTAATGCAACGCGCCGGATCCAGACTCAATTATCAGAAATTGTCCAAGGAACTCGGCATTTCCCGCCAGATACTTGATAAATATGTGTCGTTTCTATGTGATACGTTCTTTATACACCGTATAGCTCCTTTCAGCAAAGGAAGGGATACTGAGATAAGAAAATCACCCAAGATATACGTCTGCGACACTGGACTGCTCCATCACTTCTCACAGCTGGACATGGGACATATATTTGAAAATGGCGTTTTTCAATCTCTTCTGCCACAAGGAAAAGTGAATTATTATCAGCGAAAAAGCGGTGTTGAAATCGATTTTATCATTGACCAGAAAAATGCGTATGAAGTCAAAATTCATCCTTCTGAAAGTGATCACAGGAAATTATCAAGACTCGCAGAGGATCTGGGAATCTCGGAATATTACGTGGTCTCAAAAAAATACTGTGATTCAGAGAACACTCTCTATGGATATCAGTTATAACACATTCTTTATTGAACACGCATCCAATTCTACTATTTTTATTATACTATCGATCAATGAATAATGACGAATTTTTCTAACAGGATTTTTGTTTCCATGTTGATCCTATAGAAGTACATACCATTGGTGAGTTCTGAAGGATTCCAACTGATCACATAGAATTCCTTACCGTTTAATACTGAATCATAGTAAAAATAATAATGAGCTTTGGGAATTCCTTTGTTTTCCTTTGCTTTTCATGGAACTTTTTAAAATTTCCATTATCCACAAGTTTCTTTAAGATTACCTCAACTGATTCTTTTGATTCTTCTGTAATGATATCAACATCAATGGAAAATCTCTCAGGATCATTAATCAAAAGTAAAAGATGTTCCACCTTTAAATATCAAATCTAATTTATTAATGACCAATAACTCCAGCAAACTCAAAGCTTTAATCATCTTTTCGCATAGATTGGGATCAATACCTAAATTGTTTTTCCTTAGACTATCAATCCATTCTATACTGTAAGAAGTTCTTTCAATCATAAGAGTAACCTCTTCTCAATATTGATAGTATTAACAAGATAATTAGTTATTGTAATGTTCTTATTTCTTCTTTTACTATAATTTATAAGCCTAGATAAATCGATCTGGTATTCATCAAATGCATTACGAAAAATGATATTTTCCTCTTTACCCTTATAAGGCAATAATAGCCTTTTATCACAATAAAGATCTACTAACATTTTCTCTATCTGAGGAACCGTTATCCCGGATTCTTCCATAATTGGTGATTTAGTGATCAGTGATTTAACCACAATTGAATTATTATACTCCGAAATATATGTTTCAACAATATCTTTTTTGGGTTCCAGATAAACATTTCGAAAAGATTTGTCTATAAGTAAATTAAAGACACTTCTTACAAATTCTTTTTTAACTTATAGTAGCACAATATTTTGAGCAGCTTGATGTCTTGAGAATTCATTAAACCATATAGAGTTCCAGGTGCAGTAGTTCAATTTATTATAATTTCTTTTTATTAAATTGTTAATCTTTCTTTGAAGACTCGTAATGTTTGGTCTATAAATTTTTTTATCCGCACTTAATTGATAAATCCTTCTTTTTACAGGAGTAAGTACATTTGATTTTGTTAATTCGTATAATCGCCAACGAAAAGTTGTGTTCTTTAAATTTGTATAGAATTTTTTGTTTAGAAAATTATACAACTCTTCTCGGTAAATATAGTCACTGTCACTAAATCTTTTTCTTATAGTTTGTTCTATTTCTTTATTTTTCTGATTCACTACATGCCTCCAACAAAAGACACTTTTATTATTTAGTGTCAAATGTTGGAAATAAGATAATATTCTAAAGGAAAATTTAATTTGATATGTTTCTATGAAAATAATCATTCTATTGTAATTCAAAACATAATTCTATCTTCCTTACCTTATTGAATAAATTGTGTGTAAGATTTTCACGCGTTGTTTACACTTTTAGGGAAGAAATATGCTATTAATTTCTCCATTGGTGTTAACTCGTCA
>JBNGBT010000049.1:0-714 GCA_049903315.1 Candidatus Cloacimonadota bacterium | reverse complement strand
GACCGTCACGGTCTTTGGTCTTCAGCCATCTGCCCACGATTTCTTCAGTCCGGTGCATGTGCGCCGGGTCCGGTGGAACGGGATAGATCTCGGCCGTGTCAAAAAAATCCACACCCGCTTCGGCAGCCCGGTCCATGATCCGAAAAGCGTCGGCCTCGTCGCAAGTCGTCCCGAATGTCATGGTGCCCAGACAAATTTCCGACACCACCATGCCGCTGCGGCCTATACGTCTTTTTTTCATGGTTTTTCTTCGTCGTTGGTGCGCTTCGAGCATACCTTACCGCGTCGCGAACATTCTACCATTGGGAGGTGTATTCACGACAGGAAACACGCACGAAAAAAGCCTCCGCAGCGAACTGCGGAGGCTTTTAGCATTCAAAATCCCGGCGAGACCTACTTTCACGCTTTCAGCACTATCATCGGCTCGCAGTGCTTAACTACTGTGTTCGGGATGGGAACAGGTGTGACCACTGCGATATGATCACCGGGAAGAGGTGCCGCGAACCGTTAAGCCCAACGGCACCTTTGGTTGTTCGGTAGATGACATTTCTCAAGAGCTCTAGATATAAGTGGCCAAGCTTTCGTCCGTTAGTACTGCTTAGCTGAACACGTTACCGTGCTTACACACGCAGCCTATCAACCTGGTCGTCTTCCAGGGGACTTTCGCGCTTTCGCGCTTACGAAACCTAATCTCGGGGAGGGCTTCACGCTTAG
>JBNGBT010000048.1:0-756 GCA_049903315.1 Candidatus Cloacimonadota bacterium | reverse complement strand
GTTAACACCAATGGAGAAATTAATAGCATATTTCTTCCCTAAAAGTGTAAACAACGCGTGAAAATCTTACATATAAATCGTTGATATTATAAATCTTCAAATCAAAATAATGACTTGCTCCAAAAGTATCCGCACCTAGAAATAACAGCGAATCAGAAACTGACATAAGTTCATATGAATATAAGTTATTCTCATCTGATTCTTCACCAATGACTGAAATAAGTTCTAAATCCAGGTTGTTTATCTTATAAACTTCTGCCCCATTATATTCTGAGAGTACTACATAGACCGAATCGTTAATGAGGATAGGATCAATGTTATCATTCATGCTTTTATTGCTATAGTGTGTTGAAAGAATGTTCAGGTCGTTATTTCCAGAGACATGTGCCAGCATATGGGTTTTCCCATATGAAAAAACAAAATCTTGATTTGAGGTTTTTGCCCCTTTAGATATCGGCATTGTTCCCAATCCCATGTGTTCAACTACTTGATATGGTTGGGCAAAGCAATAAAGCGTAAATACAAAATTTATTACAAAAAACACTAAACTTTTTATCACAATCTCTCCTTTATTTTATCTTAACCACCTTCCCGATATGTTCATCGTCATTATCTGTCTTATAGAAATACACACCACTTTTTACGTCTCTACCGTTCTCGTCCGTGCCATCCCAAACTACTTCGATGGAGTGAAGAGGGGAAGAGGTGAGGGGGAGATTTCGAATCAGTTGTCCTTTTATATTATAGATTTTAATT
>JBNGBT010000047.1:0-770 GCA_049903315.1 Candidatus Cloacimonadota bacterium | reverse complement strand
TGTAAGATTTTCACGCGTTGTTTACACTTTTAGGGAAGAAATATGCTATTAATTTCTCCATTGGTGTTAACTCGTCAATACTTTTATGAGGTTTAACAAGGTTGTAATAATTTACAAATCGAATTAATTCATTTTTTCTATGAGTTGAGGACTTGAATTCTGTCTTATTATGCCACATTTCAATTAATGTTCGGATGACCCGTTCTGCCTTGCCATTTGTCTGCGGTCTCCTTACTTTCGTAAAACGTTGGGATATGTTATTTTTTTCACATGCAACCATAAAGGCATGTGAAAAAATATTACCCTTATACTCCTTACCGTTATCCGTATAGTAACATTCAATTGTATATGCACATTCTTCTATGACCTGATCAAGAAAACGCTTGGCTGAGTGTTGTGTCTTATCGGGCAGTATAGCCGCAAACAACTCCCGTGAATAGTCGTCTATTGCTACAAAAAGATACTCTCGCTTCTCAAAAGTACTCTGCCCTTTCAAAAGCGGTAACCGTTTCGTATCTCCATGTACCATCTCTCCAGGATAGGATTTGTTGTAACGCCTTGCTTCCTTCTTTAACCTCAATTCTATCGCCCTCTCAACTTTAGCTAAACGTTTCATTCCATACTTAAGACAGCGAAACCGATGGTTCTCACTCCGATGTAGTGTGAAATCCTTTTGTCGACCTCGCTCTAAAATCTTGTAGATCGTCGGTCTACTTACATGATACTCTCGGGATAAATCAATAACACGAACATTGGCCTCTTTATAACGA
>JBNGBT010000046.1:0-850 GCA_049903315.1 Candidatus Cloacimonadota bacterium | reverse complement strand
GAAATGGTATAATAGTGAATTGGTAGAAAAGCAGGAGTATCTGCCCCTTGAATTTCCAGTTTCCAGTTTCAGATTTCAAGTTTCACTGACTTCCCCTACTCCAGTCCCAGAATCACATCCACCGCTATCACCACATCCAGGATGTCAATCTCTCCGGAGTAGTTCACATCACCGGCCAGGAGTTGGGTGTCGGTGGGTTCCAGATCACCCAGGATGATTGCCACAAAGATCACCAGATCATTCACATCCAGGGATCCACTGCTGTCCAGATCACCGTAGATGACATCGGATGTAACCTGGATATAATTCTCCTTGAGCACAAAATCGCTTGTCTCTTCATCATAGACAGTCAGACTGACGGAGTAAATTCCGTCAATTGTATAGGTGAATTCTGGATTTTCCTCAACCGAGTCAATGGTACCGTCATTGTTGAAATCCCACTCCCAGGCTGTCGGATTGCCCTGTGCGCCGGACGTAAACTGCACCGTGACCGGTCCCTCTCCGTTTCGCACGTCTGCTACAAAATTGGAGTGGAGGCTGTTGTCGTGGGGGTCGTATATATAAACAGCTCCTTCCCAGTTATTACGAAAAGGGGATGAAATAAATGCAAAATCATTATTTAATGTAGCGAAAGAACCAAACCAATCCCCTGCATTTAAGTCGGAAGGAAAAACAATTTTTGATTGGTGCCAATCACTTTGAGTTTCGTTATAACTGAAAATATAGGCTTTTCCTGCTCCTAAGCCGCTATCAGAGTTATTATAGGATGTAACTGGTAATTCCGGTTTATTCGGACACCCATTCCGGCAACCTTTCGGACAGTGTTCCGGTTTTTTTCCGGACATCAATC
>JBNGBT010000045.1:0-893 GCA_049903315.1 Candidatus Cloacimonadota bacterium | reverse complement strand
TTTTGCCAAAAATTTAGCTCATAAAATACCCTTAACTGAAGAACCAGCTAGCAAGGATCGTTTACGGCTTGGACTACAGGGGTCTCTAATCCCTTTTGCTACGCAAGCTTTCGTCCCTGAGCGTCAGATATGGACCAGAGAGCCGACTTCTCCACGGGCGTTCCTACCGATCTCCACAAATTTCACCTTTACACCGGCAGTTCCACTCTCCTCTTCCATCCTCTAGCCCTATAGTTTGAAAGGCAGTTTTTCGGTTGAGCCGAAAGATTTCACCTTTCACTTATAGGGCCGCCTGCGGACCCTTTACACCCAGTCAAACCGAGTAACGCTTGCCACCTCCGTATTACCGCGGCTGCTGGCACGGAGTTAGCCGTGGCTTATTCATTGAGTACAGTCAGATTAAAAAGCTATTAACTATTTAACGTTCGTCCTCAATAAAATGAGTTTACAACCCGAAGGCCTTCATCCTCCACGCGGCGTCGCATCCTCAGACTTTCGTCCATTGGGAAAGATTCTCGACTGCAGCCTCCCGTAGGAGTCCGGGCAGTGTCTCAGTCCCGATGTGGCTGGTCACGCTCTTACGCCAGCTACCCGTCTTTGGCTTGGTAGGCCATTACCCTACCAACAACCTGATAGGACGCGGGCCCCTCTTATGGTGACAGCATATACAGAGGCCATCTTTCCCCTTAACACATAAATGCTAAGGGAATATGGAGTATTACCTCCGCTTTCGCGAAGCTATGCTCCTCCTTAAGGTAGGTTACCCACGCGTTACTCACCCGTTTGCCGCTATCTCGTTATTACTCGTTTGCCTCCCCGAAGGTTGGCATCCTCATAATAGCAAAATCGCTCGACTTGCATGCCTAATCCACGCCGCCAGCGTTCACTCTGAG
>JBNGBT010000044.1:0-975 GCA_049903315.1 Candidatus Cloacimonadota bacterium | reverse complement strand
CAGGTTGCCCAGACGGAAAGCATGTCAAACAATCCCACCTTTTTGTTTCCCGGTTGATCCAGACCCGCCCGGTTTTCTTTGGCACTTTCAACCGCCATGTTCATGGCCTCGGCACCGGAACAACCATACAATTCAAAAAGCCTCTTAAGCCAGGTTTGGCGCCGTTCCAGGTAATTACTCTCTCCCATCTTGAGGGCACGTCCCAAACTGCCGTCGGCGGCCCTGGCCAGAATCGACACCGAAGGTCCATCCAGATCTGTCTCTTTATTGAGCTGCTCAGTAATTTCCCGGGCTTTAAGCGGCATGAATGAAACGCGCTGGCAACGGGATACAATGGTCGGCAACAGATCACGCGGGTCCGTTGCATTGAGCACAAAAATATTGCCCGCCGGAGGTTCTTCAAGGGTTTTCAAAAAAGAATTGGCGGCTTCGCCGGTCATGGCCTCAGCCCGGTGAATCACACATACCCGGTAACCGCCGGAGAATGGTGCATATCCCAGACTGCGATTCAATTCCCTGATCTGTTCTATTTTAATATGCTGACCGTCAGGTTCCATGGAAATGAAGTCCGGAAAATTTCCGTTCAACATCTTCCGGCAGGACGGACAGACGCCACAACCGTCAAGCCCTGAAGGTGCATGGCAGTTTAACCTCATGGTGAAGGCTTTTGCTGCGCTGGTCTTCCCAATGCCCGAAATACCTGTAAAAAGATAGGCATGGGGAACCCTTTTCCGGCGCATCACATTCTCAAGGAAACGCTTGGCCTTTACCTGGCCGATTATCCAAGAAAAAAACACGGGCCTCTACTCTGAACTGCTCAAGCCGATTCCGCCAAAGTGGCGAATGCTACGACGGCTGGAAGGGATGTGGGCCTCAAGGTGGGAAAAAATAACCTCCTCCAGACGGTTTTCCGCTTGTGTGGCATCCACCACAACAAATCGTTCGGGATTTTTCTTTGCCAGATCCATATACCCG
>JBNGBT010000043.1:0-995 GCA_049903315.1 Candidatus Cloacimonadota bacterium | reverse complement strand
ATCAGATGATGATCGGATTTCATACGTGATAGCTGCTTAACCCTGTGGAGTTTTTACACACAAAAAAAGACTTGACCCAGTATTTGCGGATGATGAATATCAAATTATTACAGGAATGATACTTAATGAAAGGTGATGTAGGACAAGCTGGAACTGATGGGGATAGTGGTGGTCCACTTGTAGTTATGACCAATGATCAATCCTTTCCCTATTACGCAGTGGGAGTGAATAGTTGGTCGAACTATGATGGTGTGCAGGTTGGTGACCTTGTTATGTTTTTTACAATACATGCTCGTATTGATAGTGTAAGAAGTTGGATTTATGAACAAATGGATCCAATAGAACTACGTATTGCAAATGAGGATCTATCAACCAACAACCTTGGTGGTACGCTTCGGATAGATAATTTTATCCCAGAAATTTCATCTGGTGACACGCTTGATATCCCTAAATCAAATACCTTTACATTCAGAACTGATGAGCAAATTCAAAGCAATAAACAACATTGGATGTGGAATGAAACGTCTACACAATATTTTCTACATCATAAAAATTCTTTTATAATAAATTCAGACGAATTGGCCATTTTTAAGGCTACAAATAATATTGATTTTGCATCAAGTATTACACAACCATCTGATTTAATATTGTTCAAAGATCCATGGTATACCGATGAAAATAATTATCAACCAGATTCCTTATTTGAATTAAACGATATTGCTCCAAATGATAACTACGACGTTTTCTTAAATCAAAATCCAGAATATCAACATGATGATCCCATTTATCAGCTTTGTGCAAAAGAATACTTTGCAGACACTTTAAGTATTTTTGAGTTTGATTATTGGGGTGGGACATCAGTTGATTATGATACTACCACAAATCTTTGTGCAGAAGTTGTATTTCAAACTAACACATGGTCAAGTCTTTTTTTGTGTGTAAAAACTCCACAGGGTTAAGCAGCTATCACGTATGAAATCCGATCATCATCTGAT
>JBNGBT010000042.1:0-997 GCA_049903315.1 Candidatus Cloacimonadota bacterium | reverse complement strand
TTCATTTTCAGGACTTGGTTCGTTAATCATTTTCCAACCAAAATCTTGAAGGTCAATCCAATGACCTGTTAAGTCAATTATTCCAGAAGCTGAATAATCTTTTGGTAAGTTTTTAACAAAGGACGCATTATTTAATATTTCTTGGTCAATTTCAGAAAAGTGCTTTCCTATTTCAGAATCAGTTAAAATTGGACTCTCAGGGAAACACCAATAATCCCAATGATGATTTTTTATCGAGTTTAAGCCATCTTCATCAAGTCTATGGGGTTCAAGTGCATTTGTTAATGCAATCTTAATGTCACTCACATTATTGCTGATTATGATTGCTGTTAGAGATTTCATCTATTGTGGCTAACGGTCTGCGGCTGGGGGAGTTGCCAAGCATAGCTGGCAATTACCTTAACCGCATGTAACCTGCTGGGCTATTATATTCATCATTATCAAATTGTTAATACTAAAAACCCTTTCAATTTAGAAAAGGATCTATGAGTCCACTCCGAAAAGGTGCTTGTGCGCACGATAAGAGTAAACGATACCCTGAGAGCTCCAAGTAGTTAATAATTATAGATATAAGGCTATATTATTCTTGTTTTAAATTGCTATACATCTTAATATATATCGTTGTATTTCAATGTGTTAATGGTATATTCCGTTAGAAGAAGCAGTATGTTTAGGAAAAATACAGGCCATATACAAAAAGATCTTTTCAGCGCCGATCTACTGATACCGGAAAAGAAGCTGAAAAAACTGCAAGACAGCAGCGAGTATGCTTTTTACAAGATCATATTCTGCAATATTGATGAGGACGATTTTTCAGTTCTTTACTCTGATAAAAAAAGTCGTCCAAATGCACCTGTCAATGCGATGGTTAGTGCACTGATACTCATGAATCACAAGGGATGGACATACGAGCAGTTGTTTGACCGGATTGATTTTGATCTGAAAACGCGTCTGGCCCTGGGTCTTCAGACTTTGTCAGAAACGCCATTTGTAGAAT
>JBNGBT010000041.1:0-1272 GCA_049903315.1 Candidatus Cloacimonadota bacterium | reverse complement strand
CTTTGTACGTGTATGGAAGGATATCTACAAGTGAAACAGAAGACGGTTGCAGAATAATTATTCGCCAATGGACTTTTCAAAATTATTCCGATTTAAAACCAAAAACTGTCCGAAATGAAATCGGAACAGGTGTCCGAATCAAATCGGAATCGCTGTCCGAAACTTTCCGGAATAGGTGTCCGAGCGTGATCGGATTTTCCAGATGACCAGACAGACGGTTTCTGATCTCCTGTTCGGTAAGTTTATCCAGATGGATTAAGGTAAGGCCGCTGGTTTGAAAGCGTCTTATTTAATCAGATATTGTGTTAATGGGTATGATCAGTGCCAGGCTGATCTTCCGGGTGGACAGATCTGATTCCTGATGAAGCGTTATTATCTGTTTGATTTGGTGCATTGTTAGTCTCCTGTTTTTCTTTGTTGGTCGTTTAAACTGATATCCTCCGTTGTACGTGTATGGAAGGATATCTACAGATAGCCTACTGGAAATCATCCATAGACGCTATCAAGTTGGATCTACAATCATTGCTACCAAACGTCCTATTGAGGACTGGGGAGCTATCCTTGGTGATAATGCTGTAACCTCAGCAGTTCTGGACCGCTTTCTGGAAAATATACACTATTTGAAAATTACTGTGAAAAGTTACCGGCTGAAGAATCTGAAAATAAAAATAGGAGTAAAAGATATTGAGAATAATCAGAAAACAGATTAATTTAGATTAAAGGTTGGTGGCCCATTTTGAAGTGCCCACAACCGGCCTAATTTGAAGTGCCCATTGACAGAAAATAGTGGAAATCCGGGTCGAATTGCTTAAGATGGGTTAGCCCTGTGGAGTTTTTACACACAAAAAAGACTTGACCTAATATCTCCAACAAATTGATGAAGATAATTTACATCTTATATAACGACACTACAAACGTGACATGACACTAGGACCTGCTTGTGCACTAAGCTAATAATATATAATTATTTAGTTAGAATTGTCTTACGACTAACGCGAAATGACTCAGATTCCAATGTTACAAAGTAAATCCCAGAGGAGAGATTGTTCGCCTCCCATTTGAAAGTATATGATCCAGTTGGGTAAAAATCATTTTGAATCAATTGATCCACAACGCGTCCATTCAAGTCATATATTGTTAGCGAGATTGAGGAGTTCTCAGGAATACTAAATTTAATATTCTGAACTGGGTTAAAAGGATTTGGATATAATGCTGTTATACTATATTCTGACGGCGATGTAAGATCAGAGATTTCCATAGATGTTACAGCAT
>JBNGBT010000040.1:0-2493 GCA_049903315.1 Candidatus Cloacimonadota bacterium | reverse complement strand
TCTGAGATTACGTCTGAGGATGAGAAATCATTCTCAATATTTCTATATACAAACCAGCCCATGTTGTCAGTCTCAGACTGAGTTGACCAATGGATGGTTGGCGTGTTATTAAAATATTGAGCAGTGAAGATGGAAAGAACGACTGGGAGGGTTGGGTCAGTGCCGAATTTGTATTCATATGCTCCAATATCGATCGTGCCTGCTTCACCGGTAGTTTTGTTCAATTTTCTGGGAAAGCCAGTACCTCTCACATCGAAAGGTTCGTCATTATATCCATTATTACCAGTGTCCGCACAGGGTGAGATCCCACCGATACTGTAAGGGTGAGTCGGATTATTGGCAGCGCCCACAAAACAGGGATCTGAAGTGATACAATAGTCATCTGCGTTAAAATCCTGGGCATTATAGATATCTCCGCTTTCACTGCCATAACAGCAATAAGTAAGGTAAAAGTGTCCTTGATAATTATAGACCTCATCGCCACTATCAGCATTATTTCCCCAGATAATACAATTATATAATGTAACATCACTGGAATTGCTTGAACAATAAACACCACCTCCATTTGAAGTTGCAGTATTGTTACTGAAAGTTACATTCGTCAGATTCATATCAGAATAATATGAATTTGATATACCTCCCCCGTAGGCAGCCGAATTGCTGCAGATCGTAACATTTGTCATGTTAACTCGAGCGTCTTCCGGTCCATAAGATCCATTATTCCATATCCCTCCGCCCTGTGAATCGGCTGAATTTCCGCTGATCATCACATTGTTCAAGACGGGTAACGAATTGTAACCATCGTTGCAGAGCCCCCCTCCATTTACTGCGGAATTATTACTGATAGTAACATAATTCAAATTTGGGGAGGAAGTATTAGAATTATACATCCCTCCTCCGTAATAAGAGGATGTATTATTATTTATAGAGACATTTGATAGAGTTGGCGAAGAACCATGATTGTATATTCCCCCACCATTACCGGATGATGAATTATTAATAAAAGCCACATACGCGAATTGCGGAGAACAATTATAATTATACATTCCGCCACCACAATGATAAGGGTCACTTCCATTAGCATTACCGCCTGTGATAGTCAAACCGTCAAGTCCGGCTGCACTTGACAAACCAGTTCCATTAGGATGATAAAAAACATGGTAGCAGTTATCACTGTTATTGCCCTCCGTACCGATGTCACCACTAAGAACCGTTTCATTGGCTTCACCCACGCCGTAATTGCTGCGCTGATTGATATCCGATTCCGTGCCTGCAAAACCGCCATAGATAGTCACTCCTTCTATCATTCTAAAGTGATAATAACGGGAACCTCCAGTAAGACCGTAATCATAACTAGGTTTATACGTTCCTTTGGCTATCCAGATATTGTCACCGGAACTCGCAGTATTCAGAGCTGATTGCAGCGACGTGTATGCGTTATCCCAGTCAGAGCCATCATTGTTTCCTCCAGCAGCATTATAGACGTAAATTGTTGAAGCATAATTCATGGAAGTACATATTATAAACACTAAGAAAAGTATAAAGCTGTAAATTAATATCTTTTTCATTTCTGTTAATCCTTTCTCATTATTATAATTTTTTAACTCTATATCTCATCAAACTTATTTTTCAGATTGCATTTGCCGATTGACAGTATGATAGGTAAGGTTTAATATCATTATCAGACTTTGGAAATCTGTTCAGCTCGGAGTGTTTAAGTAAATCCATCTTCACGATCGCTCACGTGGGAATTATTAACAATAGAGCAATTTAATGTGATAATGAGGTCTTTGACTGCGAGTTTGTCTATTACAAATCGAGGTTCTTAATTTTTACTATTTTCAGAAATTTAGATGTCAAGAAAATTAAAATAGTAATATATCTGACTGAACATGTTCAGCCCCTGCAAATATAGTTTTTTGAATCCACGAGTCGGTCATAAAGGGAACGACTCGGGATAATTACTCTTTTCAACCCGACTCATCTTTACATGCTGAGCCGTGTCTTTTATCTCATCAAAACTTGTCCCATGAAATGCAATATCTATTTCATTAGGATCAGCTTCTTCGTTTCTGCTGTTTTGCCATTTACTATTAATTTATAGAAATACACTCCGTTCTCAAGTTCTTTCCCTTGCTCATCCTTTCCATCCCACATAACTGTATGCTTCGATGTGATGCCTGAATAGAGGTTTTTTACAAGCTGTCCTTTAAGATTATAGATTGCTAGATCAACTTGAGCTGTTTCTGTAAAATTAAAAGCAATTCGAGTTGATGATATTAATGGATTTGGCTCATTCTGAAGAAGTCCAAAGCGTTCGGTTTCGGGAACCAAATTTCCCGTACCACCATGATTATCATGAATCGTAAGAATTGCCACTTTATCATAATGGTGAATCATTCCACTGTAATCTATCGACTCCAGCCAATAATAATACGTGCTATTAACTTCTAACTCCTGAATTCTGTCTTCATACACATAACTCTGCTGCTG
>JBNGBT010000003.1:0-313815 GCA_049903315.1 Candidatus Cloacimonadota bacterium | reverse complement strand
AGGTTCCCCTACGGCTACCTTGTTACGACTTCACCCCAATTACCGGCCGTACCTTAGGTACCTGCCTCCCCGAAGGGTTAGCCCAGCAACTTCTGGTACAGTCGACTTTCGTGGTGTGACGGGCGGTGTGTACAAGGCCCGGGAACGTATTCACCGTGGCATGCTGATCCACGATTACTAGCGATTCCACCTTCATGGAGTCGAGTTGCAGACTCCAATCCGAACTGAGGTCGGCTTTTTGAGATTAGCATGACATCGCTGTTTAGCGGCTCTTTGTACCGACCATTGTAGCACGTTTGTAGCCCTGGGCATAAGGACCATGATGACTTGACATCATCCCCACCTTCCTCCAAGTTGTCACCTTGGCAGTATTCTTAGAGTCCCCAACTTAATGATGGTAACTAAGAACAGGGGTTGCGCTCGTTGCGGGACTTAACCCAACATCTCACGACACGAGCTGACGACAGCCATGCAGCACCTGTCACCGAGTTCCCCCGAAGGGGCACAGCCTGCTTTCACAGGCCTTCTCGGGAAGTCAAGCCCAGGTAAGGTTCTTCGCGTTGCATCGAATTGAACAACATGCTCCACCGCTTGTGCGGGGTCCCGTCAATTCCTTTGAGTTTCAATCTTGCGACCGTACTCCCCAGGCGGATCACTTAATGCGTTAACTTCGACACTGATGATTTTTTTTACTCACCAACATCTAGTGATCATCGTTTACTGTGTGGACTACCAGGGTATCTAATCCTGTTCGCTACCCACACCTTCGCTATTCAGCGTCAGTAACTGCCCAGAAGGCTGCCTTCGCTTTTGGTATTCTTCCTGATATCTGCGCATTCCACCGCTACTCCAGGAATTCTGCCTTCCTCTACAGTACTCTATCTAACCAGTATTACATGCAGGACCACAGTTGAGCCGTGGGATTTAACATATAACTTAATTAGTCGCCTACTAGCCCTTTACGCCTAGTAAATCCGGACAACGCTCGCTCCTTCCGTATTACCGCGGCTGCTGGCACGGAGTTAGCCGGAGCTTATTCCTATAATAATATCCGTCTCAATAAACTATTAATCTAAAGAGCTTTTATCTCATAGAAAAGTGCTTTACATCCCGAAGGAATTAATCGCACACACGGCGTCGCACTATCAGGGTTTCCCCCATTGTAGACTATTCTCGACTGCTGCCTCCCGTAGGAGTCTGGGCCGTATCTCAATCCCAGTGTGGCCGGTCACCCGTTAAGGTCGGCTACACATCATCGCCTTGGTAGGCCATTACCCTACCAACAAGCTAATATGACGCAGGCTCATCTCATAGCGGCAGCTTGTAAACAGAGGCCACCTTTGTTTCGTAAAACATATCCGGTATTACCCCCGGTTTCCCGGGGCTATCCCAGTCTATGAGGCAGATACCTACGCGTTACTCACCCGTTCGCCACTGTACTTTTCCCTGCAAGCAGGGAATTTCTCGTTCGACTTGCATGCCTAATCCACGCCGTCAGCGTTCGTCCTGAGCCAGGATCAAACTCTCCATTATTTTGTATTTTAATTTACTATTTTTTGCGTAACTAATTGCTTAGTTTCTTGCGAATATGTATACACCCTATGTGTTTTTTAAAGAACGTGTTGCAGAGTTCATGACACCACATTTTTCGTGTCAAGTATTTTGCAATTAAAACATAATTTATTTTATTCCGATGTCAATAA
Organism: Candidatus Cloacimonadota bacterium; assembly: GCA_049903315.1. Classification (GTDB taxonomy): domain Bacteria; phylum Cloacimonadota; class Cloacimonadia; order JGIOTU-2; family JGIOTU-2; genus Celaenobacter. The sequence continues at coordinate 312,112 of JBNGBT010000003.1, read as the reverse complement.
AGAAAGTAACACTTCTCACAAAGTGCTGCCACTACTCTATTTTCTCTCTGCCACCAATATATTTTCTCAATACTTCGGGGATAATTATCTCACCCTGAATTGTTTGATTATTTTCTAAAAGAGCAATCATCGTTCGAGGTGTTGCAACCCCGGAACCATTCAAAGTGTGCACAAAATGCACTTTCCCATCTTGGGATGAACGGAACCGAATTTGGGCTCGCCTGGATTGGAAGTCAATAAAATTCGAACATGAGCTTACTTCCAGGTATTTTCCCAACCCGGCAGACCATACTTCAATGTCATAACACTTGTACGCTGCAAAGCTCAGATCGCCGCTGCAAAGCTGCATAACGCGATACGGCAAACCCAGTTGCTGCAAAACCGCTTCCGCCTGTGAGAGAATTTCCTGCAATGCAATTTCAGAACTTTCTGGTCTCACAAACTGTACAAGCTCAACCTTGTTGAATTGATGAACACGCTGCAAACCCTTTGTATCTTTTCCATATGAACCAGCTTCTCTTCTAAAACAAGGAGTATATGCGGTATATTTGAGAGGAAGTAGCTCATCCTGCAATATCTCATCCTGGTGAAGGTTAGTAAGCGGAACCTCACCCGTCGGAATCAGAAAAAGATCATCTTCGTTAATATGATACATATCAAATTCCAGCTTAGGCAGTTGCCCAGTTCCTGTCATAGTTTTGCGATTCGCAACAAACGGGGGAAATATCTCTATATAGCCATGCTCTTCTATATGGAAATCCAACATAAAATTGATCAAAGCTCTTTCGAGTTGAGCTCCCATACCAGTGTAACAAGGAAATCCGCTGCCAGCTATTTTTGCTGCACGATGTAGATCAAATAAATCCAACTTGTCTGCAAGCTCTATATGATCGAGCGGCTTGAAATCAAAGACTGGTTTCTCGCCCCATTCTCGTATAAATCTGTTATCAGATTCATCAAAACCAATTGGAACAGACTTATCAAAAATATTCGGAATTGCAAACAGCTCATTTTCCAGCGTTTCACTTATTTCGCTGATCTTCTGCTGGAGCGCTTTTGTCTCATCTGCCACTTTCTTCATCGCTGCGATCTGATCATCAGCACTCTGCCCCTGCTTCTTCAGTTGTGCGATCTCTTTCGAGACAGCGTTCTGCACTTTGCGTTTCTCTTCAAAATCAAAGAGAAGCTGTCGGTGCTTATTGTCTAACTCAAGAACAGTATCGAGCTGTGCTTTCTCACCCTTATTTTTGATACACTGTCGCACAAATTCAGGGTCTTTTCTAATGAGTTTTATATCTAACATGTTACTGATTTTTCCTTCGAACAACTTCTTCAGAAATTTTTATGATCTCAATATAATCGTTGATCTTGAGACTGGCTCCTCCAATAAGTGCGCCATCGATATCTGGTTTTATTAGAAGCCCATCACAGTTTTCCACTTTTACACTGCCACCATAAAGGATAGGCGTTCTCTCCGCGACGCGAGTATTGAAATGGGTGGAGAGCCAATTTCTGATGAAAGCATGCGCATCTTGCGCGATTTCAGGTGTGGCTGTTTTGCCGGTGCCAATTGCCCAGACCGGCTCGTACGCAATCACGATGTGCTCCATATCCTTCTCATGTACATCCCGCAAACCACGCATTAGTTGATTCTCAAGAACTTGTTCTGTCAGCCCGTTATCTCTCTGATCTTCTTTCTCGCCGATACAGAAAACAATATGCTTTCTGTGCTCGATCAATGCTAATATTTTCAGATTGATATCTTCATCGGTCTCATGGAAAATATGACGCCGTTCCGAATGCCCGACCAATGCGTATTTGGATCCTATCGAAGTGAGCATCGGAGCTGATATCTCACCTGTGAAAGCCCCAAAATCTTTGAAATAAATATTCTGGACTCCGATATCAATATCATTCTCTCTCGTTTTCTCAAGAGCAGTCATTGTATATAAATTTGGTGGAAAGATCAGAAGCTGATTTTTATGAGAAGAGCCCTTCTCCCAGGCCGACAGTTCCTCAAAAAAAGTAATTGTTTCTTCGAGGGTTTTATACATTTTCCAATTACCGGAAATAATCATTCTGCGCATAACTATCCTCTTCATTCAAATTTTATAAGTTATATTAATGAAAGCTTATAATAAGTATATATATTTAAATACTATTGTTGTTTTTTGATATAATCGATTTCTTCTTTTGCAAATTTCCCAAGCTGGGGATTGTTCACAATGAGTTCAAATTGTGCGATTGCTTTGTTCCACTGTTCTTCTTCTCGATATATCTTGCCCATATAGTAATGTGCCTGGGGATTATTTTGATCGATACTTAAAACATCCTGCAAAAACTGCTTGGCTTTGGAATAATCTCCCTTATCATAATAAAGATGTCCTACAGTAAATGCGATATCCTTATCACTTTTAAGAGCAAGGGAATTCTCAAAAGCAAGAATAGCTTTGTCGATCTGTCCCATATTTTGATAAAAAATGCCGAGGTTTTTATAGACTTTTCTCAGGATATAATCAGCCGGGTCAGTTGCAATATAGTCTTCGTATGCTTTTATCGCTTTTGGTGTCTCATCAGTTTTATGATAGAACATAGCGATCTTTTCAAGAAATTCAACTTTTTTCGGATTGAGATTGAACGCATCCGTATAATATACTATCGCATTTGGAAGATCGTTATTATCTTCATAGATCGTTGCGATTTTTTTGCTGATTTTATATTCATCATAATTTTTATCCCAATCAAGAAGAACCTTAAGTTCTTTATCTTTCTCCCCCATTGCTTCATAGATTGTGCTGAGAGAAATCACGATCTGGTAGTTGTCCGGTTCGTATTGCTGGCGAAGTTTATAGAATTCAATTGCTTTGGGATATTGTTTGGTAGTATAATACATCACAGAGAGATTCTTGTATAATTCGCGGATGCGGTCTGTTTTGGGATTTGCTTCTGTATCGATCTTTTTATAGAGGTCAAGAGAAGTGACAAACTTATCTATTGCACCCTGATAATCTTTCTGAGTATAGAGCTCCACACCTTCATTATATGCAGTTCCGGCATCATATTCTATTTGTTGGATTTCTCTGTCAGTCATTGCCTGCGCAACGAGAACTCCGGTTATCGTACAAGTTGCTAAAGCTATGATAAAAAGCTTTTTAAACATAGTTAGAACTCCTTTATGTTTCATTTTTTATGCTCTTGGATGATAGAGGGAATGAACTTCTTTGAGATAATTCCTGTCAATATTTGTGTAAATTTGGGTAGTGCTGATGCTGCTGTGCCCCAGTAAGGTCTGTACTATCCGCAGGTTCGCACCCCCCTGCAATAAGTGGGTAGCAAATGAGTGCCGAAGTGTGTGAGGAGATACATGACTTTTTATCCCTGCTTGTTGAGCATATGCGTCGATTATCTTCCAGCAACCCATTCTGCTGAGTTTATTTCCGAATCTATTGAGAAAGAGAATATTATTCTGTTTATATTTCAGAAGCTTTTGCCGTGCATTATTTATATAGTTCTCGCAATAGGTCAATGCAGTTTGTGAGATCGGCACGTAGCGCTCTTTCCTTCCTTTGCCAAACAATCTTACGATCATCTCATCAATATAAAGATCCCCGACACGCAGGTCTATCATTTCTGAAATGCGCGCTCCCGTAGAATAGAGAAATTCGAGTATCGCTCGGTCCCGGGTGCCAAACTCATCAGTCCTTTCCACTGCATTGATAAGTGCATCCACTTCTTCTATCGAGAGCACATCCGGCAGAGAAGCCGATACTTTTGGGGAAGGAAACTTCTCGAAGATTGGTTCAGGGATCAACTCTTCTATATATAAAAATTTATAAAAATTTGCAAGCGAGCTTCGTTTGCGTGCAACAGTTTTATCTGATGCCCCGTGTTTGTAGAGAAAATTCATATACGTGATTACGTCGTCAGAGGTAATTTTTGTAAGATCACCTTTGCTTTTTTCTTGGGCAAAGAGTCTTATATCACGTTCATAAGCGAGTATCGAATTCTCTCCTAAGCCCTTTTCAAACTGCAGGTAGAACTTGTATTTATTGATCAAGCTCACATCTTTTTCCGAAAGAGCACATTCATTTTTCATGTTCATAATGTAATATCAAGTTTACATAACGTCAAGGTTTGAAAGATTTTGAGTGCGATAAATTTTCTATTTGACATGTCAACAGTATTTCTTTCTTTTTGGCGTAAATAAGGAGTATAAATGAATGGTTTTGCCATATCAATCAAGAAAAAGGTTTTTGTGAACAAAGTCGTTATTTTTTTAACTTTTGTCGTTTTATCATCAATTATTATTAGTTGTTTAAATGACAAACGATTTATTAGTAAAATAAATTCTTAACTTACTAAAATTAAATATAAACCCTTTGACAAGTCATAATACTTCAAACCGCTGAAGCGGTTAAAATGTATTTTTAAAATTTTCATGTGCCCACAGTTAAAACTATGGGCTGCCAAGATGGCATTTATGGCATATAATACAAGAGCCCATGAATTTATTCGTGGGAACTGTAGTAAAAGCAAACTAAAATTTCAACCATTTCAATGGTTTTTGGAAATTTAACTCATTATGTAGAAAATTTCAGTAAAAGATGGAGGTCTTTAAATGTATAGATTTGTTTTTGCATTTATCTCTCTACTTTGCGTAAATGGAATGAACACACTTTTTGCAGAACAGGAGGTTTCAGAAATGAGTGGTCCCGGATATTACAAAATCCTTGGTGAAAATCACGATTCGGTTACAATACCGTTTACGACACACAATGGAAAGCCGCTTATGGAACTCATGATCAATGGTAAAAAAGCAACCATGATGATTGATAATGGTAGACTGTGGGACCAGATATGGCTGTTTGGCTCTCCCCTGGTCGATACTCTAAACCTGAAATCAGTCGAGGAAGGTACTATCGGTGGTGCAGGTGAAGGGGACTCCACTGCTGCATATACCTCGACCAATCTCACCCTGCAATTTGATGACATCATTTTTTATGAGCAACCAGTCATCGTTTCACCACCTGCAGCTGGATTTGCACGAATGTTCCCCGGAGCTGACGGGCAACTCTGCAATACTTTTTTCAAGCATTTTATCGTGGAATTCGATTTCATACAAAACCTGGTAATTCTTCACAATCCGGAATCCTTCCAATACGAAGGCAACGGCAGCATACTCGACATGAAGAAAAATCCCTCCGGTTCATATTCTCTCCCATTTAGCTTTGAGATGCCGGATGGAACAGTATATAATGACAGGATCGATATCGATTTCGGCGGAATATATCCTTTGAAAATTGCTCTTGGAAACACACATAATATACAACTTCCGAAAAATGTTTCCGAAACATATAGTTACGGTGCGCAGGGAAAATGTACCGAATATAGCAGCACGATCAAGAGCATGACGATCGGCGACCATACATTTGAAAATCCAATCGCAGTATTTGGTGACGAGAAAACTTCTAGGATACATCCGGACAATCTCGGTGTTCTAGGATTGCCCTTGTTCATGAAATTCAACATTTTTTTTGATTATATTAACAATAATCTCTACATCGAACCAAATGAGAATTTCGATACACCTCTCAAGTAAAGAGGATTACATATTATTCACAAAAATATTGACACGTAAAATACTCAATCATAAAGGGTTATAACGAATATAAAAATAATACGAGGATGAAGATAAAATGAAAAAAAATGAAAAGATAGTTTTGATCGTTGCTGTGGCACTGGTGGTATTCGCTCTTTTACTCTATTTTATAACATTCGGCGACGGCACTTTCTCTGATGATAAGGCAGATTGGGGTGCTTTCGGCATGTACTTTAGCGGACTTATCACGCCGCTTTTATTGGTCGTGGTCATATTCCTTGTTTTTGGCATTATGAAAGAAGTAAGGGAAATCTTTTCCGAATCCTCAAAAAATGAGAAAATATTTCAGCGTCAGTTCACCAAGCAGACACGCTATATGGAACCTTCGGCAGAACTTGTGTATTATCTCCAGTTAAAAGACGAGAGACTCTATGCGATCATAGGAAACATCGGAAATCAGGCTGCATTTAATATTTCTGTTGAGTTTGAATTTGAGGAAGAAGTTGATGCACGAATTTCTAACAATCTCCTCCCCCTTGCCGAGATAAGCTATCTTGCACCGGAACAAAAAAGCGGAGCTGTATGTGGCATAATCGATGAAACTACAGGTGGTTATGCAATTTCAGAACATACGGTACGACTGAAATACAAACCTAGTGAAAAAAGCCGAAGGATCATAAAGAAAGAATTTGTGATCGACAAAAATATACTCAACACCCTCGTTCCGGAAACTTCTGTTGAAGAATCACTCCACTCACTCACAGAAAACATTAAAGATCTGGAAAATAAAATAACTGACACAGAACCGAAAACAGAAGAAATTGATATGGATGAAGTTACTCCCGTACATGAAGAGGTAAAAGAAAAGAAAAAAGAAAAACCAGCTCCTCCCAAAAAGGAACCTGAACCAAAAATTGAAGAAGAAACTCCTCCACCTGAAAAAGAGGAAGACAAAATAGATGAACCTGAAGTAGTTACCGCAGAAGATATAGACGAAGAACCGAATCCCGAGCAGGAAATCAGCAAGGAAGCTGAAGAAAAGAAAGAAGAAGTGGAAGAAGTAAAGGAAAAAACTGCAGAAAAGGAAGAAACAAAAGAAAAGAAAATACCCAAACGAGACGCATTCGATAATCCCTTCTTAGATGACTTCTAAAATTTATAAGATATCAAATAATAATGAACCGGGTGTATGCCCGGTTTTTTTGTGCCTGTGTGCTAAAAGATTGACACAGTTATACACTCAAAAAATTTGCATATCAAATATTAAATACTGGTTTCCCTTATGAAAAAAATATGCCTTATCATACTTTTGCTCCTCCCTGTGCTTCTTACTGGCTCCGATATAGTTGATAGTCTTAAAGCTGAGATCGAAAAGAGCTCCGGAGAAAAAAAGATCGAACTTCTGACTGCTCTTGCAGATGAGTTTAACAGCAGAAATCCCGAGGAGGGCATTACTTATGCTGAACAGGCCTATCAATTAGCAAAAAAGTTGGATTTAAAGAATTCTAAAGCTATGGCAACTTTCGTGAAAGGTGGACTTTATAATCGACTGAGAGATTTCGATCAAGCTGAAAGTGCTTTAATGGAGGCTTTGAATTATTTTGAGGAAACTAAACAAGATACTCTCATAGCAAAAGCATATACCAATCTTGGATTGCTCTTCCGCAGTAAGGGCGATCTCGATACATCACTTTCATTTTATGAAAAATCTCTTAACAAAAAGATGAAAATGGATGATCCATATGGTACTTCCTCTGTCCTTGGTGGTATAGGACTTGTTTATTATGATAAAGGAGAGTTTAATAAATCAAAAGAGTCTTTTATCCGGGCTGTGGAATATGGTAGAATAAGTGGACGCTCCCTGGCTCTCGCCCATGCTCTGAGTAATCTCGGACTACTCTATTCCCGAACTGGTGAGCATGATAGAGCGCTTAAATCATATCTGGAGGCACTGGAGTATTCAAAGGAATCCGAATTTCATGTAGTGACTGCATCAATATCCAATAACATGGCGAATATTTATTATATAATTGGTGATCAAGCCCGTGCAAAAGAATATCTTACCGACGCACTGGAGATATACCGTCGTATTGGAAACAATTTGGGTATTGCTCGAACACTGAATAATCTTGCACTGATCTCACAAAATGAAAAATCTTATCAAGAAGCCATTTCACTCCTGGGGGAAGCACTGCAGATAAGAAAAGAGTTGGGAAATGATTACGAAATTGTCAATTCATTGAACAATCTTGCCAGTCTCTATGAAGAAATGGGTGAAATAGAACAAGCCCTCGAACTCTATCTCGAATCTTTTGAGAAGAACAATACATTAAATGATAGTTGGAATGCTGCATATATATTGAACAATATCGGTCTTATCTACTTAAAGATGAACATTTACTCTATCGCTTTAGAGCGATTCAAAGAAGCATATGAGATTGCTTTTCAAAATGATTACCTGGATATTCTAAAAAATATCACAGACAATATGTCCACAATTTATGCAAATTCGAATAATTATAAGCAAGCGTACATCTATTTACAAGAATTTAATACAATCAAAGATACATTAAATACTCGAAAAAATATCGAAAAATTAAACGAGATACGGGTGAAATTTGAGGCTGAGCAAAAGGAAAAAGAAAATGAATTACTCAAAAAAGACCTTGAAATCTCCAGTCTTGAAATTTTCCGCCTTCTCCTGTTTTTAATTGGTTCCATCCTTGTTCTTGCTGTCGTTGTCGTCTTCTTTGTATTACGCCTACGAACCAATAAGAAACTGAAGGTGAACAACAAGGAACTTGCTATTTCAAAAGAAAATACAGAACAGATCCGCAAGCACCTTGCTCTAATCAATTCGATGCTCCGTCACGATCTTGCAAATGACTTTATCGTTATTAAAACTGCTCTCAAATTATATGCTGAAGAGAAAGATGAAAACATGCTTACGGAAGCTGATATTAAATGTGATAAAGGACTTGAACTTATCAAAACTTTAAGAAATTTTGAGTTCAGTTCAGAAAACGGCAATGTGCTTAAACCAATTGATCTAAAACAAATTATTGATAAAATTACATCCACATTTTCCGATATGAATATTCAGCTTCAGGGTAATTGCAGAGTTCGCGCAGATGAAGCCCTCGAATCCGTCATTCATAATATTATTGAAAATGCACGAGTACATGGAAAGGCGAAAAATGTCATGATTTCTTATGAAGAATTTTCTGATTTTACTGAGATCAAGATCTCTAATGATGGCACGCAAATTCCTGAAGAAATTCATGAGCGAATCTTTGAAAAGGACTTTATCTCCGGAGATGCGGGACATACCGGTCTGGGACTCTTCCTGGTCAGGCAGAACATCAACAGATACGGGGGATCAATTTACGTTGAAGATAATGATAAACCGGGTGTGACATTTGTGATCAATCTGAAAAAAACATAATTCGACACATAATCCTCATTGGCATTTTTACTGGAGTTAACTTCACGATCAGCTTGCTATGGTGGAGTTCAGAATCGGCTTGTTAATTAATTATTTTGGCATTGATCTCCATACCTCACCTGCTGGTGGAGCTATGAAGTCTAGCTCTCATAGGATTTTTTATCTTTCATTTGAGGGAATTGCTCTTCCACCATCCAATAAACTTGACACAGCAAACTACCATCAAAAACCTCTCTGCCAAAGCTATAGGAGCATATAATGAATAGCTATGAAGAACAGAGATTTTTCCTGAATTGCGATCTTGTTTCAATGCAAAATGTGCAAACAGATCAGCAAAAAAAATTTCCTCAACCGCCGTTGGAGAAGCCAATCACCAATCCGGATAATCTCATTACATTACCCGTGCCTGAGGATATTATAAATCCCGGAAAAGATCTTTTTGAAATAATTAACCAGCGCCGGTCACGAAGAAAATACACTGCTGAAGCAATTGATCTGGAACACTTATCATTTTTACTCTGGTGTACACAGGGAGTAAAAAAGGTATTTGATAGAAAAGAAAACAAGGTGAGTTTTCGAACGGTTCCTTCCGCTGGTGCACGTCATCCGCTTGAAACCTATCTCGCTGTCCTTCATGTGGAAGGACTTGAACAGGGTATTTATCGCTACTGCGCTCTCGATCATCAGCTTGAGTTCCTGCATTCTGTGGACGATCTTCCACAAAAAACAGTGGATGCATGCCTTGAACAGGAATTTGTCGCAGATAGCGCTGTTGTGTTTTTCTGGACTTCTATTCCTTATCGCTGCGAGTGGCGCTATGCTTATATGGCAGCCAAACTTATCCTCCTCGATGCAGGGCATGTGTGCCAGAATCTCTACCTTGCTTCAGAAGCATTGAGTTTAGGCGCATGCGGAATCGCTGCATATGCTCAGGAAAAATCCAATGAATTACTCAACGTAGACGGCGAAGACGAAATGGTCGTGTACATAGCATCAGTCGGAAAATTATAAAGCGAGGTATTCATGAAAAATTGTATCCTTTTCACCACAAAACACGGGAGTACAGAAAAAGCAGCATTGTTGCTTAAAGAAAAACTTAAAGCAGAAACCGATATCATAAATTTGAAAAAGATTAAAAATCCACGCATATCTGACTATGATACTGTCATATTAGGCGCTTCAATTTATATGGGAAAAATTCAAAAACAGATGAGGAAATTTATCCAGGAACATATAAACGAATTGCTTAAGAAAAACATTGCTTTTTTCATCATGGCTGGACAAAAAGAAAAGGCGCAGGAAGCCTTGGAAAATAACTTTCCTACAGCACTATCAGATCGTGCGATTGCAAAAGATCATTTTGGACATGAGATGATCCTCGAAAAAATGAATTTTATTGAAAAAGCAGCAACAAAAGCACAGGGAGTGACCGAGAGTACTTCTGAGATACTTGTCGGTGCAATCGATTTAATGGCGCAACAGATTAATGAATTGTAAGTAGATTTCCGCTAAAATAATTCCTCACAGAAAGGCTTTAAATGATCCGACCAGACTATGAAAATGGAAGTATTGTCAATCTTGTAAGCAGTATTACTACTGTGTTAGGCAACAGCCCCTCGACCCACAAATCCCTCTCTTTGCTCGACGTAAATGTAATATCAACAAAGAAAAATGTCGTGTTTATTGTTCTTGATGGACTTGGATATAATTTCATTATGGAACAGGACAGCTCTTTTATCAAAAGCAATCTTATCGGGAACTGCACTTCTGTTTTTCCTTCAACAACTGCCACAGCGATCACCTCATTCCTGACAGGCATGTCTCCCGCACAACATGCAGTCACTGGCTGGTTTGTATATCTTAAGGAACTCGGGACAATCTCAGCAATACTTCCCTTCAAGCCAAGATACGGCGGAGATATTTTCAGCAAGAGCGATATATTTGCCAAAGATATCTTCAGGCAAAGTACAATTTTCGAGAAATTCAGCCGCAAATCCTACACACTCTCAAATGATTATATCATCAATTCCGATTATACCAAGTTTTACAGCAAGGGTTCCACCTCTGTTGCCTATAAAAAGGAAAGTATTGAAAACTTTATCACCAATCTCAGAACTCTTGTACAAGATATTCCAGAAGAAAAATTCATATACGCCTATTGGCCCACTTTTGACACTCTCGCGCATAAAAACGGCATCCATTCATTGAATTGCAAGAACCATTATCAGGAGCTTTCCCGAGCGCTGGAGAATTTTATATATTCGATCAGCAAAACCGATAGTGTGGTCATCGTCACGGCAGATCACGGGCTAATCGACAGTCCCAAAGAAGCACTTATTGACCTTGATCTACATCCGAAACTTCGAGATACTCTTGTGATGCCTCTTTCCGGTGATCCGAGAGCTGCGTATTGTTATTTAAAACAAGGCATGACTGATATTTTTGAAAACTATGTGCATGAACATCTTGCTGATGTGTGTTCTTTGTATAAAAGCACCGAACTTGTTGAAAGGCACTTTTTCGGACTGGATGAACCAAACCCGAAATTATGGGATAGGATCGGTGATTATATTTTGATCCCAAAAGAAAATTATGTGATAAAAGATAAAGTATTAGGTGAGAGTCCTCATTATTATACCGGCCATCACGGTGGAGTGAGTGAGGATGAAATGTATGTGCCGGTCATTGTCATCGAACCGTAAATTTATTTTACCCTAAAGAACGCGAGCTATTTATGAAAAACAATTCCAAATCAGATGAGCGCAATGAGTTAAAAATCCATACTAAAGACGGCACAGAATTTGAGGTTCCGGTCGAAGGTTCTCTCGGTTTACTTGCTCTGGGAGCATTTGGCATCCAGACATGGAGAAAGAAACAGCGGGAAATGAATTATAAAAATCCAAATGAAAATGTAATTGTTGAGAAGAAAGAGGAAGATAAGAAGAAAAAGGATGATAATGAGCAAAAAACTCGCTAAAAAGGTTCTGCTCATCGGTTGGGATGCTGCAGACTGGAAAGTGATACATCCTCTTATCGATTCAGGTAAGATGCCAACTCTCGAGAAACTTATAAACTCAGGGGTGATGGGCAATCTTGCAACACTCGATCCCCCACTCTCACCAATGCTCTGGACATCGATCGCCACCGGGAAAACTGCAGACAAGCATGGCATTCTTGGTTTCACTCAGCCGGATTCAGAGAATAAACAAATACGTCCTGTTCTCTCCACATCCAGAAAAGTGAAAGCCATCTGGAACATTCTTATGCAGGAAGGATACAAGACAAATGTAGTGGGATGGTGGCCCAGCCATCCGGCAGAACCTATCAATGGCGTATATGTTTCAAATTTTTATCATAAATTAGACAAAATCCCCCTGCATGCACCCCGCAAATTTGCTCAGGATAGCATTCATCCAAAAGAACTTGAACAGACCCTCATGAGTGTACGGGTGCATCCCGGCGATCTGACTTTTGCGCACCTCTTACCTTTTGTCCCTGATGCAGCCAAAGTTGATCAGGATAAGGACAGGCGGCTGAATGGTGTTGCAAAAATCACTGCAGAAGCTGCAACAGTGCATGGAGCAGCTACCTGGATAATGGAGCATACAGAGTGGGATTTTATGGCGGTGTATTATGATGCGATCGACCACTACTCTCATGGCTTTATGAATTTTCATCCTCCCCGCATGAAACATGTTCCAAAAGAACTATTTGAAAGGTACAAGGGGGTTGTCAAAGGTGGCTATATCTTCCACGATATGATGCTTGAACGTCTGATCGAGCTCGCTGGCCCAGGTACCACCATTATACTTGTTTCGGATCATGGCTTCCATTCTGACCATCTCCGTCCAAAACGAATTCCCAAAGAGCCAGCTGGTCCTGCAGCCCAGCACAGACCGTATGGCATCATCTGTATGAATGGACCGAATATTAAAAAAGATGAATTGATTTTTGGCTCAACACTTCTTGATATAACACCCACGATCCTGACCATGTTCGGATTGCCCATTGCCCAGGACATGGACGGCAAACCACTGATTCAAGCTTTTGATGATCAGGTCAAGCTGGATATGATAGAGAGCTGGGAGAAAGTCGAAGGCGAATGTGGGATGCATCCCTCGGATGATAGAAAAGATCCCTGGGCAGAACAGGATGCTCTGAACCAATTGATTGCATTAGGTTATATTGAACCGCCAGGTGATGACGAGAAAAAAGCAATCGAAAGAACGGTGAATGAGTCACGATTCTATCTTGCCCGGGTGTACATGAACTCCAGGAAAATCCAGAATGCAATCCCAATTCTGGAAGAACTTGCTGAACAGAATCCGGATGAAACTCGATATAAAATGCGTTTGGTACAATGCTATGTTGACCTTGGAAGGACAGAAGATGCACGAAAGATCGCTGACGAAGTAGTGAAGAAAATTGAGAAAACGACACCTTCAATAGATATGATGTATGGAAGACTATATCTCGCAGAAAATAACACCGAAAAAGCAATGGAATATCTGAAAAAGGCAGAAGAATCAGATTCAAGTCTTCCCGGTTTGTATCGTCATATAGGAAATGCTTATATAAAACTAAAGCAATTCAAGGAAGCTCAAAAGGCATTTATAAAAGCAATCTCGATAGATGGAGATAATTCTCTTTCTCATTACGGACTTGGTATCGCTTATTTCAGGCAGAAAAAATTTATGGAAGCCGCGGATGAATTCCTCAATGCGGTTGGTCTAACCTACTTTTTCCCCTTTGCCCATTACTATCTTGGAGAAGCACTCATCAAGATTGGCTATCTTGAACGTGCTGTAGAAGCTTTTGAAGTTTGTGTATCACAATCTCCAGGTATCGAAAAAGCACATCTCAGGCTTGTAAATTTATATAAAGACCATCTCGATCGACTGGAAAAAGCTGATGAACATGAAAAGTTTGTTGTCGAGAAAATTAAGAAGCAGAGAAAGAAAAAAAAATGATCACTATTGTCTCCGGCTTACCGCGTAGTGGCACATCGCTCATCATGCAGATGCTCCAAAATGGCGGCATGGAAATCCTCACAGATAACACAAGGAAAGCTGATGAGAGCAATCCAAAAGGATATTTTGAATATGAGAAAGTGAAAGCTTTGCAAAGGGATTCTTCGTGGATTAAAGACGCAGACGGTAAAGCGATAAAGATTATTACACAACTCCTAAAGTATCTTCCTTTACAATTTCAATATAAAGTGATTTTTGTAGAACGAAATATCGAAGAAGTGCTTCGATCCCAGCAAAAAATGCTGGAGAACCTGGGACAAAAAACTCAATCTCACAACATAGTATTATCAAATATTTTCAAAAAACAAATCGAAGATACGAAGAAATGGCTCGAAGCACAAAATAACATTTCGACATTATATATCACGCATAGAGATGCAATATTTCATGCACCGGAAACCGCAAAACAAATTAATGAATTTCTCGGATTAAACCTGAATGAAAAAGAAATGACGCGCGCGGTTGATAAAACCCTGTATCGTCAAAGAGTCTGAAAAAAATTAAAAAACTCTTCATATAAAAAAGTTGACATCAAAAAAACAAAAATAGTGATTTTTTCTCATTAATGTAAGATATCTTTATTTATCTGAAAGGAAAGATCATGAAAATATCTGACGAATTTCCTGTTTCAAAAAAAGAATCTTTAAACAAAAAGCTACTCATGTATTCAGTCGCTGCTGGAATGACACTTTCTCTTGGAAGCAGAGCCCATGCAGAGATCCAATATACAAATATCGATCCTGACATGATGATCAATCAGGCAGAAAATCAAGCAACCCGCGATTTCTTGCTGGACTTAAATAATGACGGTACCCCGGAATTTAAAATATTCCAAGCTTTCTCAACCACATACACATTTTCATTTAATTACTATTTCTATTCATATAATTCAGTACTTCAACAAGCAACGAACAATGGGCTTTCTGTGATGAGAGAAACGGCAGAAAATGCCTATGTCGCTGCACTTGACTCAAATGCTCTCATCTCAGCCGATCAAAATTTCAATGCCAATAAAGTGATTGGCGTTTTCTCTTATTATGATACTCATGCAGATGGAATGTGGGCGAATGCAGGTCAGAAATTCATGGGAGTGAAATTTAAAATTGGAGAAAATATTCATTATGGCTGGGTCCGTTTAAGTGTCGCCCCTCTCTGCGAGAGTTTCATCGTGTATGATTATGCCTATGAAGACGAGCCGGGCAAGGCTATCAGAGCTGGACAGAAAGATTATTCTCCACAGGAATAACAGAAATAAAATATATTCACGAGACAACATAGAGGTTCTGTAAAAATGGGTACAAAGAATACACACGACGAAAAACAGTTGAAGAATAAATTACTACAATATTCACTTGCAGCTGGTGTTGCACTTACTATAGGAACAAGACTGCATGCAGAGATCCAATATACAAATATTGATCCCGACAAGACAATCGCTCAGGCAGAAAATCAATCAACCCGCGATTTCTTGCTGGATTTAAATAATGACGGCACTGCGGAATTCAAAATATTCCAGGCATTCTCATTAACAACCTACTGGTTTTTTGATTACTATTTCTACTCAGAGAATTCAGTGCGCCAAGTCGCAATCAATGACGGTCTTTCAGTAATGAGAAAAACAGCAGAAAATGCCTATGTCGCCGCACTTGACTCAAATGCCCTCATCTCAGCCGATCAACATTTCAATGCGAATAAAATGCTCGGAGTATTCTCTTATTATGATGAACAACCGGAAGGTTTCTGGCCAAATGCTGGTCAAAAATTTATGGGAGTAAAATTTAAAATTGGAGAAAATATTCATTATGGCTGGGTCCGTTTAAGTGTCGCCCCTCTCTGCGAGAGTTTCATCCTGTATGATTATGCCTATGAAGACGAGCCGGGCAAGGCTATCAAAGCAGGAGATACTGGCATTCCTCAATCAGAGGAACATACCGAATAATATAAAATAACAACATGGAGAAATCGTGAAAATGGGCTTTTTATTTAGCAGTTTTTTCTGGGGAGCAGTTATAATCCTTATAGGTTTGAGCATTATCCTCAACGCTGTTTTCAACATCAAAATTCCAGTTTTCTCAATCATTATCGCATTGATATTTATTTATCTGGGACTTAAAATACTCTTTGGTTCCTTCGGTATAAAAACATCCAAAAATACTGTGGTCTTTTCTTCCAGTGAATTGAAAAGTACAGGCAAAAGCGAGGAATACAATATAATTTTTGGGCGTGGTTCTATAGATCTTACGGATATAAACTTGGATGAAGAGAAGATTTTTTATGAAATAAATGTAGTTTTTGGAAAAGGCGAGGTATTAATCGATCCGAATATTCCGATAGTCATAAAGGTTTCTTCTGTATTTGCCGGTGCTCATTTACCAGATGGGAATGTTGCGGCAATCGGAAACAATTCATATATTTCCCCAGCCTATGTCAAAGGCGAAAAACACATATCCATTAATGCTGATGTTGTTTTCGGTGATTTGAATATTATAGAGACAAAGAAGGTATCGAAAGAGAAAAATTTTTAGTTTTCCCTCTTTCACAATATAAAGACAACCTTTTATTTGACAGATAATCTTGGAGGAGAATTTTTGCTTTCCCAATATATACTATGCGGAGGCTTTATGCTTTCATTTAAAAATTGTCTTGAAGTCAAAGATTTTATAAAAAATAATACATTGGATTTTGTATCTTTCTATGTGCCGGATATCGAAGGACGGCTCAGAAATGTAACCATTCCTGCTGAAAATTTCTCTGAAAAACTGATAAAGCAAGGTATCGGATTTGATGCATCAAACTTTGGATTTGCAAATGTTGAAAGCTCAGATATGATATTTAAACCCGATCTGAATTGCGCATTTATCGATCCCGTGGAACCTGAATCAAAAATATTATATTTCTTTTGTGATGTGTATGATGCGCACACCGGTAAGAGCTTTTCACAGGATCTGCGTCATATAATTCAAAAAGCACTTAATACGTTAAAAGAAGAAGGTATCGCTGATGAAGTGCAAGTGCTCATCGAACTGGAATTCAATATTATTGATGAACTTTTCAGCATTATGAGTACGCGTGAAGTATCTTATCGACTAGAAAGCAGTGAGATGGCAAGTCCCCCTTCTGGCGAAGAAATATATCGGCTTGCACCAAATCGGGGTTATCATCGCTCGGAACCGAACGATCACTATTTTATGATCCGTAATGAAATCGTGCTTGCATTACAAAAACTCGGAATTGGTGTGAAATATCATCATCATGAAGTAGGTACTTCCCAGGCTGAGATAGAATTCAAATTCGGACCTGTGGAAAAAGCAACCGATGCAACTGTGCTCGCAAAAAATATCAGCCATAGAATTGCAAAGAAACACGGGAAAGTAATTTCCTTCCTGCCAAAAGTTATCCCGGGCGAAGCGGGCAACGGCATGCACATCCACATGTATCTGAAAAAGAACGGCAAAAACATATTTAATGATCCAAAAGGTTTATATAAATTGAGTAAAACCGCACTTTATTTCATCGGGGGAATTCTTTTTCATTCCGCATCACTTTCAGCTCTCTCCAATCCCACCTCAAATTCCTACCGCAGATTGATCGCAGGACTTGAAGCTCCCTCAAAAGCCGTATTTGCAGAAGGTAACCGCTCTGCAGCAATAAGAATTCCCGCATATATTAAAGATCCTGAAGAACGAAGGTTCGAGTTCCGTCCTACAGATGCGACCTGCAATCCATACCTTGCTTTTGCCGCGCTAATCATGGCTGGTATAGATGGTGTGAAGAAAAAGATCGATCCTGTTGAGAAGGGATTTGGACCTCTTGAATCTAATTTATATGATCTTTCAATAGAGGAGTTGAAAAAAATACCATCTTTCCCTGACACACTTGAGTTTGCCCTGCACAATCTAAGAATTGATAATGACTATCTTACTTATGGCAATGTTTTGCCAGCAGATCTTTTGATGAAATGGATACGAATCAAGAGAAAAGATCTCGACGAAATGCGCAAAATACCCCACCCGTGGGAAATCGCCAGGTATTATGATTTGTAATTTAATTTTGAGAATATGGTGTTGATGAAAACTAAAATTTCTCATTGGAGAAGAAAATCCATTCGTCTTGAAGGATATGACTATTCTCAAGCCGGGACCTATTATATAACTATTTGTACATTTCTAAGAGAGTCATTCTTTGGACATACAGAGAATGCTAAAATTATTCTAACACCCGTTGGTGCAATTGCTTGTAAGTATTGGAAAGAAATTCCATATCATTTTCAACACGCAGATGTTGATGTATTTATCATTATGCCGAATCATATTCACGGATTAATACAAATATCTGATGAAAACAAGAATGTAGTGGCTGAACATGTTCAGCCGGAGAGCAATGATTCAAAAATATCAAGCTCTATTGGATCAATTATCAAGCAATACAAAGGATCTGTCACAAGATGGTGCAAAAAAAATCACTATCTGGATTTCAAATGGCAAAATAATTTTTATGAACATATTGTAAGAAATGAGAAAGAACTTAATAGAATAAGGCAATATATTATTACAAATCCATTAAAATGGGAATATGATAGAGATAATGTAGCATCAATTAATTTCGATATGGATTTAGATGAATATTACAAAGACATTTATGAACATAAGGCTTTTTGGGGTTCAACATGTTGAACCGCTACGATAAAAAATAAATTTAAACTTTAGGGAGTATTTTTATGCATGAATGGGCACTGGCTGATGCAGTAATAACTACTGCAAAGAAAGTCGCAAAAGAAGAAAATTTAAAGCAAATCACAGAAATCGTGGTCAAAATAGGTGAACTACAAACCATTTCACGGGAAATTTTTGAAACTGCGTTGCAGCAGGTTCTCAAAGGTGCTCCCGATCTTTTTAACGAGGTAAACTGCATTCTTGAAATCGAACCAGCAGGATTTAAATGTATGAACTGCGGGCACGAATGGTTTTTTGGTGATGTGAAGAAGAATCTGGATGATGACGAAACAGAATCAATACATTTCATTCCTGAAACTGCTCATGTATTTCTCAAATGCCCTGTGTGTAAAAGCCCGGATTTCGAAATCGTACAAGGTCGGGGCATTTGGGTAGATTCTATTGAGGGAGAAAAATAATGGATCCAAGAATCAATGTCGTAGAGAAACGTCTTAAAAATGTTAAACGAGTAATCGCTGTTGCAGGTGGTAAGGGGGGAATAGGCAAAAGCACAATTGCGTCGCTACTTGCACTTGTGCTGGCAGAATCAAAACAAAAAGTTGGACTCCTCGATCTAGATTTCACAGGTGCGTCAACCCATACGATACTTGGCTTGACTGATTTTCATTTCCCCGATGAAGAGGAAGGTATCATACCGCCGAAACTTCATGGTATTTCATATATCACGATTGCGAATTTCACTCAGGACCACACAACTCTCATGAGAGGTCATGATGTAACGAATGCAATTCTTGAACTTCTTGCTATTACAAGGTGGGACGATCTCGATTATCTTATTATTGATATGCCTCCCGGAATAAATGACACTACCCTCGATATTATTCGTTTCATAAAGAAAATCGAATTTTGTATAGTAACGACGCCTTCAAAGATCACTACAAAGGTTGTTCGAAAGTCCGTTGATCTCCTTCAAGAGTTAGGTGTTCCGATACTTGGTTTAATAGAAAATATGACCTATCCCGCTGCCCCCTATGCGAAAGAATGCTTTGAAAAATGTTATCTTGGCACGATACCATTTGACGAAACATATGAGAATGCAATCGGCAACTCAGATAAACTCCTCGATACGACCATAGCGAATACACTACGAAATTTCACTGTCCTTTGTGATAAAATGTGTTGACGGATTTTACTTCAAATATAATTTCAATTCAAAATATAATTAACCGAAAAGTAAAAAACGGAGGTTCGCATGAACAAACTTTTCTTGATTTTGTTAATGGGGATTTTTATGAGCTCTTTATTATGTGCGCATAATGAAGCTGAAAAAGTCATGAAATATGAAGTATCTGATGATGGACATGCTATTTTCAGATATTCATCAGGCACTGTTAATGAAACGAACAGTTTTTCCAGCAGAGACATTCCATACAACTTAACTCCCGATTGGCAGAACAGCATGCGCGTTCAGGTAGGTGGACTGCAGGTTCATGACATGAATAATGACGGTTATAATGATGTCGTTGTAGGCTGCTATCATTCTGACAGTTACCCCCCTTATGATGATTGGCACAATTTCATTTATTTCAATCAGGGAACTGCTCTCGAAGCCAGCCCTTCCTGGACAAGTTACGATGAGGTTTCGACTGGCGACGTTCAGGTCGCAGACATCAATCGTGATGGATTTGTTGACATCTTCGCAGCAAACGGCGGCTACAGTATGGATGCATCAGTTATTTATTTTGGCTCATTAACCGGACCAAACACAACACCCGGGTGGTATTCAAATGAAAGCGGCAGTGCATGGAATAATTATGCGCTTCCTATTGATATTGATCAGGACGATGATATCGATGTTATCACAGCAAACCAAGGCAACAGCACATACGATCCCTACCGTCCAATGTACATGTTTATGAATAATAACGGCACATTAAATACAACACCCTCTTGGCAATCTGCCGAGACCTCTATTCAGAACTTTCTTGCTGCTGCTGATATGGACCATGACGGATGGAAAGATATTGCCGTTTCCAAATGGGCTAATTTTGAGAGCGGGGTGTACAAAAACAATAGCGGAACACTGGCTACAAGTCCCATCTGGACAACAGGTGATGATGATACGGACAAAGGGGTAGGCTGGGCTGATGTCGATAATAATGGTTGGGACGATCTTGCTCTTGGACATGACCCCACTGAACTTTTCAGCAATAATGCCGGCACATTAGCACTTACCTGGATATCAACATACACTTATTTCGGTCAGCAAGATTTACGATTTTGTGATGTTGACTGCGACGGAGACCAGGACCTTGCTGAGATCCATTTCTCAAATGGTGTCGTAAATATTTATATGAATGATGATGGAGTACTTCAGGATGTCCCATCGTGGTCATACGATTGCAGCAGTGTGGGCACAGCAATTGCTTTTGGCGATATCAATGGAAATGGAAGCCCTGATCTCGTAGTTGGGAACTCCGGCGATCCGTCTATTATGGTATTTTATAACCAGAATTCTGTATCAGTTGATAACGAAACACCGGTTCTTTCACAAATCGAAAATTATCCAAATCCATTTAGCCAATCTACAACGATTTCCTTCTCTAAAATACAGCATACACCATCTGATATTATGATCTATAATCTAAAAGGTGAGCTTGTTTCTCTCCTCCCGATTTCTTCAAACCAGAAATCTATTACATGGAATGGAATGAACGATAATAATGAAAAATTGCCCTCAGGAATTTACCTGTATCAGCTTCTGAAAAATGATACAGTATTATTTTCAAATAAATGTCTTTTAATACGATAAATCAATATAGTAGCGACTATACACAGGGAGTCATTGCGCTCCCTTTTTTTATTTATTTTGACAGTTTTTTTCGATTACACAGGATTGAATTTGATTTATAAATTCATATTTTGAAAGGATTCACTTCAAGGAAAATGCCTGATCAAAATGAGCGCAAGCCCTTAATCGATATTCAAGCGATCGATTCCAAAGATAAAGCTCAAAAAGCGATTGAACAGCTTAGGAAAGCACTTCGCTATCATAATTACCGGTATTATGTGCTTGACGATCCCACTGTTTCAGATTCAGAATATGACAAGCTCATGCAACAGCTCCAGTCACTAGAAGAAGAATATCCTGAACTCCAGGATCCGAACTCTCCTACGCAAAGAGTTAGTGGTGAAGTTCAGGAAGAGCTTGGTACAGTAACTCACCCCAAACCAATGCTCAGCTTAAAAGCAGTGTATAATGACAGCGAAGTACTCAATTTTGACGAAACATGCAAGAAATCCCTTGATGATAAGTATGTTGAATACGTTGCAGAGCCAAAGTATGACGGACTTTCAATTGAACTCATCTATGAAAATGGCAATCTCACTTCGGCTGCAACTCGTGGTGACGGATATACTGGAGAAGATGTACTTGGTAACATCAAAACGATTAGAGAAATCCCAATGCAGTTAAGATCGGAAGAAATCTCATATCCCAGAATGATTGCTTTCCGCGGTGAAGTATATATGCGCATAGACGAATTCAACTTACTTAATAAACAACGCGAAAAAGAGGGAGAAGAGCCCTTTGCAAATCCCAGGAATGCTGCTGCCGGATCACTTCGCCAGCTTGATTCACGCATCACTGCTAAACGTCCACTCCATGTGTTCCTCTATGAAATTCTCGACTGCGAAGGTTGCAGTTTCTCGTCACATTGGGAAGAACTTATAGCATTTAAATCATGGGGATTAAAGGTAAATCTTCAGGATTCACGAAGATGTAAAAATATCGAAGAAGCTCTCGCTTACTATGCTGAAATGACTGAAAAACGCGATGAGCTTCCCTATGAAATAGATGGAGTTGTCTTTAAAATAAACGATCTTGCAACTCGAGAAAAACTCGGCTTCCGTCAGCGAGACCCGCGCTGGGCTATCGCGTATAAATTCAAACCAAGACAGGGCACCACAAAATTGGAGAATATAATCGTACAGGTTGGGAGAACGGGGAAACTCACGCCGGTAGCAATCCTCAAACCTATCCGTATAGGCGGTGTGGAAGTGAGCAGAGCATCGCTTCATAATCAGAGCGAGATCGAGAGAAAAGACATCCGAATTGGAGATACCGTGCTCGTTGAGCGTGCGGGTGATGTGATCCCCTATGTGGTAAAACCAATTAAGGACGATCGCGATGGCTCTGAAGTAAAATTTATCATGACGCATCGATGCCCGGTTTGCCACAGCGAAGTGCTCATGAGTGAGGATAATAAAACTGCGCGATGCACAAATATAAACTGCCCGGCTCAAGTACGCGAGCGAATAATCCATTTTACACAAAAAGCAGCAATGAACATTCAGGGATTAGGTGATAAAAAAGTTCGCCAACTTATGGATGCGAACATTATCACAAGTATATCTTCAATTTTTTATTTGAAAAAAGACGATGTGGAAAAACTTGAAGGATTCGGTAAAAAATCTGCACAAAATCTGGTAGATGAGATAGAAAAAAGCAAAGTTCAGACTGTGACCAGATTTATTTTTGCCCTTGGCATACCGAATGTTGGAGAACATCTTGCGCGAGTACTCGCAGAAAATTATCAAACACTCTCCGATATAAAAAAAGCTTCAAAAGAAGAGCTGCTCTCTATCTATGAGATCGGACCGGAAGTTGCAGACAGCATCATTAAATTTTTCTCTCAGGATGAGAATCTGTTGCAAATAGAACGCCTGAAAGAAGCAGGACTCACGCTTGAAAATCCCGTTTATAAGATTGGCGAGAAGAAGCTGCCTCTTGATGGTTTAAAATTTGTCTTTACAGGTACTCTTCAGAAGTGGCCGCGCAGTGAAGCTCAAAAAATGGTCGAAGACCTCGGAGCACTGGCAACTTCGAGCGTGAGTAAAGAAACGGATTACGTCGTGGCAGGCGAGAATCCCGGATCAAAAATTATTAAAGCTCAAAAGAATAATGTAACTATATTGAATGAAGAAGAATTCAAAACATTTATTCAGCAGAAAAAATAGGAATAAATAATGAATGCAACACCAGCAATAGCAATAAGGATAAAACAGAAAAAAATCGTCACTACATTTTTATCAAACGACTGCACCTCGATTGAAAAAGCAAAATCACTCGACGAGCTTGGACTTCGAGAATCACTTATTTTCAACGACTTGGAATCAAAAGGTGTTTTTGTTAAATGCTCCGGAGGTAAGTACTATTTGGACCAAAAAATCTGGAATCGGCTCAGAAAAGCAAAATTGATTTTCATTGCAGCAGCTATTGTGATAGTAATAGCCCTGGTTCTATTAAATGTATTATAATTTGTCGATAGAGGAGTTTCATGAATAGAGCACAACGCCGAATCGCAGAAGGTATCTTATTCACAGACATGTATCAGCTCACAATGGCTCAGATGTTCTTCAAACAGGGAATACATGAGAAAACTGTACAATTCGATCATTTTTATCGAGCTAATCCTAATTATGGAAAACACGAAGCAGGATTTTGTGTCAATGCTGGATTGGAATGGCTGCTGGACTGGATGAAGGATGCCCGATTTCGGGATAAAGATGTTGCATATTTGCGAAAGCATAAAGCGCGGAAAAGCGGAAAATTATTATTTGATGAGGATTTTTTACAATATCTTCTTGAATATGGCAATTTTGACAACATAACACTTCGGGCAATTCCAGAGGGCAGGGTTGTTCATCCAAATGTGCCGCTCACGACCGTACAAGGACCTTTTGCAATTGCACAAATTCTGGAATCTCCCCTTTTAAATTACCTTAATTATCAAACGCTAGTTGCCACAAAAGCAGCACGAATCAATGTCGCCGGTAAAGGAAGACCGCTCCTCGAATTTGGATTAAGAAGGGCTCAGGGACTTGGCTCACTTGCAGGTACACGAGCGGCGCTTATTGGGGGTGCAGACTTTTCTTCCAATGCCGGAATTTCCTATGCGCTGGGTAATGCACCACGAGGTACTCATGCTCATTGCATGGTACAGGCCTTCATGGCTCTGGGTTATACAGAGTTCGATGCATTCCGCGCATACGCAGATGTGTATCCTGATGATTGTTTGTTGCTCGTAGATACAATAAATACATTAGAGAGCGGTCTCCCGAATGCTATAAAAGTGTTTGAAGAACTTCGCAGCAAAGGACATGTACCAGTTGGTATTCGTCTCGATTCCGGCGATCTGGCTTACCTTGCAATTCATTCCGCGAAGATGCTGAACAAGGCAGGTTTTAAGGATGCGGTCATCGTACTTTCCAACGCACTAGACGAACTAGTGATCTGGCAGATTGTAACTCAAATTCGGGAGGAAGCTGCACAAAATGGTGTTGATCCGGACGATCTGATAAACCGACTCGTGTATGGAGTCGGAACCGGACTGATAACCTCAGAAGGAGCTTCAGCTCTTGATGGTGTCTACAAACTAGTAGCTATTGAGAAAAACGGCGAGCTATTCCCCGCGATGAAACTCTCAGGCGCAAAAGAAAAAATACTGAATCCGGGACATAAAAAGATATGGCGTATCTACGACACACGTGGGAAAGCGACCGCTGATCTTATTGCACTGCACGATGAAAATCTCAGAAACCGTGATCAGATCACCCTTCTTCATCCCATTGAACATACTAAAAGACGGACTCTTCAAAAAAATGAAATATCCGAGCTTGAGGTACTGCATGTAGACATTCTTAAAGACGGCAAGCTTGTATATGACCTGCCCACATTAGAAGAAGTACGGGAGACTCGAAAGAAAGACGTAGAACGCCTCGATCCTGGGGTGAAACGTTTTGTGAATCCTCATTATTATCATGTTTCACTTTCCAAAAAACTATGGGATACAAAAGAACAGCTTGTTCAAAAAATGAAGATATGATGTCAAATTTCAATACTGTTTATTGACATCAGGAATCATGATAAAGAAATACAACACAAAATAATGTGGGGAAGTAGCTCAGTTGGGAGAGCACAGCGTTCGCAATGCTGCGGTCGAGGGTTCGAGTCCCTTCTTCTCCACCATTTTATTGGTAATTATTTCATTATAAATATCCTGTTCTGGAAAAACTTGACAAAGGATATTTTAGAATACACTTTTTACGTGTAGTAAGTGCCATGATATAAAAAATAGTTTCAACAATGCAAAGGGGATTGTTTGAAAAAGACTAAGAGATCTGGTAAATTGAGTTTGCGCTGGGTAAAACCTACCATAATTTTACTCCTCAGCTTAAGCATAACTCCGCTTTTTCTAACCGCACAAGAGACATGGATAAAAAAATACGATCCGTTTGAAGTTATTGGTGCATTGTCGGAAACTTATTCCATTGGTCGCTTTGTGAAGTGTAAGGATGGTTATGTTATTTCTGGCTTCTATGAATATATTGATTCTTTAAATGTCAGTGGATGGGGTTTCTTGATGAAAATAGATTTTAATGGCAATGTGATCTGGACACGGCAAGACAATCTTCATACTGGCATAAAAGTTCTCGCTGTTACGAATGACGATGGATATCTATACTCCGGATGGGAAAGGTTTACTGAGAATCGATATCTTATCAAGCGTGATGCTTTTGGTTCTTATGAGTGGATGAAACCCCATATTGATTTCTGTCCGTATACAATCTCTAACACTGAAGATGGAAATATCATTCTTGCTGGGAAATCTATCGATTTTAAAGAACTAGTTATAAAGAAAGCGACTGAAAATGGGAACGAAATTTGGTCACGTCGGATTCCTTTCAACGATAATTCTCTGGTTAATCTTCTCTCCTCAGTATGTTCATCTGATGGAAATTATGTGTTCTGTGGTTGGGTAGATCTTTCAGGAAAAGGAAATAAAAACACTTTTGTAATGAAATTAGATCCTGATGGAAATGTACTGTGGTCAAAAACATATGAAGACATTACTGGTGAGAATAGAGGCATTGTGCTTGTTGAAAGTTCAAATAAAAATATATTTGCTGTTGGTAACGCATTTATTGCCGGGAAAAAATTGGGATTATTCTGGTTACTTGATAAAGATGGAAATACTATTAATTTCAAATTGGAAGATGGAAAATATAGTAATGGCTGTTCAACAATTCTCGCATTACCAAATGGAGAATTTATTTGTGGTGGTCCAAACATAGTAAAAATGAATGAAGAACTTGAAATATTATGGGACCGCGATTATTTGTGTGGTGGAAGTGAAAATAAAATTTGTTTAACCGAAGAAGGAGGTTTTATATTTCCAGCACGTAATGATAATTGCTTTACAATCACTAAAACTGACTCATTAGGGTTAGTATATGATCTGAACACACAAAAACCTTAAAGGAGGAATAATGTTCAAAAGAATTAAATTAGCTTTAATACTGCTACTTTACGGTATAATGTTTTGCTCAACTGTGTTTGCACAAAGCACGTGGATTAAGGACCTTGACCCATTTACACCATCAATCCCAACCAATCACAATTATTACGAAAGAAATCTACTTGTACTGCACGATCGCTATGTCATCAACGGATATTACGAGGATTACTATAACTGTTTTGCATATTATATTCATTGCGACCTTTATGGAAATATTATCTCGAGTGAAATTGAAGATTGGGATACAGGAGCGAATGCTTTGACTATTAGTGCTAGCGCTGGCACTTTACATTCGGGTTGGTATAGATTCTCCGACATTACATTTCTAATCAAACGAGATCAACAGGGTAATGTCCAATGGTATAATAGTAATGCCGGGAACCGTATCTATACCATGGATGAAACCCTTGACGGCAACATTATAATGGGAGGTCGAACCGCCTGGTACAATCTCGCAATTAGCAAATGGGATAATGATGGAAACCAACAATGGTCTAGGGTGTTCATGCTTGATAACTTTTTTGAAGGGAATATTCTCTCGATCAAAAGCTATTCTGATGGGGGCTATGTTATGACAGGTTGGGTCAGCAATTATGGTTATAGGGATGCCTTCATTCTTAAGACCGATTATCTTGGCTCCACTGAATGGTACCATATACTCGACGGATTTGGTTTTGATGACCGAGGTATGGTAGTTGAAGAAACTGTCGATCATAATATCATTGTCTCTGGAGAAAACTATACTTCGATTGCCAATGAAAAAGGGCTTTTGTGGTTACTGGATCCACAAGGAAATACCCTTCAACAAGAATTAGGCGTTTTTGATGATGGTGTGAAAGCAATCGTTCCTTTAGAAGACGGCAACTTTATCGGAGCGAATCCATATCTTATTAAATTAGATGAAGATTTTAGTCTAATTTGGCAAAAGGATTACACTATTAGTGGTCAGGATAAAAATATTGGTCTTACTTCTGATGGTGGATTCATTTTTCTCCAGCCATCTGATGATTGTCTTAGACTCACAAAAACTGACTGCGATGGAAATACAGATCCTCTCTATGTTGAAGAACCAGAAATATCGGCATCTAATATTTTGCTATATAGTCCTAATCCGTTTTCTCATTCAATAAGATTTTCCTTTGATCTAAAATCAAATCATCAAGCAGAGCTCTCGATCTATAATGTAAAAGGACAGAAAGTCACATCCCTATGTAACCAAGTATTAGAAAACGGTAAGAAATCATTCAGTTGGGATGCAACGGACACACGAAACGAAGTTGTGTGTTCCGGCATGTATTTTGCCGTATTGAAAGTAGATGGTGAAGTTATCGAAACACAGAAAGTCACTCTTATAAAATAGCTTTCAATTCCTTTAATTTTTGTATCTCATAATCCGGGTCAAATCCGTTCTCATTTTTGAATTTCTTCGGATTGAACCAGCAGGTTTTAATGCCGTAATTCTTTCCTCCGACAATATCTGACCGGAAACTATCACCCACGATAAGTACTTCTTCCTTCTGAGGATAACCAAGCTCTCCAAAAACGTACTCGAAAATTTCTTTCATAGGTTTGGGAAATCCAATCTCTTCCGAAATAAAAATATGCTCAAAACCATCTTTCAGCTCAGAATTCCTTATGCGTGAATACTGCACATCTGCCAGTCCATTTGTAATAAGACTCACTGAATAATTATTGTGCAGATAGTTAATAATTTCTTTTGCTCCATCCAGAAGTTTTATCCCTTTTGAAAGATTCTCTATGTAGGTTCGGCTCATTTCTTTGCTGTCATGGTGTAATTGCTCTTTCGCCAAAAATCTTTTAAAGCGCTCCACGCGGAGTTCTTTTGCACTTATTTTATGCTCCTCAAAATCTTTCCATATTGCATAATTTATCGTTTTATATGACATATGAAGTTCTTCAACATTACCTTTGATATGAAATTTCCTTAATGTATTCTTAAAAGCTTGCAGTTCAGCATGTTCATAATCAAACAAGGTCCCGTCTGCATCAAAAAGAATGTATTTAAATCTCATTTAGTCTCCTGAATAGTATTTTTGATTAATATTATTGACAAATAATGCTAAAATCCAGAATGAAAAATTATAAGAAATAATGGCAATAAAAATATCATGGAGGTAGCATGAAACAAAAAAATCGTACAGGTTTGTTTGTCGTGCTTGCTGTTGTTATTGTAATTCTTGTGGTTTATTTCTCATTTTTTTATCCTCCCCCATCTTCACAGAAACTCACTGGAACAATGGCAGGTATCGAAAAAAGTAAGCGAGATATTGGCAAGCAGTTTACTGTTGATGAAATCATTATTGAAAATCCGGAAATTAATGACATAATACAGGGTGCTGAATTCCAGAATCTTATCAAAGATGAGAATTTCAGGAAAGCTGTTCTGAGTTCTGATTTTCAGGATATCATTATACCACTTATGTCCGATTTCCAGCGTTATGTTCAGTTATCGCAAGATTTTCAGAATATTGTGCCTGTCTTGAATACCCCGAAGGAGTTCGAGAATTTTATCCAGAGTGATGAATTTAAGAAGGGCTTCAGCCAAGATTTCCAAAATGCGGTTTTGGCAATACCTGAAGATAAATTAAATGCAGTTTTATCTCAGGAATTCAATCAAAATGATTTCTTTAATATTGTAATTATTGCAGCGATCAGTTCTCCCGATTTCGGATTCAGTCCGAATTTTGAAAAAACATATAAGAGCCAAGAATTCCAAGAATCAATAAAGGATATCGATTTTGCTCATCCTGAACTCACAGCTATTATTCCCGAAGAACAGTTGAAAGTTGTATATCTGCTAAATGACGATAATATTGAAGCAATAAAAGCTATATATTCTGATGAAAATTTTGGAGCAGTTCTGTTCAGCGAAGATTTTATAAGCATTATTCATGCAAGTGATTTCCAAAATATTATTCGTCCACAATAATAATAAATAAATTGAAACTCATCTTCAAAGCAGCTATCTTTTGTTTCCTCTTTTTGAATCTCATTTCACCGGTACATTCCCAGCAATTTAAACAGCTGAAAACAGAAGATCTTAATCTCATTTATTATTCGAATGCGCATTCGTATATCGTACCTCACTTAGCCCGTTCATTTCTCAATACATATCATTTTTACAAGGATTTCTGGGATTATAAATCTCAAGAACCTATTACAATCTTCTTAGAGGATTTTTCTGACTGGAGTAATGGAGGTGCTACTGCTGCGCCAGTCAATTTTGTGTTTGTGAACATCGCTCCAAGTATGTATGTGTTCGAAGTTGCTCCTTCGAATGAACGCATGTCCTTCCTGATGAATCACGAACTCACACATGTCGTTGCAATGGATAATTCAGGAGAATCAGAGCGATTTTTCAGGAAAGTTTTCCTTGGAAAAGTACAACAAGATGCTACAAATCCCCTCTCGCTCCTTTACTCCTACCTTACCGTGCCACGGAAATTTGCACCCCGCTGGTTTCATGAGGGAATTGCCGTATTCATGGAAACATGGATGTGCAGGGGTGTAGGGCGCGCGATGAGTTCATATGATGAAATGATTTTTAGGGCGATGGTCAAGGATTCCATCCCAATGTATCATGCAGTAGGTTTAGAGTCTGAAGGCACAGCGATCGATTTTCAGGTCGGGGCTAACTCTTATTTATACGGAGCAAGATTTTTTGCTTATTTAGCATACATGTATGGACCTGAAAAACTTATCACCTGGGTAAACAGAGTTGATAATAGTGATCTATGCTTTACTTCGCAATTTAAAAAAGTATATGGAAAATCTCTGAGCCATTCTTGGTCAGATTGGATAACATTTGAATATCACTGGCAACAGAAAAACCTTTTAAAGATAGCAGAAAATCCCGTTACTGAATGCAAAGAAATCACTGATAAAATTCTTGGATCTGTCTCTAAAAGTTATTATGATGAGGAAACAGGAAGATTCTACACCGCAATTAAATTTCCCGGTCAGCTTCCTCAGCTTGGTTACATTGATGTGAAGAGTGGAGATTTTCATAAGATTTGCAATCTCAGAGGAGCATCGACCTATTTCACCTGTTCAATGGCGCTTGATAAATCTCAAAAAAAGATTTACTTCACGACAGATAATTATACTCTTAGAGATCTGAATGTTGTTGATATTGAGACAGGAAAGATCACTAAACTATATAACAATCTTCGTGCCGGCGATCTTGTATCAAATCCTGCCGATTCCTCACTGTGGGGTGTCAGACATTCTGATGGAATTTCCACCCTGATTCGGCTGGAACCTCCTTATAAAGAATGGAAAGCAGTCCATGCATTTCATTACAGCACATCGATATACGATCTCGACATTTCACCTGACGGCAAGAAATTATCTGCTGCACTCACTCATGCTGATGGCACTCAGGAATTAGCATTATTTGAAATTGATAGTCTTATGAACAATAATGCGTCTTATAAATCGATCTTTGATTTTGGCTTCAGTTCTCCTGCAAATTTTGTGTTTTCTCATGATGGTCGATATCTCTTTGGAGCATCATATTATACAGGAGTGTCAAATATTTTCCGTTACGATTTTGAACTTGACGACATGAGCGCCCTAAGTAATGTTGAGATGGGTTTGTTCAGACCTGTTCCTGTCAGCAAGGATTCACTGATTGCATTCGAATTTGAAGGAGGACAGGGATTCTCCCCTTTTTGGCTAAAAAATGAACCTGTTTCGGGAGTTAGTGCAATAGAATATCTTGGACAGGCAATCGCTGATAAATATCCAATTTTGCGAGAGTGGAATTATGGTGATTTCTACGAGTATGATATCGACTCACTCGCCATCTTTAAGGGCAAATATGATAAATTTAAAAATATTGATCTCCTTTTTGCATATCCGGTGGTAGAAGGGTATAAAGATTATACCGCTTATGGTTACTATTTTCATTTTTCTGATGATGTAAACTCGCGAATTCTTGACCTTACCTTTTCATATTCGCTACCAAACAATCATCTTCAGGATAACGAATCCTATCATTTGATGGGTGATTTTCAATTAAGAAAATGGGGCTTACATCTTGCATATAATAAGACAGATTTTTATGATCTTTTTGGACCCACTAAAGTGAGTCGAAAAGGCTTTTCTGTCGGGCTTACCTACAAAGAAGATCTTATCTATGACAAGCCGAGAATTCTGACCTTATCATCAGATATAACCGCTTATACGGGATTGGATGAACTTCCATTCTCACAGGAAGTCACGATCGATGCAAAGACAATTCTCGAGTGCAACACAGATATAATCTATAAAAACTTACAAAGCTCACAGGGTTCGGTAGATGATGAAAAAGGTTATATCCTCGGAACTCACATAAACCTGAGTTATGCAAAGGATAGAATGCACATCCTTCTTCATTCACAGGCAGATTACGGAATTCCACTTTTTATAAACCACTCATCAATTTGGCTGAGAACTGCCGGAGGGATATCACCCGGTAAAAGAAATGATTCTTTTGATAATTTTTATATTGGCGGCTTCCAGAATAACTGGATTGACGAAAAGGATGTACAAAGGTTTAGGGAATGGAACAGTTTTCCCGGCAAAGAAATAAGCAGCATTTCGGGAACAAATTTTCTTAAGGCAATGCTCGAATTTGAACTACCCCCACTTCGGTTTCGTGAAGCAGGTATCATACCCTTTTATTTAAGATGGATGAGGACATCATTTTTCTCCTCTGCACTTGCTACGAATGTTGAAAATAGCTCTTTGCGGAAAATGTATTTTAATATTGGCGTGCAAGTTGATTTCCAATTCATCGCACTTTCTCTTCTGAGAACGTATCTCTCGTTTGGTTATGCTGCTGCAGTTGATAATAACCAAAATTATACCCACGAATTCATGGTGAGTCTCAAACTATTTTAGAATGATCCCCAGTATTCTTGTAAGCCTGTGCCCAGTTTTCATATTCCTTCTTTTCCTTGTTATTTTTGATAGCTATAAATTACTGAAACTCTCTCTATTATTGAAAGTCATCTTGTTTGGGTGCATTGCTGCCGCAGCTAGTTTTTGTATTGAATATCTCATTGAAATCACATTTCACATACATGTGACGACACTTTCAATATATATCGCACCCCCTATCGAGGAATTGTTCAAAGCTGCTATCGTCATAATACTTTTCTATAAAAAAAGAATCGGATTTCTTGTCGATGCAGCGATCATCGGTTTTGCGGTAGGAGCAGGCTTTTCTTTTATCGAAAATAGTTACTATCTGTCCATTCTCAAACATGAGACCATTTTCACATGGATACTTCGGGGTTTTGGAACCGCAGTCATGCATGGCTCCACAACTTGTCTGATGGCAATCATATCGGGCTATATTATTGAAAAGAATAACTGCACACGCATAAAGTTTTTTCTTCCGGGAATACTTATTGCAATTTTCTTTCATCTCAGTTTTAATCTTTTTATACTCCCTCCGATAATGATGACTGTACTCCTTATAATCGTTTTCTCAATCGTAATATTTGTCATATTTCAGCAAAGTGAAAGAAGGTTGGAAAAGTGGCTTGATACAGGTTTGACGAGTGATATATCGCTCATGAAGTCACTTCAGGGCGGAAGATTTAAAGAGAGCAATGCAGGCAAATATTTATACTCACTTCATGAAGTTCTCCCCAAAGAAATTGTAGGCGATATGCTCTGCTTTATGAGACTTCACCTTGAATTAGCCGTGAGAGCAAAAGCATTGTTAATGCTGAGAGAAATGGGATATCCTGTTGAAATAGATCCCGCAATTCAAGAGAAATTTTCTGAAATGAAGTATCTCGAAAAAACCATTGGTCGAATAGGCTTGGCGGCCCTCAAACCATTACTCCATTTTTCTGACAAAGACCTCTGGCAGATATATTTTTTAAAGAAATCACTTCTCAAGTAACATTAAGTAATCAACAACAAGAAGTAAATTCCTTACATAAAGATTTAGTATTACTTAAAGTTGAGAAAAAAAGAAGTGGGGGCTGTTAAACTTGACGAATATTTAGGTGATATTTCTGTTTTTTTTGTATAAAGGATATTTAATTCTATGCTAAAAAGATTACTAAATTTTGTAATTATTCTGACTATAGCAATGACGCTCATTGGCTGTCCCGCAGCTACGAAATATCCTCTTGGGGAGCTTGGCACCATTCCGATTGATAGAAATCTACTTGGTATCTGGGAAACCAGTGATGACTATGATGTGCAAAAAATTGAGTTTATTGAAAATGACCCTTATTCATATTTTATTAAGATCATCACGTACAATGATGACTACCTTGGCGACCCCTATTATATCGGTTATATTACGAATATTGGAGTGAATAAATATCTCTATGCGCGACCTCTCGGATCAAGCGGTGATGAGGTAAACTATTATTGTTTTAATATTGATCTCACCAAAAACACCTTAACAACCCGTGAGGTTAACATCGACGATAGCACAATTTCATCCACTGAGGATCTCAGAGATTATTTTTCCGTTCACTATTACTCTGACGATTATTTCCTGTCTCCAATAACTCTTTGGATTAAGGATGCAAAAATATTCTTTGTAAATCTTTATGATGAACCTTTTGATGTGCGTCTTGGAGAACCTTCAAAACCTGTTTTCACTATGACCAATCTGCCGCCGCATGAGACTTCCCAGCTTCTTAATACAACCGATCTTGAAGAAAATTTTCTTTATTATAAACCATCTTCAGAAAAAGAATGGGTGCGCTGGAAAAATAAAGAAAACATACCTTACCACTGCCCTGTTGAGGGTGGGAAAATACATGCGATACTTGCCCAACAAAATGGTACAATGAGCTATTACATTCTTGAGGATGATGCAGGTTTCAATCCCAAAATATCAATGCTGAACGGTACTGAGAAATATCTTAATGTTATGAAGATCGGAGAGTCTTGGGAATTCAAGTCAGTTGCAATCATTGACGACTTCGGGCCCTATGAAATGTCAAATTTCAAAGCAATCCCTACTGGCAATTATGGTCTTTTCTGGCTGCCGAAAGGAGCTCGTGAATCCGGATATTATTTTCTTCCTCAAGAAGGAACAGGCAAAGTAAAGCATCTTCCCTTTGAAGCTGGAAAATATTATATTTATTTCATATTTTCAGAAAACAATATTCTTCACGCAGCCCTCTATGACATTACTAGCCCCTGGTAAATTTATGTTTACACGCTCTTTATTTTCTTTAAAATATTATTATCTCTTATATAAACTTGACATAGTTTCGTTTAGTTGGTTTTTTAATCAAAAATTTTTGAATAAAAAAATAAAATGAAAAATCTAATCAAAATCAATGGAGGATATTGATGAAAAAGATTGTTTTTTTAATGGCTTTTTGCCTTATTCTCTTCTCCTCAGTTGCTTTTGCAAAGCAATATACTGACAGTTGGGGAGATCATGGATTCAGCATACTAAGGCAAAATTCCTCTGACCTTTCTCTCAACTTCTCAGTTCAGGAGTATTTTACTACTGATGCAGAAGTAGATGGTGAGACACTTCAAAGTATTCACATCCCTGGTGTTTTTCTCCCAAATAATGAAGGTGCCCCTGACCTTCCGGGCATGAGCAGATTTATTGCAATTCCGGAAGGTGCTTCAGTCTCTTTCAATATTGTTGATTATCGTTCCGAAATCGTACCGAATATGGATATTGCACCTGCCTTCCGCATCCCTCTTGATACTGAAGAAGGACCTCTTGATTATAACAAGGATATACAGATTTATTCAAAAAATGAGTTTTATCCGGCAAATCCTGTTATGATCTCCGATGTAAAACAAATTCGTGGAGTCGATGTCGTGATCATTGGCATTACCCCATTCCAATACAATCCTGTTACAAAAGAGATGATTGTATACCGCGATATGCAAATTGACTTGAACTTTATCGGCGGCAATGGTCAATATGGTGAAGACAGATTACGCAGCAAATGGTGGGATCCAATCTACGCACAGACAATACTAAACTATGAATCAATTCCGGAAAAAGATTATTCAAACACCTCCGCAAAAGATGATGGCTGCGAATACCTCATTGTTGTTCCTGATAATCCCGACTTCATCACCTGGGCGGATTCAATAAAGAATTTCCGTCAAAAACAAGGTATTATTACACAAGTTGTAACCCTCACTCAAATTGGTGGCAACACAACCTCAGCCTTAGAGAATTATTTCAATACGGCTTATAATACTTGGACTCCTGCGCCTTCAGCAGTGCTGTTGCTTGCTGACTATGGCACAGGTGGAGCAACAGGTACCGGTATTATCTCACCTTCTTACGGCAGTTGTGTTTCTGACAATATCTATGCCGATGTTAATGGTGATGATATGCCCGACATGCATTTTGCACGTATAACAGCTAGAAATTATAGCGAACTAGAAATCACAGTCTCAAAATTCCTTGATTATGAAACAGACCCTCCTACAAATCCCGATTTCTATGACCATCCTGTTACAGCTCTTGGTTGGCAGACTGAACGTTGGTTCCAAATCTGCTCAGAAACTGTAGGCGGTTTCTGGTCAAATATACTTGGAAAAAACCAGGTCAGAATAAATGCCATTTATAGCGGTAATCCAAATGGTGGTGTATGGTCAACAGCAACGAACACTGCCACTGTTCTTGCTTATTTTGGTCCTGCCGGATTAGGTTATATCCCTACAGATCCCTCAACCCTTGGCGGTTGGACCGGCGGCAATGCCACCCAGGTTAACAACGCTATAAACAGCGGCGCATTCATGCTTCAGCATCGTGACCACGGCGGCACTACCGGCTGGGGTGAACCGGATTATGATACTGGAGATTTAGGTGGATTGTATAATGATGATCTTGTGTATGTATTTTCTATCAACTGTTTAACAGGAAAGTATAATAATTCGTCAGAATGTTTTGCAGAAGCAATGCATCGTTATGAACATCGCGCACTTGGCCTTATAGCTGCGTCAGAAACCTCATACTCCTTCGTGAACGATACCTATGTATGGGGCATGTATGATTTGATGTGGCCCCAGTTTATGCCGGACTATGGTGCACCTCCTTCTAATTCCGACTGGATATATCCCTGCATGGGTAACTCAGCTGGTAAAATTTTCCTTCAAGGCTCAAGCTGGCCTTACAACACAAGTAATAAAGCAATTACATATTACCTCTTCCATCATCATGGTGATGCATTCATGACGGTCTATTCTGAAGTTCCTCAAAACCTTCAGGTGAGTCATGATGCCGCGATCTTAAGTGGCATTACGACCTTTAATGTGACTGCGAATTCTGGAGCAGACATCTGCCTTTCAGTTGATGGTGAAATTATTGGTACTGGTGTTGGAAATGGTTTAGTTCCCACACCTATTTCTTTCGAATCTCAGCTCCCTGGAGTAGATGTTCTTGTCACTGTTGTAAAGCAAAATTACTACCGTTATGAAACTATAGTAAATGTCATTCCACCTTCCGGACCATATATTATTTATGAAGGTCATTCAATTAATGATACGGGTGCAAATGATAATGGAGTTATTGATTACGGCGAAACTATTCTGCTTGGCTTAACACTGAAAAACGTAGGTGTCCAAGCTGCTGATAATGTAATAGCAACACTTTCAACAACAGATACTCATATTGATTTCTCAGATATTACAGAGAACTTCGGCACTATCGGATCTAATCAATCATCCACGATGGTTGACGCATATGAATTCAGTGTTTCGAACGATATTGAAGACCAGCATTATGTTGTTCTCGACGTCAATGTTGAGGGTGATCCCGGAACAAAAGAAACCTGGGATACTGCTTTTGGAATAGTTGTTAATGCCCCTCATTTTACAGTAGGAAATCTCACGATAAATGATTCGGGCGGTAATAATAATGGTCGTCTCGACGCTGGCGAAACAGCAAGTATTACTATAGAAACAACCAACGACGGACATGCAACTTCTCCCGATGCAACAGGAACTCTCGTAAGCAATAGCTATGTCACCATTAATACTGGCACTTATGATTTCGGCAGCTTTAATGTTGATCAATCAAAATTTGCTGTTTTCAATATTACTGTTTCCAGCAGTGCGCCAAACGGCGTAAGCATACCTCTCGAATTCAATGTCACTGGCGGTAATTACAGTGCCACTGAAATGTTCTATGAATATGTCGGACTTTCAATCGAAGACTTCGAGACTGGCAACTTCAATGCATATAACTGGATTACAAGTGGAGATGCAGATTGGACTATCGATGAGATAAATGCCTATGAAGGTAACTTCTGCGCAAAATCCGGAGCTATCGGAAATAACTCAGAAACAGAACTTTCTCTTACGATAGATACAAATGCCGGTGATATTTCATTCTTCAGAAAAGTATCCTCAGAAAATAACTACGACTACCTTCAATTCTATATTGATGGTGTCCAAAAAGGCGAATGGGCTGGTGAAGTGAGTTGGAGTGAAGTGTCATACACAGTAACAGCAGGCACTCATACATTCAAATGGGTATATGATAAAGACTATACTCAGGTTGGCGGACAAGACTGTGCATGGATAGATTATATAACACTTCCGCCTGTTCTGTCTCCATTCCCTGTGTTTTACTTGTCACCCGGGTCTCTTGATTTTGGTCAGGTCCAGGTAGGACATGATTCCACTATGCAATTCTCGATCTATAATCTTGGCAGCGGAACATTGTCCGGACAAATAACCACTCCTACTTGTTACTCTGTTGCAGAAACTGGCACAACTCCACGCAGAAATGTTCTTACATATTCGATCTCTATGGGTGAAAGCATGACCTACGATCTCACCTTCGCTCCTCAGAATGCACAAAATTATGATGGCACTGTTGTCATCCAGATCAATCCTTTCTCATTTGATAATTTAGACGTATTTGGTACGGGCGTTCCCGAAATCGGTGTTGACGATAACACCTATTATGAAAATACTATCTTGCTCGGCAACTTCCCGAATCCTGCAAAAAGCTCCACTGTGATCAAATATCATCTTAAGGGTAGTGCAATGAATCAAAACGCTACCATTAAGATATACAACATTCACGGTGAATTTGTCAAAACTGTGGAAGGTGTGAGTGGTGCTGCTCAAATCGATATTTCTGATATGGCAACAGGTATCTACTTCTACAAGCTTGAAAATCAAGGCTTCGACGAAGTGAAGAAAATGATACTCGTGAAATAACCCCTCACCTATAAATAGAAAACCTCGGATCTTTCGGTCCGAGGTTTTTTTATTATAGCCGATAAATATTACAATTTTTTTGCGATGATCTTCATTTCTTTTGAGTCCATTGTAAAAGGCGACTTATCCCAGTCACCATAAATTTCATGGATCTTCATTCCTCCCTGCTCGACCAGTTTTTCTATTTCATTGTAATCATACAATCGTATTGAAAAGGATACATCTTTACGTATTCCCTTTCTTATTATGATTCGATCATCGATCAACCTTCCAGTTTTAGGATTAAACGTGTTACGGTCTATTAAAAGATCCTGCCTGACCTCCTGCACATAGTAGGGCATAAAATCCTTCAGAAAAGCATCACGATTAAAAATATCGAAACAGAATAATCCGCCGGGCACGAGTGCTTTTGAAATATTTTTTAGAACTTCAAGGTTTTCATCATCGGAAAAATATCCAAAGGCAGTAAAAAGTAGAAGCGCACGTTCGAACTCCTCATTAAATTCTACATAGCGCATGTCCTTCTTGATGAAATTTATCTTTACCCCCTCATAATCTGCTCTTTTTTTTCCTGCATTAATAAAACCATCCATACGATCAATGCCCGTTACATGGTGCCCCAGTTTTGCTAATTTAATAGAGTGCCGACCAAAACCACATCCAAGGTCCAATATCGACATCGATTTTGTAAGACCTAATTCTTCAACGAGAAATTGGATTTCACTTTTGGTTCTTTCTTCAGTGAGAACTTTACCAAAAAAATACATATAATCCTGGGGATCGAATACATCCTTGTAATCAGACTCATTCATGTTTTTATCTTCCATCAGAACCTCCAAAGTTATAATATGAATATTGAAACCATCTAATAAACGTCAATTTTTATAGGAATAATGATAGAAATAGGATAAAGTCGCCAACTCCATATTTTCCATTTTATAACTTGTCAGCCCTCTGGCTGATTTTCTATTTTAAATTTTACATTTATGCGTTTTAACGCAGCCGGACTTGTCGCAGCGTAGTTTTCTAACGTAGCCGGACCATCTTTCTCACTACCGCATTACCATTATATTCCAGCTTGTACAAATACGTCCCAGGTGCAACCTGCCTTCCTAGTAAATCAGTACCATCCCAATATATTTCTGAATATGGGGAGAAATCATAATGTTCTCTATTAAATTGCTTTATAAGTTGCCCCTTCACGTTGTATATTGATAATTCATATGTATCATTTACGAGAACTTCTTTAATGCTGCATGTAATCGTTGTTCCTGATTTAAAAGGATTGGGGCTTGCATTAAATGCAATCAAATCATCAGGAAAGGAATGTTCTTGGTCAGTGCTGACCACCAACCACTCGTACGCTCCTATATCTATCCTGCCCCCTGTTATACGAGGATTTCCTGCAAGGTCCGTTGGGGGAAGATGTAATCCTGTTGTATCACCTGTGCCTGCATTAATGCAGGGAGAGTTGGATGAAAGCTTATAACTGAAAGGATTCCCGCCGACAAAAAGCGGATCTTCGTCTATATTTCCATGCAGCCAATTAATAATGTTGTTCTCATTCATGTTCAATATTCCATTTTGTCCATTTTTTATGTCGCAGTTTTTTATATTTAACGTTGCATACATGTTATGATACGACCAATCATCCAAATATATCTCGTAATCAGTACTGTCATAGAGTATTGTGTTTGTTATATCGATTGCTCCCATAAATGATAATGTTGATAAACTGCTTTTGTTGTAAGCAAAGGTGCAATTGGTTATCTGTACATCAAGACTGTCAGGCGTGGGAAGATCTCCGGGGACAGCAACCAAAACTGTTGAACAGGGTGTCTCATTCCCTGCAAAAAGACAATTCTTAATGTACAAATCCGGACTGTAAAATTGTTTGTTGATGAAACAAAATGGTGCTTCCTCGTAACTCATATTGCTATTATTAATGAATATTGAATTTTCAATACTCATTATATCATATGCACAAATACGAACAATTACATTTGAATATGATTGATCTGCCAAACCAAATGAATGATTGTTCTCAAAACGGCAGTTGTTTACATATGCGTTCCCTTTTTCGTGGTTTATTCCAGCTGCTTTTTCTGCTGTATTATTTTTAAATGTAAGATTATTGTAGTATACATTATTGTTATCATAAAAAGTTGTTAGTCCATTCTCAGGCAAGTAATTTTCTTTTATCAAAATGTTATTTAACATTATCGAATCACTATAAATAGAACGTAATACTTTTTCCAGTAAATTATTTGTACTTGTAATAGTAAGTTCTTCTACAACAATAAATCCTTTTTTAAATTTTGTAGCTATTGTACTTGGGAATTTATCATTTACTAAAATTGTACTATGAATATTATTTCCTTTAAGGGAAGTATATGCTTTTAAGCCCAATGGAAAAATCTGTTCATTTGATGTAAAGGAGTAGGTTCCCTCTTCGATATATACTGTTTTAGGATTTAGACTATCCGATTTTATCTTATGTAGTGCCCATGCGATTGTTTTTAAGGGTTTTTCTGGAGTAATGCCAGTATTTTTATCACTACCATTTGGAGAAACATACAGGTCATGATTTACTTCTTCCATCCACGCATTCATTATGTCGATAGTTATACTTCCAGCATATGCACCTTCCTCAAAATTTACCACAAAAGTGTTAATAGGTTCAGAAACAGTAAATGTGTCTACTATAACCTCTACATCACCAGTATTGTAACATACAATATCAAATCCAATTCCAGCATAATTATTATAAATACTACATTTATTATTAGAATCAAATATAACACTACTTTGATTTTGTATTGAAAGTCCACCACCACTTGATGCATAATTCTCAGTAATGATTAAACCAGATAAATACATTGAAGATTTATAACAATATATCCCTCCTCCCCCTGTTGCTATATTTTTAAAAATCTTACAATTGTTTATTTTACAAAATGTTTGTGGTTGTCCATATGGTGTATTAATTGCTATTCCTCCTCCCGGTCTTCCCGCACCGGAATTAACATGATCATACCCAATACCGTTTGTTATTGAAAATCCTTGTATTACAGCATTCTGCTCGCTATTATGTAAACGTATGCAACTGCTCTGTTGTCCTCCATCAATAATGGTCGAGTCAATATAAGAAGCATCTCCTGTTATGAGCTCCAAACTTGTTAATACAATGCTTTTCCCATTAAAATCTATATTTTCAACATACGTACCGGGATAGACCAGAACCGTATCGCCATGCTGAGAGATATCAATTCCATCCTGGATATTGATGAAGTCTTCGTTTCCCTGTATATCAACAGTGATCGTTGCGCAATTGAGCATATTAAACGAAAAGAATATGAATAAAATTATTATATATATTATTTTCATTATAACCTCTTTTATAATGAGGGGAGGAGTGCACCCCTCAGGATGCACTCCTGAAAGTATTTTTATCTCATAAGCAACATTTTATGTGCTATGGTTTTATTATTAGTTTTAAGTACATACATATACACGCCATTGTTTACGTATTTACCGCTTAAGTCAGTTCCATCCCAGTATACCGTATGTATGCCGGATCCGACCTGATCATTTATGAGTGTTTGTATAAGCTGACCACGTACATTATATATATTTATGGTAACTTTTTCTGTTCTCGGCAGCGAGTATTTGATCTTTGTGTTAG
The DNA here is from genome assembly GCA_049903315.1 of Candidatus Cloacimonadota bacterium. Lineage (GTDB taxonomy): Bacteria > Cloacimonadota > Cloacimonadia > JGIOTU-2 > JGIOTU-2 > Celaenobacter. The sequence continues at coordinate 269,122 of JBNGBT010000003.1, read as the reverse complement.
AGCGAACAGGATTAGGATAATGCTTCATTTTATATTCATACGTAAATTGAGGGGTGTCCGTTTCTTTGAAGGTTACCAGGTAGTAATCTTTCGAGGGGTTCACGGTGATGATCTCCGGTTCAAATTCCATGCTTTTAGTGTTATAGACAAAGTATTTACTCACTTTTTCTATAGGTGATTTATTGTCAAAATACATCTCAAAAGTGATGTTACCACCGTTTGCACCTAACATATAAGCACGAATATCGGTCAGATCTTCAAGCACCTTCTCGGCACCTTTACATTCACCATCGACAAATACGGCAATCTCTGTTGGTAAATCTGTTGGATCAAGTTGCACATAGATCGGAATATAATCCGCCTGTTCTTCATAGTTGAAATATTGAGTGTCTTCACGTACATCTCTCTCTTGTTCAAGTTCAGTGTCACACCACGCAAAGAGTTCGTCATCAAAGCATCGCACGATCACCAGATCACCGTAATTGAGTGTTCTGTTTGCAGAAGATAAACCGAGCCATGGGCTTTCCGGTTCTGGTTCCTCTCTTGTAACTGTCCATCGTTGTGTCTGAATGTAGTAGAGATTTTCCAGGGTTTCTTCTCCAAAAGCGTCTTCTATATTCTGCTCATAATCTATGAAATAACCCATCCAGTTGTCGTGTTCGTCATTCAGTTGTATCGTTTTGGTCGAATCTTCAAGAAATCCGGATATCGGCAGATAAACAGGATCATCATCAAGCATCTGGAATTTGTAACCCTGTATGCTTGTGAAAATATGATTAGTATTTGTCCAAATAGGATCTTCAAATTCAATATTAATAATATTATTACTTGTTGTTTCAATTGGTACCCATTCTACATGGTCAAGTAAATCAGTATCAAGGATATCAGCGAGCATATATTCAGCCATATCACCTACGTAAGTTTGCGAGTTTGTAACCGTATCTATTACAGGGAAGCACATCCATTTCCAGCCACGGTTGGTATTTATATCCGGCAATTCCCAATTGTCATACCAGTGTTTTTCCGCTCTTAGTCTGCCCATGTCGGGGGGTGTATCGTCTCCATCCCATTCAGTATTCTGGTCTCCTGTATCTATGCATGGACTCAGCTCATCGTTATCCCATCTTAAATGGAAATCGCCATTAGCAGCATCTTCAAACTGCGGATCATCATCTATGTTTCCGTTTCCGGCATATCCATCTTCAATACAGGAATAGGTTACGGTCGGCGATCCTACTATATCTGCATAAGAATTACCCCAAAGGATCGAGTTTATTATCTCTTTTCCTATGTTTGAAATAAATCTTACACCTTTGTAGTTTCCGTGTATCGTACAATTTATTATATCACAATATCCTGATATACAATCAATTCCATATCCATTATTATTATAAATGTTGTCGCTTATAATGCATCTCTTAATTGTTGAACAACCGCCTTCAAGTAATATTCCATTTAATTCATTCTCATAAATATCACATTCTTCGATCAGGACGAGTGGACCACCGTTTGAATCAATATCTATTCCTGCTTCATTTTGATATATAGAACAACCCTTAATCACAGCAGGATATTCACTTTCTTCAATATTAGTAGTGATAGTGATGGCTTTATGATTATCATAAAATTGGCAATTGTATATCTCAATCTGTATCTGCTCAGAGAATATACCCTTATACATTCCTGAAACTATACAATCATCAATTACAACGTCTTGGTTTCCATATACTCTCATTCCATATCCATATTGCGCTGTTGTCTCAACATTAAAACCAGATATCAATACCTCTGCACTTTGAATTGTGATCATTGAACCATAAGAATAGGTTATAGTAGGCATTTGTGTAGAATATTTAATGAGAGTAAGGTCTTTGTTTATCGTAATTGCTTCATTGTAAGTTCCATATTTAACTTTTACAGTATCGCCTGCCGTTGCAGCATTTATGCCGGCTTGAATAGTTGCGTAATCGTCAGGTATAATAATATCAGCATAACTTATTGTTATTATCAGCAGCATGAACACTGCTGTAAGAATTAATTTTTTCATTTTTCTCCTTAGTTTCTGTGAACACATTCTCTTATCAGAGCTTCCGTTATAATTTGTCCCTCAATTTCAGATTCTGCTCATTATTCACCAATTCAATCTTTATCATCAAATACCCCACTATCCCAGGATGAGGATAGCGAGGTTTATCTAAGTAAACTTATTTATTTCCTTAGATTTTGTAATAAAAATGTCAATATATTCTCTATCTTTTTGTTTAAATTCACGTATGCATTTGCTCAAAGTAATTATTCTGTTTGCTTTTGCACAGATTCTTATATCATTTTTCTTCATACTATTTATTCCAATAATACTTTCTACATATATATCATCAAAATACCAATTTTGTGACGCCACCACTCAAAAAAGTTTATTTTTTTCGCTTCATCAGTTATTTTCATGGAAATTTTGACATAATTTATTGTCATTGTGATAATTTATATGCAAAAAATAAATTTCGGGATGTGGGTATGATAAATACAGTAATTCCGCTCGTTATCGGCTTGGTCATTGGCATTTTGGTCACCTATTTTCTTATGCAGAAAAGAGTTTCCTCTCTTGAGAAAAAGAACCTGCGCACAGATGAACTGCAAAATGAAAAAGTGATAGCTGAAACAAAACTACTTCAAAATGTTCAGTATATCGAAGAGATCAAGCTGGAAAAACAAAAGCTTGAGGAAATAATTTCCTCTCTAAGAGATCAGCTTGAAAAACAAAAAGAGGAAGCTGCCCGTCTTGAGACGAAAGTTCTGGAAACAGAAAAGAACATCCTTGAGCAAAAAGAACTGCTCAAACAAGCAACTGAGAGTTTGAGAGACACCTTCAATGCGTTTTCGTCCGATGCACTTAAAAGTAATAATGAAACCTTTTTGAAGCTGGCAAAGCAAAATCTGGAAACCATACTCGAAAAAACGAAGAGTGAATTCGGAAAACAAGCGATTGAAGAAACTCTCGAACCCTTGAAAGATTCCCTTGAAAGATATAATCGTGAAATTAAAACGATCGAGAATCTCAGGAAAGAAGATCTCGGCACACTAAAAGAGCAGATCACTCAACTGGCAAATTCAAGTGATAATCTAAAAAAAGAAACTGCCGGTCTGAAAAATGCACTCAAGCGTCCGGAAGTACGCGGCAAATGGGGAGAGCTGCAACTCAGGCGTGTCGTAGAGCTCGTGGGCATGTCCGAATATTGTGATTTCTCAGAACAGGTCAACGTGAAAACTGAAGATGGACAGCTTCGCCCGGATCTCATTGTTTATTTGCCGGGACACAGAAGTATTGTCGTCGATTCCAAAGCACCGACTAAATATTTTATGGAAGCGTATGAAGCTGAAACAGATGAAAAAAGAGAGGCGGCGAAAATAGCTTATTCTCGTGCAGTAAGGCATCACATGAATGAACTTTCAAAAAAGAACTATTGGAAACAGTTTGATGATGCGCCCGATTTTGTTGTCCTCTTCCTGCCAGGTGAGTCCTTTTTCTCAGCAGCATTAGAGCTCGACAACAAACTCATCGAGGATGGGATACAAAACAAAGTCATCATTGCCACACCAACGACATTCATTGCGCTTCTTAGGACAGTTGCCATGAGCTGGCAGCAGCAAAAATTAACTGAAAATGCCAAGCAGATTGCGGAAACCGGCACCGAACTCTACGAACGAATCTGCACTTTCCAGGAACATCTGGAAAAAGTTGGATCGAGTTTGGATACATCTGTAAAGCATTATAATAAAGCAGTTGGTTCGTTCACGAGTCGAATTGTGCCCGGGGCTCGAAAACTTGAGGAATTGGGAGTTCAACAAACCAAGAAGAATCTTCAGGAAACCCAGGAAATAGATACGAATCCACGAGAAATTACGTTGGATTAAATCCTTGATATTAAATTGGAGTTTAAAAATAAGTTTGTAAAGAAAGAATTAATATCCAATACCCAACACGGAATTACCAAGTATGAAGGAAAATAAATCAGGAGATAATATTCCCTCTCAAATATAAAAAATGACAAATATTTTACACCTGAATAAGCAGAGACGCAAAAAGTTGAGAGGGTCCAATGAGTTGCCCTCAATGCTTAGATCCGAGTGGTGATATAGTTCTATGAGAGTCAGATATAAATGGACATTGAACATTCCCTGTTGGTTGTTGGAAATTCAATAATTAAGTAACTAGTCCACTCAGAATTTTGATAAAAAAAAATGGTGGGCGATGTAGGAGTCGAACCTACGACTTCTTCCTTGTAAGGGAAGCACTCTAGCCTCTGAGTTAATCACCCACGTGCGTCATAAAGTAGAGATCGATCTTCAAACGTCAAGAATATTGACATCCAAAATGCTCCTTCATTTCATGCAAATCTCATGAATATCATAAAAAAGGTTCTTTTTGTTTTTATTTTGCTCATTCCTCTGAATCTCTCAGGAGAAATGGAGATCACGATTGCCCGTGTGCAATATGACGGCGGCGGTGATTGGTATAATGACACTTCGGTAATTCCTAATTTCTGCAACGAGATCAGCACCCGCACTTTGATCAAAACTGCACCCGAACAGGCAATTGTTTCCCTCAAAAATAATTCAATTCTCAATTACCCATTCCTATATCTTACAGGGCACGGTAACATAAGTTTTTCCGAAGAAGAAATTGTAAATCTGCGTAATTATCTTGAAAAAGGTGGGTTCCTCTACATCGATGATGATTACGGTCTGGATCAATACATTCGAAGGGAGTTGGCACTCGTCTACCCGGAAAAAACTCTTCAGGAATTGCCGGCCACTTTCCCACTTTTTGACAGCTACTACACTTTTCCAAACGGACTTCCTAAGATTCACGAACACGATGGCAAGAGACCACAGGCATTTGGCATTTTTGACGATTTCGGCAGATTGATAATATTATACACGTATGAAACCAACATCAGCGATGGATGGGCTTCTCCCGAAGTGCACAAAGACCCTTCATATATTCGTGAGCAGGCATTTAAAATGGGCATAAACATCGTGTACTATGTGCTCACACATTAAAGGAGTTTCATGAAAATAATCTGCATTTCTGATCTTCACCAGCGCTTCTTTGTCGATAAAGAAGAGCAGAAAAAACTCGATATATTCTATTCCTTTCTCGATGCACTTATTACTGATCCACCTGATAAACTTATTATTGCCGGAGACCTCTTTGATGTATGGTTCGAGTACACAATGGTCATCCCGAAAGCATTTTTTGAAACACTTCATAAACTGAAAACTCTCATCGAAAAAGGCACAAAAGTAATCTATATCGCGGGAAATCATGACTTCGTTTTCAAGGATTTTTTCCAGTTGAACCTCCAAGCTGAAGTATATAGAAATGACTATACTTTCACATGTGCTGGAAAGAAATTTTATGTATCGCACGGTGATGAATTCACCTCCAACGATTTGCAGTATCATGTATTGAAAAGTATTCTGCGCAGTCCATTTGTTCATAAATTATTTAGCTGGGTTCACCCCGATGCTGGATTGCGAACAGGTAAACTCATGTCCCGTTCGAGTAAGAATTACAACAAATCGAGAAAAACTCTTGCAAGGCAGGAAAAGGGTTTAATCGATTTCTCAGATAAATTGTTTGAAAAAGGGTTTGCCTATACGATCATGGGGCATATCCATAATCCGCACGTAGTACAGTGTGATAAGGGAACGTATATAAATCTTGGTGATTGGATAAGATATTACAGCTACCTGGAAATTATGGATGACAAGGTAGAGTTAAAATACTGGAAATAGCTTAGTTATATAATAGTGGCAAGATCGAAATATTTACCGCTTCGTTGAGTGAATTACCTTCATAATCGCTGGTTTCTTCAGTAATAATCAGAGAATAAGGCACATAATTCTTCAACAATTTTTTAGGCTTTACTATAAAAGTATATCCATGCTTTTTTTGCAGGGAGAGTTCAACCGGTTTCCCATCTTCGGAGTTTACAAGTAAAATAGAGATATTTTCCAACGATATGATTTTGTTGAACTTTATTCGGAATTCCGGAGTTAAAGTTGTGACAGTCTGTCCGTCCTCATGTGAAAGAGAATCCAGTTCCAAAAATGTTGTATCCGGTGACTGCCTGTTAATGAAACTGAGAGTATCAAGTTCTGTGATATTATCCTTAAAATCAATGATATCTTTCAATTCAAGCACATATGCGTTCGTATCGCACACACCTGTAATGCACTCGATGTCCGAACCGGATATTATGTATTCATAAATCGGTAATTTGCTCTCTGTGACTTGATCAACAATTTTTATTGTGCGGATGCTTTTAATATCCTCAGTAAAACGAATAAGGAGGCGTTGTGCACTTTCGGTAACTATATTCTTCAAAACTGGTTTGGTCGTATCCTGAAGGGAAAGAGTAAGCGTGATCTCATTCTCTGTATCAAGTAATTTTACAATTTTCTCGGCAAAGAGTTCACGTTTTTTATCAGCTTCTGAATTCCTATTTTCATCCAAAAAAGCAAGAACCGAAACTTCATCAGAAGGAAGGTTTTCAAAAGTAAATTTTTGTAATATTTCTGTATTTTGTAAGGTGATGAATATCGTATCCTGAGCATTATAAAGCTGTACGAAATACATGCCCTGTCGAATAGGAGCTCGTTCATCCAATTTAAGATCAATATCCAATTTGCGTGCAGAAATGGTTTCTGAAGTAGAAAAAAATAATGAGTGTGCTTTTTCTAACGCATTGTCACGAAGGTCTTTGCAGCGCGTATCAAGTGTCAACAGATAAGTCTGATCCGGTATGAGCTCTTCCCTTAATTTTATTGTGACGCTTTGCTTACCAGAAGTGATCTTTTTCTTCATGATCGGAGGATAGAAGTGGAGTGCGTCTTCAAAAGAGCGCTCATCTATAGTCTCTGTAAAAGTAAACGTAATTTCGTCATCAAGAAAATTTTTTGTTAAATTTTCCGGCTCAATATTTATTATCTCCGGAGGAGTTGTATCCCGTGGACCACCAGTCGGAGGTTTATCTTTGCCGCAAGAAAACATGATTATTATCGTAAGAGATATCGCTAAAATTGAAAAGACCTTTTTCATGTGAGAAATTGGAACTTGACGAAATTTTACTGTCAAGATAACTTATGATGAAGTTCATGAATAAAGTAATTACTTGACGAGTTTTTTTAAGAAAGCTTGTTTTATTTAAAATAATATGGGGGCTTACATGAAAAGAAAAGTTTTTGTGATTGCCATTTTGGTGATTGTTCTTCTTGTATCTCTGGCAAGTATTCAGGGATGCGGCAAGAAGAAAACCGATGAACTCAAACCACCCAAAAAACCTGAAGTTACCAAACCGGAAGAGCAGACAAAAGATACTACTCAGCAAACGCAGCAGACAGTTCCTACGAAAAAAATACCGCCCGACCAGGCAAAATCGTATGAGCTTCAGGTTGCTGCAAGTCCAAGTTATGCAAATATCATCACAGAGAAAAACAAGCTTGCACAATACGGATACGAGACAAAGATCACGACTACCAAGAAAAACGGTAAGCTTTTTTATCGCCTACGTCTGAAAGGTCTTTATTCCGCTCCAGAGGCAAACGAACTGGGAAAACAGCTTAAAGCAAAATTCCCTTCAATTAATGATTATTGGTTAGCCAAAGTTAAATAAATAGTACACTACACTATTTTAATCCCGACATTCTTACTCCGAATGGAGGGATTTTTCTATCTTTATGAAGAAGGATAAAGAACTCTTCCGAAGCTGGACAATTATTGATCTTGATAATTTCCGTTATAATGTCGAGCAGCTAAGAAGTTATCTCCCTACCGAAACCCATTACATGCAGATCGTGAAAGCCGATGGATATGGACATGGTTCGTTGGAGATTGCCCGTGAAGCGGAGAAAATGGGGATTGATTGGTTTGGTGTGGCAAACAGCGATGAAGGTGTACTCCTGAGGCTGGAAAATATTAATAAACATATTCTCGTGCTCAGCCCTTCGTTCGATAGTGAGATCGAAACACTCGTTACTTATGACCTTACTCCATCCATTTCTGACATAAGCTTTGCTCAAAATCTCAATGCATATGCAAAAAAAAATAATAAAAAACTACCGGTACATATCCTTTTTGATACTGGAATGGGGCGCGCTGGTTTTTTATGGAACGAAGCTTCCAATATTGCAACCACGATCAAAGGTTTATATAATCTCCAGATCGAAGGGCTTTCTTCGCATTTTTCAATGAGTGAAACCAAGGACATTTCCTTCTCAGAAACACAGAATAATCGCTTCAATAAAATCATTGAGATTTTTCATAATATTGGCATCGATCCACCTTACAAACATATTGCAAACAGCGCTGCAATCATTAATTTCCCGCAATCCTACCACACAATGGTTCGCGCTGGCTTGCTTTCATATGGCATTTATACTGCCGATAATCTCAAGGATAAAATTAAACTGAAGTCCGTCATGACCTTTAAATCAAAAATTGGTCTGATAAAAGAGTTTCCAGAAAATTCCAGCATAAGTTATAATAAGACGTATATCGCAAAAAATATTACAAAAGCTGCAATTCTTCCAATCGGTTATGGCGACGGATATAATTTCCTGCTTTCGAATTGCGGGAAGGTTTTGGTTCATGATACTATATGTCCTATTTTGGGTCGAGTGACAATGGATATGATCATTGTTGATATTTCTCATGTGAAAAATGCAAAGGTCGGAGACGAAGTTACTCTTATCGGAAGCGAGAAAACTCAGTCGATATCTATCGAAGAACTCAGCTCATTCTATAACGGGCTTACCTACGAAATGGCGTGCAATCTCGGCAGACGCGCTCAGAGGATTTATATCCGCGAGCACAAAGATACTGCGATAGAGCCCATTTCGAGAAGAACATTTATTGCGAAGGATTTCACAGATACGACTCTTGAGAAGGTTATTGAAACCTCACTTAATCAGCGGCTTAACAGCAACGAGATCGGTAGCATAGTGTACCAAGAAGTGCTCAAAAAACTCTTTTACCGGACTGACAGAGAAATGAGCTGGAAAAAAGATTTCGTTCATGAGATCGTGCTCTCAGAAACAGACCTCGATCCACTTGTGTCCAAGTTTTTTTATCATACGAAAACCAAATTACGATACAAAAAGATACTCACAAAGGATACGTTCAAAATCGTCTGTGCAACAAGTCCCGAAGACCTTGAGCAATATATTCTCTCACCTGATGTTGAGTATCGCTGGCTCCTTGACAGTAAAATAGATCTTGCAAACTCATTTCAAGTCGATAAAATTATGATTAATGATCTGGTACTTCATCATAGCATCATTCAAAATGAATCGCAGGAAAATGAATTCTCAAACCTTGAGATAGAGTGTTCCCATCCAAAACTGCGTGATCTTCTCGGAAAAGAAGTGCAGTTTACCATCGACACAATCACCTATTACCCTAAAAACAAACATCAGCTTACAATCTATATTGCTGAGCTTACAAAAGGAATTACAATGACCTTTGATTATTCACTCACAAATATTGAAAATGTTGAGATCATCCGCATTTTTTCCGGCAAGGAAAAATATCCGCATGAGAAGATCAAAGGTAAGAAGATCGTCATGAAAAGCTCTTCAGGCGAATGGTTCTTTCCCAATAGTGGCGTCGTTTTTGTGTGGTAATCTCAATTATAATAAGAATTTACGCAAAAAAATTGACATAAATATCATTTACTTCTCTCAAGAATTGTGGAGAAAATATGGTTTCAAAATCTCAGAAAATCAGATTAGGTGTTTTCATCATTGTCGCGCTGTTTTTTTTATTCGTCCTGATTGGTATTATCGTTGGCTCGAAACTCTTTGATAAAAAAGACATCTACTTCATCGCATATAAAGATCAATCCGTGAGCGGAATGAACGTCGGAAGTGCGGTACAATATCATGGTATCCGGGTTGGTAGAATCGAAGATCTCAACATTGATCCGAACGATGTGACGACTGTTATAGTTGAGATCAGTGTGAAGGCAGGAACTCCCATTAAAACTGATGTAAAAGCAGTGATGGCAGCTGTTGGCATTACGGGACTGAAGCAGATTGAGCTGGTTGGAGGTGATCCGCGAGAAAAAAACCTAAAACCGGGCTCATACATTCAACCTGGAGAATCAACCCTGGATATGATCACAGATAAAGCTCAGGATATTGCTGCAAAGGTTGATGAAATCTTGAGGAATATTGCAAATATTTTTGATGATCGAACACAGCAGAATATCCAGGAAGCAGTCGCTAATACCAACAATTCTCTCAAGAATCTAGACCTCATACTTGATGAGAATAGAGAAAGTCTTAACGAAAGCATTACAAATATAGCACGCATTTCATCAGAGCTGGCAAATCTCCTCTCAACAATAAATAATGTCACAGAACAGCTTGATCTTGACCAGTTCAATATGACTGTCAGCAATATCAATACATCTGTTGGTGACCTGACCGAGGCATTTAATAATATCAATTACACTGTTCTGGAAAGCCAGGATGATGTTATTGAAACGATTCGCCTGCTCAAAGAAACCATGCAGAACATTAACGAATTCTCTCGCATGATCTCAGAGAATCCCTCACTTCTCTTTAAATCAAGATCCGCAGATTCATATCAAGGAGGACCATAATGAAAAGTAAAAATATAATAATTATTATTCTTGCTATTTTGGCTTTGGGTTGTTCCCGCATGCAGTGGGCACATTTCTATCTGCTTGATTATGTCCCTCCTATTACGAAGGACGATGTCCTTGCTACTCCATATCCCTACACCATTCAGGTAAAGGACTTCAAGATAGATAAGACCTATGATAATTCAAGAATTGTCATTCGCCGATCTTCTCATGAAGTGTATTATGACCGATGGAGCTTATGGGCTCGTCGTCCCCCTGATGCGATCACCGCTCTTATTGTCAACCATGTCAAAGAACTGAATCTCGTTCAGGACTGTAAAAAGACCTTTCTTGATCAACGTCCTAATTTCATTATTACAGGAACGATCCATAATATTGAAAAATACGTGAGCGATCTTCCTATCAATGAGTTTCAACGGGCTGATATACGCCTGACAATACAGATGATCGACGTTAAAACCAACAATACAGTAGTAAGTTACGAAATTAAAAGATATGCTCCTTTATACACAGAAAGTATGAGTTTTTTTGCGAAAACATTAAGCGATACTCTGAAAAATGAAATTACTATCTTTCTGAGGAAAGTCCAGGAATATTTTGAAAAATTACCAAAAAACACACCTGCCCCAACGCAGGGCAAATAGCATATAGTTGCGGAGGAATACATGAAAAAGATATTTTTCATACTCATTATTTTAATATCAGCTCTAACCGGCAATGCTTTGTCTCAGAATCAGCCAATTTCTAATATTTGCCTAGAAGATAATTATAATACATGGTATGCGCCCGATCCCATGCGGCAGCTCGAAGAAGAAGGTATAGACGACCAACTCGGCATGGGCAGAATCTTTGTGCCAGCTATGTCTTCTCCCGAACTTGAACCCGAATATATGATCTATCAAAACGGTCAATTAGTTAGAGACGGATGCCCGGTAGGTCAAAGCATCTTTATGGAGCCCGGTTCCTACACACTGGAAATTGGTTCAGCAATTTTAACACCCCAAAAGGTGGAAGTAGATGTGACTCTAAAAGCTGGTCAAACACGAATAATTGAACCCACATGGGGCGGCCTTATTGTCAAGATCATAGACCAGAATAGAAATTTCCTCCGCGAGGCTTATGAAATCTATCAAATCGATGACTATAAAAACAGCATTGGCACAAAATATAGTGCCGAGGAAGATCAACCCGGAGAAAAACAAGAAACCTGGCTACTAAAACCCGGCGTTTACAAGATCATTAAATATAGAGAATCACCAAAAACATTTATTAATTTCACTACAATACGTATCATGGAAGGTACGCTTGAAGAACTTACAATTGTCATGGACTCCTCTACAAAGAACTTTGTTGGGGCAGGTGTCTTGCCTGAAATGAAAGAGTCCGATATGGTGCGTGCATGGAGATACTATACTTCCGTAAAAGGAAGCTTCCTTCTCAGTAGCGATAACTTCGCAAACAAAGATGAATCTGCGACAAATATCACACTTAGTTCGAAAATAGATAATGAGATCAAGTATGATGCATTCCCACATTATTTTTCATCACGGCAGGATCTCAATGTCGGGCTTACTAAGGAACAGGATAAAGATTTCAGAATCTATTCAAACTCACTTCAAATACAGCCCACATATATTTTCTATTTTATAAAATCCTTTGGTGTGTATGGCCGATTCCGTCTTGCTTCAAATGTTTTCCCCACGAAATTCTACTTCGATGCCGATCAACCAAAGATATATAAGATAGATACAGAAGGAGATACCGTTCAAACTATCACCAATGATGACAATGTGCAGATAACTCCAATGCTGTATCCACTAAGTCTTGAGGAAGGTATTGGATTGAACCTTACTGTATTAAATACAAATACAAGCAATCTGTATATCAAAACTGGTTTGGGATTTTCACAGACCATAAACTCGAATGTGTATGAACAAGATACGGCAGATCCCACTTTATTCAGAGAACTTGAATCCGTTAATTTAAGTGGGTTTGAAGGAAATGTCGGTGGTGACTTCCGCATCTCAAATAATATAAACTATGTCTTCGAATTCTATACCCTCTATCCTTTTGAAAAAAGCAGGAAACAGGTTTTCAGACTTGATAACACGCTCAGTTTCAAATTATCCAGCATCGTCTCTTTAGATTACACTCTTACAGTAAAACAGGACGAAACTAAAACATGGACGCAGGTGGATCATAATGTATCGCTGGATCTAACGATCATTTCCTTCTAATATGAATTCCTTTGAATTCAAAAACAATACACTCGTCTTGCATGACGAACTGACCATTAAAAATGCAGAAGCATTTCTTAATTTCGTATCTGCAAATCTTTCTTCGATAAAGAAAAAGAAAAAAGTTCCCATTGATTTAAGTGACCTGAATACGATAGACAGCGCTGGAGTAGCTGCAATAGATCAGGTAATAGATTCTCTTAAAAAATCCTCAATTGAAACGAATATCATCAATGCTTCAGAAAAAGTACAAGATTCTCTCACTGTCTTTTCATCACTGGAACTCGGTGAGAAAGAGTTTGAAAAACCTCGAAAACTTGGATATTTTGAAGGGCTCGGAGATAAGGGTTTTGATTTTTTTGATAATGTCAAATACTTCATATACCTTGCTGCAGATATGTTTTATTGGGGTGTGGTTGGCATCTTCTCTAAAAAAGGGCAGCGCAAAGGGGAATTTGTTGTCCAAAGCAATCTTATCGGTGTAAATGCACTTCCGATTGTAGGACTCATTTCATTCCTTGTCGGCTTTATTCTTTCGCTTCAATCTGCCCAGCAGCTCAGGAGTTTCGGTGCGAATATTTTCATTGTTGATCTCATTGCAATTTCTATGACCAGAGAAATGGGTCCTCTTATGACTGCGATCATTCTTGCGGGCAGAAGCGGTTCTGCAATAGCTTCCGAAATCGCTACAATGAAAATCTCTGAAGAACTCGATGCACTGAAAACAATGGCGCTCAACCCTATCAAATATGTTGTACTCCCCAAATTATATGCAATGACGATCGCAACTCCACTCCTTACCATTTTTGCAGACATTATTGGAATAATGGGAGGATTCCTGATTGGCATTACATATCTGAAATTGAGTCCTACGGCATTTGTGGATAGGATGGCAAACGTTATGGTGCTCAAAGATATCATCACAAGTGTGGTGAAAAGTTTTGTTTTTGCCTGGCTGATCACAATCGTCGGCGTATTCTTCGGATTACGTGCAAAAGGCGGCGCTGGTGGAGTGGGACGTTCCACGACTGCTTCTGTAGTAACCGCTATCTTTATGGTGATTGTTGCTGACTCCATACTTGGACTTCTATTCTATTAATCGACATGGAAAATATTATTGAAGTTAAGGATTTGATCACTGAATATGATGGACGTCGCATTCTTGATGGTATTACTCTTGATATAAAAGAGAACGAAGTTTTCATAATTCTTGGGGGGAGCGGTTGTGGAAAAACCACGCTTCTCAAACATATTATTGGACTGCTGAAACCCGTATCCGGCTTAATCAAAATCTTTGGGCAAGAAACCACGACAATGGAAGAGGAAGATTTCGAGGAAATACTCATGAAATGCGGGGTGCTCTTTCAAAACGGAGCGCTCTTGAACTCACTTTCAATTGGCGAAAATGTTGCCATACCCCTAGAACAGCACTCAAACCTTGAAAGAGATCTCATAAACAGGATCATTGAAACAAAGCTGAATCTTGTTGAACTTGCACATGCAATGTATCTCTCACCTGCAGAACTTTCCGGAGGTATGAGAAAGCGAGCAGCTCTTGCACGAGCTATTGCGCTCGATCCCCAGCTTCTCTTCTGCGATGAGCCGAATGCCGGGCTGGATCCTATAACTTCGGCTGCAATTGATAAGCTTCTTCTTCAAATGAAGCACCAGCTTAACATGACAATTGTCGTCGTAACCCATGAGCTTGCCAGCATTCATAGGATTGCAGACAGGATCGTTTTTCTTGATCAGGGAAAAGCACTTTTCGTCGGCACTCTGAAAGAAGCACTGGCTTCGGATATAAAAGAGATACAGGATTTCTTTACTGTGGGCAGGTTCGAATAGTATGATTGGCACGATCGTCAACGTCGGTGCAGTAATTCTCGGAAGTATCATTGGTATAATTCTCCGAAAGAAACTCCCGGAAAAACTTACAACTATTGCATTTCAGGCAATCGGTTTATTTACAATTTTCCTCGGCATTACAATGGCTCTTAAAACAGAACATTATCTCATCTTGATCTTTAGTCTTATTATGGGTTCGATAGTTGGGCAACTACTTGATATTGATGCGTGGCTAACCAGGATCAGCGATTCTCTGAAAAAAAAATGGCACTCTAAAAATGATAAATTCTCTGAGGGCTTGGTAACGGCTTTCTTGCTTTTCTGCATGGGATCCATGACTATATTAGGCGCAATAGAGGAAGGTTTGGGAGGAAATCCGAACCTTCTTCTCACCAAATCTCTCCTCGACGGTTTTGCCTCCATTGCACTTGCTGCAGCACTTGGGATCGGGGTAATGCTTTCTGTGATACCCCTGCTTATTTACCAAGGTGGTTTAACTTTATTTGCGCGGCTTTTCGAACAATCTGTAACTATGCCGATCATCAATGAACTCACTGCGGTTGGTGGAATAATCCTTACTGGACTTGGAATATCAATTTTAGAGATCAAGAAATTAAAAGTGATAAATATGCTGCCAAGTCTGGTCATCGTTATCATTTTAACAATAATTTTTGTATGAAAAAAATCACATCACATCAAATAAAACTCCGGGAGGAGCAATGAAAAAATTACTCTTACTGATCATAAGTGTCATTTTTATCACTATGGCACTTTATGCAGACAACCTTTCACCAGTGGGCTGGTGGAAAACCATCGATGATGAAACAGGTGAAGCAAAATCAGTTGTTAATATCTGGATT
Organism: Candidatus Cloacimonadota bacterium; assembly: GCA_049903315.1. Taxonomy (GTDB): domain Bacteria; phylum Cloacimonadota; class Cloacimonadia; order JGIOTU-2; family JGIOTU-2; genus Celaenobacter. Next base: position 253,507 of record JBNGBT010000003.1, on the reverse strand, counting down.
GAAAACGGAAAAATGAATGGCAAGATTGTAAAACTTTTCCGCAAACCCGATGAAGACCAAAATCCAACCTGTGCAAAAGGCTCAGGAGATCTTGAAGGAAAGCCTATGATAGGTGCAACCATCATGTGGGGTCTTACCGAAGATAAGGATGGCTGGTGGGATGGCGGTAAAATTCTCGATCCTAAAAAAGGAAAAACCTATAATTGCAAGATCCGAACCTTCGAAGATGGTACAAAATTACAGGTGCGCGGCTATATCAAAGCAATAATTCGAATTGGTCGAAGTCAGACATGGGAACGTGTGTCAGATCCCTTCGAAAAAGAGAAACCTAAGGAAATGATCGAAGAAGGAAATAAGTAATAGTTTTACTTTTGTAAAAAAAAACCCCACTAAAAGGAAATGGTGGGGTTTTTATTTGTATATAACTTTGATTATTTCCCAGGACACTGCGCTCTGATTGCCGGATCAATATTTTTATCTCCGTACGCTTTATCGAAGTATGCACTGAATTCCGAAGCTAATTTCTTTGCCCGTTCATTATATGCATTCTTGTCTTCCCAGGTATTGTGCGGATCGAGAATTTCAGAAGGCACTCCGGGACATTCTAGCGGAACTGACAAGTGGAACATCTCATTTTCTTGATATTGCACATTTTTAAGTTCCCCACTCAATGCTGCTTCAACAAGTCTTCTGGTTAAATTGATGTCCATCCGTGAACCAACACCAAAGGGGCCACCACTCCAGCCGGTATTCACAAGATACACCTGCGTGTGATATTCCTTCATCTTTTCACCAAGCATAGACGCATACACATCCGGATTTCTCGGCATAAAAGGTGCGCCGAAAAATCGTGAAAAAGTGGAGACCGGTTCGACAATTCCTGTTTCAGTTCCGGCAAGCTTGCTTGTGTAGCCCATCAGGAACCAGAGCATTGCCTGTTCGGGATTCAGCTTTGCAATAGGAGGTATCACTGCATTGGCATCGGCAGTGAGGAAGAGGATGGTTGTCGGATGTCCTGATTTAGATGAATGTTTTATATTTGAGAGAAATGTTAAGGGATATGAGCCACGAGAATTCGGTGTCAATCGCTCATCATCGACGTCGAAATGGCCATCGGGATACATCATACAATTCTCGATAATTGCGCCATGCTTAAGATAGTCAGCATCATGAAACACTGCGTGATAAATTTCCGGCTCTTTATCAGCGCGAAGATTTATCAGTTTTGCATAACATCCATTCTCAAAATTTGCGATTCCCTTTTCACTCCATCCGTGTTCATCATCACCAAGAAGCGCACGTTTGGGATCTGCAGAAAGGGTAGTTTTTCCTGTGCCGGAAAGTCCAAGCAGGAGAGCTGAATCTCCATTCTCTCCCTCATTAGCAGAGCAATGCAACGGTAAAATGCCTTCAGCAGGAAGATAATAATTCATTACAGTGAACATAAGTTTTTTCACGCTTCCGCCATACGCAGAGCCATACACCACACCGATCCTTTTATCAAAATCCATCACAATTGCCATATTCGAAGTCTTGCCATCAGGAAGTGTGCGAAGCCGTCCTTTATAACGCGCCCTATCCAGTTTATCATAGGGAAGCACGAGGATCGTGAAACCATTAAACGCAAAAACACTCTCAGAAATATCTTCAGGAACAGGGCGGAACATATTATCTGTAAAAAGCGCTGTTAAGGACTGATCACAGATAGTTCGTACGGGAAGTGCATAGGATGTCTCTGCACTGAGCACTCTATTCGTGATATAGATCTTGTCCTTCTCTGAAAAGGTTTTGAGAGTGTCTTCGAGAATCATCTCAAATGTTTCAGGATCGAGGGGAATATTGTTTGGTGAGTTCCAATCAATATCTTCCTCACTTGCTGGTCGTCGAACGATCAACGTGTCTTTAGGGCTCCTGCCGGTAGATTCGATCGGGGTCCAAGTGGTACAAGATCCATTTGCTGAGATAACAGCTTCACCATTATCAATTGCATGTCCGATCATTTCAGTTCGTGGGATATCCTCCAGTATAAGAGGATGATTCTCAATCAGCTTTTCTAGCTTTGAATAAAATTCCATTGTAGCTCCTACAAAATTTATTTATTTAAAAAAAATTAAATATCTTTATAAACAAGACTGAGCATCAAGATACGAATATGATAACTACGAATAAAAAAAGCCGAATATGATGAAAATCATATAAATAATAAAATGATTTTTTTCAACCTCTGTGGTATAAATATGCCTTGCATTTGAGTTTACTAATTTTCTTGTCAATGATTTCACAAAATATGGGATATGGTCATGAACAAAAAGAAAATGATTGAACTTATTTATTGTCATCTGGAGCTCTATCCGGCAATGGAACTCGGGGATGTGTATAAACTTCTCTACCAAAGTGTGATGGGACCAGCGCATATCTTGCAGAATAAAGAACTGGCATATTCATATCTGAAAAATGAATTTGATTCACCTAATGAAAACCATGAGAACGATTTGTATGTTGATATTTCGCTGGATCATGAACTCGTACGATTGAATATACCTGTTTTCAGAAAACAATGTTCGCTTAATGCACTTTTTGAAATGTTGTGTGAGACGCAGCGAAAAATAATTCCCGACAAAGATAAACTAAAACACTATTGGCTTGCATTAGGTTCATTGATCGAAGGCAATACGTTCGAACAGTTCACTCCTGATCGGTGGAATAGGTTAAACAAATTATTAAACGAGCACGTCTTTCCTCATTTTTCACATTCTGCTGTTTATAAGAATTTGTATAGACCTTCGTATAGGATTGTGTTGAGGGAACTTGTTTGATAATCTTTGCGGAAGTACTTGCTTAACTATTATTGTGAATAAAGATTCAAGAACACCGATTTAAGATTTCAGAAGTGCAATCGTTGCGAAGGTCATTAGACCATTCGCAAGGTTTCTAAAATACTTCCAAACTCCTCAAATGTATCTTTTTATGAAGGTGATAGCTGAGATAGGTGCGGAAGATCGTATTGATCGTCTTGATGTCCTGTTCGGCAATTTCAAAGGATTCCAAATTATGCAAATTCTTGAGCGTCAGCAGCAATTTCCTTGTTGACTCATTTATCTGGAAATGTTCGGTCGCAGCATGCTTTTTTGCACAATCACTGCAAATAAATCCATTATGAACAAACGAAATCCCGTGAAAGAGTTCACTATTTTGAATACCACACACCTGGCATGTGTTGAACTTGAAAGAGAATCCTAGAAAGCCGGCAACACGGAGAAGGAACCGCCAGAAAACAAGGATATGGTTGCGTTTTATACTTGGAAGAAAATCATAAAATTGTGCGAGCAGGATATAAAATTTTTCATAATCATCCTCCTCGAACATAAGCTGGAGGTAGAGTTCTGCCCCAGCATGTGCGAGAGCAATCATAGTAAAGTCCGAATTAAGCCCGTTGTGGTCATCAATGAGTGAAATTTCTTTGAGTAAGGAAAGTGAGGTGTCTTTTTTATAAATAACTGTCTCATAATTTCCAAGCTGCTGGATAAGTCCGTAGTATTTATTTTTCGGATTGCGTGTCCCCTTTGCAATCACTCCGATATGACCAAATTCCTTAGAAAAGAACTGTATTATCTGGCTGGTATTACTGTATTCGGTAACCTTCAGTACAATGGCATTGCACTTCTCGATACGCTGGCTCATCTCACGTTATTCTACGGTCACGCTCTTTGCCAGGTTCCTCGGTTGGTCAACATCGAGTCCTCTTTGCACTGCCACATGATATGCAAAAAGCTGGAGCGGGATCACTGTCAGAAGCGGCGTGAGTGCAGGGAGCGTTCTGGGAACAAATATGATATCATCGGCAAGACTTTCCAGTCCGTTGCTGGGTTCGTTTGCAACGACAATGATCTTACCTTTTCTGGTCTTTACTTCTTCTATATTATTCAATATTTTGCCATAGACGAAATCATCCGGAGCAACTACGATAACCGGCATATTTTCATCGATCAGCGCAATGGGACCGTGCTTCATCTCTGCAGCAGGATATCCTTCTGCGTGGATATAGGAAATTTCTTTCAGTTTTAATGCACCTTCGAGCGCAACGGGAAAGTTAATTCCCCTGCCGAGATAAAGAGCGTTAGTCGCATTTTTGTACTTCTCTGCAATTGCTCGAATTCCACTATCCATACTAAGGATTTCGCTTACTTTACCCGGAATTGATTTTAATTCTTTTATATATTCAGCACCTTCACGTGGTGCTACGCTGCGCATTCTCCCGAGTAACACTGCAAGCAGGAAGAGTACTGTGATCTGAGATGTAAAAGCTTTCGTGGATGCCACACCGATCTCCGCACCGGCATGTATGTATGAACCGAAATCAGTTTCACGGGCAATACTGCTGCCCACGACATTAGTGATACCCATGACTTTTGTGCCGCGCGCTCTGGCTTCTCTCAATGCAGCAAGAGTATCGGCAGTTTCACCGGATTGGCTTATCACGACAACAAGAGTTTCCGGATTTAATAATGGATCGCGGTATCGGAACTCCGAAGCATACTCGACACGAACTGGTATTTTTGCGATGTCCTCGATAAGATACTGCCCGACCATTCCCGCATGCCATGAGGTCCCGCATGCAATGATACAAATTTTCTTAATGCTATTCAGTTCTTCTACAGAAAGGGAAATTCCCCCGAGCCGCGAAGTGTTATATAAATCCATTATCCTGCCGCGGAATGCATTTGCGATCGTGGTTGGCTGTTCAAAAATTTCCTTCAACATGAAGAAATCATATTCGCCCTTATCGATCATGGAGATGTCCCAGTTGATCTTACTTATTTCTCTCTGAACTTCGTCATCAGTAATGGTTTTAATAGTAAAATCATTCGTAGAAACCTCTGCAGTTTCATCATCCTGAAGGTAGATGACATTTTTAGTATGTACGACCAATGCAGCGGCATCAGAAGCAATAAAATTCTGTCCGTCCCCTACACCGATAATGAGTGGACTTCCTCTGCGTGCAGCATAGAGTTTATCAGGAACATCCAAATTGATTGCGACGATACCGAGTGTTCCCTCAACTTGTTTGAGCATCATGCGGACTGCATTATGCATATCGTTACATTTAAGATAGAATTGTTCAATGAGATGTGCGATGACCTCTGTGTCTGTATCACTAATAAAAGTATGACCTTCACGTTCCAGTTTATCTCGAAGCAGTTTATAATTTTCAATAATGCCGTTATGCACGACTGCGATCTTACCAGTGCAATCTATATGGGGATGAGCATTAAGAGTCGTCGGTTCACCATGCGTTGCCCAACGAGTATGGGCAATTCCCAGATGGGTTTCGAAATTCACTCCTTTTGGAAATGACTGCTCCAGTTCTACGATCTTGCCTTCTTTCTTATGAATGACAAGCTCGTCATCAGTATTTATTATTGCAATTCCAGATGAATCATATCCGCGATATTCCAAGCGTTTAATACCCTCAATAATGATAGGTAGAGCTTGTTTATTTCCGATATAGCCAACTATTCCACACATGGCTACTCCTTTCTAAAAATTTGTGATGCAACCTGCACTCCATTTTTCTCATTAACTGTTTGAAGAACAAGAAATCCAGCTACAAAGAAAAGTGCAATACTTAAAATAGCCCATCGCTGACTGTGTAAGACCAGCACAAGCAATCCATATAACAAAGGACCAATAATGGCCGCAGCTTTGCCGCTCACTGCATAAAAACCAAAGAATTCAGCATGCTTATCATCAGGAGTGAGAAGTGACAAAAATGATCTGCTTGCAGACTGGCAAGACCCGATCGCTATTCCCGCTAACAGCCCGACTCCATAAAACTGTGTCACATTGGTACAGAAAAATGCCCAAATGACCACAGCTATCCAGATAAGCAATGTGATTGAAATTGTTTTTTTGGCTCCGATCTTGTCAACAATAAAACCAAAAATGATCGCGCCGATAAAAGATGTAATATTTGCGAGCACAAAATAGATAATAAGCTGAGCACCAGACATATTAAAGCGTTGTGCTCCGTAAATTGCAGCGAAAACTATTACTGTTTTGATGCCGTCATTATAAATAAAAAATGAAATTAAAAACCTGAAAAGTTCTTTCAAATCTTTAATATGATGAAAAGTTTTTTTAATACGCTCATACCCAACTTTAATATAATTTACATTTTTATAATGCTGTGTGGGCTTTGATTCTTTTAAGAAAACAAAGATTGGAATGGCAAAAACTCCGAAGAAGACAGCGATCAGAGGAAAAACAAGGGGAACATTCGTTTCTATGAACAGATAGGAAAGAATAAGTGCGCTCAATCCCCCGATGTAACCGATCCCCCATCCTAAACCGGACACTTTGCCAAGATTTTTCTTGGTGGTTATCTCCGGAAGGAAGGCATTATAAAAAACATTCCCGCCTTCAAATCCGATATTGGCGATCATGAATATGAGTATACCCCACAACACAGCACCAGCACGGATAAAATATAATAATGCAGTAAAAAGCACTGAAATGTAACAGAATACAAAAAGGAATTTCTTTTTGGAGCGCGTGTAATCTGCTATGGCTCCAAGAATTGGTGAAAGAAGCGCAACAATAAGCATGGATAGACTGATGGAGATTCCCCAAAGCGAATCCCCAACTCCTTCTTTGCCAACAACAACCGTTTTAAAATAAACGCTGTACACAACCGTTACAATAATGGTGGTGAATGAAGAATTGGCAAAATCATAGCTGATCCAGCCGAGTATGTTCTTTTTCATTGTGTAAATACAAAAAAAGCCCTGCAAAGAGGGCTTAAAAAATTTTGATATTTATGTATCCTGCTGTAGCTGTTCGATAAATTCTAACTGCTGTTTTGATTTGTAGAAGTCTGATGAATTCTTGAATTTTTTCACGATCAGGGAATAATATTCCTTTGCTTGGTCATACTCATCATTAGAAAAATAATACTCTGCTATTTTAAACGAGATTGAAGACACCTTATACGATTTGGGGAATTTTTTGATAAAGTGCTTCAGGGATTCATAATATGCATCATCACCTTCGGACAGCCTTGTACATTCTGCAAGCCCGAGCCACGCAGTTTCTTTAAATATTGATTCATGCAGTCTTGATTTCGCTTTATTGAAATACATCTTAGCTGATTCAACATCCGGCTCATCCTTCTCGACATTGATCTTCCCAAGATAGAGATATGATAATCCTCTATATTTTGAGGAACCGTACTCTTGGAGAATTGCAGAAAAAGCAGTTTCAGCTTCATTCATCTTGTTATCTTCATAGAGTGCAAGGGCTGTGTCGAACTGCTTTAATGCCATAATGTTCACCTTCCCGGAACGGGACGTCAATGCGACGAGTACAATTATGATTACGATGAGTGCTGCTGCACCAAAAGCAACCTTCTTCCAGTGATTTTGAACAAATTCAGAGAAAAGCAGTGCAGTTGTCACAAACTTATCTTCTTTTATATCATGGTGTTTATGCCGTTTGATTTTCTTTGCCATTTTAACTTTCCTTCATGATTTTCAATAGGACACTTATTTTAATACTGTTTTTATTTGTCAAAGGATAAATATGCAATTTTTCCCAATCATGCCTACGATTTTTTCTTCCAGGAAAAAAGCTGAAGCTTACCTCCGATTCCCACTATCGTGATATAGAATGGTTGTAAAATAGTCCACAATGGAAAGAGAGAGAGAGATTTCTTTGGAAGATCAAAACGCGTAAGACCTTTTTGCAAAACAACATATTCTCCTATCATCTTGAAAAGCCATGCACAGGCAGCATAAAGAGGAATAAAAAAAAGTCCCGTAATTATAAGAATATTTAGGAGAAATACATCTGCGAGATAGGCATAAAATCCAATATTAAGTAATATCTGAACTCTCTCATTCGACGCCCATCGTGTTCGCTGGTTCAAGAAATTTCCCAAATGTGTTTCTGATTTTGTAAACACCTGTGTTTCTTTACCAAAAGCGAATCGGATTTCGTAACCTGCATTCTTGATAAGCTGCATCAAAAGAACATCATCCCCGGAAATATATTTTTTTATGCTTTCGTAACCGTTCACTTTGTCGAAAGCTTCTCTTGTATAACCCAAATTTTGACCACTGCAGGAGTATGCTCTCCCTGTGCCAAGTGCTCCTGCCGCAGCAAAAAAGAGTCCGATCGTATCAATATATTCGTACTTCTGTAACACGGTTGCTTGTTTCCAATTCGGGATAAACGGGGTGGACAAACCTGCAACCATTCCCACTCCTCTGCCAAAATAGCGCATCATGCCCGAAATCCACTGATACGTTACCACACAATCTGCATCGGTAGTGAGGATGATTTCACCCCTGCTTTTTTGCACTGCCTGAGCAAGTGCATTCTTTTTACGGGAAATTACCTCTCCAGAAAGAGCAACCGAAAGCAAAATAAGATTTTCACTTTTTTTTTGAAAATCTCGAACTATACGGGCAGTAGCATCGTCAGAACCATCGTCCGCTATGATAATCTCATACTTATTTTCCGGGTAATCCTGATTGATGAGTGATGTGAGCAGTTGTGAAATCGTGTTCTCTTCATTTCGTGCTGCCACGACAACTGACACAAAGGGTTGAGCATTTGTCGCTGCACTGTACTTTCGCCCCAATCCTCTGCTGAATATACCAAGATACACGAGATAATAAAAAAGAAGAACACCTAAAATTATTATAAAAACGATCATTCAGTTCGGCTTGATTTAATACTTTTCCTGTACCGCATTGTGCGGTAATATTCATTCATATCAATGTAGAGAGTATCTAAGCTGAGATCCTGATATCCAATGGGCTCAAAGTTATAACCCAAACTGTCCGAAAGTATTGTCGGTTCGGTTCCCCTGATAAAAATTTCGTCAGTGACTTCTTTCTCAAATGGCTGGGCGAGCAGGCCGGTTTTTTCGGAAATCGTCACATGAATAATATTATCCGGTTCGTGAAACTGGAAAAGCTTTTTGTTCACGATCGCTTCTCCGGTGGAGTCCTTCGGGGAGCTGTTTAATACTGCTCTTTTCATAATATAGGGCCAGGGTGGCACTGCGACATATGCGCCTGCCTGTCCTTTTCCAAGTGTGATATTGTCATCAAATCCTACCCAGATACCGAGTACAAGCTGCGTGGTATAGGCAATGCACCATGCATCCTGATAATTATCGGTCGTGCCGGTTTTTCCTGCTGCAGGAAGGTAAAAACCACGCCACCGTATTCCGCCGGCTGTCCCTCCATCCACAACTGACTGCATCAAATTTGTCATAAGATATGAAATATCCTCACCTATAACCTGAGATGAGTGAGGAAGGTGCTCCTCCAGCATTTTTCCTGTTTCATCATCAATTCTTTTAATGTAGATGGGATCAACCCGCTTACCTCCATTTGCAAAAGGGCAATACGCAGAAATTAGTTCCGCCGGATATACCTCCGCAGAGCCAAGTGAAAGTGCAGGGAATGGATATAATGGGCTGTCAATGCCAAGACGTTCCGCATATTTTATCACCTCATAAGGAGTCAAATCCATAAATATTTGGATTACAGGAATATTTCTTGAATGCTTGAGTGCAATGCGCAATCTTGTCAAACCATAGAATTTATCAGAATAATTTGGTGGTGTCCACTCTGTGGTATCATTCTCCAGAAATACAAGCGGAAGGTCGTTGATCATAGTGGCAGCAGTGTATCCGTTTGCGACAGCAGCAGTATATATAAAGGGCTTGAAAGCTGATCCGGGCTGCCTTCGTGCCTGAAGTACACGATTGAACTTGCTATGATTGAAATTTCTTCCCCCTATCATTGCGCGGACATATCCTGTATTAGGTTCTATCGCATACACGCCACCTTGTACATATTTCGTATCAATATCAAAAGTGTCTGCAGGAAATTCGTCATATTTCACGTCGTAATTCAGCTTGTTCTCAAACTCTTCAAGATGGTTATTTAGAACTGAATCAGCATAATTGGTCAGGTCAAGATCGAGGGTAGTATATACCTGTAACCCGCCATTGTAAAGCATTGATGTGCCGTATTTCTGCTCGATATATTTGCGGACGTATTCATAAAAATAATCAGCCGGCTGCTTGGCTTTTTTTCTGGTCTTTATCTCGACAGTATCATAATATGCCTGGTAGTATGCAGTTTCATCTATATAACCCAGCTCATACATTTGTGCAAGAACAAATTTACTTCTCCGCACCACTTCATCATAATGAAGCCGAGGATTGAGATAGGTGGGTGCTTGTGGTATACGTGCAAGAAGCGCGCATTCTGCAAGGGTAAGATCTTTTGATGATTTCCCAAAATAATTTTGTGCAGCAGATTCCACTCCGTAGTTGCCGCCGCCAAGATAGGTCTTATTGAGATACATTTCCAGAATTTGGTCTTTCGAAAAGGTTCGCTCGATCTTAAAACTGAGAAGCGCTTCTTTGACCTTCCTGTCCATGGATTGCTCAAGCGTCAGGAACATATCCCGTGCAAGCTGCTGGGTAATAGTACTCGCTCCCTGTCGAATACTGCCTGTCGAAAAATTCGCAAGAAATGCACGCAGGATCGAAGCGAAATCAATGCCCATATGATCATAGAAATTTTCATCTTCCATTGCAATAAATGCATTAATAAGTGTGTCGGAAATTTCTGAGAGGGGTACACTTCTCCGATGCTCGCTTGCAAATATCTTCACAAGATTCCCCTCTTTATCAAACACCTTCGTGCCGTTCATGAGCTCGTATTCTTCGAGTTGTGAGATAGGAGGAAGCTCAAGACTGTAATGATAAATCAGCCCTGCTATCAGTCCTGTAAAAAACAGGCATACACAGATAACAATAAAAAATATTTTCCAAAAATTCACTTTTTTCATACGTTACATTTTTTCGCAGGATTCCTTTGAACTGTCAAAACTTAATTAAATAATATGTGAATACTTTAATTGTGTAAATTTACATAAGGAAGAGGTGGATTTCATTAATTTGGTAGTATAACAGATCAAAAATCAAATAATTTATCTTCCAATTGTTTTTTTCAGCCGAATGACGAACACTGCACCTTTTGGTGTATTATTCTGAATGAACACTTCTCCGCCATAATCATCAATAGTCTTTTTTACAATATACAGGCCTATGCCAGTATGTCCATTTTTCCCAAATTGGAAACCTTTATCGAATACCTTATGTTTAATTTCATCAGGTATACCAATGCCATCATCGGCAAATCTGATCTCGCAAAAATCTTCATTATACGTTATATCGACGTCGAGTTTTGTGCTCTTTGCGTGCATTTTCGCATTATTTATAATATTCTCAAATACGGAATATAGTGCATTATCAGCATATGCTTTGCCGGTACCTGTAACATTGCATGCTATATCAGGATAATCTTTGATAATTTCTTTTATCACATTATCAATTTGATACTCATTTAAATCAGAATGAGACTCCAGGAAGCGCTCCTGTTCTCGTTGCTGTTTTATTGTAAGGAGACTTTTTTCTACTCGTTTATCAATCTCATCGAGCATAGTTTTATCCTGCTCCTCATTGTATATATCCAGAGCGCTTTTTATCACGATAAGATCATTAGCAATATCGTGACGTAAGATCGAGTTTGCTATTTTTAGACGCTCCCGATTTATTTTTAGTTCTTCTTCTGCTTGCTTGCGCTCGGTGATGTCGCTAACGACATGAATGGCCCCTGCATATTTGCCATTTGTGTCCAATATGGGGTCGACCGTAACCTCAAACCAACTTTTATCGATTTGCAGTTCCATGGTCTCACGTTTCAGGCTTTCTTTTGCCCGGATGAGAGGACATTCGGGGATTGGCTGATAAGTTCCATGAACAATCTCCCAACAGTGTTTGCCGATAATCTCTTCATTCGGACGCTGGAACAACTGTTCCGCCGTCTTATTTGAGCGCAATATACGCTGGTCTTGGCTGAGAACCCATATTATATCGTTCGTGGTGTCGAAGGTGGTTTGCCATTCCTTTGCAGCCTTGGACACATCCTCCTCTGCCTGTTTACGATTTATAGCAAGAGCAATTTCTTCGGAAATAAAGTTTAGAATTTCAATATCTTTTTCTGTATAAAGGTTTGGATCATCATAGCTTTGAACTGCAATAACACCGATTACTTTGTTATCAATTTTAAGGGGAACTCCCAGCCAGATCTCAGAAGGAGAACCGATTGTTTCAATTAATCCATTTTTTATTAATTTTTTTACAACATCCTTAGTAGCAAAAAGGGATTTGCCGGTTTTGATGACATATTTTGTAATAGTCTTACCCGCAGGAAATGTATCAAATGCGTCTTTTTCATCAACATCAAAAGGGAGAGAGATCATATCCGTTTTTTCATTATATAAAGCAATATAGAAATTTGTTGTATCGATTACATCTCCCAGAAATTCTCTAATCTTGCTGTAAAACTCATTTATATTATCAGTAGTATTCAGAGCATTTGAGATGTTGAATAATGTTTTTTGAATTTTCTCCGCCTGCTTTCGTTTGGTGATGTCTTTGTCAACTCCCCTGTAACCTTTAAGGTTTCCTTGTTCATCAAGAATCGGGACTCCGTTCGTGAGAATATAAACCTCTCTGCCATCTTTTGCAAGATTGAGATTTTCCAGATCAACGAATGGCTTTTTCTCTGCTGCAATTTTTCCGAAAATTTCCCCTATCCTTTTTGCCTCTTCCTTAGGCATGAAATCGAACGGTGTTTTGGTTAGAATTTCTTTTGGAGAATGGCCGAGAATTTTCTCTACATTTTCAGAAGCGTAAGTGTATTTTCCTTTTTTATCGACTTCCCAGATCCAATCCGCCGAGCAGAGAGCCAAGTCCTTGTATCTTTTTTCACTTTCTTTCAGTTTTTCTTCTGCCTGCTTGCGCTCCGTAATATCCTGCACGACTCCAAGCATAACGGATTTGTTTTTTAATATCAGAGCTGTTGCGTGAATTTCAACGGGATATTGTGACCCGTTTTTTCTGAAATGTGTAGAAAAAAATTGCATATGTCCGCCATATTGCAGCTGTTTCCAAATGTTCTCCCTATCATCTCGAGTAATACTTTGATGATCTATATCGCCAACAGTTTTGCTTAATAATTCGCTTTTAGTATAGCCGGTAAATTCTGCAGAAGTTTTATTTACAAGAACAAGTTTCCCATCAAGATCATGAATAAAAACAGCAAAGGGGATATTCTCGATAACAAGCGCGAGAGATTCTTCACTCTCGTGAAGTTCTCTTGTTCTTTTATGAACCGCTTCATCTAAGAGTTCTTTTTCTTCTCTGAGCCGATCTTCAGCTTTTTTAATTCTCAGCATCGCATTGATCTGGGCAGTAAGCTCTCCAGCATCAATAGGTTTAGCCAGAAACACATCTGCTCCAGCTTCAAGACATTGTATGCGGCTTTCTGCGTCAGTGGTCGATCCAGTATGAATTATTATTGGAATATGTTGAGTAGTTTTATCGCTCTTTAATCTCTTACAAACTTCTATGCCGTCTATTTCAGGCATGAAGACATCTGATATAATTACATCCGGTTGTACTTCTCGCGCTATTTCAATTCCTTCTTTCGGGGTTTGTGATGTAATTACCAAACAATCGGGAATCAATTCTTCGAGTAGATCTTTGACTGTTTCTAAATTTTCTTTTACATCATCAATGATAAGAATTTTATTCATTATTCATCCTTTATATACCCGGTTGGTTTTACATATAAAACAAGCGTAAAGCTCGTACCGCTTTCTCTACTTACAGACAGTGTTCCGCCTAACTGTTCGACCAGCATTTGGACAAGTGATAAGCCAAGTGTTTGCGGGTGTATAATATCAATATCTTCCGGAATCCCGATACCATTATCCGAGATTGTAATAATTATACTATCTTTCTTATTTTCTAATTTTATATGAATCTCACCTGATGATCTTCCTTCAAAAGCGTGATTGATTGAATTGATTATAAGCTCGTTCAATATCAACCCCAATCTATCCAATATCTCAATACCTGTGGTGAGTTCATCAAGAGTATATTTAATTTTGATTTTATCATAAATATCATAATTCTGTTTTAGTTGCTCTGTAAGTAATTTAATATAATTACCCAAACTCAATTCTGACATACTTTTGGATACGAGGATCAAATCATATGCTTTTGCCATTGCCAGTATTCTATCCTGACTCGCAGTAAAACCTTTGATAGCATCCTCTTTTGTCTCTATCTCATCTCGCTGAAACTGCAGGAGACCTGAAATGACCTGTAAATTATTATGAACTCTATGATGTATCTCTTTAAGGAGGACTTCTTTATCTTTTAGTGAGCTTTTTAATTCTACTTCCGCACTTTTCCGGGTTTTGATTTCCTTTTTTAGCTCTTCTGTTCTTTCATCGACCATAATTTCGAGTTGTACTGACATCTTTTTACTCATTTTATATCTATTATATAAAAGAAGAAGAATGATGAACATAAAGATAAGAATGGCGATTATTGAATTTCGCAAATCCCCCTGTCTCATAATTGTTAACTCTTTTATTTCACTGTCTTTTCGAAGAATTTCTAATTCAATCTCTTTTTTATTGATCAGATATTCGATTTGAGCTTCCTGAATATTATTCATTACGGTTTCATTATACATCTTATCTTTCAGTATTGTATATTCAAGAAGAAATTCATAAGATTTTCCGGACATCCCTTGTTCAAAATAGACTTTTGAGAGATTATGAAAAATATCACTTTTTAGATACGGATCATTAATCCTTTCTGAGATTTCGAGTGCCTGCATCAGATAATCTATTGCCTTATCATATCTGCCAAATTTTTGATTCAGTGTGCCAATATTTCTCAAAGAACTTGCAACGAGCGCTTGGTTGCCTCGTTCAATTCTTAAGGCAAGAGCTTTTTTATTGTATGCAAGAGAATTTTCATAATGACCAAGATTCATTTCTATATATGCAAGATCTGTATAAACCACTGATTGGACAAACAGATTGTGTGCCTGGTAAGCATATTCCAGCGATTTGAGTTCACTCTCGAGCGCTTGTTCCCAGTTTTTTTGATCCAGATATGTTTGTCCTATTATATAATACGCATAGGCCTTTTGATACTTGGAAGTATCATCGTTTTTAATCAGTATACGCATGCATTCACGCGATTTTTCCCAATATCCTGCTTTTTGGTATGAACGCCCCAGATGAAGCTCTGCCTTATAAAATCCATCCATTGATCCGATTTTCTGGGCAAGTGAACTGGCTTCTTCAAGATACTTTGTTGCATTATTGTAATTCTTCAGTACATTAAACAGATTTCCGATGAAAATTTTTGTTTCAACTATATGTTCATCATTATTCAGTTCTTCGAAATTTTCAAGAGCTTTGAGTGAAAATTCATATGCTTGAACGTATTCCCCTAAACGTTCAAGATTTGATGCGGCAGTTAAGTAGGCATGTGCATTGCTCTCCCTATCTTCAAATTCCAGATCACCATATAAAAGCTGTTCCAGGTCCTGAAGAGATTCTTCGTATAATCCCATCATTCTTTTTATATCGGCAAGGAGTAAGTGAGTTTTTCTCAGAAGGATTTGGTCAGGATGATCATTCAGTATATCGAGTGCCTGATTGCAATATTCTAATGCCCTGTTATAATCATCATCCTTAATTATACGAGCTTGTTCGAGTAAATTTTCCACTCTTTGTGATGGTGTTAATTCTTGTGCGCTGAGGGTGAGGGTTAAAGAAATACAACAATATATCATGAGAAGAAGTAATATTAGAGCCCAATTTTTCATAGTACGCACACCATGTGTTATTCCTGTTCATACTGTATTTCGGTAATGTCAACAAATGCAGTAAGGTATGCAACTATCTTAACAAATTGATTACAAGAACATCAAATTTATTATGAACAGTACCGCTTTTGAGAAATCTTATTAGATAAGATATAAGTTGCAAATTTATGATCTTGCATTCTTTGTCAATTTTTATAAATTTCCCAGTTTGATAGGTTTTTATTTATGATACATACAAAATTCAAACTAATTGAAGCCGTATGTTTTTGTAGAGAATTATCACCAGGATGCCTGTGATCAAGCCGCTTATCAATCCGATAAGCAGGATTATCGGAATAAGGGCAAATATTCTTGAAGTATGAATAAAAAGAAAATATCCAAGCACAAGCTGTGTGATCAGATGTGTGAGTGCTCCCGTAATACTCACGCCAATCAAGCTTAATGAAATCTTGCTTTTATATACAGCATACATCACCAGCAGAGACACCACACTGCTTACCAAAGAAAAAAGTATAAGCGGGGTAAATAGTAGTCCGGAAAATAGATTTCCTATGATAACTTTTGTCAGCGTAACAACCAGAGCGGAAAGGAAATCAATCTGCACGAGAATGAGCAAAATGAATACATTCGCCAGACCAATCCTCATAAAGGGCAGCGGTTTAGGGATTATGTTTTCTACAAGAAAGAGCAGCACCGCCATAATCGAGTATGCAGAGAGGATAAGGATCTTTTCACTCGAGGTCTTCATAACTACTGAGTAATATAATCGAGGTCGGATTTTTTCATGAGATAGATTATCGTCTTATTGGGAAGGCACACGATCACATCATTTGCATAATTCAACCATCCATGTTTCACGCAGATTTTCCGGGGACAATCGGATTCTTTCACCCGAATCTTGCCATCTTGTACTTCAATCACCATCCCGTTTTCTAAAGTTAAAATCCGGTCTTTACTCAAGGAAACATTCTCAGTGTGTCCATCATAATCAATCGCAGCATAGTCACTTTTCACTCCCTTATTATATACAAATAAGGACGAAAAGATTATTGCCAAAACCACAAACATGATAAGAATTCCGTCGGCAAGTGTGAAATGTGAGAGCAGTTCGCGCCTATTCAAAAAGATGAACTCCGTAAATTTTCTGCCCGCAGATTTCGCAGCAATTATCTTTTTTAATATGCGTAACAGAAGTATAATAACCTGAGCGCTTTATCAGTAATTCATTGCAATTCGGGCAGTGTGTGTCATGCGTATTCTGCAGATTAATATTTCCAACATACACATAGGAAAGCTTCTTTTTCCCGATCTCATACGCCATTTCCAGAGTGGATGGATTTGTAGGAAATTTCTTCATTTTATAAACCGGAAAATATCGCGAGAAATGGAGGGGGATATCTCTATTTATTCCTGCCACAAATGAAACTAGTTCCTCTATCTCACCTCGTGAATCATTCAAATCTGTAATGATAAGATTCGTGATCTCAACGTGTGTGTGCTGTGCAGCAATCTTGATCGTGTTTTTTACTGGTTCAAGTCGTCCGGAACAATAGGTTTTATAGAACTCATTTTTGAATGCTTTCAAATCGATATTCATTGCATCGATGTAAGGAAGTAACTTTTTAAGCGGTTCAGGATTGATAAAACCGTTTGTGATAAGAACAACTTTCAAGTCATGAGCTCGCAGGACTTTTGCGGTGTCGAGGATATATTCATACCAGATGAGCGGTTCTGTATACGTAAAAGCAACGCCGATGGAATTATATTTTTTGCACAACGCAATAAGATCTTCTGCTTTCAGGGAACTTGTCGGTGCTTTCTGCTGTGAAATTGTATAATTCTGGCAAAAATCACAGGTGAGATTACAGCCGTTCGGACCGATCGAAAGAATTTCTTTCCCCGGATAGAAATGATATAGTGGTTTTTTTTCTATAGGATCCATCGAGATCGAGATGGTTTCTCCATAATTTTCTGCATAGAGATTACCCTTTTCATTCTTCCTACCAAGACACATGCCCCGTTTCTCCTCGTCTATCTCACACATCTGGGGACAGAGTTGGCATTGCACTACATTATTCTCTAACTTTTTATAAAACTGTGCTTCTTTCATGTTCACCTCATTTGCACTTTAAAGAAACCGTTCGATCATGTGCAAGGTTTTATCAAGAGCGCTCTTGTTCTTTTCCATTACTTCTTTTGCGTGCTGCCCCATGTCAATCCGCATCTGAGGATTTTTATATAATTCCATAATCCTATTTGGCAATTCCTCTTTATCTGCAATTATAATAGCATCTGCATCACGAAGTATTAAAACAGATTCCTTACAGCTCGAATAATACTGCCCCATGATGATTGGCTTGGAGAAATACGCAGGTTCGAGAGGATTGTGACCTGTAAAATCATAAAAACTTCCTCCGACAATAGCGATATCAGAAACTGCATAGGCTTTTGTGAGTTCTCCCATTGTATCGATAAGAATAAGGCGAGTTGCCGATGCGATGGCAGATAGCTTTTGAAAATCAACATTATTTTCTGTGAATATCTTTTGAATTTCATCAAGCCGCTGCAGGTGCCTGGGTGCAAGAATGATCTGGAAATCAATATTTTTCTCTTCTAAAGAATGATACAACTCTGCCACAAGAAGTTCTTCTCCCGGTCGCGAGCTGCCAAAAGTGATTATGAACTGCGAAGTAAGATGCCAATCCCTTTTAATCGCGTCAATGTCATGTTCTGGAAGACGAAGTGCATATTTTAAATTACCGGTTACTTGGACAGGATTTTCAGTAAGTTCAGTAAATCTATGCTTATCATCTTCGGTTTGTGCGCCGATTTCATTGATGTGTTTCAAGGTATTTTTAAAAATACATCCAAATCTTTTGTAACTCTTTACTGTTTTAGGAGAAATTCTTCCATTGGCTATGAGTATTTTCGTTGCATATTTGTGAGCATAATGGATGAGGACAGGCCAGATCTCTGTCTCAGCTATGACAAGAATATCGGGCGATATTTTTCTGATTGCCTTCTTTATTGCAAAGGGTACATCTATAGGAAGCAGGATCGTGAACATATTTTCCGGGTGCTCCACGGTGAGCTTTTTTGTTCTTTCATGTCCTGTTATAGTCATAGTGGAAATCACAACATAATAATGCTCCCCATACACTTCTATGAATTTTTCAACCAGAAGTGCGAGAGCGTTGATTTCCCCTACTGAAGCAGCGTGGAACCAGATTGTTTTTTTATTGTTTTGAGGAATGGTGATGAATCCTAATCGCTGCTTCCATTCAATTGGATTTCTTAATAATTTAACCAGAAAAAACGGAATGAGCAAAAAGGAGAGAAAAGAGGTTAACGCAAGGTAGGCATGCATATCATTCAGGAAATGAGAGTTTTCATCTCTTGAACTGCTCGTCCCAGCCCCACAAAAACTGCCCGGGAAATGATCGAGTGCCCGATGTTATATTCTTCAATATCCTTAATATCAGCAAGATAATGGGCATTAAAATATGTAATTCCATGCCCGGCAGCAATATACAGCCCCTGTTTTTTACCTACATGAGCTGCTTCTTTGATGCGCTCTACTTCTTTTTCGATATCTTCCTCGGTTTTGGCATTGGCAAAATAACCTGTATGAAGCTCAACTGCATCCGCGCCAAGTTTGTGTGCCATCTTGACCACTTCGTTATCAGGATCGATAAAGACACTCACTAAGATCTCGGCTTTTTTGAGTTCCTGAATTTTTTCTTCGAGCCCTTTCAATTCAAGATTCAAACCGCCTTCGGTGGTTACTTCTTCACGTTTTTCGGGTACAAGCGTAACTGTGTCCGGGCGTACAGCTTTTGCAATAGCGACCATTTCTTCGGTCGGTGCCATTTCAAGGTTCAATTTGGTCTGCACAGTTTCCCTAAGGATCCGCAAATCTCTGTCCTGCATGTGTCTTCGGTCTTCACGTAGATGAATGGTTATCTGATCAGCGCCGTGTTTTTCTGCAATGAATGCTGCTTCGACAGGATCCGGCTCGAAGGTTTTTCGCGCCTGCCGTATTGTTGCTATGTGATCTATGTTCACACCTAATTTTGCCATAAAAACTCCTTTTTATTTTAACCACGAAAAAATACGAAAAGGAGAATAAGAAAGAATAGAAATCCAATTGATTTTATTTTCGTGTATTTCGTGGTTCATTTTATTATACAATATTTTCTCTTGGTTTGAAGCCCTTGCCCAGAACTTGATGAACTTCCTGGATGATCACAAACGCATCGGGATCTGTTGCTTTTACAATTTCACTGAGTTTTGCCACTTCTCTCCTGGATACAATGCACAGGATCACGTCTCGATTTTTGTGGGAATAAGCTCCTTCACTTTTCAGGAAGGTGATGCCCCTGTTCATTTTCTCAAATATTATTTCTTTTATTTCTTCAGATTTATCGGATATGATGAGCGACGCTTTTGCATAGCCGAGTCCGGCAATAATGACATCAACGATTTTGCTTGAAACATATAATGCGATAAAACCCCAGAGTGCATACTCGACTCCCTTGAAGCACAAGCCTGCAAGACTGATCACAATAAAATCTATCAAAATGAACGTATTTCCTGCGGTCATGATCCTCTTCTGGCTGAATATCTGGGCTACGATATCCGAACCCCCTGTCGAACCATTTGCCTTGAATACAATACCCAGCCCGATACCAAGAAGGAGTCCGCCATAAAGACTGGCAAGGAGAGGATTTTCTGTCACGGCCGGCAGATGGAGCACATTATTAAAAAAATCTGTAAATAATGAGAACGCGATCATACCAAAGAGCGTGCGGATGCCGAATCGTTTGCCAAGTACTTTTAATCCGATGAGAAAAAGGGGAATATTGAATACCAGCATAACAATTCCGATGGGAAAATTAAAGAGATGGTTGATAACAACGGAAAGACCGCTTACGCCACCCGCTGCGATCTTATTCGGGGATAGAAACAGCACAATGGACAAACCCATCAGAGCTGCTCCGATGAGAATGAGAAGATATTCTAATACGATCTTTAATTTGGATTTCATAAAAACAACTTGTTGCGAAAACGATGAACTATGATTTTCTTAACTGCTTTTTTCTTCGACGACGCTCCCAGTATTCAGGGAAGAAGCGCAACTGCCACACCCTTATAATCGCCTCTCGTACAATCTTTTTAGACATTTTTGATTTCCCGTTAATACGTTCGTAAAAAACGATGGGAATCTCTTTTATACGAAGCCCCTTTTTCCACACTTTGTAATTCACTTCGATTTGAAACGAGTAACCGTCGGACATCACATTATCGAGATCGAGCGCTTCGAGAACTTCCTTCCTGAAGCATTTAAATCCGCCAGTAGGGTCTTTGATAGGAAGTGATGTAATTAAACGTACATATTTCGATGCACCAATGCTGAGCAGCAAACGTCGGAAGGGCCAATTTATGACATTCACTCCTGTAATATATCGCGATCCGATTACCAGATCATTTGCTTTGATAGCTTCCAAAAAGTCCGGAATATCATCGGGATTGTGAGAAAAATCAGCATCCATCTCGAATACATAATCATAGTTATGTTTTAGAGCATATTTGAATCCTGCAATGTACGCACTTCCAAGTCCCATTTTGCCTTCACGCTCAAGGATATGCACTTTCGGATTGGTTTTCATGATATCTTTCACGAGTCCGGCAGTGCCGTCCGGCGAGTTATCATCTACGATCAGTATTTCTACCCGCTTGTCTTCAGAAAGCACTTTTGGAATGAGCTTTTGAATATTCTCAGATTCATTATACGTCGGGATTATGATTAATGCTTTTTTCATCTTTTGATTCATATTTTATTGATTAAGATGAAATACGAATGCGGCCATTGGAATTTTGTGTCAATTAATTTGTGTTTTTGGAAGTCTGCCAAAGTAAATATTTTAACCAGGAAAAGCACCTCTAAATCGACCTGGTCTACATCCGCCAGCTTGAAGTTCGGGTTGGGATTTCGGTGCGAAAGTGTATTAGTTATACTGATTGAAACCACATAGATCATAGAGAAAATGAGAATATAGTATTTAGTAACGTTAGATTCCATTCTTGCGTACTCAACATCCGCTTTCATATCATTACACCAAGACAGACTAGAATGGTGAGTCAATATTTCTTTATAATATAGGGGACGAACCACATGATTTCTTATAGCAATTCTGTGATTTGTTAAATTCAAGAATTTGAACAATAATCTCTTTCATTTACAAATATTTTGACAACCCAAAGCGTATTTCCAAATTTTATAACCAAATTGGAGGTGCGATGGCACAGCAAGATCCTGCAAAAAAGGCGACATTGATAGAAGTTTTGATGGTTATACTGATCGTGGGTATAATCGTGATCCTCGTTTTCCCTGCAATTGGAGAAAAACGAAATAAAGATCGAATGAACCTCGAGGTTTTCCCAACTTTTGAAATCATTTTGCAAGCGAACGAAGCGTTCAATGCAGAACAAGGCTATAATGCATTTGACATAACCATGCTCAATCTCACCAACGAGCTCGAAAACAAATTTTATTTCGATTTTGAACTTACAGACACAACCGTCATAGCAGTCACAACGCCCAAATTCGGAAAAGCCGGCGCAAAGATCATTTATAATTTTGAAAAAGACTATTGGTCAGTTGAAAACGCCGAAGATGTGATCGATAAGAGTTGGTTGCCCTAAACTTTTTGAATATTTATTTCGACAAAAGAATTGTGTGCCCGAGAGCAGCAATTCTTTTATTTTTAGTATGAATGAATTTTTACCGAACCTTTTTTATAACCTATCCGATCCAGGTATAAATGAACGATATTTTGACAGAAAAATTTGAGAAATGATATTCTTCTGCATGAGATTTCTTGTAATATCTCTGGTTTTATTGGCAATATGTTTTTGTCCTCTACACCTTGAAGCAGAACCGTTGAAGCTTTTCGATGAACCTCTTCTAGCTCATGATTCATACTCGCATTTTCTTTCTTCGGCTTTTGTGTACTGCTGGCAGTACGAGACATTGAAAAACGCAGGGCACATAAAATCAGGAATAAGCAGGACCTGGGCATTTAGTCTGACAACTTTATACGGAATATTTAAAGAAATTTTTGACGATAAAGTTCGGGGACAGCATTTTAGTTATAAAGATATTGCCTGCAATGTCGCAGGTTCGTTGATGATGTATGTACTGTGGAAATAAAGGATTTTAATGGCATTAAAATTTTCGGAAAAAGAAGAGAAGCAATCATCTGAAACCATTGGGGGATACCTCAAAGCATTCAGAATTTTCAAGAATATATCTCTTGAAGATGTGCATGAGAAAACCATGATCAAGATCCAGTTTCTGGATGCAATCGAGAATGATTCACTTCACGAATTGCTCGATATCAGGTTTGCACGGATGCATATTCTGAATTATGCCCGTTATATCGGAGCCAGTATTGATAAAACCATGAATCTCTACAAAGAGCAATATGCTCCTAAAGAGAAAAAACAGCATACGCCATTTGCGAAAATATCAAAGGAAAACGCAAAAAAAGTTCTAATTCCAAAAGTTTTTTTTAAATTAACTGCGCTTGTAGTGATCTTTGTGGTGCTCTTTGTTATTGGTTTAAATCTCCAGAAAAAAGGAGTTTTGCACCGCGACCTGTTTGAGGATAAAAGCATAGTCCTCGCAGCTCAAGACAGCACAAATATGCTCGGCAATGATGGCGACTTGGAACAAACCCAATTATATTCTTATAAAAAAGAGGATTTTTACAAAAAATATATCCTGAAAGGGAAAGATGTACCGTGGCATGTATTCCCGAGTTATGTGAAAAACAGGTAATTCACAGCAAGGAATGATGTGCGCACAATCGATATTACGAAATACCTCTATTTTCTTAAAAGACCGGGACGATACACAAACAACGAGCACAATACTAAAAAGAAAAAAATATCTGAACAATATTTCAATATAGCACTTGCATTTCCCGACCTTTATGAAGTCGGCATGTCCCATCTTGGGCTCAAAATTCTTTACTCTATAATTAATAATGATAAACATTTTGCAGCAGACAGAGTGTATGCGCCGGATGTCGACCTTATAAAATTATTGAGGGAAAAATCTATTCCTCTCTTTTCAATTGAAGATAGTGTTCCATTGAAAGATTTCGATATTCTTGGATTCACTCTTCAGTATGAACTTTCCTGCACCAATATCCTTTTAATGCTCGATCTTGCACAAATTCCAATATTGTCCGCAGAAAGAACTGAATCAGACCCGATCGTCATTGCAGGAGGTCCCGGAGTATACAATCCTGAACCTTTATCTTACTTTATTGATGCATTTGTTATCGGTGACGGCGAGGATGTGATACTGGAAATTGTAGAACTCCTCAGACAAAATAAGTTGGAATCAAGAGATAAAAAATTACATCTCCTTTCTCAAATTCAGGGCATCTATGTCCCGTTTTTTTACATGCAAATGAGCGATGATTCGGGAACGTATATCATGCCAAAGCAAGTTGATGTGCCCACGAGAATTACACGAAGGTTTTTCAAAGATTTTAACGTTCCAAACAAAATGCACTCTCCTCAATTGATGCCGATAATAGACATAGTGCATCGCAGACCTGCATTTGAGATAATGAGAGGATGTGCACGCGGCTGCCGTTTTTGCCAGGCAGGCATGATCTACCGTCCTGTGAGAGAGCGGGATTGCAGTTTGTTGGAAAAGCAAATTTATGATGATATTGCGGTCAACGGATGGGAAGAGATTTCTTTAAACTCACTTTCCACTTCAGATTATTCTGCGATCCAACCGCTCCTTTCTTCTCTTATGCAGACGCTTCCAAAATCGAACATCACGATCTCTTTGCCCTCTTTAAGAATCGATACGTTTGATGATAGTTTTCAACCCAAGCTTGCGAAGATACTTGGTAAGACAATTACACTCGCACCGGAAGCCGGTTCTCAACGGCTCAGAGACAGTATTAATAAAAATATCAGCGAGGAAGAAATTCTCACCTCAGTCGCAAATGCTCTAAATCTTGGGATTCGCTCTATCAAACTATATTTCATGGTAGGACTTCCTGGAGAAACAGAAGATGATATTGAGTCGATTATAACGCTCATTGAAAAAATGTATGCAGTAAATCCTAAAAGAATTGCAAAGATAAATGTCAGCATAGCGCCATTTGTACCAAAACCTCATACGCCTTTTCAGTGGTGCCGACAAGATTCAACAGAAGAATTTCTGTATAAGGTATCGCTTATAAAACATTATTTTTCAAAAACTAAAAAGATCACGATCAAATATCATACGATTGAGCAATCTAAGCTTGAAGTTGTTATTGCACGAGGTGACAGGATAGTTGGTAACCTCATTTACGAAGCTTATAAAAATGGTGCACAATTCGATGCATGGAATACCTCTTTTGATTATTCATTGTGGGAAAAATCTGCAGAGACAACAGGCATCGATCTTAATAAATATTACGATGAAATTCCTGTTGATTCAGCTCTTCCCTGGGATCATATTGACTGTGGAATCAAAAAGGATTTTTTTGTTGAAGAGTATAATAAATCCAAACAGTACATCTTAACTGAGGATTGCAGAGATGGTGAATGTTCACAGTGTGGAATATGTAATAATATGTCGCCAATTTATACAAAGGAAACTCCAATTCCAATTATTGATACCCCGCAACTTCACCCAATAATCCAAGAAGTTAATTCTCGATTCGTATACAAGGTTGTATATGAAAAGGGCGACAAGTTGCGCTTTATTTCCCACAAAGAGCTCTCCGCTCTCGTTTATACAATTCTTAGGAAGAGTTCTTTGCCTGTCTATCATACGGAGGGTTTTAATCGCCATCCAAAAATATCTTTTGGTCCTCCCCTCAGCCTCGGGATGGCTGGAAGAAAGGAAATTTTTTCTTTTTCACTACTTAATATAATTAATGAAGAGGAAATAAGGAAAAAACTTGACGTGAATCTGCCAAAAGATCTGGTTCTCAAAGAAGTTGCGTATATGGGCTCTTCTTATAAGATGCGTTTAACAGGGGAGCATATACGAATAACTTCTGATGATAAATCAATTGATTGGCAAAAGATATTAAGTTTTCAGGATATACATTTTTATTCGGAAAGAAAGAATAAAGAAATATTTTTAAGCGAGTATTTTGTGAAAGTGAAACTGTTATCAAATGGTGTCGACATTTTTAAAAAATTAGGACTAAACATTTTTGAAATCCTTGAGAGGGCTTTTCTTTATTCACAAGAGCAAATTGGAACTTTTTATATAGAAAGAATCGAACTGTATTAATTTTTTATTTATTTTTTGGAGGCTTTTTTCATGAAAAGTGAATTAGTAGTCAACATCAGCACTTTTGCCAATCGAATGGCGTTTCTTGAAAACAACAAACTTGTAGAGCTATTTATACACCGAGAAGACCAGAATGAAATTGTAGGTAATATCTACAAGGGAATTGTAAAAGATAACGTCCCTGGAATGGGCGCTAGCTTCATTGATATCGGTTTGGAACGAACAGCCCTGCTGCATTTCCGCGATGCGGTTCCTGATTTTATGGACCTCGAAGAAATCGATGATTCCAGCCTGAAAGAGATCAAGAACGATATTTATAAGATGGGTGAACTCCTCGAAAGCGGTCAGGAAGTAATGGTTGAAGTGGAAAAAGCACCTATTTCTAAAAAAGGCGCACGGCTCACAGGAGAGATATCGATACCCGGACGCTTCATGGTATATATGCCAAATAAAAATTATATAGCCATCTCCAGAAAAATAAGTTCAAGCAAAGAAAAACGTCGCCTAAAACATATTTTTTCAGATTTAAAAGAAAAGGATGTCGGACTCATAGTCAGAACTTTTGCGGAGTATCATACTGAGCAGGAATTTAAAAAAGAATATAGAAATCTCAAAAAAACATGGCATGAGATTCAGCAAAAATTCAAAGACTCACCCAATCCAACCTGCATTTATAACGATAATGACCTCACTTCGACCATCATCAGGGATCTTATTCACAAAAATATAGATAAAGTGATCATAGATTCAAAAAAGGTGAGAGCAAATATTATTAAACGGCTGAAAATGATCGCTCCTGATCTGATAAAAAAAATCAGATTGTATCGAGAAGATGCAAATATATTCGACGCCTATGGGATCGAGAAAGAACTTTCCAAGATATTCCGCTCCAGAATATATCTTGATAGCGGCGGTTTTATTGTCATACAGCAGACAGAAGCCCTCGTCTCCATTGATGTAAATACAGGCAGTTTCGTCGGCAATAAAAGTCTTGAAAATACTGTGACACTCACAAACATTGAAGCGTCCAAAGAGGTTGCGCGCCAGATCCGTCTGCAGGACCTTACAGGTATGATCTTTATTGATTTTATCGATATGTACAAACCGGAGAACCGCCTGAAGGTACTTCAAACTTTCCGAGAAGAAATGAGTAAGGACTACTGTCCGAATAAAATATTTTCCTCCAGCCCTTTGAATATGGTTGAAATGACCCGAAAACGCGCAAAGTCAAACATGCTTTCCAATTTCTATGAACAGTGCCCCAGTTGCCAGAGTACGGGACGGGTGCTGTCACGCATCAGTATTCTCGATAATATTTTCCGATGGATGGATCGTGCAGCAAAATATCACTCGAAAGATGAGCTTGAAATACACATTCATCCATGGGTTTATGAATATATTCTGGAAAAAAAACCGGTCATCAAAGCAGAGTACCCATTTACATGGAAATTCAGTCTTGATGGAGAGATGAGAATCACTGATTATAAAATTATTTCATCCAAATCAAAGAAGGATATTACCGATCTATATCAGGTGTAGTGTAAAACTTCATAAAACTTGACACACAAAAAGTGCATTGGAAGTTTGCAGTTCCTAATTATAAGGAGTTAGAGATGTACGCAATAATAGATTTTAAAGGGCAGCAGCAAAAAGTTCAAAAAGATGATGTCCTTCATGTTGCATATCTTGAAGACAAAGAGATCGGCTCGGAAATTGAGATCGATTCCCTTTTACTTCTCGATGATGACAACAAGACACATATTGGCAAACCTTCTGTAAAAGGAGCCAAAGTGATCGCTGAAGTACTTGGTCATGGAAAAGACAGAAAGATTATTGTTTTCAAGAAAAAGAAACGTAAAAGTTACAGTCGAAAACAAGGACATCGTCAGGATTTTACGGAAATAAAGATTAAAGATATAATTATTAATTAGAGGATATCATGGCACATAAAAAAGGTGTAGGCAGCACTCAAAACGGAAGAGATAGTAATCCAAAATATCTTGGTGTGAAGAAATATGCCGGACAATTTGTCGAAAAGGGAAATATCATCGTTCGTCAAAAAGGCACAAAGATACATCCTGGTAAAAATGTAGGTCTTGGGAACGATTTTACAATATATGCACTTATAGATGGTTTTGTGAAATTCGAGCCCTATCGATTTACAGGTTTCCGCACGACAAGAAAACGAACCCGTCAGGTGAGTGTGTACGAAAAATTAAACTAAATTTTTCAGAAATATATAAAAATCACATCGGCAGTCGAAAATATTTGACTGCCTTTTTTTTATCTCTATGAATAATCAAAATTCTTAAGGAGAAAATGTGTCCTTTGTCCATCTTCACAACCACACTCAGTACAGTCTCTTAGATGGTGCAAGCCGAATCACCGACCTGATGAAGCTGGCTTCCGAGTGGCAAATGCCTGCACTCGCCATGACGGACCATGGCAATATGTTTGGTGCGATCGATTTTTACAAAACAGCGAAAGCTCATCACATCAAACCCATTATTGGGATGGAAGGATACATTATAAACGGAAGCATTTTATCTGAAAAGGATAAACAGCAAAGCCGTCATCACATCACCTTGCTTGCGAAAGATCAAATCGGGTATCACAATCTCATGAAACTTTCCAGTATTGCCTTCATACAGGGGCATTACTACAGACCGAGAATTGATAAAAAACTGCTTACAAAATATTCTGAAGGACTTCTCGGGCTTAGCGGCTGCATGCAGGGTGAGGTATCCCAGATGATCCTTCAAAACAAATACGATAAAGCAGTGTCTGTTGTAGAAAAATATCAGAAGATATTCGGAAAGGAAAATTTCTACCTTGAGATTATGCGGCTTGGGCTTGATAAAGAGGAAGACCTGATTAAAAAACTTAGGAAACTTTCAAAAGAAACCGGTGCTCCGCTTGTGGCAACAAATGATTGTCATTTTATAAAAAAAATCGATGCAAAAGCTCAGGATGTACTGCTGTGTATTCAAACAGGAAAAATCCTGGAAGATGACAACCGGATGAAATTTACTACGGATCAGATATACTTCCGCAGTCCAAATGAAATGAAGAGTCTTTTTAGTGATATTCCCGAAGCAATTGAGAACACACTGAAAGTAGCAGATAAATGCAATCTCGAACTGGATTATGAGGGTTTCCTCTTTCCGAACTTCACGATTCCGGAAGGATATTCTGATGAATATGAATATTTAAGAAAGCTTGTATATGAGGGAGTTGAAAAAAAATATGATGAGTTGACTGATGAAATAAAAGATCGAATCGAGCATGAGCTTGCAGTTATAAAAAAAATGGGATTCGGGAGCTATTTTCTTATTGTGTGGGATATTATTAAAGCCGCACGGGAAATGGAAGTCACTGTCGGCCCAGGAAGAGGTTCTGCCGCCGGAAGTATAGTCGCATACCTCATTGACATTACCAAGATCGATCCAATCAGGTACAATCTTTTCTTTGAACGATTTCTCAATCCAGCACGAGTGAGTATGCCTGATATCGATACGGATTTTTCCAATGAAACACGCCCAAAAGTGCTCGAATATATCCTGAAAAAATATGGACAGGATAATATCAGCCAGATCGGTACCCTTGGAAGTCTTGGAGCAAAGATGGTTGTCAGAGATGTTGGTCGGACTATGAGCATTCCTCTCTATGAAGTTGATGCAATTGCAAAAATGATCCCAACAGGTCCCGATGTATACCTTGAAAGTTCTTATGATCAAAATGAAAAGTTACGTGAGTTGATAAATAGTAAAGATGAATATAAAGAACTTTGGGAATATTCCAAAACTCTTGAGGGATTGCCCAGGCATCTGGGTGTGCATGCAGCAGGTGTAGTGATCGCACCGGATACTCTCACCAACCATATTCCCCTTGCAATTAGCCCGAAAGACAAAACCATCATTACTCAGTATGACGGAAAATGCCTTGAAAAACTTGGTTTATTGAAAATCGATTGTCTCGGATTAAAAAACCTGACCATCATAGAAAAAGCGCTTCAGCTTATCAAGAAGCATCATGGCATTGAGCTCAACATTGACGAGATAAACCTGCATGACACAGAGACCTACAAGCTCTTCCATACAGCAGAAACAGATGGTGTCTTCCAATTTGAAAGTTCAGGAATGAGAGGAATACTCAAACGCATAAAGCCGAGTTCTATCGAAGACCTTGCCATCTGCAATGCTTTATACCGTCCTGGTACGCTCGACAGCGGTATGCACGAAGTCTATATACGCAGAAAAAACAATGAGGAAAAGGTCGATTATCTCGACCCAATGCTTGAAGATATTCTGCGCTCAACATACGGGGTGATCGTCTTTCAGGAGCAGGTAATACAAATCGTGAATGTCTTGGCAGGATTTTCTTTGAGTGAAGCTGATATCCTGCGAAAAGCCATGGGCAAAAAAGACAAATCGCTCATGGATAAATACCGCCCTATTTTCATCGAAGGGGCTGTAAAAAAAGGTATATCCAGGGAAAAAGCTATCCAGATATTTGAGCGTATTGAAACATTCGGCAGGTATGGATTTAACAAATCTCACAGTGTAGCATATAGCATGATTGCATACCAGACCGCATACCTGAAATGCCACTACACTGCAGAATTCATGGCTGCGTTGATGACTGTAGAAAATGATGCTGCAAAGATAGCCCGGAACATAGAAGTATGCCATAAGATGAACATAGAAGTGCTTCATCCGAATGTGAATTTCAGCGATTACAATTTCACGGTCAGAGACGGGAAAATTATTTTCGGACTGAAAGCGATAAAGAGTTTGGGAGAAAATGCAATCCGTGCAATTATTGAGGCTCGAAAAAATCATCCTATCTTTAAAAATATTTTTGAGTTGTGCGAAAAAGTAGATGCAAATCAACTCAATAAAACTGCGCTGGAGAGTCTTATAGGAGCAGGAGCACTTGATGATCTTGACGGCACGAGAACTCAACTTTATGCAGTAGTAGAAACCGCACTCGAATTCGGCTCTCAAAAACTGCGGGAACGCCAGAAAGGACAATCTTCTCTTTTTGCATCTCTGCAGGCAAATGATCAGGATCTCTACCCTCCCCTTCCTGATAAAAAAGAATGGGAATTCGGCAGGCGTCTTGATATGGAAAAAGAACTTCTGGGTTTTTACATTTCCGGTCATCCCCTCACTTCTTATGAGAAAGATATTAAAACACTTACAAATCTAAATACTCTGCAGTATAAGAAATGTATGAAAAACGGCAAGCGTGATGAACTACGCAACCAGGATGTTAGGATGATCGGTATAGTGGACGAAGTGAAATTGATTAAAGATAAAAAGAAAAGAACCATGGCCTTTGTGTCCTGTGAAGACCTGCATGATAAATTTGAAGTGGTGCTTTTCTCTAATGAGTATACAAAGTTCGGTGACTTGATAAAAGAAAAAGATATTATTTATGTCATTGGCAAACTTTCATCAAAGCTCAGAGAAAACAAGGATCATCTTTCAATCGTTGCTGATCAGATCATTCTCGAAGAAAACTGGCAAAAAGACATTTCCGGCAACATATCTTTTGAAATAGATGAAACGCAATACTCTGAGAAGGATTTGAACCATTTTATTGAAGAACAGATACTCACCCATCCCGGTAATTTCAGGGTCGTGTTCAATGTCCGCACAAAACTTTTCGGTACACTCAGGATCGAATCGCAGCGGTATAAAATATTTCCACATAAAAATCTTTACAGATATTTACAAAATAATGGACATTTCATAGAAAATATGAAGGTGGACTTCAATGAAAAATAAATTATTATTTACACTTCTACTTGTGTTCATCCCAATATTTCTCATTGCGGAATTGAATGTGTATTTTGACTGTAACCGTTTTCCTGCAGAAAATGGAAATACAACCTTCGAGATAACCTACAAAGTTTTTGATTCTGACCTTGATTTTACTGCACAGGACAATATCCTTATGGCACAATTGCATGTAAATTTTAATATCTATAATGCGCAAGGACAGGAACTGTATAACAAAGATTTTATCAGGCAAATCAAGGTTGATCTTGATAAAACCTCCATTTATCACGATGAGTTTTTTATTGATAAAATGAAAGCTACTGTAACACCGGGGTTATATAAGTTTTCAATTAACATCCAGGATCGTGTGAACTCAGAGAGCATCACCTGGGAAAAAACATATAATACTCTCGATTACACTCATATGAATCTCAGTGATATTGAGATAAGCTCTTTTCATCAAAGTGATTCAACAGCAGAATTTCAGGACTTCAAACGAAATAATATCCTCTTCCTTGTAAACCCAAATCATCTTTTCGAACTTGAGAAGGATGAGGGCTTTACTTATTATTTTGAAGTTTTTCAAAACGTTTCAACCTTCGAGAATCCCCTGGAAGGGACATGGGTTTTAAGCATTGAGAACAAAGATCAAAACTCCGTGTATAATGAAGAGAAGAAGTTCTCATCAACGTTGAAGACAAAACCATTCTGGAAATGGATACCTATTTCACAATGGGAAACCGGTACATATCTTCTCACCCTCAACCTTTATTCCAAAGATAATCCTGATGAACCAATTGCATCTCGGGAAGATTTAATTTTCATTCAAGAGAGCCAGCAAGCTATTTCGCAGGCGGAAATCGATAAAGAGTACCGGTATGCCAAATATTTTCTGACAAACTATGAAGAGAGTGTATATGAGAATCTTGATGATGAAGGACGCGCTGAATTTCTGAAGCGTTTTTGGGAGCAGAACGATCCAAATCCAAAGACAGAACAGAATGAATATAAAGAAGAGATCATTCGCCGGGTGAACTATACGAACAGGAATTTTTCTCATTACGGAGATGGCTGGAAATCTGACAGAGGTAGAATTTACATTCGTCAAGGCAAACCGGAAGAAGTGATTGATAAGAGTTATGAATACGATGCAAAACCGTACATCATATGGAAATATTATATTGGTGGAAAGCGTATCTATGTATTTGTGGATTTCACAAAGATGGGAAATTATAAGCTTGTGTATGTGGATAACGATGATTTCGAGTTTACTGTTCCGGACTGGAAAGATTATTTAGGACCTTACTTCGACGAAAATGAGCTGCAGTGATCAGTAATCCTCTCCGAGAAATGCATTTTTAATGTGACGCAGCGAATATTCCTTTGAATTTTTGTTATAATCAAGCGTAATTATGTCAAATCGGACAGGCATTTCGATGTCTTTTTTTGATAGGTAGTGGTAGGCGGTTTTAATGATTTTTTGTCTTTTGCTCTCTGTAACTGCATCCAATGCTTCTCCAAATGTATGAGATCTTCGTGCTTTGACTTCTACAAAAATGAGTTCTTCATCCCTGCTGCAAATGATATCTATTTCACCATATGGAGAATGGTAATTTCGTTCGATCACTGTATAGCCATTGCTTTCCAGGAATTTTGTTGCTGTGTCCTCACCAAAGGTTCCAAAAGTTTTATTCATGTTTCAAAAGTGGAAAAAATATTTTTTTATGTAAATAATTTATGAAAATCTTTATCGAAGTTGCGTTGCCGATTAATATCAAGGACACATTCACCTATTCTTGTCCCAAGAGTATTTCTCCCAAAATCGGGCAAAGAGTGATCGTGGGTTTCAATTACCGTATCCAGACAGGGATTATTATAGGACTTACAGAAAAACCTGCATATGATGAAGATAAAATAAAAGAAATTCATGAAATTATCGATGAGAAACCACTTATCAATAAAGAGCTTCTGACCTTCGCCAAATGGATTTCAAAATATTACCACTGCCCTATTGGACTCGTTTTCAAAGCAATGCTGCCGGCCGGTATCAACGTAAATACAATACAGAAAATTACGCTGAAAAAGTCCGAAACCAAGGATAAAGATTTCCTAAAGGTAATTAAATTTATAGAAAAAAATGGAAACTCCTGTTCGATTGAAGACTTGAAAAAGTCTAAAATTTCTCGCCTTTACAAAAACCTTCTCGACATGGAGGAACAGGGATTCATCGATATCGAACGTCACTATAAGAGAAAAGTACAGAAGAAAACCGTGAACTGCATCAAACTTATAGCAGATTCCTCTGATGAAGTGCTCAGTCCCAAACAACAGGAGCTCCTCCATTTCCTCCAAAACCAGTCTGAGCCTATCTTCATGGCAGATATTTCAAAAGAATTTTCCTACAGCATCATTAATAAATTAAAAGAGAAAAATCTTGTTGAAATCTATAAGCGTGAAATTCATCCTGATATTTTCTCGGATATAGTGCAGAATGAACCTCTAACCTTCGTACTTACTGAAGAACAAGCTGAGGTTTTAGGGAAACTCGAAACTCACATAGATGATCACACTTTTCATGCGTTTCTTCTTCATGGCGTCACTTCAAGCGGAAAAACCGAAGTCTATATCCGAGCAATGAAAAAAAGCCTTTCTCAAGGCAAAACTGCGATAATACTTATTCCTGAAATTTCCTTAACTCCCCAGACAGTTGAGAGATTTTACTCTCACTTCGGTGATATCATTGCAGTTCTACACAGCAAGCTTAGCGACAGAGAGCGTTTACACTATTGGAATTTATTGAAGAAGGGGGAAAAAAAGATAGCTATTGGTCCAAGGAGTGCGCTCTTTGCTCCGCTTGAAAATCTTGGACTTATTATAGTGGATGAAGAACATGAAAATACCTACAAGCAGCACGAACGACCACCTCTCTATAATGCACGTGACATGGCAGTTTTGAGAGCAAAAACGAATAATGCGGTGGTGCTTTTAGGAACTGCAACTCCTTATCTTGAATCATATTTTAATACTCAACATGAGAAGTATTCTCTTCTTAAAATGACCAAAAGAGTGAAAAATCAAATACTGCCCAAGCTGATTGTTGTTGATATGCGTGAAGAGGAAGATCATACGAAGATTTTTTCACAACTTCTCAGGAACAAGATCGAAGACAGGCTCCTTAAGAAGGAACAGATCCTTCTCTTTCAGAATAGGAGAGGATACGCTTCATACGTGCAGTGTGTAAAGTGCGGACATGTACTTCAATGCAAAGATTGCAACATCAGCATGACCTATCATTCGCGAAACAAAAAGATCAAGTGTCATTATTGTGGATATGAACGCTCCATGCCTCGCAAGTGTCCTGAATGCGGTGGGTACATTTTTAATTTTGGTTCCCCGGGCACCGAGAAGATCGAGCAGAACCTTCAATTTCTTTTCCCCACTGCAAGAATTGCTCGAATGGATAGTGACACCACAACGAAAAAGAATAGTTACCAAAATGTATTTGACCAGGTACGCAACGGATATATTGATATTTTACTTGGCACTCAAATGATTATCAAGGGACTTGATTTCCCGAATATTACTTTAGTTGGAATAGTCTCGGCAGATGTAAATCTCAATCTGCCGGATTTCAGGGCATCAGAACGAAATTTCCAGCATATTATTCAGGTCGCCGGACGCGCTGGACGGAGTGAAAAAGAAGGTGAGGTGATCGTCCAAACCTATAATCCGAAACATTACAGCATTCAATATGCTCAAAAACAGAACTTTTTTGGTTTTTATCAGCACGAGCTTCACCTCAGACAGGAGCTTCATTATCCACCATTCACCAAACTAGTTCGGATTCTTTTCCTGCTCAATAATGAAGAGCAGCTTCATGCTTTCATGGACAGCATCAGATATAAGATCGCTCAGTATCCTCAAAAAGATAAACTTATTATACTCAGCCCGACACCTGCCCCCATTAGCAAAATCAGGAAACAATACCGTTATCATATATTAATAAAAGCTGAACATCAACCAAATATCAACCACTTTATTGAATGGTTCCGGGGTAACGTGAAAATTCCAAACTATATAAAAATGCAGATTGACATTGACCCCATTTCGCTTTTATAAAGGAAGTTAAATACGATTTGAAACTGGAAAATTTGACAAGAAATTGCAGCTTTTACACTTTACAATAAGTTCAACCCGACCTTTCGGGACATGAAATTGATCCTAGGAGGATTGTTGATATTAGATAAATATTTTGAAAGCAGAAGAGAGCTTATCAATAAAGCTCTTTCGAAATATCTCGATTCTGACAGCACAAAACCCGAGATAATTCATCGTGCGATGAGATATTCCGTATTGGCTGGAGGAAAACGTCTGCGTCCTATATTGATGTTGGCAACCTATGAAATGCTTGCAAACAAACGCGATAAAAGAGCTGTGCAGCCAGTACTCCCTGTCGCCTGTGCAATCGAGATGCTGCATACCGCCTCTTTGATACATGATGACCTCCCTTTTATTGATAATGCCGATGAGCGACGTGGAAAAGCAAGCTGTCATAAGAAATTTGGCAATGCAATAGCTATCCTTGCTGGTGATGCACTTATGACCAAAGGATTCGAGACAGTTCTCAAGCTGCGCAATAGCAAAAAAGCGATCCAGTGCCTTGAAGAACTCATCGAAGCAGCATCCACTAGAGGCATGATCGGCGGACAGGTTGTTGATATTACAGCCTCGCAAAAAAGAGTGAAACTGCATATTTTGAGGGATATTCATCTCAAAAAAACCGGGGCACTTCTCCGTTCTGCAGAGCGCTGTGCATGCATTCTCGCAGGCGCTACTGAGCAGATCACCAATGCATTGAGCGACTTTGCGTTGAATATCGGGCTTGCTTATCAGGTTATAGATGATATCCTTGATGAGGTTGGAGCAGACGACATACTTGACAAGGAATCCGGCGAAGATCAGCGCAATGAAAAAGTCACCTATCCTACTCTTCTTGGCATAGAAGAATCAAAGCGACAAGCTCAAAAACTCATCCAAGACGCACAGAATATCATCAAATATATACCACACAATAGCGTTCTCCTAGATGTTGTAGAACGCATTCATGACAGAATTCCCTAGTGATAAAAACCTTCTTCGCATATATTCGTATTCTCAGACCGCTGAATTTTTTCTTTGTATTGATTGCAGTTCTCTTCGGAGCATACTACAAAGTAGCAGTGTTCCCGCTTCTTTTTCCCCTTCTCGCAGGCATTGCTGCAGCGATTATTTCAGGGGGAGGTTACGTTCTCAATGACTACTATGACTATTCGATCGATATGATCAATCGTAAAGAAAGAGTTTTGCCTTCTGGACTGATCACTCCATTAAAAGCAAAATATTACGGGATCTGCCTTTTTGCCTTGGGAATAATTATCAGTATATTTCTGCGCAATCCTTGGATGATCGCAATTGCTGCATTTAATTCATTACTGCTTTTTATATATGCATGGAAAAGTAAAAGAATACATTTCTTGGGAAATCTACTTGTCGCTTTCGTGACCGCTTCAACCTTTATCTTTGGAAGCTTTATTACAAGTAATCTCAGAAATGCTTTTTTTGTAGGACTCTGTGCTTTTTTTTATACTATCATAAGAGAACTTGTGAAAGACATAGAAGATAAGAATGGCGACAGATCTGCGGAAGCAAAAACGCTGCCGATTTTGTGGGGTGACAAAAAAACCCTTCTCCTGGCACTTTTGTTCTGGATAGGATTCGCAGCAACAATTATTTGGGGTTATCCGGAATTTTACTCGTTAGCATTCTTTATTGTATTACTAATCGGTATCCTATTATTACTTTTTATTAACTTGATAATTCTTTTAATAAAACCGATCACAAAGACGGCAAAATATTCAGAAAGTTTTATGAAAATACATATGCTTGTATTTTTAGTTATTTTATGGGTGGCGCAATGAAAGATACTATATTACGATTTTTATATTCATTAAAAAATGAGAAAAAAGCGGGTTTCTTTTGTCTCATAGATCCTGACACACAAGCACCTTCGGAATCCGCAAAGCTTGCAGAAAAATGTCAGCTCAGCGGTGTTGATGTCATTTTGGTCGGTGGCAGCTTGATGGTTAGAGATAATTTTAATGAAACCGTGAGGGTCATAAAAGAACAAGTGACAATACCCGTACTCGTTTTTCCGGGAATTTTCAATTTTGTTTCACCCTATGCAGATGCAATCCTTTTCCTCAGCATGATGAGCAGCAGGAATCCTCAATTGCTTATTGGTGAACAAGTTAGGACAGCTCCTCTTATCAAAAAATATGATGTGGAAGCTATTCCTACTGGTTACTTCCTTATCGAATCCGGATCACTCACTTCAGTTCAGTTTATGAGCAGCAGCCTTCCAATACCAAGGACCAAATATGATATTGCAGTATCACACGCACTTGCTGCACAATATCTTGGTATGAAGCTTATTTTTTTTGACGGAGGAAGCGGAGCAAAACAATCTGTGCCTTCAGATATGATAAAGAAAGTCAAAGAGAACATTTCTATACCAATGATCATCGGCGGTGGAATAAAAACTCCTCAGGAAGCCAGAGAAAAAGTATCCGCAGGTGCTGATTTTATAGTGATTGGAACTGCTATAGAAAAGAATGACCAGACCAATCTTATCAAAGATTTTGCAGAAGCAATTCACTTATAGTTGAGATGATAGATATTCACACTCATGTACTGCCCGGCATCGATGACGGCGCACAGGATTTACAAGAGAGTTATGAGATATTACAAGCGCTCATTGATCAGGGGGTAACAGAACTTGTCGCCACTCCACACATTATTTCAGGTGTGTATGAAAACTCTCACAAGATTATTACCGAAAAAGTCAATGAGGTTCGGGAGCTTATACAAAAACATAATCTAAATATGATTCTACATTCCGGAGCAGAACTCTATTGTGAACCTGATCTGGTAAGCAAAGTAAAAAAAGAAGATCTCACTCTGGCACAGAGTAATTATGTACTTATTGAGACCGCACTGCAAAGGTTTCCTGATAATTTTGAAGAAATCCTCTTTAATTTTCAGCAAAATGGATTTCGACCAATTATTGCACATGCAGAGAGATTTTCACCCTTCATGAATAATATCGATTACCTGCTTACAATAGTAAATAGAGAAATATATGTGCAGATGAACAGCGGCAGTATTTTGGGCGTCTATGGAAATGCCGTGAAAGACCTCGCATTGGAAATGCTGAATCTAGGCTGCGTTCATGTTATTGCATCCGATGTTCACGGTCTTAAAAAGCGCCCTATCCTAATGAAAGATACCTATGATCTTGTCGCCTCAAATTATTCTGAAGACCTTGCTGAAATATTGTTCTATGAAAATCCAAAACGAATTTTAAACAACGAAGTACTCATTCATAATTTTGAAGGTTATTTCGACGAAAGAAAAAAACCCGGTTCACTGAAAAATAAACTGAAGTCTATCTTTAAAATGTGATCCGGGCTCTATTATAACGAATCTATTTAGTTAAGTAGTATCATCCTTTTAATTACTTTTGTATCGCCACTAATAAATTGATAGAAATATACACCACTTACAACCTTATTTCCATATTTATCTCTCCCATCCCAGGCAACTTCATATGTCCCTTTATCTTTATAATCATCGATAAGTTCCTTAACAAATTCACCTTTTATATTGTATATTTTGAGAGAGACTGAGCTTTCCGATGGGATTGAATATTGAATTTTGGTTGTATGCGTAAAGGGATTTGGACTATTCTGATGAAGTATGAATTCGTACTCATGAGGATCATTTATTCCAAAATTGTTAAAAATCTTCGCACGATCGACATTATACATTACATCGTTCTCATTCCAGCGCATCCTGTCGAAATAGATAATTGTGGAGTCGCTTGGAGCAAATTCCTCATTAACATAGAATCGTAACGTTGCAAATATGCCGTTCTGGTTGTATGGTTCGATATCCGCCCCAACGATCCTACATTCTCCTTCATTTACATTATATTGAATATTACATCCATCTAAGTATTCTGACCAAGAAATGCTTAATAATGTGAGAAGCTGAGAATCAAAATTGATCAAGCCTTCGAATGAATAAATCTTTTCCGAATTTGTGATATATAGAGGTATTTCAACCGGAATTCCTGTATAGGCTGCATCTTCCATTGAGATATCACCATCTGCAATGTAGTCTGGACCTGGTTCATAGGGCAAAGTATCAATAATGCCAACACCATACTGCAAAATCAGCGTTGCATCAAGAGCAGAAACTGTTGAATCAAGACTCACATCAGCAACTGTAAGTTGCAGAGCATCAAGATTAATATAGCCCGCAAGATATTTCAGGATCATAGAAGCATCATAGGCTTGTACCAATCCGTTGAAATCTACATCTCCATACAATGGTGTGACAACATTTACACCACCAGAAGTTACATTGACAGGTATCACACCCGTATCAAACAACGCATCTACAAGTATGATTGGAATAAAACCAGCTGCAGTTTCCGGTATTATAAATTTCATCCAGATTAGAGTACCTTCACCGGATATGGCTTCAGATCCAGCCATCCATATTGTGTTTACGCTGTCGTTTTCATTAGATTCATACAACCATCCGGCATCGCCAACCAGGCTGCAATCAGCAATTAATTCAACAAATTCTAATGATCCCAAATATCCACCTACTTGAATTTCTGCGGACGTGAAAGTCGAATCTTGGGGAAATTGAACATTCATAGGCATAAGAACTGTATCTCCGGGAAGTGCATTTACTGTGGGAATTTGAAGTGCAATTTGATCAGGAGAAGAAAAAGGCTCAGTAATTGTAATAAACTGATTAGACGCTGTGTTTGTTAGGATTTGTTCAGTACCACTTGGCCAACTTACGATTACCGAATCTATAAGTGTACTGCTCTCTAAACCGAACTCGACATTCAGACTATTTTGGCTACTGTATCCATTCAATGCTGAAATTTCTCTCACCTGCCACATTGGGCTTCCATCCAGGATCGTTTTCACTTTTACTTTTGTGCCGATGGCAGCTTTATTTGAAATAGTACCAACACATTTGATATTTATCCAGTTGTTATCATTACCGTTATTCTTATATAAGTAATTATTATCATCCCAGAAATTACTTACGAATATGTCTAGGTCACCGTCATTATCATAATCTCCCCATACACATCCTACAGAAACGCCGTCATTATTAGTAATAACTTCATCAGTGATTTTGGTAAAAGTGCCATCACAATTGTTTTTATATAAGAAGTTATTTCCACCGTCATTGGATACGAACAGGTCCAGATATCCGTCGTTGTTATAGTCAGCCCAGCTGCTTCCTCGAGAATTTCCACCATCATTTACAATATCCCCTGCAGTGATTTTAGTAAAAGTGCCATCTCCATCGTTACAATAAAGGAAATTGTTTTGCAACCTGTTCGAAACAAAAAGGTCAAGATCGCCATCGTTATCATAATCTCCCCAGCTACCACCACCCCGAGAATCACCTCCGTCATTAACGATAGGACCATCTGTTATTTTTGTAAAAGTGCCATTTCCGTTATTACAGTACAAATAGTTATTTTGATTATCTGAATTTGTAACAAACAAATCAAGGTATCCATCATTGTTATAATCCGCCCAACAACAACCTTTTGATTGACCTGCATCATTTACTAATATACCGTTA
Source organism: Candidatus Cloacimonadota bacterium (assembly GCA_049903315.1). GTDB lineage: Bacteria > Cloacimonadota > Cloacimonadia > JGIOTU-2 > JGIOTU-2 > Celaenobacter. The sequence goes on along the minus strand of JBNGBT010000003.1, from coordinate 211,889 downwards.
GTTATTTTCAAAAATGAACCATCTCCACAATTGCAATACAAACTATTATTTTGAGAGCCACTGTTAGCTATGAACAGATCGAGAAATCCATCATTATTATAATCACCCCAACAGCAATTGTTGGATTTGCCGCCGTCATTAACAATATCACCTTCAGTAATCTTAAGAAATGTTCCATCTCCATTATTTTGATAGAGAAAATTATCTTGATCTGAAATATTACTTACAAAAGCATCGATATGACCATCATTATTAAAATCACCCCAGCTTGATCCGTAGGATTTACCCCCATCGTTTACAACGACACCATTTGTGATTTTTGTGAATGTTCCATTTCCATCATTTTGGTAGAGAAAGTTATCCTGATCATTCCAGTTAGCAACAAAGAGATCGAGATCATTATCATTATCATAGTCAATCCAGCTGCTCCCATGAGAATAGCCAGCATCATTAACAATATCTCCACTAGTAATACGAGTAAAGACATAATTGGTCATTCCATCAAATTCATAACACCCCATATCAATAATTGCTAATCCATCACCATTTCCATCAACGACACGAGGATTACCATCGAGATCGAATTGCGGAAGGTTGAACCCGATTGTATCGGAAATACCTGCGTCTATGCAGGGTGATGAAGGGAACAGCGTAAAATCTGAATTTATAGGATCAATTAATTCCGGGTCCATAAAAATATTATAAAACTCGTCACATGGATCATTGTTTGCATTAACTTGATTGATTACTCCAAGACCTGGTGGTACAGAACCAGAAAAGGAACCAAAGGAATTGTTATAACAATTACAAAATTCAACTATCGCTTCTGACTGAGAATGAAACACAAATCCCGAACCAGTATTATTTGATACTATACAATCTAATATAGAAGGACTTGAGGTGTCCCATATACCAATCGTTGCCCATCCGTAGGATACATTATTAAAAAAAGAACAATTAATTATCATTGGATCGGACGACCAACAATCTATTGCAGAACTTCCGCCGTTAGAAATATTCTCGTAAAACAGACAGTTTTCAATTAATCCTGTAGAATGATTCAGAAAGATGCCACCTCCATTATCGTCAGCAACATTTTCAAAAAAAACACAATTCGAAATTCTCATCGCTGAATTAGTATAGCACGCAACACCGCCGCCATCGTCAAAAGCTGCATTACCTGTAATAATCAAATGATCAATAACCGGCATGCTTGCATTTTTACATTTAATACCCCCACCATCTTCAGCGTATCCGTTTGTAATTGTAAAACCCTGAAGCAAAGCAGATTCGGTTTCACCATTCTCAAAATGTACTACAAAGCCGTTTCCGCCACCATCAATAATTGTGTTCTCTACGTATCCGGCATCTCCAGTGCTAAAGTATAAGGAAGCTACAATGATGTCCTTGCCATAGAAATTAATGTTTTCGATATAAGTTCCAGAATAAACTAATACCGTATCTCCATTACTTGCGGCATCAATACCATCTTGAATTGTTAAATATTGATATCCGCCATTAGCATTAACAGTAATAATATCAGCTTGTAAAGTATAGAAAATCCCTAGCAGAACAAGAGAAAGAATGCATATAATTACCTTACTTTTCATATCGCACCTCCATGGTTGACTTTTTTAAAATTTTATTCTGATCTGTGTCAAGAATTTATTTTTTTCTAAAAATCTCCGAAAATTTTATTCCAATCGATGAAAGTGAGATTGCCCCAAATGCGAATATTACAATTGTCGTTAATATATGAACGGTTGCTACGGCAGCTCCGGTTAAATTTCTATTTAAACCTAAAGCAAATGAGAATATTATAACCCACATAAATTCATTTGAGCCAATTTGAGCAGGTGGAGTAGGAAGTATGTATGTAAGGTTCATTAATGTATATCCAAATACTATTTTAATGTAGCCAATATTTTGTAAACCAAGACTGCGAAAGATCATATATACAAAAAATCCTTCAGAAAAAACTGCGAGCAAAGTCAAAAGATATATCATTATTGTATCTTTCCTTCTTCCTCTCAGGATGCCCATTCCCTCAATAAAGCTTGTATAAAATTCTTCAAGCTTACTTTTAAACTTATTAGGAAGGAAAAATGACAGTTTCATCAATATTTTATGCATATTCTCCGGACTTTTCATAGAGAAGATAAGAATAAAAAGAAGTATCACATATAGGATTAAGATCGCAACGATTATCCATGTAAGTGTTTTACTGATAGGAATTGCCAGGATAGGAATAAGTATAATAATTACAATTATTGGGAATAAATCAGTTAGTTTGTCGATAAAGATTGAAGGGAGAGATTTAGAAATTTTTACCCCTTCATTTTTCTTAAGAAAAAAACTTTTAGCAACTTCACCAGCTCTCACAGGAACAAGATAATTTATAAGCATTCCTGCCATAAAATAAAAAAAAGACTCCAGAATTTTCATTTTAAAAATGGGTTTTAATATTAAACGCCATCTATAGGAACGTATGAAATATGCAAAAATATAAAAAAAAGTGAATAAAATAACATGAAAAATATTGAGTCCTCTGAGATATGACCAAATTTCATTTGGATCAACGAGAAGAAACCATAAACCAAGAAAAGCAGCACCAATTATTATACCAATAATAATATTCAGTTTATTTTTCATCAACTGCTCCGAAAACCCAAGCTATATGTGCTTTTCTTCTCTTTCTGTAAAATCGTTCAAACAATGGAATCCATAATATAAATATAAAAGGAACTAGTTTTGATAAAATAGGGATTTCCATTTTGCTTGATTGTTGTCCTGATTCAAGTGGATCGGATTTCCATGGCGGCGCATCTGCATACCCGCTTTCTAGAATTTCCAAACCATCTTCCTTGACTTTCTGTTCAATCTCTTCCCTGGTAAATCCTCTTCCTGAATGATCCTTATTAGAAGATAAATATAAAATCCCGTTTTTATATTTTTTTACTAATCTCTTCCTAATCCGTTCAACAGACTTTATTTCAAATATTTCTCCAAAACCTAAAATTTCACAATTATATCGCTTGCAAACATCTTGTGTAATTATACCTTCCATTTATTCTCCTGTATTAAACTGCGTATCAATCTGTTAATTCCTTGCTTATATGAAACGGTGGACGCGAAATCATATGCACTTTTAATTTTTGAAGTATCATAGACAACATCTTTTACCATTGTATCCACTTTCTCTTTAGCAATTATTGGTTCTGGTCCTGTTAATTTAATGCCGACTTGATAAGCCTTTTCAATTATCATGGCAAAAAATCGTGCAAACCATACTGGAATCTTAATGTCAAGGGTAACTTCCTTATGTAATTCGTTTCTAATTAATTTAACTAAATCATTAATGGTAATTGGATACTGGTATGAAATAATAAATTCATCATTAGTTGGATGAAAATTTGTTCCTATCTTTTCGAGAATATCAATAAAATCTTCAATATAAACACATTGAATTCTATTGTTTCCATTCCCAATAGTATGATATGAGTTATCGTAAATCATCTTGACAAGTCGAGTCATCATCCCTTGTGGATCATTTTCGCCATATACAACTGATGGACGAAGAATTGTATAGGGTAAATCATACTTTTCGTTATATAATGTAACGAGATTTTCGCATTCCAGCTTCATCTTACCATATAGATTATGGGGGCTTTTCTCTGAACTTTCCGAGATCGGCAGTGTATCTGTATATCCGTAAACAGCTACAGAACTGCAAAATATAAATTGTGTTATTTTTCCAACGGAAGATTTTAACAACATCTCAGTATAATTTTGCCCGGATTTCACATACTCATTCCAGCTTGTTCCCCATTTATGACGTATACTCGCAAGATGATATACAACATCATATCCATAAAAATCTATTTCACTATTTTTTATTTCTTCATATGAAATATACTGAAGATTAAATCCATTCAATTTCTCAATATTTGAATTTTGTCTTATAATACACGTAACCGCATGACCTCTGTTTACAAGACGTTTTATTAAATGATATCCGATAAATCCTGTTCCGCCTGAAATTAAAATATTCATATACTATTCCTAAAATAATCAAATGTTGATTTCTGAAATTTTTGTAAAGTTTTGCAAATTTCCCAAATAAATTTATATTGAAGTGTAATTTATTGACATTTCAAATAGGAAATTGGGATTAATAGTTCAAATTAAATTTATGCATGGGGTATTAGGCATGAGAGTATCTTTTTTTATTATATTTTGTATATTTTTTGCTTTTTCGTTATATGCCCAAGATATGACCTTCACTGCTGCAGACAACCCAAATGATGATGGTGGTGCGATACTGCTGGAATGGAACGTCCCGCTGTCTTTTCCCGAGATGACCATCAGCCGCAGTATTGATAAAGAAAATTATATTGAGATCGCTACGGTTACACCTCTTATGAAGCAATTTATTGATGATGAAAATATCGAGGACGGACAGGAATATTTCTATAAACTCTCTGTGTTGAACATAGAAGGTGAAACACTGCAAAGTTTCAGTGCGTCAGCTATAGCAAAGGCAGAATGGTTCAATACTGATAAAATATCTTTGCTCATTATGACAATCCTACTTGGAAGTGCGATCACTTATTTTATTTTCTCTGCACGAAAAGGAAAGCGGCTCTACATAAGAAAGATCAGCGGACTTGACACGATCGAAGAAGCAGTCGGACGGGCTACAGAAATGGGAAAACCCCTTTTATTTGTTCCCGGCATCATGGATCTCGATGATATGCAGACTATTGCGGGACTGAACATTCTCGGGCATCTCGCAGAAAAAGTAGCCCAATATGATTCTACAATCCATGTTCCGGTATGCCGTTCAATGGTGCTCTCCACAGCAAAGGAAATCGTAAAGGAAGCCTATCTTCGTGCAGGCAGACCCGATGCCTTTAAGCCGGATTCAGTATTTTATCTTACTGATGATCAGTTCGGATATGTCGCAGGCGTTGACGGCATAATCCTTCGAGAAAAACCCGCTGCAACTTTCTATCTCGGCGCATTTTACGCAGAATCTCTTATTCTTGCAGAAACAGGTTTTGAGAGCGGTGCAATTCAGATCGCAGGCACTGCAATGCCCACCCAGATCCCCTTCTTCGTTGCTGCCTGTGACTATACGTTGATCGGTGAAGAACTCTTCGCTGCATCTGCATATCTTTCAAATGAACCAAATCAGCTTGGAAGTTTGAAAGGTCAGGATGTGGGAAAAGCAATTATAATATTTACCCTTCTTGTCGGTGTAGTGCTCGAAATGTTCGGCATACATTTCCTGAAAGATTTTCTGGCAACCCACTAATACATAAAGAGGACACATGAGAAGACAAATTCCTATGCTCATCACCTTCTTGGTTGGCATGCTTATCATTGTTTCTGAATTCATTCCACACAAACCCTTTAATAGTCTTTCGACCAGTCTCGAAGGATGGTTTTTGATCATTTCCGGTTTTGCTATCATCCTCGGGCAGCTCAGCTTGTTCAAGGTCAATATCATAAAAATATCCCGCAAAGCACCGAACTGGCCATACTTCATTATTGCGCTTGTGAGTTTTTCCATCATGGTCATTTGTGGTATTTTATGGGGAACACAGCAGCAGCCCGGACTCATTCCTGCAAGTGAAAAAATGATCAATTTCCTAGGATATAAACCCTTTGATTACATCTTTAAATATTTATTTGAAAACCTTTCTGCCACGATGTTCTCTCTGCTCGCATTCTTCATGGCTTCCGCATCGTACAGGGCATTTCGTGCACGCAGTCCCGAATCTACTTTACTCCTTATCGCAGCAGTTCTCGTCATGCTTGGTAGAACAACGATCGGAAGCACTTTGACCGGATGGATCCCTGATTCACTTGGATTTTTGCATTTGCCTAATATTGCCTCTTTCATTATGAAATATCCCAATACTGCGGGTCAGCGAGCGATAATGATCTGCGCCGGTTTGGGTGTGATCGGCAGCTCTCTGCGCATCATTCTTGGCATCGAACGTTCATATTTAGGGGGTAAATAAGATGAAAATTTTTGAGAGATTCCTTAATATTGATCGTCGAATTATTTTCCTGCTCATCCTACTCGGCGTGGCAATTCCTCTAATATGGACATTGGGATTCAACCTGGAAGTGACCGAGAATGTGCAGAGTGTCTATGATCTTCTTCAAGAATTGGAACCCGGTACACGCATTCTCATTTCTTTTGATTATGATCCTTCGACCAAACCGGAAATACAACCAATGGCAATTGCTTTGATGCAGCAGGCGTTCACACTTAGATTGCGGATAATTGCAACAGCACTCTGGCCCATGGGCGTGCAGATGTGCAACGAAGCATACGAAATAGTGAGTACGGAATACCCAAATATCGAATATGGTATCGACTTTATTAATCTCGGTTATAAATCGGGCGGTATGGTGACGATCAATCATATGGCAAAGGATTTTCGAAGCACCTTTCCTGCCGATGCAGGGGGAAATCCAATCGACGAATTCCCCATCATGAAGGGCATAAAGAATTTCGATAAAATCGGTTGTATGATCTCATTATCTGCAGGTGATCCGGGATTGAAACAGTGGGTTATGATCGTTCATGATACATTTGGAAAACCAGTTGCTGGGGGTACAACCGCAGTACAAGCGCCCACGATGCTGCCCTATGTGAACGAACAGCAGCAGCTTGTCGGTTTGCTTGGCGGATTGAAAGGCGCAGCGGAATTTGAACTCCTCATCAATAAACCTGGTTTTGCAACAAAAGGAATGGATGCCCAATCCGTTGCACATCTCGTAATAATCCTGTTCATCCTGATCGGCAATATCGGCTATTTTGCAACCAGGAAACAAAAAGACACATTGAAAGCATAGGCGGAGGAAAAATGGCAATAATTATGGATAGAATCGGGATTTGGGTCGGGGCTTTTCTTACTTTCGCTATCTTCAGCTTTCTTTATAAGGACAATCCTTTTTACAAAATAGCTGAGCAGATCTTCATCGGAATTTCTGCGGGTTATTGGTTCATATATACAATCTACAACATACTCATGCCGAATCTTTTTATCCCTGTTACTTCGGATTTTACTCATAATTTCATCCTTCTGATACCGGCATTCCTCGGTATCCTGATGCTCTGCAGGTTGATACCTACTATTGATTGGGTAAGCAGGTACGCACTTGCAGTTGTGGTGGGAACAACTGCCGGATTGTTCTTCAAGCGTTATCTTCAGTCAGATGTACTTAACCAATTAACAGCGACCATGCTGAATCCCTTTGCAACAAGTAATGCTGCTCAGATCGCTGGCGAACTTATTCTCATAATCGGCACAATATCTGGCATTGTGTACTTTTTCTTCAGCAAGAAACATGAGGGAGCTTTCGGAGTAACTGCCCGGGTCGGCATATATTTCCTTATGGTAAGTTTCGGTGCTGCATTCGGTTACACGGTGATGGCTCGTATCTCGCTTCTTATCGGAAGGTTGAATTTCCTGCTTGGAGATTGGCTGGGTATTATTAAGCCGTAGTGCGTAAAGAGTAGAGGATTAAAAGTGAGGAGTAACTCAACATTCCGATGTTGAGTACGCAAGATTGGAATTTTGCGTAACTAGTTGAACGCATATGTTATTTTACAAAAGCATGTATCCAGTATTCCTATCTACCAAATCTGGATAAAAGTCACACTTTAATCCTCGCAACGACTAGACATCTTTAATCTGCTATCCTCAATCTTGACATCCAAAAACAACACTCCTGAATCTATCTCAAAGTATTTAATAAAGGATATTGCATGGATAATATTGTCTCAAACAGCGACGTAAAAACTATAGAAAACCTCTCTGAAACCAGAGCAAAGATAGTGAACGAAATCCACAAAGTCATTGTGGGACAGGATAAGGTGATCGAATATTTCCTTATCTCTCTTTTTGCAAATGGACATTGCCTGCTGGTCGGTGTGCCCGGATTGGCAAAAACACTTTTGATCAGCACTATTTCGCAGGTACTCGACCTCAATTTCAGCAGGATACAATTCACACCTGATCTTATGCCCTCAGACATCACAGGCACAGATATTCTCACAGAGGATAAGACAACAGGCAAGCGCGCTTTCCAGTTTGTGAAAGGACCGGTTTTTGCTAATATTATTCTTGCAGATGAAATAAACAGGACTCCTCCGAAAACGCAATCCGCACTCCTTGAAGCAATGCAGGAAAGAAAGGTCACAGCTGGAAATCATACTTTTCCTCTCTCTCCTCCATTCTTTGTGCTGGCAACTCAGAATCCCATCGAACAGGAAGGCACCTACCCTTTACCAGAAGCTCAGCTCGATAGGTTTATTTTTCATATCGACATAGATTATCCTTCATATGAAGAAGAAAAACAAATTGCTGAAATAACCACAAGCAGGGAATTTGAAACCATTCAAAAAATTGTGAGCGGAGAAGAAATCACAAAGCTGCAAAAATTTATCTTCAAGATACCCCTGCCCGAACACATTCTTGAAACAGCAGTAAAGCTTGCACGACTCTCCCGTCCAAAATTTGAAGATGCTCCCGACTTTGTGAAAAACTGGGTTAACTGGGGAGCTGGTCCTCGCGCTTCGCAGTATCTTGTTCTCGCAGCAAAAACACGCGCTGCGTTGAATGGACGAACTGTACCATCAATGGAAGATATCGAATTTGTTGCCACACCGATCCTTCAGCACAGAATTCTTTTGAACTTTGCCGCAGAAGCGGAAGGCATCACTTCGAAAGATGTGATCAAAAAGTTATTAGCTGAAATGAAATAACACCTATATACAAGGGGCATATTGATGAAAAAGATTTTAAACGATCCTGAAAATTATGTTGCCGAAATGCTCGAGGGATTATGTGCTGCACATCCTGAATATTACAAGCAGACTGGTCCACAAGGACGTGTCATTGTTCGACCTGAAGCACCAATAAAAGGAAAAGTCGGCATCGTTACAGGTGGCGGTTCGGGACATCTTCCTATCTTTACCGGCTATGTCGGCAAAGGACTCCTTGATGCTGCAGCGATCGGAGATGTATTTTGTTCCCCTACTTCAGAACAAATCGCAGAAACCATGCGTCAGGCAAACAGCGGTGTAGGTGTTTTGCGTCTCTATGGCAATTACGGCGGCGATGTCATGAATTTCGACATGGCTGGTGAAATGCTTGAGATGGAAGGCTTTGAGTCAACGACAGTGACACTGGCTGATGATGTTGCAAGTGCTCCTCCCGAGGAAAAAGAAAAACGACGTGGAACTGGCGGTTTAGTCTATGCGTTCAAGATCGCGGGTGCAAAAGCCGATGAGAAAGCCGGCCTTACTGAAGTAACCAGAGTGGCGCAGAAAGCTGCTGATGCTTGCCGCTCAATTGGAATGGCTTTAACGCCGTGCATTGTACCACAGGCAGGAAAACCCGGATTTGAGATCGGAGAGGATGAAATGGAAATGGGTATGGGGATTCATGGCGAGCCTGGTGTATGGCGCGGAACATTGAAAAAAGCGGACGAGATTGCTCAAGAAATGTTAGAACTTATTCTTGCTGATATGCCATTAAAAAAGGGAAATCGGATTTCTGTGCTGGTAAACAGTCTCGGGGCAACACCTCTAGAAGAATTATACATAGCTTATAGATATATAAAATCGAAATTCGATGATATTGGTGTTGAAATTGTCATGCCTTTAGTTGGACGCTATGCAACGTCGATGGAAATGGCAGGCATGACACTCACGATCTGTCTTCTGGATGAAGAGCTTGAGCTTCTTCTCAAAGCACCATGTGATTGTGCTTTCTGGAAAGTCGGATGTTATGAGTAGTGGATTCACTACAAAGACCATAATAACAGCAATCAAATTAATGGCAGATAAGATGGAAAAATCTGCTGATGAATTGAACAAGCGTGATAATTTTATCGGTGACGGGGACATAGGCATCACTATGAAAAATGGCTTTAGTGCAATAATGACTAAAACTCCTGAATTTCCTGATGATGTGGGCATGTCATTCATGATGTGTGCACAGGCGTTTACAAGTACCCGTGCTTCATCTTTTGCCACACTTTTCGCAACGGGACTCATGGCTGCTGCTAAAGAAACAAAAAATATGTCAGAAGTTCCATGGGAAAGATTGCCACATATCCTTGATGTTGTGATTGAAAAAATGGCTTTAAGAGGAAAAAGCAAATTGGGCGATAAGACAGTCCTCGATGAACTAGCAGGAATTCGTGATGCACTTAAAGATGCTGATAATAAACATACACTATTGGAAACAGTAGACAAAGCTGCTACTCAAACCTTAGATCATTTTAGAGAATTGCCGTGCAAACAGGGCAGGGCACGGATATTCGGCAATAAAACGATTGGGGTAGACGATCCCGGAATGGTTGTAATTCGGCTACTTGTCGAGAGCTTGAAAGAGTAAAGATAAATGTGAAAACTCTTGTCATACGTTAAAGAGCTTGTGACAAGCACGAGAAAATATTGATTAATTGATCATATCAAAATGCATTAGTAAATGAGTACAATTACTGTAGCGTTCACAAATTAAACAAGATATTAATTGCCTAAGAAAATAGGCACATAAATTATGGTTCATAAATAGCGGTATCCCCTATCCTATGCTGGTGAACACCATCAACCATGGACATATTAAAAAAATACAATGGGAAATAATCAATCATACTGCTTTAAATAAAAAAGAGAAATATATGGAAAACAAAAAATCATTCAGCGATCTCGGGCTTTCGGCAAAAGTGCTCGAGGCAATAAATAAAAAGGGATTTGAGGAACCAACTGCAATTCAGATCATAACGATTCCCATCATGCTTAGAGATGACACGAACATCATCGCTCAAGCACAAACAGGCACCGGCAAAACAGCGGCTTTCGGATTGCCGTTGATAGAAATGATCAACCAGGATTCGAATACAGTCCAGGCACTCATTCTGACTCCAACTCGGGAACTTGCTATTCAGGTAGCGGAAGAGATTAATTCGCTCAAGGGTGACAAGAATCTCATAATAGTGCCGATTTACGGCGGCCAATCAATTGATCAGCAACTGCGCAGACTGAAAAAGGGTGTGCATATAGTCGTAGGAACTCCTGGCAGAATCATCGATCATCTTAACAGAAAAACGCTGAAGATCGGAGAAATCGAGCACCTGATCCTTGATGAAGCAGATGAAATGCTCAACATGGGATTCGTCGACGATATGGAAGAGATCATGAAGCATACAAATCCCAACAAAAGAACGCTCCTGTTTTCTGCAACGATTCCAAAAAGAATAAAGGACCTTGCTCACAAATACATGAAAGGTTATGAGTTTCTTACGGTGAAAAAAGAGCAATTGATAAATGCCCTGACAGAGCAGATATACTTCGAGGTAAAAGCATCAGATAAATTTGAAGCTCTCTGCAGGATAATCGACATCGAAGACGGTTTTTACGGGCTGATCTTCTGCCGAACAAAGAATGATGTGAATAATCTTGCAGCCCATCTCAATGATAGAGGGTATGATGTAGAAGCAATTCATGGAGATATCACGCAAGCTCAACGAGAAAAAACTCTGGAAAAATTCAAGAAGCAAAAAGCCAATATCCTTGTTGCAACAGATGTGGCAGCACGTGGAATCGATGTGGTCAACCTTTCACATGTGATAAATTATTCTCTCCCCGAGGATCCGGACTCCTATGTTCACCGGATAGGACGCACAGGAAGAGCGGGGAATGAGGGCACGGCTATAACCTTTATTACTCCCAGCGAATATAAGCGCATGATGTTCATACAAAAAGCAGCAAAGACTGATATTAAAAAATCAAAAGTTCCTGTCGTGAAAGATATTATCGCTGCGAAGAAGAACAAGATCGATGAAGATCTGAAATCTGTCCTTGAGCAAAAGGTCGACACAAAATTTTATGCATGGGCAAAGGAATTGCTTGGAGATCATAATCAGACTGAAATACTGGCAGCATTACTCCATTATTCTTTTGAAGAAGAACTCAATCCTGATGCGTATAATGAGATAGAAGAGGTCAGCGGCAAAGGAAGGCAGCTTGATGGGCAGGGTAAAGCACGGCTTTTTGTCGCATTGGGCAAAAAAGATAGGTTGGATGCGAGAAAACTTGTCGATCTTGTGACGAGTAAAGTCTCCATCAAGGGCAAAGATATCAGAGATGTGCAGGTTATGGACAACTTCTCATTTATAACCGTTCCCTTTGATAAAGCAGAGAAGATCATAATGAATTTCAGAGGAAGAGATAAAAAACCTCTGATCACTCATGCGAAGAAAAAAAAAGAGGGTAAAAACAAGAAACAGGCGTATGGAAAGCGTGGGTAAATGAGCGCATCCCAGACATAGCTAATTTATCACTCTCAATTGCTTAGATATAAAAAGGGAAATATTTGACACATACGGGATAGAATTTCCTTTTTACAATAAATGAAAATAACGAACAATTCGGAAATATCCTGGTTCATCACACTAATTCAAAATAGAAGGAGATAAAAAATGAAACTGAATAAAAAAACGCTCATCCCTATTTTCATAGGATTGCTGCTTGTATTTGGAACCCTCACTCATTCCGTTTATGCGTGTACAGGAATCAGATTGATCGCAACGGACAATGGTGTTGTGTACGGTCGCACAATGGAATGGGGAAAATTTGACCTGCAATCCCGGGTTACCATTATTCCTCGCGGATATTCTTTCACGGGCTTGACTCCGGATGGCGAGAACGGCAAGAAATGGAAAGCAAAATATGGTGTTGTCGGTCTCGATATGCTTGGTCAGGATTTCATTGCTGACGGCATGAACGAGAGAGGATTGGCTGCCGGGCTGTTCTATCATGTAGGATTTGCATGCTACCCAAGCTATGAAAATGATAAAGCAGACATCAGTATCACAGCACTTGATGTGACAAATTATATACTTTCGCAGTTTTCAACTATTGCAGAAGTGAGAGAAGGCATGAGAACAGTGCGGGTTGTCCCTGTTGTACAAGAAGAAATCGGGATCCCTGTTTATGCTCATTGGATGGTGACCGACTCAGAAGGTAATTCCATTGTTATTGAGTTCGCTAATGGTGAGATGAAAATCTTCGATAATCCCTTAGGAGTTATTACAAACGGACCTACTTACGATTGGCATATGACCAATTTACGAAATTATATAAATCTTTCTGCTGCCCCATATCCAGATAAAAAAATCGATGGACTTGACTTCGCACCTATGGGCGCAGGCAGCGGAATGCTCGGGTTGCCCGGCGATAATACTCCTCCTTCGCGATTTGTTCGTGCAGTTGCCTGGACAGGAACTTCCAGACCTACTCCGACTTCAGCAGAAACTGTGTATGAAGTATTTAGAATTCTTGATAACTTTAATTTACCTCTTGGCGCTGCTGAGGGCTTCGATACTTCGAGCGACATGGAAGGTATGCGGAGTTCTACGATTTGGACTACGGCATGGGATCTTACTGATCATGTGCTTAATTATCACACACAACATAACAGACGAGTACGCTCTTTATACCTTGATAAGATAGATTTTTCAGACATTGGCAATAATATTATTCACATATCGCTTGACTCCCCTAAAAAACAAGATATTGAAGACATTACTCCTCAAAAGTAATTAGGTGTTAAAAGAGTATTAGCAGATTAATCATTTAAAAAGTGATATCCTCGATTAGTATGTGGTATTATATCTAAAATTCTTGACATATTTTCCTAATCAGACTGTGTGCAAAAACTACATACTATGGAGTGCATATGAAAAAGATTACGTATTTTCTTTCTTTCATTCTCTGCATTTCTTTTATTTTGTTATTTGCATGTACAAGCACCACACCTCAATATGACTATAACAAGACAAAAGATCTCGTATCCTTTGTGAATAGAGCTGTTGACCTGATAGGAGAATATGGGGAGGAAGCATTCCCACAGTTCAGAATAGAGGGCAGCGAATGGTATCATGACGATCTGTATATCTTCGTGTGGGGGCTGGACGGTATGCGCTATGTATATCCTCCGGACATATCCGGTGAAGGAAAGAACATGCTTGACCTCAAAGACATCAACGGAAAACCGATAGGAACATTATTTGTGGAAGCAGTATCCGGTGAAACAGGTGAGGGATGGGTTCATTACGAGTGGCCCAAACCAGACAGCGAAGTTCCTATCTGGAAAAGCACCTTTTTGAAAAAGGCAGTCACACCCTCCGGCAAAGCATATCTCGTGGGCAGCGGCTTATATGAAATGCCGGTTGATAAAGTTTTTGTGATATATAATGTAGATCAGGCAGCTAAACTCCTTACAAAAAAGGGCAAAGATGCTTTTGACGAGCTAAGAGCTGTTTCAGGACCCTACAGATTCATAAATTGCTATATTTTTATTAAGGATATGAAAGGAAACGAACTCTTCAATGCTGCATTTCCCGAACTTGAAGGCACAAACATTATGGAACTTAAAGATGCTGATGGACAGCTTTTTGTAAAAAAAGAACTTGAAATCATCAAGAACAGAGATCAGTGCTGGAATGAATATATGTGGCCCAAACCCGGACAGGAAGAACCTTCCCTGAAACGTGTATTTGTGAAAAAAGCACTTGTTGATGGAGAAATCCTTGTCGTTGGCTGCGGCTACTATCCTCCTAAATAAGTGATTAATTTGAAAAAAATACTCCCCTTTATTATTGTACTTGCTGTAATCGTGGTATCAGTAGTAATTTTAAAACAAGTCCTTCGTCCGCGGCAAGTGATGTCACCCTCAGAAAAAGCTCGCTCTATCGTGCTGAGAAAAGTAACAGAGAGTGTGCAATCCGAATTGACGCATGCCGATAAAGATTTTTCTCATGCAGCCAATCAAATCTCTCAATACGATCTGACAAGTGATTCAGTTCGAAATATTTTAAAAGGGCTTCCTGCACGCCATTCTTTTATTTTTGATTGCTGTATTGTAGACACAAACGGCATCATGATCGTGGTCGAACCGGAGGAATTCAGGTCATTTGAAGGGCATGATATCAAGGATCAGGCACAGGTGCAAAAAATACACCAAACGCATATGCCTGTGATGAGTAATGCCTTCCTGGCTGTCGAGGGATTTCAGGCAGTTGATATCCAATATCCAATTTTCTCTAAAGATAACACCTTCATTGGTTCACTCAGTATGCTGATACGCCCTGAGCACATGTTCCCCGACATAATCAAACCTATCATCAAAGGTGTCCCTGTGAACATCTGGGTTATGCAAAAGGACGGCATTATCCTCTACGATCGCAATGAAGAAGAGATCGGAAGAAATCTTTTTACAGATGAGATGTATAAACCCTATGAAAATCTTCGCATACTCGGACAAGAAATTATTGATAATAAAACTGGTTTTGGTTCATATACATTCCTTTCCGACACTATGACCGAACCCGTAGAAAAACAGTGCTTCTGGGAAACTGTCGGCTTGTATGATATTCAATGGAAACTGGTGCTTACTTCGGTTTTATCCGGTGCAGAAGCACCAAAAGAATCAAAAGAATCCATAAAATATATCCAGAAGAATCTAAAGGATTTCGTCCTGCGGAACGAATTACTCACAGCCCTTTCTGAGAATGATGAAGAAAGCATCAAAAAGTGCTTTGAGAATTTTTACACGACGTATCCATACATCTACAGTATCCAATGGACGGATACATCCGCAACAAGCCGATTTGGCTTCCCGTCTGAGCATTCACTTTTAAATTATAATTATCGTGAGACGCGCGACGGCATAAATGAACAATATCAAAAATTTATCAGTGCAGTAGAGAATAAGGAATCTGCTGTTTTTGAAAAAAATCTTCTCGAAGGAGACAGTGCAATATTCATTTTGGAACCTGTTTTTTCACCAGACCAGTACTTTGGTATCATCTATGTGATGTTACTGAAATAACATAATCTGCTTTAATATCAGATAATAATTAGAAAAGAGTGCACATGACAAAAACTAATGTTCTCATAGTGGAAGATGAGATAATTGTCGCTAAAAATACTGAAGCTATGTTGAGAGGATTAGATTATAATGTCGTGGGCATATGCACTTCGGGAGAAAAAGCACTCATTGAAGCTACCGAAAAAAAACCTGACGTGATTTTGATGGACATTGTTCTGGGGGGCGATATTAACGGCATTCAAACAGCAGCTAAAATTTTAGATGAAATAAAAGTGCCGATAATCTTTGCAACATCCTACTCTGATAACGAAACCCTCAAGCGCGCAAAAGAAACTGCTCCATATGGATATATAATAAAACCCTTTCAGAAAAAAGAACTTTTAGCTGGCATCGAAATAGCACTTGAACGGTACGCTCTTGAACAGAAAATCCGGGAGAATGAACGGCTTCTTCAAACCACGCTCCAGAGTATTAGTGACGGCATTATCACAACTGACAAAAAAGGGAATATCCTGTATATCAACGATATAGCAAAAGTGATTACCGGATGGTCTGAAGAGGTGAAAGGGCAGCCCCTGAATTCAGTTTTTCGAATAACATGTATCGACACAACTAAAGAAACATGCAAACTCATAGATAATCCTTCACATATCAAAAAATTAACAAAAATACCTTCTTCTACTCTTATCACCAGAAATGAATCGGAAAAAATAATTGAAGGAAGCATCTCCCCAACTGTTAAAACGACCGGAGAGACAGCGGGATTGGTACTTGCATTCAGGGACATCACAATAATAGATAAGGCACAACGCATTCAGAATGCACTTTATAACATCTCAAATGCAGTGAATGCTACAGAGAGTATCCAAGAGCTTTTTCAATCTATACAGAAACATTTGGGCGAAATAATTGATACAACAAATTTCTATGTCGCACTATATGATAAAGCAAGTGACACCATCTCTCTTCCCTACATTATTGACGAAGAAGATAAATTCACCTCTTTCCCGGCTGGAAAAACTCTCACTGGCTATGTGATCAAACATAATAAACCACTTCTCGTTGATGAGAAACTCAATATAAAAATGACAAAAAAGGGCTTGATCGAGAGTGTGGGATCTCCATCAAAAATATGGCTTGGGGTTCCTTTAAGGATAGAGAAACAAGTTATTGGTGTCGTAGCTGTTCAAAGTTATGAAGATGAAAACCTGTATACAAAGGATGATCTTGAAATTTTGGAATTCGTTTCTGAACAGCTTGCAATAGCCATTTCACACAAACGGGCAGAGGATGCCCAACGGATCGAGCGCGCATATTTTGAACAGCTTTTTGAAAACGCCCCGGAAGCAATCGTGCTCATTGATAACGAAAGCCGTATTCTCAGGATGAACGCGCAATTCACGCGGACTTTCGGCTATACTATCGATGAAGCAAGATACAAAAAAATCGACACGCTTCTTACACGCGGCGAATACAGAGATGAAGCAAAAGACGTAACCGATAAAATCGCACATGGTGAAACAGTTGCTTTTGACACAGTTCGCTGGCACAAGAACGGCACTCCAGTAGATGTGTCGATTCTTGGTACACCGATTATTTTTGAGGGCGGGCAGCTTGCGGTTTATGGTATTTATAGAAATATCTCAGACAGAAAAATTGCTGAGGAAGCTCTTAGAAAGAGTGAAGAACGTTATAGAGAACTCGTCGAGAATGCCAATGATATCATATATCGTATGGATGTAAAAGGAAATATTACATATGTAAATGCAGTTGGAGAAAAATTCTTTGGCATGCCTGCAGATAAGATTGTTGGAAGGAGCAGCCTTGACATTGTAACAAAAAAGAATCGGGCAAAGTTAAAACATTTTTATCAGCATCAATTCTTTGATAAAACCATGAATACATATCATGAATTCGAGATCGTAACACTTACGGGCAAAGATTCATGGTTGGGACAAAATACCTCATTGTTATTAGAAGGTGGAAATATAATAGGATTTCAGGCAGTTGCAAGAGATATAACCAGCAGGAAATTTGCTGAAGATGCACTTCGACAGAGAACTCAAGAACTCAACGAACGAGTAAAAGAACTGAACTGCCTCTATAAAATTTCGGATATTGTTGAAGATCCTGAAATTTCAATGGAAATGGTTCTCAAAAATAGTCTTGAGATCATTGCACAAGCATGGATATATCCTGAAATCACCTATGTCAAAATAACCTGGAATAATGAAATATTTACTTCAGAAAATTATAAATCAACCGATTGGCATATCAGCGAGGATATTGTTTCATACAATAAAGTGCTCGGTTCAATAGAGGTAGGATACCTTGAATCGCGTCCAGAAGATTTCATCGGACCTTTTTCAAAAGAAGAATCACATCTGCTTCATGCAGTCTCAGATCAACTGGGCAGAATCGCAGAAAGAAAACTTGCAGAAGACAAATTAAAGGATGCAAATAAGAAACTCGAACTTCTCGCAAGAACCGACCCTCTTACCCAGCTTTCAAATCGCCGGGATATCATGGAAAAGATAAAATATGAAAAACGCCGCTTTGGAAGAAGCGAAAAACCTTTTGCAATCATAATTTGTGATATTGACGATTTCAAATCCATTAATGACCGGTTCGGGCATGATACCGGGGATGAAGTATTGAAAACTCTTGCAAATATTATGTGCATGAATGTGAGAAAACAGGACACAGTTTCAAGGTGGGGTGGAGAAGAGTTTCTCCTTCTTCTTCCACAAACAGACATTGATGGAGGACTCATCCTTGCAGAAAAGATTCGAGTGAAAGTGAAATCCAAGGAATTTGATTTCCTTGGGAAGAATATTCATGTTTCAATAACAATGGGTTTAAGCATTTATCAAGAAAACAAAACTATTGACGAAACTATAAACCAGGCAGATCAGGCTCTTTATATGGGCAAGAAACTTGGAAAAAACTGTGTCAAATGCGAAGCAGACCTGATCAAATGATCGAGGAAAAATAAAAATATGATACAAAAACCAGCCAACCTAATTTATGGCGTGAATGACAAACCGCCACTTTCGGTCACATTCTTTCTCGGATTGCAGCACGTTTTTGTTATTTTCATCGCGATGATATTCCCTGTGATGATTGTAAATTATTTTGGAACAAATATCGATCCGCGCACAGCCAGTGGTTTTATAAGCATCACAATGATCTCCAGTGGTATTGTGACAATTCTCCAAGCGCTAAAAAAAGGACCTGTTGGCTCAGGCTATCTGTGTCCATCTGTGTGCGGTCCTTCCTATCTGCAGGCATCGTTCATGGCAATATCGGGTGGCGGTTTACCTGTTCTGTTTGGGATGACTGCTTTTGTTGGAGTCGCAGAATCCATCTTTTCAAGATTCATGCACAAGCTCAGAGTTCTGTTCCCATCCGAAGTAACAGGAACTATCGTGGCAATGGTCGGTATCACGATCATTCCCATTTCGATAAAAAGCTTTGTCGGATTGAGTGATACAGATACTATTATCACATCTTCGGAATTGATTGTAGGAATTTCTGTCCTCCTTTTAATGATAGGATTGAATGTTTTCGGCAAAGGAAAACTTCGCCTTTATAGCTGTCTGATAGGAATGATTTCAGGTTATATACTTGCCTATATATTCGGCTTGTTCACAGAAGCAGATTTTCACAAAATAATGCATTCCAGGATTATTGATGCCCCCTATCTTAAAAGTCTATCATGGGCTTTTGACGCCAGGTTACTCGTACCATTTGTCATTGCAGCACTTTGCTCGGCACTGAAAACAGTAGGTGATCTTACCACGTGTCAGAAAATTAATGATGCAAATTGGAAACGTCCTGAAATGAAATCCATCTCAAAAGGAATTCTTGCTGATGGTCTGGGAGGTATTATTCCGGGAATATTCGGAGGTTTTGGCCAGTCCACTTCTTCGACGAACGTCGGACTTTCCATTGCTACCGGAGCAACGAGTAGAACAATTGCATACAGCGCAGGCGGCATTCTTATATTTCTCGGATTCTTTCCAAAACTTGCGAACATATTTATCATAATGCCCAAACCCGTTATGGGTGCAACACTTATCTATGCAATAAGCTTCATGATAATCTCAGGTTTTCAAATAATCATGAGTAGAATGCTTGATTCCCGAAAGATCTTTGTGGTTGGTATCGCTCTCATTTTCGGGCTCAGCGCTGACATGATCCCTATTGCTTATGTAAACATTCATTCATGGCTCAAACCTATTTTTCAATCCTCTTTATCTTTAGGAGCTGTGACCGCAGTTGTGCTCAATCTCCTCATGAGAATTGGCGTAAAGAAGAAATTAACACTCATGCTTGCCGCTGGACAGGAATCATCTGACAAGATTTATAAATTTATGCAAAAAGCTGGGGGTTCATGGGGTGCGCGTCCAAGTATCATTTATAAAGCAATAACCGTAATGAATGAGTTTATGGAGAGTACACCAAATCTTGGATTAACCTCAAAGGAAATTAGTATGCAGGTGAGTTTTGATGAGTTTAACCTGGACATTACTATAGAATATCAGGGCAAGATTTTAGTCTTCCCAGAAAGGAAACCTTCAAAAGAAAGTTTGATGACAGAGGATAGCGCTGCTACTGAACTTGCCGGCTACCTTATCAAAAAAGATGCTGATGCTACCTCTTCCAAAAAAGAGAAAAACAAGATTGTTCTCACTATTCATTTTGAACACTAAAATATATTGAATATGAAGAAAAAAGCTCGAAGTGTATCCAGACTATTTATTATAAGCATGCTGCTGGTTACGACCATTTCTATAGCAATGCTTGGATATTTCCTTATTTCCCAGGAATACATACAGTTCAATCAATCAACACATGATATCCGCGAACAATTTATTGAAAAGAACAAACAAATTATAAAATATGAGGTCCAAAACTCAATTGAATTTATTACGTTAAGTATCAATAAAGCCAGTGAAGATTTAAGAAATCGGGTACGATCCCAGCTTTATCAGGGTTATGATATCGTAGAACACCTCTATTATGAAAACAGATATTCCATGCCGGAGCAGGAGCTTAAAAAACTTATACTCTCGGTATTGCGTCCTCTTAAACAAAATTATGGTCGAGGATATTATTCGGTGACAGCTGGTGATGGAACTGCACTTCTCCTTCAATCTGATAAAAACAACAATCCTATTGAATCCGAAGAGGGCAATAACCGATTGGAGCAAAGGGATGTGAATGGTTTTTATTTTGTTCGCGAATACATTAAAAAAGCAAAAAGTCAGGGAGAAGGATTTATAGAGTATTATCGTCCAATCCCAAATGATCCTTCAAAAAAACCTTATCTTAAACTGACATACGTCAAATATTTTGAACCTTATGACTGGATAATCGCACTTGGTGATTATTATGAAAGCTATATTGAAGAATTGAAATATTCTACAATAGAACGCCTGGCAAATGTCCGGTTTGGCGAAAATGGGTACATATTTGGAGTTACCTACGACGGTGATCCTCTTTTTTCAAATGGCACGATCACACTTGGAACTGAGAATATCTGGAACCTGACCGATAGTGAGGGTATGAAAATTATCCAGGATGAACGGAAAATTGTTGAGGAACAGGGAAGTGGTTTTATAGAGTATAGTTGGAATAAAATCGACGACAATGAATCTCATCCTAAAATTTCATACATTGAAGGTTTGCCGGAATGGAAATGGATCATCGGTGCAGGAGTATATCTTGATGATATTGAATTCTTGATCGCTCAAGAAAAAACCGTATTAAGGGAACGCATTAATAATCATATACTAAAAGTGATAGGTCTTCTCGCTCTTATCGTTGTCATTATCGCAAATACCTCTATTTATATCTCCGCAAAATTAAAGAATAATTTCAAAACATTTGTAGCATTCTTTCAAAAAGCAGAAAATGAAAATGTACAAATACAGCCCGACACTGTACATTTTTCCGAATTTCAGGCGATCGCAGAATCTGCCAATAAACTCATCGATGAAAGAACAAAAGCAGAAGAAAACCTGCAACTATTCAAAGAAGTTTTTTACTACTCGACTGACAGCATCGAAATAATCAAACCCGATTTTACGTTCTATGAACAGAACCCCTCTCACAGAAAATTGTTCGGCTATTCAAATGAAGCTCTTAAAGATGAAACTCCTGCAGTATATATGGGTGAAGAAAATTTTAATGAAATGAGAGATGCGCTTCTCGAATATGAATTCTACCGTGCAGAGACGTATATGAAAACCTCTGCCGGACGAGATCTCTATATAGATATTTCAGCATTCCCAATTATGGACCATGACAGGAACGTCATCTTTTATGTTGCGATCAAGCGAGATAGTACTGAACAGAAAGAGATATTCAATGCGCTCCAGAAAAGCGAAGAAAAATACAGAAACCTCATCGAGACAATGCAAGAAGGTATTATGCTTGTGGATGAAGATGAGAATATCGTTTTTGCAAATCAAGCAGCAGGAGTTATTTTTGACATACCTTTCGAAGACCTTAAAGGTACAAATCTAAAAAATGTCATATTGAAAGAGGATTTGGAGCAACTCCTGTTTCAGACCCAGAGAAGAAAGGAGGGCAAACAGGACAGATTCGAAATTCGATGCCAGACCTATAATGAGGAAATAAAATCCTTGCTTATCAATGCGACACCGCTTTTTGAAAATGATGAATACGTAGGCTCATTTGGGGTTTTTGCGGATATTTCGGACATAAAAAATTCCCAACGCGAAGTCGAAAATTCTTTGAAAGAAAAAGTTGTTATGCTGCAAGAGATCCATCACCGTGTAAAAAACAATATGCAGATCATCATCAGCCTCTTGCATTTACAATCACTTTATATCGAAGATGAAGCAATAGTGGATAAGTTTAAAATTGTGGAGAACAGGATACGTTCAATGGCAATCATACATGAAAAGCTGTATGAGTCGGAGAATTTCATCGATATCAATTTCGCAGATTATATAAAAGAATTATTCAATACGCTGTTTAGTTCAACGGGAATGCCGCAAAGCAAGATCAATTTTGAGATTGATGCAGAGCCTATTACTCTCGATCTCAACCAGGCGGTTCCGTGCGGACTCCTCTGCAATGAAATACTTACCAATATTTTCAAACACGCATTTCCAGATGACAAAACAGGAACAGTGTACATCTCTATGAAAAAAACCAAGGCAGGAAAAAATAAGCTCATAATTAGAGATGATGGAGTAGGATTTACTGAAGATCTTAAGAATGCCGGTCAATCTTCACTCGGGCTCCAGCTTATTCAGGATCTTATTTCCCAGCTGAATGGAACATTAAAATTAAATCAGAAAAATGGAACATCATATACGATCATTTTCTAATAAATCGTGAACAAGACCTACCCTCAATATACTGATGAAATTTCATTAATCCGTTCATCCATCCAACACCGGTCTTTGCATGAAATAAATTTTATAGATGATAATCTTGCACAATATTTAGTGTAATAGTTCAAAGAGGAGTATGGTGTTAAAGGCATTCAAATTTAGAGGAAATTATCTTAATTTCAATGTGGTACAACAATTCTTAAATGGAGATATTGATAAGGATAAATGCTATCTCCCTGGTTATTTGCCAGTGGAAATGGATTATCAACTTATGGGAGGCGAATCGGGCTCACTCGTCCTGACTGATTGCGAAAGCGTGTATCTTTGCATGAATCCAGCTCCTGCAAGACATGATATTCTTGAAAATATTCTTTCCTCGCGTCAGGATGTGGAAGCTGCCAAAAGGTTAACAAACCAAATTCATGATTTTATCGCAGAGAGACAAAGAGAATTTCAAAATTTAAATTTTGTGGAAAATGAATCAATAGTGCCTTCTTGCACGCAAAATATGTTTGATGTAGATTTGATAAGTCATAAGGGCACTAAGTTACTGGATATTATTCAAGAGGGTTATCCTGTACCGGATTTTTGCATACTTACTTCCAACAATTACTTTCTATCACAGGAAGAAAGAAAGGCAAATATTTATAAAGCTATAAAAAATCTGGAGCAGATGTCTGCCCAGAAGTTTGGTTCGGAAGACAAACCTCTTATCATTGCAATGCGCTCTGCGATGCCCTCGTATATCCCCGGCTTGATGCCCACCTTTTTAAATGTGGGTGTGACCAGCAAAAATTTTCCGGTTCTCAGTAAAATTTTAGGAAAAACTGTTGCAAAAAAAATATATCTGAGTAATCTGCGAACCCTCGAACTGAACCTCTTTGGAGGATATGAGACAGAGCAAAATATCGAAGTGGATCGTATCGATGAGGAGATCGACTATCACTACAAGCGCATTTCTGTTCAAGACGAACGGCTTTTACATGATGCCTTTTATCAGGTCTGTTTTTTCTTGCGAAGGGCTTATGAATACTTTGAGAAAAATCAGGATTTACTTCATACATTTGTAAGAAAAGGTGAGAAATTCCCATCAATTATTTTGCAAAAAATGGTATGGACTGTACGGGGAGACGAATCTTATCCTGGCGTTTTATACAGCCGTCACGCCCGAACTGGTTTAGGTATTCAAGTAGAGAGTCTACCGAATATTTTTGGTGAAGAGATCATGACCGGACTCATCGAAACGAATGATCATGAGTTTTTTAATCGCGAATCTATTAAAAATATGTATCCGGCAGTGTATCATTTTGAGCCACTACTCCGGGAATTGGAGAAAAAATTAAAGTCCCCGGTGACAGTAGAATTTGCTGCGGAATCTTATGATGATGCATATCTTTTTGCAGTATTACAGCTAAACACTTCCGAGTTGACTGGAAGAGCGACTCTTCTTTCTGCAATTGATCTCTACCAAAAAAAGGTCATTGATGCCGAGCGTGTAATAGAGTTGATCAAGCCCTATCATCTTACACAAATATTTTCAGACAGAATCGATGACAGATCATTCAAAACATTGAAATTTTTCTGCAAAGGTGTATCAATTTTGCCCAGAACAGCAGTTTCTGCAAAAGCATATTTTTCAGCAGCCGCTGCCATGGAAGCAAAAAAGCGAGGAGAAAAAGTCTGCATATGCAGAGAAAGCTTCGTTCCGTCTGACACTCTGGTTATGGCAGAGGTTGATGCAATAGTAAGCCTGACCCCTGCTGCAATCCATGTCGTCACTGCCTGCCGGAGTTATGGAGTTCCCGCTTTTCTAAATCTGGAAAAATTTGGTGTTACCCTAAAAGGAAATCATCTTGTAAATGAAAACGGTATGACAATCTCAGAGGGAGATCAAATTACGATTTCCAGTAAAAGACAGACCATTTTTTGTGGACAAGCAGATTATAAGCCGGCTCGATTCCAAAGATATTTGAACGGCGAAAAACTGGAAATGGAGAAGAAGGAAAGAACAGTATTCGAGAATATGGCGAAAGCATTCAAGGTGTACGATCAACTCATAGAAAATATGCAGGTAGATCATATTGTAAAACTTGATGAATTGATAAAATTGGTAAGAAACAACCTGCAGAAAGATCCCCAAAAAGCAAAAAAACTCATGAACTCCTGGTTTGATTCCAATACAGATTTTTACATTGAGGAACTCTTACAAAGCGAACTAGGAAGCCATCAAGATCAACACAAACTCTATCAACTTCTATCTTTGGATAGAAAGGTCACACTTTTCAAGTTGATCATTCCAGTTTGCAGAAAGAAAAATTTACAGGGTTACACGGCAGGTTCATTCATGCTGGGCAGATTCCTCTGCCAGCAGCACTCTGTTGCATTCTGGAACGCGTTCTCCGATGATTTGATTTTAGAGATGCTGAATGAATACATTCTTTTTGAAAAATATACAAATGTCTTAAATAAGGTGGGCGAAAGAGAGGTGAACAGGGCTCGAAAAAAAATCCTCGAAGACGGTTTAGGACATATCAAACTAAAACTGGGTAATGTTTTGACTTTTATCACGCTGAAACTTTCCGACAAGGATTTAAAAAAAATTAAATCATACAGCCAGAAAAATACTGATACTAATACCCGGGATTTGATTGATATACTCCAAAAACCATATGGCTATTTCTTCAATTATCAGGCTGAATGGTCGTTTTCCAGACTAAAAGAGATTTGTGAAACTGAGAATTTGCCGATCCCAAAAGAGGAAGATACGTAATATATCCTCTCAGCTTTTTTGATTTCATTCTTCGTATCGCGATAATTTCCAAGCCAATACAATCTCGAATTGGAGTTATTTTCTGATATAAGTTTTACCTTGACATATTTTTTTAAGAGAATTACAAACCTCGCAAACAACTATACAGGCAGGAGCAATATGAAACAAAAAATACTGATTATTATTATAAGCATCTTAGCAATTTTACTCATCCCATGTACCGGCATGTGTAATACAAATGTATCAGGCAATCAATCCGGAACCTGGACATTGGCAGGTAGTCCATATTACGTCATTGGTGCAATAACTATTCCTGCCGGAAACTCTCTCATTATAGAACCGGGCGTACTTGTCGAAGTACAGGGAAATTTTAGAATTACTGCTGAAGGATTTATAACAGTACAGGGAACCGAAACTGATTCAATCAAATTTTATGGACAAGGTACGACAACCTGGGAAGGCATTCGTCTTGAGGATGAGCTCAATCAGAGCACATTTAGTTATTGCAGAATTTCAAATACTGCCGGCACAAACGGGTATGGAATTCACTCGGTAAATGCTCAAGTTATCATTCAAAACTGTTTCTTCGATAATCACAGAAAAGCAATACATTTTTCTGCAATGAGTGATGAAAATCCCTCTTATATGGAAATCTCTCATTCCTTCATAACCACGTGTGAGCAGTGCGGAATCCTCATCACAGAAAATTCAAATGCTCTTGTAGATAACTGTGACATAAAAGCGTGCGGGCAGGGAACTTCCTATTGGCCTGCAATTCAACTCGCCATACAGACTTCAACTGGCGAATGCAATCCAACGATTACCAACAACCACATTCACCATAATGACAAGCAAGGCATCACACTTGCAAATCTTTATAATTATGGTGAAGTAGCACCTCACGTCGAAAATAATATCATAGAATTCAATCTCACGGGAATATATCTCTATAATGGACAAGGCTATTATAAGAATAATGAGATTTGTAATAATTTTATTGCCGGTGACCCGAACTCGGGTGCGGGGGTCATGCTCTATGGATCAGGCACGAATGGCACTTTCGTACAAAATGAAGTTGCTTTCAATTTTTGTGGCTTCTACTGCATCAATAATGCAACTTCTAATCTTGGAGATCTTGGCAACTTGAGTACGAATGACGATGGTGAGAATAATATACACGACAATATTGATGGAACGGGAACAACTTTTAGTGTGTATAATGGATCCCCTTTAGATATGAAAGCAGAAAATAATTCGTGGGATAGTGACAATTATACCGAGATTGCAGAAACTATTATCGATGGGAATGATAATCCATCATACGGGATTGTTGATTTTGATCCTATATATATCGGTGTTGCGCAAGACCCGCAAATTGAAGAAGCTGTCTGTGATCTTATTGGGAACGTTCCCAATCCTTTCACTAACTCCACGATGATTTCCTTCTCTCTTGCAACACAAGCACAGGTGCTGATAGATATTTTCAATCTCAAAGGGCAAAAGATTAGAAGCATGCTACCCTCATATTTTGATACAGGTTCACATTCAATGATCTGGGACGGAAAAAATGATGCTGATCAACAAGTTCCGAGTGGAATTTATTTCTATAATTTGAAGGTTAATAACGTAGCGACTGATACAGGAAAGTGCGTGCTCATAAAGTGAAATAAGCTCCGTTCAATCCTTCCATTTTATCCATTCTTCTATCAATTGGCGTATATCGGGTGGGATCTCCCCTCTTTTTTTATAGCTCTCTCGTGCCAGACGTTCGATGTCTTCATCGGTAAGATTCAATTCACTGATTGGTTTTCCGCCAAGTCTTCTTATAAGCTCATCTCTTTCTTTGCCCATTGTTACCTTAACATGGCATTGCACAAATAAATAATTTCTGTCAATTAAATTATTCTTGACACTACAACATTCTTATAGCAGGAAAGCTTAATGAATGAAATCAATCGAACAACGGCATAAGGATTGTAAGATAGAATGAAAATATCATTGCACTCCCTTTCTTTTACCACAAAGATGCTCCTTCTCATTCTTGTCATACTTGTTTGCACAACAGTTGCATTTATGCTTCTCACTCAGTATGAAGTCGAGAAAATCATGTGGAATACTATTACTGGTTCAGTTCATGATATGCGGAAGCTCATCAAATTGTATGTTGAAAATGAATATCGCAGCTTGCTTTTTCATAAAGAGTATGCCTTAAACCGATACAAAGAGCAACTCAAGAACGTCACCGGGCTTGTTATTTCAGACATAGAATATTACCACAATCTTTATAAAAAGGGGATACTTTCTGAGCAGGATGCAAAGGCATTTGCTTTGGGAAGTGTTGAAAATTTCCGCTATGGGAATAATGATTATTTTTACATTTATAATACAGATCTTGTCGCAATTTCACATCCCGATCCAAATATTAAAGGCACTAATATGACAGAATACCAGGATATGAAAGGTAACTATCCGCTTAAGATGATCAAGGATAATGTGTATAAAACAGGGAGTTGTTTTGAGTCTTTTTGGTATATCCGTCTCGATGAAACAAAACCAGTTGAAAAACTATCCTACAATTCCTATTTCAAGCCATGGAATTGGATAGTCGGAACGGGAGTTTATATCGATGATATTGACAGGGATATTGAAAACAAACTTGAAGAAATTCTGAGCGAATTTCGAAAAACCTTTTCAAAGATCCGTATCGGTGAGAATGGTTATTTTTTCATTTTTAATAAGAACCATATCGTTCTTGTCCATCCTACAATGGAAGGGGTTGATTTTGCAGATGTGGATGAGCCAGGAATGGGAATTGACCACTGGGAACATCTTGTTAAAGCATCAAAAAATCCGGATAAACCCTACATATATTTGTGGAATAAACCCGGGTACGAAGGAACTGAAAAATTCAAAAAAATCGCATATGTAGATTATTTTGAACCACTTTATTGGTATATCGCATCTGCATTCTATATCGATGAAATGAAGGAGCCTTCGCGACGTATCTTTCACAGAGAACTCCTTATTACATTAGCCGCTTTACTTATAGCAAGTATGGTTACTTTCTTTATAGTTCACCGTTTCACAAAACCGGTGAAAACCCTTACTGCACACGCACGGCAACTTACGGAAAACAATTTTGGTATAACTGATTCCGCCGAGTTAACTCATCTCACGAGAAGCTCCCATGATGAAATGGGACATCTTGCAGGAACTTTTATCAACATGGAAAGAACTCTGCAGCAATATATTACCGATCTCAAACTCACCACTGCGGCTAACGAGAAAATCCGAAGCGAACTCCGCATAGCTCATGAAATTCAGATGAGCATGCTACCTCAGGCCTTTCCCGCTTTTCCGGACAGAAATGAGATTGATATTTACGCACTACTCGAACCTGCAAAAGAAGTTGGTGGTGATCTCTATGATTTCTTCTTTATCGACGATGATCACTTATGCTTTTTGATAGGAGATGTATCAGACAAAGGAGTGCCTGCAGCTCTTTTCATGGCTCGAAGTAAAAGTCTGATACGTGCCACCAGCATGTTGCTCAAAAGGGAACAATCCGGCATCCCGTCTCCTTCTGAAATAATATCTGAAGTGAACACAGAACTCTACAGGGATAATGAGCATTGCATGTTTGTCACGCTTCTACTTGGGATTCTTAACGTGAAAAATGGCCATATTTCACTCACGAGTGCAGGACACAATCTTCCATATTTGCTCAAAGAAGATCAAATAGAATTGATTGAACTTCCTCATAAAACACCACTTGGACTAAGGAGAAAGGTTGAATATACTTCAGAAAACCTGACATTGTCAGACCATCAAAGTATATTCCTGTACACAGACGGCATTACCGAAGCAGCAAATACAAAGGATGAACTGTTTGGGGAAAATAAATTAGAAAAAACTTTACGAACACAATCTCATGCAGCACCCAATGAAATTCTAAAAATGATAATAAAAGAGGTTCATAAATTTGCCGAAGGGACACCACAGTCCGATGATATCACAATGCTTGCTATCCAGTATTTCGCCAATAATAGAGAGGAGTAATTTTATGCATATCACGACAAATAAGGAAAAGAATATACGCATCATCAGTGTTGACGGAAAAATCGATTCATTCACATCAAAGGATTTTCAAGACACTCTGATAAAACACATACTTAACGGAGAGTATACTATCCTTGTTGATTGCTCAAAACTTGAGTATATAAGCAGTTCGGGTATCCGTGCCTTTTACTATGCTCTTCGCGAACTGAACAGCAATGGTGTAATCGCGCTCTGCAGAGTGAATGATGATATTCTTCATATACTTGAACTTGTTGACTTCCATTCTGATTTTCCGATCTTTAATACAATCGATGAGGCGATTGAGGAACTAAAATAATCAAATCATTGAAAGGACTAATATGAAAAAAATTACTTTTTTTGCGTTAAGCTTTATTTTAGTCCTGCTTATTATTGCAGGATGTTCTACTGAAAAAGATATTACTATCGCAGCGTTTCTGTCACTCTCGGGAGACCTTGCTTCCTTCGGAAAATCGGCACAGGTAGGATGCGAAATTGCCGAAAAGGACATCAACTCTTATCTAACTTGCATAGGAAAATCCTATTCCTTTCATATTGAATTTCAAGATACTCAAACAGATCCAATAGTTGCATTGCGCAAGGCAAAGTTGATGCATTCAAAAGGGATAAAAACAATAATCGGTGTTCAGGCAAGTTCGGAACTCTCCGCCATCAAACCCTTTGTGGACGAGAACGATATGATCGTCATCAGTACAGAGAGCACAGCTCCAGACCTTGCAGTTGAAAATGATTTTATCTTCCGCTTGATTCCTGATGATAATCACCAGGCAATTGCAATAGCAACATATATGAAGAACATGGAGTATAAGGCAGTGCTCCCATTTTGGCGGGATGATGCATGGGGTAGGGGACTCATTAATGCAATGGATGAATATCTCGGCACTTCTCCGATTCAGTTTGTGGAAGGTATTGCTTTTGATCCTCTTTCTGTAAATTTTGATAAATACTTAAGCCGGCTGGACGATCTGGTCAAAAATTCATTAAAAACATACTCGCCAAATGAACTATGTATATATTTCCTTGCTTTTGATGAAGCAGTTCCTGTTTTTACAGCACTTTCATATTATCCAAATCTTATGAGTGTGCGATGGTTTGGAAGCGATGGAACAGCCATAAACGATTTGATTGTAAAAAACCCAATCGCAGTTCAGGCAACTATCGCTGTAGATTTTCTCTGCCCGATGTATAGTCCTGATAAGACTGAGAAAGCGCATTTTATTGATCTGCAAATCACAAACAAATATAATGAAACACCCTCATCCTATGTGTTAGCAGCTTATGATGCATGCTGGCTGGCTGCATTATCCAATATTGTAGCAAAAGAAGGTAAGCCTAAAGAACTCGCAAATGCCTTTATACACACTGCAAATTCATATTATGGATGCACCGGCTGGACTGCGCTGAACAAAGCCGGAGATAGAAAATTCGGCAACTACGATTTCTGGAAAATAGAAGAAATGGATGGGTCTTATGAGTGGACATCAAATCTAACATTCTATGAAGAAAATCATTCAATAAACAGCAAATAGAAAGGTCCGAAATGAGAAAACTAATCTTTGTTTTATTCTTGCTCATTATGTGCGCGACGACGCTCAATGCTGCGCCAGTAAAAAGCGTAGCGATCCTGAAATCTGTGTATAGTCTACTACAGGAAAGTCTGCTTGTAATGTTTATATTCTTCCTCTTCAGTAAAAGTGAAACCTTTAAAAATGTATTTTTAGAAAAAGCAACTGCCTGGGATTCGGCAAGAACAATAATCCTCTTTGTAATTATTGGCATCTATGGCACGACTCTAGGGATTCCGGTTGTTGGAGCAATATCGAATATCCGCGATACAGCTCCCTTTATTGCGGGCTTTATCGGTGGACCTATCATTGGCATTATCACAGGATTCCTGGCTGGATTGCACCGTTTTCTTTTAGGGGGTTTTACTCAACTTCCCTGCTCTCTTGCAACTCTTCTCGCAGGAGTTATCGCGGGGTTTGTTTCTAAATCCTTTAAAAAATCCCTGTCCTACTGGATGGCAATAACAGTTGTTGTATGCCTTGAGCTTTTCCATATGATCCTCATACTGCTCCTCTCAAAACCTTATGCAAATTCTATTGCGCTTGTGAAAGAGATCATACTGCCGATGGTGCTCGGGAATGCAATCGGAATTTTTATATTTGTGTATATTTTACGAAATGTTGTAAAAATTAATAAAAAACAATAAATTAGATAAGTACACATAAAATTATTGACACTAAATTTTGTGACCAAGTTTTAGCGCTATTATTATTGCGGAGATATAAATGATAGAAACAGAATTATTAACTGTAGTGGTTGATTCAACATCAGCCCGAAAAACTATGGAAAATAATACACATAGACTTTTTATGGTCTGCAATATAATAGATGCTAAACGAAACTACATTCAATCAAACTATTACATTAAAGTGAAATTATAAAATAACTAATTAAAAATTTACTCCCCAAAGGGGTTTTTGTATGGGAAAAAACATAGTAGAAAAAATCTTATCAAATCACATTATCGAAGGAAAGCCAGAAAAAGGTACTGAAATAGGTATCAGGATCGATCAAACACTTACACAAGATGCTACCGGTACTATGGCTTATTTGCAATTTGAAGCGATGGGTGTTCCAAAAGTGAAAACCGATCTTTCTGTAAGTTATGTTGATCATAACACTGTTCAAATCGGTTTTGAAAATGCAGATGATCATAAATACCTTCAATCTGTTGCAGCAAAATATGGAATCGTTTATTCCAGGGCTGGGAACGGAATCTGCCACCAGGTTCAGCTTGAAAGATTTGGCAAACCTGGCAAAACTCTTCTTGGTTCAGATTCGCATACTCCGACCGGAGGTGGGATCGGAATGATGGCAATCGGTGCCGGAGGTCTTGATGTGGCAGTGGCAATGGCTGGCGGTCCATTCTATATAACTTATCCAAAGATTATAAAAATAAATTTAATGGGAAAACTAAATCCTTGGATTGCAGCAAAAGATATAATACTAAAAGTTCTTGAAATATTTACAACTAAAGGAAATGTGGGTTGTATATTTGAATATGGTGGACCTGGAGTAAGCACACTATCCGTTCCCGAAAGAGCGACGATCACAAACATGGGGGCTGAATGCGGAGTAACAACATCAATTTTCCCGAGTGATGAAGTCACAAAAGAATTCTTAAAAGCCCAAGACCGTGAAGATGACTGGCTGGAACTAGTCGCTGATGATGATGCAGAATATGATAAAGTTGTTGATATAGATCTTTCCGAGCTTGTTCCAATGGCAGCAACTCCACATAGTCCCGGAAATATCAGCACTGTAAAAGATATCGGTGAGATTAATGTTGATCAAGTCTGTATAGGAAGTTGTACTAATTCTTCTTACAAAGATATGATGACTGTAGCAAATATCTTAAAGGATCAAAAACTAAGTAAAGATACAAGCTTTGTAGTAGCACCCGGTTCAAAACAGGTAATTGAAAATATCATACATGATGGTGGTTTTGAAAGCATTGTTTCGGCAGGCGCAAGAATCGCAGAATCTGCGTGTGGTTTCTGTATTGGTAACAGTCAATCTCCTAAAACAGGCGCAGTATCACTTAGAACAAGTAACAGAAACTTCTTTGGAAGATCAGGAACAAAATCTGCAGATGTATATCTGGTGAGTCCTGAAACTGCAGCAGCCGCTGTAATTACAGGCAAATTTACAGACCCGAGAGATCTTGAGAAAATAGAAATTGAATATCCTAGAATTAAAATGCCGGACAAATTTTATATTGATGACTCCATGTTCATTTTCCCTGAATCAATTAAGGGAGAGATGGGGATTTATCGTGGCCCAAATATTGGCGATCCTCCAGCAGCAGAACCACTTAAAGATAAAATATCCGGTGTTGTAACTTTGAAAGTAGGAGACCTGATCACAACAGATCACATAATACCTGCCGGGTCGAAAATGAAGTATCGATCAAACATCCCAAAATATTCTGAATTTTTGTTTGAAGTAGTTGATCCTACATTTCATGATCGCGCACAAGAAATCAAAGAAAACGGAAAAGATAATATTATTGTTGCAGGACTTTCATATGGTCAGGGAAGCAGCCGTGAACATGCCGCACTTTGCCCGATGTATATGGGAGTGAAAGCTGTTATTGCAAAGTCTATGGAAAGAATTCACAATGCAAACCTCATCAATTTTGGCATACTTCCGTTAAATTTCAAAAATGAAGATGATTACAATGAAATAGAACAAGCGGATGAACTTGAAATTCCAAATATAAAAGAAACATTACGAGAAGGTAAGAACATAATTGTTAAGAACGTATCAAAAGGAACAGAGTTTGAAACAACGTATGATCTGTCTGATCGACAAAAAGAAATTCTGCTTGCAGGTGGAACCCTTGCATTAATAAAAAAAAAGCAGACTAACATTAAAGAATAAAATAGGCAATTATAGAGAGGATATAATATGGCACAAAAAGGTATTCGAGAATATGACGCTAAAAGAATGATGTCTCAGGCGTTACCAAAATTTTCTGATGGAAAGATCAAATTTGATACGAAACAGGTTTTGATCGGAGCAAATACTGATCTGAAAAAATTAGAGGAAGAAAATTCCTGGCTAAAAGACGAAAAACTGGTTGTAAAGCCGGATCAGCTATTTGGAAAAAGAGGATTGAACAATCTTTTATTTGTGAATAAATCCTGGTCTGACGTAAAGGACTGGATAAATGAACGTATGAATAAAACTGTTACTATAACTCAAACAACAGGTACAACAACAGGGGAATTAAATTACTTTCTCGTAGAAAAGTTCGTCCCTCATGATGATGAATATTACATAGCAATTACCACCAAAAGAGAGAGTGACACAATTCACTTCTCAACAAAAGGTGGTGTTAATATAGAAGAGGTTTGGGATTCTGTAGTAACAATGGATGTCCCATTATTTGCAGAAATTGATGAGCTTGACGTGAAAGATTTTTTACCAAAAGAGCTTGGGAAAAAATCCGATATCATTGCTGAGTTTATTAAAGCTCTTTATAAAATGGTAGTTGAGTATCATTTTGTTTATCTGGAATTGAATCCCTTCACGTTTGTGAACGGAACACCTGTAGCACTGGATGCTGTAGCAAAAATTGATGATTATGCATCATTCCAATGCGCAGAAATGTGGGGAGATCTAAAATTCCCAAGCCCATTTGGCCTTGAAAAATCTCCTGAAGAAGAGAAAGTAGATGAACTTGATGAAAGAACAGGCGCATCGCTGAAACTTACAGTTCTAAATCCTGAAGGAAGAATTTGGAACCTGGTGGCCGGTGGTGGAGCATCTGTAATTTATGCTGATACAGTAGTAGATCTCGGATTTACAAATGAACTTGCAAATTATGGAGAATATAGTGGAAATCCATCCACAGAACTCACTTACGGATACACAAAAACAGTTCTTGATCTGATGACTCGAAAAAAGGATCCTCAGGGACGTCCTAAGTTTTTGATCATTGGTGGTGGCATTGCTAACTTTACTGATATTGCAAAAACATTTACTGGAATTATCCAGGCAATCGAAGAATATAAAGACAAACTAAAAGACACCAATGTAAAAATCTATGTGAGAAGAGGTGGACCAAATTATAAAGAAGGTCTTAAAAACATGAAAGATATGGGTAAAAGAATCGGTATTCCGACAGAAGTGTATGGTCCGGAAACACATATGACAAAAATCGTTTCAATGGCACTTGGAACTAAGGGAGGTGAATAATGAAAAATTATGAACTTTTCGACGAAAATACAACAGCCTTTATTTATGGTTCACAGCAAAAAGCGGCTCAAAGAATGCTTGATTTCGATTATTTATGTAATAGAGAAAAACCAAGTGTTGTAGGTTTTATTACACCAACCGGTAGTGGATACTATAAATTATTCTGGGGAACAAAAGAAATTTCAATCCCAAGATACAAAACAATCGAAGAAGCCATTGAAGAAAATCCTGATGCAGATGTTATGGTAAATTTTGCTTCTGAAAGATCGTGTGCAGAATCAACAATGGAAGCACTTGAAACAGAAAATATTAGAACAATCATCATGATAGCTGAAGGTGTACCCCAACGAGATATAAGAAAGATCGCTAAAATCGCTAAAGAAAAAGGGAAATGGATAATCGGTCCCGCAACTGTGGGTGGTTTGAAACCCGGTTGTTTCAAAATTGGAAACGCTGCTGGAACAGTAGAAAACATTAGAGACACTAAATTATATAGACCGGGCTCTGTAGGCTTCGTTTCTGTATCTGGGGGACTTTCTAATGAAGGATACAACATCGTAGCAAGAAATACTGATGGCATCTATGAAGGTTATGCAGTTGGTGGAGATGTATATCCTGCGACCACTTTGATAGATCATCTGCTTCGATACGAACAGAATCCAAACATAAAAATGATGGTTGCTCTGGGTGAAGTTGGTGGAAAAGAGGAGTATCAAATCGTGCAAGCTGTTAAAGAAAAAAAGATCACAAAACCGCTTGTAATGTGGGTAACTGGAACATGTGCAGAAATGCTTCCCGGTGGAGTCCAGTTTGGACATGCTGGTGCAAAGGCAGACTCTAAAGATGATACTGCAAAAGCAAAAAATGCAGCATTAAGAGAAGCTGGTGTAATCGTCCCGGATTCATTTGAAGATTACGGTGAAAAAATAAAAATAACATTTAATAAACTCAAAGCTGAAGGAAAAATTAAAGAAATTGTAGAGCAGACACCACCCAACATCCCTATGGATTATGCGCAAGCAGTTGCAGAAGGTCTGGTAAGAAAACCAACCAATTTTATCTCAACAATTTGTGATGAGACAGGAGAAATACATAACTACTGCGGTGTGCCAATTGATAAAGTAATCAAAGAAAAATATGGAATTGGTGGAGTTATAGGTCTTTTGTGGTTTAAAAAAGTCTTGCCACAATATGCCAGAGATTTTATTGAGCTGGTAATTCAAATCGTTGCAGATCACGGCCCAGCAGTATCCGGAGCTCATAATACGATAGTGACTGCAAGAGCTGGTAAAAATCTTATAGAATCAATTGTGAGTGGTATTTTGACAATAGGTCCACGATTTGGTGGTGCTGTTAATGGTGCTGCTAACCATTTCTCATGGGGTCTGGAAAATAATTTGGAACCACGAGAATTTGTTGATCAAATGAAAAAGAAGAATGTTCGCGTTCAAGGTATCGGTCATAGAATTCACAGTATTGATAATCCGGATGAACGTTGTGAGATCATGATGAACTTTGCGAAAGAGCATTTCCCAAAACATCCGCTTCTTGATTATGCACTTGCAGTTCAAGGTGTTACAACAATGAAGAAAAATACTCTTATCTTAAACG
Source organism: Candidatus Cloacimonadota bacterium (assembly GCA_049903315.1). Classification (GTDB taxonomy): domain Bacteria; phylum Cloacimonadota; class Cloacimonadia; order JGIOTU-2; family JGIOTU-2; genus Celaenobacter. The sequence continues at coordinate 174,342 of JBNGBT010000003.1, read as the reverse complement.
TTGATGGTACAATAGGTGTTTTGTTTGTTGATCTTTTGAAAAGCTTGAACTATAAAGACGAAGAGATCAAAGAAATGATCGACATGGGATTCTTTAATGCATTCTTTATTATCGGAAGAACAATCGGGTTCATGGGCCACTATTTTGATCAGAAACGACTTAAAACTCCATTATATAGACATCCCTGGGACGACATCCTTTATGATGTTCCAAGCAAACCGGAAGTAGTTAAATAAGGAGAAATAAAATGAGTGATAAAAATAAGTCAGAAACGATAATTTATACTAAAGTTGATGAAGCTCCTACATTAGCAACATACTCTTTATTGCCAATCATTAAGGCCTTTACAGATGAAGCAGGAGTTGTAATCGAAACAAGAGACATTTCTCTTGCAGGCAGGATCATTGCAAACTTTCCCGAAAAACTTACTGATGATCAAAAATTATCTGATGATCTTGTAGAATTAGGTAAGCTTGTAAAAAAACCGGAAGCTAATGTTATAAAATTACCCTGCATCAGTGCTTCAATTCCTCAATTAAAGGGAGCAATAAAGGAATTACAGGAGAAGGGTTACAATATACCCAGCTATCCCGATGAACCGAAAGATGATGAGGAGAGGAAAATCAAAGCAAGGTATGATAAGATCAAAGGAAGCGCTGTTAACCCTGTTTTGAGGGAAGGTAATTCAGATCGCAGAGTTCCTACACCTGTTAAAAACTATGCAAAAAAAAATCCTCATCCAATGGGAAAATGGTCTCCTGAATCTAAATCTCATGTTAATTTTATGACCACTGGTGATCTTGCCTCTAATGAAAAATCTAAAACAATCACTAAGGAAAATGTCGGCGACTGCCAAATCAAATTTGTTAATCCTGAAGGAAAAGTAACTATTCTTAAAGACAAGTTAACTCTCACTGAAGGCGAGATAATTGATGGAACAGTGATGAGTAAACGAGCTCTTATAAAATTTCTAGAAGGATTGATCGAAGATGCGAAAAAAGAAGATGTGCTGTTTTCTGTGCAACTGAAAGCTACTATGATGAAAGTTTCTGATCCCATCATTTTTGGACATGTTGTCTCTGTTTTTTTCAAAGAAGTTTTCGAAAAGCATGCCGACACATTTGCTGAACTCGAAGTAGTTCCCAGTAACGGTCTTGGTGATCTATACGAAAAAATTAAAGCGCTCCCAAAGGAAAAGCAAAAAGAGATAGAAGAAGACATTAATGCATGTTATCAAAATAGACCAAAATTAGCAATGGTAGATTCGAAAAAAGGAATAACAAATCTCCATGTACCAAGTGACATAATAATCGATGCATCAATGCCGGCTGCAATTCGTAATTCAGGTAAAATGTGGGGACCAGATGGGAAACTTCATGATACAAGGTTTTTTATTCCAGATAGTAATTATGCAAATGTCTACAAAGAGGTAATGGAATTCTGCAGGATAAATGGTGCTTTTGATCCAGCCACAATGGGTGACATCTCAAATGTTGGCTTAATGGCGCAAAAAGCAGAAGAATATGGTTCTCATGATAAAACCTTTTTATGCCCGGGTGACGGCAAAATCCGTGTCGTTTCATCATCAGGCCAGACAATGATAGAGCATATAGTTGAAGAAGGTGATATCTGGCGTATGTGTCAGGTAAAAGATCTCCCTATTCGAGATTGGGTGAAACTTGCTGTAGAAAGAGCTAGAAAAACCGGAGCCCCTGCTGTATTCTGGCTGAATAATTACAGAGCTCACGATCGTGAACTTATCAAAAAAGTTAATGAATATCTGAAAGATCATGATACTGAAGGACTTGAAATCCATATTATGACACCAATCGAAGCTACTCGCTACTCCATCAAGCGTATGAAAGAAGGAAAAGATACTATCTCTGTTACAGGAAATGTTTTACGAGATTATCTTACAGATCTGTTCCCTATCCTTGAGGTTGGCACCAGTGCAAAAATGCTTTCAATTGTACCGCTTATGAGTGGTGGGGGATTGTTTGAGACTGGAGCTGGCGGTTCTGCTCCAAAACATGTACAGCAGTTCACAGAAGAAAACCATCTAAGATGGGATTCTCTTGGGGAATTTCTCGCTCTTGCAGCATCCCTTGAACACCTGAGTGCAAAAACAAAAAATGTGAAAGCTCATATCCTGGCAGAAACTCTTGAGCAAGCTACTGAAACATTTCTTATCAATAGAAGATCGCCCTCAAGAAAAGTAAATGAATTGGACAATAGAGGAAGCCACTTCTATCTTGCAATGTACTGGGCAGAAGCTTTAAAAAATCAAACCAAGGATCCGGAACTTCAAAGACGGTTCGCTAAGCTTGCAAAAGAACTTAAAGAAAATGAATCCGAAATAGTTAAAGAATTTATTAAAGCACAAGGAAAGCCAATTGATCTGGGTGGATATTACAAACCAGATGATGTAAAAACCACAAAAGCAATGCGTCCAAGCGCAACGTTTAACGCAGTTATTGATTCATTTAAAATGGATCAATGAAATTTCATGCCCCCAAGGGTTCCTAGTGATCATAGCAGTATTTTATAATATTTGTTTTACTTAACAAAATATGAAAAAAAATAAAAATGAATAATGAAGGAACTTTGCATGAAAAAAATTATTCTCACTCTGGTTGGCATTGCACTCATAATAAGCTGTACTCAAACAAAAGTTGAATTTCCTGAAGAACTTGTTATTGGCTCTGGTCCTTCCGGAGGAACATGGTTCACCTTCGGTAAACTGCTCGAACAATTATATTCAAACACACTTACAAAAACAGTATCCGTCCCCGGTGGTGGCGTGAAGAATGTTATTGATCTGAATGATAATGACATTGATCTTGGATTTTCCACAGCGGTTCTGGGTAAAGCTGCAATTGAGGGATACTCTCCTTTTGAAACTGCCCAAACCAATGTCTCATGCATTGGCAATCTATACAAGCAGTATTTGTATTGCATTGTCCGCACCGAGTATGCTCAAAATAATGATCTGCTTGCACTCGACGATATCTTCACAAAAAAATTGCCTGTTAAACTGGGTGTATTGACGCAGGGTACTGTGAGCGAATATATTACAAAAAATATCCTTTTACAACTCGGAACATCATATGAGGACATTGCTTCACTTGGAGGTAAAGTAGAATTTGACAACTATACAACGGGCGCAATTCATCTTGTGGAAAATGCTATTGACGTATTTATATTTATGGGTTCATCACCTGCCGATATTGTGAATGATCTTGAAAATCAAATCCGGATATCCATACTACCGTGCTCAAAAAACCTTCGTGAAAATATGCGTCACAAATTGGGTACAACCACTCATGAACTGAAAAAACACACCTACAAATCCCTTTTCCATGACACTCATGTAATTGGTGATTATACTGTGCTTCTTGTGCGCAACTCCCTTTCTGCTGATGTCGTGACTGCACTTGCAAAAACACTCTTCTCAAACACAAAATCTCTTTCAACCAACGAAAAAGCAATCGAACAGATAGAAGCAAAGAATGCGTTTGAAGAAACAGGATTTCCTCTCCACCCCGGCGCTGAACAGTATTACAAGAACTGCGGGTTGTGGGAGGAATAAGCAGATAAAATATCGAAAATGTGAGAAAATATGAAGGATAAAAATTATAATACAGTGATCGATGTGCTCCTTCAGCACAGATCAATCCGTAAATACGAAGACAAAGAAGTGCCTGATGATATTATTGAAATCATCACACGTGCAGGTCAGCAGGCAGCATTCGCCTACCAGGCATATAGTGTGCTTCTCTCAAGAAAAAAAGAGAAACATCCCTTTCATGCTCCCCTCTATTTTATCATTTGTGTGGACGTTTATAAGATCAGCAAAATAATGGAAACAAGAAATTGGAAGATCGTGATGAATGATCTCTCCTGCCTGATCTGGGGATTGCAGGATGCAACATATATGGCTCAAAATATGGTCATCGCTGCAGAAAGTCTCGGGCTTGGAACCTGCTACATAGGCGCTGTTCCCTATTATGCAGAAAAAATTGCTGAACAATTTAAACTCCCTCAAAAAGTCTTCCCCTTAGTAGGTTTGACCGTTGGTTATCCTGCAGAAGATCCCCCTACCCGACCCCGATATCCTCTTGATTTAACTCTATTCGAGAACGAATATCCTGAGCTTAGTGAAGAAGACATTGAACGTGCAAAAAAAAAAATGGACGATGGCTACTTGGCTCAGGACTACTACAGAAAGAATAATGCCAAAATCGATCTTACCGAAGACAGAGAAGAAACATTTAATTTTGAAACGTATAGCTGGACCGAGCATATAAGCAGAAAATTAGGGCAATGGCAACCTTCTCCGGAAGAGCTATTAGAGCAGTTCCGAAAAAGAGGATTTGATATACAAGGCACTGACCATGAATAATGTATCAGTTTTTTAACTTTTTTTATGCTGCACGAATAACATTGACGAGAAAATATGATTTCTTAAGATTTGTACGCATGCGAAATAATACCGGAGCATATTCATGAGAAATGCATTTGTTGGATATTATAAACCCACCGAAACCGAACTCACACGGATGTGGGAAAACAGTGTATTTGTTCTCGATGCAAATGTGCTGCTAAATTTATACCGCTATTCAGCAGAAACAAATACAGAAATTCTCAACACTTTCCATCAGATGGGAGACCGCATCTGGATTCCCTATCAAGCAGCACTGGAATATCACCAGCGCCGACTGCAGGTTATCGAGCACCAGGAAGACTCCTATCTTGATCTGCAGAAATTCCTAAAAGAAATCCAGGATGAGTTGAAAAACAGACTACTTTCTGATGATCACTCCTTTCTTGCAGACCAACTGATAGACAAAGTTGTAAAAATTTTTAAAGATCTCGAATTAAAGCTGCACGAAAGAAAAGAGGAATATCTCTCCCTCTTTGAAAACGACAAGCTTCAGGAAGCGATTTCAAATCTTCTGGAAAGAAAAGTCGGCAATGACTTCTCGAAAGAACGCCTTGAAGAGATCTATAAAGAGGGTAATGAGCGATACGAAGATGAAATTCCTCCCGGATTCCATAATAAAGATGACAAAAGAGATATTAATAAATATCGTGATCTTATCATCTGGTATCAGACTATTGAGCATGCTAAATCGACCTACAAACCCGTGATCCTGCTGACTGACGAAAAAACCGATGACTGGTGGTTGAAATTCAAAGGCGAGATAATCGGACCCCGACCCGAACTCGTTCACGAGATGCGTACGAAGGCGAATGTGTCGTTCTACATGTATCGCATAGATCCTTTTATGGAAAATGCACAGAAATTCCTCGATTTAACCATCAAACGTGAAGCGATCGACGAAGTGCACAAATTCCGGATCCGTGATGACAAGCGCGTAGAAAGTAAAGATGAATTCACAAAAGCCCTTCGCTTCCAGCGCGAAGCAGTTGCAAAACTTTCAGAGGAGCTTCAGGAACTTGCAAATCAGACCGAGATATTCAATGTCCTTGATATTTCCAAAGCACTCAAGCAATATACCCATCGCCAGAAATCCCGCCTGGAAGAAGTTGCTGAAGATACGACTACTGACGATTCAGGCAAAAAATAAATAACACTTGTTAATTAATAAACGAAAAATTAGAATCTTATCAATAAATTTCTGTAAGTTTTGGCATCCGGATAATAGGAATTATCATTCTTGAAAGTTATTTTGTAAATAGATTTAATGACTAACTACAAATATCTAATTTCAAATAAAATTTAAAATCTCAAATACCAAAATAAAATGATCAGTCTTCGTTGATTTTGCTTGAGTATGTTTGACATTCTTGCCCTTTTAGAAATTAAAGATGGAATATGAATGCCCATATTCGATAATATAAGCTCTTATCTAGCGGGACAGAGGTTTTGTCATTTTATTTGACATTAGGAATTTGGATTTCGAAATTAATGGCTTAATTATTGATTAATATTTCCAGTTTGGTTCTGATGTATCACGTTATGGAGTATATGAAAAGAAAAATATCTATAGTATTCTTCTGTATCATTCTTCTTTGTACTCACGTTTTGCTGGGCCAGAGCAAGAAGAGTATCTCCCTTATGGTGCAGTGGTTTCCTCAAGCCCAATTTGCTGGCTATATCGTTGCATATGAAAAGGGTTTCTATAATGAAGCAGGTATCGATGCTACAATACTTTTTTCTGATGGAACAGATAGTCCTCTCAAGGAAGTGCTGGACAAACGAATCGAATTCTGTACCGGATGGCTTTCTCAAACGATCAAGATACGCTCGGAAAATAAACCAATCCTGAATATTTGCCAGCTTCTCCAAAAATCATCATTGATGCTTGTTGCAAAAAAAGAAAGCGGGATAGAAACTGCACAGGACTTCAAAGATAAAATTGTCAGCAACTGGGGGGGAGATTTCTCGATCCAACCCATTGCATTTTTTCAAAAACAAAATATTCAACCCGAGGTGATCCCCCAGTCATTCAGAATTGATGGATTCCTTGTCGGTGCAATCGATGTGACCTCTGCAATGTATTATAATGAGTATCATAAAATACTTCAAGCGGGCATCGATGAAGATGAGCTTGTGAGCTTCTTTTTCACAGATTATGACCTCAACTTCCCGGAAGATGGCATTTACTGCAGAGAAGAAACACTTCAAAATGATCCGGAAATGTGCAAAAATTTTATTGATGCCACGATAAAGGGTTGGGCATATGCAATCCAGCACAAAGAAGAAACACTCGACATCGTCATGAAATATTGCAGAGAATATCACATACAGACAAACCGCTCACACCAGAGATGGATGCTCAATGCTATTGAGATTGCAATGACCTACAAGGTTGGTGATGATCCAAATAATTGGGGGATTCTGCAAAAAGACGACTATTATACTGTCGGAGAAGAACTACTCCATCAAAAGCTTATCATGAAAATTCCTTTATACAAGGACTTTTTTAAGGACGTTGCCCATGAAAAGTGAAAAAGTAAAAGTCAAACGTCCTTTGGTTCGTAAGCTTCTTCTCTGGATCGGTCTTCCGCTTTTGCTAGTATATGTTATTGTTATACTATTCACATATTTCTGGAGTGGTGATAATGCGCTGAAACAAATGAAGGAATACCTCTTTGAACTCACCTCGCATCATGCCTCTATGCTTGATGGAAAATTTATAAAAGTCTCCCAGGCTTCGATGGGTATTGCGGATGCGATCGATGAATTCTCCACGCCAACGAAAAATGAGTTGTATGCTCTGATGAAAAAGAAATTAGGTGAGAATAGTGATATTTACGGCATGGCAACTGCATTTGAACCATTAGTTTATATTAAGATGAAACTTTTCTCGCCGTATGTGTATCGCTCGGATGATGAGATCCGGGATGTTGATCTTGCACTAAGTTATGATTACACGCTCCAAGACTGGTTCATGATACCTAAACTGCTTGGAACATCCTACTGGGGAGAACCGTACTTTGATGAGGGTGGCACAAATATTCTCATGGCAACCTATTCTCAGCCGATGTATAAAGACGAGAAATTTATTGGCGTTTCCACTGCTGATATTTCCCTCGATGATCTCGAGAGAGAAATGAACAACATCCGCATTATGGCAGGGCATACATTTATCATTACGAGAACAGGCACGTTCATCTATCATCCAATAAAAGAATACATGATGAACGAAAGCATCTTCAGTCTTGCTGAGGAAGATGAGCAACCTGAATTGCGCGAGATCGGCAAAAAAATGATTGCTGGAGAACAGGGCATTACAACATTCAGCAATGTAGTTACAGGTAAAAAACAATGGTTGGTTTATTCGCCAATTCCGGACTGTGATTGGAGTTTTGCAGCAGTGATCCCAGATAAAGAGATTATGAAAACTGTTAATTCCATGGTGATCCGGCAGATTACTATTATGGTCATAGGACTCGTTATAATCCTCCTTGTTATCCTGTGGGCTGCATTTGGCATCACTAATCCGATAAAAAGGTTACTCAGCTTTGCCAGTAAGATATCCCAAGGCGATCTCGATGAAAAGATAACTGGCATACGGGGGCATGATGAAATTCATGAGCTCGTAAAAGCATTCAATAAAATGACCTATGACCTGAAACATTATATCTCTGACCTGACCGTTGCGACTAAAGCAAAAGAATCTGTGGAAAGTGAACTTCGTATTGCCAGGCAGATACAGGAATCCCTTCTTCCGCGAATATTCCCGCCTTTCCCTGATACTGAAGAATTCGACCTCTATGCACGGAACATTCCTGCAAAAGAGGTTGCCGGTGACTTCTTTGACTTCTTTATGCTTGATGAAGATAACATTGCAGTAATAATTGCTGATGTTTCGGGCAAAGGTATTTCCGCAGGGCTTTTCATGGCTGTGACAAGAACACTTATGAAAACCGTGTGCGTGCAAGGCGTTCCACCAGCAGAAGCTATGGAAAAAGCAAATATTGTACTCTGCCAGGATAATGACGCATGCATGTTCACCACGCTTTTCCTTGCTATCTATAATATCAGAACAGGAAAAATGAAATGGACAAATGCCGGGCATGATGAACCAATAATCCTCTCTGAAGACGGCTCATACAAGATATTGAAAACCTTTAAAGACATTGCACTCGGTATCAATGAATTCCATACATACCACGAAGGCGACGCACAATTGGAGATCGGACAAAAAATGGTGCTGTACACCGATGGTGTGATTGAGGCAACTTCTCCAGGGCAAGAGCTTTACGGTGAAAAAAGATTTCTCAAAATACTCAGCGAGAATGCCGATAAATCATTGGTCGAAATTCTCGATGTCGTTACAGAAGACCTTGAAGGATTCCAGAAGGATAATCAGTTTGACGATATCACGATTCTTCTATTAAAAAGAGAAAAATAATTTAGGAGTAATATAATGAAAAAGACATCAATTCTGTTAGTAATAATCACTATTCTATTGTCACTCACTTTTGCTTTATCAGCCAAAGAACGAGGTATTGTCTTTGCTTTTGATAAAACCCATGCACCCTTTTCTTTTATTGAAAACGGCGAGCCGGTAGGTTTTGACATAGACATCCTCACCCCGATGTTTGAAGGAACCATCTATGGATTTACCCCAACAGAATTTAAGTGGAGTGATGCACTGGTTTCATTGCGTAAAGGAGTAAAGGTCGATCTAATGTCCCAGATGGACAAAACTCCCGAAAGAGAAGAAATATATGACTTCTCCGATGAGCCCTATTTGATCGATGAGATTAGGATATTTTCCAAGGATAACTCATTAAACTCTATCGATGCACTTTCCGGAAAAAGAGTGGCCGTGCAGAAGAGAAGTTATTATGAAGAACAGCTTTCCCAAAATGATGAGATATACCTTATTCCTACAGAGTCCGAATACGATGCATTATATGCATTAAACAACAATGTAGTAGATGCATTTGTTGGACCAACAAGCGTTGCAATGTATATCATAAAGAAAAATGAGTATAGAGAAATTACCTCAGCAGAAGAACCTCTGGAGATAAGTTATATGTATCTTGCTGTGGACAAAAACGATACTAAGCTTCTTGAATTCATAAACAAGGGCATGACCGAGTTGAAGAATAACGGCACCTATGATTTCATTCATAAAAAATGGTTTGGAAAAATTGAACCAGCTAAAGATGAAGATTGCGAAACACCCTGTGGACATCCCTGTAATCAATAACATCTTCGAAAAGATTCCTGAAAATCTTGAGAATGAATATTTTGAAAATATTCTCAAGAATAAGGATTTCCTTCTTGAAAGAATAATAACCATAGGACAGACCACCCCAAAAGAAACATGGCTTTGTGAAGATACAGACGAATGGGTGCTGCTCCTGAGTGGTGCCGCAAAATTAAAATTTAAGTCCAACGGTCACATACAAGCCCTTATTCCCGGAGATCATCTTACAATTCCAGCTGGCATATATCATAGAGTTGAATGGACAGTTCCTGATGAAAAGACGGTGTGGTTGGCACTGCATCATAATGTAAAGGCTAAGGACTAGAATGGGCATTTCACTTATCAATCATATGGCAGTGCTCATCGTGATTGCTTATGTGCTTACGCGTACAAAACTGTATTCCGAAGTCATAATTGAGAAAAAAATAACCCTGAAAAATGGGGTAATTCTCTCTGTTATTTTTGGGTTGTTCTCTATTTATGGAACACTGAGTGGAATAAAGTTATTTGATGCAACTGCAAATATCAGGGATCTTGGTCCGGCAATTGCAGGACTGATCGCAGGTCCGCTTGTTGGTGTCGGTGCAGGTTTGATCGGTGCTGTCCACCGCTTCTTTCAGGGAGGTGTCACATGCGTTCCCTGTTCTGCAGCAACACTCTGTGCCGGGCTCTTCGGCGGGATTATATATCTTGTAAGAAAGAAAAAAATCATCACCATACCCGGTGCGATCATCTTCGCGGTTCTTCTCGAAATCTTTCACATGGAACTCGCATATTTCTGGAGTCTTCATACCGGAACAGTTACTCAGACCTGGGCAATCATTAGAAATGCAGTGTTTCCTATGGTGCTCGCAAATGGTGTGGGTATTGCAATATTCATCTTTATTGCCAGGAACCTTGTAAAGGAGCGCAGAACAGAGTCCGATAAAGCAAAGATCGAGCATGATCTGCGCATTGCACATGACATACAGATGGGTATCATACCAAAGATATTCCCCCCCTTCCCCGAACGTCCGGAATTCGACCTTTTTGCGATAATCGAGCCGGCAAAGGAAGTGGGCGGTGATCTTTATGATTTCTTCTTTCTCGATGATACACATATGTGTTTTTGCGAAGGAGATGTATCTGGAAAAGGCGTTCCTGCCTCACTGTTTATGGCTGTCACCAAAACCTTGATTAAAGCTCATGCACAATCGGGCATGTCCTCTGCCGATATTCTTTCTCAAGTAAATAACATGCTTTGCGAAGAAAACGAATCGAGTATGTTCGTCACTGTATTTCTAGGTATCCTGGATATCGAAACAGGAGAAGTTGTCTATTCAAATGCAGGGCATAATATTCCCTATATCATCCATAACGATGGCACTGTCACAAAAATTCCTAACACAAAGGGAATTGCACTTGGCGTTCTTGATGATTTTGAGTTTGAAACAAAATCTGTATACATGAAACAGAATGATCAAATGTTCATCTTCACTGACGGGGTGAATGAAGCAACGAATATCAAAGATGAACAATTTACACTTCAGCGCCTGGAAAATCTCTTGTCCGAATGCAGTAATTGCCCTCCGAAGGAGACAAGCATGCAGGTCATTGAAGATGTCTATGACTTCCAGGGTGATGCGGTGCAATTTGACGATATAGCCATTCTCGTCCTTCATTACAGGATGTGAGGTTCACATGAAATCATTAATACTACACATAAAGAATTCACTCCCTGAGATTTCGCATGTAATAGAGAAATTTGAAATTTTTGCAGAAGAAAATGATTTGTCGCAACGTATTATTTATGATATTTCTCTCTGTCTTGACGAACTCATTACCAATATTATCTCCTACGGTTTTGATGATAATGCGAAACATATCATAGAAGTTCAATTTTATCTTAAGGAACATGAGCTCAAGCTTGTTTTTATAGATGATGGCATTGCATTCAATCCTGAACTGAAAGAGGATCCGGTTCACCTGAAACATTCTGTCGAAGAAAGACCCATAGGCGGACTCGGCATTTACCTTGTAAAAAAGCTTATGGATATAATAAAATATCGAAGGGTAGAAGATAAAAATATCTTAACATTGACAAAATTCTTGAAAAATTCGAACTAAAGGAAATTGAAAAATTTCTTATCCATTATTGGAGGATTACATGGAAATTAAGCAAGTTAAACATGGAGAAATTGCAATTCTCAACCTGATTGGACGTCTTGATGCAAACACGTCCGGAGAGTTGGAAAGTGTCCTTATCCCCATGATCGACGGAGGAGAGAAAAAGCTCATTCTTGATTTTTCCGCTCTGGACTATATCAGCAGTGCCGGGCTGCGTTTGCTTCTCCTTGCTGCAAAAAAATTACGCAACAATAAAGGAGAGATCATTCTCTGCAGCATGAAAGATTTCATCAAAGAGATCTTTGAAATCTCAGGATTTACTCCAATCTTCACAATTGTTGATACAAAGGAAGACGCACTCAAAATTTTGGAATAAGTTCAAAAATATTTGTTATTTTTAGGGATTCTTTGCAAAGAGCGAAGAGTCCCTTATTTAAATTACCCATCCTGTAACAATTAAAATCCTATATCTTATAGGTTTTCCCCACCTGAGCAATCGCAATATCTCCATCATATTCCCTGGTTATATACTCAACTATTGGATAGTCCTCAGTATGAGGGTAAAGATGGGTAAGCAGCACTTCCTTTACATGAGCTTCTGTCACGATCTTAGAGATAAGCTTAGGATTAAGATGAATACCTTCTTCCTGCATTTGCGGAAATGAACATTCCAGTACTGCGAGATCTGCATCTCTGCAAAGTGTAACTATATTTTCGTTATAGCTCGTATCACCGGAAATGCAAACCACTTTTCCATTATAAGTAAACCTATATCCAATGCTGTTCTCAGTATGAAAAGTCTGCAGCGTCTGTATATGTATGTCACCATAATCAAACTCCTCATTTCCCATTTCCCTGATCACTACATCATAAGGTGTGTCAAGTGTGCCGCCATATAACTGCTTGAGGTTCTCAAAAAATTGCGTGAATCCAATTGGTGCGATAACAAACAGTTCTTTTTCTCTATGACATTCAGGATCATGATTCATGGCAAAAAGAAGTGCGCCGAAATCATTTACATGGTCAAGATGAAGGTGTGTCAGGCATACGGCGTCAATCTGTGTGTAATCATAACCGGACCTGGGAATAGTATGAAGCACACCTGTTCCGCAGTCCACCAGCATAAGGATTTCTCCCACATCGAGCAAACCGCCCGATGAATTTTTCTTCGTTTCGGGAACACAGGAACCCGAACCTAAAACCGTATACTTCATGAATACCTCTTGGAAAAATCTGTTCACAATGATTACAAAAAAGAATTTTTATAGGCAAGATTTATTGAATATTTTTTCGAAATCCCCAATTCCAGTCCCATGAAATAATTGACGAATAATTTGAGATATTAAGAAGAATAAAATACATGAAGCAACTTAGTAAGCTTAGGTATATAATAAAATATAATTTCGAGGTCAAAACAATGAAAATTAAGTTCTTACCATGTCTACTATTCAGCATCATAACTTTGTGTGTTTTTGTAAACACTGCCGAAGCTCAAATCAATTCAATAATGGATAAAGAATTTGGTCTTGCTGGTGAACGCACAAAGGAAATTCAGTACTATATTATGGAATCAAAACTCATCAATTATTCACTGGATGGCACACGTGCCGGCACCGACACATTCCGTTTGCATCTCAAATGTATCCCTTCTAATAATGTTGATGAAGGTTATAAATATACCTGTACACAATTTACCATTCAGCTTGGAGATACCCCAGAAATCCAGATACCTGCACTCGCACATTGGTCATATATTTTCCATGATGATATTGACGAAAATGGGCAGGTTTTCGGGATCGATCACAGTAAATTTGATAATTTGACAGACAGTAATGGAAATCCAATCCCGCCAGATAAATCCTATCATGTGTACAATGCATTTATCGACTTTCATTCTTTTTGCAATGTGTTTGCAGAGAAAACTCCCGAAGGCAACGGCATCCAGAAGCTAACGAAGATCGGGCAGAAGATTGTTCATGCTGCAGCGAATTCAGAACCTCCAACAAATCTTGGCAGCAATATTGCCGAGGGCTCATACTTCAAGAATGGTGAAATTACCTTGGAATTCAAAGGGCTTGGCATTGTAAACGGCAAAACCTGCGCTCTTCTTGAGTACGATTCCGGTGAGAGTACCTACAAAATGATATCCCAACCGGCACCTAACTTCGAGATCGTCACCGTTGGAACCTCTCATTACATGGGAGATATTTATAAAGACCTCGAATCTAATTGGGTGCAGAGAGTTACACTTACAGAATTTGTGGTGAGTGAAACAACGCTTCCGATGCCCCCAAATACAATACCTTCGATCAACGAGCGCGATATTCTTATTAAAAACGTCAGTGCAAAGGAATTTGAATCTCAATAATCGATATAAGATAAACAGAAAATAAATACAGTGGAATAAAATGGAGAAATTAATATGCCGATAATTACATTTGAAGGACCGGTCATTAAAGATATCGAAGTGAAGCGGGAACTCGTAAAGAAGCTGACAGATTTAGTGTGCGAGACTTTTGAGAAAATCCCAAGAGAAGCCTTCATAGTACAGATAAAAGAAAATCCACCGGAGAATATCGGAACAGGTGGTATATTGCTGGTAGACCACTGGAAGAAGTGATGTAATCTGCATAAGAAACCAACATGAATATCAAAATTGATGAAAAGCCTATGAGCATGCTCTCCGAATACGGAAAAATTCCGATCCGTTTCGAGGTGAAAAGTGTGTACGAAGTCTGTGGAAAAGATCCTGCTACTGCGAAACTCATTGAGAAACATGTAGCTGAACCTTGGATTAAAAATTAAGATGCGATAAAAGGTGAGGAACCTGTTCGATGGGCTGAGCAATGGGATATTTCCAACTGGGGAATGCTCGTTGCACACATGGACGAACGCTGGATCGGCGGGTGTGTACTTGCCTACAATACTGATGGCGTGCATAAGCTCGAAGGGCAGGACGATATTGCTGTTTTGTGGGATTTGCGAGTCCACCCGGATTTCCGCAGAAAAGGGATTGGTAAAAAGTTATTCGAATCAGCAATTAAATGGTCAAAAGGCAGGAAGTGTACAGAACTTAAAATTGAAACTCAAAATATTAACGTATCTGCATGTAAATTTTACCAAAAGCAGGGATGCCGGCTAGAAAAAATAAATAGATTTGCCTACAAAGAATTTCCTAACGAGATAGAGTTGATGTGGATAGTAAAACTGTAAGACAATCCTTCAACCAATTTTAAATTTCAAATATTAAATTAAGAGTATCACTCTACACCATCCTACTTCTTTCCAAAAAATATATTGACTTAAAATATACTGAGAGTAGAAAAATATTGTAGGCTTATAAAGATGAAAACGTTAAAACCAATAAAAGGAGAACACATGGGTAAAAAAAAGATACTCACAACTGCTGCCGGGATTCCCGTTCCTGACAACCAGACATCCCTGACAGCCGGAAAACGCGGTCCCACACTCCTGCAGGACCATTATCTGCTGGAAAAACTGGCACACTTCAACCGCGAGCGAATTCCCGAACGCGTCGTACACGCTAAAGCGGCTGGGGCGCATGGAACTTTCACCGTAACTCACGATATCACCAAATACACGAAAGCAAAAATTTTCTCAGAAGTCGGCAAGAAGACTGAGGTTTTGGGACGATTTTCTACCGTAGCAGGTGAGAAAGGATCTGCAGACACAGTGAGGGATGTTCGCGGCTTTGCACTGAAATTTTACACAGAAGAAGGGAACTGGGATCTGGTCGGAAACAACACGCCGGTATTTTTCATCCGGGATGCCATCAAATTTCCTGATTTCATCCACACCCAGAAACGCGATCCTCAAACAAACGCCAAGAACGACACAATGCAATGGGATTTCTGGTCCCAAGTTCCGGAATCACTGCACCAGGTAACCATTCTGTTCTCAGAGCGAGGAATACCAAAAGGCATTCCCTACATGAACGGCTACGGAAGCCATACATTCAGCTTCATCAATGCCAAGAATGAGAGGTTCTGGGTTAAGTTTCATTTTAAGACCCAGCAGGGAATCCAGTGCCTACCACCGAAAGAAGCCAGCAGAATTGCAGGAGAAAGTCCGGACTATCACACAATCCAATTGTTCGATGCAATCGAGCGCGGCGAGTACCCGAAGTGGACCTTATACGTCCAGATCATGCCCGAAGAGGAAGCCAAAAATTACAAATGGAATCCCTTTGATCTTACCAAGGTGTGGCCCCATGGCGACTATCCCCTTATCGAAGTTGGCGTAATGGAAATGAACCGAAATCCCGAAAACTACTTTGCAGAAATCGAGCAAGCTGCCTTCTCACCGGCGAATGTAGTGCCGGGAATATCCTTCTCTCCATGCAAAATGCTGCAGGCGCGCATCTTCTCATATGCGGATGCTCACCGCTACCGTTTGGGCGTCAACTACGAACGCCTGCCTGTGAACGCACCCCATGCAACAAAAGTAGAGAATCCCTACCAGCGGGATGGGCACATGCGGTTTGATGACAATGGCGGACCTGGTCCGAACTACGAGCCGAACAGCTTCGGCGGTCCTACAGAAGACCACGCATATAACGAACCGCCGCTGAAGATTTCCGGTGACGCTGACCGCTACGAGCAAAAGCGTGGTGTGGATGATGATTACAAGCAGCCCGGCAATCTCTACAGATTGATGTCCCCAAAGCAGCAGAAGGAGCTGATTGACAATATTACCGGTACCCTGAAGAAAGTTCCAAAAGAAATCCAGCAAAAGATGGTCGTCCATTTCCGAAAAGCTGATACCGCCTACGGTGACGGCATTGCAAAAGCCCTTGGATTGATGTAACATATCGGGACATAATTTTAGAATAACCTGATTCCTTTCAATCCTCTCTCCAGTTTCGAATTTCAAGTTTCAAATTTCTCTTTATAAAAATTCTTAACGCATAAGAAGCAACTCTGAAGAAGAACAGCAATGCTAATTGTTATGAATAAAAAAATGAATCGGGTGTGCACATGATAGACTCAATTTTGGAAATAAAAGAACGGAATCCCCTGATTGTTTTTCTTGCTTTGGCACTCACTTTGCCGCTTATGTATTACGTTGTTGTCCTTTTCCACGAATGGGGACATGGCTTAACTTCCTGGATATTAGGATATAAAAGCAGTCCTTTCGACATTCATTATGGCGGCTGGTTGGTCCTTAATTGCGACGAAGCTGTTCCATACGACAGTATACTCAAAGCCGGGCACGGCATCCAGGCAGCACTCATAGGCATCAGCGGTTTTACTGTGAACACAGTGCTGTTCTTTCTGTCATTATTTCTCTTTACCAAAAGATTCGCAATGCGCTCATTGTGGATTCTTTGCATTTTGTTCTGGTCATGTGTGCTGAACATGATGGCGATTTTCGGTTACATCCCTTTGGATACGTTCACGAAGTGGGGAGATATCGGGAGATTTGTACACGGTTTGAACATTTCACCATGGCTGGTTTTTATACCCGGGTCGATCATGGTTACCTTCTGCCTTTACACATTGTTTCGAAAAGTGATCATCAAATTTTATGTCCTGGCGCCCATCAGAACAATTCACATGAGGAGGATCCTGCTGGGTGTTTCGCTTTTCCTCATTTTCCTTTTCCTATATACGCGTGGTTACAATCCGTTCTCGGATTATGCTTCAAACACATTCAGCAAAATACTCGCAGGGCTTTCGATATTGCTATTTCCTGTTCTCATGATTGTGTGCGATCCTTCACGAAAGTGGGTTGAACAGACAGCAAAAAAATATACTGAAAAGTATTGTAAAGACAACAACTGAACTTATTTCCAATTTCGAATTTCAAATTTCAAGTTTCTCTTTGCTAAAAAAATTCTTGACGTATGTGATATGATTTTATAAAAACTCTCTATATGCAATGATTGGAATAATTAAGATGAAAAATGTTTTATCATTCAAATTTATTGTACAATAGCGATAAAAAATGGAGGATACAATGAATAGAACAGATACTGGGCAAGGTATTATAGATTTTTTAATTGAAGATTTCAAGGATACATCAGCCAAATTAGAATCAACAGATAAAAAGATACAATTTATAGTTCAGATTTACACAGCCTTAGTAGCGGCAATATTATCTGCATCTCTATTTTTTTTAGCAAATCAATTTAGTAAGATTGAAGATATTTTAAATAGTAAAGATGTAATTCAAACAAATAACATTATTTTCCCCATTTTTTTTATAACGGTTATTTTTTTAATAGGATTTGCATCATGTGTTTACTTTTATAATGTAAGAGGTAATTATACTCACAGGCTATACATTAGCAGAATGAATTTTCTGCGGCGTGTTATCTTAGAAATAAATGAAGTATCTACTGATAAAATTGAAAATTTTTTTTATGCAAATAAATTAGCGACAAAGGTTGGAATGGGTACCATATTGAACTTCTTTATATTATTTACTATCATTTTATATATATATGTTTTACTAATTATATTATCATATTTTTTATTAAATACTATTAGTTTTAAAGATTTATATATATATATATTATCTTTTCCGCCCATTATTATTCTTTTACTACATAGATTTTATACTATAAAATATGATATGAAAGCAAACAAAGCAATTGATAATAGTTGGAAAATAGAGACGAATGGAAGAAGTTAGATTATCGAAAAATCAATTTTCTCAAGAAAAAATATTTTATCATACTGATAGATTGAGAAAGTTCTTGAATAATGAATTAGTATACCCTATTGTTTTTGAAATATCCCTGACGGGATTTTGTAATCAAAACTGTGTATATTGTTGTAGCAAGCCATTCCAGAGTAAAGCCAGCCTGAGTAGGGCTCAAATAACCTCTGTGATAAATCAAATCGCTGAAATATCTATGGCAATAACTTTTACTGGTGGAGGTGAACCACTATTAAATCCTTGGCTACCTTATGCAATTACCCATGCTAAGAAAAAGGGGTTGTCTGTTGGTGTCTTAACTAATGGATCAAATTTTTCAGAAGACAATACCCGGGCTATTATTAATAATGCAAAATTTTGTAGGATAAGCCTTGATTCGGTTAATCCTGAAGTATTTAAACAAATTAGAAAACCTGGGAAAATAGATTTGCCTAAAATACTAAGAAACATTGAAAAAATAGTTGATATGAAAAAGCAACAAAAATCATCAATACTAATAGGACTGCACATTGTATGGTACGACCAAACAAGGAAGGATATTGAAAATACAGTTAAGATCTTTTCAAAATTGGGTATTGATTTTTTACAAATAAGACCAGTTGATAATGTACCCAATGAACCGTTCAAACCCAACTATTCATTTTATCAAAAACAAAAATCTTTTTTGGAACATCTAAAAAGATGTTATAGTAACTCTACTTTTAATGTTGTTCCAAATATTAATAAATTTAATGAATATTATTTAAATAAAGTTTATAAGCAATATACTGGTTGCCCAGGTGGCAATTTTACTGCTTCTATCGGTCATGATTTTAATGTTTACTTCTGTTGTACTCATATTGGCAATAAGAATTTTCTAATTGGCAATCTAAATAAAAGCTCTTTGAAAGAAATCTTATCATCATCTGCTAGGAAGGAGATAATTAAAAGTTGTAATTATGATGAATGTCAACTACAGTGTAGAAATCATGTTATAAATAAGCTGCTGTACAATTTTAATAAAATGGAGAATAGTGAAAGAGAGGAGGTGCTTTCTAAGATTGATTTAAATAATAAACCATTGCATTATGAATTTCTATAATATTTTAGGAAATTTGATGTAACTCAAGATATCAAAGGCTTAGCAATATCTCTGATCGAACAGCATTACGTAATCTGGATGATTTTGTTTCTAAACATATTTTCATGAAAAACTAAAAAAAGAAGAGCACTTATTATGAATAGGATATATGTCATAGAATATGACCAATAAAAATTCTTGACGCATGTGATATAATTTTCTACATAACGTACACATGCCATGATTGGAAAAACTGAGGTGAAAAAGAAATGGAAATATTTCAAATAAATTTTTCGGCAACAATTAGTGATTTATTTTTTAAACAGGACTGAATGATGAAAGGTTTATTTAACAATCTAAAGCGTACAGTTTTTTTGCCAAGAAAAATTGCATCAAAATATTATAAAGATAAAATAATTTGTGAAACACTTGGAATTGAAGATATGAGTAAAAGAATAATAATCAAAATATTATCCCATCATATAGGTTTCCTCATTGCAATGTACGACACGATGCAAGATATCTCAAAAAAGTTTAAAACATCAGATGATGATTTTTGGATTACCTTAATATTTTCTAGATTACGTTTGAATATTAGATATAAATATATTACTCCAAATATGATATTGGATGAAATCACATCAAATGAAGAAATATGTTGGGAGTTGATGAAATTACAAGAAAGATTTGTTATAATTTGCAAATTTATGTTGGGGCTTGACTATGGTGAAATGGGATTCAGTCCTCAGCTTCGTTCATTATCTGCTGAAACAATTATTAATGTTTTATTTCCAATTTTCTGTGAAGAGGTTCCAAGTGTACTATTTAATGAATCATAAATCTAGTGACATATCATAATTAATAGAATGTGTTAAAATAAAACGTGGAGTTAAAATGATATCAAGAATAACTGCCATTGCTATTGCTGAATTTTATGAGAAAAAATATACCACTAAAGATACGACCGGCTTTTATTATGACAGAATAGTAATTGATAAGGGGAATTTTTATGATTTTTTGTACAAGGCAGATTACGAAGAGTGGTTTCTTAACTCTATTAAAGATTTATATGGTGAAAGGGCAATACAAGAATGGGTAATGAGATTGCACACAGGTGAGACTATATCTGATGCGTATCCAAATTATCCTGAATCAGAAAAACAATTATTGGGCATTAAATATTTAGAAAAACTTGCTGAAGATGCTTTAGTAGAGATATCGACTTTTAATTCAACCGAAAAAACTATTTATAATAAACAAATTAATAGCTTGAAAAGAACATTGGAATTGGATGGTTATATATTCCAGAATGGCAAATTACAAAAACCCGAATCTGATGCCATTGATATAAAAGAAGCTAAGGGAGTATTAAAAAATTTATATGAAGAATTAAATCTAGGTAATCAAAAAACTGCTTTTCATCATTTAGATTTATCTGAACAACACTTTATTGATCAAAAGTGGGATGATTCAATATCCAATTCGAGGAAATTTTTTGAATCAGTATTAAGAGAAACTGTAAAAGTAATATATGAGAATGAAAAAGGAATAATACCCAATACTCTGTTCGAAAAACCGCAAAAAGTAAGAGATTATCTTGAAGCAAAAAAAATAATTGAAACCAAAGAAAAAGAAGCAATAGCAAAGTTATATGGTCTGCTTAGTCATACAGGTGGTCATCCTTATATGGCTAAAAGTGATCAAGCAAGACTATTAAGGAACTTAGCATTAACTTTATCGCAATTTGTTCTATTAAGTTTTAAGGGTTTAATAAAAAGAGAAAATAAATAATTGGAGGAGATATGCCTGAATTAACAATCGAAACTAAACTTAATCTAAATGGAGTAGACATTATAGAGTTATCAAAAATAATTGGTTGTCAAGAATCTGAATTAGAGAACAGATTAAAACAATATTCTAAAACTGCCTTAACTGAATTTGTTACAATGTTTTTAGGTCAAAAAGTCTTTAGTCGAGGTTCCGACATTCTTGAATATAGACTTTATTTACTTGTTAAAAATGTTTGTTCTGGACTAATTCCAGACGAACAAAGAGTTTGTCGTTTATTTCAAATGACATCTACTAATAGCAGATCTCTTATTCGTGCAGTTATGTCCAAGTATCAGTATTTATTACAAGACGAAATAAATAATACTTTAAAGTTGTTGATTGAATCAGTTAAAATTAATAATGAGAAGAATGAATTATCAGTAGGTATTCATAATGTAAATCTTGTCGATGAGTTCAACAAAAGACTTATTCAGATTAATTCAAGCCTTCCACCTGTTCGAAAAAAACAAGGCAGCGTATCCGTCTACACATTTAAGCCGTCATCATATAATGAATTATGTAAGGAGTTTGGAGTGAAATCTAAATTGAAAGGATGAAATGAATGATCTATTATCTGCTTCAAGTTTATTTTTAGCGGTTATTGGTCTTTTATATAGTTCTTGGTATAATGAAATCAAAAAAACGATAGATTTAATACCTGAAGAGCATTTAGAGGACAGAAAAAAATCAATCAAGACCGCATCGACGGTGTATCATACTCGTGCTTTACCTTTAGCGTTAGCTACCTCCATTTTAACTCTCATACTTTTACCAGATTTTATAAAAATTTTAATAGAAGCTATAGATAGTCTTATATCAATTGGTCTAAAATCCTATAAAAACTATAATGCTGTAAAACTAATGTATTTTGCAATATTTATTACAACATTGGGTTTATCATGTCACACAATAAACTTATCAAGGAAGATATATTCAAAATGGAAAAAAATGCTTAGATAATTATTCTATTTTCACAAATTTCCCAAATAAATTGACAGCTCATTTTACAAATAAGTATTTCATTTAAAGCTTAAAATAGGAGGTTCGTATGCAAACAATTATTATAATAGTTGCGCTCGGGCTTATTATATTGTTCAAGGCAATACGCGTCGTTCGTGAATATGAACGCGGTGTTGTGTTCCGCCTTGGGAGACTTCTTCGGGCAAAGGGTCCCGGACTGTTCCTGCTCATTCCCTTTATCGACAGAATGGTAAAGGTCGAACTTCGTACCGTTACCATGGACGTGCCGCCGCAGGATATTATCACACGCGATAATGTACCGGTGAAAGTCAATGCAGTCGTGTATTTCCGTGTGATCAACCCGGAAGATGCAGTTGTCAAAATTGAGAACTACGTACAGGCGACTTCGCAGATCGCTCAAACCACTTTGAGGAATATTCTCGGTAAATCAGAACTCGATGAACTCCTTTCCGAAAGAGATAAGATCAGCATAGAACTCCAGAAAGTGATCGACGAACAGACCGATCCGTGGGGTATTAAAGTGAGCGTGGTCGAGGTCAAAGACGTGGAGCTTCCTTCCACAATGCAGAGGGCGATGGCACGCCAGGCAGAAGCAGAGCGTGAGCGCCGCGCCAAGATCATCCATGCCGAAGGTGAACTTCAAGCTTCCAAACAGCTCGCAGAAGCAGCAAAAGTACTCGCTCAAAATCCCGCTTCCATCCAGCTCCGTTACCTGCAAACGCTCAATGAGATCGCTGCAGAAAAGAATTCTACCATCGTATTTCCTCTCCCAATCGACCTTATTCAGGGCTTTCTCGATAAAATAGGCAAATAAAACATTACTTTATAAAGGAGTGTTCTTCTTGTGAAGGGGCACTCCTTTTTATCAAAAAATATTGGATGACATATGCAAGACAAAATATGCGTACCTGTTGATATTCCTAATGAGGTGAAGGGCACCTTTATTTTTAATTATCAGGAGATCACGCGCAAAAGCGGACGGTTGATGCTTTTTGCCGGAGATCAAAAAATCGAGCACCTCAACGATGACTTCTATGGAGAAGGAATTGCTCCTGAGGACTCCGATCCTGAGCATCTTTTCAAGATCGCTGCACAATCTCCGATCGGTGCATTTGCCACGCAACTTGGTTTGATCTCCAGATATGGCGACAGTTATCGCAATATCCCCTATGTGGTGAAGCTCAACTCCAAGACCAACCTGGTCAAAACCTCGCAGCGCGACCCATTAAGTCCACTGCTCACTACTGTTCAGCAGGTAGTCCATTTCAAGAATATCAGCGATTTGAAGATCCTCGGTGTAGGTTATACAGTATACCTTGGCAGTGAATTCGAGGACATTATGCTTCAGACTGCGGCGCAAGTAATACGCAATGCGCATGAAAACGCACTCATTGCAATACTCTGGATATACCCGCGCGGAAAAGCAGTAGCCAATGAAAAAGATCCGCACCTCATTGCAGGTGCGACTGGTGTTGCGGCATGCCTTGGTGCAGATTTCGTGAAGGTGAACTATCCCGATACGTATCAGGCAAAGGAAGATTTTAAAGAAGCAATAAGAGCTGCCGGAAGAACAGGCGTGATATGCGCAGGTGGGTCATCGGTCGATGTGGGTGAATTTCTCACTCGAATGTATGACCAGATACAGGCAGGTGCAGCAGGAAATGCAACCGGCAGGAACATCCATCAGAAAACATTACCCGAAGCTGTCCGTTTGTGCAGAGCAATCTTTGCCATCACAGTGGAAGGGAGAACACCCGAAGATGCACTCAGTATTTACAAAGGCAGTCAGTATGCATAAACTCGTTCTCTTGCGTCATGGCGAAAGCATCTGGAATAAGGAAAATAAGTTCACCGGCTGGACAGATGTCGATCTTTCTGAAAAAGGAATTCTGGAAGCACATGAATCCGCAGAACTGCTGCAGAAAGAAGGATTCACCTTTGATATTGTGTTCACTTCTGTGCTCAAACGCGCGATCAGAACGTTGTGGATCGTGATGGATGACATGGATATGATGTGGCTTCCTGTGGAGCGGTCATGGCGTCTGAACGAAAGGCATTATGGCGCGCTGCAAGGACTCAATAAAAAAGAGACCGCTGATAAATATGGCGAGAAGCAAGTACTCATCTGGCGCAGAAGTTATGACACACGTCCTCCTGCACTCACGGAGGACGATCCTCGTTACCCGGGCAATAATCCGATGTACGCCAATGTGTCCAAAAAAGACCTTCCTTTGACCGAATGCCTGAAAGATACAGTTGCGAGATTTCTTCCCTATTGGAAAAATACGATAATTCCTGCGATAAGGCAGGATAAGAAAGTTATCATCGTAGCACATGGAAACAGTTTGAGAGCGCTTGTAAAATATTTGGACAATATTTCCGATGAAGAGATAGTTGGACTCAATATTCCTACAGGCATTCCGCTGATCTATGAACTCGATAATGAGCTGAAAGCTCAGACTCACTATTATCTCGGTGACCAGGAAAAGGTGCAGCAGGCAATAGATTCTGTAAAAAATCAAATCAGGAAAAAGTAATGAAAAAAGAAAAATACTTGGTAACCAGTGCTCTTCCCTATGCAAACGGACATCTCCATATCGGGCACGTTGCAGGAGCATACCTTCCTGCAGACATTTTTGTTCGATTTCAGAAGCTGCTCGGCAATGATGTGATCTATATATGCGGCTCGGATGAAAACGGCGCTCCCATCTCCATCAAAGCGGAAGCTGAAGGTAAAACTCCACGCGAAATCGTTGATTATTATCATGATAGCATTGTAAAAAGTTTTCAGGATCTTGACATAAATTTTGATAATTTCTCGGGGACTGCGCGCCCTGTTCATACAGAGATCTCACAAAAATTCTTCCTGAGTCTTTTCAATGCAGGTTATGTGATACAGAAAACCACACAACAGCATTATTGCGAACATGACAAACGTTTTCTGGCAGACAGATATATCGAAGGAACCTGTCCATACTGCGGTGCAGAAGGCGCTCGCGGCGATCAGTGTGATTCCTGTGGAAAACTGATCGATGCCACAAAATTGATCGATCCTAAATGTAAAATTTGCGGGAACACACCAGTCATCAAAGAAACGACAAACTGGTATCTTGAACTGCCCAAATTTGAAGAACCGCTCCGCAAATGGTTAGAAACAAAAACCTACTGGAAAGAGAATGTACTCAATTTCATCCTGAGTTGGCTGAATGAAGGACTTATCGAGCGCTCAATCACCCGCGATCTGGACTGGGGAATTCCAGTACCTCTGGAAAACGCAGAAGGAAAAGTGCTCTATGTGTGGTTCGATGCACCGATCGGTTACATTTCTTCCACAGTGGAATGGGCAAAGAACCTTGGAACACCTGACCGCTGGAAAGATTACTGGCTTAATCAGGACACAAAGCTCATCCATTTTATCGGCAAAGATAACATACCATTCCACACGATCATCTTCCCCTCAGTGCTTATGGAGCAGGAAGAGAATTTTGTACTTCCTTATGATGTGCCGGCGAATGAATATCTCAATATCAAAGGGCAGAAATCATCAACCAGCAAAAATTATGCAATTTGGGTGAAGGATGTTGTGAAATATTTCAACCCGGAATTTCTGCGTTACTACCTTGCTGCAATTGCCCCGGAAAATAAGGACAGTGACTTCACATGGGAAGATTTTCAGGCAAAGGTCAATAACGAGCTTGCGAATATCCTCGGCAATCTTGCAAACCGTGTTTTTACTTTTGTAAATAAATATTTTGATGGAAAAATAGAAAAACCAGAACACCTCACAACGCTCTCTCAGGAAACTCTTCAGGATGCCCATAAACTTGTTTCGGAAATAAAAGAATGTTACGAGAATTACAGAGTGCGCAAAGCAGTAAAACTCATTATGGATATTGCACGCTCGGGCAACAAATATTTTGATGAGACCAGTCCGTGGAAAGCGGTGAAAGAAAATAAAGAAAATGCGGCAGAAACTCTCTATGTGTGTGGGGAATTGCTTCGCATCATCTCGATCATACTCTCTCCTGTTCTCCCTAAGAGCATGAGGAAACTAAGAAAAATGATGAATCTTGATCGACCACTCGCATGGAAAGAGATCGATAATCCTCTTGAAAAAACTCAACTCGGTGAAATTGAGCCCCTCTTCAGAAAGATCACGGACAAGGAGGTGAAATTGCATAATGAGCTTCTTGAAAAGCAGTCCGGCACAGCTCCTGCACTCGAGCATAAGCCCGAAATAGAATATGATGATTTTGCGAAGATCGAACTGCGCGTCGTAAAGGTGATTGCAGCAGAGGCAATCCCTAAAGCCAATAAACTTCTCAAACTCAAAGTCGGATGTGCAGGGGAAAAGAGACAGATTATTGCAGGTATATCTCAATATTATAAACCGGAAGATCTGATCGGGAAACATGTCGTCATGCTCATGAATCTGAAACCGAGAAAGCTCATGGGTCTGGAATCCAACGGAATGATCCTTGCTGCAAATTCTAAAGAAGGTATCGCAGTTGTCATACCCGAAAAAGAAGTCCCTGAAGGAAGTGAAGTGCTGTGAAATTTATTCGGCTGATCGTTATAATTTTTTTCTTCATTTCTTCTCTCAATGCTGCTGAGATCATAGATGATGTGCTGTATGTTGATGTCGAGATCGTGCCGAATGCCCATACGATAGACCTTTCATCTGCAGGTACAATTATTATTACTGAGGAGGACTCACCTTTCCAGCTCGAATTCTCAAACACGTCACTATCAATACAGATTCCCGATGGGATCGAGATTATTCCTTATTGGAGAATCGGTATTAAGAAATTCACAACTCAGAAAAAAGCAGATGCATTTATTATCACATTTCCGGAATGCTATGTGCAGGAAATTCCTGTAATTTCCTTTGACGGGAAGAACTTCTCAATAGAAACGGAATTTGCCGTGTATTTGAATAACACTTTTTCATCATATGAAGAGGCAAAGCTCAATGCGGAGATCGACTCCTGGATCGAAGAAGAATACGAATATTCCTACAGCGATCTTTTGATCTATGATGTTGGGCAGCAGAAGGACTACTACCTGCATGCTCCGATTCGGATTGAAAGCTCAACTCCTATTACTGTGGAAAATGTGCCGCGATCGAATTTTTGGAATCCTCATGAATTTGTTACACGAGAATACGAATCAGATCTGCGAGTTATTATCAATCAAATCGGTAAAATGAATTTAATCGCACATTCAGATTTTGAAAACTATGTTGCAGGTGTCATCCCAAATGAAATAGGTACAGATTCCCCAATGGAAGCAATGAAGGCACAGGCAGTCGCAGCACGCTCAGAAGCGCTTTTTAAAGTATTGAACGGCGTTCATAAAGATGATGGTTTTGATCTGTGCGCCAGTGTGCATTGTCAGGTTTTCTCTGGCATTACCGATATAAACGCAGTAACAGAAAGCGCTGTAGAAAACACACGCGGCATCGTTGGGGCACATAAGGGGAAGATCATCAATGCAGTGTATTCCACAAGTTGCGGAGGCAAAACAGAAACGTGCTCAAATGCCTGGGGTGGGAATGAAGTTCCCTATCTCACAAGCGTCTATGATGGGAAGGGCTCAAATTCATCCGATCTGACTGAGAATTATTATGCAGAAAAATGGATCAAAGATCCACAGCCCGTCTTTTGTAACACTGAAGATGAAAAGGGATGGGTAAGGAACACCTATACATGGGAAAAGAAATTTTCTCGGGATGGTTTTACCCGTATGATGGAAGATAAAGCAAATTTTGGTTCTTATGTTGACTATGAGGTGCTTGAGCGTGGTGAATCCGGGCGCATTATTAAAATGAAGCTTAAGGGTTCTCAGGGAGATTTGCTACTCGATAACGAACTTCTTATAAGGCAGACTCTTGGCGGCTTGCGTTCCTCACTTTTCTATATTATAAAGGATTCACAATACATCAGAATCATAGGCAGAGGAAGCGGACACGGAGTGGGCATGTGCCAGATCGGAGCAATCAATATGGCAAAGCAGGGCTATACCTATGAGGATATTTTAAAACACTATTTTAAGGGAATAGGTTTGAAAAAGATAGAGTATAAGGACAATTGATTGTCTCGAATCTGATACATATGTTTCAATTTTGATAAACAAAAAATAAATTTTACCCTAATATGAAAAATAATACATTCTACATCAAAACCTATGGATGCCAGATGAATGTGGCAGACAGCGAACTCGTTGCTGGCATTCTCGTCAGCGCAGGTTATCAAAAAGCAGAGAGCATTGACTCGGCAGATATTCTCATTTTTAATAGCTGCACTGTACGGCAGCATGCTGAGGATAGAGTACTTGGAAGGATCACTGCTGAAGGAACAAGAAAAGAACAAAATCCGAATATGCTTATCGGGCTGATCGGCTGTGTGGCACAGAGAAAAGGGAATGAACTTCTCAACGAGATAAGAAGTCTGGATTTCGTTGTCGGAACAGACCAATATCGTAATCTTCCCGAAATCATATCAGCATGTGCAAACAAGAAAGAATCCCTATTCGCAGATGTGCAAAACAATATTGAAAATTATGAGAATATCTATCCTGTAAGAAATAAAGGAGTGAATGCCTTTGTCACGATCATGCGCGGATGCAATAATTTCTGCTCATACTGTATCGTTCCCTATGTGCGTGGACGGGAACGTTCACGTAGCCACAAAGAAATTCTTTTGGAAATTGAGAAAGCAGGAAATGGTGGATTCAAGGATGTAACACTACTTGGACAAAATGTAAATTCATATAATGATGGAAAGTATATTTTCCATATGCTTTTAAAGGACACTGCTCATATTGACTCAATAGAGCGTCTTCGCTTTGTCACCTCTCATCCAAAGGACATTTCAGATGAAGTCATTAAAGTTATGGCAGAAGAACCCAAGTTGTGCGAGCATCTCCATCTGCCTATGCAGTCAGGATCAGATAGAATTCTTGAAAAAATGAACAGAAATTATACATCAGATAAATATCGGAACATTATCCGCAAACTACGAACTGCAATGCCCAAAATAGCAGTAACGACAGACGTCATGGTTGGATTCCCGGGAGAAACCGAAGAAGATTTCCTCGAAACCTACAATCTCATGAAAGAAATACATTTCGACTATGCTTTCATGTTCAAATATTCTCCACGCACGGGCACTGCGGCAGCAGAATATCCGGATCAGATTCCCGAAGAAATTCGTCTTGAACGTTTGCGAAAACTTATTGATCAACAGGAACGCATCACCTATGAAAAGTACCAGGAACAAATAGGAAGACACGTGCAGGTGTACGTTGAACAGACCAGTAAAAAAAGCGATAAGGAACTCTCGGGTAGAACCAGGGATAACAAAATTGCAGTTTTCCCTGGTGACAAAAAGCTTATTAGTACTTTTGTTGATATTGAAATTATTGACGCAACCGGCTGGACGCTAAAAGGAAAACAAATTCAGCATCCTTGAGGAGCACGATGGAAGAAGTTGAAGTACTTATAATTGGAGCAGGTATTGTCGGACTGGCAATTGCACAGCGACTCTCCCAAGAATATGATTGTGTAATTGTGGCAGAAAAGGAACAATCCTTTGGAAGGCATACTTCCAGCAGGAACAGCGAAGTTATGCATTCCGGAATTTACTATCCGCAAAATTCCCTGAAAGCCACACTCTGTGTGAAAGGTTTAGATATGCTGTATGCATTTCTGAACGAATACGAGATAGATCATAAAAATTGCGGTAAGCTTATTATTTCTACCAAAGAGGAAGAAATCGCAGTACTCGAAGAACTCCTAAAAAACGGAACAAGAAATGGCGTGAAGGGATTAGAAATTCTTACTGAAGAAAAAGTAAAAGAACTGGAACCTCTCTTCAAAACAAAGGGCGCACTCTGGGTTCCGTCAACAGGTATCATGGACACACATGCGGTGATGAAAAAGCTCGATTTCCTCGCTGAGGATAACGGTGCGATGATATCATACAATACTGAAGTTGTGGGTATCGAAAAAGCTGATGACGGGTATATTGTCACTTTTAATGACGGCTTCAAGGTCAAATCCCCAATTGTGATCAATTCCGCGGGACTATGGGCTGATAAAGTAGCAGAAATGGTGGGCATTACTGCAGAAAAACACAACTACACCATCCATCTCTGCAAGGGAGAATATTACAAAACAACAAAATACAAAAATATTGAGCATCTCGTATATCCTGTTCCCGATCCGACCGGAATGTCGCTGGGAATACATATTCGTATAAACCTGAATGGGGAGCTCTCATTCGGTCCAAATGCATATTATATTGATAAGCTGGATTACAGTATGGATGAAACATATCATAAACAATTCCACGAATCCGTATCCGAATATCTTGATATCGAGTTTGATGAGATGTGGCAGGATGATTCCGGCATACGTCCCAAGCTGCAAAAAAAAGGTGAAGGCTTCAGAGATTTTGTTATAATAAATGAAACGGATAAAGGATTTCCAAATTTTGTAAACCTTGTCGGCATCGAGTCACCCGGGCTTACAAGTTGTCTGGCAATCGCAGAATATGTGGAAACATTAATCGATAAGGAAAAATAAAAATTGACATCTAATTGGACAAAATAAAGCTTTCATATTCATCCAACCATGGGGGTTCTATGAAAAAAATATTAGCTTTGATTTTTATTTTCGTTTTTTGTACCTGTGCTCTTTTTGCTCAGGGGACAAATCTCCTGTACAAAGAGAAAAAAACTTTTCCGCCTTCCAAGGAAAAGATCATCTCAATTTATCTCTGTGATATTGAGGGAATGGAATCACTCTCTGTGGAAGAATTTCAAAATGTCGATACCCTTTACTTCTGCTATCTGCCAATGGGTACATGGGATTTTAAAGAGAAGGAACTCGATAATGATATTACTGCTATCCATATCATACAAAATGGAAAAATCATCCAGCCATTGAACATCATCCCGAAATATAGTACCGAAAATAAACTTACGGAGATTATCGCAGCATTTCCACGAAATGAATTAGTACTCGCGATGCCTTTTTCGTTTTCAAATGAACTCGGAATTTCTCAATCTCTTACACTCCCGGAAAAATTCTGGCCTGATTATGAAAAATACGGACAATGCTATACTCTGGGTGCTGAACTTGCGGACCAGCAAAAGTACCTCGAATCCTTTGATGTGCTAAAATGCTTTCTGAACAACAAACCGGAAGTTGAGGGACTTTCCTTTTATCGTCTGGTAATGCAATTACTAAAGAACGATGTTAAAATTACGATCGATTCGAACCAATCTGCCTTCAATTTACTGAAATTGGAATTTATAAGATCACTTTCTCAAGAAAATCTCGAAAACTTGAGTGTGATATGTGAAGAAACTACTGCTGCGCAGGACAGTTTTCAGATTTATTTTGATTATGTGCAAACAAATGAAAGCAGCGCCCTGAAAGATAAACTCTCTCAACTTGTGACAGAATCAAATAGTCTACTGCAAAAATATAGCGAAGAATTCAAACTTCAGAAACTCTCCATTTTTAACAACGGGCACTACTCTGATAACCGTTTTGCATTTTATATCGATCTTCTCTGCAGAATGCTCTGCTCTACCGATAGCATACATGCAGTTGATAGTCTTCATATGATAAATCCCAATACTGTGAATTTTTTTCCTGAACAAAAAGATCGGCTTGCACTCCTCGAATGGCTCGACGATTTTCTTGCTGGGATCAATCTCATCAATATCATCATTGAAAGAGATCATTATGTGCTCAATGATAGTGCAATGACCAATCTTGAAAACCAGGTTATGATCGAGAAGCAGCCCTATTATGAAATAATAGGAGCATTCAATGCGCTTGGCTCAAAATCTATCGAAGGTTTTGCACAGAAAATCTCAGATGCCTTCGTCAAGTGTACTGACGAGAACCTGCTGGGGCTTCTCGAACTCCAATATCTCTCCTATCTCGCAACAGAAAATAATGTTACCGGAATCGTCATAGAAGCGATCAATAAAGGTCTGATGCTCGAGAACGAGGGTAATATCGCAGAAGCAGAACAGCAATATACCAAAGCATCCATGCTTGCAAGCAATTATGCACCGCCGCAATTCTATCTGGGACGTATTTATCATCAAAAGGATGAAAAATACACTGCGGAAATCTATTTTGATCGGGCACTTGCAATTTCCCCGACCTATATCTCTCCTATGAAATACACCATTGATTTTCTTATTGAGGATGAGAATTACGAACAAGCGCTTGAGAAGACGAATAACGCACTCGAATCCAATCCTATCTGGTTTTTCTATTATCTGAAGGCAAAAGCACTTTATAATCTCCAGAGATATACTGAAGCAGGTGATGCATTAAATCAGGCGATCAATCTGAATGGTTTCAGTTTTGACCAGTATATTCTCCTTGGTGATATCTTTAAAGCACAGGATAATTTGGAACGAGCGAGACAGGCATATGGAAATGCAGGAAAGATCGATCCGACAAACAAAATCTTTACAGAACGAATGGCGTCTTTAAAGAAGTGATATGTTTAATGTGAAGAATTTTTTTCAGACTCCAGATACCCAAGATCGGGTTGATAATGAATCTCCGGAAAAAATGATCCAAATCGCTACCTGCGCACTTTTTCTGGAAATTGCAAACAGTGACGAACACTTTTCTGATGAGGAGCGTCAAACGATTATTGAAATTCTAAAAAATGAGTTCTCACTTACTGAAGATGAAGTCCAAAACCTGATAAAAAAAACAGAGCATACACTCGATGAAAGCATTGACCTGTGGCAGTTTACGAATCTGATAAACAAGCATTTCTCCGATGAAGATAAGGCGAAGATCCTCGAAAATCTTTGGAGGATCATTTATACTGATGAGATACTCGACACGTATGAGGATTATCTTGCTCATAAGATCGCAAACCTTCTCCGCTTACCCCATAAAACATTAATAGACACCAAGTTAAAGGTGAAGAAAAATGAATAAAGAAATCAAAAAACTATGGCCGGAACTCGACTGGATAAAAAATGAAGACCTTCGCGAGAAAACCGCTACAACATGGGAATTGGCATTTGAAAAAGGTGTCCTCACTCCCGAAGATCTTCAGAGAATTCCATTTACACTTCTGGTTGAAGACTGCAAGGTGAGTTTCATGGCACATAAGCGAGCAGTCGTGCATGTCGCCTATGAATCAGCAAAGATCATGCAGAAATTCTTTGGAGATGAACTTCCCATCGATCTCGATGTCGTCGTCGCAGGTGCGATACTCGCTGATGTGGGCAAACTCCTTGAATATGAAAAAGATGGTGATACGATAAAATTCAGCAAATCCGGGCAGCTTCTTCGTCACGCTTTTACCGGTGTGTCGCTTGCTCAGGCGTGTGACATGCCTGATGAAGTATGCCACGTGATCGCAGTTCATTCAAAAGAAGGTGACTCCTTTACGCGAACGACAGAAGGGCTCATCATACATCATGCTGATTTCATGACATATTTGCCTTTTAAAAACCTGAAGAAATAAATAATCTAAGAGGTTCTGATGAAAAAAATACTTGTACCTGTAGATTTTTCTGAAAATACAGAATGCGCATGTAATTATGCAATTCATTTTGCAGAAAAAGAAGATGCGGAGATTATGCTTTTCCACGCATATATGTACCCTATCGCCACAGCAGACATGACAGATGATGTGGTGGACAGTTCGACACTTGTCACTCCGGAAATTATGGATAGCATTGAAAGAGCTGCTAAAGCGGGAATGAAACGCCTGAAAGATAAGCTCGAAAAAAAGCTTAATGATGAAGATATAAAGACAATTCAACTCAAGACAAAAGTAACGAACGGTATGGTAGAATATGAGATTATTGATCTCTGCGACACATACCACCCGGATATGGTCATCATGAGTTCAACCGGACAGGGGCATAAATCGGGCAGACTCCTGGGAAGCATTGCACTCAAAATCCTTGAACATGCACCAATTCCCGTACTCACAATACCGGAGAATACGGAATATCAGAAAATTCGCAATGTTTTATACATCACAGACTTTGACGAATCCGATATAACCGCTGTTGAGAATCTTATTAAAATACTCGATCCCTTCAAAGTGAAGATTCATTGCCTCCATGTCGAGCATTCAAAAAAGGATCTCATCGACAACATGCTCATGGACTATCTAAAGGAACATTTTGAAGATGAGTTTAAAAAAGGCATTATGTTCTTTGAGGTTGTTCAGGATAAGGATGTACTCAAAGCAGTCGAGGAATACGTTTCGGAAAAAGAGATCGAATTGGTTGCTCTGCTTCATCATAAGCGCGGTTTGCTCTCACATTTATTCCATCCAAATATTGCAAAAAAATTATTTTATTCCACGGGTCAGCCACTCCTTACTTTTCATGATATTTCTGAGGATGCCGATGGAGAAGATTAGGTCATAACTTCAGAGTTCTTGGATCGATCGGGTCCACGAACACTGTTTTGTGAATTTTATATACAACAAGCCCGGGAGCACTTTTCCTGGGCTTTGTTACATATCGTACGAGTGTATAGTCCACAGGTACTTTTGTAGAATGCTTAGCTTTGCTGTAATACGCAGCAATACCTGCGGCAACTTCTTTGAGTTGCTCGGGGAGGTGCTCGAGTTTAGTCGGATTCTTTACAATTATATGAGAACCGTGATAAATTCTTGTATGAAAAAACCAGTCATTGGGTTTTGCGAAATGAAGGGTGAGTTCATCATTCTTTTTGCTGGAACGCCCGACAAAAATATCCCATTGTCTGCCTTCTATCGAAAGTGAAAATTTCCTGAAAGGGGTCATATTCTTCCGAGTTTTTGAAATTGATTTTTGATCCTTCAGCATATGCTCAAGAATTTCTATACTCTGGCACTCTTCGATTTCTGCAATTTGTTTTTCGAGCTCTTCCAGTTTCTTTTCATGAATTGCAATATTCTTAATTAGCTTCTCTTTACCGGAACGTGTTTTTTTATATTTTTTGAAATAATGCGCCATATTTTGCTGCGGAGTGCAGTCTGTTTTTAGAGGGATCACAATTTCAGGATTTTCTTCATCATAATAATCCGTAACCGCTATTGCGTTCATTCCGAATTTAATTTTATGAAGATTTGTTTTCAGGAGCTCACCCATCTTATGCCAGTGTTCAGCATTTTTCAATTCATCGAGATCTTTTCTCTGTTGTGTGAGGGTTCGAAGCAATTTCTTCTTTTTAGGGGCGTGAGAACGTATTGCATTTTCCTTTATTTGTATGAACCTATTTTGCGTTATCTCATGCTCATACACATACGCAAGAGCATCATTCACAGTCTTCATTTCAAGGCAGTTTGCAACCTGGAAAAGGTTGAGATGCTTTTTCTTCGCATTGTAAAATACAGAATTTTTATCCGACCACTTGTCGCAGGTTGTGCGGATTATATTCAGGAATTCCCACATTTCTTCGGTTTTCATGCCGGGTTTGAAAAAATCTTTTAAAAATTTCGGTGCATTGCTGAAATGCGTGACAAACTCTTTCCATGAATCGGGAACTATTTCAGGAAATAAATCCTCGAATTGTGCTCTGTTCACAGAAAAAATATAAGGTTTTTCAACTGCCGGCGGAAAATTATAAGAAATTCCCGGATACAATTGCCGAAACCTACTGTCAGAAACATGTATCCGACGATGGCAGTCCAAAATGACATCACTCTTTTTTTCCACTCTCGTAAGGATCAGATTCTCATATCTCGGCATTAACTCGATGAAAAGCTTGTAGGTTGATGTTTCTCCATAAAAGGACTCTTTCTCAAAAGTAAGAATAAGCACCCTATCGTTGTCTCTTATCGAAGCATCATTGATCACACTCTTCGCAAGATGCTGTTTAAGAATAAGTGAAAGCGGATTATCAGTATTCTCGTTTAATTTCAGATTTTCAGACATAAAACAAAGCGGGTTTTGCCCATTAATGGAAATGACAAAATGTGATGAAGAAAGATCAAAAATATAGGTCGAATTATGACAATTCACTTCCCGCACCGTCCGGCCGATCAGGTGATTTTTATTTTGCTTCAGCCATAACGTAAGAAAAGTGTATTCCATATTATCAAACCATTACTACATTTTTTATATGAGCTCAAGGAGGATATTCCAAAGTTTTCTGGCAAGATTTATCTGACGATTGTACTATACAAACACGGTGAAACGAAAAGTATCTGTATGATTTTATTGACAGGAAAAATTGAATCTGCATATAAAAAGTAAGCAATTTTGTGAAGCAGTAAAATATAACGTTTCAGGGGTGGCACATACTATATTTTACGCAGGTTCTAACCATACATTGGTAAAACTAATTCCAATTGCTATCAATATAAGATCCGGAGGTCTTCAAATGAAATATGTAGTAGTACTACTCATATTGATCACTCTCGTTACACTCCTTGCTTATGCAAATGAATTACACATTGGCGAATTAAAAAACATTAACAATATGGGAATTGAAGATAAAACAACTTCGTTTTCAACAGGTCAATTCTCAACAAAAATCACAATGACGGTTGATGTATCACAAGCAAAAATGTACCGCAAGGAAAAGGGCTTTGATATACTTCACATTCAAGATTTAAAACAAACCGGAAAAGAAGGGACACCCACCACTTATATCACATCCCAAAAATTGCTTTTACCCAAAAATGCTATTGTTACAGGCATCAGACTTATCGATGGTGAGTATATTGAAATACAGAATGAGATCAATCTTGCTCCACGACCAAAGCCGTTGGCTCTTTTTAACAATGGGGTATGTGAGTTTAATTTGAGCAAAGACGAAAATATTTATAGTAAAAATGAACTCTTCCCCGGAAAGATTGTATCCTATATCTCAGGAAAAGATGCTGATAATACTGTAACATATGTCCAATTCTATCCAGTGCAATACAATCCAGTGAATAAACAAACAAACCTGATAACCTCTGCCACTTTTGAAGTAAATTATAACTTAGAAAATTCTGTAAAAATGCAAAAGCTGAGTACTCGAACTGATGCTGAAAATATAATCATCACAAGCACAGCTTTTCTAAGCCATGCACAGGAACTTGAGACGCTGCATGAAACTCTTGAAAAAGTGCAGTCTGAGGTGATCACCACACAATGGATTGACAACAATTATTTACCAGTAGAAGGACCAGTTCAAGCTGGGTATGCCAATATGACCGGAAGTCCTGTTTCGGATGAGTACGATTATGAGCTAGCGAAAAAGATAATTGCATATCTGAGACATGAAAGTGCTCATCCGAACTTAAAGAGCATTACACTCTTTGGAGATGCCCTTATCGTACCTCCGAGTTACTATTTCTATATTCCCTATCACACCGCTTCTAATAATTGGATCGTATCTGATATTTTTTATGCATCCCCAGATTACGATTTAATAATGAATTACGAAATCGGGCGCTTGCCAGCAACTGATGCTGTGGAAGCGGAATGGATCGTCGACAAGTATGAAATGTGGAAAAATAATCTGGATGAAGACTGGTTTGATAATGTGCAGCTTTTTGGTGGAGCAACTTTCGGATCTCGCTACCTTATGGGTGAGATCGGCATGGTAGATGCAGTAAATAAGGAATCATTTTACGGGATGAATATAGAGAAGAATTTTCATACAAACGGGAAAGAAAATCGATCTCATTTGTTGCCGCATTTCTGTGATAATAACACTGGAATTCTTTTCTGCAGCGGTCATGGAAGTGGAACATCATTTATTATGACAACTTCATCGATCTCATCAAATGATATCTCAAATATGATCCCGACGACGAACCCCCCTGTATTGCTCATGATCGCATGTCATAATGGAAGGTTCGACAACGAATTGCTCGGGAACCAATATGATGGTTTTGGGGAAAAATGCCTGTTTTCGGATGCCGGCTCAATTGTGTTCTGGGGTTCTGTAAGACCTGCATTTGTCGGATATGATTATATGTTTGATGAAGATGGAGAAATGATAATCGCCGGCTCTACCTATCTAGCAGGAATTCTGATAAATTGTGCACAAGCATATTCTGAAGGATATTTGAGTTTTGGGGAAATCTCAAAGAAAGCAATTGAGGATTACGTACTTTATCTGGATGAAGACAATGAAGTAGATCATCTGACGATCTATGAATACGTTTTTCTGGGTGATCCGGCTTTTTCAATGCCTCCGCAAATACCTTCGAATTCATACGAAAAGGTAAGCATGGATATTTCACCAACTCCCCCGCAGCAGGGTTATGGATTTGCTGAACCGACCTATTTCTTCTCTTCGGATTACTCACCAAACATCACAATTTCGGGTCAAACTGATTCTCCGACAGTCGGCATGAGTCTTTATAAAATGCTGGGAGGTGGAAATGTGCAAGAGTTAATTGATATCGTTGATTATAATCCTCCGTTTGAGCTGCCATTTGAACCGGATGCTGATTGCAGGTATCTTACACGATTCGACACACAAGATGCCCAAGAAACCCGATTATATTTCCGAACTCAAACAGTTGCAAACATTCCACCTACGAAACCTGAACTTTATGACATCCAATGTAATGATGGCAGCTATGATATATTCTGGTCGCCTTCTTCGGACTACGGTGGAGGATCAGTATCTTATACGCTCAAGGAGATGAGAAATCCTTTAAAAGTCACCGAAGAGTGTGTTGATCTGGAGAATTGGGATAATAAAGGATTCTCGGTTGTTACTGGTGGACCAAATAGTCTCTACTGCTTTAATTCAGGAGGAGGTCCGGACCTCATCACTTCTATTACGACAATTGCCCCAATCTTAATTGAAGAAAATGAAGATCTCAGCTTTTGGAAAAGGCACATTATGGAACCAGATTGGGACTATGTATATGTGGAAATTTCTGAAGACGGTGAAGAATATACGGTTTTGAAAACCTATACTGGTATCAGCGATTCCTGGACACATACAACCATTAACTTAAGTGCATATGAAGGTCAGTCTGTTTATATCCGGTTCAGATATAAAAGCGATTTCGTTATAAGCGGCTCCGGATTTTATGTGGATGATATCTATCCTGCTCACTGGTTTGAGGAACAAAATATCGTCAGCGAAATCCAGGATACTACTTTTCATATTAACGAATTATCCCAGTATGACAGCTATTATCGAGTAATAGCATCCGATGGCACTGGCCTGGAAAGTGATTGGAGCAATATCAAAGGGATTCAGGGAGGTTATAGTATACCAGGTGGCAACCAATTTAATGAACCACATCTCTCCGTGCTCAGCCAGAATTATCCCAATCCCTTCAATCCTATAACAACAATACATTATACGTTACCTCAACAAGCTAAAATATCATTGAGAATATTTGATATAACCGGTCGGCTGGTACAAACACTTGTGAATGAAGAAAAAGAACAGGGTAATTATTCAGTCACCTGGAATGCAAAAAACATGCCTTCAGGTGTGTATTTATATAAAATTGACACAGGCTCTTACTCAAAAGTTAAAAAGATGTTATTGTTCAAATAAAATTATCCGGCACTCCACAGTTCTTTAGAAATGAAAGTTATTTTTTCCTGAAATATAACTTCGTATACTTTACTTTTTTCACTAATGAAAAGATCCGGGTTCGGGTTCACAATCTGAAACAATATTTCGCTTTCTACTTGACAGCTTTTGCCGGGTATCAAAGAAGCACATTAAAGTCGATATATTATAAAAAAATTCTTAAAATACATATTTATTTAACTTTATGAAAGGCTACAAAATGCAATTAATCTATAATCCTGTATTTTTGGAGCATGATACGGGTATGCATCCGGAAAATAAAAAAAGGCTCACCTCGCTTGGCAACCTGCCTATCACAGAGGTTGAGAATGGCGAGAAATATCTTACGCTTGTGCATACTCACCAATATATTCAGCGCATCAAAAAAGCATGCATGGTCGGGGGTCATATTGATAATGACACGATCGTATCACCGGGCAGTTATAAAGCTGCCATATATGCAGTGGGAGCGACGATCATGGCATCCCAAACAGGAGATTTTGCCTTAACACGCCCTCCGGGTCACCATGCGCACATAGACAGATCAAGCGGATTCTGCCTGTTTAATAATATTGCAATTGCTGCTCAATATCATGCAAACAACAGCAAGCGAGTACTCATCTTTGACTTTGATGGACACCTTGGAGATGGCACAGTGAAATTCTTCAATACTTCAGACCAGGTAATGTATTGGTCGCTTCATCAGTATCCTGCATTTCCGGGCGGCGGAGATGCGCATGAAATCGGAGTTGGGAAAGGTGAAGGATACACAATAAATGTTCCCCTTCCTCCAGGTAGTGGAGATGAAATTTTTATGGACGCAGTCGAGAGCTTCCTTCCGATTGCAAAAGAATTCAATCCCGAAATCGTTGCTGTCTCAGCAGGATTTGACTCACATCAGTATGACCTCCTTCTCGACCTCCGCTTTTCATTGAATTCATATTATAAAATCGGCAGATTGCTTACTGATAACTTCGAGAATGTATTTGCCACGCTTGAGGGCGGTTATAATATTGAGATGTTCCCCAAATGCCTGTTCAGTTTTCTCGATGGCATAAACCATGATGAGATGAGATTCCAGGAGCGGGAAACCGACTCAACCATACAAACCTACTATGAGTATGAGGGCAGGAAAGCATTGGCGCTGCAGGCGCTTGCAAAATATTGGAAATCTATATAAAAAGGAAAATAGTTATGATTACAAAGAAATTAGACAAACTTTTTAATCCAAAAGTAATCGCTGTGATCGGGGCAACTGCCCGTGAGCATACTGTTGGATATTCTCTGATGAACAACATTATCGGATCAGGATTTGACGGCATCGTGTATCCAATAAATCCAAAGCGTACGAACGTTATTGGGGTAAAGGCATACGCAAGCATAGATGAGGTTCCGGACAAGGTTGATCTTGCCATTATTGCAACTCCCGCAAAAACAGTTCCGGCAATCGTCGAAGCATGCGGGCAAGCAGGAGTTTCCGGCATCGTTCTGATCTCCGCAGGTTTCACAGAAATAGGCAAACAAGGTAAAGTACTCACAAAACAAATTACTGAATGTTTAAGAAAATACGGCATGAGATTGATCGGTCCGAACTGTCTTGGTTTTATCAAACCCTCGATCCATCTCAATGCGAGCTTTGCAAATAAGATGGCTTTGCCGGGCAAAATTGCATTCATTTCACAGAGTGGTGCACTTTGTACTGCAATTCTGGACTGGTCTGTAAATCAGAATGTCGGATTCAGCCATTTCGTTTCTATCGGCTCGATGATCGATGTAAGTTTTCATGACCTGATAGACTACTTCGGCAGCGATCCGCTCACGACAAGTATTGTCATTTATATGGAGTCGCTCACAGATGCCCGAAGTTTTATGAGTGCAGCAAGAGCATTTGCACGTAACAAACCGATCATTGTCCTCAAGGCAGGGAAAAGCTCTGAGGGTGCGCAGGCAGCAATGTCACACACCGGAAGTCTTGCAGGAAATGATTTTGTGTTTGATGCCGCATTCAAAAGAGCAGGCGTCGTCAGGGTCAATACAATTGATGAATTATTCCATATAGCACAATCCTTAGCCACGCAGAACAAACCTGCCGGTAATAGACTCGCAATTATAACGAATGCAGGCGGTCCCGGCGTTATCGCGACAGATACTCTCATTGAAAAAGGCGGTAAGATCGCTCAACTATCTGATGATACCATAAATGAACTCAACCAGCACCTCTCACCAAATTGGAGCAAGGGAAACCCGGTTGACGTTCTTGGAGATGCAGGACCCGAGCAATATGAAAAAGCTGTCGAGCTATGCTCAAATGACAAAAATGTCGATGGAGTCTTGGTAATTCTTACTCCACAGGAAATGACAGATCCGACAGGCGTTGCAATGAAAGTTGCAGCAATAGCAAAAAAATGTCGAAAAACCGTTCTGGCATCCTGGATGGGCGCTGATGATATTGAAAAAGGACGGCAAATCCTGGAAAACAATCAAGTCCCAGTTTATCAGACACCGGAAGACGCAGTAAAATGCTTTATGTATATGTATAACTATTCCCGGAATCTGGATATACTGCATGAAACACCTTCACAAATACCTCATGAGTTCAAGCCGAGAAGAGCAGAAAGCAAAAAACTGATCGAACAGGTGCTTGCAGATCATCGAACTGTGATGACTGAGTTTGAAGCAAAGCAGCTACTGGATTATTATTACATTCCCGTAATAAAGAATGGGCTTGCACACACAGAAGAAGAAGCAATCAAATTAGCTGAGAAGATCGGGTATCCACTTGTTATGAAAATTGCGTCCCCGGATATTCTGCACAAAACCGATGTCGGTGGAGTGATACTCAATATTGTAAATAAAGAAGAAGCGCGTAAAGCATATAATAAAATATTAAAATCATCGAAAGAAAAGGTTCCCGATGCTGATATTCGAGGGGTCTTCGTCGAGCAGATGCTCAAGAGAAAATATGAGTTGCTCATCGGCTGCAAGAAAGATCCGATCTTCGGTCCAACCATTGTCTTTGGTATGGGTGGTGTAGCAGTTGAAGTATTTAAAGATACGACCATTGGTTTGCCACCACTCAACATGGCACTTGCTATGAGGATCATAGAAGACA
This sequence comes from Candidatus Cloacimonadota bacterium, assembly GCA_049903315.1. Classification (GTDB taxonomy): domain Bacteria; phylum Cloacimonadota; class Cloacimonadia; order JGIOTU-2; family JGIOTU-2; genus Celaenobacter. Next base: position 131,335 of record JBNGBT010000003.1, on the reverse strand, counting down.
CGAAGATTTATAAACTGATCAAAGGCTACAGAGGAATGCCAGGAGCGGACATAACCTCCATCCAATTCCTTCTCTATAAATTTGCCTACATGCTCATGGATTTCCCTCAGATCAAAGAAGTAGATATTAATCCCTTTGGAGTGGATGAACGCGGAGGTGTTGTCCTCGATGCCAAAGTTATATTGGATGATTCCATCAAGGTCACAGAAGAATATCCCAACAAGCACCTGGTGATATCTCCTTATCCTTCGGAATATATTACAGAGTTCACCATGAAAAATGGGGAGAAGGCAGTTCTCCGACCTATCAAGCCCGAAGATGAGTTTCTGGAAAAAGAGATGTTTTCCAATTTTTCAGAGAGAACACAGCGGTTCAGATTCTTCCAGCTTATTAAAGATATCTCTCATGATCAACTTGTAAGATATACTCAGATTGATTATGACCGAGAAATAGCTATCATCGCTGAAGTTACAGAAAACGGCAAGAAGAAGATGGCAGGCGTTGTGAGACTGATCGCTGATCAATACAACGAAACGGCTGAGTTTGCTATTGTCATTGCCGACCCATGGCAAAATATGGGACTTGGTAATAAGTTCACCGATTATATTATTGATTTGGCAAAGTCTAGAGGAATTCAGAAAATATATGCAAACATCCTTGCAGATAATCATATCATGCTGCACATGTTCAGATCACGGGGATTCACCATGAAGAAGGTTGAAGACAGCTTCTATGCGGAGAAGGTTGTTAACGAACCCAAATAAGAAACCTGTAAAATAAATAACTATTCAAGGGAGCATGACGTTGGTCGTGCTCCTTTAGTGCGATGGATTGTTAAGATGAGCTGGTGATAAGCCAATCGAATCTTCCATTTTTAATTTGTAATTTTATATTTTTTATTTTTCTATTTCGTAACTTCTCACCATTTCTGTGATAGCCCTGAAGTTGATCTTACCTGTTCCCATTTTGGGCAGTTCCGGTATTACTACAAATGTTTTAGGTATCGCAATTTTGGGGAGCTTTTTACCCATTTCACGAATGAGTGCTCTCTCCCCGACCTTCTCTGTGACAGCAGCAATGATCCTTGCACCTTTTCTGGAATCGGGCACATCTACCACACAGCAGTCCACGCCTTCTGGAAGAAGTGTTTCCATTACTTTTTCCGTCCGGACCAGGGAGATCATCTCGCCACCGATCTTCACAAAGCGTCGGAGCCGACCCATATGCCACAGGTATCTGTCTTCGTCCATCATACCCATATCACCGGTATCGTACCACCCATCTTCAATGCGCAGGGATGTTTCTTCTATATCGTTGAGATATCCCTTCATAACCATATCCCCTTTGACCAGGATTTTCCCCTCTTTTCCAAAGGGCAGGATTTTTCCTGTATTCAGATCCACGATCCTTACCTGAACACCGGGAAGAGGTTTACCGATACTGCCGGGACGGTTTTCATCAGGTGTATTAGCAGAGATGCCCGGACTTGTTTCGGTAGTTCCATAAGCTTCGTATAGTTCAATATTGTGTTTATTTCGGTATTCCTGCCGCAGCCAGTCCGGTGTCTTATCCGCACCCGGAAGCACTATCCGAAGTGAAAAAAAATCACCCGGTTTTGACTCCTTTAAATATCCCGCAAAAAAGATTGGAGTTGCTGCGATGAGCGTTGCTTGCTCTTCTTTTATCATAGCAGGAATTTTCTTGTAGTCCAATGGATTCGCATATGTTACAGACTTACAGCCGACCATTAAAGGCATCCAGAGATTTGCATTGAAGCCAAAGACATGAAAAAGAGGAAGGATTGACATAAAAACATCTTCTTCGGTCAGAGAAAAAACTTCTCGCAGAGCTTTGATATTAGCCCCAAGATTTTTATGTGTCAGCTGTACGGCTTTTGGGTCTTTTTCACTGCCGCTTGTAAAGAGGATCACGATATTGTCATCCGGCAACTTCCTTGGTAGCCGGGCAATGATGGCTGATGCAGGGAGTTTTGACCTGAGGGCAGAACCAAGTTTTTCTTTGAGCGTAATCCCTTTCATAATGTCTTCAAGGCAGACCATGCCTGGAACCATAGGGCATTTGATTTTGTCGAGAAGCGCTCGTGAAGTAATGATCGTCTTGAAACCGCATTTTTTTTGTGCATATTTGCAATTGTGTGCAGCACCTGTGGAATAGTTGATCATGACTGGTACTTTCCCTGCCATGAGAATACCGATAACTGTAAGAGCGCAACCTGCTGAAGTCGGGATCATCACCCCGATGTCACCGTCATCATACTGGTTGAACTTTTTAGCCAGGATCAATGACCCGATCAGCGCTTTCTCATAGGTAACTTCTTTATTCAGGGTTCTGTCTTTTATTGCGACCTTTTTGCCAAGCTTCTTTGCCTTTTTTATAAACTCGTAATGAAGTATCATGTTTTGACCTCTTCTTATAATAAATGATTATCACGAATTCCTGAAACTATCGAATTCGTAATCATTTGGATTACCGATCGCCCATTTACTGTTCTTTCATTTTGCCTAAATAGGATTGACCTGTGAATTATGTAGAATAATGGACTTGGATTATGAGTGCTCACTTATATTTTTCTTTTTGAGTGATCCTACACTATTTTTTCAATTTCACCCGCACTTACATGTCAATAAAAATATTACCCGTATAATTACATGTGATCAAGTTTATTAAAATTCCCCGATTATTGAGGCTTTATTTCATTGACACGTAAAAAACTATTATTCCAAAATAACGTATTATCCTCAGGGAGTTCATAAAAATAACTCCATCAATGATGATACTTAAATAGTAATTATAACACGGGAGAAGCCATGAAAAAAATTCTTACCACTTTATTAGCAGTTCTACTGCTTGTTTCCTTTTCGTCCTCGCTCAGCGCGTATGATGACGACACACAGGTATTACTAGAGTCCGTTGGGGCGTTAGCGGCTCAAGGTTTGTATCTTACCTATAGCTCTATAGGTTCAACGCTCGATGCGTGGTACTTTGAAGCTTACACAGACACTGAAACTGTAGATATGATCCTGGAATACGTGGGTATGTGCGAAGCAGTATCATACCAGCTCGATGTACTGCTCGATTCTAATATCATGAACAGTGAAGATATTACCTTTGTGACCGAAATAATCGATGCGTTCGATATTCTTATTGATGAAGGTGATGCAGCAATAGATTATATAGAAACAGGTGAAGAAAGTTATCTTACCCGCTATGAAGAAAAACGTCAAGCAGCCTGGGATAAGATAGCGTACTTGCTCGGGTTGGAGTAATTCCTCAAATTATCCTTCAGATAAGAACAACTGCGAATAGAACGCAGATAAGCACAGATAGAACTGATTCCCGCCGATAATAAATTTGCTTTTTAAAATATTTCAACTTTTATTAAGAAATGAGATTTATCAACAGGAACATTATCTACTAAACGTAGATAAAATTTTTTAGCGTTCATCTGCTTCATCAGCGCGAATCTGTGTGCTATAATACATTTGAAACGAAATGCATCCCCTCTTCTTTCCTCACTCTTAAGCTTTCATACAAAGTTCGAGTAAAACTCCATTGGTAGATTTTGGATGAACAAAGGCAATTTTGGTGCCGTGTGCACCCTCGCGTGGAACCGTATCGATCATTAGAATTCCCTTTTTCTCATACTCGAGTAATGTTTTCTCAATATCATCGACTCTCACTGCGAGATGATGGATACCGGGTCCATTGTGCTCAAGGAATTTTGCAATAGGGCTGTCTTCCGCAGTAGGTTGGAGAAGCTCAATGTAGTTTTTTCCAATTTGTATCATTGCCACTTCCACTTTCTGAGATGAAACAATTTCTCTGTTTATGATGGAAAATCCAAGATTTTTATACGTTTCTATCGCTTCATCAAGATTTCGAGCAGCAATTCCTATATGATTTATTTTTGTTATCATAGTTTTATCCTATCCTCTTTCAATTATAAATTTTTGGACACCTTTGATACCTAAAGAAACAGCTTTTTGCTTGTCAAATATTAGCTCTTTTTTTCGTCTATTGCATTCTTGGTATAATATTCAGCTATTTTACACATAAGCAGAAATTTAATGAAACTAAATTTATTGACAAATTTTTAGGGAATTTTTCTTTCGAATAACCTATATCAAAATAATGAAAGGAGTAGGTATGAAAAAAGGACTATTAGTTCTCTTTCTCGTTACTATCTTCTCAGTAACTTCACTCTTTGCAAATGGTCTCAGCCTGAACAGCATAGGACCAAGAGCATTAGGAATGGGTGGAGCAATGGTGGGTCTTGCAGATGACCCGACTGCAATCTATTGGAATCCAGCAGGTTTGGCAGGACAAAATTCCTCACTCTATGCCTTTGGTACCGATATTATTCCATTCGGTACTTACAAAGCAAATTCATCCGATTTCGGATATCCCCCTGATTACTTCGTTATTGACGCAAAAACTAAAGCAAATAACTATGCAAGCCCGAATCTCTTCGCAAATTATAATATGGGCAAACTTGCTCTCGGTCTGGGTATCTTTGTTCCCGCTGGTCTCGGTGCCGAGTATAAGGGCGCAGATCTTATTCCCATCTCCGGTGGAGATCTCGAATGGATGTCCAAGATCGCCGTGATTGACATTGCACCCACAGTTGCCTACAAGATCAACGACATGTTCTCATTTGGACTCACAGGTAATATCTTCTATGGTATGTTTGATATGAAAAGACCTTCCACCTATACTGACTCTACTGGTCTTCATGGGGTTCAATATACAGAATCTTCAACCGGTACTGGCTTTGGTGTTTCCGGTGGATTGCTCTGCAAACTATCAGACATGATCCAATTTGGCGTGAGTGCACGTACGGAAATCAAAGTTACCATGAGTGGTGAAGCTGAAAATGCACTCATGCAAGCACAGGGTGGACTCGCAACTACTGATTTTGATCGCGATGTTGCATGGCCTCTTTGGGCAGCTTTTGGTATCGCGGTAAAGCCAATGGATAAATTGACCATTACTGCTGATGCACAATATAGTCAATGGGCAAAAAGCGAAAAAGAATTCCACACTGATTTCAAAGATCCAGTTTGGAAAGCTGTAACTGCAGCAACAGGTGACGACACTTTTGTTCTTGACTGGAAAGATTGTACTCAGTTACGCTTCGGTCTTGAATACATGGCGAGTGAGAAATTAGCCGTTCGTGCAGGTTATTATTATGATCCCGCACCGGCTCCGGATGAAACTCTTACAATCCTTTTCCCTTCCTCCACAAACAATGTTGTAACTGGCGGACTTGGTTTCTGCGCTGGTAAATTTGATATTGATCTCGGTTTTGAATATCTTATGGGTAAAGAACGTGATGTAACCTTATCCACACATAATATGCCCGGTAAGCACAAACTCGACATCTTTGCTTTCAATCTTGCTATTGGAATGGGCTTAATGTAATTTAAAATTTAATTCTGTCTCTACGGCTCGGGTTCATCCTCGAGCCGTTTTTTATTTGACAAAGAATTTAAACTTTATCTATCTGGTATATAAACAATAAAGCAATGATTGACGGTGGTCTAAAAGGAAAATAATATGAGTTTGATTTTATGGAGAGAGAATGAGCACAGTAATTTACGCAAGCATATTTCGAAGATTCGCCGCATTCGTACTTGATCTCCCCTTCCTTATAATACTCTATTATTTGTGTGATGAATTCTGCATCTTCTTTCAAGATGCTTGGGGTTTTATATTTGACACACACATTATTATGTACATAATCATTATCATCCTTTATGAATGTACGTTAGAATGCTCTCCTCTTCAGGGTACTTTTGGAAAAATGCTCATTGGCATCCGGGTGCAGGACAGTCATGACGACGCAAGGATTACTTTTATGAGAGCTTTTGTTCGATTTTTTGTGAAAATATTTTCCATCCTTTTTGGAGGACTGGGAATACTTCTCATTCTTTTTACAAAAAAGCACCAGGGATTTCATGACCTTATTGCAGGAACTGTTGTTGTGAAGGAAGAATAAACATAAAATAATTCCTAAATCCAAATTTCTAATTACAAATTAAAACTAAAACTTAAATGCCAAAAAAAAAAAAATTCTTCCTTGATTTAATTACAATTGATGAAAAAATTAAATTTACCCCGTTAGCTTTTTACCAATAAATTTTTGCTTCTTCCTGTAATTGTTGAACTGCTTTTAAAAACATCCCTAACAAATGTATTGAATCTTTAGCCCACTTTTTGCAAATACCTATTTTATATTCGAAATCCTTTTCTATTTAACATTTGTCATTTCTTATTTGATATTCTATTAGAAATTAGATATTTGTAATTAGAAATTCAATTTCAGTTTGAGTATTACACAAAACATTATATTAATCTTTAATGATATCTACCGCGAAATCTGAGTAAGTGTTTTACTGAACCTGCCCAATAGCCCATTTGAGCGCATCCTGAAGCATGTCCTGGTCAGGGGATTTGATAAAACCATTCTCAGTAAGTGAAGCTGTGAGTTTTCGGGCATGTTCAATATCTCTTTTTGCTATATTGAAGGCTTCTTCCCGGGTCATTGTTACTCTGGCAACACCATCTTTAATAGCCTGCATTGCGACATCGGCGGCTTCTTCCGGAAAGACATTCGCTTCATCCATTGTAGGAACAATATTTTCTGGATCAATGCCGCGTTTCTCCGCATAGTTTGCAAGAGAATATGCTGCAGCGATCGCCATCTCATCTGTCACCTTTCGTGCACGAACCATGAGCGCACCCTTTAAAATACCGGGGAATCCGATTGAATTATTCACCTGGTTCGGAAAATCACCACGCCCTGTTGCGACGATGAATGCTCCTGCTTCTTTCGCAGCGTAGGGGTATATTTCCGGCACTGGATTCGCGCAGGTAAAGACGATTGATTTCTCAGCCATCGACCTGATCCACTCGGGCTTTACTGTGTCGGGACCCGGTTTGGAAAGAGCAATAAGCACATCAGCGCCCTTGCAGGCTTCCGCAATATCATTTATCTTGCCGGGATTAGTTTTTTCACAGAGTTCCCATTTGCGGTAGAACCGTTTATCGGCTTTGATATCTTCTCTGTTTGTGTGCAGTCCGCCCTTGGAATCGAACATAATCATCTTCTTCGGGTCGCCGCCGGCAGCAATGATTATTCGGGCGATCGTTGTATTGGAAGCACCTGCGCCGAGCATAGTAATTCGGACATCTCCGATCTTCTTGCCCGCAAGTTTCAGTGCATTGATAAGACCCGCGAGCGTTACGCAGGCAGTACCCTGGGCATCATCATGCCATACAGGAATGTAGCATTCTTCACGAAGTGTATCAAGCACTTTGTAACAATTCGGCTGAGAAATATCTTCCAGATTGATCGCTCCAAAGCTGGGCTGGCACATCTTGACAAATTCGATGATCTTGTCTGGATCGTGCTCACCTTTGTCATTATAACTATCCACGCAAAGTGCCACAGCATCAACACCGCCGAGATATTTCATCAGAAATGCTTTTCCTTCCATAACTCCGAGCCCTCCCGGAGGAGTACAGTCACCATCTCCCAGCACACGTGTTGAATCACTCACCACTGCAACGAGATTACCTCTGTTTGAAAGCTCAAAAGAAGTGTCATTATCATCACGAATAGCTGTTGATATTTTAGACACGCCTGGGGTGTACCACACATTGAACCAGTTGAAACCAAAAACTGCGGCTTTCGGCACAGTCTGTATTTTACCATTATAAAAACGGTGGGATAATTCAGCGAGTTTTTTTAGAAAAATTGTTTTCGCCCGAGCTTTCTGTTCTTCAGTGAAGTCGTCGGGGAAGACTTCATCTAGATTATTCAAAGTGAATTCGACTTTTTTCATCAGTTTTTTTCCTCTACATTTATATGTGTGAATTATTAATGAATTCCAAATCTTCGTCTCGTGTTTGCACTATTCTGGCTTGGATCATACTTTTCTACTAAAGAGATTGTATCACCTTCAGCAATACCTTCAAGAATTTCTACTTTCTGTAGATCATTGATGCCGGTTTTTACAATAGCAGATGAGATAAGTGTGTCTGATTTTACTATATAGACAACATCATTGCCGTTCTCATCCTGGAATATTGCCTGTATGGGGATTGTCACAACTTGTTTTCTTGTTTTACCGATAATGGTGACGTTTGCACTCATACCCGGACGAAGTTCTTTCAAATTATCTTCGATAGAAACCTTCACTTCAAATGTCCGAATATTATTATTCCCAATCGCTGCCATTGGTGATATATGTATGATCTCACCATTAAATTTCTTATCCGGAAAAGCATCGATAGTGATCTTTGCCTCTCTTCCAAGAGAGATCTTGCCAATATCCACTTCATTGATATCCGTGAGAATGATCATTTGAGAAAGATCTGCAATGGTTATGAGCACTGTCCCGCCGGAATAAGACTCGCTGGAAACGACCATCTCACCTTCTTCTACATCCTTATGAATTATCATTCCTGAAACAGGGGCGGTGACTTTCATGTTGGTTTCTGTTATCCCGATCTCTTCAACGAGTTTATATTGTTCCAGTGCAGAATCATAGCTGATCTGCGAAAGCTTAAGTGCATTCTGTGCATCACGCCACTCTTCATCGGAGATAAGACTTTTATTGTAAAGCTCTTTGCTGGAATCATAATCTTTCTGGGCATTCTCTAGATTGATCTCAGTTGTTTTGAGAGTGCTTTTAATGCGTGAAAGGGTCTGTGCCTGAGCCATATCGGGTTCTATTTCTGCGATGATATCACCCACTTTTATATTCTCACCCTCTTCCACGAACATTTTACTGATGCGTCCACTCAGTTTTGATTTTACATTGACTTCCTTAACCGGTCTAATCTCTCCCACTTCATCAAGCACAATTGAGATATCATCTATCTTAGCAACTGCAGTTGGCGTTTTTTTGCCGCCTTCCTGCTGAGTTGTCTTCTTTTTACCTGTCACAGATACAACTACTACTACAATGATGACAACAATGATTATGATCCATACAAATTTTTTCATACTTACCTGCCTTAATATCTATTTAACAATTTTTCGTTTGTAATAAGATGAATATTTTCCTGAGCCATAATGAGAGAATAATAATGGCTTATCGTAGAACTCATACTTTTAAATCTTTCCTGTCGGGCGTTTTCCAACTCGGTCAGGTCTGCTTGCCCGAGTCGGTACTTTTCATTTACAAGATTGAAATGCATCTCGGAAAGATTTTCCTGCTTTTTAGCAAGTTCATAGCTCTTTTGAAGCTGGTTGAAATTCTTTACTGCCTGCATAAAATCCTGCTGTTCTCCCTTCTTTTTGTGCTCATACAAAAGTTTTGCCTGCTTATAACTATAGTGTGATGATTTGTTTGTGGGTAGATTTGTCAATGGATTAAGCAGAGGATAAGAGAGTGCAAGTGTATACTGAATAGGAGAACTTTTCGAATCAAAATCAAAAAGGCCGCTCTTTTCCCAGGGCAGTGTTTTATTCACAGAAAAACTCAGTGTAGGAATGAACTCCAACCAATTCTGAACATAATTCAGCTTAGACTGCTTCAAGCTTTCTTTATATGAATTAACCGTAAGATTTTTATCAATTTCAAGATTGAATGTCTGGTTTTCAGTAAACGCATAATCAAGCTCTGCAAATGTGTCGTTTTCATCATAATCAATGCTCAATAGAAAGCACAGATCCATCTTACTGTTCTCGTAATTATATTCGGATTTCAATGAATCGATCTGAGCACTTGAAAGATCAATTTCTGCCTGCTGCATATCGAGTTCGGAAACTTTGCCGTACGTTCGCAGAGTTTTTGTCTCATCATAATTCATCTTTGCGATTTTCAGCGCCATTTTAGAAACATCATATAGTTTTTCCTTGAGAAGCACATCCAGATAGGATGAGATGATATTATAGATGAGATTTTTTCTTGTGATCTCAAGATCGATCTTACTTTTTCTCAGAGACGAAAGATTACCCGTGATATTGAAATAACGGTAATCATCGCTGTACACAGTTTCAGTAATACTGATACTTCCGGATTTTGAAGTTGAGTTGGCAGTTTCTGTATTTGAAATCGAGTAGTATGCATTGGGTAAGACGTCAAGAAACGATGAGTAGAGACTTTGCTTTGATTTCTTCAGTGTGTAGATCTGGTTTGTGATATCGTAAGAATTTTCCAGACCGAGCTGAATTACCTTATCAATGTTAAAGGTTTCAGCATAAGACATGCCTGCACATAATAGTATAAGTGCAATAAGGAATATTTTTTTCATGGAGACCTCTCTCTTTATTTCATTTAGAAGATAATCAGCAAAATTAGGTTTAAAAAACCAAAGAGCAATCCGAAAAGAGCCCCTATGATCACCAATGGTTTCGTGAGATAATATTTTGCTTTATCTTCAATAAATTTCATATTTTCATCTGACAACAAATTGAATATTTTTTCTTTGATCTGATATTTTTCTGCAAGATTGGGAATAAAATTCCTGAATAGTTCTTTTAAAAAATGGTCTGAAACAACCTGTACAAAGGAGAGAAGCGGTTTTTGGATGAAGGGTGGAAGGTTCTGCACCGACAACTTCTCTTCTGTCCATTGCTGGATCTTTTCGTAAATGCTCCGAATGAACTCCTCTTTTTTCACATTTACCGCACCACCCGGGAAGCGTTCTATGAATGTTTCATATTTCTCTTTGATGATCCCGGCGACCTTATTCCGTAAGAATATGAGAATTCCAACAATAGGCAGTTCTTTACCAAAAAGTTTCAGCTTCTTTCTCGGATGAAAGAAAATAAGGAGAAGAAAATAGAAAAATCCGATTCCCCAGAGAATATTAAGTATAAAAATTATAATGATCAAATACCACGGCATTAGAAACCTCGACCTACTCCTCCGCCTCCACTCATGCCTCCGCCGAAGCCACCAAAACCGCCAAATCCTCCACTACCACTGCTCCAACTTCCACCTGAGCTTCTCCCCCCCCCCATTCCACCAAGGAAAAGGAATGGAAAAAATCCCATGCGACCACCGAAGATCAGCAAGAAGATAATAAATCCAATAATGAATTTAATAATACTTCTGGCATCTGGTTTCTCATCAATTTGATATACTTCTTCAGGAACGCCGTCGAACTGCACTCCATAATTCCTGCCAACGACAGAAGCAAGTGCAAGGTAACCTTGAATCAATCCCTCATCCCAGTTGTTATTTTTGAGATATGGGACCATGTAGGTATCTGCGATCTCACCAGCAAGCCCATCTGTGATGAAGCCCTCTGCTCCATAGCCGACTTCGATCTTCAGTTTTCGTTCATCAACTGCGATAAGTATAAGGCAGCCCTCATCATCTTTGGTTCCTACTCCCCATGTCGCATACAATTTATTTGCGTAGGTGTAATAGTCTTCTCCCTGCATATCTTTGACAACCGCCACAGCAAGTTCGAAACCAGTCTTCTGTTTGATCTCGAGCGCAAGTCTATTCAGTTGGCTGACTGTGCTGCTGGAAAGTACACCTGCAAAATCATTCACCCATTGCGTAGGTTTGGGATACGTGACTTTCGCAGAAAGCAGGAGGGGTATGAGAAGCAGTAACCCAACGAGAACTATTATTCTTTTTTTCATTTAAACGTACATACTTTTTTAATAATTTGGTTTTACAAAAAATGAAGCTGAAAAATTTACGTCAACTATTATTTCGGATTTACAGTCCTCTATATAAATCAAAACGAGTCCAGGAAAGTTACAGAAAATAATTTGAAGGTATTTTTTGAATATAAAAGAGGAAATATACTTATTTCCAGTTAGTCATAATATTTGTACACAGCCTTGTGGTCTTTGGGGAGTTTTATCCACATCCTGTCAGTGAAGATAACAACTATGGCTGCAATATTGATCAGACCACCGTAGATCAGCATGAAAAGTGATCCGTCTATTCCTGCGGGAAGAGATATCACCGTGGCGGTAGAATTGAAAGATGTATGAAAGAAAGTAGTCAACAGGAGACTCCCTTTTGAATGATTATAGATCCAGGTAATGAGGAATGTAATTCCGATATTATAGTAGAATCTCTCAATGAATCCCCCAATTCCACCACCGTAAATTCCGCTTAAATGCAGTGGCAGGTGCCAGACAGTCCATATAATTCCCAGGATAAGTGATGCAAAAAGCGGGGAATATCGATACTGTAGTCGTGGAAGTGCAAAACCTCTCCATCCTATTTCTTCCCTTAATGGCCCCCTGACGAGAGTTACATATCCACATGTGATGATTACCGAAAATACAACACTCAATGATAAATGGGGTGAAATTTCACGTAGGGAAATTCCAGCATTCATGGTGCAGTAAATTGCGGTGATAAATGTCAGGGCTGGAATGAAGACGAGTGCCATCACATAATATTTCCAGCTGACTTTCCAGATGTAGAGTTTACTCAGCAATTCCTTAATCCCCTTACGGGGAGATAAACCGCCGCTTATTATAAAAGCTGCGATAACTGCATTTACGAATACAAGGAGCAGGAGCAGGAAGGATGCTGAGGTCGAAATCTGTAGGTAATTTACTATCAGAGCAGCAGTTATCAGCGTTGCAATAATGAGAACAGTCAGATATTTTTTTGTGTTTGTCTTAATTTTGCTGGGCTTTAAAATATGTGATAGGATTATTGCAGCAAATGCAGGTCCGGTTCCACCTATTGCCATTACAAGAATCTTGGTTGGCCAGTCCGCGATTGTAATGAATAATGGTATGAAAAAAATAATCCATGTAATAATATAAGTTAGAATAAAATAGGATATCAACTGATATTTTTTAATTATTGCACCAATGGAAGCCATACAGACACCTCTTTCGCACTCTACAAAATCTCGATCTTCTATCCGTTTTTCATTAACACTTACATATTTTTTCACTAATTTGGTTTTACAAAAATGAAGCTGAAAAATTTACGTCAACTATTATTTTGGATTTAGCTATTGCAATCATCATATGATATAGTCAGGATGCCAGCTCCTTAAAACGACTCATAAAAAAAGTCCGCATCAAAAGACACGGACTTTCGAATCGAATTAGGAGAAGTTTATCGAGCTAAAAGCATCTTTCCTGCAGGTGAGTCAACTGATCCTTGCAGTTTATAGAAATATATCCCACTCGCAACTTGATAACCTTCGGCATCTTTCCCGTCCCAATCTGCATAGCCGTTTTGAGGAGTTTCAAGAGTTAAGAGCAACGCGCGGACAAGCTGCCCTTTTGCATTGTAAATTGCTACTTCAGTTCCTTCTTTCAATGCCTTCTTGCTACTGAAAGAAATCTTCGTTGTGTGCCGGAAAGGATTTGGTTGATTTTGCGAAAAAACAATATCGGGAACAGGTTCCTCACCTGCATCGAGAAAACTGAAATCCATTTGAATAATTAATTCGTTGATCTGACCTCCGGTATTAGGTCCCTGTCCAAGGATGTATGAACCGAAATCATTATCATCCATATACATAATGACAAATTTCCCATCACTGCCATCCACATCCTCGATGATCTTTTGAGTATAAGGATACACGGTGATCTGGTCTGCAAAGTTATAATTCGGATTATATATATCAGTAAGATAGAGCGGTTCCGACCAGGTCTCCCCATTATCCTTAGATGCAGAAATTGCAATAAGGGGATGGATACCATATTCATAATAACCAGGCTCTCCAATTATAGCATAATACATGTATGTACAATCAGTCCATAACTGTATCATCCACTCGTTGTCCACAGAAAAGGATTGTGCCTGTACACTACTCCATGGGCTAAGATCGTCATAATAATAGAGTGCTTGAGCATATTGAAAAAGAGTATCTCCCGTTGCCGGATCGATCCCCCAGGGTACATCATGTCCTGATCCGCCATTGTCCATCCACGGAAAAGCAGGTACATTTCTGAAAATAAAATCATCGCCATCCCATACAAATTCTGCCTGTGGGAGAAATTCTGTCTGGAAATAGTAGTATCCATCCACATCTTCCATAGTATATTCCTGCAAATATGGAAAATGAACATTTCCTTCATTATCTATGACCGCAGTGCTCTTATATCCTCCGGCTCGTGTGTAGAGTTTATCAGGAATATCTCCACCGGGCAGCTCGAACTGGGGTAGATTATCAACGTCGTAAAATGCTGATCCGGGACCATCGTCATGTAGGTTTGAAGTATCCCAGGTAGCACCATAATCGAATGACTCCCACACAAATGCGCCTTCCTCGACCGGCATGTTCCCAAGATCACCTTCCAACCAGGAAGCCAGCCCGATAATTGCTACATGTCCGGGATTCATATAATCTATTGCAAATGAAGCGCTGGGACGACAAGATACGTCACGCCAGCTATATAGAGGATATACTGCAGTCCAATTGCTCTCAATAAGAATTGGGGTCAAATCAGCAGTGGGTGTATTTTCTATATCAATATAGAGAATGCGCATGTCTTCACATGGATGATCAAAAGGATCGGATGCACCATTATATGATACATGGTAAAATCTTATCCAATCATCTCCAAGCGGTGACGGTCCTTTATGGATCTGGGGCCAAAGATATTCGTCGGGAGGGATTGAATGTATATATCCTATCATCCAACCCCACGGTGGATAAGTCAATCCATAATCATACAATGCAATTGCACATGCATACTCTGTTGTTAAAAATTCATGCCATGTTGCAACGCCATCACCTGTGGCTGGATGAACTTCGATATCACCATAACCTTGCGAGCGGTCTTGCCAGGTAATGGGGCCATAATAGGATACAGTACCATCAGAGTTCAAATATGCATCATAAACCCTACGATTTGATGAGGACTCATCTTGTGCCATAAAAATCAAATACGTTCCATCTCCAAGATCTGTTTGATGTGCTATTGGGTATGTATTCAAGCCGCCGGGTAAATAGTCATAATAAGAAGTCATTATTGTGGTAGGGTAGGTAAGGAAGTCGTATTCAGGAACAGGATTATTCTCAGCTATTAATTGCTGCGAACTTACAAATAAGATCACAACCAGCATAAAAATCACACTTTTCATTGTTCCTCCTTTGAGAAATATATTCCCAAAACATATTTGTGCATACGCATTAGGTATTATTTCAAAATTTTTGTCAATAAAAAAAGTCCGCATCAAAAGACACGGACTTTGTACTTAATTATTATTGAAGTTTATCGGGTTAAGAGCATTTTACCAGCCGGTGAATCAACAGATCCTTGCAGTTTATAGAAGTAAATCCCATTTGTAACATTGTGACCCTCATCATCTTTGCCGTCCCAATCTGTATAACCATTTTGAGGAGTCTCAAGAGTTAATGGCAAAGTGCGGACGAGTTGACCTTTAGCATTGTAAATCGCGACGTTAGTTCCTTCGTTCAATACCTTCTTGCTCGTGAAGGATATCTTCGTTGAGTTCCAGAAAGGATTTGGCGTATTCCTGGATAGTATCATATTGGGAATTGGTTCGTCATCGACACCCACTTCAGGAAATTTTATCTGAAGAACACCCTGAGTGATCTCACCGCCGGTTTGTGCTCCCTGTCCCTGAACAAAAGAGCCAAAGGAATTATCATTGAAATAGTAATACATGATCTCACCCCAATCATCACCAATATCTTTAATGTTCTGGGAGATGTAGGGATAGACCGTGATCTGGTCGGAGAAGTTGAAATTAGGATTGTAAATATCAGTAAATTCAAGAGGTTCAGACCAGGTTTGACCATTATTGCTGGAGACCGAAATATAGATCAATGGATGCTGTGCATAGGCAGCATATGCAGGATCGCCATCTTCAGCAAGCTGTACATATGTTCCGTCCACCCACATCTGGAGCATCCAGTTATTCTCAACATTTACTGCTTGTTTTTGAGTACTTTCATGAAAGAGGGCTGCTCCTCCGGCAGGTTCATATTTTGAATACGCCACGCTGTACACATAGAGTGTATCATCACCTTCGACACCCCATGGTACATCATGACCCGAGGTCCCGGTATCCATCCATGGGAAACCTGGCACATTATGATATTCAAAATCAGTGCCATTCCATACTAATTCTGCAGAGGGAAGAAAGTGGTTGAAGTAATAAGTACCTGCGTCATCAAATCCATAATATTGAATATAGGGAAAATGCAATCCATAATTATCAAAGGTTGCGGTGCTGTGATAGCCAAACGCTCCGACTTGAAGCTCCGGCAGAATTTGCAGGTTATTATCCTCAAACTGAGGAAGATTTGCAACTGTGTAGAAGTAATCGGTCGGACCATCTGAGTGCAAGTTTGCATAATCCCAGGTCTCTCCGTAATCAAAGGATTCCCACATGAATGCTCCTTGTTCTACTGGCATATCTCCAAGGTCACCTTCCAGCCAAGCTGCACATCCGATGAATGCGACATGTCCGTCTAAATTGGGATCAACAGCAAAGGATTGGAAAGGTCGGCAGGATTTTGCGCGCCAGTCTGTGAACACAGTGACTTCATCCCAATTGGCAGTATTCATGATGGTAGAAAAATCTACCCACTCAGAATTCTCAATATCAGTATAGAGAATGCGCACATCTTCACAGAAATTTCCAAAAGAATCAGTGTTATTATTGTTGGACAAATGATAGATCCTTAAATAGTTGGCTCCGTCCGGAGAAGCTCCCACATGAATATAGGGCCAGCAATATTGATTTGGCGGGGTGTTGAGAAACACGATAGGTGTAGCCCAGAATCCGGGAATCGAGAGCAGGTGGTAGTCATCATAGTTAAAGGGAAGTTTTGGATCTGCACCGAAATCCTCGTGCCACGAAGCAAAGGGGTTGCCGGTGGCAGGATGAACTGCCATGCTGCCATAGCCCTGCCAGTAATCATAGGTGCTGATGGTTGCCCAGTTTCCACCGACGTTTCCGGCAGCATCTGCATATGCCCAGTACTGACGGCGGTTTGTAGTGGTCGATGCCGTGCCGAAAAACGTCATGTAGGTGCCGCCGCCATAATCGCTCTGCGGTCGGATAGGATAGCTGACATAACTTCCCGGCATGTAATCATAATAGGAAGTCATAATGCTAAAAGGATTGACGACCATGTTGTAATCGGGCACAGGGGTATTGTCTCTCATCTGTCCCTGATACATTTTCATTTTTGAAATGTCATAATTTTGGACAGACTGAGGTTGGTTTTCACCGGCTTTCATAAAATCAGTTGCGCCGGCGCTTGCTGCAAAGATAAGAAGCAGCATAAATAAAGAAATGGTAATTTTTTGCATGAGTTGCCTCCTCTTGTTCATTACCGTGTGTTTACTTGAATAAAATATTCAATACTTCTGTCATACGTTTTCTCCTGAGCTTCAGTAAAATAACAGGCTGGGAGCTCTCCCCTTTTTCTGTGATATGCAATGCACTCGCAGCACATACCCTTTTTATCGCATGGATAGGTGCAATTGCACATGTGCATATTTACAGTTTTTTTACATTCCATAGACACTCCGTAATCAGAATATTCTTAGCACGAAAAGCACTAAAAAACACGAACATAGATTTTTAGTTTTTAAATCTTTACTCACACTCTATTTTTTCGTGCATTTCGTGTGTTTCGTGGTTCCGCATTTAATTTATGAAATTCCATTGCACACCAAAAGCGATACCAAATGGATTTACTTCATTGAGTGTGTACATGAAATAATTTGAGTCAAGAATATTGAATATGTTTGTCAATTTCAAATAGAGCAAAAACCGTTTAATACTCACGCCGACCTCAGTAGAACAAAAGAGTTGATGATCGACTTTATTTCCAGTAATATCGAGAAAACTGCCAAGATAGGATGCTTCGGCATTAAGAAATATAAAATTCATATGAGGGAGCTGCTTCTTGTTTTTCCATTGGAATTTCGCTTTATATGAAGGGTAGTTTACAATATCATCAGGGCAATGTGTATAGGTGGCGGATAAGTTGTATGTATTATCTATTCCTAATATTTTTGAATGAAGTTCGGTATCAGCACCTACCCCAAATAGTTTGAAATCATCAAGACTCTCATATGCAGACGAACTCTGATCATTGGATAAGATCCATTGCCCGTCATTTCTGATCTCATCATAAAATGCATTAAGAGAAATCTTCGTATTTTCATTTGAGTAGGAAATTTCTGCATTGCTGAAAATTACTTTCGTTCTATTATCAAGTGCATACACTCCATTATAATAGAAATTATTCTCTTTTCTTCGAGCACCTACAGACAGCTCGGAATTGATCTTTTCCGTGATCGGAATATCAAAAACAAGCTCCGGCATAATGAAAACCGTATCCGGCTTTTCAGAAAATATCACATCATTGATGATTTTTATTGAGTAGAAATCCGCAAAAATGCCGGGTGAATTCATAGAAACATGTATGAGATAATCATGCAGAAATCCTTTCCAGTAAAAGTGGTCAATGCCCTGCAAATCTGCGCGGAGTAAAATCTCCGTTGCATATTCCTCAAGCGGAAGATCTATACCGATGTTGAACTGATGGCGCATGATCGTATTTTTTGGTCTGTGTGCGGAATTACTATAAATATGCTCTTTGCCGTACTGGTTCAGGTAGGAAAAATGAAGGATTTCATCGAAAAGGAAGGCATCAAATTGATTAATGATCGTTTCATTTTTTTGAAAATACTGCGCATCAGGAGAAATTCCGTAATCCGGATTGAATACATTATATGTTTCCTTGGCCGAGAATAATTTAATGAAATTGTAATTAAATCGATGCGTTGTGTAAGATTCCGTGAGAATATTTTTATGCAATTGAAAGACAAAATTATCAAAGTAGCATTTATTTCCCCACGGGCTCGTATGCTCTCCGCTTTGAGAATAGAGCTGAAAATCAATTATGTTGGCAAATTCATTCTTGATGAAACCGATGCTCTTGTTCTCATTATTGAAGTCGCCATTCGAATATTGCACATCAGTTAAGAGTGCCCGGAATGAATTGTTCAAAGGAGTGAGCTCATCTCTGCCATCATCATTTTGAAGCACATAATAATTCATTAAAGGATAAAACAGATCTTTGGGCTGCGTGATATTATCCAGTTTAGATCCTAATATTCCAATCGAACCATTGTGGTCGGGTACTACATAATGCGAATTCCCAAAAGAGTAATACTCATCGGTCAGAAATGATTTTGCTTCATAAGAAAAAAAAGTGTCCTGCAAAGAAACTATATATTCTTCCAGCTCCTCGATCGGCATCACTACTATGCTTGTGTCCAATTCTGGTTCAGTTATCACAGTGGCAAGTGAATCAATAAGGAGTGAGTCCGGTTTATAAATAAGTTTTTCTTTTGAAGGACCGGCTTTCTGCGCATGAAGTATGCTCATAAGAAATACTGAAAGAAGCACTAAAATATATTTTTTCATAACCATTTATGTTCCTTATACCATTGATAGGTTTCATTCACTCCCTCTTGCAGAGAATGATGTGGTTGGTAATTGAGTAATTTTTGTGCTTTTTCAATACTGCAAAGCCAATGGCACTGTTTCATTTCTTTGACCTTCTGAACATTTATTATTGCTTGCTTTTTTGTGAAGTGTTTCATTCCTTCATTGAAAAGTGCGAGAAGATAGCTTAGGAAAATCGGTATGTGTAAATTTATTACTTTTTTCCCCATTGCTTTTTTTACTGCATCAATAAAATTCTCAAGTTTATAAATATTTCCATCTCCAGCAAAAAACGTTTGGTTGTGCGCAGGCTTGCTTTCTGCAGCAAGGAGTATCATCCGCACAAGATCTTCCACATAGACAAGACTGAGATATTTTTTCTTGAAACCAGCCAGCGGAGCGAGATGTTTATTCACGAGTTTAAAATATTGTAAAAAGTCTCTGTCGTACGGCCCATATACGCTTGGAGGACGAATAATGATCCATGGAACCGGGCATTCTTCGCGAACTAATTCTTCTGCTGCAAGTTTACTTTTCCCGTAATATGAAATAGGATTACACTCACAGGTTTCTTTTTTGGGTTTGAGTCCTCGAGCAGGTCCTGCGGCAGCTTGGGTGCTTAGAAAATTGAATTTTTCAACGCTACTCCCTTTTACTGCTTCGAGTAGTTTTCTTGTTACTTCTACATTGGCATTAAAATATCGCTTTTCTGTGAGTTCCCGCACTTTTGCAGCAATATGAAAAACAATTTGCTGATCTTTACATGCCTCCTGCAATGAAGGAATTGAGTTATAGTCCACATATTTATATGATACGGAAAGCCCATCGATCGAGCTGAGATTCGACGTACGCCTTACCATGCAGGTAACGTGATAACCTTTTTTCAGCAACCCGCGTACAAGATTACTGCCGACAAATCCATTTGCTCCGGTTACCAATGCCTTCTTTTTCATGAGCATAGAAAGAAAATTGTTCAAATTTTTTGTCAATTGAAACCCCCCGAAAGTTTATTCAAATAAATTTGACAATAAATTGCCATTGCAAAATTTCACTATAAATTATATTCATAGAAGAAAAAATGATCGGAGACATAGATATGAAAAAGACAATTTTTACACTTTTAGTTTTTACCCTCCTGTTTTCTGTTCCCCTTCTTGCCGAGAAAGTTATAATCCGTATTGACAACCCGGGGAGAGCAATCGCTTCATACTTTTTGGAAAACGATTATGATATCGCATCATATTTCCCGGAAAAATATATTGATATTTTCATCCACGAGGAAAGACTTCCTGAAATTTCCAAACTTGGTTACCGCTTCCGCATTGTGGATTCCGAAACAAAAATGAAAGAAAATATCGTCACAAGGGCAAAAGATATTTACGGCTACCGCACTTACGATGACATGAAAACAGAGCTTCTCCAGCTTGCCTTCAGCAATCCAGGTCTTATTACTCTTACCACAATCGGCGAATCTCGAGGAAAGTATTATTCCACATGGGGTAATACAAATTATGATGATTATCAGCACGATATATGGTGCCTTAAACTTTCGGATAATGTCACATCCAACGAAGATGAACCCAATATTATTTTTGATGGCGGACACCATGCCCGTGAACCCATTGGTATGGAATTGACAATGCTTATCCTGAACTACCTCGTGGATAACTACGGCACTGACCCGGATGTGACTTTCTGGATTGATAATGCACAGATTTGGTTCGTCCCACTTGTTAATCCCGATGGTCATAAGATCGTGATCAGTCAGGATGATACTTCGTGGAGAAAAAATATTAGAGATAATGATCTTAACGGCCAGATCACCTGGGGCGGTTATCAATATCCTGATGGGGTTGACTGCAACAGGAATTACGGACCACTTGAGTGGTTTGGTGGAGAAGGAACAAGCGGACCTACCGGTGAAACATACTGCGGTCCAGAACCTTTCTCTGAGCCTGAAACCAGTGCATTGAGAAACCTTCTTGCGCAATACAGGTTTGATCTGGGTATGTCTTACCACAGTTATAGCGAACTCATAATGTGGCCTCTTGGCTTCAGTATGACATGCCAGGCACCCGACCAGAGCGCTCTAGCAAATCTCGGTCAGGAAATGGCTGTGACAGTTCCGTCTCAATATGGTGGACACTACACTCCCCAGCAGACAAATGCTCTCTATCCATGCTCGGGAACCACAACCGATTATGGGTATGGTGTAGAAAGAATTTTTTATTTTATTACAGAACTCGGCACAAGTTTCATCCCCAGTGCAACAACAATGAATTCAATCATTAATAATAACCTTTCTGCAGGATTGATACTCATCGATAGAATTTTTGACCGAGTTATCACAGGTAATATTACTGACAGTCTGTCCGGTGATTTTCTCGATGCTGAGGTTTTTGTCCACAGCATTGATGATACAGGAACTGAGGTCGAACCATACATGAGCGGACCTGATTTCGGACGTTATTACAGAATTCTACTCCCTGGAATGTATGATCTCACATTCTCTGCCTTCGGTTACATTCCGAAAACGATCGAGGATGTGCAGGTCGTTACTGGTTTTCAAACAGAACTCGATGTTGAGCTTATCCCTGCAGCAACGGTCAATGTTCATATCAACCTCAAAAATGAGGACGGCTTTGCGATCCCAAATGCAGATATTTGTGTGCTTGACACCCCGCTGGACACAGTTGCGACAAATACAACGGGCTACGCCCAGATCGATAATGTTCCCTTTGGCAGTTACGAAGTAGAGATCACTGCCACTTCATACGGCACTTTTACCTATGTCATGGACGTATCGCAATTCGTAAACACCTACACATTCGTCATGGTTGAGCCCTTCTTTATTGATGATCTTGAACTCGGTTCAGGAAAATGGAACACTACAGGTGATTGGGGTTTGAGCACCACGCAAAGTTATAGCGGCTTATTCTCACTTGCGGACAGTCCGGATGGAGAATATGGCAACAATGAACTCTCCTACGCAACTCTGAATGAAACGATTGATCTAACAAGCGCTCTATCTGCACATGTCGAGTTTATGACAAAATATTCTATAGAATCCGGTTATGATTTTGCGTATTTCCAGATCTCCACCAATGGCACAAACTGGACCGATCTCGAGAGCTACACAGGGAGTCATACTTCCTGGGAAACTCAATCGTTTGATCTTATTAATTACCTCGGGCAAACAGTATATTTCAGATTCAAATTTGATACTGATACATATGTAACTGATGACGGTATTTATATTGATGATTTCAAGATTTATAAATTTGAGAATAATTACTCAAACGATGACCCAGCTCCACAAAATACCTTTGCTCTCTATCAGAACTACCCGAATCCATTCAGACATTCAACACAGTTTGCTTTCTCACTTCCTTCCAATACAGAACATGCAGAAATATCAATTTATAATCTTCTTGGTCAGCTTGTAGATCGTATTGAATTAACTCCCGAAGACATTTTAAGCAGAAATATCGTCTGGGATACCAAGGGAAATGATGTACCCTCTGGCGTGTATTTTTATAAGCTCTCAACTGAGAAGAATGAAACAATTAAAAAGATGGTTTTAATGAAGTAACTCAACGCGAGCTACTTATACATAAAGAGACGTACGAGAGTGCGTCTCTTTTTTTATATTGGGATTTAACGCCGTAATTAAATTGCAAAAATTATTACTCTTTTACACTATATATAAGCTTGAACTTTATCTCAATTAATTGCAAATAAACAAATTCCCCAAAATTTTCGAGAAAAATCCGATTTCACTTGACAAGCAACATGCCGTGTTCTTACGAGCACACTAAATTTTTTAGATTGATAAAATCATATGAATATTCATGAATATCAAGCGAAACAGCTTTTCAAACATTATGGTGTGACAATCCCACACGGCACGATGGCCGAGACTCCTGAGCAAGCAATAGAAGCAGCCCGAGAGATCGACAGCAAAAAATGGGTAGTTAAAGCACAAGTGCATGCAGGCGGCAGAGGAAAGGGCGGCGGAGTTAAAATCGCATCCTCGATTGAAGATGTAAAAACCATTGC
Organism: Candidatus Cloacimonadota bacterium; assembly: GCA_049903315.1. Classification (GTDB taxonomy): domain Bacteria; phylum Cloacimonadota; class Cloacimonadia; order JGIOTU-2; family JGIOTU-2; genus Celaenobacter. The sequence goes on along the minus strand of JBNGBT010000003.1, from coordinate 107,855 downwards.
AGAGAATATGCTGGGCATGAAATTGGTCACTCACCAGACAGGTCCCAAAGGCAAACTCGTTCAGAAAATCTATATCGAAGAAGTTGCACCAATCAAGAAAGAATATTATCTTGGGCTGGTGCTTGACCGCGGATCAGAAATGCCTGTGATGATCGTATCGACCGAAGGCGGAATGGAAATCGAAAAAGTCGCTGCGGAATCTCCGGAAAAGATAATTAAAGTACGCATCGATCCCCTGATCGGCTTTAGGAATTTTCATGGTGTGATGCTTGCGAACGGGCTTGGGTTGGATAAATTGCAATCCCGTAATTTTGCACAATTTGCCCGTGCTTTGTATAAACTCTATAAAGAAAAAGACGCGAGTCTTATCGAAATTAATCCCCTTGTACTGAAAGATGATGACACCTTTATTGCACTCGATGCAAAAATAAATTTTGATGATAACGCCCTGTTCAGACATCCGGATATTCTTGAGATGCGTGATCTTTCCGAAGAAGAACCAACTGAACTGGAAGCGAGTAATTTCAACCTGAATTACATCAAACTCGACGGCAATGTAGGATGCATGGTAAACGGCGCTGGGCTTGCGATGTCCACGATGGATATTATTAAAATCAAAGGCGGCGAACCAGCAAATTTCCTCGATGTCGGCGGAGATGCTTCGGCAGAAACTGTAGCAAAGGGCTTCGAAATCATTCTCAGAGATAAAAATGTAAAAGCGATCTTTGTGAACATTTTCGGCGGGATCGTTCGCTGTGACAGGATTGCAAACGGCATACTCGATGCTGCAAAAGAGACTAATGTTTCTGTTCCTGTCATTGTCCGGCTGGATGGAACGAATGCTGAAATCGCGCAGGAAATTCTCCAAAAAGCACACATTCCAAATATTATTTCTGCCAGCAGTCTCGCTGATGGAGCTCAAAAAGCAGTTGAAGCGGCAAAGGGAGTGTGATCATGGGAATATTAGTAAATAAAAATTCGAAAGTTATAGTGCAGGGTTTTACGGGCAAAGAAGCTACCTTTCATGCAGAGCAGTGTATTGAATACGGCACGAATATAGTTGGTGGTGTAACCCCCGGTAAAGGAGGTCAGATCCATCTTGGCAGACCTGTGTTCAGCACAGTCAAAGATGCGGTTGATCATACCGGAGCTGACACCTCACTCATTCTCGTTCCGCCATCTTTTGCTGCAGATGCAATCATGGAAGCTGCCGATGCAGGCATTAAAGTTATCGTGTGTATTTCCGAAGGCATTCCCACACTTGATGTTATGTATGCAAAAATGTACGTCACAAAAAAGGGCTCAGTACTCATCGGACCGAACTGTCCGGGCATCATCACGGCAGGTGAAGCAAAGATCGGCATTATGCCGGGAAGTATTTTCAAAAAAGGGCATGTCGGTGTCATATCGAAATCCGGCACCCTAACCTACGAAGCTGCAAATCAGGTTGTGAAAGCAGGATTGGGTGTTACTACTGCCATCGGTATCGGCGGTGACCCGATCATAGGCTCGACATTTATCGATCTGCTGAAACGTTTTGAAGACGATCCCGAAACTCATGCGGTGGTTATCATAGGCGAGATCGGTGGCGACCTTGAAATCCAGGCAGCTCATTATATAAAAAATCATATGAAAAAACCCGTTGTTGCTTTCATCGCTGGGCAGACCGCGCCCAAAGGAAAGCGGATGGGACATGCAGGCGCTATCATTGCAGGCAGCAAGGGTACTGCTCAGGAAAAGATGACCGCCCTTGAACAGGCCAGTGTACGTGTTTGCAAATCACCTGCTGATATCGGACAAGCAACCATAGAAGTTTTATCATAAGGAGTTTTCGTGAGAGAAATCGATGTAAAAGAAATTATTCCTGTTGTCAAAAAACTGTGTATCGATGCCAACTATTACATTGGTGAAGATGTGCTAGATAAGATCAAGGAATTTTACGAAAAAGAAGAGTCTCCAACAGCAAAGGAAGTGCTTGCTATCCTTCTGGAAAATTATGAACTGGCAGCCAAAGAAAAAATGCCATCCTGCCAGGATACCGGTGTGGCAGTTGTTTTTGTCGAGCTCGGACAGGATGTTCATCTCGTGGGTGGAGATTTTTATGAAGCGATCCATGAAGGCATCCGTCAGGGTTATAAAGATGGCTATTTACGTAAGTCTCTTGTTGATGACCCTATCATCGGTCGTGTGAACACAAAAGATAACACTCCCGGACTCATTTATACTGATATTGTGCCCGGCGAGAAAATAAAGATCACCGTTGCACCTAAAGGCGGTGGTTCCGAGAACATGAGCGAAGTGAAAATGATGAAAGCTGCGGACGGCATCGAGGGCGTGGTGAATTTTGTCGTTGACCGCGTAAGACGTTCCGGTGGAAATCCTTGTCCTCCAATAGTTGTAGGTGTCGGTCTTGGCGGGAACTTTGAGCAGAGTGCACTTCTTGCCAAAAAATCACTGCTCCGCCCCCTCAATGAATCTCATCCTGAAAAAAAATGGGCAAAAGTAGAAGCGGAAATTCTGGAAAAAGTGAACAAGCTCGGGATCGGTCCCCAGGGATTCGGTGGCAGAACAACTGCTCTCGCTGTGTCCATCATGTACAAACCTTGTCACATTGCTTCAATGCCTGTAGCAGTGAACATTCAATGTCATGCAGCACGGCATAAAACAGCAGTCATTTAAGGAGGAAATCACATGGCACAGACAGTAAAATTGCAGACTCCTTTGACAGATGAAGATGTTTCCAAACTTTCTATCGGCGACAAAGTGCTTATTTCCGGAACGATCTACACAGGGCGGGATGCAGCACACAAGCGGTTGGTCGATCTTGTTGAAGCAGGAAAAGAACTTCCCTTTGATATAAAAGGGCAAATAATATATTACGTTGGTCCTGCTCCGGCTCCTCCCGGAAAACCGATCGGTTCTGCAGGTCCTACCACAAGCTATAGAATGGACCCCTATGCACCTGCACTTATGGATGTCGGACTCAAAGGCATGATCGGCAAAGGTCCTCGCAGTCAGGCAGTTATCGATTCCATGAAAAAGAACAAGGCAGTGTATCTCGCTGCGATCGGCGGAGCTGCAGTGGTCGTTGCCAAATCCATTACTGCTGCAAAAGTGATTGCTTACGATGATCTCGGAACTGAAGCAATTCGCGAACTCAAAGTCGAGGATTTTCCGTGCATTGTCGCAAATGATATTTATGGAAATGACATCTATCAGGAAGGTGTCGAGAAATATAAAATTGAAACTTGAAACTCGAAATTTGAAACTAGATAAAATACGAAAGAAATTTTTGAAATTAGAAATTATAATTTATCGAAGAACAGCAGGTTGAAAATCTTGAAAAAGGATTCAATAAATGTATTTGTTTCAAGAAAATATAAATTTTTACGGCCTATTGAAGAATTTCAAATTCCGATTATCAACTCCAAGGAGTTTTGAATGAGATATTGGGAAAAGCCATTTGGGAAAGAAAAACCCAAAACAATATGCGGAGAAATCCATATCATCACCGATCGATGTAAAGGATGCTCCTTCTGTATCGAGTACTGTCCCAGAGATGTACTTGAACTCTCCAAGGATTTTAACAAAAAGGGATATCATCCTCCTGTTGTCGCAAAACCGGACAAGTGTACTTTTTGTGGCTTATGTGAAATGATCTGTCCTGATTTTGCAATATTTGTTACTGAGAAGGAGGAATAGTGTTCCAAGAATCACGATTACATGGTGAATTTTTCATGCAGGGCGATATCGCCTGTGCTGAAGGTGCACTTGCTGCCGGGTGCCGTTTCTTTGGGGGCTATCCTATAACTCCCGCATCAGAAATTGCAGAACGTATGGCAATGAGACTCCCGCTTCTTCAGGGAGTATTTATACAGTATGAAGACGAAATTGCATCAATGGCAGGAATACTCGGCGCTTCGTGGGCTGGCATGAAATCCATGACCGCAACATCTGGACCGGGCATCTCGCTCATGAACGAGAACATCGGTCTTGGTATGATGATGGAAGCTCCATGCGTAGTGGTCAATGTACAAAGAGGTTCGCCTTCCACAGGACTTCCAACCACCTGGGGACAATCAGATATGATGCAGGCTCGATGGGGTTCACATGGTGACTACGGAAGTATCTCTCTTGTACCGAACTCACCCCAGGAATTCTTTGATCTCACAGTAACTGCTTTCAATTTTTCTGAAAAGTACAGACTACCAGTTTTCCTTATGGCAGACGCACTCGTAGGACACATGACAGAGAAAGTTATCATTCCCCCAATTGAAGAACTTGAGATTATTAATAGGAAATATACAAATAAAAAACCAGCAGATTATCTCGCATATGATTATGGTAAAAATCTAATCCCTGATTTTGCAAAAGCTGGTGACGGATATCGCTATCATACAACAGGACTCACTCATGACAGACGTGGTTATCCAGACATGTCCGTTGAATGCCAGGAAGAACTCGTGCCCAGGCTTGTGAATAAAATCAAAAATAATATAAATGATATTTCTCTAACTGAAGAATATGATATCAAAGGTGCAGATGTGATCGTGATTTCCTATGGAATTACATCCCGCACTGTTCTCCCTGCGATAACTATGGCAAAGAAAAAGGGAATTAAAGTTGGATATTTACGCTTAAAAACAGTATGGCCTTTCCCCGAAGAAAAAATACGCAAACTTTCAGGAAAAGTGGCTGGTTTTATCGTTCCCGAAATGAATCTCGGGCAAATATCACTCGAAGTAGAACGATGCTCACATGACAATTCACACGTCAAACTTGTTCCACATCCCGGTGGCGGCATACATAAATTTGAAGACGTGCTGCACGCAATTGAAGAGGTCGCACATGGCAAATAATACAGCTCAAATACAAGAAATATCCCATCCAATGGAAGATCTCCTGAGAATGGATAGAATGCCTCATATCTGGTGCTCCGGGTGTGGGCTTGGCTCAGCAGTGACAACCTTTATAGAAGGTTTGAAAAAAGCAGGCGTGTCTTATGATAAAACAGCAATAGTGTCGGGCATCGGCTGTACCGGTCGAGTTGCCGGCTATCTTCGGCTTGATTCTTATCATACGACTCACGGTCGAGCAATACCTTTTGCGACAGGGCTGAAACTCGCAAATCGCGATCTTACAGTATTTGTATTTTCTGGGGACGGTGACCTCTTTGCAATCGGTGGAAACCATCTCATCCATGCAGCAAGAAGAAATGTAGATATTAATGTGATCTGTGTGAACAATTTCATATATGGCATGACCGGTGGGCAAAACGCCCCTACTACTCCACTTGGCGCTTATAGTTCGACCGCTCCATACGGCAACTATGAGATGCCCTTTAATCTGGTTGGGCTTGCAGCTGCTGCAGGCGCAAGTTATGTAGCTCGCTGGACCACAATGCATGCCCGTCGTTTGACAGATTCAATTGCGAGGGCTGCCAACAAAAAAGGTTTCTGCTTTATAGAGATAGTCTCTCCCTGTGCAACGGTTTTTGCGCGTAAAAATAAGGGTGGAACAGGGCTGGATCTGCTTAAAGAATTCCAGACACGAGCTATTATAAACCATGAAGCTGACCCAACACAAATACCTCTCAGCATGGATAATGAGATCGTGTGTGGTGAATTTGTAAATGAAGACAGACCCACTTTCTGGGAAAATGTCCAGGCTGGTATTAAAACCCGGTTAGCAAAGTTTTCAAACTGGGAAGAGATGCAAAGCAATTCCAGAAAAATTACACATAGAAAAGATCGAAAATATACAGCAAGTAGAGATTTTTAATTTGTCAGGAGCAATACATGAGCGAACTCAGAGTTAAAATATCAGGATTTGGCGGACAGGGCATTATCCTCTCAGCCTTCATTGTTGGAAAAGCAGCTTCAATATATGATCAGAAACACTCTTCCATGACCCAGGCATACGGACCGGAAGCTCGTGGTGGCGCTTGTAGCTCGCAGGTTGTCATTTCATCCCAAAATGTTGAATACCCGCTTGTTGATAGTGCCGATGTTCTCCTTGCAATGTCCCAGGAAGGATATGATACCTTTCTTCCGATCCTGAAAAATGGCGGTATCCTTTTGTATGATACTGATCTTGTGGAGAAGATACAGTCACATAAAGATTTTATTGCAAAAGGAATTCCTGCAACCCGTCTTGCTGAAGAACTTGGTAAAAAGATCGTGGCAAACATAGTTATGCTGGGATTCGCAACAAAACAGGCAAAGATAGTATCTCCTGATGCAATGAAGGAAGCTATCTCTGATTCTGTACCCAGTAAATTCAAAGACCTGAACATGAAAGCATTTCAGGCAGGTTATGATTATAATGAGGAACAATAATGAGTTTAAAGATCACCCGCGAAAATATAAAGAATTCTCTTGTTGATAAAATTGAAGAAATCTCCGGACAGAATGTATTTGATTGTTATCAATGCGGAATTTGTTCGTCCGGCTGCCCTGTTACTGATTACATGGACTTACCTCCCAACCAGGTTATTCGTCTTGCTCAACTCGGCTGCGTCGATGAATTACTTAACTCAAAAACTATCTGGATATGCTCGACATGCCTGCAGTGCTCGACACGCTGTCCAAAAGGCATAGAGGTTGCACAAGTTATGGAAGCGCTTCGCACTATCAATCTTCGCCAGCGGGGGGGTACACTTAAACCCGAAGACCTTTCATCAAAAGAGCTGAAAGACCTTCCGCAAATTGCATTGGTCAGCGCATTTCGCAAACTTACAGGTTAGAAGTTGATGATGAATATTAAAAATAATTATATTAGTTTGTATGAAAATTATTAAAGGAACAAACGTATGAAACTTGGATATTTCCCGGGTTGCACTCTGAAGACAAATGCCAAGCATTTTGAAGAATCCGCTATGCAAGTCATGGAAGTGCTCGGACAACCGTTAGAAGAGATGGAAAATTGGATCTGTTGCGGCACTGTATTCTCAATGACGACAGATGACCTCATGCTTCAGCTTTCTTCGATCAGAAATCTTCTCCGCGCTGAGAATCAGGGATATGATGAACTTGTAACTTTGTGCAGTATGTGCTATAATACACTGAAAAGGGCAAAGGAATTCATTCTTAATGATGAAGAAAATCTGCGTAAAGTCAATGACTTCATGTACAAAGAAGATTCAAAATTCAAGGGGACGACAGATGTTGTGCATCTTCTGAGCATTCTCAAGAATAGAATTACTTTTGAGGGAATCAAGGAAAAGATTACAAAACCCCTTAAAGATATGAAGATCGGCGCATATTACGGATGCCTTCTTGTACGCCCGAAAGAACTTGCAATAGATGATTATGAAGATCCCACTATTATGGAAGAGCTTGTGAATACACTTGGCGGCGAGGGTGTTGTATTTCCTTACCGGCTGGAATGCTGCGGAGCATATCAAACCATTATCGAAACAGATGTGACGGTAAAAAGGACTTATGAGATCATAAACTCCGCACGCGATGCTGGTTGTGAAGCACTTATCACAAGCTGTCCGCTATGTGCATTCAACCTCGATCAGCGACAGAAAGAAACATCTAAAGAATTTTTGGAATTTACACCCATGCCTGTTTTCTATTTTACAGAACTCATGGCAATTGCACTTGGGCAGAAATGGAATAAGGACTGGAAGAAACTACATTATGTCAATCCCGAGCCCCTGCTTAAAGAAAAAGGTTTAATGTAAAGGATTATAATGAAAAGAATCGGCGTTTTTATTTGCCATTGCGGTATAAACATTAAAGATACAGTTGATGTCGAAAGACTCACCGAAGAACTGCTTGATTATCCGGGAGTTACCTATATTGAAAACTATATGTTCATGTGCTCAGATCCCGGACAGAATCATATTAAGAATGCAATCCAAGAACACAAACTGGGCGGTGTGGTCGTTGCTGCATGCTCCCCGACCTTACACGAATCCACGTTCCAGACTGTAATGAAGGAATCCGGTCTTAATGAATACCAGATGGAGATCGCGAATATCCGCGAGCAATGCAGTTGGGTCCATAACGACATCGAGCAGGGAACACATAAAGCAAAATTGATCATTAAAACAGGTATTGAAAAACTTAAACTGAATGAATCCCTTTATCCTGTTTCTGCTCCTGTTACAAAGAAAGCTCTTGTTATAGGCGGAGGTATTTCCGGTATCCAAGCAGCACTTGATATTGCAGATGCAGGCTTCAAAGTAATAATGGTCGAAAAGAAGCCTTCAATCGGCGGGCACATGATACAGCTTTCTGAAACCTTCCCCACACTCGACTGCTCCCAGTGCATTCTTACTCCGAAAATGGTGGCATTGAGCAAACATAAAAATATCAAACTCTATGTAAATAGCGAAGTGGAAAGCATTAACGGATATATTGGTAATTTTAATGTAAAGATCAAGCGTAAAGCACTATATGTTGATCCTGCTAAATGCAATCTCTGTGACGATTGCACTGAGGTGTGCCCCGTGCTCGTTCCAAGCGAGCAAGAGGAAGGACTCGAATGGCGTAAGGCAATTTATATTCCATTCCCGCAAGCAATCCCTGCAACCTATACACTTGATGTGGAAAATTGCCTCGGCTTAGAACCTATTGCATGCGGAAAATGTCGTGAGAAATGTACTGCGGAAGCAATAAATTATGATGCAAAAGAGACTATTATTGAAGAAGAAATAGGTGCAGTAATTGTAGCAACCGGTTTTGACCTTTATCCTGTCGAAAAAATCCCAGAATATGGATATGGAAAATATCCGGATGTAATTACAAGTTTGCAGTTCGAGAGAATCCTCTCTGCAACGGGTCCAACAGGCGGTGAAATATATCGACCCTCTGACGGCAAAGTTCCGAAAGAGATAGTCTTTGTCCAATGCTCCGGTTCCCGCGATCCGGAACATCATCTTTCCTATTGCTCGAAAATTTGCTGCATGTACACGCTCAAGCATGCGAAACTTTATAAACACAAGATCCACAACGGACAGCCCTATATCTTTTACATTGATATCAGGGCAGGAGGTAAACGTTATGAGGAATTTGTCCAGCAGGCAGTGTCCGAAGAAGGTATCCTCTATATCCGTGGTAAAGTAGCTAAGATATATAAAGAAGGCGACAAAATGATCGTAATGGGTATGGATACGCTCAGCGGAAAAAAGATCGAAGTAAAAGCCGATCTCGTTGTTCTTGCAATGGGAATCGTGCCAAGCGAGGGTTCTCATGATCTCGTAAAAAATCTGAAGATCAACACTGATGATAAGGGATTCCTAACTGAAGCTCATCCGAAATTGCGTCCTGTAGAAAGTCTGCAAGCTGGATTTTATTTTGCAGGGACTTCGCAGGGACCTCGTGACATTCCCGATTCTGTATCACAGGCTTCTGGTGCTGCTGCGAAAGCCCTTATTCTGTTGTCTAGCGACAAGATCTATCACTCGCCAATAATAGCATCTGTTGATGAAGACCTTTGCTCCGGTTGTACGATTTGTGTGGGAACCTGCCCGTACGGCGCACGAAAATTGAACCAAGTTTCCAAAATCGTGGAAGTGAACGAAATACTCTGTGAAGGTTGCGGCGCGTGTATCAGCGCATGTCCTTCCGGCGCTGCGCAGCAGAAAAATCTTACTGATAATCAGATTGATAATATGATCAAGATAATTGCGAGCGGCATTTAAGCTCGCCCAATATACATGTGGGGTAGGAAATCTCATGAAAGATTTTGAACCAAAAATTGTCTGTTTCTTATGTAAATGGTGTACCTATTCCGGTGCAGACCTTGCCGGCACATCACGCATGAAATATCCGCCAAATGGCGTGGTGATAAAAACACTCTGCTCGTCACGTGTAGATCCGCAGCATGTACTCCTTGCATTCAGCAAAGGATGCGACGGTGTATTCATAGGCGGATGTCATCCCGGTGACTGTCATTATCAAAGTGGTAATTATAAAACGAAAAGAAGAGTGATATTGCTGAAAAAAGTACTGGAACAACTCGGGTTGAATCCCAATCGTCTTCGACTGGAATGGATATCTGCAAGCGAAGGAAAAAAATTTGCAAACAGCATGAAAGAATTTACTGAACAAATCAAGAAATTAGGTCCAATTCCTAAGATTGATTGTACATGAACAAAATTAGTCATGATATCGAAAGGACTGAATAAATGAATGTAGACTTTGCAATGTGCAGTTTTTATGTTTCAACGATTATTATAAATAGCAGGAGGAATCATAATGCCTAAGAACGTTCCCATGGTGAAAGTATATATTTTAGGGGAAGGTTTTGATGTGCCAGAAGGGTCAACCATAATCGGTGCATTGGAGTATGCAGGCTTTCAGCTGACGGTTGGTGTCGGTTGTCGAGAAGGTTTTTGTGGTGCATGCGGAACCTTGTATAGAGAAAAGGGTGACTATAAATTGCAGGCAGGTCTTGCATGCCAGACTGTTGTCACAGACGGAATGAACATCGCTCAGATTCCGTTTGTTCCTGCCGAAAAGTCCATTTACGATATTAATAAAGTTGATCCTGATATCGATGCTTTCAAAACACTTTATCCGACACTGTTCAGATGTGTGGGATGCAATACTTGTACGAAGATATGCCCTCAGGATATCGAAGTGATGGATTATGTGCAGGCACTTATCCGGGGTGATGTTGCCAGAGCAGCAGATCTTTCATTTGACTGTATCCGCTGTGGATTATGTGCGCTGAGATGCCCTGCAGAAATCGTACAATATAATGCAGCCATCCTTGCTCGCCGTCTTACAGGAAAGTATCTTCTTCCCAAAAGCCCAGACCTTGAAAATCGAGTTAAAGAAATTGCAGAGGGACTGTATGAAGATGAACTTCAAAAACTCGAGAAATCTGATGCAGAAACCATAAAAAAGCGATATTATGATCGCGATATTAAAACAGGATAAATTTAAAAGTTTAGGAGAATAGATATGTATCCAGAATATATGCGCAAATCGATCAGAAAAGTCGAAAAAACACGACCGGAGCGATTGAAACTCGCACGTTCAGGTAAATCGATCTTCCCGATGATGTCTGCGGAAGAACGGCAGGAAGTGCTTGATAATTTCCATCCTGACTATAAGAAAGATGCACGCAAAAAAGTGCGTATCGGACCGAACAAAGGCGAGACTATTACGACCGAAGTCGTTGATCAACTCGAGGCTTATTCGAGGATCAAGCCGAACTTTTTCGACCTGAAACATCCTGACTATGAAACCGATGTCCTCGTTATTGGGGCAGGTTCTGCTGGTTTTTCCGCATCACTTCTCGCAGCAGAAAACGGAGCGGATGTCCTTCTCGTTACAAAGCTTCGAATCGGGGATTCCAACTCAATGATGGCTCAGGGTGGAATCCAGGCAGCAGTTCTTCCTGATGACAATCCTATCCTTCATTATCTCGATGTGATGGGTGGCGGACACTTTGATAATGTCCCCGCACTGGTCAAAGCATTGGTCTCAGAAGCTCCAGATGCGATACACTGGCTTCAGGATCTCGGTGTTATGTTTGACAGGACTGAAGAAGGAACAATGCTCACAAAACCAGGCGGCGGCACATGCCGTCCCCGTATGCATTCTGCCCGGGACTACACTGGCGCAGCGATTTGCAGAACTATCCGTGATGAGATACTTAACAGGCCTGATAAAATTAAGATTCTCGAGCATCAGCCAGCAGTTGAACTGATTAAAGACGATAAGGGAAATGTCGCAGGTGCAGTGCTGTACCATCTCGAAAATAGGAACTATTACACAGTTAAAGCCAAAGCTACTATCATTGCAACTGGTGGCTTTGGGCGCCTTCATGTGAAGGGATTTGAAACGACCAATCATTACGGCGCAACTGCGGACGGGCTTGTAATCGCATATCGCGCTGGAGCAAATCTGTTGTACATGGATTCGGTGCAATATCATCCGACAGGTGCCGTGTATCCTCCACAAATTCTTGGATTTCTCTGCACGGAAAAACTTCGTGGACTCGGTGCACAGCCAGTAAATAAAAATGGTGATTTATTTGTTCATCCTCTTGAACCACGTGATATTGAAGCATCATCGTTCATTCGGGAATGCACAGCTCGCGACCTGGGTATCCCAACACCAGGTGGTCAGGTCGGTATCTGGCTTGACTCGCCGCTAATAGAAAAAATAAGCGGATCAGGCACAATAAAGAAAAACCTGCCCGCTATGCTTCGTCAGTTCGAGCGATTTGATGTTGACATTACCCAGGATCCCATCCTTGTGTACCCTACACTTCATTACCAGAACGGCGGAATAGAAATAAATGATCATTGTGAAACAAAAGTTAATGGTCTTTTTGTTGCTGGTGAAGCAGCAGGCGGCATTCATGGTCGTAATCGTTTGATGGGAAATTCTCAACTAGATCTCATTGTCTTCGGACGTCGCGCTGGTATTTATGCGGCGCAGTACGCAAAGAAAATTAAAACTGGTGCATTGACCCTTTCCCATATCACCGAATATGATAAGGAAGTTCAAAAGATCGGAGTAGATAAAAAACATATCTCCCCAATGGTGCTACCAGATTATACTCCCTCTTCTGTAAAAGAACGTCAACATACTACTGAATATCAAGGAACATTAAGATAAAGAAACCACGGATTAACTCGAATGGACACTAATGTGCAAAAAGAAAAACTTCTTTTTAAAAATCTTTCGTTCAAAATAATAGGTGTCGCTATGAGTGTTCATAGAGAACTCGGACCGGGTTTCTTAGAAAAGGTTTATGAAAATGCTATGATGGTTCTATTTCGAAAGGAAGGAATTGAAGCTGAACAACAAAAACAAATAAATGTCATGTTTAGAAATGAGAATGTTGGCAGCTATTTTGCAGATATTCTTGTGGAGAATAAAGTCATATTAGAATTAAAAACTGTTGAGCAAATAACTGATATTCATAAAGCTCAAGCACTTAATTATTTAAAAGCCACCGGATTGCGTTTAGCAATTATTTTGAACTTTCATTCACAGAGTCTGCAATATGAAAGAATCATTTTATAATTCGAGAAAATCTGTGTTAATTCGTGGTTTAATATTTTTGGAGGTTTAATGGCAAAGCCAAAAGTTGGTTTTTATTGGTGCGCATCCTGTGGTGGATGCGAAGAAGCGATCGTTGATCTGCATGAGGATATATTGAAAGTTGCTGAGCTCATCGATATAGTATTCTGGCCCTGTGCGATGGATTTCAAGACATCAGATGTAAAAAACATGCAGGATAATGAGATCACTGTATGCTTTATAAATGGAGCTATTCGTACAGACGAGCAGGAAGAGATGGCAAAACTGCTTCGTAAGAAAGCGCAACTCATTATTTCTTTCGGATCCTGTTCGCAGCTTGGCGGCATACCTGGTCTTGCAAATTTCTGGGATAGGGAATCTATTTTCGCTTCATCCTATGGGGGCAAATGCCCCTCTGTTGATAATCCAGATGGCGTTGTCCCACAAGAGCTATCCGAAGTACCAGAGGGTGAACTCACGCTTCCAAAATTCCACAACACGGTGAAAGCGACCGATCAAGTCATTGATGTGGATTACTATCTCCCGGGCTGTTCTCCTGCTCCCTATCTCACCATGCGTGCAATCAAAACGATCTTATCCGGAGATCTACCTCCAAAAGGAACAGTTCTCGCTCCAAACAAAGCGCTCTGCGAAGTATGCTCCAGAAATGAAACTAAACCGGAAAAACTATCTCTGGATAAAATAAATCGTGTCTCATTAGTACAAGTAGATCCCGAAAAATGCTTTCTTGCACAGGGGATCATTTGCATGGGTCCTGTCACCCGTTCGGGCTGTAATGGAGAGAATGACGGACGCTGTATTACAGCAAATATGCCGTGCAGGGGCTGCTATGGACCACCCTCAGAAGTACATGATGTCGGCGCGAAAATGATCGCTGCCCTCGCTTCTGTAGTAGGACTGGAAGGCGAGGAGGATATGAGTGAAGCTCATGTTCAGAAACTCCTTGACCAGATTGTCGATCCAGCAGGTCTGTTCTATCGATTCTCTCTTGCGAAATCCTATTTCCGCAGAAAAATTATGACCGATTCAAAAGAGGAGAAATAATATATCATGGGTACAAAAGTCACTATAGATCCTATTACCAGGCTGGAAGGCCATGGTAAAATAGAAATATTTTTAGACGACAGCGGCAATGTAGAAAATGCATATCTGCAAATTCCTGAATTAAGGGGGTTTGAGCAGTTTTGCATTGACCGTCCCGTCGAAGAACTGCCACGTATCACACCACGAATTTGCGGTGTGTGTCCCATGGCTCATCATATGGCTTCCACGAAAACAGTCGATGCCGTATATAATGTCAAACCAACTGAAACTGCAAAGAAACTTCGCCAACTTGTCTATGATTCCTATATATTTGAAGATCACATGCTGCACTTCTTCTTCCTTGGCGGTCCTGATTTTGTAGTCACACCATCAGCACCTGCAAAAGAGCGTAATATTCTTGGCGTTATTGCAAAAGTCGGCTTGGAAATCGGGACCAGAGTAATCAAAAACCGCAGACAGATAAGAAATATCGTTACGTATCTCTCCGGCAGGATAATCCATCCTGTTGGTGGGCTTCCCGGCGGTGTCTCTAAGGGTTTGACTGAAGAAAAAAGACTGGAATTCCTGAAAATTGCTCTCGAAGCGCGAGATTTCGCAAAAGAAAGCATCGAAATATTCAACAATATTGTCCTTGGCAATAATGCATATGTTGATCTTATTGTCGGTGATATTTATAAACACAAAACCTATTACATGGGCTTGGTCGATGAAAATAATAAAGTGAATTTTTATGACGGCAAAGTCCGTGTGGTCGATCCTGACGGCAAAGAATTTTCAAAATTCGGACCTGAGGAATATCTGCAGCAGATCGCAGAACACGTTGAGCCCTGGAGTTATATGAAATTCCCCTTCCTCAAAACCATCGGCTGGAAAGGCTTTGAAGATGGAAAGAAAAGTGGGATTTACCGCGTTGCTCCTCTTGCGCGTCTCAATGTTTCTGATGGCATGGCAACTCCAATGGCTCAAGAAGAATATGAGCGCATGTATGAAACACTCGGTGGCAAACCGGCACATAACACGCTGGCATTCCACTGGGCACGCTTGATCGAAGCTTTATACGCATCCGAGCATATTATTGAACTGCTCGAAGATAAAACGATCATTTCTCCAGATATCAGAAATATACCTACTGAGACACCATCTGAAGGTGTTGGCATCGTTGAAGCTGCACGAGGTACACTTATTCATCATTATAAAACTGATGAGCAGGGAATGGTCAAAGCAGTAAACCTGATTGTTGCGACTGTTGGAAATTCTGCAGCAATGTCACTTTCTATTGCAAAAGCCGCCAAAGCCCTTATTAAGAACGGTAAGGTTGATGATGGTTTGCTAAACATGGTGGAAATGGCTTTCCGTGCATATGACCCCTGTATGGCATGTGCGACGCATTCATTACCCGGCTCGACACCTCTTATTATAAACGTGCATGACAAGGACAATTCAATAGTAGAAACCATTCGTAGAGACTAAGCGTGAAAACCCTTGTTCTTGGACTTGGTAACACAATTCTCTCTGATGATGGTGTTGGGATTCACGTCGCCAGACTGATCAAGGAAAAACTACCTGATATAGATGTAATCGAAGCAAGTGCTGCTGGATTTCGTGTTGTTGATGAAATAATCGGTTATGACAAGCTTATCTTAATTGATTCAATCAGAACCAAGAATGGACAACCCGGTAATTATTTCAAGTTTGGCATCGAGGAATTCAAATCCACACTCCATCACAGTTCCCCGCACGACATGGATATGTTCAGCGCACTCGAACTTATGAAAAAACACGATGCTGATCTTCCGAAAGAAATTATAATTTATGCGATTGAAGTTGAAGATATTTTTACCTTTTCCGAGAAATGCACTGAAAAAGTTGCTGAGGTAATTCCTGAGATTACTTCTATTATTATTAAAGAACAATTTCCAAACAGCAAAATTTGACATAAAAACTCGCACATAGATTTTACGCAATACGTGGGGCTATAGCTCAGCTGGGAGAGCATTTGTCTGGCAGACAAAGGGTCACGGGTTCGAGCCCCGTTAGCTCCACCAGTCTTCGCTTGGAGCGGAGCGACACACGAAGACTGACACTGTGTCTTGTTATATAGTAAAGAAGTGATGGCAGAAATTAATGTAAACGGAATGGATATTGTTGGAATTACTGAATTTGATCTGAATTGTTACTCATTATACTTATAACATTTCATTACCAATCCAAAATCATCATACCAATATAGATTCCCATCATTTCGTATAATAAAATATTCCCCATCATAATTATTTTTTATATAATATCGCGTATCGTTTTCAACATTAAACTCAATCGCTTCATACTTGGTCACGCTTCCATTATTATGGAGAAAATCTACATGAATGACACCCTGCTCCTGGTGAACATAAACAATTCCTACAGGACGCACCTCTGACGTGTCAATCCACTTGCCGGTAATGCTTAATTTTGATTTTGGCGGAGCATTAAGTAATGGTGACAGGACTTTAATGTTTTTCTGAATATAATTCATATTGGCAACCGAAACCTCTTTGCCTGTAAGATATTTATTATTAAAACCAAAATTTTCCTCTTGAAGGGGCAGATAAACCTGAACCTCGACACAATCGCTGATCTCACTTATTTTTATAGGATTTCCCATCTTCTCCAAGGTTTCTTTTTTATTATTTAGATCCTTGAGCCATGCATTATCATCTAATTTTATGACTTCACCTTTTTGCCATCTTGCAAGGGCTGTAAATTCAGAATAATATGGTATCGTATAATTTCTTGAAGATCCGACCTCCCAGAATTGTCGTACTACGTCTACATTGATGATTGTATTTGATGGTAAGTCACTCATGATTTTTATGTTTAGTCCATCAGTGTCTAACTCGGCAACTATATCAAATTTATCACATCTAATTGAACTTAATGCAATTTCGACGACACAATGTAAATTATCACAACACAGATAAAATTTTAATGAAATAAGAATAAACAGAAGAAAAATTATCCTTTTCATTTGATTCACCCTTCATGGGTTTTTTACTATAGTAAAACCCATATACGCAAATAATAGAGCACTCAAAAAATATTCACAAAACAACGAGATGAATTTGATTGAATTTTGCTTTAGCTGTCAATATTTTCTCCAAATTGTCCAAATTTATGAATACATAATATAATTTGCAGATGTGAGTGGCATCAATAGAGCACTACAGAGAAAATAAAGATGGCGAATGAAAACTCAACTGCATTAATTGAGAAGTTTTTTTATATTGAGCATTTTCCTACCTCAACACCACGACCTTACTTACTTCTTTATCAACTCCATCAATAGTAAGTTTTGTAAAATAAATACCTGATGACAACGCTTCAACGAAACAAGTAACTGTGTGATTTCCGATATTTTTATTTTCATTAATAAGTGTTGAAACAAGTTGTCCTTTGATATTGTAAAGTTGAATTTTAACTCTGCTTGGCTTATGAATAGAAAAACTCACTGAGAGATCGCTATTGTTTATAAAAATTGGATTAGGATAATTTGTAAGCATATATAGCCAAGTTCCCTGCGGATCATCAACTGAAACATTTTGATTGAAGTAATATGCTCCTATATCAGCGATAGTACCATCTGGATCCAATGGAGAGCTCGGATCTCCCGCATCGATACATGGCGACTTTGTTGAATCAGTAATTGGGTAATTTGTCCAGCTCAGATGATAGTCTCCATTGAGAGGATCGGCAAATAATGGATCATCATCAATATTACCAAAGAGCCAGTGTATTGCCCCGTTATTATTTGTCGTTATTCCCGTCACGCCACCTTGAACATCAGAGTAATTTATAGTAATTTCATTCGGATCTAATATTCCACTAAAGTAAATTTCCTGCGGATTATTGTTCCAGAAAATTGTATTTGTTAAAACCGGTTCAGAACTATTATAACAGGAAATACCGCCCCCCTGATAAGCTGAACTATTACCCTCAACTGTTACATTTACAAAGTCCGGTGAAGATTTATTGCAAAAAACACCACCGCCATAATAGACAGAACTATTATTTGAAATGATTGAGTTTTTTACAGTACTGTAAGAATTTTGGCAGAAAATGCCACCTCCGGAAGTTGAGCTATTATCCGATATTTTTAAATTATACAAACACGGGGAAGAATTCTCAATGCAAATCCCGCCACCAGTACTTGAATACCCGTTTCTTATTGTTAAACCCATTAAAACAGCTGTCGAATCCTCTCCATTTATGATTTTCACTACAGCATCTTCATTATTTCCGTCAAGAATAGTTTGGGAAATATACGATGTATCCTGTTCCGTCAAATATTTGGAAGCAAGTGTAATATTTTTCCCGTTGAAATTAATATTTTCAAAATAACAATTTTCCTCAAGGATAATGACATCACCTTCATTTGCGTTATCAATTCCCTCTTGTATTGTTCTATAGCCTGTATGCTGTGTAATATTATTCACAAGAGGAATATCCACTCTTATATAGTTTTCCCTGATTTCCGTATCTGTTGAATCATGCGTATCAGTTACTGTTAATGACACTGTAAAACTCCCTGACTCGGTGTATGAAAAGGAAGGATTCTGTTCATAAGAATCAATAATACCGTCATTCTGGAAATCCCATTGCCATGATACAATCGAGTCGGGTGGAACGCTTAGGTCTGTAAAATGAACCAAATGAGGAGTTAGACCGATATATTCGTCTGCTTCGAAGTATGCAAAAATTCCAGAATGTTTATCATAATGTCTTCTGAGTGAAGGATCTCCTTGAATTATCATACCGTAGAACCATGCCCTCTCCCAACCGGAATATGGTGCAGTATCCACATTCAATTCCCACCATAAACGCAGTGACTCTCCGATTGTTTTATCTTCAGAAAGAGGGTGATAGAAATCGGTAAATCCAAGCATACTGCCCGTTTTTGTAGAACCCAAAGTTGCCAAACCGTGCTCGCTGCCGTAAATATACATGCCGCCCATATTATTCGAAGTGGTATATCTTGAGTTCGAACACGCAAACAGATTATAGAAATGGGCTGTAGGATTGACGGCAGCTATTTCATAATTATGTACAAGTTGATAATCACTCCCGGAATTATAATAGAAGTAGTGGGCATCCGGTCCTGAATGAACATGCACCTGGATGAGTTCATAATCAGAGATCAAACGATTATTAAGATAATCTCCAGCGTTGGTTTCTTCTATATCATTTACAAGTTCGACTGAAGGATATGCCAAGAGCATTGACTGCTGATATTCATTTCCCCAATACGCCCAGTCATCATCAATATATGCCAGAGAAAAATAGTGGCTAGTAATGACGCCAGACCTGAAAAGGTGATTGCGCTGAAAATAACTATTCACAAGTTCATATTCAGATGCATCAACCATACTCATATTATTGGCAACTATCCTGCCTATGGCGAGTTCCGGATGCTGCTCACCTCCATGATAATCAAGAATGCCGTCCTCATCAAAATCAACCCATATCCCATCTATATCAGTGAAATAAAGATCACATGGAAACTCAACCCAGTTTTCGTCGGGATCTTGCACTCCATTGTCATTCCAGTCTTCAAACATTTCGTACCATGCAACCGGCAGGTTTCCTATAAGAACCACATTTATAATGCTTTCCAACTGATAGTACAAAAGTATCTCCTGTTTAAGATCAGCAGATGATGTACCTTCGAATACCACGATATATGAATTGAATCCGTCATCTGCCAAATCCTGCTGATACACAATCAGTGAATGTTCAATATGTTCATACAGGTCGCTGTTAACTAGTATCAGGAGTCCCTCATCTCTTTGATTTGTGTGCATTCTGCTTACTTCAAAAGCATTGGTTATTTGCGGCGGATTTTTGGCAATCCAGTCCTGGTAGGTATCATACACGGCATCGGGATTTAAATCTCGTGTTACAGGAATATCTCGATTTTGCGCCAATAAGTTTGAGCAAATAAACAAAACAGCAAACAATATTAACTTTTTCATTAAATCCTTATTTTCAGAATTTTTACCTCAACACCACTACTTTACTGACTTCTTTTTGAACTCCGTCAATACTCAGGTTGGTAAAATAAATACCTGATGAGAAATTGTCAACTGTGGTGGAAATTGAGTGTTTGCCGGCACTTCTTTCTTCATCAAGAAAAGTTTTGTGCTTTGAAATTTTATCAGACATTCGGATTTAGAAATTTAAAAAATAAGTTTATCATCCAAACAACTCTTCCTGCTCTCTTTTCTCCTCATACACATTCATCTTTTTAGTAATGCCGTACTTTTTAGATATCTCATCAAAATAGTGAGACAACTCTTTGGCATGAGGAACTGAACACTGATACTGCTCCCCAAATCTAATCTCATATTTTGCTCTCAATCTGGGAAAGAGTTCGTCCAATTTTGCATAAAAATACTCGCGCTGTCCGCTTCTCATAGACATGCCAAACCATGGAATGATATACGATGCGCCACTCTCAGCTGCTCGTGACACGATCGCTTCAACATTTTCTTTCGTATCCTCAATAAAAGGCAGAATGGGCATCATAAGTATTCCTGTATAAATCCCATTCTCGCTCAACTCCTTCATCGCAGCAAACCTTTCGGACGCTACAGGTGCACCGGGTTCAAGCTTTTTGCACAGTCCATCATATGCTGTAGTAATAGTAAAACTCACTGCTGCATAGTGCTCAGCCATCTTTTTTAGTATATCAATATCCCTTAAAACCAAAGTGCTTTTCGTAAGAATATGAACAGGAAAGTGATTCTTATTAATTACTTCCAGCGCTTTTCTTGTAAGTTCCCTTTCCTTTTCGATCGGCATGTATGGATCATTCATTGAGCCAAAACCTATGGTTCCCTTCTTTCGTTTTCTCGGAAGTTCATCCTTCAAGACTTCAATTGCATTTGTTTTGATCAGGATATCGGCAAAATCCTCGATATGATAACAATCGCTTCTGGAATCACAATAGATGCACTGGTGCTGGCATCCTCGGTAGAGGTTCAAATTGTAGCGCAGTCCAAACCATGTATCCGGCTGTTTTACATTATTGAGAATTGTTTTGGCGAGTATTTCTTTGATCATACGTACATATATTTTTAGCATCCAAAAATTTCAGCCCAATTCCCTTAATCTCAGCTCTATTCTAATATATTTTTGATCTTTGTTTCTACGACCGAACTCATCTCCTCATCTTTGATGATATCATACATATCCCGCGCTCGGATATAACAGCTCAACGCCATTTCAGTATCGCCAAGCTTATCATAGGCAACTCCCATTGCATACACATCGTCAGCAAGCCCGCCTGTATTCTCGATAAGTTGATCATATTTGTGTGCTACTTCAAAGAATTCTATTGCTTTTACCCATTGCTTCTCTTTGCTCATTGCGTAGCCAAGAGTATAGGCAGCATAGGAAACTATCTTTGGGTCATCGAGCTTGTTCTTTTTGAACATGGAACGCAAACCGGGAATATTGTGTTTGATCTTCTCGAACTCCTTTTGGTAGGGTTGACCTGTTTTCAAGAGTGCCAGTAATCTATATGAAAGCAACTCCGTCTGCATTTCCTTTTGAGTTGTCTCCACTGCGAGGGATAGTGTAACCACTCTGCCGTACTCTCCCTTATCAAAAGCAACTTCCATCTGCAGAAGATAGAGAAGCGGGATGAAATCCGGCGCATCGTTGTGTGCGATGACGGACATTTTCATATACCACATATCGTATTGCTCCATATTATCCAAGTAATAATACTGCCGCGCCACTGCAAGACCGGAAATAATGATTCCCTTCAGATTGTCCACACTGGTATAGAGGTCGAACGCTTTTTCAAAAAGAAGCTGCGCCTGCGGATAATACCCGACGGCTTCTGCACTTTGTGCGCGCTTCATAGCATCGTTTGCATCCTTTGTGGATTGCAGATCAACATATTTGGGAAGACTCGAGCAAGCGACGAGTGCGATAAGTCCGCAGAATAATATTATTTTTTTCATTGGTCTAAATCCATTAATCTGATTTTTGTATTTTTTTGCTGGGTTGGAGCTTCCTCTTTGATGCCTCCGCGCAGGAAGGGATTGTTGTTGAGGGCTTCCAGCGTTTTCTGAGCGGTTTGCAGCGACACTTTGCTCTTTGCCAGGATATCCGCAAATTCGGGCATCTGCATATACATGAATTCCAGTATTTTATTCATAGAAACAAGATTTTCATTCAGATTGAGCAACATATCTCGCATAGGAAATATGAGATTTTCTCTATCAGGATCGATCAGCTTTACGATGAGATCATCTGGATTTTTGTAATTTGCCAGCATTTCGTCGAGCTGTGCAGCAGTGCCTTTAAAATCATCAGTGAGGTCTGCAACATTGCTGAGAATACGGAACATTGCACCGTCTTCAGGATTATTATCCTTCTGCAATGATACCAATATCGCATTGACGTTCTCCAACGACTCATCCATTTTATCTGTCATGTTTGCAAGATTATACACCATGCGGAAAAGCGCTCCCTGATCAGGATTTTCATCCTGAGTGAGGTTATACAAAAGCTGATCTACATTTTTCAGCACGGATTCCATCATATCGCCACTCTTCTTTACAAGGCCTTCTTTGAGCAACTGCTTTCCCGCTGCTGAGCCAAGAGAAGGAATGAACTCACCCTCTGCAAGCACCTTGCTCCAGTCCGGTCCTTGTAGAAATTCCATCGTGCTCTTTCCAGTTATAGGATTCGTTGCTTTGAAAATTGCAGAATTCTCCACGATCTTATTCCTGAACTCTTTATACACAACCAGCTCAGCATCGATTTGATTATTAATATTGAGAGTATATTTTTTCAATTTCCCGATCTCGTAACCTTTAAAAAATAATTTTGTGGAACTTGAAAGCCCTGTGGCATCAACAAACTGGGTCGTGAAATAATATTTTCTATCAAATATCCGCTTGGAAACAGCAACCACTACCAGGGTAAAAATGAGTGCTACTACTGCAACGAGAAAGAATATACCCACGATTTTATCTGTATGTTTGAATTTAAACTTCATCTTCGACTCCTACTAAGTCTGATAATATATCTAATTGTTTTATTTCTTTTAAAAAATCTTTATTTTTTGCATACATAATTTTCTGGACCGAGCCCTTCTCGATATGCACGACCTGATTAGCAAGAGATTTTATCACATCGAAGGAATTGCTTGAAATAATAAAGGTCATGCCTTGTTTTTTCACGTCTTTCAACAAATTTATTACTTTGATCTGATTTCTGATATCCAAATTAAATAGCGGTTTATTGATGATAATTATTTCAGGATGAGTAATGAGTGCCCGTATAAGTGAAAGTATTTTTTTCGAAGTGTAGGATATAAATGCGGGACGCTTATCAAGAACAGGAGGTACATCAAAGTACTCACAATAATCCCTGATCTCCTTCATGATCTTTGTCTTCTGAAATTTCTTTGCATAGAATTTTACCGGCAAAAGCAAGTTCTCAAGAACAGTCAGGTTTGAAAGAAACGCGCCTTCCTGAAAAACAAAAGATATCTTCTTTCTCAGATCTATGACTTCATCTTCAGTTTTGGAATAAATATCTTTCCCTGCAATAAACACAGTTCCGTCAGCAGGATGATAAAATCCACCGAGCACATTCAGCAAAATGCCGTTATAGTAGCCATACGAGCCGATAATTATGCAGGACTGATGCTCTTCAATAGAAAAAGAAATATTCTTCATGATGATATCTTCTTCGATATCAACAGACAGGTTTTTAATTTCTACATTCATGATGTTATAATATATAAAATAATACTGTAATTATTATATCGAATACAACAACCGCTATCACTGATGAGACCGCTGCTTTTATGGTGCGCTGTGGCACTTCAGTCGAGGCAACTGAAACTTTCAAACCCTGATAACAAGATATAAGGGCAATAGCTGTGCCGAATACTATGGATTTGATCACAAAAATGATGATATCTGCGAAAGAGAGCTCGTAGAGAAATTGACTTACGAAATAGCCAAAATTCATTGGATAAAAGATCGTTGAGAAAAGCCACCCTCCGATTACTGCAGCAAGATTGAAGTAAATGGTCAGCAGAAATACTGCAACAACGACACCGATAAAACGGGATACCACAAGATATGAAATCGGTGAAATGCCAAATGACTGAAGAAGGTTTATCTCGTTGTTAACGATCATGTTGCCGAGTTCAGTGGAAATCGCTGTCCCGGATCTGGCAATAACAATAAGTGCAGTGATGATGATACTCAGTTCACGAATAACAACGGTGACGAGTATCACGTACACAAGCTGGCTCTGCCCGAATCCGCCGAGTATGTAGTTTCCTTCCAGAATGATGAGTCCCCCAATGCTCAGTGCGATAAAGATTATAAGCGGAAGCGCTTCGTAACCGGTAAACATGATCTGGCGCAGCAGCACGATGAATCCTATTTGTTTTTGCCTGTGAAAAGTAAGGGTTTTACGGAAGACCTGCATCACAAAAAGATAGAATTCTTTTGTGTTCTCAAGGCGCGCACGCAGCCCGATGCCGGCAGAATCAAATATGTTCAAGCGTTCTCCATGTTTAACATCCAAATTATAAAATTAAGTTTGCATCGGGATGTTTTTTTGTCAACAAAACAATAAAGCAAAAGCGGCTGCTTTTACAACCGCTTATTTATTATGGATTCTAATATTCTATTCTATCATCTGCAAAATCTTGTTAGATTTTTCGATGAATGACTGAAGTTCTTTTCCTGTAAGAGGTTTTTGCTCGATAAGCCCGAGTTCATGAATATAGCTGCAGAGCAATGCAACTTCTTCAGTTTTCCCTTTGTCGTTGAGTATGAGTATCTTTTTTACTGTATCATTTTCACTGTTCACGACAAGAGTATGGCTTGCGAGCATATCTGTTGCTTCCGGATTTGCGAACTGGCTCATTTCCTGGAATCTGCGCATATGCTCATTAAACACAACCATTGCTGGAATATCCTTCACCTTCAGACTCTTTACTTCCACTGTGATCTTATCATTATTCAATGCTTTCTCAAACACGGTCTTGATCTTATCGGATGGAGTTTTATTATCCTGATCAACGATTTCCTTTTTATCTTTGTTCACCATATTATCATTGATCTCGGAGTCGATCCGCACAAAGGATACATCGCCTTTATCCATTTCTATTTTCTGGAAAACATGACCATCTAGTACCGTTGGTGCAAAGATCACTTCAACGCCCTGCTCCTTCATCATATTCAAATAAGTAACCTGGAGATCTTCGCTTGGTGCATAGTAAATCTTCTTCTGTTTGCCTTCCTGCGGATTTCTGAGAAGATATTCATCGACTGTTACATAATCACCTTTTGTTGTTTTGAAAATGAGTTGATCTTTGAGAATTTCATAGAATTTTTCCTCGGTCAACATGCCGTATTTGATGAAGTGATTGATGTCATTCCACAAACTATCATAGCGCTTTCTATCTTCTTTGAAAATGTCTTTGAGACTGTCCGCCACCTTCTTTATGATGTACTGAGAAATCTTTTTTACCTGTTTATCTTCCTGCAAAAAGCTGCGCGAAACATTGAGGGGAATGTCTGGAATATCCATGCCACCACGGAGTAAAAGCAGGAATTCCGGCACAACGCCTTTCAGATCATCTGCAACAAAAACATCGTGGCAAAAGAGTTTTATCTTACCCCGGTTGAGGTCAAGATCGAGTTGATTAATTTTGGGGAAGTAGAGAATTCCTTCAAGCTTGAACGGAAAATCAACATTGAGATGTATCCAAAAAAGCGGGTCTTCGTATTGGTGAAAAAGTTCTTTATAAAATTCTTTGTATTCGCTTTCTTCGATATCTTTTGGCTTTTTGTGCCAGAGTGCTTTCTGGATGTTCACCACTTTTTTATCAAAAACGATGGGGAAGGGCATGAAGTTGCAGTATTTCTCGATCAACTCTTTCACTTTGAAGTCCTCGAGATAATCTTCATTTTCTTTATTTAGATAAATTGTGATTGTAGTGCCCGGCTCTTTTCGTTTTCCAACATCGAGCTGGAAATCAGTACTGCCTTCACATTCCCAGTATGCCGGTTCTGAGCTCTTTTTAAATGAAAGAGAATCTATGGTGACTTTCTTCGCAACCATAAATGAAGAGTAAAATCCTAATCCGAATTGCCCAATAAGTTTGCCCTGTCTATCCTTGTATTTTTCTACAAATCCTTCTGCGCTGGAAAAGGCGATCTGGTTGATATATTTCTTGATCTCTTGCTGGGTCATACCGATGCCGTTGTCGATGATCTCGAGTGCTTTTTTGCGTTTGTTGATCTTTACTTCGACCTGAAGCTCATCAATTTTCACATCGGGATCCATTGCTTCGCGCTTGTTCATTGCATCGACAGCATTCGCAATGAGTTCTCTCAGGAAAATATCATGCTCGGAGTAGAGCCACTTTTTTATGATAGGAAATATATTTTCAGTGTGAACTGTTAATTTCCCTTGTTTTTTCTCTTGTGCCATAGGTAAAATCCTCAAATATTTTTAATAGATAATATAGGTGTTATTAGTGGTTATGTCAAAGGAGGTTGGTATTCTAAAAAACAAACGAAGGCTATTCTCCATCTATGATTGACTTGTAATAATGGGCATGCTTTCCCAAATTACAATCCCTACAGGACGTAATAAGATTATCAAATTTATCTGATCCGCCCAACTTTTTGGGTAAAATATGATCAACAGTTAAAATAACATTATTTTCCTTAACATTTCTACCACAATATTGACACGTAAAATTATCTCTTTCAAAAATCTGGAAACGCATCGAAAGAGATAATCTATTGGTACGTCTCGCCATTCCTAAAGAATATAAAAAACCATTAATTAAAGTAAGCTTTCTTTTTAACTCCTTGCTTCTTTTCAACTTTTCCTCTAATTCAATTGGTCGAACTTTTCCTATATATTTGAACTTTACTTTGTCGTTTTCTCTGAAAGCGAGGTAATAATAATATTTCTTACCTCTTCTTTTTGGTTGTATACTACCCTTAGAAGGAAGATCTTTTAATTCTCCAAGGATCGTTTTTTTGCATTTCTTATAATATTCAATTAAACTAGTAACGATTTTTTTATAACCAACAATATTTTCTATATCAATTTCAGTAATACTATTTATACCTCTTTTCATAAATATTTTATAAAGACAATTTAATTTTAGTCAACTTTGTCTATAATATACTTTTTGTATTTTCATATGAATGGCTCGATATGAACCACCACGTCGAGCACATCAGGCCCGTTCTTTATTATCTCGTCCTGTACTTTTTCAGATATACTATGTCCTTCAGAAACAGAAATATCTCCGTCAACTAGTACATGCATATCAACGAAAATACCGTGTCCTGCATCGCGGGTACGTATTGCATGAGCATCCTTAACACCATCGACTCGCATTGCGATAGATCGGATATGCTCCGTTTCTTTGGCAGAAACACCGGAATCTGATAATTTTTTCAGCGCAGGTAAAACTATATCCCATGAAACTTTGAGTATGATCAATGAAACGATGATCGCACCGATGTGATCAACAAATGCCCATTGAGGTTTGATCACGGAAATTGCTACTGCAAGCAGGGCAGGAATAGAACTCAGCGCATCAGATCTGTGATGCCAGGCATTCGCAATAAGGGCAGAGGACTTCACTTTCCTGCCAACCTTAACATTCCAGTGATACAAGAACTCCTTCACGATGATCGAAACGAGCGCACCAATTATTGCAATCCACCTTGGAGTCTCAATACAGTGATCTTTCAAGGTCGCAATTGCATTGTATCCTATTCCGACTGCAACTGCAGCAAGTGCGATCCCTATAAAACCTGTGATAATTGTTTCTATCCGCCAGTGTCCGTATGGATGATCTTTATCGGGGGGCGCAGACCAGTATTTCACTCCAATAAGAACCGCAGCGTCAGTAGCCATGTCAGAAACGCTATGAACTGCATCCGCCACAATTGCCTGGCTGTAACCAAGAATACCAACAGTGAACTTTAGCAGAGAGAGAATGAGATTTACAAAGAGTCCAATCCATGTAACCTTTTTGATCTCATGGTTTTCGACTTCAGTAATGCTATTATTTAGCGAGTGTTCCATGTGTGTTTTTTGAACCATATTTATAAATCTGGCAAGATAATTAACTGATTTATAGAAAAAGTTCTACTGCAATTGCGTAAGGAGTTTCTCCAATTCGTACACTGTAAATACTTTTCCAGTTGATTTCACCGCTCCATCAATAACGAGTGCTGGGGTCATCATAACCTCGTACTTCATGATTTCATTGATGTCGGTTACTTTTTCGACTGTAGCATCGCTCTTAAGATTTACGAGGGCAGTCTGAACATTCTTTTCAAGCTGTCTGCATTTTGCGCAGCCGGCTCCTAAAATTTTAATATTCATTTTTTCCTTTCCGAGATAAATAAACAAATCTCTATCATTTTAAATTTCTAGGATTAATTCTATGTGTCTTTCAAATATTAAACGATTTATAATAGAACATTGATCACAAGATAAATACCACCGAGAATGACTAAAACTCCGCACACTTTTTTTACAATAATTGCCCCTTTTGTTCTTTCATTCCAATGAAGATATTTCTGGACTACTTGTGTGAAAGTACCTGCTAGAACGATTATAATACAATGACCGAGTGCATATGCAAAGATCAGGGAAGCACCATAAAATACATTGGTAGATGATACGTTGAATACAATTCCCAGCATTGGAGCCATATAGGCAAAGGTGCATGGTCCAAGTGCTATCCCAAACAATAAACCGATAACAAAAGCTGCTAAGGGACCTTTCTTTTTGAATTTCGGCTGTTGAGCATTTCCTACAAATGGAAGCGGAATGACTTCAAGTAGATGTAAACCGATAACAAAGAATATGAGCGCAATAATATAATTTCCGATATTGCCGATATCACCCAACATCCTTCCCATTAAACTAGTAATAATGCCTATAACACCAATCGTGATGAGAATACCTAATGCGAAAAGTAATGAGATTAAGAATGCCCGTTTTGTCGAGATACGTCCTTGATCATCTATGAAACCAACAATGAGCGGAATACTGGTGAGATGGCATGGACTGAGCAATATGCTCAATATGCCCCACAAAAACGAAGCTAGCAGAGACAGAACTACCGATGTATACAGCGCGTGAGTCAGCCATGTGAAAATGTTCTCTATCATAGTGCCTCGATTATTTTACTCCCTTTTGAGTGAAGACTTTCACCAACTCTTCTTTGGGGAAAAATCCCTCGTGCCGGAAATACTCATCGCCATTGCTGTCGAGAAAAACCTGAGTAGGAATCACGCGGATCTTGTATTGCTGAGCATACGCATAACCTTCTTTGGTTTTCACGTCATGAAACACGACATTTACCTGATCGCTATATTCCTCTCTGATTTCATCAAGAATCGGTTCCATCATTTTGCAGGGAACACAATCCTTAGAGCCGAGTTCAATAAATGTAACTTTTATATTTACTTCTTCGGACAAGGTCTCTTTTTCAGCTTCGGGTGCCACCTGATCCTTTTTTTCTATCGGGGAAGTAATCTGATCTTCATCTAAACTCCTTTCCTTTTGGATTTGGTCATTTGTTTGATTCGGATCAGTTTTTTGATATTTTGAATCAGTTTCCCCTTGAGTACAACTCAAAAGCATGAGCGCAGCAGACAACAGTAAGGTTATGGTGATTTTATGTAGCATTTTTCTCCTATACGAATAAATAATTTCCATACAAATATCCAGCTCCTGCTGAATAGACGACTATCAATATGATATAGGTCATCGCTCTTTTGAAGCCGAGTAGCTTGT
Organism: Candidatus Cloacimonadota bacterium; assembly: GCA_049903315.1. GTDB lineage: Bacteria > Cloacimonadota > Cloacimonadia > JGIOTU-2 > JGIOTU-2 > Celaenobacter. The sequence continues at coordinate 77,928 of JBNGBT010000003.1, read as the reverse complement.
TGAGCACGATGATATTGGGTAAGCTGAGAGAATATCCAGCGAGAAAGAGCGCTAGTGCCGGTCCTTTGCCCATACCCAAAGACATCAAGGATTGTATGATCGGAACTTCTGTGAGGGTAGCAAAATACATGACTGCGCCAAATATTGAAGCAAAAAAAGTTGAGAAAAGTCGATTGCCGCCGAGTAAAGAATTTATGAGATGTTCGGGTAATGCCTTTGCAACAACTCCTGCAACAAAAATTCCGACAAAGAGAAAGGGAAGTATCTTTTTGGTGAATGACCAGGTTTCATCGATCCAGCCAGTTCGGTACTCTTTATCAATTTTGAAAAAAATGATATACAAAATGATAATAACATATAAAATCAATAGAACTGATTTCAAAATGCCGTTGATCGCTAAGCCGCCAGTTATCAGAAAGGCAAGCTGCATAAGGAATAAGAGCACGATCGGGATTGTTGAGACATTGCTTTCTTCAGATGAAACTGAAAATCCATTTTGCGTGGCATCAGCATTATTCCTGAAGAGTGTTCCCATAATCAATCCAATTAGGATTGCGCCGAAAATTGCAAAGAACAGGCGAACTAATGAAAGTTCCCACCCGAGAACGGTGCCAGTCAGAAATATTGCTGCAACATTGATTGCGGGACCTGCATAGAGAAATGTCGTTGCGGGACCGATGCCAGCGCCACGCTTCCAGATACCTGCAAAAAGAGGGAGGATTGTGCATGAGCAAACTGCCAAAATTCCGCCCGAGATCGAAGCAATAGGGTAGGAAATCCACTTCTTGGTCTTTGGACCGAGCAACTTGAGAACTGCATCCTTTTTGACAAAAACTGTGATCGCTCCTGCTATAAAAAAAGCCGGAACAAGGCATAAAAGTACATGATCGCGTGCATATTCGTGGAGCAAAGAAAATCCGTTTATAAGGGCACCGGCAACAATCTGTTTATTAAAAGGTAGAAAATACAAGGCGAGGAACGCCGCAATCAGCCAGAAGAATTTTTTCCATTCTCTATTCATAGAATTCCTCTAATCTACAGGTCGGATGCAACATTGCTGCTGTGTAATTTTATCTTGTATCACTGCGGTCACGCAGCTGAAGAACTCAGTAACACACGGCACCTGAAGTCGAAAAACCGACTCCGCACCGCTTTTTTGAGATGACACGATACCCGCAACCTTCAGTACGCTGATGTGTTTGGAAAGGGTTGATTTATCAATATCAAAATACTCCATCAGCTCGGAAAAGGTCTTCTCGCCATCTTTTAGAAGTTCGATCACCATTAACCGCACCGGATGCGCCATTGCCTTGATGACCTCGCTTCTTATTTCCGCTTCTTTATAGGTTATCATAGCACCTTCTTTCTTTGTTGGCAAGTTTGCCAACAAGCAAAATAGATTGTCAACTATTTTATGTAAGGTGCTCCAAAAGTATTTTAATCCCGATAAGGATCAATACAATTCCTCCAAAAACGTGGGCTCTTTCTCCCCATTTTTCTCCCAGAGATTTTCCCAACATTACTCCGCAAAACGAAATAATAAATGTCACTATACCGATTAAAAGTGCAGGTAAAAAGATCTGTGTGTCAAGCAATGAAAAACTTAATCCCACAGCAAGCGCATCGATGCTGGTGGCAATGGCGAGACCTAACAAAACCAGGAGATTTGTCGGACGAATAAGCTTTTTTTCAGGATGTGAACAAAATGTTTCATAAATCATGCGGCAACCGATGATGAGCAAGAGACCAAACGCGATCCAGTGATCGAACTTCTCAATATACTCACGGAATAAATTACCTCCAAACCAGCCGATTATCGTCATGAGCGCTTGAAATCCACCAAAAAACAAGGCGATTATAGCACTCCAAAATACATAAGATCTCCTCAAAGAGAATCCACTTGCAAGGGAAACCGCAAAGGCATCCATCGCAAGACCGACCGCAATAAACAAAACTTGAAATAATGGCATATTTTTTTTACTCTTTCTGAAATGCAATGTTTGAAAAATCATCTTCTCGTTGTCTAAGAAATTATTATTGACTTATCATAATGCTCCCACAGAAACAGGCATATGGATTTAGAAAAATTGGAAATACGATTAAAAGAGATTTCAGGCGGGAAAGTGCTCGATGTGGCAACTGGATCGGGGCAATTCATCAAAATGCTAATGGAAACACTTAATGATTATCAGGACTTTGTCGGTATTGATGTTCATGAAAAAGCGCTTGAATATGCACAAAAACAATTTGAGGGTAAGCCCGTTCATTTCGTTAAAATGGATGCAGAAAATCTCACTTTCGAAGATAATACGTTTGATACCGTCGGTATTCAATATTCTCTTCACCACATGAAGAAGTTGGATACAGTACTTTCGGAAATGTTCAGAGTGCTCAAGACGGGCGGGTATTTTTTCATTGGAGAGATGTATGGTGACGGAGATCAAACCGAAGCGCAGCATTCACATATTAAAATCCACCACCTCGCTGCTGATCTCGATATGGTAAAAGGTGATTTCCACGACCACACCTATAGCAGAGATAGAATTCGTAGGATCGTAAAGAAATTTCCTTTCTCACAGCTTGAAGTATTCGACCTGACCTATCCCGTCGATGATCCGAAAAATCCGGAATTCATTACGAAAATGAAAGCGAGTATAACACAAGCTCTCAATCGTTATAAAGAAATTCCTGAATTTGAGAGCTATACACGTAAGATTGATGAACTCATCGATTGGATAGAAACCTACGGCTATGCGCCTGCAAGTTCGCTGTTTTTTATTGGCAAGAAGTAAGAATAAAGCAGGTAAGTTCTATTTTTTCGATACACTTAAGACATGCTCTACGATACTGAATTCTTGTCATAAGTCGGAATTAAGGAATAAAAATTAGAGGTGAGTTATTAATAATAAGTTATATACTCCGACATATCTCAAGTGCATCTAAGTCGAGAGCTTGTGACAAGTACGCCATAAAGACATTCCGAATTTAAAAATTTCTTACTTTTTAAGTTGGGTTAATATTTCCTTAACTTTTGTAATATACGCAAAGCCAAACCCAAGGTTCAGCAGACTCGCTAAATGCATCTCTTCGTTGATCGCACCTGTGCCGTCAGCAGGAAAGAATACGCGATAATCCCTATAATACGCATCCCGCGCAGTCGATTCGCAGCACATGCACGTCATAATTCCTGTGATAATTACATCTTTGATGCCAAGGCATCTGAGCACAATTTCCAGATCTGTATTATAAAAGGATGAGTACCGATGTTTCAAAACAACTTTTTCATTGGGCAAAGGGTATAATTCTTCTACAATATCACTTTCCGGACTGCCTTCTTTGCACATGCCTTCCCACCACCATCCCATGATGCCTGCGTCCAATTTATCGGGATGATGGACATGTTTTGTATAGATAACCGGACGTTTGAGCTTTCTGAATTGTTCTATCAATTTCTTTATATTTGGTAGAATTGCAGCACCGCCGCAGGTATAGGTCGGTGAGTTGGGATCAAGAAAAAATTTCTGCATATCGATGACCAGCAGGCAGGCATGCTCTGTATCAAGCTCCATTTTATGCTGATTAAAAGGAGAAATTTTATCAAGCCATTGCTGTGTTTTTGCTTCAAGAGTTTTTGTGGTGACGTATGGTTTCACTGAGTTTTATATCCTAATTTAGTTTTGTAAAAACAAATAGTACTTCTCTAATCTTCCCTCGCAAGTGCAAGCTCAAACATGCCACTGAAGTTTTCAAACACAAGCTCTATGAAACAGGGCTTTTCGTTGATATCTTCTACGATGATAATATTGCCATCGATCGTGTCGTTATAAATAGTCAAAGTATCCGAATTATCAATTTCGAGAGTAATAAAGCCCTCAGAATAATCTAGAACTGTATACGTAAGGACGGCTTCATTACTGCCGAAAACAAGAGCTTCACGTGTGCTGTCGGAAAATGCTTCTGCATTAACCGTATATGTGTAAGCATCTTCAACATTTGTTATTATGGGAGTGTTCTCTGTAATATTATCATTATGGTGCGCTTTAAATAGATTGCATGACCAAAAAGCACATACGATCAGGATTATAGTTAAAAACTTGATCTTTTTCATTTTTGACCTCGATAAAATGAATTTTCATTTTTCTCTTTTTAATATGATAAGCTATAAATTACAAACTAGCATAAAATGTCAATTTTGCTGCACCTCAATTTTATATTAAAAAATTACACTATACTCCCTTATCCTCTACCTGAACAGACACGACCCTGTTTCTTCCGCTCTCTTTTCCTGTGTACAATCCATCATCAGCAAGCTTGATACATTCTTCTACTGAAACTGTCTCGTCATACTCACTCACTCCAAGCGTGGAGGTTATAGCAATCTCTTTTGAGTCATAACTAAACGGATAATCTGCGATCTTTTTTCGTATGGATTCAGCAATTGTTATCGCGCCTTTGAGTGCAGTTGACGGCAAAAACAAAAGAAATTCCTCTCCGCCCCATCGTCCAACGACATCCTGTTTTCGCACTGCTGAGCGCAGAATAACTGCCATTGTCGAGAGCACATAATCTCCGCACTCATGCCCGTAGGTGTCATTTACAATTTTGAAATGGTCGATATCCATAAGAATGAAGGAAAATGCTTCGAAGGACCTTTTTATTCTCACTCTTTCACGCTCTATTATCTCGTACATATATCTGCGGTTCCATAACTTTGTAAGTGGGTCGGTTCGGGATAATTCTTCGAGCTTCCCATTTGCGACAGCAAGAGCTGCGGCAGTTTTTGTCTTCTGCCTGTACAGATTAGAGAGAATTAATACAAATGCCAGAATCAATACAACTCCAATAGCAGAATAAAGCAAAAGTAATCTTTGCCGCTTTATCTTCATTCCTGCAATGGTATTGTCTTTTTCGAGAAGAGTGATCTGCTGTTCTTTCTTTTCTGTTTCGTATTTGGTTTCCATTTCGGTGATCTGTTCGAATTTCTCAATATTGAATATGGAATCATTTATTTCTTTAAATCTTACATGATTATTATATGCTTTTTCAAAATCATTCAGGTCAGCATACATATAAGACAATTCCTCTAAAATATATTTAATCTGTAATTGATCATTAATTTCTTGAGCCATTTCAAGTGCTTCTCTCTCTATTGAAATAGCTTCATCATACTTTCCCTTATCTTTGTTTATTGCAGCAATATAATGCAAAGCCCTGGCTATATTACCTTTATCATCAAGCCTCCTCGTTATAGTCAGCGCTCTATCAAAATATTCTAGTGCCAACTCAATTTTATCCATGTATGCATAGGAAATAGCCATATTAGTTAGTATTACTCCGACAAGTCTTTCATACCCTATCTCTTCTGCTAATTTTAAAGAAGAAATATGGTACTGTATTGTTTTCTCATAATCATCGAGCATACCATAAACATGAGCAATATTCTGGTTTGTGATTGCAATATCCAATTTATTACCCAGTTCATTCTGTATCTCTAAGGCTTTCAGATAATATTCGAGACACTTATCGTAATTATCTTCCGCAAATAAAATTAGACCAATGTTATTCATTGTTTTTGCAATATTCACACTGTCATTCAATGTTTCACTAATTTTTAAAGCTTTAAGGTGATTTTCTAAAGCCTTTTTATAATTATTTTGCCCCCAATAAATGGTGCCAAGACTGTTAAGAGAAAATGATATAAGCCCCTGATGATCAATCTGTTCACTTAACACTAATGCTCTTTTGGTTACATCTAAAGCATTCTGGAACTCTTTGATATTGTAATATGCCCAACCTAAATTATTGAGAAATATGGCTCTATTAACGGAGTTTTCAATTTGATCGATCTCCGGCAAAACTTCTTCAGCGAATTCTATTGATTTCTGCGGATCAGTATTTCGATATTGCTCAGCCAATTTAAACAATATTTTTATCCTTGCTTTTCCGTCAGCTGTTAATAGCTCTGTTTCCAGGCTGTCAATTAATGATCGAGAAAATAGGGCAGTACATATCATGGAAAAAAAGAAGGTGAAAATTATAAATCTTTTCATTGTCTCTCCGGTATTATTCCTTCAGCAATACTAACAGATTTACTAGTTGGTGATTGATTATTATGACATTGGCATCTTCTAAATTGAATATCATCTTGTCCAGTCTTTAAGCTCGCTGCGTTCGAGAGTTTCTATTACTTTCTTTGAAAATTCCACATCTGGCTGCATTTGATCGATCTCATGAATTATCTTTTTATATGTGTCCCTTACAGTCTTAGCTTTATATGGGCATGGATGATCAAAGCTTGGCAAGTTAAAATACGAATGGAGTTTTTTTATCGTTCCCTCATCGAGATAGATCATGGGACGAATTATTGTCATAGTACTTTCAGTAATTTCCACTTTTGGTGTCAGAGCTCCAAGTTTCTTATTGTTGATGATATTCATAAGAAAAGTCTCGGCAACATCCGTGGCATGGTGCCCATAAGCTACTTTGTAGATATTATGCTTTGAAAGCAATGAGGACAATGCCCCTCTTTTCAGGCGTGAGCAAATATAACAATTTTCGACAGTCTGCTCATTATTTGAATTGAGCGTATCTTCAAAATACTCGACATGTAATTCCTCGCAGAATGTTTGTAGTGAGGATGTGTCGTAATCCGCAATCCTGATATGTGCTGCAGAAAGCGAGAATGACAGATCGGAAAACTTTTTGAGATAGGACAAGATATACAGCAAAGTTGTGCTGTCTTTACCACCCGATAGTGCAACTGAGATTTGATCATTTTTTGAAATAAGCTTGAATTTTCTGATCGCTCTTAATACATCCCCCATAAACCATTTGCCATAATTCTTATCAAAGCATATATCTTTCATTCACAAAGATTGAGCTGTTTCGATAAGACCTTGTGCCCACTCACATGCTTGTTCTTTTTTATTGAGCACATCTTTTATCGGTTCCCGAAACTCAATTGAGCCAAGTATATCATTTCCTTCAAGCAGCTCCTTCATGAAGCTGAGTGTTTTGCCAGGACCACCTCGATGGCAACAGAACAAGCCGAACTTCTTATCCCTAAAAGCATTACCACTTAGAAACGAGCGAACAGCAGGTGTCATCGTCGAAGCCCAGACCGGTGTACCGATAATGATTAGATCATATTCTTCTGGATTTTTATCAAATGGCAACAATTTGGGTTTCTTTTTCATGACCGCTTGCCGACCGCCAAACAAATATTTTGTTTTATTATTCTTGATATCTTTTACTGGCATCAAGCGTACAATGTCAGCTTCGAGACATTCCGCAATCCCTTCTGCAAGATATTGTGTATTTCCTTCAAGAGAGTAGTAAGTTACTAAAATTTTCATTCAAGCTCCTTTTGATTTCCGGCTATCCTGTTCGAGTGCTCTTTTTGCAAGGCAATCCGGGCAAAGGCAATCCAGGTCATCATCTATATCTATGAGAGGAAATGATTCGCACCAGCATGTTCTATCATCATCTGCGTAGCAGGGAAATTCCTTCCCGCAAATCGGGCATATTTTAATCTTCATAATGATATTTTGGTTCTCCTTCTTCGTGGCGGAACTCTATCGAATATTCTTCGGGCATCTTTTTTATCAGGAACCAATGATCATATACGTTCATACCTCGACCACCACCATAATGCTCAATAATAGTAATAATGACGCTTTGTGCAGTTGTATCTCTTTGAACTTCATAAGAAAAAGAGGCAACACAGTCTGCCCAACTTTCATCTCCGGCCAAAATAAAATATTCAAAATCAATTTGTGGGGGGTCCTCTTCAAGCCATGAATGTTTTTCCTTCAGCTCAGCTGTGATGGAGTCATATTCAGCTTGTGATCGAATAACTTGCACATCAATCAGTGATTCATAGCGTCCCAAATCTACTGGGAAGAAACCTACGCTCGTGAAAGTGGAGTCCAACAATTCGGCATATAAAGGACAGCAAATAATAAAGAAAACAAAACTAATTATAATAAATCTTATTTTCATGGTTTTCTCAGCTCAAATAGTTAATACACAAAATTTTCAAACTGTCCATAATGAGGAGGGGGAGTGCAATATTCATGACAACCAAGATCTGGAGCAGATCCGATATATTCATCAGCAATATTGGGTATATAAGTACCAGTATCAATTGCGTCACCAACTCCCGAGAGAGTCAAATCTATTTGTGAGGGATCATACGTCGTGCCCTCGACTGGCATCTGAATATTATTAAAAATACTATAATCAACCATGCGTCCATGAGCTTCTTGTCCGGTTTTATTGTAGAATTCGCTGAGATCGGACATGCGGAACCATGTATTACCGGCATCATTACTCCATTTGAATACCTTTTCCTGCGCGGGAATTCTGTAGTATCCGTTGTAGTCTAAAATGGATCTTTCATCTGGAGAGCCTGTTGCAACTGAATAAGAGCTTGCTCCGAGGAAAAGATTATTCATAATTTTAGCGTTTTGCCAGATAGGATCAGACCAGAATGCACGTTCGGAACCCACAAAAGTGTTATTAAAAATGAGTAAGCCCGATGGCCAGTTATGAAGTTTAAGGGGAATTTTCACATTATAAATCGCATTTCTAAAAATATATACAGGACCACCGTACACCGGCTGCGTGCTTATTCCCACATGGGAATTGGTAATCTTGTTATTCCAAACCCGGACATTGTAGTAGCTGAAATCTGTCTCGATGCAGTCGTCAGCAGCATTATAGAGATTGTTGTTGTAAAAATCTATACACATATTGTGGGGTTCGTACCAGGGTTCGGGCTCTTCGAGGTTGCTGATCGTCACGCAATCCCAGAAATTATGTACTGTATTATAGCAAACCACATGCCCGATGCCATCGACTATCACACCGGTGCAGGTCCCATATTTCTTCTTTACCCTGTCTCTATCTGACCAATCATCGACACGCCCCATGATGTGATTATTTGCTATTACCCAGTTTCTTGTTTTTGTAAAGGAAGTGATCCCGTAATGAACATCGAAGATCGTGCAATTTTTCACGACAATACCATCAGCATCATTTCCTTTGATGCCAGTAAAACCATTTCTGATTGTGATATTTTCAAAATGGATATAACTCTTTCCTGTGACATCAAAGATCTTACCATCAGTTCCTTTTCCATCGAAGATCGCTTCCCCTTCCGGAGAACCGCGCAGAACAACAGGTTTATTTCTTGATCCACTCAGAAGAAACTCATAGGATCCATAGTAGGTTCCGGGATGAATAACAATGAGCGTGCCGCCAATTAACTGATGGAGCATTTCATTAAGATCTGTATAAGCCGGTTTCTGTATTTCCCCTGGATAATTTTCCGGATAAAGATGGAGCACTTTCTGTGGAGTAAAATTTTCTTCAGGGGCACGAGTACTGACCTCAACTCTCTTTTCCTTATACGATCCGTCAGGATTGGTGAGTTTCAATTGAACTTCATATTGTGTTGCTGGTTCAAGCTTTAAAATGCTTCCGGAAAACAAGTTGCCCGTTTTGAAAGAGCCATGTTCTCTGTTAACCAGATCGCCATCAATTCGGCTCAAGGGCAGTGCGAATTTCCAATCTGTTGTATCTTTTTTTCTATATTGAACCAGCACCGTTGATGTAATTTCTAGATTTCCTTCAACGATCCAACGGAATGCAAGAGATCGGAAAGTTGTTTGATCGATGATGGGTTCATTTGTTTGAAACACTTTCTGTGCGATAGCTTGGAATTGAAATATTTGTAACCATAACCAAAAAATTGAAATAAAAAATTTCATTACAGGCTATTTATTTTTTCATTGAGAATAATATTTTCATGAAGATAGCAGCTAGAATGAGAAGCCAAAGGAAGATCATTGGAACCAGCACAGTAGATGAGACTTTGTATCCCGTAAGTCTCACCTGGATTTTTGCTGGGCTTTTAGCTCGTTCGAATTTAAAAAAAGTGCCCCCCTGATGGAATGGTGATTTAGTATGAAGATTTTTAGTTTGCCAGGTGAATCTACCCGGTATGTTTGTGGGTCCAGTTTTATCTTCTTTGGAATCAATCTCATAAGTTTCTTTATACGGAGTATATCTTTCTTCAAATCTTGGCTGCCACCTGGGTCGTAATCTCGTTGAAAATCTTCGGTGATATTTATCGGAGTATCTTGCGGTCATTCGTGCAAATAGGGCACCGTACCTGCCATAATACTTTATTACCGGAACCTCTTTGTGTACGCCTTCTTTATTAAATTCTCTTAGGGTCTTGGTTTCTGTTTGTACCTGAAACTGATATGTCTGTTCAAAATATTTGTTTTTATACATAAAATTTGTTGGCGTAATTTTTAAATCTTCTTCAATTATCCTGCTTTTATCAGTAAGATATACAATCGGTTCGAAGTGCTTCATTCGATTTCTGCGTATTGGTAAGAACATACCTCCGACATAATCAGAGGTTACATATTCTGAAATCTCAGCATATAGTGAATCCTCAGCATTGAGTATTCGATTGAATTTGAGCAAAAATAAATTCATCTCTAATGAAGTGCCCTGTTTACTAAAACCGGAAATAACATATGACCCGTCCCTTACCTGTGTGACCATACTGAGCAACTTTTTCCCAGGTCCGACAAACTCGTTATCAAACTCGATATCTCCCTCGCTATTTAACTTTAGAACCCAAAAATTGCTATTGAATTCATGAGAAAAAACAGATTCTCCGCAAATGATAAAACCATCATCTTGTGTGTGAAATACTGATGATGCAATTTCTGCGCCAAAACCACCAATGGTTTTTTCCCACTCGATATACCCCTCTTTACTAATTCTCACGATCCACGTGTCTGACTGATTAGTCGTTTGATTTAGCATATTTCCCCAGAAAGTATATCCCCCATCGTTCATATGAAATAGCCCCAGAGCAACATCATCTCCCTTTCCACCAAAAGACCTGTCCCACTCAAGCTCTCCCTTTGTCCCTAACTTAATTATCCAAAAATCAGCTTTCCTCGATGCGTCGACAATCCTTGCTCCGCATATGGCATATCCGTCGGGAGTCGCGGTAATCGAGTAAACAGCATCATTGTTAATACCCCCATAGACAGTTTCCCAGATTGTTTCACCGGCACTATTACATTGTAATATAAATGCATCGCTTTTCTGAATATCATCAATATTCTGTCTGCCGGCTACTACAAAACCATTATCCGGTGCTCTACAGATTGCATATAATGCGTCATTTCTACCCCGTTTATAAGTTTTTTCCCAAATTACACTTCCACGGAAATCCAGTTTCATCACCCACGCGCTTGTTGTATTGACTATACGATCTTTTTGCTCACCACAAAGTATATAACTTTTGTCTTTCAGTTGGATGCATGAATGTGGAATTTCATTCAGTCCAGCGCTTCCAAACTCTCTATACCACTCAATACTTCCTAAATGATTGAATTTCATTGCCCAACAATCGATATTATCTTTGGATTCAAAAATTGATCCGGTCAGGAAGAATCCGTTATCTGACGTGGGGATCATGCTGTTGATGTCCATAGAACCGAAATCTTCATATTGTTTTTGCCAAAATACTTTAATATCCTGCGCATGCAATACAACAACACTCACAGATAGAATGACTACTATTGAGAAAACTATATATGAAATTCTAGTTCGCATATTATAACTTATCTATGTTCGCTGAACTCCGTGGGTTTGATAAAAATCTTCTATCGCAGTAATAAGATCTTCTTTTACCGTTACAATAGTTCGTATGATGTCACGTAATTTAGCTCGAGCATGTTCGTAGCTAAAATCCTCCTGATCTTGCATTCTTTTTAGCTCAATGTAAAAATCATTAAATACGCGTTTCACGTCATTATCAAAAAGGACTATATCAAAACCTATATATGAAAAGTCGGATGCGATATCACTTTTATCTATTACATCGATGTAACGTTCTATACTTACGAGTTCTGATACATTTTTGGGCTGTTTATGATCCTCAATTCTCTTAACTACCCCTCTATTCATGTCCATTTTATATGCGTAAATCTTTGAGATTCTTTTAATCTGCGGAATCAGAATAGTGTCACCATCTGGTAATGTAAATGTTGCTGGCATAATGCGTCACCTTTATAATTTATTAATTTATATATTCTTGGAAGGGCTGTTCGTTTGTAAAGTAATTTTTTTATTTTAGTATTTATAATATTGACATATTAATGTTTATTTGCACATTTACCAATATGAGAAATGTTGATGTGATAATACCCACATATAATTGTATTTATATCTCAGAAGCGATAGAAAGTGTCTTACACCAAACACATCAACATACGTATATTACTATTGTTGATGATGGATCAACGGATGACACGAAAAAAATTGTTGAGGAATTTGTGAACACATTTCCCGGAAGGATCAACTATTTCTATCAAAAGCAAAAAGGACCCGCAGCAGCTCGAAATACTGGCATCCGAAACAGTAATAATGAATACATTGCCTTTTTAGATGCTGACGATCGCTGGCTACCAAAGAAAATTGAAAAACAACTGGCATTATTCAATCTCAATCCCGAGTTCGGATTTGTCTACTGCGATAATTATTTCATGGATCAAGATGGAAAGATCATCAATGATTATGTGAGAAAAGTTAAATTGATAGAAGGAAATATTCTATTAGAATTCTTTATGGATTTTTTTCTTATCACGTCTGCTATAATACTCAAAAGATCATGCCTGAAGCAATCAGGTGTTTTTAACGAAAACCTCGAGGTAGGAGAAGATTTTGAATTCTTTTTCAGGTTAGCAAAATATTTTAGGGCAGGAGTAGTTAAAGAAAAATTGTTCGAACGTCGGGTTTGGACAGAAAGTTTGAGCAAGCAAAATTTTGAATTAAATAAGAAAATTGACATCCAAACTGTCACAAGATTCATTAAAAATAATAAAAATTTTTATGCTGAAAATCGCAAAGATGTCGATGTAAGGATGAATCAACTATACACGAAGTTTGGTTATGCCTATCTGGAACATGGAAAAAATTGGAAAGCATATAAAAGTTTTCTTGAAGCGAGAAAATACAATAAGCGATCATTCAAATTAAAATATCTCATTCTGTGTTTATTACCCATATTCGTAAAACGAACATTAAAAAGGATATTGTATGCTAAAAGTAAGCATTATCATACCTACATATAATTGTGCAGAATATATCACCGAGGCTGTCGAAAGTGTCCTTAATCAGACATTCAGAGATTTTGAAGTAATTGTCGTAGACGATGGCTCGACAGATAACACCAAACTGGTTTTGGGTAAATTTATAAGCAAAATATCCTATATATATCAAGAAAATCAGGGTGTGGCAGTTGCAAGGAATAATGGTATTGTCCGATCAACCGGAGATTATATTTCATTCTTAGATTCCGACAACAAATGGAAGCCAAATTTGCTGGCTGAAAGTGTTCCGGTTCTTGAGAAAGAAAATGCGGTTGGGCTGGTACATAGTGGGAAAATACGAATTACCGAAGATGGTAAAATTATCGAGGGTGGAAGACACAATAATAACGGGAAATACCTATCTGGGCATATTTATCACAACCTTTTGTTAAGGAAAGCCCATATCAATCTTTCATCTGCAGTGGTGAGAAAAAAGTGCATTGATGATGTCGGTATGTTCGATGTTAATCTATCTAAAATTGGTTGTGAAGATCGCGATCTGTTTATCAGAATTGCCAGAAAGTACAAGGTGAAATATATTGATATGCCCCTATATTATGGCAGATACCGAAGCACAAGCATGAGTGCAAACTATGAGAGCATGCTTCGGGGAAGGTATTATATTGTAAATAAATATTGTCCTCCGAAAAGAGGACTACAACTTTTAAGAAACAGGGCATTGAGCTCAATACACCTACAAAAGGCAGACAGCTGTATTTGGAAATCTGATTATAGGCAAGGTCTTGCACAGTATTACAAGGCCATCGGGCTCTTCCCTTTTAATTTGTTATTATATGCACGACTTGTAAAAACCTTCATCAAAATACTTCTAAAACCAGGGAAGAAGTTAAAAAAGTCCTAGAATATTTTAAAAAAAACTGATGAACACATCAATATCGGACACTATTAAAAAAGCAATAAGGATCTCTTTATGCAAAAGTCATATTCATCATACTCTCAGAATAATTAACAAGCAAAAGATTGTTGTTTTGATGTATCATAATTTTCACCAGCCGAATAGTCGAGATCATATAAATGTTAGTCTTGATATCACGATTTTTGAACGGCAGATTAAATATCTTAAAAAGTATTACAACATTATTAGTCTTCAAGAACTGGTAGATTATTTAAATGGGAAAATATCAATACCCAAATATTCTGTAGTATTAACCTTTGATGATGGGTATATGAACAATTATACATTAGCATATCCCATATTGAAGAAATACGACGTTCCTGTTTCCATATTCTTAACAGCAGATTTCATTAACCGCGATTCATGGATTTGGGTCAATACTCTCGAATACATCATCTCTCAAACAAAGATAGACTCTTTGAAAATCAATATCCCTAATAATGGGGAATCGTACTTTAGGCTACTTAACAGAACAGACAAGTCTAAAGCATATAAAATCCTAAAGAATTTATTGAAGAATCTTCATCCATCTGAACTTATTAAATTACTGCTCCAGATACAACAAGACCTTAAGGTTAAGATAGATCCTCAAAATGCAATAAATTACCGTATGTTAGATTATAGTACGATCAAAAAAATGTCACCGCAATATGTTGAATTCGGTTCCCATACACTCACGCATCCAATTTTAACAAAACTAACCAGAACTGAGAGCATACACGAGATTAGGGATTCTAAAACTGCATTGGAAAATAAAATTAACAAAAAAATTAGGTTTTTCTGTTATCCAAACGGTGATTATAATAATGAAATAGTCGAAATAACAAGCAAATATTATGATGCAGCTCTCTCAACAGACAGCAATTTTGTAGACAGAAAATCAAATATATTTACATTAAATCGCGTTGCAGCAAAAGCTGATTTTAATCATTTTATGTGGTCACTCGTACATCCCACGACATAGATATTATGATGATTCGGATACTGTATGAAAAATAATTATAGATTTGGTATTATCAAGCCAAGTGTCGATGCTCACACTTTGGGTATTATCACTATATCGCAAATTCTAGAACAATGCGGATTCGATGTAATCATTGGAAATGAGCTTATTTCAGATGCGGTAAGCAAAATATCGAGCAATCAACACTTCGGGTTGATTGAAGATTGGATATTAAAAAACCGAATAACTCATTTAGGTTTTAGTTACAGGCTCGATCCATATGAAGGGGCTGACATTTTTTGCACGTTGGTTCACAAGATCGACACTAGTAAAATTCTACATTCACAAAATTGTAAACTTGCTGACAATATGTTTTTTGCAGGTTTAAAAGATGCCTGTGATCTGATTGAGCAACGATTTAACGGACGATTTACTACGTTTATGGGTGATGAAAAAATAACAGAAGTTCTTGAGAAACTCCACGTTCCATCAGCAAGGATTCCTGAAACCTATAAACAACAATCTCAATATGATAAAATATTATACGGTTTTGGAAATGAGCTGATCACGCAAGGTCTTCATCACAAATCCATTGCTACCAATGAATATAATTATCCCCATTTTGGGCAGAGAGATGACACACTAATCGATAGGCTGTCCTATGCAAAAAAAAATGGCCTCCTACCCTTGATAAGATGTCATATCGGTCCTTATATAAAAAAACGTGAAGAAGCTTTAGCGTTATTTTCTGATTGGTTAAAAGAGCTTTCGAAGAGCAAATTATTAGATATTGTATCGGTTGGTTCATCACAACTCAGCCAATCAAACTTCGGAGAAAATTGGGGAGACAGACCAAATGGTGGCGGCATTCCTGTTAATTCCGAGTTTGAATTAAAAGCCATCTGGTCTGATTCTCTTCCAATGCTTACTAGGTCATATTCTGGAACAAACAAGGTCGAAACAATGGCAAAAATCCTTGAAAAAAATCTTAATATGGCTTGGCACGCTCTCTCTTTCTGGTGGTTCAATCAATTGGATGGTAGAGGTCCTCTCACACTGAAAGAAAATCTTACCCAGCATTTCGACGCGCTGAAATTCATAGCAAAAACCGGAAAACCTTTTGAACCAAACGTTCCCCATCATTTTGCCTTTCGCGGAGGTGATGATGTGACCTATATTGCTGCTACATACATTGCTGCAAAAATGGCAAAAAAGTCCGGCATAAGATTCTTGATTTTACAGAACATGTTAAATACACCGAAGTTTACATCCGGACTGGCAGACCTGATCAGAGCACGAGTTTTATTAAAAACCGTGAGAACACTTGAAGATAAGGCATTCAAGGTGATTTATCAACCTCGAGCAGGATTAAATTACCTATCACCAGATTTAGAAAAAGCAAAGAGACAATTGTCTGCTGTCACAGCACTTATGAGCGATGTGGAGTATAATAAATCAGACTCCCCCGAAATTATCCATGTTGTAAGTTATTCTGAGGCGTTGTTTCTCGCAAATCCGGAAATTATAAACGAAAGTATTAGAATTACCAAAAGTTCAATCAAACATTATCCTCACTATCGAGAATTAAATAACATACGTGATTTTATTGATAATAAATTGATGCAGGAAAAATTTGAGGATTTAATGAACAGAGCCTGGATCCTTATTCGTGACATAGAAACAAATATCATAAATCCATATTCAGCAAACGGCTTCTATGAAATCTTTAGAAAGGGCTATTTCCCCGTTCCATTTCTTTGGGGATGTCGAGAAGAATTTCCAAATGCAATAAACTGGAAAACAGGATTTATTGATGGAAGCACCAGAGTTGTAGACAAAAACGGTAAGGAACTTGGAATAACTCGAAGACTAGAAAGGCTCAAGGAACTAGATGAGGTAAAACATGATTAATTTTAACAGAGAATATTGGGAAAACCGAGGAAAAAGAAAATATTATTACAGGGGAGAAGATTTTTATACTATCAGCCCAATCCCTTATTACTATCAACGCAGAAAGGTATTACTCAATCTGCTCGGAAAAGAAATTTCAGAGTATAGTGAACAAAGCCACAACATAACAGTATTGGACTTCGGATGCGGTGACGGATTCTATTCTATCTACACGAGAAACCTTCTGAGCAACTGTTCTGTCTGGGGTTATGATGTGGCACATAGCATGATAAAAAGAGCAAAGAAAAAAAGAGGTTCAGCCCATAAAAGAAAAATTACTTTTTCTGCCAAATTCCCTGCACATACGAAATTTGATATAATATACATTTTTGCAGTTTTTGCCCATTTAACTGACAAACAAATCAAATACGTGCTTGAGGTCCTATCAAATCGTCTAACATATTCTGGAAAAATATTACTATTTGAGGCCACAGGGATTGAATCCTTCAGTGGCTCAAAATGGTTCAGGAGGACAGAGCAGGATTATATCGAACTGTTTAACAAAAACAATCTGAAATTACATCACAAAAATACCATAATCTTTCCATTTTATAATAAATGTCGATATAGAATCATTAAACCGATCGGCAAATTATTTTTCAGCTCTGATATTCTTATGGCAAATAATAGTATATTATTCCGTTGGTTTAATGAACTCCTTTTGTTTCTTTCACAATTTCTGGACAAATTCTTCAAGGACCATGACGGAAATACCTTCTTTGTTTTTAATAAAAATTTTGAAATGCAAAGGCAAAAATGAAAAATATTACTGTTATTGGAGCAGGGAATTCAGGCTTGGCAACCTCCGGATACCTCTCGATGAACGGCTTCTCTGTTAGATTATGGAATCGATCACATAAAACAATCAAAAAATTGATCAAGACTAAGACTATTAAAGTAGGTGGTGTCTCACAGGGAGAAGCAAGGTTAGATGTCGTTACTACTGATATTAACCAGGCAATCGAGAATACTGATCTGATAATGGTCACGACTCCGGCGAACTCACATGTGGACATTGCAAATATCTTGAAGGAACACATCGATCCAGATGTCCCAATAATTCTTAATCCCGGCAGGACATTTGGTGCTCTTGTTTTTGGGAATACTTTAAGAGAATCAAACTCACCACTCCCGATAATTGCCGAAACCCAGACGATTGTTTTTACTTGCCGTAAAATTGCAGAAGATACCTCAACAATTCTTGCAGTGAAGAAAGATGTTCTCATTTCTACATTAAAAAAAAGCGATCTGAACCGAATAATGACAGCCTTACCTCAATGTTTGAAAAATTTTTTCAAGCCTACCGATTCCATGATTGCTACTTCCATTGGAAATGTTGGCATGATACTACACTGTACTCCGGTTTTACTGAATGCCGGCTGGATAGAATATAAACATGCGAATTTTAAATACTATTATAATGGCATAACGGAAAGTATCGCCCATTTTCTACAGCATCTAGACAATGAGAGGATTGAGGTCTCAAATAAACTAGGCTCTCCTGTGGAACCCTTAACGGGTTGGCTTAAAAGAAGCTATGGTGTCGATGGTAAAAATATTTATGAATGTATCCAAAATGTTAAATCATACGCCACTATCGACGCTCCGAAAACGCTGCATCACCGATATATTTTTGAAGATATTCCATCCGGACTAGTTCCCCTTGAAGCCATTGGAAAAAAATTCGGCCTGTACATGAACTATACAGAGATAATTATTAATCTGGCGAGTATGTTATTAGAAACTGACTTCAGAGAAATCGGTCGTAATTTAAATAACTTGGGGTTGAGCAAGTTATCAAATGACGAATTATTAAATTTGCTCAATAGAAGAATTTAATGTTATGGATTTGACAAAAAATCCGACAGCTTCTATCTATAAAAGCATTCCAATTATCCTGGGTGGTGGTATAAATGGACTGGGGGTTGTCAGGAGTTTTGGCGAAGAAGGTATTCATTCCTTTGTCTTTGAAGAGTATCCAGATGTGGCATTGTATTCAAGGTATTCAACAGGACTCATTTGCCCCAGTCCAATCGGAGACAACAGATCATTTATAAAATTTTTAATGAATTTCGGAAGAAGATTAAAGTATAAAGGTTTTTTGATAGCGACTAGTGATAAATTTCTTATTTCAATAAGCAAAAATCAAGAGCTATTAGAAGAATATTACTGCTTTCCAACTTCAAGGTGGTCAACTCTTGAAAACTTAATAAATAAAGAAAAGTTGTATGCTCTTGCTGAGACTATTGGAATAAAAAAACCTCGTACATATGAAGTGAGAAACACTCAAAATATTGAACGTATAACCGAACAACTTGGTTTTCCTGTTATTATCAAACCTTCAGTCACAATCGGATTTACAGAAGTATTTGGAAAAAAAGTGCTCATAATAAACTCGAAACAAGAATTATTATCCTTTGGGGCAAAATTATCAACGACCATTTTTTCTGAAAAACCGCTCATTATACAAGAATTCATCCCCGGAAGTGTCGAGAACCTCTATACCATAACATCTTATACTAATAGAAATCATGAGATCATTAGTTATTCCATTGGGCATAAGATCCGGCAAGATCCTCCTTTTGCAGGTACAATAACCTCTGGGCGAATAGACAATGTTCCTCAAATTCTATACCTCAGTCGGAAACTCGTAAAATCTGCCAAGTTTTATGGTATCTCAAATATTGAGTTTAAAAAGGATGAACGAGATGGTCAATACAAGCTCATGGAAATCAATCCTCGAAGTGGCGTTTGGAATTATTCCGTTAAAGCCTCGGGAATCAATCTGCCTTTGATATTATACAAAGATTATTTCGGAGAATCGTTCTGTAAAACGAACAAGAGTAAGAACATTACATGGGTTTCGCTTATTGACGACCTCTCTCTCTCCCTTGTTGGATTTAAAAGAATGGGGTATCCGCAAGAGTCATTAACGTTCTGGCAATGGCTTAAATCAATTAGGGGTAAAAAAACTTTTGCAATTCTGAATTTCATGGATCTTAAACCGTTTATAAAAAAGATACAGTATAAAGTAACGAGAAAGTTCTCACATTAAAATGATCATAAGCAAGAGAACTTAATACATATGGAATCATCAGTGAAAAATCGTGGCGTTAAACTTTTCAGAGGTTCTATTCTCATAACCATTTCAGTTGTGCTTCAAATTATCATTGGGTTTTTCATGCTCCCGTTCCTCATCCACAACCTGGGTGACAAAACTTATGGTTTATGGATACTTGTAATGACTTTCCTTGATTACTATGTTCTTCTGAGAATGGGTTTCAGTACCGCGGTTGTTCGGTATCTAGCCCGGGCTATCGGTGAAAAAAATGAAGAGGGCATGTCGAAGATAACAAGCACCTCTTTCTTTATATATCTTGGTGTTTCTGTGGCGATGCTGTTTCTAACCGTAGGTTTAATATTCGGCGCGAAAATAATTGTAAAAAATCCATTGAGTTTGAAACAGTTTCAGACAATAATACTGATCTTGGGCATCAATACTGCGATCTCGCCCCCCATTAGTGTGTTTGGTGCAATTTTGAATGCACATATGAACTATATGGTCTCTAAGCTGGCAAACATTATCATTCTGATATTGAAAAATGGATTGATCTTTATCGTTGTAAGTAGCGGTAATGGCCTTATTAGTATTGCGTGGATTTATTTTATTTGCAACATTTTTATATCTGCATTCCATGTAATTTACGTTATTTTTAAATATCCTTCAATCAAAATTGGATTAAAATATTTTGATAAGAGTAAATTCAAAACTCTGTTTTCATATTCATTCTTCACTTTCATTGCGCAACTTGCAGATACATTGCGTTTCAAGGTAGACACTATTGTTATAACAACCTTCATTGGTTTAGCTGCAGTTACTCATTACAATGTGGGTTTTCGTTTAATCGTTTATTTCATAATGTTCTTCACAAACGCTACTGGCATTTTCCAAACATACATCAGCCAGGAAGATGGGGCAGGGAACTATCAATCCATCCGAGATAAATTTATGTTCATGACAAAGTTGTCTACATATATAGCTGTATTTATTGGACTTTCAATAATATTTTACGGCAAAGATTTCATATTAAGATGGATGGGGGGAAATTACTCGGATGCATATCAGGTTCTATTTATAATAACCATCTCGACAGTAATATTTTTAGCACAGTTCCCGACTAAAACTGTTCTATACGGTATTTCAAAGACCAAATTCTGGGCTTACTCTAATATCGTTGAGGGTGTTTTCAACATAGTACTAAGCCTTCTTTTAGTAAAAAAATTTGGAATCAGCGGCGTTGCGATGGGAACGGCAATTCCTATGATGATAATGAAACTTATCATCCAACCAATATATATTTCTAGAATTTTGCAACTTGACCTCAAACATTACTATTCGCAGTTTCTTTTAAATATTATTCGTCCGGCTTTAATATTATTTGTTTATCATTTTATCTCAAAAGGTTTTTTAACCACTTCGTATAAAATTATTTTTACTATCGCTTTTATACAAACGATCTTTTTTGTATTGATCAGCTATAATTTTTTCTTCAGTAAAGATGAAAGACTGATAATCAGGGCAGCAATCAAATAATGAGTGCATATACATATAGACGCTCCTTGGAAATATTGGATGATGGAAATGGATGTTATTAATCGGATAAAACTGCTTAGGCTTGTCGCATCGCACTGGCGAACTATTTCCGGTCTATCACAAAATTCAATCGGGTATATCGGCTGGGTTGGGCATAATAACCTTGGTGATGAAGCAATGATTTACTCGTTTAAAAAATTGTTTTCAAATTACAAGATATTCCCCTACAGCACAATCAAAAACTTTCCACGACTGGAGGATAAGTTACGACCTAGAAAATTACAGGCAGTTGCTCTCGGAGGAGGTACATTAATTAATAGTCCCGGCTCCTTTGACACATTTAACAAAGCTTTTGATAATTACCCTGATTCAATAAAATTTGCTTTGGGCAGTGGAGTAAAAAATCCTCTCTTTTGGAACAATGTCGAAGGTTGGCAAAATAATATTGCAAACTGGATCAAATTGCTCGAACAATGCGAATATGTTAGTGTAAGAGGACCTCTTTCAAAAAAAATACTGGCAGATGGTGGATTTGAACGCGTAGAAATAATTGGAGATCTTGCCTTATCATTATCAGGTGACCGCATAATAAGAAAACAGAAAAAGAAATTACTCGCCATTAATTTTGGATCCGGCAGTGGGAGAATATGGGGAAATGAGGAAAATTTATTCGATCAAATTGTAGAACTGATTAATCAGCTTATAAAAGAAGAATGGAATATCACACTCTTTCCAGTGTGGGAAAAAGACTTGAAAGTCATAACACAAGTAGCGCAAAGGATAAATAAACCAATCAAAATATTTAACGGGTATAAATCAATTAGTAAAACATTAAAATTTCTTTCAGGATGTGATGTCCTAATTGGCATGAAGCTTCATGCTGTAATCCTCGCGCACTGCGCCTATACGCCAGCAATTATGCTAGAATACAGACCGAAGTGTCTTGATTATATGCTCTCAATGGATATGGAAGAATTTAATATAAAAACAAATCATGTAGAAATGAATAATGTCTTATCCTTGTTGGACGAAATCTACCATAATATTCAGCTATATCAGAATATCCTTAAAACCAAAATAGATCATTATAAAGACTTGCAGTGGAACGCGACACGGCAACTAAGCCGAATGTTCTAACATTTTATAAAAAAAAATTCTGCTACTGCTTATCTAAACACTCTTTGTAAGCTTGTTCCATTTTTTGATACAAGTTCTTGCAAAGCCCTGCTATTGGAGCGGACAATTCTAAAGTCTCACCTTTCCCTGTAGCCCTTGCATGGACTTCATCCACGACCTTGTCACCAGGATAGTTAATTTGAAAAAAGTTGTAAATCCTTCTCATATTATCTTTTGGCTTTTGCACAAAATCCTCATACTTACACATGGTCACATCGTTTCTTTTATCCAGATTCAACTCAAAAAACAAGGCATTCCTGACATACCAGAATAAAGCGGCAGCATCATAAGAGCTCATCTCTTCATCAAAATATTTTTGAACAACTTCTCTGATCTCAACCGGAAGATTTTGAGAGCGCCAGTTGTTTTGCTCGTTCGATAAGATAGGTCTCAGGTTATTGTGACCGTTTTTGACACCAAAGTGTGCAATATTTGAGAAAGCAACATCTTTATAATTTCTGTATATCCATATTGCTCCCGAGCCGGGGAAAAATGTAAAAAAAGAAAGAATATTCTGTAACTCAACTAGTGGTTTTGTAATAATTATTTTAGCATGGACTTTTTTGAATATCTTAGAGAGTGATTCAAAAGAATTAAAACGGATGAAGTTATTAGTATCTTCGGATGTAATAGCACTATGTTCATCTTCATATACTTTTGTCCGAAAATCCTTCTCAAATACCTTAACCATAATGCTGGTTCCGGAACGTTGACATGCAATAATAAATATTAGTTTCTTTTTTAACTTGTTCGAGTAAATGATTGGCTGTAATAATGCTTTTATAAGAATAAATATTCGAAATTTAATTTTCATGAAGATCTTTTTTGGTTTCATGACATCTTTCATCACCCAAAAATAAAGTATGTCAAGAAAGAGAGAATATCCATTTTATCGGTGTATAAAACTTATATTAATAGTACATAATATATTAATATAGTTGACAAATATTTCATCAGATATGAAATAAATGCGGAGTTCTATAGATGCCCAAAAAATACCTGATTTCTTTTATAGCTGTTTTGTTGTTTGCAAGCATGCTTTATGCCGGAGGTATAGAGGTGTCGTCACAGAAAGATGGTATTGATGTTCTTGATGACGATACTGGTATTGTGACCTTAAGCCTCAGCAGACTAAATCCTCCGATTAGTGCAGAAGTATTTAAATCTCTTCAATTTCAAGATGGCAACCTTGATTTTTTGTCTGCTGAAGAACGAACCTATTATATTACCGGTGGTGATATCCTTATAATTAAATTGCCTGATGAAAAAGAATTCAGCACATATGAAGTTAACTTTGAAGGATATATTACACTTCCAAAACTCGGTAATTTCATGGCAGAAGGGCTCACTATCGGAGAGTTGGAAAAATCAATATTCTTCAGCCTGCCGCTCTATTTGAGAAAGCAGGACGACGTTCAAGTTCAGATAAAAGAAAAAAAGAAATACATTCAGGTATTAGGATATGTGGTCACCCCAGGATGGTATCTATTACCAGAAAATGCTGGTATACAGGGAGCTTTTGTTGCTGCCGGCGGCATGATTGATGGTTCAATTCTTAATGAAGTTAACTTGTATAGAACAATGTATAATCTGAAATCGGCTGAACAGAAGACCATTTTGGTGGACATGTTCACCTTTCTTACGTCTACGGACTATAATATATTACCACAAATAAAATCAAAAGACATCATCGTTGTGCCAATGACACCTCGCTTGGGTTCAATAAAAAGAACACTTGGTGCATACACACCTCCTCAAGAAAAACTTGAAACTGATACAGAAGAGAAGATCCGGGTTGCAGGAATGGTTCGAAATCCCAGCATGTTAGAACCGGTTAAGGGCAGCAACCTTCTCGATGTTCTAATTTCTGCAGGGGGCACGACTACAAGCGCAGACCTACAACATATTTTCTTAGTTAAAAAATTAAAAGATGGAAATTACAGGTCAAAAGTAGTGGATCTTGAAAAATTTATTGAAAACAAGAACTTCCAGGATATTCCATTTGTCGGGGCCGGTGAGACAATTTATGTGCCAGAGCAAAGAAAGACCTGGCTTTTCAAGGCATGGAAAGGCTCAATTGATTTCCTGAAAGACTTATTATATCTTGTTTCTGCATTTTCCACGCTCTATTTACTTTCAAAACAATAAACTATGAACCCAACAAAAGATCTCAAAACGTATAATTTTGTAGAATTCAATAGAATGAACAAGATTATTTCCAAGGAAATTCAAAAGCAGAATGGTAAAACGATTCTCTTTACAAGCAGCGGTGATGCAGAAGGAAAAACCTTCATGGCAGTAAACCTTGCCTTGAATTTCATCAAAAACACTCCCCAGAGAATTCTCCTGGTAGACATGAACCTCAGAAATCCACAGTTGCATAAAATATTTGGACTCCCAAAAGAAAACGGAGTTACTGATATTATCAATGATAAAGTCCATTACGAAGACGCTTTAAAAACCACAGATTTTCCAAACCTCAAAATCATCACAAGCGGAACCTATGGAGGCATTGTTGCTCAATCTTTTAATGATCTGCGATTCGTGATAGAAGAATTCCGTCAGTCTGCAGATATTACCATGGTTGAATCTTCTCCAATATTGGCATCTAACAGAGGAAATATTGATCCTGCGATCCTCAGTTCGTTAATGGACATCGTTTTACTCGTCGTACTTGCCAGACGCACAAGAAAGAATTCTGTATTAAAATCAAATGAGTTGATAAATCTGGCAGGAAGCAGCATTTTTGGAGTGGTAATGAATAATAAATTTGTTCCTCAGGAGAAGAAGAAAAAAGGTATAATAGAGGTAAAGTAAGATATGCAGCAAATTGACTTAACCGAATATACTCAAGTACTTAAGGAGCACAAGAAGCAGATTATCATTGTCTTCTTATGTATTTTTATCCCAATATTTTTTATTAGCTTTGAGATTGTTTCTAATTATAAGAGTGAGGCAATACTATTTATTGAAAAAGTGCCTTTAAAGAGTGAGGAAATCATTTTCAGGCGCGGCTCATCACGTATTGATATTACAAAAGAAATGGTGCGCTTGCGCTCATTGGATTTTTCTAAGGCTGTAATTAGATCTCTTCCCGAAAAAACTTTTTTTGAATTGTATAACACTCTTAATTTAAAAGAACGGGTAATGCAAAGAATTAAAAAATTAATTGGCACAAAGGCCTATAATTCTTTTAAGAGAATTTTGGGGAAATCGGCAGATGATAATCAAAGTACGCAAGAAATGGAAAAAAGTGTTCTTGCCAGAGTTGAAGAAAGCACCTCTATTAGATATCGGGGAGATGGTGTGCTTACAATATCGGCCACAACACAAGATCCGGAAATTTCCTACGAAATAGTTGATGCCTATATTACCCTTTGGCAGGGGATGAATCTACAAGAAAATAAGGAAGATGCAATATCTGCAAAGAAATTTATTGAAGAAGAACTTGAAACTGCATCTCAAAAACTCAACACTGCAGAAGAAAATTATATCAAATACAAGCAATATATTGGTATTCCCGTCCATTATGATTATCAAGAGGAGTGGGAGGTCGAGCAGATCGATCCGGAGCTAGCAAGACTTTCATCAGAGGTCAAGTCCTGTAGAGCAAACTATAATGCATGGTATAATAAATTAAGAGAAATTCTTGTTTGGGATAGACTTGTTAAAAGTGATATTCAAGTAATTGATGTTCCTCAAGTTGCAGACAAGCCTACTGGATCCAGTACTATGAAAACAAGGCTTATCGGATTCATTTTTGCACTTTTTGTGGCAATCGGTCTTCCTATTATGGTTGATTTCCTAAAGGATTATGTTAAAAAACCCATTGACATAGAAAGATTGCTTAGCGTTCCTGTTGTGGGAGTTATACCTAAGATGGGATAATAATTTTTTCATTGTTATTAAAGCTAATCAATACTCAAAAACTTAATCTGGTAATTTAAATAATACTTCGAATAAGATTTTATTAATATGATAAACCAAGGAACATTGACCTATGCACCTGGATTCCAATCAGGTACAGCTATACAATCCTTAACAAGCAATAGATTATTTTATTTTATCGTTTCCTTTTTTATCATTTTACAAGCCATCGTCGTTTATCTTGATATTGAATCAAGGATGTTTATCGCCTTTTGTTATTTTGCTTTATCACTTGTTTTCTTCTTTTCGTTGAGTAAACCAGAAATTCCAATATATGCAATTGCTCTCTATGTCCCATTTAGTAAAATCATCATTGGTGATCTCACCACTGCAGTGAACTTCACTAATGCGCTTCTTTTAATCACACTATTTGCATGGTTCG
Source organism: Candidatus Cloacimonadota bacterium (assembly GCA_049903315.1). Taxonomy (GTDB): domain Bacteria; phylum Cloacimonadota; class Cloacimonadia; order JGIOTU-2; family JGIOTU-2; genus Celaenobacter. Next base: position 50,853 of record JBNGBT010000003.1, on the reverse strand, counting down.
TTAGCCATGAATCAGGTAAAGAGCGTTTCCTTGTAAGTACCCCCTTGAACTTTCCTTTGTTACTTTTTGCTCTATTAGGTATAATTTCCCTGATACAAGGAAGTTTTTTGTTAGGACATCTTGGTGGTGAGAGTCCAATTTTTATTTTTTGGAGATGGTATGTCCCCATGTTTTTGTATGTTGTTGTTGTTAACAATGTGCGAGATAGAGAATCTGTTAAAAAGGTTTTGACTATCATCATGATTTCCGTTGTTGTCGTAGCTTTGATCACACTTCGTGAACATGCAGATGTTGGTAATGTTTCAACGTGGACAAAAGCTAGAATTGGTGGAATTGCGGGTAATCCAAATACTCTTGGTACTTTTTTTGTTAATTATGGACCCTTACTTCTCGGAGTATTTGTTTATAATGTGCATAAAATTAAAAGCTGGGCTTATATGCTCCTCTTCCTGCTATGTGCAAGAGGTGCTCATGTTACATATTCCCGAGGGACATGGCTTGCATTTGGAACGGGCACCTTATTTATTGCGGTGATATCAAGAAGCAAAAAGTTGATTATTCCGGGAATCCTCCTTGTCATCCTTATCTTCATTAATCCCTCGATACTACCTGAGAGTATTGAGGGAAGATTTAGGTCTACATTTTCAAAGCAGCAGACCTATTTAGAACAATCCGTGGAAGAGACAGTTGACAAAAGCTCAGCTGATAGAATCATAATCTGGAAGGGCGCAATAAACATGATAAAGCAAAATCCTGTTCTTGGATTTGGTTTTGGAACGTTCAACTACTACATTATGGATTACTCAGAAATCGATGTCCCTCGTGATGCCCATAATACATATCTTAGAATCGCTGCAGAGATGGGCCTATTCGCCTTACTGGTGTTCCTCTCCCTGCTTGTGGTTGTTTTTCTAACAACCTTATGGGTATTCCGGAATTCAAAAGATAATTTCTTTAAAGGTTGTGCTCTTGGTTTTATGGGAAGTATCATTGGACTTGCCGTTGCATGTATGTTTGGTTCAAGAATGAATTCTCTCGAAATAGCAGGACAATTCTGGATCATTGCCGCCCTTATGCAGAGACTCAAAATGATAATTATTCAGGATATGATAGACGAAAATAAAAAAAGAGCGCGATCGAATGAAGAACTGCAATAAAATAGCATATATATTTTCTCAGTTCCCCGAGACACACGAAACCTTTATTTTAAGAGAAATTATTGAGCTAAAAAAAAATGGCATCGAGCCCGAACTTTTCTCATTAAAAAAATGCAAAGACAAGGTAATTCATCCACAGGCTAAAGAATTTCTTAGAAAAACGCATTATTCATCTCTGTTGTCACCACAAATTCTCTACGCATTTTTTTTCTTTTTGTGGAAAAAACCAGTTATACTCTTTAGGTTGATTGTATATTTGATACAGCAAAATTATACATCATTCGAATTCCTTATTAAATCACTTGCAATATTACCGATCTCCCTTTATTATGCACGATTAATGCGAATCAGGAAGATTTCCCACATCCATGCACACTGGGCGACAATTCCCACAACAAGCGCTGTTATAATTTCTGAAATTCTTGGAATTCCTTTTAGTTTTACTGCTCACGCCTGGGATATTTTTCTCAAAAATCCGATGCTGGAAGAAAAAGTACAAAGAGCAGAATTCGTCGCCACATGCACTGGTTATAATAAAAAGTATTTGGACTCATTACTTGGACAGAAAGAGAAGGATAAAATATTCCTTAACTACCACGGTATTGATTTTGATACTCTACCGGAAATCAGAAAAGAAATTGATGATAAACTGATCTTTTCTATTGGCAGACTGTGTGAACAGAAGGGTTTTCCATATTTGATCGAAGCATGTGCTATCCTTCGGGATAAAGGTCATCAATTCAGATGCGTCATCATTGGTGAAGGACCTGACAGAAATGCCCTTTCCTCACAAATTGACGAACTGGGATTGAAAGAATCTGTTTTCCTTGATGGGATGAAGCCACAATCCTACATTTTTGAAATGTTCAATAAAACGAGAATGTTCGTGCTGCCTTGCGTGATCTCAAAAAACGGAGATAGAGATGGTATCCCCAACGTGATGATCGAATCACTCGCAATGCGCACACCGGTTATTTCAACAACTGTTTCGGGAATACCTGAAATAATTATAAATCATGTAACCGGCATTGCCGTTGAGCCGAGAGATTCTGTTCAGCTTGCAGAAGCAATGATCAAGTTTATTAATGATCCAAAAGAAGCTAAAATATATGCGTCAAATGGAAGGAAGCTCGTTGAAGAAAAATTCGATATTAAGAAAAACATCAGAGAACTGGTTTCAATTTTTATAGAGAGAGCCCATATATAATGAACGTTCTTTACATCATTTGGTCACTTGATCAGGGGGGAGCCGAAAGAGTTGTGCTCGATCTTGCAAAAAATGCTGATAGGGCTCAATTCAATATTACCATCTGCTGTCTTAACCAAAAAGGATTCTTTGCAAACGAATTAGAGCAACTCGGCACTGAAGTTATTGCTCTTCATAAGCTTCCAAAACTCGATCCTTTCATTATTTATAAAATTTCAAGGGTTATCTCGAAAAAAAAAATTGATATAGTCATTACCCATTTGTGGACTTCTAATTTCTGGGGGAGGATTGCCGCTTATTTATCTCGGGTGAAAATAATAATCGCCACCGAACATACCACTGATGAAAAACGACCCTGGTATTATCACCTTGCGGACAGATTTCTAGCTCGGATTTCAAGTAGGATCATTGCGGTTTCTTCGAGTGTAAAAGTATTCCATCATACGAAATCAAAAATTCCTCCAAGAAAATTTGAGATTATTAACAATGGTATTGATATTGAAAAGTTTAATATTTCCTTTGATAAAAACAAAAAAAGAAAAGAGTTCGGCTTTAAGGATAATGATTATATCATCGGTCTTTTTGGTCGTTTTGTTCCTGCAAAAGCTCATGAATTACTCCTTCAATCCCTGAAAAATATTATCAAAGCCCATCCTCAAGTAAAAGTTCTTTTTGCAGGGAGTGGTCCCACAGTAGATATTATTAAAAAATTAGCCGCAGATTTAGGACTTGCAAAACACGTTGCATTTGCAGGTTTCAGGTCAGATATACCTGAATTATATCAGATTCTCGATCTTTTTGTGCTCCCTTCCCGGCGGGAAGGTTTTCCAATAACAGTACTTGAAGCTATGGCTTCGGGTATTCCCGCTATAGTTACAGATGTCGGCGGTAACAAAGAAATTATTTCAGATGGGATAGATGGCTTTATAATACAACCCAATAATACGGAAGAACTTACCCAAAAGATCAATTTTCTGATTGATAATACAGAAACAGCAAAAAAAATTGCACAATTTGGGCAGAAGAACGTTCGGGAAAATTTTACTTCGGTGATTATGACAAAAAAGACCGAACAACTTCTATCAGGTATTTTTTTGAAAGAAGGGGCTCCGCGAAGAAAAACTAAACTTCTCCTCATTATCGATCATCTCGATCCCGGGGGAGCACAGCGCCAGATAATTGAACTAGTGAAAAGATTACCGCGTGCTGAATTTCAGATCACGGTGTGTAATCTCGATGGAACCAGAGCAGGTCTCGCGAGAGAGATTCAAGAGAGTGATATCCCTGTCCACTCGATCTACCAAAGTGGTTTCATCGACCTCAAAGCATTGTTTTCGCTGTACAAATTTATCAAGGATAATTCATTTGATATCGTTCATACCTATCTTTTTACTGCAGACACATATGGAAGGATTGCTGCAGTATGTGCGCGAATACCTTCCATTATCACTTCATTACGTAGTGTGGATACGTGGAAAAACAGACTGCACATTCTGACTGATAGGATTCTTGCATGCTTCACTGACCGAATCCTCGTAAATGTTCATAAAATCACCTCATTTCTTATTTGCAAAGAACAAATAAACCCAAAAATTATTCGTACAATTTACAATGGAATTGACCTAAAGAATATGAAGTGCAAACAACCAGCAGTAGCGGTTAGGAAAAATCTTACTTTGGATACACATGACCAATTAGTTGGCATCTTTGCGAGAAATGATCCGGTTAAAGATCATATTACATTTTTTAAAGCCGCAAAAATCATTCTATCTTACCACAAGAACGTTACATTTCTTGCAATGGGTGATGGCATGACCGGAGAATCAATACAATCAATATTAGATGAACTCGATATTGAACAGGGCATAATCTTGAAAGATCATTCCGTTGATTATCTTGATTATATTAATGCAGTAGATGTTTCGGTTCTAACCTCAGTCGTCGAGGGGTGCTCAAATGTCATTCTTGAATCAATGGCACTATGCAAACCTGTTGTTGCAACTGCAGTTGGAGGAAATCCTGAGCTTGTCGTGGAAGGAAAAACAGGTTTTCTAGTTCCACCAAATGATCCCGAAAAGCTTGCGCGGGCGATTATAAAAATCCTTGAAGATCCTGAGCTGGGAGAATATTTCGGAAAAAATGGACAACAAAGAGTAAAAGAAATTTTTTCTATGGAAAAGATGATTAATGATACGGTTTTAACGTACAGGAATGTATTGAAAAATAAGAAATTAATTAATGATGAAGTATTTTCTTATAACTATCGACACTGAAGCTGACTGGTTTTCATTTAAGGAAAATCGGGTAACAAATATTTTTGGCATTCACTTCGTTCAAGAATTATGTGAGAAATATCATCTGAAACCAACCTATCTTATTACCTACGAGGTCGCCACGAAGAGTGAGTCGGTCAATATTCTGAAAAAATATGCTGACAAGCATCTTTGTGAAATCGGCCATCATCTGCATGTGTGGAGTACTCCACCATTCTTTAAACCCAACAAATTTGGCGTTGAAGAAACCATGCTCGAGGGTATCCAGGCTGAATTACCTCAAGACCTCTTCGACCTCAAAATGTCACGTTTAGATGAAGCAATTGTGAAAAACTTTGGAATTACTGCTCGTTCTCATAGGGCTGGTAAATGGGGAGTAGATGCGAGAACACTGCACTGGCTTTACGAGCATGGATACGTTGCGGACAGCTCATTATCTCCGGCGAATGTGACCAGGAAGATCACAGGAATCAAAAAAATAATCTCTCGTGATTCCTCAAAGATTCCCAATCATCCCTTTTATCCATCAGAAAATGATATCACTGAAAACGCAAACACAGAAAATCCTCACACCGTACTTGAAGTACCAGTTACCGGAATAAAAGGTGACATTTTCAAGAATATGAAAGGAATGAGCATTGTCCGCTCTGCTGCTTACTCCTTTGGTTATAAAGGAGTTGGAAATATGATGTTCCGGCCCTCGGATATTCGCATTCCTGTGAAAATCTTTGAACATATTACACGGCGCTTATTTGAGTCAGGTATCCAATGGATTAATTTTATGTTCCACTCAAATGAACTCTGTCTTGGAACATCTCCATACTCAAAAAATTTAACTCTAAATGAACAAGTGCGAGCGAAGATAGAATGTGCATTCAAACTCGCTCACGAATATGGATATACCGGTATTTTTTTAAAAGAGTCTCAAAAATATTATAAAAAAAAAGAGTAAAATCATGAAGTTTTACAAAAGAGATTACATTTCAATACTGATTGTTGTTGGTGTTGTTATTGCATTTCATATTCTCGATATTTTTCCATTAATTTCCAACATTTTTGAACCGATCCAGAGTGCGGTTTATGACTCGATTGACGACGCAAGTGATGTTTTTAAAGAAGCTGAGAAAGATGGATATAGTCCTGAAGGTGGATTCCTCATGCTCAGTGATTTTGAAACACCGGAAGAATTGCAAAAATGGCGTCATGAAGACGTCATGCTCTATCAGTCAAACCAGTTTGTTTCAAGCGGAAGCCACTCCGGGAAAGTAGAGTTTCTTGCCAACTTAGGAAGCGCTCCAAAGCTTTTCCTGCAGTATTTTCCAAAACGGTGGTCAAACTTCGAAGCGCTGAATTTTGAGATATATAATCCTTCTGAATCTAAAGTGAGGATAATTCTTCAAATTAAAGACCGCAGTGAAGATCGGTTTAAATATGATCTGTTTCTAGAACCGCAACAATGGAACAAATTTTCCATTCCCATCGACAAAATGTCTGACAAGATCAATATTAAAAAAATCGTTGACCTCAATTTCTTCAGATGGAAACCATCTCAAAATGAAATCGTATATATTGATGATGTCAAACTCATAACTTCACAATACGAGGAAAAAATATTTGCATCACCTCCTCAAACTCAACAGAAAGTTAAAGATATTTCATCTCAACCGGAATACGAAATTACAAAAACAAATTATACCCAAGGAAATGCTGTCACATTCAGAGTCAAAAATCCAAACAAGATCGACCTTAGTAATACACCTTGCACGGGAGTAATAGAATTTCCTTCAGGAAAAGTATATGAGAAGTCAGTTCTTCTTCTCAAAGAACCATCCGGTCAGGATATTCCATATCAGATCAAAGCGAATACAACTTGGAACGATGGTAGCTTTAGAGAATCTCAGATCGATTTTCAAACGAGCTTCAAAGCAAATGAAGATAAGCAATTTGCCCTTCTTTATGGCAAAGATCTGGCAAAAATGAATTTCAAATCCGGTGTTACTACGCGTTACAAAGAGAATGTCATACAGGTGAATACAGGAATACTGCGCTTTAATTTGAATAAAAACCATTTCACATTATTGGATAAAGTATGGCTTGATGCAAATGCTGATGGTTACTACTCTGATGATGAAGTTCTGTCTGAAGGGGAAGATATCATAATGACATATAACGGTATCTTCTACCAGAGCTCATTTGATTATTCGACATACAGTATTGAAATGATTGAAGCAGGACCATTGCGGACAACCTTCCAAGCACAGGGATACCTTAGAAGCAATAGCGGTTTTGATCTTTGCAAATTCGTTGCACTTATCACCGCATTTGCAGAGCAAAGCTTTGTGGAAATTTCACTTGATTTCATCTTTTCCAAAACTGCCCCAATTGAATCTGCTGCGATCTATATGCCTTATTTAGAAGAGATTACCCAGGTGTACTCGCCTAATACGGGTGTGCAGATGGATCTTCCGGTTGTTCTGTATCAATCTGACATCGAAAGGTCTGAGGTGAGAAGCCAGGGACGCAAGCTGCTTTTTGATCAGGATCTTTCGCGTTGGGTAGATGCAAGCAATATGTCTGGTGGCATTATGATAGCAATCAAACCATTCTGGGCTCTTAGCCAATTCGGTTATTACATACAAAAAAAAGACGTGACACTCATGCTCTGGCCGCCTTATGCTCAAGAAATTGATGTGAAATATACTCTTCAGAATAAAATGCTGCGAAATTATGAATTTCGAAGAAATCAGGATTTCGACAGAACCCACGATTTGCTCATATTCTTCCATACAAGTGATATTGATCAGTTACGAACAACCGAAGTTGCCAGGGCATTTCTTGATCCGGTTCAGTTTATCTCGAAGTAAACAATGGCAAAAAGCGCTGTTCCTTTTCTGATGTACCACAACATCTTACCTGAAGGTGACCCTTATACTATTACAAAGGATGAGTTCCGTGTACAGATAGCATTGTTAAAAGAGAATGAGTATAATGTGATCGCAGTAAGAGATTTTGTGTTGCAACAAAAAACTTTTGAGAAACACGCCCCAAAAAATGTATGCCTGACCTTTGATGATGGTTATTCTAATAATTTTAAATATTGCCTGCCCGAGTTGGAGAAATTTAATTTTAAAGCAACTTTCTACGTCACCACATCTTTGATAAATTCTGAGATGGGATTTACAGAGGATCAGATACGCACACTCTCAGAAAAAGGTATGGAAATCGGCTCTCATACGGTAAATCATGTCTTTCTCTCAAATCTTGCAGATGACAAATTATATTATGAGTTGGAAAAATCAAAAAAGCAGCTTGAAAATATTGTTCAAAAACCTGTAAAAAGCCTTTCGCTTCCAGGTGGAAGAGGGAATAAACGAATTGTTGCAGCAGCACAAAAGGCGGGGTACAACACACTTTGCACATCTATATATCACCCGAATGATGCTGACACAAATCTCTTTTCTCTTGGGCGGATTCCAATAAAAAGAAATTGCACAATAGCGTTGTTTGATAAAATAGTATCTCTTGATCGGAAACTCTGGAAATCAATGAAATTCAAACAGGATATCAAATTTATTATTCAGAGAATTCTTGGCAATAAGCTGTATCATGCAGCTTGGAAGATGAAGTACGAGTAATATGGGCTGGATAATTGCATTCTGGATCTCTGGCATTGTGCTCATCTATGTCAATTTAGGCTATCCTATACTGATACTATTTCTATCAAAATTACTTCCAAAACCATACGTGAAATTTTCTGTTGAAGAGCTGCAAAATACCTCGCCGCTTCCCTCGATCAGCATTTTTATACCTGCTTACAACGAAGAACCTGTTATAGAGAAAAAGATACGCAATACACTGGAACTTGATTATCCGAAAGACAAGATCGAGATTGTTGTGGCTTCAGATGGTTCATCGGACAGAACCGTCGAGATCGCACAGCTCTATTCTGATAAAATCCAGATTATGGCTTACACTGTACGTGAGGGGAAAACGGGTTTGATCAACAAAACAATTCCTAAACTCAAGGGTGAGATTATAATCTTTTCCGATGCTTCAGCAATGCTTATGGCAAATGCGCTGAAAGAACTTATTGCCCCTTTTAAAGATCCAGAGGTCGGCAGTGTATCCGGGCTCTATATTCTTCGAGATGCCACATCGACTTCCCGAGCAGAAGGTGAGGGCTTTTACTGGCATTATGAGACCTTTCTTAAAACCAATGAAAGTATTTTCTATTCAATATTAGGAGCTCATGGCGCTCTGTATGCCCTAAGAAAATCCCTTTTCCGAATCCTGCCACCCAACGCCATCAATGATGATTATATTCTTCCTATGTATGGAGTTCAGCAAAAGAAACGTGCAGTATATGAGCCCGGGGCAATTGCGGTGGAAGAAGGCACAACTTCGGTTTTAGGAGAGATGAAGCGCCGCATACGCATTTCCGTCGGCAATTTTCAGCAACTCGTTATTTTAAGAAAACTGCTTAATCCCTTCCGCGGTAGAATAGCTTTCGAATTTCTCTCTCATAAATTTCTCAGAAGCTTCTCATTCCTCTTTATGATCATACTTTTCTTTTCAAATATCTTTATCCCAATTACAGGATTTCGTATATTTTTTCTTTTCCAAATCCTCTTCTATTTGCTCGGATTAGCAGGTGTGATATTCTTTAAAAATAAAAAGATGCCTGTTATAATCACAGTTCCTTTCTACCTTGTTATAATCAATTACGCAGCTTTCATCGGGCTATTCAAATACATTTCTCATACACAGAAAGTTACCTGGGAAAAACCTCAGTGAGTAAGTACTACATCCGGCTTGCACGAACTTATCTGACCTCTGGAAAACACAAATTCCTTTCCTTTGGCAATGTTATTTCGGTTGTTGGAATTTTTCTTGGAGTATTTGCTCTTATTATTGTTATGTCCGTGATGAACGGACTTGAAGAGGATATTACAGAGCGGATCATAGGGCTGCACTCTGAAATTAAAATATTTGCAAAGGATTTTGCCCCGCTTACGAACTGGCAACACATTGAAAAAGAGATCCAAAATAAAGCAATAACCGGAATCAGTCCTATTGTGCAAGCAGAGCTTATGCTTCTTCACGAGAAAAAAGTGAGTGGTACCATCTGCCAGGGCATTGACCTCTCAAAGCATGACGATATCACATTTTTAATGAAACGAATATACATCGGCGCACCAACACAAGAGGAATTAATTGATGGTATAATCGTCGGTTCCGACCTCGCACTTATTCTCGGGGTGAACTGGGGAGATGAACTGACACTCACGTCCCCGATTGCCGACCAGCCAACACCATTTGGCATGATGCCAAAAAGCATAACCCTGAAAGTTGTGGGATTATTCTATACCGGCATTCCCGAATACGACATGAAATATTCGTACACAGACCTTCATACGCTTCAAAAATTTCAGAATATAGGTGATGCTATTTCGTATCTTGGGATTAAGACAGTTTCTCCCCAAAAGTCTCTCAGTGTGGCAAAAAATATCAGGATTAAACTCGGAGATGCATATGATGTGCTCGATTGGAGAGAGTTTGAAAAGCATCTTTTCACTGCCATCCGGTTCGAGAAAAAGATCATGTTTCTGGTACTTGTACTTATTTTTCTTATAGCTGCCTTCAATATGATTGGAAATTACCTCAAACTCGTTGCTCAAAAACGGCAGGATATCGGCATACTCAAATCTTTTGGCGCAAAGAAAAAAGATGTCATGAAAATATTTTTATTCAATGGGATCTTCATCTATCTGATAGGAACCGTTGCGGGTTTTATTGTATCTCTTGGACTCCTCGGTGCTCAAATAAAATGGCAGTTCATACACATTCCTATATCAGGAATGCCTTTCCAATCTCTGCCTGTGAAAATCGAGCTCTTTGATCTGATCCTGGTTGCACTCGCATCACTTATTATCACCCTGCTGACCACACTCATTCCAGCTCGGCGCACTATGAATATTGATGCGATAAAGGTCATTCAGGAAGCGGAAGAATAAATTAACGTAAGATTCGAAGTAGATAAGTAGACATTTTAAGGATTCAATATAAATATTCTAAACAAGTTTCATCCTGTAATATAAGAATTCCTAATAACAAATTATCTAATATCTAATGAAATTTCAAATGACAAATGGTAAATTATGCTCTTCAGGGAGCATAGGAATTCCATTTGTGAGAAGGGCAATGCCATAAAAAAGAGCATGAAATTCTCCGGAAAAGGGAATCCCAGAATTGCTATTAAACCAAGGAAGTAAGAATTAATTTGATTCTTAGGTTTTTGACATTGTATTTGAAATTAGAAATTAGGATTTAGAAATTATTTAGGTTTCCACTCCAACAAAATCTCAGCAAATGAGCTTCTAACTTTCCTCAGCACCAAATAATATTTCCTCGACACATTCCCTTGCACAGGTATAAGAAAATCCTTTTCTCTGCAAAAACGCAAGCGCTTTATTTCTTCGCTCGCGTGGTTCCAATTTCATATATTTTGTTTTTCTTTTTGAGAGTTCTCTTTCTGCCATATCATGTTCTGTTTCGCCAGAAAGATACTTTTCACTCAATCTTTGAATGATTTCGTTAGAAATCCCCTTTTGCTTTAACTTCTGTTTAATAGCATAGTTCCCTTGCGGATGGTGTGAAATCAGATCCAGCATATAGGATTCGGCAAAATTTTCATCGTTGATAAAACCCTTTTCCTGATATTTAGTAATAAGCGAATCAATTGTTGGCTGAGAAATTTTCTTACTTGTGAGCTTTCTTACAATTTCCTTTTTTGAGCGGAACCGATATTTGAGAAATTCCAGCAGAATATATTCTGCTTCAAAGAATTCAATCTTCCTGCGCAGTTCATAAAATTCATCGGGCTGGAAGATTCGCCCTTGCTCCAGCCCGAATATTTGTAATACGTTCTTTGATGAGACCGAAAAACCGAACTCATCATCGATGAAAATATCGTATAAGCGTTTATTTTTTCTCTTGCTTATCCTTGTTAACTTCATCTTTGGCAGGTGTTTCTATACCGAGTGCTTTTTTCACTTTTTTCTCTATCTGGTCCTTTACCTTTGGATTCTCACGTAGATAGTCCTGCGCCTGATCTTTTCCCTGACCAAGTTGAGTGTTCTCGTAAGAATACCACGAGCCCTTCTTCTGGATGATCTTTGCGTTCACTGCCTCGTCCACGAGAATGCCGAGTGATGAGATGCCTTTGCCATAAATAATATCAAATTGCACTGTACGGAAAGGAGGAGCAAGCTTATTCTTCACGATCTTTACCCAGATCACATTACCCAGGATTTCGTTCGATGCACTTTTTATCTTGGGTCCAGCCTTGACTTCAATACGTACTGAGGAATAGAATTTCAGCGCCACACCACCGGTGGTCGTCCTTGGATTCATATAAGGGGTGACACCGATCTTCATGCGTGTTTGGTTGATGAAGATAAGTGCACAGTTTGATTTGCTGATCACGCCGGTGAGTTTGCGCAGCGCCTGCGACATGAGACGTGCCTGCAGTCCGACATGGGAATCTCCCATATCTCCTTCAATTTCCGTTTGAGGAACGAGAGCTGCGACCGAGTCCACGACGATAAGATCAACAGCATTGCTTCTTACAAGCGTTTCTGCGATCTCAAGTGCTTGTTCTCCATTGTCCGGTTGTGAAATGAGCATTTCATCAGTATTGATGCCAAGTCTTCGAGCATATAAAGGATCAAGTGCGTGTTCTGCATCGATAAAAGCGATCACGCCGCCAAGTTTCTGTGCTTCAGCGGCAATATGTAAAGCGAGTGTTGTTTTCCCTGACGCTTCTTCGCCGTAAATTTCTGAGATCCTTCCGCGTGGAATTCCACCCACGCCAAGAGCAGCATCAAGATTGATGGCTCCTGTCGGTATGGTCTCGATATCGACCAAAGTGCCTTCACCAAGCCGCATGATCGAGCCCTCTCCGTACTTCTTGCGGATCTGACCCATTGCAGTATCTAAGGATTCTTTGTAGTCTTCCTTTTTCATTATATATTACCTCCGTAATTTATTTCTTTCTCTAATTTAAATGTTTTTAAAATTGAATATATTGGACCTGAGGATGTGAGCTGACTTTTGAATAATGTGAGTTCATTACATTGGACAATGTCATCGACAGGTATCAAGTTGGAAGAAATTTTCGCCCATCCGATATTTCGGGCAAATTTAATTCTGCCAATTGTTGTATGCAGAGCCAGGGGGCGTTTTTCCTTACTGAAACCGAGATCGTACAATGCCATGTCAACATCCTGGAAAAGCTTTGCTGCAGATTCTGTCTCGTCTTTCATATCATACCAGATAAGGCGCGGACGCTCCGGATTGGGAATCATTTCGACATTTTTAAAAGAAATTATAAAGGATGCATGAGTACCTGCAACGCCTTCTACTGATGTGTAGATGTCCTCCAGAATGCGCTCGTTCACGTCGCCCAAAAACTTGAAAGTCACGTGCAGATTTTTCTTATCAACCCATTTGACTCCTTTTGGTATGTAGCCCTTCAAAATCTCGATATTTCGCGCAAGCCGTTCTTTAAGTTCGTCGGGAAAATCTATTGCCAGAAAGAGTCTCATCAGCGTTTATATCCTATCATTCTAAGAAATTCTTTTCGTTTTTTAATATCCTCATCAGATTCAACTCCCTTCGGGGAGAAGCCGTCAATCACGCCGAGAATACCTCTGCCCTGCTCGGATTCTGCAACAATAACCTCTACAGGATTGGCAGATGCACAGAAAATATTTACCACCTCAAAGCATTGCTTCAGGTTGTTCAGCACATTTATAGGAAATGAATCCTGCATCACGATGAAGAAGCTGTGCCCTGAAGCAATATTCTCCAGGTTTTCAACAGCAATATCAATAAGGTCTTTATCAGTGCCGTCCTTTCTAATAAGGCACGGACCTGATGCTTCTGAGAATGCCAGTCCGAACTTGATGCCCGGTACGGAATTCACCATGATCTCATAAATGTCCTCAACGGTCTTAATAAAATGGGCCTGTCCCAGAATAATATTGCACTCCTCTGGAAACGTCAATTTCACCGTTTTTAATTCCATTATGGCTCCCTGTTTATTCCTTGTATTGGCATGGTTAGAATAAAGATTTTTATCCCCATATATTTGTCAAATTTTGTATGCATTTTCTTGACATTCATGTTCATTCTATCAGAAAAAAATTATGAGAATCGAGAGTTACCAGTTTGGAAAGATGGTCATAGACGGAATTCCGTACACAAATGACCTGATAATTCATAAAAATGAAGTGCTGGCAGATTGGTGGAGAAAGCGTTCTCACCATTTGATTCTTGCAGACATTCCCTGCCTTCAGAAGGAAAAGCCGGATATACTTATTATTGGATCAGGGAAGTTTGGCTTGATGAAAATTGATAAAGGAGTAATTGAGTATTGTGATCAACAAGGCATCAAGCTTGTTTGCAAGGATACATCCAGCGCAATAGATGTCTTTAACGATTTTCAGAATTCGGAAAAACAAGTCATTGCGGCATTTCATTTGACATGCTAATCATACACGAAAATGATCGTTTTACAATAGAACAAAAATCAAGTTAGAGTAAAGGACTTGAGTTGAATAATCCTTTTTTCTATTCTCACTGACTGCTAAAAAATCTTCCCAAAAATAATTATTGACAACCACATATTTAATTCTCAAATAAGAGTTATGAACAGGATGAAAGTCGGAGTAAGAACCTCGCAACTGATGCAGCAGAAGCTTAAGCTCTCACCGCAGATGCTTATCACTGCTGAGTTGATCCAGAAGCCCATCCAGGAACTGGAAATGGTGCTTAAAAAGGAACTCCGCATTAATCCTTTCCTGCAGGATCTCAGTTCAGATGAAGGGCAATATGATACTCCTGAAGTCGCGGATGAGATGGAGGAATATCAATATAATGATGATGAGGGAGACCTTGCAGACCAGATACTGCAACTAAACAAGATCATCAATGATATAGGTGAAGTGACCAATGACCAGTTCGGGTATGAACGACAAGATAGATCCAGACCTTCTCCAGAAAATGAGGAGTATGAAACTTCAAAAGAAAATATCTGGGACCACTTTCTCCAGCAGGTGAGAGAGTTACCGCTTAACTCGACCGAACATGAATTTGCAGATTCCATTCTCAATAACCTTGATACAAACGGCTACCTCGACGCACCCTTTGAAGAATTATATACATCCCACGAACTTACTGAAGTACGAGCGGAACAGATACATCGCATGATAATGGGTATCTATCCGCGAGGAATGGGAGCACGAAATCTTTCGGAGTGCCTGCTTGCACAGCTCGACGAGGAAACTGCAAACCATCCGGTCATTACTTCTATTATTGAAAAGGATCTTGATATCTTACAGAATCACCGTCTGGATATGCTGACAAAGAAATACAATATTGCTCTCGAAGAGCTGGTTGCCATCAAAAATATTATCCGCCACCTTGACCCCAAACCCGGCAGCCGGATAACGAATGGGACTTTATCATACATTAAACCGGATATCATCGTAAAAGAGATCGACGGCGATCTCGAGATCATTGTGAATGACACATATATCCCGGAGATAACGGTCAATAAAGAGTATGCACAGCGGATACTTGCGCAGAGTGTGGATAAGAAAGGCGCAGTGAAATATGTGCGATCAAAGCTCCTTGCTGCGGAGAATTTTGTGAAGGCATTGTGGATGAGACGGGAGACGCTTCTTAAGATAACTGATGAGCTTATTCACCAACAATCTTCTTTCTTCCGGGAAGGGAAAAAAGAGCTCCAGCCAATGACCTATGAGGATGTCGCAAAAAAGATCAAACGCGATGTTTCTACCATCTGCAGGGTTGTGAATAATTATTATATTGAAACCCCTCTCGGCGTATATCTTATGAAATGGTTTTTCACGAGCAAGGTCGGCGATCTCTCATCACAGCTCATCAAAAAAGAAATTCAGAAAATCGTCGATGCCGAGAACAAGAAAAAACCGCTCAGCGATCAGAAAATTGTAAATATTTTAAACGAGCAGGGAATCGAAGTATCACTTCGTGCAATCACAAAATACAGAAATCAAATCGGCATTCCTGCCAGCAGACTGCGGAAAGAACATCTATAAATCGACGCGCTGTGCTCTCCAATATTTCTAAACCGGCACATGAAACCTTTTGAAATCTTAGCTTCGGGATTATTCCCGGAAAACAAGCTAAAGATCGTACACACTAATTGTACTCTTTCCTATGACGAAAAGACTTCTGCGCTCATAGAAAGGCATTGGAAACAAGAATTGAAGGTTGCCAAAGAGAAAAACAAACTCCTTTTCAACGGACCCATTTACCGTCTTGAAAATTACGAAATTTTGGAAGATCATCTCATGGTATATGTGTCCGAAACCAACTTCAAACAGCTGATGGGGACTAACTTTTATCATCCTGAACTTGCCGCCAAATACGGAATATCTTCTCTATCAAATGCCCTCGCACTGTGCACATTATTGGAAACAATCGATGGTAATTTTGTCTTTGTAAAACGGAGTTCGAATGTATATTTTGGAGAAAGATTATGGCATCTGATTGCAGGGCAGTTCTCGATTGAAAAGAACGAAACCCGAACTCTTTCTGCCTTCGAAGTCTTAAATAAAGAATTATTTGAAGAAGGGGCTCTCACAAATGGGTATATCGAAATTTGTGTGTGTCTTGGTTTGATACGTGATACCACTCACTTCAAACCGGAGCTGGTATTTTATACGAAAACATTTTTATCAGCGAAAGAAGTTGTCGAGAAGATCAAAACTGCTCATGATGGATATGAACATGAAGAAGTGGCGGTCGTCCCCAAAAATGAGCTTGATGCCTTTTTGAATAATGAAAAACTTACAAGTTTTGCTCAAGGCAATTACTATCTCTATCAAAGAGAGTTTGTAAAAAAATGAATAAAGAGCTTTTCAATTCTGATAAATTGATCGATTATAAAGACATGCCCCTGGCTGAGCGCGTCCGTCCGCAGACCCTTGATGAATTTGTTGGTCAGCATAAAATTCTGGAAAAGGACACAATCCTCAGAAATATTATTGAGAATAATGAGCTGACTTCACTCATATTCTGGGGTCCACCCGGAACAGGCAAAACAACCCTTGCAAGGATCATTGCAAACAAGACACAAGCCAACTTTATTTTCTTCAGCGCAGTGCTTTCAAAAATACTCGAAGTGCGCAATGCCATGAAAGAAGCGGAGTTCAATCTGCGAAATTTTCATAAAAAGACCATCCTTTTTATTGATGAGATACATCGTTTCAATAAAGCGCAGCAGGATGCATTTCTGCCATTCGTCGAAAAGGGAGTAATTGTCCTTATCGGCGCAACGACCGAAAATCCATCTTTTGAAGTAATTGCTCCACTACTCTCACGATGCAAAGTCATTGTGCTCCAGATGCTCGATGAAGAGGACGTTTATACGATCATAAAAAGGTGTTTTATACACCCTCATAGCGAAATCCAACAATATGAAAAAATGTTCGACGACAAGATACTTCACTTTCTTGCGGATTATTCTTGCGGAGATGCACGTGTTGCGTTGAACTCAATTGAACTCATCATCAAGGCATACGGCAAACAGAAAGAGAAACTTTCTGTCGAATCAATAAAAAAGCTGTTGGAGAGGAATAACCTCTTTTATGATAAGGATCGAGAAGAGCACTATAATATTATTTCGGCTTTGCATAAATCTTTGAGAGGAAGCGATCCGCAGGCAGGGCTTTACTGGCTGGCTCGCATGCTGGAAGCTGGAGAAAATCCGCTTTACATTGTCAGGAGATTAGTTCGCTTCGCTTCAGAAGATGTGGGACTTGCCGATCCACAAGCACTGGTACAGGCAGTTGCTGTAAAGGATGCAGTTCATTTTCTGGGAATGCCGGAATGTAATACTGCACTCGCTCAACTTGTTATATATCTAGCAACAGCACCGAAAAGTAATAAAATCTATATTGCCTATAAATCGGCTGCCGATGATGCCACAAAAACAAGCCATCTTGGGGTACCCTATCATATCCGCAATGTGCCGACCGGTTTGATGAAAGAACTCGGTTACGGAAAAGATTATAAATATTCTCCTGAATTCGAGGATGGGTATTCGTATCAAAAATATTTCCCGGATAAGATGAATGAAAAAACGTATTATCTTCCTTCACTATTTGGCTTTGAAAAGGAAATAAAGAAACGGCTGGATTGGTGGAAGAAACTAAAGGATGAGGACAAAAATCCTAAAAAATAGAACTCTTTTATAATTTCCTGTGTCGTCATGGACCATTCCATGACGGAGTTTGAATGATGATTGAAAAACACCGATTTAAGATTTGAAATACAACCATTGCGAAAGTTAAACTTATCCGTCCACTGCGAAAAGAAACCGTTCGGAAGATTTTTACACATCTCCCTCCGCCAGCTGGCAATTGCGCTGGTTTTTATTCTAACGATTTATAAAAACAAAGAATAATTCCCCTCTCGAGAGGGGTGATTCCAAAGGAATCGGGGGGTGTGTTACTTCCAAAAATAATTCCACGCAAAGTGCGCAAAGGAAATAAATAACGCAAAGAACGCCGAGAAGTGAATACACAATGCTCAACTCGCCATTCTCTACGATTATACGACGACGGAGTCGTCGACTCTATATTTTCCATTTTAAACTTTCTATTTTACATTTTTCATTGCGAAGCGTTAGCGGAGTAGAACCATCTTCCTCACAACCGCATGCCCGTTGTACTCCAATTTGTATAAATATGTTCCTGGAGCAACATGTTTACCTTGTTCATCCGTACCGTCCCAGATGATTTTTGTTTTAATCCAGAAATTATTGGTTGTTCCGTCGAACCTTCTCAAAAGCTGTCCTTTGGTGTTGTATATGGAAAGTGAGTAATCTTCAACTCTTGCATAATCCGCGGTAATGAATAATATTTCCGTCTCATCCTTGAAAGGATTTGGCGTATTCTGGAAAAGATACAGATTGTGAATAAAAGTCGTATCTGGTTCATCCACACTGATAGTATCCTGGCACTCGTACGCACCGATATCTATTCTCCCGTTGAATATTCTCGGATTTCCCGCCAAGTCCATTGCCGGAAGATGTAATCCCGTTGTGTCCGGTGTGCCTGCGTCGATGCAGGGAGAATATTTCATTAATTCATAACTATATGGATCTCCTCCAATAAAGAGTGGATCTTCGTCTATATTGCCGTCTCCCCAATATAAGTTACCATTATTATTGGTATTAATTGCGTTGATACCGCCATCGATATTGCAGTACTCAATAGAAGCAGAGTTTGGCTCCCCTGTTGGATGAAACCATATCTCTGCTTCAGGTTCATTCCTGAGTATTGTATTAATTAAGGTTATATGGCTATCATCAACTAACCGTATTGTTCCCTCAGAACAGTCTTTATTATCAACAATCGTTGAATTTATAATATACATTTCTTCAAATCCCCATGTAACAGATACACCACTTGAAATAGGTGCACCATTTCCTGAAATTATTGTATTGATAAAAATAGGCGAGCAATTGTTAATGAATGAACATGCCCCAAAATTATATTCATCAGGATTTACTTTATTTCCAGATATCTTACAATTATTTAGCATTATGGATATGTTTGTACCACCTCTCATCGCAACTCCATTTACACCCTCATGTGAAATGACTTCAACATTGTTGAATGTAGTGATACAATCTGCATGTAGGTGTATGTTAGTTACACCATGGTTACAGTTATTATCTTTTAATATTATATTTTCAAATTTAGTTGAAGAATTTGATTCGATGCTTATTCCTCCATCATAGGGATCTTGTCCATTTTTTAATGTTAAATTCCTTACTAACAAATCTGTAACATTTTTTATTTCAAATAAGTTGGATTTCTGTTCCGCATCAAGAATAGATAAATTGTCATCGACACCAATTATTGATATATAATCCTTCCCACCCAATGCAAAAAATTCACCAGTTAAGGATGGTGAATAGTTTCCCTCATCTACATAAATAGTATTCTTATGTGTACTATCCGATTTTACCATAATGAGTGCATAATAGATATTAATAAATGCGTTATTCCAATTCAATCCGTTGTTTGCATTATTACCGTCAGGAGATACATAAATATCCTGATTGATTTGCTCGATCTTGTGATTATTGACTGTTATTGTAATATTTCCATTTCGTGAGTAAGCATAGAATTTATCAGGTTCCTGGACAGTAAAGGTATCGACATATACCGTCATATTCCCTACATGATTATAAACATCACTCCCTATTGGAGCATAATTCATATATATATTACAGGGTTCATCATGTGAAAAAATAACATTGATATTGCTACCCCCCTTTCCGATACCTCCTCCTCCAAAGTGAGCAAAATTATGTATAATGTTAGTCCCGGAAATATTTAGTTCCAAACAATCATTCACAAAAATACCTCCTCCGTTTTCTGCGGTATTATCATGGATATTACAATTAAGTATGTTGAATGTGTCGATAATATCATCTCCATAACCAATATATATCCCACCTCCGTATGTATAATAGCTTGTATCATACCCACTTCCGTGCTGAAGGGTAAATCCCCAAATAGTCGCCTCATCTCCACCATCCTTTACGATAACACAACTTCCATTATTATTTCCATCGATAATCGTTTTATTTATATATGATTCATCTCCTGTTGTGTAGTACTTGCTGGCTACCGTAATATTCTTTCCGCTGTAGTCTATATTCTCATAATAGGTGCCAGGACAGACAAGTACTATATCATCATCTGATGCATTATTGATTCCTTCCTGAATACTCAAGTAGTCTCCTGTGCCGTTGATATCGACAATGATGGTTTGAGGATTCGGATTTGGGATATAGGGTCTTGGTTTGGCTTTTTTCCTATTGAATCTGTTCTTGAATAATTTTATTTTGTATTCTTTATCATTATAGATTTTGGGGCAATCAAAGTGATATTCTCCGGAATCAAAATATATAATCGGTTCGAAAAATTCTTTTGTTCCATAGTTGAATTTTTGAGAAACAGAATGGAGACTCCAATCCTCGATAAATTCGGCAAAGACATACTCGGGATCACCTCCTTCAGGTCCTAAATGAGTAAAGATTTCGGTGTAAGTGATAAAGTCATCTGCCGGAAGAAATGCGAGTGTAATAAATAATAGTATCATAAGAATAAATATCTTTTTCATTGCTTCTCTCCGTATAAATAGCTCATGCTCTATTCGATTTCCTGGCATCTCTTGTTAAATAAACACTCTACTATAATGTTCATAATATAATAAATCATCCTAAGCCGGATGAACGGGATTCCTCCGGTCACAAAATCCAAATCGTAAACATTTGCCTTCATATTTTTCCTTAAAATGTATTAATGAAAATGATGAAATGGGTGTCAATTTTTTCTTCACGCGTGAAATTTTTAAACCTTTTTCATCCTCCATTATCATAACAGGCAAATATGTGAAAAAATAAAATCATGGAGGTACACATGAAAAAATATCTTGTCCTCGTAATACTATTAGGATTGTTCGCAACGCCATTACTGGCACAAACTTCGGACATGCCAAATCCCCAAGGAAAAATGAATATGATGATGCAAAAGCATTCTCCACAAGGTCATGAAACGATGAAACAGGGACCTGGCGGAAAAGGTCAACACATGGGATTCCCTTTCTGGATGGCTGAAGAGCTCGAACTCACCGATGACCAGATCGATAAGATCGATGGTTATCAGGACGACTCCCGCAAAGTATCTATCGACCTGAATGCAGACATTGATAAGCTTCAGATCGATGAGAAAAATGCCTTGGAAGATTCTAACTACAAAGAAGCGCGTAAGATCATTGACCAAATTTATCTGAAGAAGGCAACTCTTGCGAAAGAACGTATTACTTTAAAAGAGAAGATAACCTCTGTTCTTACTGAAGATCAGATCGCAAAAATTAAAACATTACACAAATCTAAACCTCAGGTTCCTCCCGCAAAGCATCCAAAGTGGGATAAGTAAACACTCTCCCTCTAACTTAAAAAAGGGACATCGCCTTGATGTCCCTTTTTCATTTACATTCACAAACGCATTTATTGACAGACAGAAAGCTCATTTGCAACAATTATCTTCGTTATGAAATCGAAATCAGAACTCGTTGTAGAAGTAAAAAAAAATATCCTGCCACAGCACATAGCAATTATTATGGATGGCAACGGCAGATGGGCAAAATCAAAAAATCTACCGCGCATTAAAGGGCACTATGAGGGAACCCGGGCAGTAAAGCGCATTGTGAAAGCGTCCGGTGAGATCGGGTTGAATTATCTTACTATCTACGCATTCTCAACAGAAAACTGGAAACGCCCGAATAACGAACCGAAAGCAGTACTCACACTCATTGAGAATACGCTTATGAAAGAGATAAGGGAACTATATGAGAGCAATGTGGTCATCAAATTTATTGGATCGCGAGATGGGATTTCTGATTCACTTGCTCAAAAAATGGATGATGCGTATGAGATGACCAAGGATAATACAGGACTTCATCTACTTGTGGCAGTTAATTATGGTGGCAGACTGGAAATTATTGAAGGCATAAACACACTCCTCAGGGAAAAACGAGATTCAATTACGTTGGAAGATTTCCCGAATTATTTATATACAAAAGATATTCCCGACCCCGATCTACTTATCCGTACAAGCGGAGAATTGAGGGTCAGCAATTACCTCGTCTGGCAGATCGCCTATTCCGAAATGTACTTCACAAAAACCCTCTGGCCTGATTTTTCTCAAGAAGAATTCCTTCAGGCAATTATTGATTTTCAGACACGTGCACGCCGATTTGGAGGAGTATAGAAGTATGAAAAAGGCAATTGTAAGAGTCCTGAGTTCACTGGTTTATGGTCCGATAATGCTTGTATGTGCTTGGTTTGGCGGCTATCCTCTTCAAATTCTGCTCTCTCTTGTCACCATACTTGGCATTCGTGAATTCTCTTTCCTCGCACGTGATCACAAAGACGTGAAACTCCATCTTCCTATCCTGATAATTTGCGGACTGTTGCTCACATGGTCTATATTTTTTTTCGGGTTACAGTACATTACTCCATTACTTATTTTGCTCCTCCTTGTGCTTTTTGCATGGGATGTGTTTGCAAACAAGGAAATCCATGCTGTTGAAAAAATATCTTATAGTATGTTTTCGTTGATGTACATTCCCCTGCTGCTATCTTTCCTCTTTCTTGTGCGGAATCTCGAGCATGGAAAATTTCTCCTTATCATACTTTATGGATGTATTTGGCTCACGGACTCTGCAGCGTACTTTCTTGGCGTCAAATTCGGGAAGCATAAAAACATCTTCCGTGCGAGCAAGAACAAATCAATCGAAGGATTCGTTGCGGGTTTTATTACAGCTTTTTTAGGTACGTATCTGCTCAATCAGCTTGTGTATCTTATATTCGGATATTTCGTGCTTTACTCGTGGAAAGACATTGTGGCTTATGGCATCATTGTAGGATTTCTCGGGCAGTTGGGAGATCTTGTTGAGTCCAATCTCAAGCGCGATTTCGGTGTGAAGGATTCATCCAATCTCATTCCGGGACACGGCGGCATACTCGACAGGTTTGATAGTCTGCTGATAAGCGTGCCATTCTTATATTTCTATTTTACTTTGATAGGATAAATCATGAAAAAAATCGCATTACTCGGCGCAACCGGCTCGATCGGACAGTCAACAATAGAAGTTGTGAAGAGACATCCTGATAAGTTCAAGATCGTGCTTGCATCTGCGCACAGCCGGATAGACGAGCTCCTGAATTATAACAATCAGATTCCGATAGATCATTTTGTAATCACGGGGGAGAACGGTATCACCAGATCAGAAAATGCCGGTAATATCCATCATGGAGAAGATACACTTCTATCTCTTTTGGAGGATATTGATTATGATATCATGCTCAATGCAGTTGTCGGCTCAGCGGGTTTGAAATACACTGTTGCAGGACTGAAAACAGGTCATACTGTCGCACTTGCAAATAAAGAATCACTCGTAATGGCAGGTGATATTATTACAGAACTTGCCAGAGAAAATAATTGCAGGATTATTCCTGTGGACAGCGAACACAGTGCGATCATGCAGTGTCTCGAAGGTGCGCAGGACAAATCCCAGGTGCGCAGAATAATACTCACTGCTTCAGGCGGTCCGTTTTCAAATCTGAAAATTGAAGCATTCAAAAACATCTCACTTAAGGATGCGCTTCAGCATCCAACTTGGGCTATGGGAGATAAGATCACAATCGATTCTGCCACGATGGCAAACAAGGGATTGGAAATTATCGAGGCACATCACTTGTTTGATGTATCTTATGACGAAATCGAGGTGCTCATACATCCGCAATCTGTTATCCATTCGATGGTTGAGTATATAGACGGCTCTATCATCTCCCAGATGAGTTTCCCAGACATGAAGCTCCCGATCCAATATGCGCTGAGTTACCCGGACAGACTTGATGCGACTGCTCAAAATACAGATCTGGCGAAGATCCACGAGTTGACCTTCTACAAGCCAAATTTTGAGAAATTCCCTCTGCTTGGCATGGCTTTTGAGGTCGGTCAAAAAGAGGGCATCATGCCCACTATTTTCAATGCTGCAAATGAAGCTGCGGTCACCCTCTTTCTTCAGGAAAGAATTCATTTTATAGACATCCCGAAAATCGTAGAGAAAGAGCTTAGCGCGTCAAATATTCACAATCCTGATCTTGAAACAATTATTGAGAAAGATAAAGAAATAAAAGAAAAGATTTATACAAACTACTAAGAATTTATGATTGGCGCATTATGAGGAAGATATTCGATCATCCTTTTATTCCTATTACTACATGCTTTATTATAGGATTACTTCTGGGTTCATATCTCCAACTTCCAACACTTTCTGTTGCTATTACACTTGTTTTTATTACAGCGCTTCTCCTCATTTTTAGGAAAAAGCCGTTCTTTCTAATCTTTGTTTTGTTGGTTCTTTTTGGGATGTTCAGATTTCATATATATAAGCTTCTTCCGGAACACCATATTGCACATTTCATTGATCATCTTGGGATTGAGAAAGTTCATATTGAAGGAGACATTGTTGAAGAACCCGAAGAATCTCCCAGCAAGATATCATGTTTGATTAAGCTTACTGAACTTGAAGGTGTTCCTGTGCAGGGAAATATTCTCCTCACGATAAAAGATGCCAATCCCGACACTGCTCCTTCTTATGGAGATCATATTGCATACCGGGGCACGATATTTCGACCACTTAAAAACAATAATCCATTCAGTTTTAATTATCAGGAATATCTTGAGAATAATAATATTCACGGTCTTTCTTACCTCTATAAAGCGGATTACACTCTCACAAAAAGATCAAAAGATCTCTATTATTATCTGATAGTTGTGCCCAGAAATTGGATAAGAAACCGAATCAACAAATTCTATACATCGGGATATTCCGGTTTCTTGAAAGCGATTCTGCTTGGTGAAAAAAGTTCCCTACCTCCTCAATTGAGACAGGATTTTGCTTCATCCGGATTGTCACACATTCTTGCTGTCAGCGGCTTGCATACCGGCGTGATTGCGCTCATCTTTTTAACGATTTTCCAGATAGTGTTCAGAAATCGCACCGCAGCTCGAATTCTTACAATAGTATTACTCATTTATTACATGCTGCTTGCTCATGCAGTGCCTTCTGTGCAGCGTGCAGTGATCATGATAAGTTTGGTGCTTCTTGCAAAGATATTGCAAAAACGGATCAGCACAATAAATATTCTCTTTGCTGCAGGTTTTATTATTCTCGTGATAAATCCCTTGCAGTTATTCAGCGTCGGCTTTCAGCTTTCTTTTATATCAGTTTTCGCCATTCTTGTGATTTTTCAGTATCTTTCTCGCAAATTAAATCCGCTTCGGAAAAATCATAAAAAATTATTCTGGTTATTGAATCTTGTGCTTCTGAGTCTGATGGTTCAGATAGTGCTTGCGCCGCTTACTATTCATTATTTCCATACACTTGCACTGGGCGGAATAATTGCAAATGTGATAGCGATACCCCTTATCTCACTTGTGCTTCCGCTTTCCATTCTTTCAATCTTGTTTCCCATTTCAGCAGTTTGTGCTGTATATGCAGCAGCAAATAAATTGTTGCTTTTCATCGTTTTTGCGATTTCTCGATTTGTTGCCTTACACAAAATTCTTCTGTTCGATTTTCTCTATCTGAACAGTTTTCAAATCCTTTCACTATATGCAGTACTGCTCATGCTTATACTTCTTTGGAAACATTCGGACATTTCTAAGATAAAACTCTATAAATTTCTTTCCTTTTCCATTTTGATAATAATTATTCTCGTGATACCAGGATTCTTGAGGGAACGAAATTTCGAGATCACTATTCTGGATGTTGGACAGGGTGATGCGATCGTTATCCATACACCTGCTCGCAAAACTATACTTATCGATACCGGTGATAAAACTATGCAAAAAGACTACGGAGAAATGGTTGTTGTTCCATACTTTAAAGCTCTCGGCATCAAGAACATTGATCTCCTCATCCTCACTCATCCTCATGCGGATCACATCGGGGGAGCTCAAACAGTTATAAGTCAGATCCGGATTGATAAAGCGCTGATTCCACGTTGTGAATATGAGTCCACTTTGTATGATAATGTTTTGTCTTCTCTTGAAGAAAATAATATTGAAGTAATATATGCAGATACTTCTCTTGTGTTTCAGGAATTCAATCCTGTGAAATTAAAAATATTACATCCTGCCTACGAATATAGAAATGAAACTAATGTTAATAACTACTCAATTGTACTAAAAGCTGAGTATGGTGATTTTGCTATGCTATTCACTGGAGATGCGGAGAAAGAAGTGGAAGAAATCCTTATTGAAAATTGGGGAAATAAATTGGACTCGGATCTTTTAAAAGTAGGACATCACGGCAGTAATAGTTCTTCAACTTATGAATTCCTGGAGCATGTTTCCCCGGAATATGCAGTAATTTCTGTTGGAACAAAAAACAGATACGATCATCCTAACAAAGAGGTCATTGTGAGGATAGAGAATTGTACTGAACAACTATTTCGAACGGACTTGGACGGGGCAGTGATCTTTACATATGGAGGTACTACTTTGAAGATCAAAACTATCGTATCTGAGAAGGAAATTCTTGATTGTGATATATAAAAAAAACGAGCCGCCGGGGAAGCGGCTCGACTCTACTAAGAGTAAAGGAGGGAATTATGAGGACCCTGATTAGTTGTCCTATAAAAAACCGTGTCAAGTTTTTGTTTAAAATTTTTAAAAAAATTCCCTCTTTCAATAAAAAAAGAGGGAATAATAATTAACTATCGCTATTATTCGAACTTCGTTTCTAAAAGTCCGTAGGTTTCATCAATAAAATCCTGAAGGTGCTGCACTTCATCTTCGTGCAAATGTTTAAACCTTCCCTGATACTGGAAGTATTCTTTGATGGGTTTTCGTTCTTTTACTTTAAGGTTTTGTTTATAGTGAATTCCATCTGTTATTTCATAAAGCGGGAAAGAATTTGTTTGAACTGCAAGCTTCGCAAGTTTAATAGTATATCTTGGATCAGCCTTCCAGCCCGTGGGACAGGGTGCGAGTACATGTATGAATTTAAAACCCTTTGTGTTCTTTGCCTTTTCTAGCTTTTTACAAAAATCTTCCGGATATCCGACCGATGCAGTTGCCGCATAAGGAATACGGTGAGCTGCCATGATCTCGATCATGTTTTTCTTTGGTCCTTTTTTGTAGTGCTTGACAGGGGTTGTTGTAGTCCATGCACCCTCGGGAGTTGCAGAACTGCGTTGTATACCCGTGTTCATATATGCTTCATTATCATACACAATATAGGTAATATCATCATTTCTTTCTGCGGCTCCGGAGATTGCCTGTATGCCAATATCAAATGTTCCGCCATCGCCAGCCCAGGCAACGACATTTGTGGTATCTTTTCCCTGCACCATAAGACCTGCTTTTATTCCTGACGCCATAATTGCAGCAGTTTCAAATGCAGTGTGAAATAAAGGTACGTTCACGGCAGTATATGGAAAAGCACCATCTATCACAGCCCAGCAGCACGCGGGGATGGAAAGCATCGTGTTCTTACCAAAGACCTTCAGTGCATAACGCATTGCAAGAGAACCTCCACAACCTTGGCATGCAAGGTGACCTGGAGTCATGATTTCTTGTTCGGGTATCGTTAATCTCATAGTTTAACTCCTTTCCATATTAAATCATTTGGAGTATCATTTTTGAGTGCATCATTTGCCATATCTTTTATATCCACAACTTTTACATCTCGTCCGCCAAGTCCTGCAATATAGGACCGCATCGGAATATCAACTTCATTGTATAATGCAGATTTCAACTCTTGGGAGAAAATACCGGAATAACCCGGAGAAATGTTCCTGTCGATCACTGCAAGTTTTTTTACACCTTTGACTACTTCAAGGATTTCCTTCTTAGGATAGGGACGGATCACACGAATTCGTAAATTACCGACCTTTTTGCCTTCTGCACGAAGTTCATCAACAGCCACATTAGTAGTCTCGGCAATCGTGCCTGACGTGACAAGGATCAAGTCTGCATCTTCGCATCTGTACGGATGTACCAGTTTATATAATCTTCCGGTAAGTTCTTCATATTCTTTGCCGGCTTGTTTGATGACATCCACTGCTTCATCCATAGCTTCCTGCATCTTGTAACGGAATTCATAATAGTATTGTTCGTCAGTGAGCGCACCAAATGAACGGGGATCATTTACATCCAGCTTATATTCTGGATTATAGGGCGGAAGATATTTATCAACAAGCTCGATATCGGGCATATCAACCACTTCCACAGTGTGAGAAAGGAAGAAAGCATCAAAAGATATGAGTGTTGGGAGCAACACCTTCTCGCTTACCTTATATCCGATAATTGTTGAATCAAGAATATCCTGGGCACTTGATGCATAGATCTGCATCCAACCAGTATCTCTTTGGGACAAGCTGTCATTCTGATCTGCCCAGATAGACCAACCTGGTGCCATTGCCCTATTCACATTTGTCATGACTATTGGCAGACGTGCAAGTCCCGCCCAGTGCAGCATTTCATGCATGAGAGCCAAACCCTGAGCACTGGTCGCAGTATATGCTCTCGCACCGGTTGCTGATGCACCGATACATGCTGCCATTGCAGAGTGCTCTGACTCCACTTTGATGAATTTCGCATCAAGCTCACCATCTGCAACGATCTCTGATAATTTCTCTACGATGAGTGTCTGGGGTGTGATCGGATATGCAGCAATGACCTGCACCCGAGCTAGCTGTGCACCCCATGATGCAGCAAAATTTCCCATCATTGTCTTTTTCATTTGCCCTCCTTTTCGTAACTGATCGCTTCTTTAGGGCATTCTTCCATACACATAAGACATCCTTTGCAATAATCATAATTGATAACGGGAAGTTCATCCTTTATATCAATTGCAGGTTCGGGACAAATTTTCCAGCAGATGAAGCACTTTATACACTTTTCATAATCGATGATCGGTCGCACATTGCGCCAACTGCCCGTCTTGTTCTGAAGCATCGAACCAAGAGACGCACCCATTGGAGGCATATCTTTCGCTCCGGTGATGATAACCGGCTTATCATTCTTCTGAAACTTTATAACCATATTCACATCCTTTCTATCTGGTCGCAATTGCATCATAAGCCTGCTTAGCAGCACGCTTGTTTGCTTCCTGAGATCGGGGAATAGAACTTTCAATCCCCTTGAAAACTGCATCAATTTTCACAATACCTGTAAGTTTTGCAAATGCACCGACAATTGCGGTGTTCACAATGGGTGCTGTTCGGGATCCAAGTCTGTTTTGAACGGCAATATCAGTCGCATCAACTGTGTAAACCTTATACTCATCACCAAAATTATAAAACTCGGGTTTCTTGTCAGAATTGATCAATATCCAACCTCCCTTTTTCAGCCCTTTTGTGATATCAACAACCTCAGTTAATGACGGATCGAGTACGATAACTCCATCCGGATCATATATCTGTGATCGGATCTGTACTGGCTTATCATCAATTCTTGTAAAGGCTTCCACGGGTGCACCTCGCCGCTCAACACCGAATCGGGGAAATGCCTGTACATACTTTCCGCCCTGAAAAGCAGCTTCTGCTAAAACAAAAGAAGCTTTAACCGCTCCCTGGCCTCCACGGCCATGCATACGGATTTCAATCATGCTTCCTCCTGCATGTTTTTTTTAATATTGTATAAAAATGTGCTCTTTCGAACAAGATTATAATCTATGTTTTTTGAATCATTTATAAAGAAATAATGCAAAACATTAATATCAGCCATGTAATAAACAGTTCCATTCATGTTTCTTTAAGCAGAGTTCAGGTCTGTCCAAATCTTTGTCAATAATTTTGACAAAGAAAAAGGCTTGCGCATTTTAGGTCTATATGGCAAATAATCAACGCAAACGATATAAGAAAAAAACTTCAAAAAAGAAAGAAGACAACGCTCTCTTAAAATTCAAGGGTTTATTGATCGTTGCAGTCTTTATTATCGTGGTATTCTTCATCTGGCAAGTTGTCGTCTCGCTAAAAAAACCACCGGAAGACGATACGCTTATTGTCACGGAAGAAACTACGGAAGTACAGGGTGTCGGCAATGTTATTGACTACGCACTGAAGCGCCTTGAAATCCCTGATAAGTTCATCAAGACATACGAATTCGAAGGAAAAACGTACAAAGAAATAACGATAAATTCCAATCAGCTCAGCTTGACAATCAGCAATATTTTCATTACAGATAAGGTCGAAGAAAAGGGTGGGCAGATACTCAATGTGAGTGAATCTGATGACGGCAACAAGATAGAGATGGAGATTTTCGATCCTGCAACGAAGCAATATTACATGCTTATCCTGAAAAATGATACGAAGGGGCTCTATGACAAGATCACAGAACTCTCCATTATTATTGACGATTTCGGTTATTTCGGCGGATCCTTGCTTGATGAATTTTTGACTCTTAACAAGGCAATTACTTTCGCGATACTTCCTGATCTTGCGTACAGTAAAGAGGTCATGCAAAAAGCGTATAATCAAGGTAGAGAAACCATCATACATGTTCCCATGGAACCAGAAACATACCCAAAAGACGACCCGGGCAAAAATGCCATCTATGTGGATCTTTCAGAAAATGAAATCAAAAAGAGAATGAAGAAGTTTATCAAACAACTTCCTTTATGCATAGGTGTGAATAATCATATGGGTTCCCTGGCAACACAGCACGAGAATGTTATGAGACCAGTTCTTGAAGTTCTGAAAGCGAATGATATGTGCTTCATAGACAGCCGCACGTCTGCAAAAACTGTGGGCTGCACGTTGGCAGAAGAAATGGAAGTGCCAACCTGCCAGAGAGATATCTTCCTCGATTCCGGAGAATATCCCGACAGGGTTGCTGCAAAAACAGAAAATATATTAGAACTTGCTTTGCGCACAAACAAGATCATCGTCATATCTCATGCGAAAAAAGGCAGTCTTGAAGAGCTGAAACAGATACTGAAAGACCTTGAAGGAAATAATATCAAACTTGTCCCTGTGACAAATATTGTACTTCCGAAAGAGTATGTTCTATGACCGCAATCAAAGCAATAATTCTCGGCATTATACAGGGACTTACAGAGTTTCTTCCTGTAAGCAGTTCGGGACATTTGGTTATCTTTCAGAAACTTCTGAGATTCAACGATCCGGGCGTCCTTTTTGAGATTGCAGTCCATCTCGGCACACTTGTCGCCGTGATCATTTTTTTCAGAAAAGACATTTGGGACATAATCCAGTCTCTGTTTAATTGGAGAAAAGATGCTCCTAAAAATATAAAATATGCGCACCACCTTCTTTTCTATCTCTTCATCGCATCGGTAATTACTGCGATCATTGGATTTAAGTTCAAGGATACTTTTGAATCACTTTTTGAAAACACGGTTCTTGTGGGCTTTATGCTCATCATTACAGGCGGTGTTCTCTTTGCATCTGATAAAATAAAGAATACAACCAAGACAAAAATGAGCGTCCCCTCTGCACTGCTAGTAGGACTTGCCCAGAGTATTGCTATTATTCCGGGAATTTCTCGTTCGGGAGCGACAATTACCACAGGCATTTTTACAGGAAGAACCCGCGATCTGGCGACAAGATTTTCCTTCCTTCTTTCCATCCCTGCAATTCTCGGTGCCACTTTCCTTAAATTAAAAGATCTTCAGTCTGCGGTTGCATCCGGTTCGATGGGTTTAAACTTTATCCTTGGGGGTATTTTTGCAGCAATTGTGGGATACTTTGCGATTGCTTTTCTCATCAGAATGATCAAGAAAGCAAAGTTGTTTTACTTCTCCATTTACTGCTGGATCATCGGGATCATTACTATATTTTTTATTTAAATTATGACACAGAATATGAAAAAATCCATTGAAGTAATTATCTTCGCATCGGAAAAACCAATATCAGCAGAACAGATAGCGCAGCATCTTGGCGTTGAAGACGGATCAGAAGTCGAGAAGATTATCGAGAAACTGAATATTGAATACAGTGAACAGGGCAGAACATTCTGCATCAGGAAGGTCGCCGGGGGCTACAAGTTTGCGACAGACCGGCAATTTTACCACCTCATAGAAAAGTTATACGAAGAGAAAAAAGACATCAGTTTAACCTCCTCCGCGCTTGAAGTACTTGCAATCGTCGCCTACCACCAGCCGATCACGCGACCTAAAGTAGATGCGATACGTGGAGTAAATTCTCAATATCATATAAAGAACCTGCTGGAAGTAAAGCTTATAAAAATTGCAGGCAGAATGAAAACCTTCGGGCGTCCACTGCTCTATGCAACGACAGATAAATTCCTGCAATTTTTCGGACTCAATGCGATTGAAGACCTTCCCAATCTTCATCAGATACGTGAGCTTATGGCGACGGATATTGCCGAACCTCAAAACATGAAAGTAGAAGACCAGCTCGAGTTACTCGCTGTAGACTCTGATGAATAAAAAACTCAAATACTGGGATTTTAAAGCCGAACTTCAAAAGGGGATCATTCACAACAATTACTTTTTCAATGACGACGAAAGTTATCTGAAAGATAAAGCGTTTCAACACCTTAAAAATGCACTCGTTCCACCCAAAGTAATGGATTTCAATTTCGAGATGTTTTTCGGAGAAGAAGCTAAGGCAAATGAAGTTATGGAAGCGCTGCAAAGTCCGCCCATGCTTTCCGACAAAAAGCTTGTTATTCTCCGCAACTTCCAGTCCATGCACATAACTTATAAGAAAAAAATCATGGAATATCTCGAAAAACCTATTTCTGATGCAGTTTTCGTTATCGAGACAGATAAGGTAAATACCCGTTCCGGAATGTATGCAAAGCTCGCGAAACTCGCCCAAACCTACTATTTTTATCATCCGTATAATGAGAGCGAAGCGATTCGTTTCCTAAGGGAGGAATCTGCTGTTCTCAATAAAACAATTGACGGTGAAGCTGCGCGTATCATGGTCGATTACATAGGGCTTAATTTTCAGGATCTCCATGGCGAACTTGAGAAAGTCGCACTTTACTCCGCCGGCAGAGTCCATATCACTCCCGAAGACGTAGAAGCATGTATCGGCATTTCAAAGGGTAACACGATCTACGAACTTCAAAATGCCCTGGCTCAACGCAATTTGGGACAAGCAGTAAAAGTGCTGGAAAATCTGCTGGCAAACAACATGTCTGCTGTACTCATTGTGATCATGCTCACTCGCTTCTACACAACTTTGTGGGATATTCTTATTCAACGGTATCAGCAGAATAAGTCAAAAACAGAAATCGAGCGTTCTCTCGGTGGCTGGGGTGCGAAATCTTTTATGAACTCATCCGAATTCTATTCCCTTGAAAATTTTGAACTTATCTTTGCGCTCCTGCTGGAAGCTGATAAAAAGCTCAAATCGGTTGATGCAAAATTAAACAAAACAATTCTCGAAATGATGATATACAGGATGTGCAAAAATGTCTGAGCAGATAAATTTCCGGTCAGGATTTGTGTCCATAATCGGCAAACCGAATGTAGGCAAATCCACTTTGATGAACGCTTTTCTCGGTGAGAAGCTTTCCATCACGACTCCCAAACCTCAAACCACACGCCAGAACCTGCTCGGTATTCTTTCCCATGATGACTACCAGATCGTTTTTATTGATACACCCGGCTTTCTCAAACCGCGCTATCTTCTCCAGGAAAAAATGCAAACCTCGATCTCGGAAGCGCTCAAGGATGCGGAAGTCCTTCTGTTTATTATCGACGTCGAAACTTTCCCCACAGATTATGACACACAAGTGAGCAGTATCCTCCTGAAATCAAAGCTCCCGAAACTCGCTGTTATCAACAAAATTGATCTTGCAAAGAATGAGAAAGTGCTTAAAGAGGCAAATGCCACTCTCACTGATTGGGGTTTTGAAAATATCTTTTTTATTTCAGCAAAAAAAGGCATCGGCATAGTCGAATTGCTGGAAAAAATTCTCCTGCTGCTCCCGGTTCACCCGCCATATTATCCCATCGCCAATATTTCGGACCGCAACATGCGTTTCTTTGCACAGGAGATCATTCGCGAAAAAATCTTCCTTCATCTCCACCAGGAAATTCCTTATTCCACTGCGGTTACTGTGGATATGTACGAAGAAGAAGAGGACAGGGCAGAAGTGTGGGCAAATATTTTTGTTGAGTCTCATTCACAGAAGAAGATCATTATCGGCAAAAACGGGGAAATGATAAAAGAGATACGCCTTGCGGCACAGCGCGATATTCATTACCTTACTCAAAAGAAAATACGGCTTAATCTCTGGATAAAAATTCGTAAAAACTGGCGGAAAAAAGAACGAGTACTCAAAGAGTTCGGATATAAGTAAAAGACAATTTCTAAATCCTAATTTCTACTGATAAATTCCCCTCTTGAGAGGGGTGGATTCCGATATAATCGGAAGACGGGGTGTGTAATGTAGGGAAGACTGCCTTCAAACGACCGATTTCTTTCACCTAAAATTTAACCATTTATGAAAAAGTTATCGAAAATTCCCCTCTAACAAGAGGGGTGCGGTTTTGGCCGTGGGGTGTTTTTAATTACCAACGAATGTCATGCTGAGATTCCCATACTCTAACTGACAAAATTTTTATGGCATATCCGCTTTGCCATTTGTATTTTAACCTTTAATTAGTCATTAGAAATTAGGATTTTGAAATTTCACATATTCTCCCATAAATTTTGACAAATAATTTCAAATATAAAATTCTGATTGTGAGTTCCAGAAATTTATCATAAAGTAAAGAATAAATCGCAGAGGATCGACATGATCAGAGCAAAAGATTTCCATCGTTTGAATGACCCTGACAGCACAACAGAATATCACTATTTCGTCGCAATCGCTGGCAATATCGGCGTGGGCAAAACCACCATGACCCAACTCATCAGCAAAAAACTGGAATGGGAAGCATACTACGAGCCAGTCATTACCAATCCCTACCTCGACGACTTTTATAAAAACATGGAACGATGGAGCTTCCACCTGCAGGTGTACTTCCTCTCAAAGCGTTTTGAAATGCAAAAAAAGATCGTGGAGAACAATATCTCGTGCATACAGGATAGGACCATCTATGAAGATGCCGAGATCTTTGCGCGCACTCTGTACAAGAACGGCTCCATGACCGAAAGGGATTTTGAGAATTACCAGGACCTATTCAAGAACATGACCTACTACCTGCAGGATCCTGACCTGATAGTGTACCTTCGTGCTGATGTGGACGAACTTGTCGAGCGCATTCAGCAGCGTGGAAGAGAAAGCGAAAAAAGTATTCCGAAAAGTTATCTTCAGCAGCTCAATGATGCGTATGATAATTGGATTCCGCGTGCCAGGAAAATGACGCAGGTGCTCGAGATAAATACGAATAATTGTTCTGAGGAAGAAATTATTAAGCAGGCAGAACGCATTATTGAAAGGATCGAGGAATTCTGCCCACCGTCTATTTTTGATAGGGAAAGATAAAGCTTAACCACGAAAATCACTAAATAAAGAATGGAAATTGTATAATTGTTATATAGGACGTCATATACAACTCAACTCTATCCCCACCCTGTGATAAGTGCAGGTTTATCCTGCACAGCTATTTCGATCAATAAGAATTATCTTGTCACAAACCGAAGGGCTTGAGATAAGTGATTGGAGAGCGAATTCCAACTTAACACAATATCTTCAACTTTTCTCAAATTTAACTAAATTCTTAATATATCCTATACACCCATTAAAAAGAGGTGAGATAATCTTATCTATTGATAGAGGAAATTCAACTAACTCCTCGGGATCATAACTTAAATTAAATTGTTTATTAATTTCTGCTATTAATTTCTTATGGTCATCGTTTTTTTTATCATAATGGCCTGAAGCATGTGCAAAAATACCTCTTAATCTTCTTAAAATATCAACATACTCCCAGCTATCGATTTCTTTTCTTATTTTAACTTTATTTGAAACAATATGATTTGAATCCAGAAGAGCATATAATCGAATAATCACATTTTGGTTAATCCAGTGCCCAATTTCATTATTATTCTTTATATCCTTTTCTGTTATTGGTTCATGGAACTGAAATATACAAGTATGGCCCTCTCCTCTATATAAAGGTGGTGTT
Organism: Candidatus Cloacimonadota bacterium; assembly: GCA_049903315.1. GTDB lineage: Bacteria > Cloacimonadota > Cloacimonadia > JGIOTU-2 > JGIOTU-2 > Celaenobacter. The sequence continues at coordinate 14,431 of JBNGBT010000003.1, read as the reverse complement.
ATGAATTGTTTTTGTCCCATCATTTCACTTGATATATATGGAAAATAAGCCCTACATTTTATATATTTTTCTCGTAATATTTTTATTTCTTGAATAATTTTATCTTTTCTCATATTTATTCCTAACAATCTTTTCTCCAAATCTCTTTCACACTCAACCTCAGCAGTAAAACCAAATGCCACTCAAGTTCATAATCCTCACTTCATTTTCCTGCCTTTTTTGTCAAATGTTTTTAAAAACCTCTCCCTTTAATTCCCTCTCCTTCCCAAGGAGAGGGTTAGGGTGAGGTCTTCTTCATCAAATACCCAGACAGCGAAATCACCCAGCAGATAACCGTCAGGAATACCAGCCACTCAAGGAATGGATTCAGCCAGAATGCAGGTCGCACATCGGGCACAGAAAGAGAAGTGCCTGTTGCATATCCCAACATTTTCGGAATGGTCAAAAAAGCAGCAAATGCCAGTACGGTAATTCCGCCGGGAATGACCATCCATTTGGATATTTTTTTCTGTGTATCAAAAATGAAAATCAACGTAAAAAACAAAATCGTGATCAGTCCACCACGGAAAAAGACCATGGCGACCGGCACGTGAATTTGCATATTGTTCATGGGGAACACACCCACCAAGCCGCATGCAATGCCTGTGATAACACCAAGTCCGGAAGCAATATACGCAGAGAGTTTCTTTATATACATGCCGAGTCCAAGCATAAACAATGCAAAGAGCACGCCGCCGATCATGAGCCCGATATTGAAAAGAGGTGCCAATTGCGATACTCCTCTCTGCCCGAGCTCCGATATAAAATGATTAATGGGTGAATACGATTCACCCTTCGTTCCATGATATACAAGCGCAGTAATTACTGACGTGCAAACGATCAAGCCCCCTCCAGCGAGACCGGTCATATACGTAAATTTTTTGATATCTACTTGCATCTTATCTCCTTCTTTCAGAACTGATTCTCATGTGTTATTTCTTTGCATGTCAATTAATTTTGTGTGCCCCATCAAATCCTGAATTGCATGAGCAGATGTCAGAGATAAAATCATATTCTTGACAATAATGTGCCCGGTAACATCTTTTTCTGCACACGAGGACACTATGTTGGAGAATGGCAAGACACGAGCGAATAGAAATCAGGAAAATTCGGCAAAAACCGATTTGTTGAACGCAAGCTCTGCAATCCTTACGATCGGCCTTATGCTTACACTCGTTTCGCTCCTTGCAGATGTTATTGGTTATGGCACCTGGGGTGAATTCGGCATATTCCAAACCATTGGAACCATCGTGGGAATAATGATCGTTATGATCGGATTGGTTATCAAAATATTAGTGAATATCTTCTCCTGAAAATCCCAACACCCAATACCCAAAACCTTTAAACATTTAAACCTGCTAACTTTTCAACCTTTTAACCAACTCTGTTCCCATCTTCTTCGGTCTCATCGATTCTACCACAATCCCTTCGCAGTCATTAAATTTCATAAAATCTACAAGTGTGTGTGCAAAGGATGGCAGGAATTCATCGAATTCATCAAAATCTTCTTCGAAAAAAATATTTTTCAGAATGAGCTGTTTCTTTTTTCTGTCCGCTTTCGGATCGAGCCGGCCTACGAATCTGTCCTTCCACAAAATCGGGCACACGAAGTATCCATCAATTCTTTTATTGGGTGGGACATAGCATTCAAGGGCATATTTGAAATCGAACAATCGCTTCATCCGATCTCTCAGAATGATCAAATTGTCAAATGGAGAGAGGATGATCGTTCGTTTTGGTTCAATAATATTTTTGATATATTCAATCGTTGAAGGAAGTGCATAATAGGTGCTCTTCTCATCCCCTTCGACGGAAACATCAATGATCTCACGAGCTCTTAGCATCTCTTTTATTGTTTTTTGAATCAACTGCGTGCTTGCAAGAAAAATATGATCTCGTATGTCTTTCGCTGTTGCAATACCATAACTTTTCAATGCTCTTGTGACAAGAAATCTGCCAAGCTCCTGATGTGAAGGTAATGTTGTATCAATACCTAATGGCAGAACTCGTTCTGTAAGGTCATAATATTTCTGAAACTTTTTACGCTCAGCAATCATAAGTTGCCCCATGAATACGAGCATGTTCAGTGCAAACCGCACCTGGGTTGACTCCCAGGGAAGATTTTTCCCCTTCTTGAACGAAATCCCGGGTAGCTCGAGATCCTTTGCCTGGCATGGTCCCTTTTTACGGACTTCAGACATGATTGGTTCGAGGAGATAACCATACTTATCAAGCCGTTCCTTTTCCCATTTTGAATTCGGGTCATCAACATTGTTCATTCTGTGCTGATAAAAACGGTAATCCTTCATAGGAAGATAGGATGCGGCATGTCCCCAGTATTCAAAAATGAGTTTATCATCACGTTGCAATTCGAGCAGCATGTCAGGATTGTAATCAGGTTGTCTGTTCCAGAGTGTATGATGATGTGCGCGTTTTACAACGGAGAGTGTATCAAGCTGCACATAGCCAAGATGGTCTATTATTTCATAAACTCCATTCTTGCAACGTGTTATTGGCGCGGATGCGGTCAGAAGCTGCGCATGAAGCACAAGATTTCGCGCTTCTGCTTTTGAGAGGGTGTCCATCGATTATTGTACGGGAAAGGACTCACCTTCTTTCTGTCCTTCTGCAGGAAAAGAAAGGTGCATTTGCCGGAAAAGCCACGAACCGCCGATACGTTCCAGTACTGCGGTAAAACGCACAAAAAGGGGAAGGACTTTTCCTCCAACAGTTACCTTTGCATCAAGATCGACTGCAGTCCACGCTACGCTGCCTGCAGAATCCGCATTGAAGTTCTTAAGTTCAACTTCCAGCTTTTCCGATTGTTCAAAATCACGCTCGGTCGCCTTAATATATTCATCGATTGATTCTCCCTTTTCGTCACGACCTGTGCCAATAAAGAGAATATTACCGTCATTCGGAAGAAATTGCTTTATCTTTTCGATATCTTTTTGCTCGTAAGCAATCCAGTACCCTTCCAGGATGTCTTCCAGTCCTCTGTGAAATGAATGCTGTTCTTTCACGGAAACCTCCGAAAAGTTATTTAGATTTCACTTCCTGAAATGTTGATTTGCCGTCAAGTTATTAATTAGTTCCTTATTAATGCATTACCCAGTCTCCTGATTGGGATCGAGAAGAAAATTAACCACAGAGAACACAGAGACCACTGAGAGATTTAGGAAATGATGTTTTGTGAGTAGTAAGATTTACAATACGTGAGATATGATAACTCAATTTAAATAGCTAAAGTGCATCTGAGTAAAAGATAATATTTTTACGACCTCATGAAAATTATCGTGAAAAAATATCGCAATGAAAGCGTAAATGAGATACCATGTCTGAATCCCTCTTTTCGGGATGAGTTTGGTATCGAATAGCTTTCGTAAGATAGTTTAGATGATTTTCATGCAGTCTTGATCTTTTATTTGGTTCTTTCTTTTGCATCAAGGTAAAAGAAAGAACATCTATTATCGAAATATGATGCATTACCAAATCGGTCTTCATTCATTACGCCCTGATGGAAAAGGGCTTTGGGAACGAGCATGTGTGTAATCTTATGTGTAGGGCTGATTATCCCCAATCTATCGTAATATTTATAGTGCTTTCAATTCGGGGAATTGCCCCTACTTCTGGCACTTCTCGCAATAATAGGAATTCGAACCGAGAATATTTTTTTGTATGATCGGCGTACCGCAACGTGGACATGGCTTGTTTTTCAGATGATTCCCCATTACGCGCTGGTAACGCCCGGGCTCTCCATAAATATCTACCTCATCTGCACTGCCGTCCTCAGCTATTGCCTTTTTTATGATATCCATCAGGCAGTTGAATAGTATCTCTCTCTCTTTGGGACTAAGTTCACCTATTTTCCTGAGTGGTGATATTTTCGAGCAAAACAAAATATCCTGGAAATAGCCGTTCTGAAATCCGATCATATAATCATACAAACTCTGGATTTTCTTCACCTTAAGCTTCTCGTTTGCTTTAAGCATGCGCTCAAAGTGGTCATAGGTAAATTCTTTATCAAGGGGAGAAATACCTCCATGACCGATATATTTATGTTCTTCGATCTCTTCTTGAGTAAGAGCAATTGCATAGCCGTATAAAGTTGTGTGAAAGGTCATCACCGAATTATTGGAGAGCATAAAAGCGAGAGTAAATTTCCCGAACACTTCCCCTTTTGTTTTATGATACAAAATCTTTCCTACCAGATCACCAAAAATAAGACTATATCCACTCTCCATTTCAATAAACACATAATGTCCACTCGACCGAACATCGATAATTTTTGCATGAGTAATATCACGTTGCTTAAGGTTGATGAATCCCCATTCGGTGAGTTTGTTCACCTTATCGGTAAAAAGTATTTCTTTAAAACTCTTACCAACAAGTTCATCTTTGAGTTGCCCTGCGATCCTTGTCATTTCCGGCAGTTCCATTGCCATATTTGTACCTCCAGAACAATAATAAAAAAGAATGCAACGATGAAAATTTATTACAAGTTTTTTCTGAGAATGATTTTCCCTTCCTCATCAAATCCGGTTTCCTGATACTTCAATGTAGCAAGCAGATGTCTCATCGCAAGAAATTTCTCCGTCGTTTTGACTTTTACTTCAGTATATCCCTTCTGTATTGCAATGGATTCAAACAACTCGATAAGCTGTCTGCCGTAGCCTTTATCTCTGAATTCGGGCAGCACTCCCATGATCCAATTGTAATAAGTTCTCTTATCCAACGCATATGCAATAATAAATCCCACTGACTGTCCTTTATCTTCTGCTATTAATAAATCGTGGTCTTTTCCTGTGATCCTCTCGCGGATTTCCTGTGCAGTTGTTTTACGGGTAAAATCGGGGATTAAATTGATAATTTCACCTATTTCTGAAATCTGATTATTTCTTTGACTTCTCTTCATATTGAGAAAATAAATTCTGATGAAATTCCTATCAAGTTTTGAAAATATAAAATTTATCCAAAAACCCCAAAACCATTATAAAGATTTCATTGACACAAACTCTCCGCCCTTTCTTTCTTTGAAAAAAAAATCTCGTTGGAGAAGGATTAATGGACAAATTATTGCTCCTGGGTGATGAAGCTCTTGCACAAGGTGCACTTGATGCAGGTCTATCCGGTGCGTACGGTTACCCCGGCACACCCTCAACAGAAATCTTCGAATATGTTCAACACAGCAAAGAAGCTGCTGTTCGAAATGTACACAGAACCTGGTCTGCGAACGAAAAAACCGCAATGGAAGAAGCTCTCGGCATGTCATATACTGGAAAGCGTGCTTTGGTAACCATGAAGCATGTGGGGCTCAACGTTGCCGCAGATCCGTTTGTAAATTCCGGCATCACAGGCACGAATGGCGGACTTATCGTTGCCGTTGCAGACGACCCTTCCATGCACTCATCTCAAAATGAACAGGATTCCCGCCATTATGGCAGGTTCGCACTTGTTCCGGTTTTCGAACCCTCAAACCAGCAGGAAGCATACGACATGACATTTGATGCTTTTGCACTCTCGGAAAAACACAAAACACCGGTTGTTATGAGACTTGTAACACGATTGTCCCACTCGCGTGCCGGTATTATCAGAAAAAGACAGCTCAAAGAGAATGTAATCAAACTTCCTGAAAACCCGAACCAGTTTGTGCTGCTCCCTGCTTTTGCGAGAAAGAATTATAAAAATCTGATAGAAAAACATAAAATTCTGGAGAAGGAATCCGAAGAATCAAAATATAATGTGTATCATGAGGGAAAAGACAAATCTCTCGGTATCATTGCGTGCGGACTCGGCTACAATTATGTGAAAGAGAACCATGTTGAAGCTGAGTGCGAATATCCAATTTTGAAAATATGCCAGTATCCCCTTCCAAGAAAGATGATCACGAAGATGATCGACGAGTGCGATGAAGTGCTTGTTGTAGAAGACGGCATGCCTGTGGTCGAAGAATGGCTTCGGGGCTATATGGACAACAGTTTGAATATCAAAGGACGAATGGACGGCACACTACCTCGGGTTGGAGAACTCGATCCTGCTAAACTTCGGACTGCACTCGGGCTCGAGCCACATCCAAAGAAAGAAATTCCAGAGATCGTGAAGGGGCGACCACCCGAACTTTGCAAGGGCTGTCCTCATCGGGATTCATATCTGGCACTGAACGAAGCAATGAAACAATATGGACCCGGGCATGTTTTTGCTGATATAGGATGCTATACGCTTGGTTTCCTTGCTCCCTTTCATGCGATCAATAGCTGTGTGGATATGGGTGCTTCGATATCAATGGCTGTTGGTGCATCAGATGCTGGATTGTTCCCATCCATTGCAGTGATCGGCGACTCCACTTTCGGGCATTCCGGCATGACACCGCTGCTGGATGCAGTCAACTCCAAAGCAAATGTTGTTGTGTTAATTCTTGATAACAGCATTGTCGCAATGACGGGCATGCAGGACTCGGCAGTTACAGGCAAAATCGAAGAGATTTGCCGGGGCGTTGGCGTTGAGAAAGAGCATATCCGCGTTATCAATCCTCTGAAACCCCATCATGAAGAAAATGTAAGGATCATTCAGGAGGAGATAAATTATAATGGTGTGTCTGTTATTATTCCCCGCCGTCCCTGTATTCACATTGCATCAAAGATGCGGAAGCAGAAGTAGGAGGAGGTCATCATGAAAAAAGATATTCTACTTGCAGGTGTTGGCGGACAGGGTATTCTTTCTATTGCAAATATCATCGGCTATGCAGTTGTGCAATCTGATCTGCATCTCAAGCAGGCAGAAGTTCACGGCATGTCGCAAAGAGGTGGTGCCGTAGAATCCCACCTAAGAATTTCCGATAAAGAGATCCACTCCGATCTCGTTCCTCATGGGCGCTCAGATATGATCATAGCAGTGGAACCAATGGAATCGCTGCGCTATTTTCCCTATCTCAAACATAATGGCTGGCTTATCACAAACGTTACTCCTTTTGTGAATATTCCTAATTACCCGGAAATGGAACATCTTCTCAATGAAATAAGAGGACACAAAAACAGTATTGTGATAGATGGTGATGCCATCGCAAAAGAAATCGGCTCTCCGCGTTCCATGAATATGGTCATACTTGGTGCAGCTTCGCCTTTTCTTGAAATTCCTTTTGAAATGCTCGAGGATGGCATTCGCTCAGTTTTTGGACGCAAAGGTGAAGACGTAGTGCAAAAAAATCTCGACGCCCTGAACCGTGGGCGTGACTTTACTGAAAAATATATACAGAAATAATGTATGAATAATCGTAAAAATCTTGTAATACGTCTCAAGCAGTTCATCCATCATGAGAACCTTATCGAGCAGGGCGACAAACTGCTTATTGGGATTTCCGGTGGTATTGATTCCACAGTACTCCTGTATTTATTGAAGAAAATAACCGCAGAATTCAAGCTAACAACTCTTGCTGTCCATATCAACTACAATCTTCGTGGCGATGAATCCAAGGAAAATGAGAAGTTCGTGAAAAATCTCTGCTACAAATGGGGTATCCCCCTTATTGTACACAATGCTTCGATCTCCGATGAATCAAATATCGAAAATGCGGCACGAAAAATCCGATATGGGATATTCCGGGACCTGTTGCGAAAATATAATTTTAATAAGATCGCAGTCGGGCACAATATGAATGACCAGGCAGAGACCTTTCTGCTGCACCTATTCCGCGGGAGCGGATTCACCGGACTTAAGGGCATGCTCCCAAAAGGGCGTGACATCATTCGTCCTCTGCTGGCTTTCAAGCGTGAAGAGATCGCTGCATTTGCCGAGAAAAATAAAATTCTTTTCTCGCATGATTCGTCCAATGACGACCTTGGATATGACAGAAATAAGATACGGCATCGTATTCTTCCGATGATCCAGGAACAGTTTAATCCAAGTGTTATAAATAAGATATACGACAGCTCTCATATTTTTCAGAAAACCGATATGTTCCTGCAAACCCATAGTAAAGACATTTTTAAGGATGTTGTTCAGCAGAATGAGGATGAATATGTAGTGCTTCTGGACAAACTTAATCAAAGCGAAGTTCTCTACTTCTATGTATTCAGAAGGATATTCGGCTTGCTGACCGGTTCGGAATCTGATTTTTATTCCGTGCATCTTTCAGAAATTTATGAACTTCTGAGACGACCCGGCGGTAAATTCATACACCTGCCCCATAATGTATATGTCGTGAAAAGTGCCAATACGCTCATTTTTAAAAAGTCACCTCCGGATTATACTACCTCGAACTACTCCAGGGAGATAAATCACTATACACGGCAAATCCTTTTCGACGACTACTATATCACGCAATCGGAAATAAAGGTTATGCCTATTCACGGATTCAATTTTCACGAGGAAGATACCTGTTATATTGATTTTGACAAAGTCACATTTCCGCTCAAAGCCAGATACCGTCAGCCCGGAGACAGTTTTTTCCCTCTTGGAATGCAGAATCCAAAGAAACTTAAAGAATTTTTCATCGATGAAAAAGTGCCCAGGCTTGAGCGCAAGAAAAAGATCATTATCGAGGATCAAAACAGGATCATCTGGGTTGCGGGTATGCGTATACATGAATACGTGAAGGTGACATCGCGAACCACACATGTGCTCAGAATCAAAATTATGAAAAAACTCGAGGACTATCGCAAAGCGCGTCGTTTATAAATAATGCTTTGCCAATCCGCGGTTGTGAGTATATTATACCTATACTTTTTAAATTAAATATACAAAAGGGTTTCGTATGCATAATGATATAGAAAAAATTCTTTTTTCAGAACAGGATATTCAGGAAAAAGTGAAAGAACTTGGTGAGCAAATTTCCCGGGATTACAAAGATAAAAATCCCATCCTCATCAGCATTCTTAAGGGTGGTGTTATATTTCTCGCAGACATCATGAGAGCTCTGGATATCCCTGTTGAGATCGAATTCATGGGAGTGGCAAGTTACGGCAATTCCACGAAAAGTTCGGGTGTCGTTCAGATCACAAAAGACTGCAACATAGATATCAGTGAAAGGCACGTGCTGATCATAGAAGATATCGTTGATACCGGATTATCTCTGAACTATATCACCCGGTATCTTCAGGGTAAAAATCCCAAGTCCCTGAAAATGTGTGTGCTTCTGGATAAAGTCGATGCGCACGAACCTGATATCGGAATGGCATATAAAGCTTTTAACGTACCAAATGAATTCATCGTAGGATATGGCTTGGATTACGATGAGAAATATAGGAATCTACCCTATATCGGAATTTTAAAAAAGGAGATTTATCAGTAAATGGCTAATCAAACACCTCCAGGAAAAGACCAACCTCCCAAAAATAAATTACCTGTCAACACTCCAAAGGGAAGCTCACTCCTTGTCTGGCTTATTGTAATTCTTGCTATTGTCGCCTTCTTCCAGCTTTTCTCCGGTGGGGCGGGAAAATCTTCTGAACCTTCGGTTTCTCAGTTCCTGCAAGAAGTAGAATCAGGAAAAGTGAATAAAATTATATTCAGCGGTAAGGACATCACCTACTTTATAGGAAGCGAGAAGAAAGAGACTAATATTCCTTATGATGATCCCGATCTTGTAAAGAATATTGCTGAAACGCATAAGGACATTGAGATAATATCGAAGAAGCCGTCGATATTCACTACACTTCTCTCATACTGGCTTCCCTTCATAATATTCATTGGATTCTGGATCTTTATAATGAGAAGAATGCAGGGTGGAGCGGGAAAAGCTTTCAGCTTTGGCAAAAGTCGCGCAAAGATGTTCACTGGCAGCCGCTCCAACAAGACCTTCAAGGATGTCGCCGGAGTTGATGAAGCAAAAGAAGAGCTCGAAGAAATCATTCAATTTCTTAAAGATCCCAAGAAATTTCAGAGACTGGGTGGCAGAATTCCAAAGGGCGTTATTTTGCTTGGTCCTCCGGGAACAGGAAAAACATTGCTCGCAAAAGCTGTTGCTGGTGAGGCAAAAGTGCCGTTCTTCAGCATAAGCGGCTCAGATTTTGTTGAGATGTTCGTTGGGGTTGGTGCTTCTCGTGTTCGCGACCTCTTTGAGCAGGGTAAGAAAAATTCTCCCTGTATCATCTTTATTGATGAACTTGATGCGGTTGGTCGCCATAGAGGAGCTGGACTTGGCGGAGGTCATGATGAGCGCGAACAGACGCTCAATCAGCTTCTAGTAGAGATGGATGGTTTTGAAGACAATGAAAGCGTCATAATCATTGCTGCAACGAATAGACCCGACATTCTTGATCCGGCACTTCTTCGTCCCGGTCGTTTCGACAGACAGGTCGTTGTGGACAGACCCGATGTGAAAGGACGAGAGGGCATCCTGAAAGTTCATGTAAGAAAAGTACCTCTTGCAAAGGATGTAAACCTCACTGTGATCGCAAAAAGCACACCTGGTTTTTCCGGAGCAGACCTGGAAAACCTTGTCAATGAAGCCGCACTCTGGGGTGCGCGAGTCGGTCATAAAGCAGTTCATATGGACGATTTTGAAACAGCAAAAGATAAGGTAGTCATGGGTAAGGAGCGCAGAAGCATGGTGCTCACAGATGTGCAAAAAAAGAACACTGCCTATCACGAAGCAGGTCATGTGATGGTTGCCAAGTTCATACCGGGCAGCGATCCAATTCATAAGGCGACGATCATTCCCCGCGGGCGTTCTCTCGGCTCAACTCATTTTCTTCCGCTTGATGACAGGCTCACTTACTCGAAGAGTTATTGTGAAGCCACTATCGCACACCTGCTTGGCGGACGTGCTGCAGATAAGATCGCCAGCGGAGAGCCAACCACGGGTGCAGGAGATGACATTAAAAGAGCAACGGAACTCGCGAAAAAAATGGTCTGCGAATGGGGTATGAGCGAGAAGATCGGTCCTATGACTATCGGGGATAAAGATGAAAATATTTTCCTCGGCAAAGAATTCGGCAGATCAAATAATCATAGCGAAGACCTTACAAAGCTTGTTGATTCGGAAATACGCGATATCATAGAAGCGCAATTCCAGCGATGCCTGAAAATTCTTTCTGAGAATGAACCCCTCCTGCATACGCTTGCCAATGAACTACTCGACAAAGAAACACTTACGGGAGAAGAAATCGATGATATCTATCAGAAGTATCTTAATGGAAATCTGAAAAAAGTTGAGAAAAAACAGAAAAGTAAAAGTAAGAAATCACAGGATATAAAAGAGAATGGAAACGATAAAACTTAAGGGAACAACAATAATCGGTGTGAAAATCGGGAAAAAGGTAGCCATCGGCGGTGACGGACAGGTCACGCTTGGCGATACTATTTTCAAGGCAACTGCCCATAAAGTCCGCAGACTCTATGAAGGAAAGGTCATTGCCGGATTTGCCGGCGCAACTGCCGACGCATTCACTCTTTTTGAAAAATTCGAAGAAAAGCTCAAAGAATACAAGGGCAATCTTATGAGAGCTGCGGTGGAGCTTGCTAAAGAATGGCGGACGGATAAGTACCTCCGGCGCCTCGAAGCAATGATCATCGCAGGCAATGCAACCCATCTGCTCGTGTTATCTGGTACCGGCGACGTGATCGAACCGGATCATAACATTGCAGCGATAGGTTCCGGCGGTCCGTATGCAAAAGCCGCTGCACTGGTGCTCATGAAAGACAAGAAAAACACACCCAAAGATATCGTAATAGAAGCGCTTAAAACAGCTTCAGAAATCTGTATTTACACCAATGACAATACTGTCATAGAGGAAATCTAAATGGATATGTACGAACTCACTCCCAAGCAAACAGTTAAAGAACTCGATAAATATGTCATCAGCCAGGACAAGGCAAAACGCGCAGTCGCAATCGCTCTCAGAAATCGCTGGAGAAGGCAGAATGTGTCAGAAGACCTTCGTGATGAAATCCTTCCAAACAATATAATTTTAATCGGACCCACCGGCGTGGGAAAAACAGAGATATCAAGAAGACTCGCAAACCTTGTGAACGCTCCCTTTATAAAGATAGAAGCGTCGAAATTCACTGAAGTTGGCTATGTAGGGCGTGATGTGGAATCCATTGTCCGCGAGCTCGTAAGTCTTTCGATCAACCAGGTGCGCGACGAACTCACCATGGAAGTCGAAGAGGAAGCGCGGGAACGTGCTGAAGAAAAAGTACTCGATCTTCTTCTCCCTCCGCTCAAGCGACAGCGCAAAACAAACCTTTCTCTCGAAGAGCAGAAACTGGAACGAAAAACATTCGAAGAGGAAAAAGCAAAGCACGAGAGAAACAAGGCAAAGTTCCGAAAGATGCTCCAGAGCGGCTCGCTCGACAATAGAGAAGTGGAGATGAAGCTCGATGATATGCCTGAACCGCGGATCGAAGTATTCTCAGGCATGGGTATGGATAGTTTTGATATAAATATGGGCGAGATCCTTGCCGGCTTCATGCCCGGACATTCTTCTGGCGGCAAACGCAAGAAGATGAAGGTCAGTGAAGCACTCGATTACCTCTTTTATAATGAATCCAAAAAGCTTGTTGACATGAGCGATGTAAAAGAGATCGCAATCACGCGTGTCGAAGAGAACGGCATTGTCTTTCTTGATGAAATAGACAAGATCGCTGGAGAAAAATCCCAGCATGGACCAGATGTGTCCCGCGAAGGTGTACAGCGCGACCTGCTTCCTATTATTGAAGGCACAAATGTTCCTACCAAATACGGCATGGTAGACACAACCCATATCCTCTTTATTGCCTCGGGCGCATTCCATGTTTCCAAACCCTCCGACCTGATCCCGGAATTACAGGGCAGATTCCCGATTCGCGTCGAGCTGAAAAGTCTTACTGAAGAGGACTTCGCAAAGATACTCACACTTCCTAAAAATGCGCTGATCAAACAATATACTGAAATGCTCAAAACAGAAGGCGTAAGCGTGCGCTTCACATCAGGTGCGATCAAAGAAATTTCAAATTTTGCTGCGCTTGCCAACACAAAAATGGAGGACATCGGTGCACGAAGACTGCATACTGTCCTCTCCATTCTGCTGGAAGATTATCTCTACGAACTGCCTGATAGTAAAACTGAAAATATAAAGATCACAAAAGAGCTGGTCACACAAAAACTCGCAAAGATCATTACCGACGAAGATTTGACGAAGTATATACTCTAACGTTTATTATTCTGCTTGAAAATTTTTCACAGATCAACAATCGTTGAGTTGGGAATTCCAAATTTCTCCGTCTTCTCCCGATAGATCGGGATACGCCGTGACAAGTAATTTCTAATTTCTAACTTCAATTTTCAAGTTTCTCTCATCATTTGACATTTAGATTTTGACATTTTATTCGTTAAGGACTTGTCACAGGTCGAAGAGCTTGTGATAAGTACGATATATTATTTCTAACTTAAGACATGCTCTTCAGTCTGAATACTTGTCACAGGTCAAAAAATTTTTCACAAGTGTGAGATAACCATTTACACAAATATAATCATTTCGACATGTCTCAAGTTCATCTTGGTTTAGAGCGTGTGATAAGTACGATCCAAGAATTTCTAATTTCAAGTTTCTCTTACTTTTGACATTTGGATTTTGGCAATTTATTTGTAATTAGAAATTAGGATTTTGACATTTGCTCAACCAGTTATATATTATCCCAATAAATATACCTTGACGGTATAAAAAATAAGTATTGAAAGGATTATCAACATGGATCTATTTACAGAACAGATAAAAACACAGCTTAAAGAAATTTTGCAGAAGCTTCAAAATAAAGTTACCATCGCATTTTTCACACAGGAATTTGAGTGTGAAACCTGTAAGGAAGAACATGAATTTCTTAATGAATTTGTAACACTCTCAGATAAATTGGAATTAAAAGTGTACGATTTCAAAAAGGACAAAAACCTCGCAGAAAAATATGGTGTCGATAAGATACCTGCAATGGTTATTTTGGCTGCTGAAGGCAAAGACAACGGCATACGATTTTTCGGTCTTCCCGGCGGCTATGAGATCAACTCCTTTATCTCGAGCTTGCTCGAAGTTTCCGGACAGAAGCATGATCTCAACGAAGAACTCATGAAACGCATTAACGAAATCAAAAAGGATGTGCACATCCAGGTGTTTATTACACTGAGATGCCCACACTGCCCGGGCGCTGTAAGCAATGCCCACCACCTCGCAATGTTGAACGACCGCATCTCTGCAGATATGGTAGAAGCGCAGACCTTTACCACGGAATCTATCAAATATTCCGTAAGCGCAGTTCCCAAAATTATTATTAATGAGAAACACGAATTAGTCGGTAATCAACCAATAGAAAAATATCTAGAAATAATTGAGAATTTATAATTCCTCTGTAAGATTTTCACGCGTTGTTTACACTTTTAGGGAAGAAATATGCTATTAATTTCTCCATTGGTGTTAACTCGTCA
>JBNGBT010000039.1:0-2840 GCA_049903315.1 Candidatus Cloacimonadota bacterium | reverse complement strand
GAAAGGATTGAAGCTGACATAAGTATATCATTTGCAGCTTATACAGAATTGAAGGAATTGGAGAGAAAACTCTATCAGGTAAATGTACCATTTAGTGCAAAGAGAGCTACCGAATTAACTCAAACAATATATGCTTTAGAATTTGAATTGCCTGACTCAAGGAGGAAAGAGTCTATAAATATTGGATTAAGCGATCAACAAAAACTATTAATGAAAATCTTTTCGTAATCAATAGATGCTAGGATGTCCCGTTGCGCAAAACAGGAAAGGGGAGTCTTTAAGAAAAACCAAAGAGATAAATATTGCTGCTGAATAAACAATTTGAATTGAACCATTATGCAGTAATTTTGTACCTGATTTTACTGTGTGTCTCGGACACTTGGTGACAATCAGAAGTGCAGAACAGGAGACATGTTTTTACTGTTCAAACATTTCCCTGAATTTACAACCCAAGTTGGTGCGAAATAGGTCGGATAAGCAATGGTGTAATCTGTGAGAACAGAAAACCCGGTAGTTAGCGTGACCCTGGTCCTCGTGATTCAACATTGGTGAAGATTGACAATCTATCCCGTTTAGAAGAATACTCAAAAGCAGAGGCCGGCCACCAACGAGTAAAAACAGGAAAAAAATAATGAGCAGATCCCGGAAACAAAAAACACAAAAAACCTTGCATCAAGTTCAACCAGATTCAGCAGGTATTGATATTGGAGCAAATGAAATATTTATTGCAGTTCCTGAAGACCGTTCTCCAGAACCGGTACGTTGTTTCAGCACATTTACAGATGATTTGCATACTGCTTCGAAATGGTTAAAATCCTGTGGTATCAAATCCATAGCAATGGAATCAACCGGTGTATACTGGATACCGATCTACCAGATTCTTGAAGACTATGATTTTGAGGTCTTGCTTGTCAATGCTCGTCATGTCAAGAATGTCCCTGGTCGGAAAACGGATGTTCAGGATTGCCAATGGCTCCAATATCTTCATTCAGTTGGTTTGCTCAATGGATCATTTCGACCATCAAATGAAATCTGCATGATACGCACTCTTCTCCGACACAGACGCAATATGGTAATAACAGCAGGAAGTCATGTGCAGCATATGCAAAAGTCTCTGACACAGATGAACCTCCAAATCCACAACGTGATAAGTGATATAACCGGTGTTACAGGTCTGGCCATTGTCGATGCAATATTGTCTGGTGAACATAACTCTGAAAAGCTGTCCGAATTGAGAGATAAGCGGATCAAGGCAGATCAAAAAACGATTGCCAGGTCACTGATGGGAGATTATCGCACAGAGCACCTTTTTACGCTTAAGCAAGCGTTGCAGTCCTACCGTCACTACCAACAGATGATATCCGATTGTGATGCTGAAATTGAAAATCTTCTCAACGATTTTGACTCCTCAATCGACCCAGAAGAAAAGCCACTGCTTCCATCCAGAAAAAAAAAGAAGGGGAGCAATGAACTGAATTTTGATCTGCGTCCTCATATGAACAGAATCCTTGGAACAGACCTTACTGAAATTGATGGAGTAAGTACTTCCACCGTTTCTGTTGTATTTTCTGAAGTCGGAACAGATATCTCAAAATTTCCAACTTGTAATCAATTTTGCTCCTGGCTTGGATTATCTCCAAACAACAAAATCAGTGGTGGGAAAATCTTATCATCAAAAACCAATAAAGTCAAAAATCGGTTGGCTCATGCACTGAGGCTATCAGCACAATCATTATGGAATAACCAATCATATCTTGGCCATTACTATAGGCGCATGAGATCGAAACTTGGTGCTCCAAAGGCAATTACGGCAACTGCACATAAGCTGGCTAGGATTATTTATCATATGATGACGAATCAATGTCATTACGATGAAACGATCTTTTACGAGCAAGAAAATTTGAATAAACAAAGAATGGTCAACAAACTCAGATATCAAGCTAAATACTTGGGATTAAAGCTCATCCCTGTGGATTTTACAGGTGAAGTTACTTAGAAGAGTAGTATCTCTTTTAATCGGTATTACCGTAGGAATTTTTGCTATTCGACACTATATAATTACGGACCGAGATGTGAAATAGATCTACATTCAGTAAATATTTTTAATTTTAAATGATGAGCCCCAAATTATTTGGGGCTTTTTACTTGTCAAAATTAAAAGGGCATATAAACTAAAACCTTCAGTGATTTTCCCGAATGTGTATGATAAATTTTCAGTGAGAATGGAAACATTTAGTAGTAATATGTTTGAAACTCCAGGCATTGAATAATCCAGTTGCCTCATAATAAAAGGTAACCCAAGTCACAGTTGAGCTGAAAGTGAATAGTTGCTTTTCAGAGGTTGAGTTTTTCTTAAGAAAGATTTGATTTTGACTTCCATATTCATTTGAAGTTCAAAGGGGTTTAAAGATTGGAATAAGCATGTTAGTTGCTCTTTAGTTTCAGCAGGTATTTCATCACATTCCATTAATCTTTGATAAGGCGTTTTTGGTGTTTCATACTTCTTTTTGATTTTCCCATTTACTCTGTTTTTTGAAATTAGTTTACATGAGGGTCTGAAGAAATTCATCAGTAGTCTCCATTCATTTAGATAGATTTGGTTTAACGCTTCAGTCCAGTGATTTTGATCAAACCGGTTGTACCCCAAATACTGTCTTACAATGGACCAGTTCTTTTCTTCAATATGAGCATTGTCGTTTTTTCGATACGGACGTGATCTGGTAAACTGCACTGGTCTGGGTCGCTTTTGATAGTGCTTAACAATTTGCCAGTTTAGGAACTCTGAGCCGTTATCACAATCAAACCCTTTGATAGGGAAAGGCAGAACATTCTCTATGCTT
>JBNGBT010000038.1:3046-3411 GCA_049903315.1 Candidatus Cloacimonadota bacterium | reverse complement strand
AAGCCCCGTAGTAAAGCTGATTCAGCTTCTCCGCTTGTAATTGTCACAGTGCTACCATTAAAGCCACCATCTATTACTGTTTGATTTATGTATTCTGGATCATCTGTTGTTATGAGCAATGAGCCGACAACAATATTCTTTCCATCGAAATCGATGTTCTCATAATAAGTACCCGGTTGAACAAGAACTGTGTCACCGTCTATTGATACGCTAATTCCATCCTGAATCGTAGGGAAGTCGGCTGGAATGTTAATCAAATTTGCATTCAGCAGTGATAGGAAGCTTAATATGTAAGTGATGTATTTCAATATGTATGTTGTCTAATGCTATGCCGGTTAGCTGCGGTTTGACGGCAACCGGACTTC
>JBNGBT010000038.1:0-3036 GCA_049903315.1 Candidatus Cloacimonadota bacterium | reverse complement strand
ATTTACTCCATTCTTATGAAGTTTTCCAAAACCGAATTTTATCGCAAGGCATTGAACGTCAATAAGACCGGCCGGTTAGATAAACATGCTGAATTTAACGCCCTGCAGGGAATCCCGGCTGCATCTCGTACCGGCAAAAACCTGAATGGGCTGAGCAGTCAATGTTGGTTTTACACTATACTTCAACCCCACCTTCTGTCAAACAAAGGAAAGAAAACAGAGTCGAGCTTTGTGAAATCATGTGCTTCGAAAAACTGATTGTACCTGAAATCTGAAATACATCTCTGAAAAAAGAAATGCGGGGAAGACCTTTCCACCGGGATCGATATTACATTAAAATGCATTTCACCCGAATTAGCAATGTCTGCAACACTGATTTAAAATTTGTACCGGTGTTTCAGAATCTATGATACACGTTATTGTTTTGATTTAGGAAAATGAAATTCCAAGTTTACAGTATCTTTAAGTTTATCAGCAATCCAGACTTTGATAATTGATTGCCTTGTAACTCCAACTCTTTTTGCTTCTCTGTCAAGAAGCTGGATCATCCAAACGGGAAAATCAACATTTACTCTTTTTTGTTTAACACCAGGTCTTACGGATTTTGATAAATCAAAATGATGTAATAGATCTTGTCCATCATCAAAAAGATCATCAAACTCTTTACCTGTGATAGGTTTCTTCGTCATTTTTACTGGACCTTCTGACTGAAATAATTCGAATATTTTTTTCACGGATTGCAAAGACTGCTGACCATAGCTTGTTTTTGATTCGTCCTGCAGATAAAAAACGTTTTTCATCACTTGTCCTTGCAGGAATAATCACTAGTTCGGGATCGTCCCAAAATTGTTGAGCATCTATGAAGTCAATTCCATGCTTCGACTGGTTTGTATCACTTTCTATATTATCAAATTCAAAAGCCATAACAGTATCAATAATATATAAGTATAATACATTCATGAGTATATGTTTTCGAGCTTGACACTCGTATCCAATTCTAAGGTGGAGCTCAGCTGCCGATGGGGGGACATCGAGCAAATTCAAAAACCAAATATTTCTATAACCCAGCAGCTGAAAAAACCGTAGGCGCACACTCGGTCAGCAGCAGCGATTTGTTCCTATCTATCATAGTGCCCCCCAATAGCAAAGATATAAATAGCGTTATCATCGAATCGATAGATCAAGCGATCCCCTTTTGAAAGCCTTCGAGACCAGAAATGAGAAAGGCTGTGTTTTAACTGCTCGGGCTTCCCCAAACCCTTTGAAGGATTACGTCGCTGCATCTCTTGGAGAATTTTGCAGAGATTTCGATGTAGTTTTTTATCCTTTGCTCGTAAAGTCTCATATTGCTCCCAAGTTCTTCCCTCAAATACTATTGATCTCATCAAGTTCTTCCTGAGATGGTGTATAACCAGTATTTGAAGTGTGGGTGAGTACTGAGTCAGCAATCTGTTTCATCAGATTTTCATTTTGCATGATGTAAAGCGTCTCTTGCTCCCGATCCCAATCTTCAGCGCTGACAACAACGAAATCTCTTCCAGCACGTCTCTTGACCTTCACAGGTTCATGCTCGGAAATAGCCTCATCGACAACAGACTTGATATTTGCTCTGAACTTGTTTACCGATAGTTCTTTCATAATTGAAACATCTCCCTCAGTATATGTACCGTATATTAGTACATAATAAAAGGTCGGCGAAACAAAAAAACAGCTGACATTGTGGCCAGGTTGCTGCGGTGTGCTCTGAACAAAACTGACGTGTTGGTTAAATTGTTTACTGACACTCATACTCATATCTTTTTTCAATTAGCGACGACAGAGTCAAGTATTATATGTTGTTGTAAAATGAATCATTGTAGTAACTTAAAGTAAATTCAATCAGTCATTTTACTATATACTTTATCACGATCCTAAAATGAATGGATTACTTATTTGATATACAACACCAACCTGATAAATAATAAATTTGCTGAATCATCGATTAATTACTGACGCATTTGCCGAAACAGCTTTAAGAAATAGCATTAACAACTGAAATCAATTCAGCATACGATTGGCAGCCTATTTTTTTTCAGTAAATCGCAGTCGGCAGTTCTCAGAGAAAAATTAGCCCGGAAATTTCATGAGACCTCGTGATGAGATGATGAATAATGTGTTGATGCGGAAAAAGCATGAATTCTATACAATTTATGCGTGATGATCATTGAAGCTTTTTCCGTTTAAAATTCATGGGATTCTGATTTTCCAATGCTTATGAAGAAAGATGTGTGAAATCGTACTGGACAGTACATTGAGAACATTTTTCGAATTGAATCGAGAATCCGTCTCCTGACGGATGCTGGAGAATTGATCAGATTCATGATCGTCCGAAAATCGCGAAGCATTTTACGCATAGATATTCTCATGAAATATTCCGGTCGGTTTCTCACTCCGAACCGCGGTCCGGACTGTGAAAAACAAGGCTGGTAATTTGGTCCATTTTTCATCCTTCTGCTGAAAACTGACAACCCACAAGTTCCACTCAACCGCACCTGTCTGGGAAAATCAGACTCGACTGCTCAGGAACACCATACTTCGGTTGTACGATTCAATCACCCGACTGCATCCTGCCAGCGAACTCCGATTCAGCATTTCACTATTTCACTATTCAACCATTCACTGACTGACGACTCGCCAGCTCCTGCTCAGCCATTACCCCAATATGCCGCTCAATAACATCCAGCAAGGACGCCCAACTCAACGACTCGACCACCCAATCGCACCCTGTCTGGAAGCACAAATCAACCATAGATCCATTCCACCATTTCACCAATTTCCCTCCGTCCACCCATCCCAAACCCCCACCACACCCGGGGAATAGCCCTCGGCAGGGAATTCAGGATGCAGCAATCCCAAGTCCCGAGGCGGTCATTCACCTGAGGTCATTCAGTCTGTTTGAGCACGCACCGGTATTTATTCTATCGCAAGAATTCATTTTTAACAGCCAGCGCTCTTGCCTGTTCGCAGAGAATTTCTGCCTGCTTATAATCCTTTGCT
>JBNGBT010000037.1:0-3526 GCA_049903315.1 Candidatus Cloacimonadota bacterium | reverse complement strand
ATTGATGTCCGGAAAAAAACCGGAACACTGTCCGAAAGGTTGCCGGAATGGGTGTCCGAATAAACCGGAATTACCATGAGAAGCATTTACGCATAGATATTCTCGCGAAATATGCGGGCTGACAAAAGCATCATTGGATGAGCGAAGCTCGCATCCCCAACCATTGCAGATTGGACCCCTTTAAGCTTTCAACGTCGCGGCCCATTGTGCGAATTGATGTCCGGGACATGCAGGGTTAAGCGCGATTGACTTTAACGATTCACGGTTGCTTTCGTGATTGAATTCCGGTTTTGAACCAATCAGGTACAGGTCTTTTTGTCCATGCAGCGAAATGAGCTTTTTCAGCAACATAAAATCGTCGATAAGCCTTGACAGCATTCCCCGGACACTTATATTCATCCGGCATCGCTTGTGCAAAATCTGTTAAGCCATTATTCTTGATAGGGGGAATGGGTAAAGTTCGAGCGATCAAAGCAGATTTGTGATCCTTGTGACGGTCAAAGCGAAATCTGTATTCTTCATTGAGTTTGAGAGCCAGAGTCTGCAACCATTTCCAGTTTTCAAGAGAATCGCCGACCCACAAGGTACAGGGATGACGAAGATGGGTCGATTTGTAAGGAGCCTGCAGACCTAGTTTGTTGAGTACGGTACAGAGCATTTGTGTGCTTTCAAGAATCATCTTCACAACGTGCTGATCGGCATGGTACTCGACACATTTCTGAATATCATAATCCAGAACAAAAATGTTCATATCAGTTATCCTTGGTGTTTGCCGGTGCGCAACGCTTGGTTTATTTGCCGCAAGGATGCAGAGTATGAATCATCGAAAAATAAAGAAAGCTGAATCAACGCAAAAAAAAAATCAGATTTCAAATATAGACCGTGCCGTCAATATTGCAGCCTATGTTGGGCGATTTTACCGTATGAAAATACGGAATCCAGTAATTTCAATTTGTTCAATTTGATTTCTTTCAATGATATACTTGACTATATAATTCCTATCCAGGATAAGAAAATTACCAAAGCTGTTGCAAAAATAATTGCCGCAACCCAGTACCATGTTGTGCAAATTTTTGAATTTTTATATTTGCCTAAAACTGATTCATAAATTGTAGCTATAAAAGGTGGAATAGCAAGCGCAAGATATCCAAGCGGTTCCGGAAGAACTCGTTTTGAAAAATATGCTAATGCAATAATACTGATCCCAGTAGCCAAAGAAATTTGAATATGAGGTGATTTGACTAATTCTTTTATTTTTGACATACTCAATTCCTATCAAATAATTAGCATAATTTAAATCCATAGATAGTACATCTTTTAGAAACAATTATTCGAAAATTTATCAAACTTGAAAAATATAGAATAGAATGTTGATGAATTTTGGGGAAAGGTACACTGCCTTGCCATTTAGCAGCGGGAAAACCCCATTGGACGAAGCAAAATATTATGACTTTCCACAAACCTTCAAAATGCCCGAATTTCAAACAACGGGAAGAAAACAGCGTCGATCTTTGGGAATTCCTATGCATCAAAAACGGATTGTACAAAAAATCTAAAATCTGTGTGACGTTGTTCAGAGAATGCGGCGAAGGCCTTGCCGCCAGAACCGGTTGTTCAAAAAACACATTTTTTCGATTATGGGATCAGGTGCAATCAAGACTTGACGACTGCTCAAATGCCGTTGCCGATGGCAGTAATTCCAAGTCTGGTTTTAATCCATCTTAACCATTTCCTCGTTCAACAGGGTAGCGTTGTGCGATTTCAGTATGTGTAGCAAATATCGGGTTGCCCATATCATCTATGAAGAATGAAGTCCAGCGATCAGCACCCACAATCCATAACGTTCTCGTGCCATCTTGATACTCTAGTTCACAAATGAGACTTGCAAGGAACGGTTGAGCCCACAAGGGCGCGAGAAATGTCCGTGACGTACTGTCTGCGAGAACATCAAGTAAAAATGATTGGACCTTATTGTAATCCTTCCAATCTTGATCACATGCCTGCACACTAATGTTTTTCAAATCTTTAGAAAGCAGTGTTGCGAGTGATCCAAGAGTTTCGTTCCAATTGGATATTTCCGTATTTCCGTCAGGAAGTTTGTAGCTGTACATTTGATCTGCGTTTACAAACTCAATATCAACGGAGCACATTTGGGGATTACTCACTTTGCCTGTAACGTTCTCCTGCGTTAAGTTGTTGCACCCAGCAAAGGAAAACAAGCATAGTGTGATGATGTAAAGTGTACTGATTTTTTTTTGTATCCTTGAATTCATAGCAATGTTGTCTGCTGTCCTTAAAACATCAATCTTGTATGAGAAATGCTGCTCTGACATTAAGCCGGTTAGCTGCGGGGTGAGGGCAGCCGGCTGCAAAATTTACCTGACTTATATTGGACTTCCAAAAACCGAAATTCATTACACCGCATTGAACTTCAACTGGACTGGCGGGATAGCTGAAATTATGATTTTATTGTAATACAAAATCCACAAATTCAGTTATCGACGGGATGTTACTTGATAATATTTGCCAATGAATCAACTCAATCGCGCCATAAAGAAGAAGGACATTAGCGGATAATTTTAATGAATTTGAAGTCTCAGTATTCGGGAATTCTTGAGCCCAATATTGTGAATTTTCTCGAGAATTAACCGTTTTTTGAATTGAATTCAAAACATACCACCCGGCAAAACAAGCTGCGCAATTATATAAGGCATTTGTCTTTTGAGCTTTGATTCTCAAAGTATCGTATCTATATCTATTAATTCCACTGTATCGAACCGATTTATCAATGTTATAATTCGTATAAATTGGAAAAGTTAATGCAATAGGCAATGTCAGTGCTAATCTCTGTGTCCAGTTGACATATGATTCGATATTATTATCTTCAGGAGTTAATCCTAATTGTCTAATTGATTTGTATTCATTCCACTCTGACTCAGCACGATTATTTAAATATCCGGTACCGATTGTCGCCAGTATCGTAAATATTACGGAGGGTTCGCGATATTTCTTGTAAAACATTTTGTCAATCTGATCTTGCATAATCTCGGATTGTGAATCACTAATTAACTCACACTCCAAGCGATAGTGACCAAATGGTTTCTTAACCAGAAATGAGTATGGGATATAACCATCTTTTTCAATTTCCAGTAAAAAATGGTTTTGATACATTACTAATACGGAATCTGCTGGACTTAAAGTACAAGGTTTAGCATTTAAAGAAATATTTGCTTCACCAGGTATAGTGACAATTGATAAATAAAGGGAATCAGCTTCATTGGCAAAGCTTGCGGAAAATATAAATATACATATTAAATACAAAAACATAACTGCCCCCATTTAATAAACCCTATTTAACATCTGTACTCCAGCCGCGACGCCCTGTGACAGGGCGTCACCGCCGGACTGTAAGCACTCGTTAGCCCGGATATTTCATGAGACTTCGCAATGAGATGATGAAAATGATTGATTCTACAAGGCATATGAAGAAAAATGAGTGAAATCGTACTGGACAGTACGTTGAGAA
>JBNGBT010000036.1:253-3989 GCA_049903315.1 Candidatus Cloacimonadota bacterium | reverse complement strand
AAAAGTTCAAGAAAGTATCCCGCAGGGTCCGTCTTCATTATACATTCACAGTTGACAAGATCAAGAAAAATAATAGAGTTCAGGAAAGCTATGATGTTGGGGCTGTGAAAGTCAATTACGTACACAGGGAAACAGATGCCGTTTATACGGATAAACAATTGTGGCTTGTGGTTACAAAAGGGCATGGTAAAGGATACAGTTGGTATCTGGTGTGCAGTGAGAAAAATACATCTCGTGAAGTCTGCGAAGAATGTTTTAAAGGTTATGGATATCGTTGGAAGATTGAAGAGTATCATCGTCATGTAAAAGATCAATATGATCTGGAAGATATACAGATACGAACCTTCACAGGCTTACAGAGTATAATGTCTGTTGTCACAGTTGCCATGTATCTTCTTTACAGTCAGACTCGTGAACTGCATGATAAAATGATTCTGGAAACAAATATAGAGGTCATGGAAAAATACCAGTTCAGTGAACTGCTGGGCTTTGTGTACTATAAAATCACAACCATTCTGCAGATACTACTCATAGGGACTCGCGTGAGATCTTTTAGACATGTCTTCAAAGAGATAAGAGGAAATCCAAATCAGATGACTCTTTTTTGCTAAATAAAACGGGGGGTGGCCACTATTATGTGGTATATAATTAAATTTTCTCCGGACAGCAATGCTAATATTTACTAATTTTTTGGTTAATATTTTTATATTTTGTTTTCATCGTTTTATTATTCTTTTTGGTCAAAAACATATCCATTCGATTTTGCGTATTCTTCGATCGGTTCAAGTCCGATGAGTTCTCTTCTTTGATTAACATTTTTCAAATCATCTATCGGATAAATCTTCATTTTATGAATAGATTCATCCCAGAATGCCTGAGAACCATAGGTTTGCATCTGATTTTTTCTCATCAAAATTCTGTCCTCTAAGAATGCCAGATGCCATCCTTCAGATTCTTCATTTTCAACAGATTTTTTTAATAGAGGTAAATATTTTTCTTGAATTTCAAGTTCAGCGTGCTGAATCACCAACCAAAGTGCTTGATTTGCGATATCTCCGACCCTGCTTTTCCCTATCCAACCATGTTCATTCAGAATTGATAAAGTCTTGTTTAAGCAGATGCTGTCTTGTCTGTGAATCAGTGACCAAACATATTTTTCTTCGTTTGAACCCTTTCCAAATTTTTTACCAACTTCCGGCAGCAGAAGTCTTAAAGTTTGGTCTTCTGCAGCAATGAGCTCCAATTGGTTTTTTAATAAAGAATCTAATGGCTGTTCAATTGTTGATTTAGAGTTTTCTTTTATCTCGTGTTCCTGGTTGAAATGTTGTTCACATCCAATAATGAATAAAAAACCAAGGAGAATTAAAAAGGTATATCTCATTTTCGTTTTTTTATTGCAGCTAACGGTTGGGGCATGGTGTGTAAGAGATTGCTGAATTTCATGCCTATCAAAATACCCCCTAAAGTTGAAGCGGGGGATACCGGTCGAAAACCTTCGACACCCTTATGCACAACGGACATTGTTACCAGCCATATTTTATTTACATTCAATTTCAATTGGTTTACCCGTTCGTCAGCTGACGGGACGGGGGTTCAGCAATCGATCGGGGCACTATTTGTTTCGCCGCCACGCCAAATGACAGATTCAATTGATTTTCTCTTATATCAGAAAGCTGTTTACCAAATTGACCCCATCAAACAAAATCTCCTGATCCTCTTTATTCTTTTTGCATCGGAAGTTTATGCTGTGGTGTATACAATAAATTATCCCAATAACCTCCCCGAAACTGAATTTTTCCATCTTCTATTTGAAAGTGTCCTATCTAATCAAATATTGTGGCTGCGGGTATGTTATTTGCCAAACTGATCTTTCGGGTGGACAGATCAGATTCCTGATGAAGCGGGTTTATCTGTTTGATTTGGTGCATTGTCGATCTCCTGTTTTCTTTCTTGGTCGTTTCAACTGTTATCCTCCTTTGTATGTTTATGGAAGGATACCTGCAAGTGACACAGAAGACGGTTGCAGAATCACTATGCGCCGATGGCTTTCCAAGATTTTTCCGATTTAAAACCAAAAACTGTCCACGCTGAAATCGGAACAGGTGTCCGAACGGGATTGGATAACCCACTATCCGGCTGCCAGATTGGTCATTGCATTTATTTGCTGTCAGGGGGTGTTTTTACTTTTCGTTCGTGTTTAATCTATCAATCAGTTTGTATTTTGCCTGCCTTGATTTCCATCTTTCGCGCGCATATTTTTGCATATCTGTTATTGTGTCATTTTCATCAACAATTTCAAGCCCGAGTAAGGTTTCGATAACATCTTCCATTGTTACAATCCCATCTAATCCGCCATATTCATCAATGATCAACGCAATATGCTCTTTATTTTCCAATAGTTTTTCCCATAATGAGTATAATACCGTAGTGCCTGGAAATACCAAAATTGTACGTTTGATATCTTTTAGTTTCAGCTCATGTTTGTCTTCTGCTAAATTCTCAAATACCTGCTGTCTGAGTACATATCCTGTTATATTTTCGGAGTTCTCAGAATAGACCGGAATTCTTGAAAATTTTAAATAGTCTTTACTTTCCAAAAACTCATTCAGATGCAAATTTTCGTCCGCAGTAGCGACAACTACCCTTGGAGTCATAATTTCTTTAACTTTTACATTTTTCAGTTTCAATATGTTTTGGACAATTTTATGCTCTTCATCTGAAAATACCCCTTCGTCAGCTCCAATACTTGCCAGAGCTGCAATTTCTTCCCTGCTGACAGTTTGTCTATTATTGGATTTTGAAACAACTTTGGTGATGAAAGCAGACATTAGTACTAAAGGATATGTAATAATAATCATTATATTAATTGTGAAAGAGGAAAACTTGGCGATACTTCTCCAATATTTTGCCCCAATCGTTTTGGGAATAATTTCAGTAATCACTAAAATTAAAATGGTTAAAACAGCGGAAACGATCCCAAAAGACGCTTCACCAAAAACAATTATAGCTTGAGCACCCACACCGGCAGCTCCAATTGTATGAGCGACGGTATTCAATGATAAAATTGCAGACAGTGGTTTGTCGATATTATTTTTGAAATCAATAAATGAACCCGCCCATTTATTCCCTTTCTTTTGTTTTACAATCAGAAAAGAATGTGGCGTGGAAAGAAGGACGGATTCCATGATTGAACAGAGGAATGAAACAAACAACGCAAGAAACAAATAAGCAAATAGAAGTATCACGCTTTTTTCAAATTTACGAATTTGTGTCTTTGAATTTGTCTTTTTTCTTGAAAATGCCGCCTAACGTGCTGCAAGTGAGGTACGTACCCCTTTTTTGCAGTTTTTACTTAGGTATTTCGTCTTTTCAACTATACAAGTTTTTTTCTTGAACTCCGCTACGCGGCTGAGTCGGCAATTCTGCTGTTGTGGGCTTTATTTCTTACCTCCATTCCATGAGGAACTCATACTTACCTGTCTTTTCTTGGTTGTTTTCAGGCATTATTTTGAATCCCTGACTTTTGTAAAAATCAACCGTTTTTGTACTTTGTTTGCAAACATGGAGTATGACTGCTTCTTATCAGCAGTCATTTATAATTTTTTCTTCAGATATACAATATCAATAAGCTGTATGTCTCCCTCGAAAATGGGATGGTCTGCAATATGTCTCCCAGGAAATCCACGCCGGAGGCAGTGTCGTCATTGCCAACCACTTAGCCGAGTTCTGTCAGAGT